>NZ_BAABLO010000004.1:0-868908 GCF_039544395.1 Pedococcus ginsenosidimutans
CCACGGGCAGGTAGGACACGAGCACGTCGACCTGCTTGTCCTTGAGGACCTGGACGACGTCCACGGGCTCGGCGTCGGACTCCTCGATGGTCAGGCGGTAGTACTTGCCCAGGCCGTCGTTGGTGACCCCGCGCTGGACGGTGACCCCGGTCGGGGGGACGTCGGCGATCTTGATGGTGTTGTTCTCCGAGGCGTTGATGGCCTCGGACAGGTCGAAGCCGACCTTCTTGGCGTCCACGTCGAACGCGGCGACGAACTCGACGTCCTTGACGTGGTAGTCACCGAACTGCACGTGCATCAGGCCGGGGACGGTGCCCGAGGNAACTCCTCTCGTGGTCACCGCCGGTCAGGTCCAGCGGCGTTGAGGTCAAGGGTCCGGGCGCCTCGTGCGGCGCGGAAGACACCCATGGTGTGGCGGTTCCACCCTTGCCAGCGGGGCGACCGCGTGCCGCACCGGCTCGTGCGTTTGGGTGAGGTCCGGCCGGAAGCCGTGCGTCCTTTCGCCGAGCCTGCCCCGCTCCGCCCGGCGATATCATCGTCAGTCAGCCAGTGACGCGGCTGGCTGGAGGCGGCGCGCATGCGTTACGGCGAACCAGGTCCTGCTCGAGGGTCACCGCAGGTCGCGATCGAGGACCACGGGGTCATCGGGGACCTGCAGACGGCAGCCCTGGTGTCGACCGAGGGTGAGATCGACTGGCTGTGCCTGCCACGCTTCGACTCCCCGTCGGTGTTCGGCTCGATCCTCGACCACGACCGGGGCGGGTCCTTCCTCGTCCGGTGCGGCGGAGCCGGTCGCACGAAGCAGATGTACCTGCCCGACTCCAACGTCCTCGTCACGCGGTTCCTCGGTGAGAGCTCGGTCGGCGAGGTCGTCGACTTCATGGTGCCCCGCGAGGTCAGGCACACCGAAGGAGGGGCGCTGCGCCTCGTCCGGATCGTGCGCGCGGTGAAGGGTCAGGTCGAGGTCGACATCCGGTGCGCACCGGCATTCGACTACGGGCGGACCAGGACCGAGGTCGACATCGTCGAGGGTGCGGGGGCGTTCTTCTCCTCTGCCGCAGGGCAGCTCGTCCTGCGCTCGACCGTGCCACTGGTCGCGGAGGGACGGGCTGCCGTCGGGAGACCTGTCCTCACCGAGGGCCAGGCGCTGGCGCTCGAGCTGTCCCGGCACGGTTCGACCCACCCCTTGGAGGTGGTCCAGGCCGAGGCGCTGCTCTCCGCGACCCTGGGGTACTGGCAGAGCTGGGTGCGCAGGTCCCGGTACCGGGGGCGGTACCGGGAGATGGTCGAGCGATCGGCGCTCACCCTCAAGCTGCTGGTGCACCAGCCCACCGGCGCCCTGGTGGCCGCAGCCACCACGTCGCTGCCCGAGTCCATCGGGGGGACCCGCAACTGGGACTACCGCTACACGTGGGTCAGGGACGCCGCCTTCAGCATCTACGCGCTGATGCGGCTCGGCTACATGGAGGAGGCCGCCGCGTTCATGTCCTGGCTCGAGGACAGGTGCACCGAGGCTCCCTCGGGGCAGGGTCTGCAGATCCTCTACGGCATCGACGGGGCACCGGCGCCGGTCGAGGAGCCCCTGGAGCACCTGTGCGGCTACCGGGGTTCGCGACCGGTGCGGATCGGGAACGGCGCCGCCCACCAGCTCCAGCTCGACATCTACGGGGAGCTGATGGACTCGGTCTACCTCTACGACAGGTACGGCGACCCCATCAGCTACGAGCTCTGGCTGGCCCTGTGCCACCAGCTGGACTGGCTCGAGAAGCACTGGGAGGAGCCCGACCACGGGGTGTGGGAGGTCCGTGGTCCACGACAGCGGTTCACCTACTCCTCGGTCATGACGTGGGTCGCCTTCGAACGCGGGACCCGGATCGCCCGCCAACGCGGCCTCCCGGCGCCCCTGGAGCGGTGGCGCAGTGCCGCGGACGGCGCCTACCTGCACGTCCAGCAGAGCGCCTGGAGCCAGGACCGCCGCGCCTACGTCCAGTACCCGGGGAGCCACACCCTGGACGCCGGGGCGCTGGTCATGCCGCTGGTCAAGTTCACCGGGCCCCGGGACCCGAGGTTCCTCGCGACCCTCGAGCGGATCGAGGGCGAGCTGGTGACGGACAGCCTGGTCCACCGCTACCGCAACGACGGCACGGACGGCTTCACCGAGGCCGAGGGCACGTTCAACCTCTGCTCCTTCTGGTACGTGGAGGCCCTCAGCCGTGCGGGCAGGGTGGACCAGGCGCGGCACACGTTCGAGAAGATGCTCACGTACGCCAACCACCTCGGCCTGTACGCGGAGGAGATCGGTCCGTCCGGGGAGGCCCTCGGGAACTTCCCCCAGGCATTCACCCACCTGGCCCTCATCAGCGCGGCGGTCAACCTCGACCGCGCCCTGGACGGGCACGGGAGGAACCCGTGACGGCCGGCGCCCCGGGACCCGGCGCGGAGCTGTCCGGGGCACCACCGGACCCGCTCGGTCGCGTGGAGGTGCACCCGGGGCCGGGTCTCGTCCTGCGCCGGCACGACGTGGTGCTCGTCGTGCCGGCCGTCGAGGCATCCCGACGCGACCTCGCGGCCGAGGTCGCGCGCGCCTGCACCGGGCAGGGCGGGGAGGGCGGCCGTGACCGGCTCCGCCGCCTGACGGGTCTGCTCGCGCGGGACACCGCCCATCGTCTGCCGGCGTTCGCCTGCGTGACCGGGGACGGCGACGAGGTCCTGCTGCTGGTGCACGGGGCGGTCCCGGTGCGGGTCGACGGTCGGGAGCAGATGTTCACCATGGGAGCGGACTCCACCGGCTGGGTGGAACGATCGCTGCCTGCCACGTTCACCCACCTGCGGGTGGGTGCGGCCGACACCGGCCCGGACGACGACGCCGACCGCTTTCCCTTCGAGCTCCTGGACGGCAGCGTCCCGGGCAGCGCAGCGACGCTGCACCGGATCGGCCCCCCTGCCCGGGTGGGTGGCGTCGCCCCTGCCGCCGAGGAGGTGTACGCGGGCGGGGACCCTGTAGCTCGCGAGACCGCGATGACCGTCCTGCGGCAGGCGCCGCACCTGCGCGTCGTCGACCTGGCACCGCGTCCGCGGGACCCCTCGCGCACACCGTCGCCCCTGCCCATCGGCTCCCCCGCCCCGACAGGCTCTCGCACCCTCACACCGCCGGGTGGGGTCGCTGCTCCCGGCGTCACCGCGCCCGTCCTCGTCCACGGGATCGTGTGTGGGTGCGGGGAGCTCAACAACCCTGTCGCCGACGAGTGCCGGGTGTGTGGCGCTGATCTCGACCCGTCCCAGCCGCAGGTCACCGGGGTGCGTCCGCCCCTGGGCATCCTGATCACCGACGACGGCCGGGTCTTCACCCTGACCGACGACGTGGTGGTCGGGCGCGAGCCGGGCCAGGCACCGGAGGTCAGGGACGGTCGGGCCCGGCCCCTGGTGCTGCGGGACGGCGAGCAGAGCACCTCCCGGGTCCACGCCCTGATCCGGCTCTCGGGCTGGGAGGTCGAGGTGGTCGACCGCGGGTCGGCCAACGGCACGTTCATCAGCCGGTCGGGGTCGGCGGGCCCCTGGGCCCAGGTCCCACCGGGGCCCGGGACCGCCCTCGCCCCGGGCGACCGGCTACGGGTCGGCAAGCGGCAGCTGCTCTTCGACCGCTACCGCACCGCCTAGGCAGTGCGGCGAACAAGGTTGGGAGGGAAGGGATCTGGTGGATGGCATCGGTGGTTACGCCTTCGTCCGGGAGATCGGCCGCGGTGTCCACGGGCGCGTCTTCCTGGCGACGCCGCCACCGCGCGTGGAGGCCCCTGAGGGTCACGTGGCCGTCAAGGTCTTCTCGGCGGACGCGACGGACGAGGGCTTCGAGCTCATGGCCCGACGCCTCCACGCCTACGCCGACCTCGCCTCCTCCCGCCTGGTGCACCTCCACGAGACCGGGCTCGACGGCCACACCGCCTTCCTCTCGATGCGGTTCGAACCGTCAGGCTCCCTCGGCGGCCCCACCCTGGCGGTGGACCGCGCGGAGCGCGTACGCGCCGTGGCCCGCGCCGCCCGGGCCGCGCACGAGCTGCACGAGGCGGGGGTCGTGCACCGCGGCATACGCCCGGCGAACATCCTCCTGGCGCCGCGGGGGGCCCTGTTGTCCGAGCCGGCCGTCGCCCAGGTGCTCTCGCGTGCCGAGCACCTGACCGGGCTGGGCACCCGCGGAGACGCCCGCGACCTCGAGTTCGTCGACCCCTCACTGATGCGCGGGGCGGCGGCCGGGCGCACGAGCGACATCTGGGCCCTCGGGGTGACGCTGCACATCGCCCTCACCGGGTTCGGCCTGTATCCCGCGCTGTCCTCCGCGGACCCGATGGTCGCGGCGCGCATGTTCCTGCGCAGCAGGCCAGAGCCCGACGCGGAGCTCTCCCCGCGTGAGCGCGCCGTGGTGGTCCGGACCATCGACCCCGAAGTGGGCAAGCGCTACCGAACGGCCGCCGCGCTGGCCGACGACATCGAGGAGCTGGTCCGATGACGGCGGCGGGCACCGGGGGCGCGAGCACTAGGAGCGACTCGCGGCGCGCACTCGCCATCTTCCGCCGGTTCGCGCAGGGCGAGGGGCGCAGGTTCGTCGGTGCGCTCCTCCTCATGGTGCTCGAGGCCGTCACGGTCATCGCCGTCCCCAAGCTGATCGGGTCAGTGGTCACCCTGCTCAAGGACGACCACGCGCCGATCCTCTTCGGGCTCCGCGCGCCCCGCGGCGTGGGCATCCCCGTGCTCGCCGGGGCGATCGTGGTCGTGACCGCGGTCAGCAGCCTGGCCGAGTCCCTGTCCGAGGTGTCCCTCGCCAAGACCGGGCGGGCGCTGGGCTACAACGTCCGGGCCGCGCTGTACGCGCACCTGCAGCGGCTCTCCCTCGCCTACCACGTCCGGCGCAGCACCGGCGACGTCCTCACCCGCATCACCAACGACGTCCAGGTCCTCGAGGAGTTCGTCGTCGAGTCCGTCATGGACCTCATCGGGAGCGCGATGCTGCTCGTCGGCAGCATCGCGTTCCTGTTCTCCCAGTCCTGGCGCATCGCCCTGCTGTCGGTGGTCATCGTGCCGCTGCTGGCGCTCGTGTCGAGCTACTTCGCCCGTCGCATCAAGGCAGCCACCAGGGAGCTCCGGGCCAGGGAGGGCGACCTCGCCTCGACCGCGCAGGAGATGCTCACCACGATCAGCCTGGTCCAGATCTACGGCAGGGCGGGGCGCGAGCAGGAGAAGTTCGCCCGGGAGAGCCGGTCGGCGAGGGACGCCATCCTGCGGACCGCCCGGCTCGAGGCCGTGTTCGGCTTCACGGTCGCGTTCCTCGAGTCCGCGATCATCGCCCTCGTCATCGTGTTCGGAGCCCGGCTCGTGCGGGGCGGGTCGATCGGCGCCGGCGACCTCGTGACCTTCGTGCTGCTCATCCAGGGGATGTTCAAGCCCACCCGGCGGATCATCAAGGAGTGGAACACCGTCGCCAAGGTCTACGCCAGCGTCGACCGGGTCGGCGAGGTCCTCGACCGGGAGCCCGCGGTCCAGGACCTGCCGGGGGCGAAGGAAGCCCCCCTGCTGACGGGAGCGGTGGAGTTCCGGGACGTCAGCTTCGCCTACCAGCAGCAGGTCGAGGGCAGCGCCGACGACGACGAGGAGGGGGCCTCGCCGCGGCTGTCCCTGCACGCCGTCAGCTTCAGCCTGGCCCCCGGCGAGGCGGTCGCGCTCGTGGGGCACAGCGGAGCCGGCAAGAGCACCATCGCGCAGCTGCTGCCCAGGCTCTACGACCCCCAGGCCGGGGCGGTCCTCCTCGATGACCAGGACATCCGCACGTTCACCCTCGACTCGCTGAGGGCGCAGATCAGCATGGTCCTGCAGGAGACGATCCTGTTGCGTGGCACCGTGGCCGAGAACATCGCCTACGGCAGGGAGGGCGCCACCCGCCGGGACGTCGTCCGTGCCGCCGTCCGGGCGCAGGCCGACGAGTTCATCCGCGGTCTCCCCCAGGGCTACGACACCGTCCTCGGCGAACGGGCGGCGACGCTGTCCGGTGGTCAGCGCCAACGGCTGGCGATCGCCCGTGCCTTCATCAGGGACACACCGATCCTGGTCCTCGACGAACCGACGACCGGACTCGACGCGAAGGCCTCCGCCGGTGTCGCCGAGGCACTCAGCACCCTGCTCGAGGGTCGGTCGGCACTGATCGTCTCCCACGACCTCAACCTGATCCGCGGCGTGGACCGCATCATCGTGCTCTCCGGTGGTCGCGTGCTCGAGGAGGGCACGCCCGCGGACCTGCTGGCCAGCGGCGGCCTCTACGCGGAGCTCTACGCGAGCCAGTTCGGCGTCGCCATGGCCGAGGCCACATCCGAGCGGGAGGAACCCCCGGTCCGGGAGGAGCTGCCGTTCGAGGCCGTTCTGCTCGACGCCGTACCGCTCCCGGCGTCGGACCGCGAGTACCAGGAGCTCGCCGGCTGGGGCAGGCCCGTCCCGGCCCCGGTCCGCGCGGCGGACCCGGAGACCGACCCGCTGGGGACCCCCGCGCTCCTCGGGCACTTCCCCGGCCTCGAGGAGGCCGTCGACCCCACGGCCGTGGCCCACCACCTGCGGCCGATGCTGCGCGAGGGCCGTGTCCTCCACTCGTGCGTGGTCGACAAGGTCGTGGTGGACCCGCTGGGCAGCGTCACGGTGCGGTACCGGGCGCACGTGCGGGCAGCCGGCTCCACGACCGGGGAGGACGTCCTGGTCGGCGGACGCCTGCACCGGTCCGAGGAGGAGGCGCTGGAGTATGCCGCCCGCGCGTCGGCTCTGGCGGAGTCCGCGTCGCGGGCCGGGCACCTGGCACCGTTCGGGCAGCTGGTCCGCGTCGTGCCACGGGTCCACCTGGTCCTGCACGCCTTTCCCGTCGACCCGGCCCTGCGGGGCCTCGTGACCGCGGCGGACGACGCGCAGGTGGCTCCGGCCCTCGCGTCGGTGCTGCCGAGGTCGTTGTCCGGGCTCGAGCTCTCGGGTCTGCGCACCGAGGTGGTCAAGTACGTGGTCGGTGAGCGCGCCGTCCTCAGGTACGAGCTGTGGTGGCGTGTGCAGCCCAGTGGCCGAACCGTGCGGCAGGTGGTGTTCGGCAAGGTGTTCGCGGACGACCGGGGTGCGGAGGTCGCGGCGACGGTGACCGCCCTGCAGGGCGCCCTGCGTGACGGCCCCGGCGTGCGCAAGCAGCCGTTCCTGCTCCCCCGCGTGCTGGGGTACCTGCCCGAGAGCAGGCTCCTGCTGTCGGAGGCACTCCCAGGCAGCCCCCGGATCCCCGGGCTCGTCCGCGCCGACGTGGCCCACGGGAGAGGCCCGTACGCCGACGCCGCGACCACCGCCCTCCATGGCCTCGCCCGGGTGGTCGCCGCGCTCCACCGCCCTACCGACGGCCTCGTCGTGCCGGGCACCGCCGTCGACGGCCGGCAGCGGACGCCGGCACGGGAGATCGACCGGCTCCTGGCCGGCGCCGAAGGGCTGGCCACCCTGGCACCCGGCCTCGGCGGGGCGCTGGCATCGCACCTCCGGGCGCTGCGGCCGCTCGCGGAGTCGTCGGCCCTGCCGATGGCCCTGGCCCACGGCGACCTCACCTTGTCGGAGGTGCTCGTGGACGGTCCGATCCACAGCGTGTTCGACCTCGACTCGGCGTGCGTCGCCGAACCCGCCCTCGACCTGGGCCACCTCACCGCCCACCTCGGCCTCACGGGTCGACGAGCCGCGGAGGCAGCCGGGCTCGAGGGCCGTCGACGCGTGAGGGGGCTGGAGCGGGGACTGCTCGCCGACTACGCCGAGGCGCGACCGGACCTCGACGGCGAGGCCCTGGCGAGGCGGACCGAGCTCTACCGCATCGCCTCGCTGGCTGACCTCGCCGTGCGCAGCTGGCTGCAGCTCAAACCCGACCGCGTCGCGCTCTGCCTCACCCTGCTGGACGAGGCGGTGCGGGGGTCGGCGCGCGGGAACGCCCAGACCGGACAAAAGGATTCGCACCTCGCGGACCCGCGCTCACAGGCGATTGACAGGCATTGACCGGGAGGTCTTCCATGGTTGGAAACGGGGTTCTCGCGCACTACGACTGCCCGTCGTCTCGGTCGTGCGGAGCACACATGTCTGCAAACCAGCGTCACCACCTGCTGCCAGTGGCCCTTGCCGCGTCGCTGGGCCTGATGACCCTCGGCGTCCCTGCGGCCCAGGCACACACCCACCCGACCCCGATCGAGCGCGCCGCGCCGGCAGTGGTGTTCATCGAGGCCAGGGCGCACGTCGAGGTCACCCTCATCGAGCACGACCTCTTCCCGGACAAGCACGGGATCCATGTCCACGTCTTCTCGTACACGGCTGACCCGCTGCTCGACACGGCCAGTGGCTTCTTCGTCAACCCCACGGGGAACGTGGTGACGACAGGGGCGCTGCTGCGGCAGAACCTCGACAAGGGCGAGGTCTGGGCCGTCAACCAAGCCTTCGCCGCGCGGTACCGGCAGGCACGGCTCCGGGTCGACCCCTTCGTCCGCAAGCACATCGGGCCGAGGACCGACCGCATCGAGCAGCGGCTGCAGGCCTGCTACCCACCGCACCTGAGCCTGCAGGACGCCGGTGGGTGCGTGGTGAGGCGATCGGCCACCTACGTGGTGCACCCGGACGTGACCGACCAGCGGGTGTACGGGAACCTGCTCGCAGAGGCCGACATGCAGCACTCGACCACCGACGTCGGGCTCCTACGGGTCCGCTCCAACGGGGTGCCCTCGGTGATCATCGCGCCACCGCTCCCCACCGACCGCCCCATGGACGCCCTGGGCTTCGTGGGCATACCCGGTCCGGTCTCCTCGGTCCCCGACCCCAACAACACCAACCCGCACGGCCTGCACGACATCGCCCAGCACTTCATCAAGGGCCACGTGCCGCTCCTGCAGTACACGGGCCTGACGGCGGATGAGGCGGCAGGCTCGGCGATGCTCAAGCAGCAGCTCGGGAAGGGCATCGAGGGCGGGCCCGTGGTCGACGGTGGCAAGGACGCCAACTCCGGTGGCCAGGTCATCGGCATCTTCCCGGCACCGGCTCCCCCAGGCCAACCAGTCCCGAAGCTGGTCGGCGCCACCGCGATCCTCGACGTCCTCAAGAGCGCCGGCGTACCGAACCAGACCAGCCTGACCGACACGCAGTTCGAGGAGGCCATGCACCACTTCAAGAACAAGGAGTATGCGGCCTCCATCCCGTTCCTGGAGGCAACGCTCAAGCAGTTCCGCGGGCACGCCCTGGCGGCTGCGGACCTGGCCACCGCCAAGGCGCAGGTCGCCAAGGGCCTCGGCAGCCCCGCGATGACGGCCGCCCCGGTCAGCACCCAGACCACGTCGAAGGGCTCGTCCGGCAAGGGACTCCTCATCGGCGGACTCGTCGTCGTGGTGCTGGCTGCGCTCGCGGCGCTCGGCCTCGCGCTTCGCCGGCGAGGACGCCATGACGCGGGCAGGGTCGCGCCCACACCGGCAGGCGCCGCCACCGCCGCGTCGGGCCGGCAGGCGACGGGGCCCGCCGCGGGCGACCGAGCGGCACCATCCCACGCCCACGGCTCGGCGCCAGCGGCCGGCGCGCCCCGGGCGTCCTCGTCCCCGGGAGGCGCACACGGAGCGGCCCCCTCCCGGGTCCGGGAGCGCCCGGACCTGGTGCGCAAGGCCCCCTCCTCGGCGTCCGCGCCGGGCCCGCAGCCGTCGACGGTCCAGCGCACGGCCAACAACACCCCCTCTGCCGGCCACCAGCTCGCCTCCGGGGCCCGGTCGGCCGCGCCGGCACCGGCGCCCACCGCGACGAGGTTCTGCACGTCCTGTGGAGGAAGGCTCGCCGCCGGGCACCGCTTCTGCGGCCGGTGCGGCGCACCCGTGGGCGACTAGGGGGGACCGATGATGGAGTTCAGTCCAGGAGCCGAGATCGCCGGCTACCGGATCGAGTCGGTGATCGGTCGCGGTGGGATGGCCGTCGTCTACCGCGCCGAGGACAGCCGGCTGGGTCGGAAGGTGGCGCTCAAGCTGCTCGCCCCGGTGCTGGCGCAGAACTCCCACTTCCAGCAGCGGTTCATCCGTGAGTCGAGGCTGGCGGCCTCCCTCGACCACCCCAACATCGTCCCCATCTACGAGGCCGGCGAGTCGGACGGTCACCTCTTCATCGCGATGCGCTACGTACCGGGCAGTGACCTCAAGGCGGTGCTGGCCCAGGAGCAGCGCCTCTCCCCTGCCCGCCTGTTGCGGCTGTTCGTGCAGATCGGGGACGCCCTCGACGCAGCCCACCTCCTCGGGCTGGTGCACCGCGACGTGAAGCCCGGCAACATCCTGGTGAGCTCCGTGGGCGAGCACTCCGGGCACGCGCACCCCGACCACGTCTACCTGACCGACTTCGGCCTGACGAAGCGGACCTCGTCGCTGTCGGGGTCGCTCACGGACACCGGCCACTTCCTGGGCACCGTCGACTACGTCTCACCCGAGCAGATCCAGGGCGGACCACTCAGTCCCGCCACCGACACCTACGCCTTCGGCTGCGTCCTGTACGAGAGCCTCACCGGGCAGCTCCCCTTCAACCGCGACGACGACGCAGCAGTGCTGTGGGCCCACCTCGTGGAGATGCCACCTCCCGTCACCGCGGCCCGCCCGGACCTCTCCCCGGCTGTCGACGACGTGGTCAGCAGGGCCATGGCGAAGGCGCCGGAGGACCGGTACGACACCTGCAGCGACCTGATGCGGGACCTCGAGCAGGCCCTGGACGTCCCTGCTGAGGTGTCGAGCCTGCACAGCGCCTCCTCGCGCCCCGCAGCCCGCCACCGACGGACGTCCGGCGCCGACTCGGCAGCGCTGCCCGAGGAGGCTGCCGGCTCCCTCAGCCCGCTCGAGGCCGCACCGCCGCCGCCCGAGGACCCCGAGGCCACACGCGCCTGGGTGTCCCACCCCTCCCTGCCACCGGGGGCGATGGACCCGCCGCGGTGGTCCGGCCCCGTTCTCGACCCCACCTCAGCAGGGTCGGAGGACGAGCTCGCCGAGGACGAGCTCGCCTACGACGAGGCCGGACCGGAGGACGACCCGGACTACGGAGCCCCGGCTCCCGAGGAGTACGACGAGGAGCAGCCCCGCCCCGGGGACGACCAACCGGCAGCGCCTCGCCGCGGCCGGCGTGCCTGGCTCCTGCCGGCGGCCGCCGTGGCCCTGCTGGTCGTGGCGGCGGCGGTGGCGTGGTTTCTCGTGCAGTCCAAGAGGTCCAGCGAGCCCTTGGCCACCTACTCGTCCTCCAGCCAGCAGTCGGTCGTCGCGGTGTCGGTCGGCTACCCCCAGAGCTGGCGGGCGGCGTCGGGCAGCAACGCGTTCGTCCTGGCTCGACGACCCGACCTCGCTGCGGTGTTCACGGGGCAGGGCGGCTGGGGACCGGCCCGGACCATCGTGAGGTCGACACCCGATGACGCCGTCGGGATGTACTTCACCTCGTTGGCGGCCCAGGTGAACCCCACCCAGGAGCAGCTCCAGGGCTGGGTCTCGATGAACCTGACCAACTCCACGGTGACCGGTCTCGGCGCGCCGACGCCTCTGACGATCGGGGCTCATCGCGGCTACGAGCTGGAAGGCACGCTGGTGGACCCGGGATCCCCCGGCAGCAGCCTCCGGGCGCTGTTCGACGTCGTGGTCCTCCCCCAGGGGACGGCGCTCATGACGTTCTTCGGGCCGCCCAGCCGCTTCGACGCCCAGCGACCCCTCTTCGACCGGATGCGTTCGAGCGTCAGGTTCACGCCGTGAGGCAGGCGGCGACCTCGTCCAGCAGGACGCGCACCTCGCCCGGGCGGGCGCTGTGCATCCGGTTGGGTCGCCGAGCCGCGATCTTGAGCAGGAGCGCCGCCTCGTAGACGTGGCACCGGCGGGTGACCTCGGTCAGCTCGTCGGCGGACATCCCCCGTGCCTGCGCCGCCTCCCCGTACGCCGCGAGGAAGCTCGCGGCCGCCTGCTCGAACCACGCGCGGGTGCCGGCACGGTGGTACCAGAGACCGGGCGGGCGCAGGTAGGCCAGGAAGTACCCGAGGTCGAGCGCGGGGTCGGCCAGGCAGAACTGGTCGAAGTCGACGAGGAGGACCGATCCCTCGCGGTAGAGCAGCTGGCTGGCCTTGTACGACCCGTGGGCCGGGCGGAACACGGCGGGCGTCGACGCCTCGAGGGCCTCGCCCACGGCGACGGCCAACGGAGCCACATCCCCTGCGAGCTCGGGCACGTACCTGGCGATGGTGGCAGCCCGGTTGGCGCTCTTGAGCGCCTCCTGGGCCCCGGTCCGCCTCGACGTGCCGGGGGCCGCCACCATCCGCAGGTGCAGGTCGGCGAGGGCCGTCGCTGCCGCTCGGAGTGCCTCGGACGGCGGCTGGCTCCCCATCCGGAGGACGTCCGTGCCCATCACCGTCGCCGGGGTGTCGGAGGGACTTCCCAGGTCCTCGGTCAGGGCCAGCGACAGGGACTCGACGACCCCGAGCGGCCGGGGAGCCCAGGGCTGGGCGCCCTGCAGATCCCAGAGCCGCTCGGCGAGCGCCGTGGCGTCCTGGGCCTGTTCCGCGTCGCGGTAGAGCTTGCCGATCACCGAGCTCGACACGTCCGCTCCCGAAGGCGTCCGCGCCACGAGCCGGTAGCGGACGACGCAGCGGTCGCCGGGCTTGTAGCGCAGCGGCACGGCCGACACCGAGACGAGGCTGTCGCCGTCGTGACCCGGCTGCGCGGCGGCCACGGCGGCGAGGGCCGTCCACAGGGCGCTGCCCTCGGTCGGGTGGATGGCTGCCGCGAGGCCGGGCAGGCGCTCGTCGTCGGGGAAGCGCTCGATGGTCACCCCGAGGGGGTCGATGTGCACCGTCCCGTGGAGGGTGTCGGGGGCAGCAGCGGCGGGGGACGCAGGGACGCCCTCGCCGGACACCGCGGTCTCGTCCACCTTGACCGTGTACATCTCGTCGCCGGCGCTGCCGTAGACGGCCACGAGCCCTCGGCCGGGCTTGCGCCGCAGGTAGCGCAGCGGCGGCCGGGGGTGGCTCCGGTCGACGTGGAGCACGTCGTCCAGGAGGGCGGCCACGCCGTCAGGGGTGGGCCAGGGCTTGGTGGTGGTGGTGGTGGAGCTGCTCATGACCGGACCGTCCTTGTGGTGGCGAGGGATGTGGTGGCGAAGGACTCGAGGTAGGTGACGAGGCTCTCCACGGGGTTGCGCGCCCCCTGGAAGCCCGGGAAGGCGTTGACGTCGATGACCCACGGCCGCCCGTCCCTCACCACGAGGTCGGCGCCGAAGAGCTCGAGCCCCAGCGCGGCCCCCGCCGCCCGAGCGGCGTCCCGCCACGCGTCCGGGAGGTCAGCGTCGTCGATGGCGACGTCCTGGGACTTGTCGCAGATCTCCAACGCAGCGGCACGCCGGGCCGCCGAGAGGTGGCGGCCGATGACCCACACCTTGATGTCGAAGCCGTCGTTCTCGATGAACTCCTGGACGATCACGGGCTCCTGCCCCCATTCGGGCAGGAGGGCCTGCAGCTCCTCTTGGTCGCGGACGAGGCGCACGAGGTCCCCACGGCGGCTGGTGCGGCTCTTGACGACGAGCGGCCACGGCAGGCCGTCGAGCTCGGCCTCGTCGGACATCGCCTCCAGCGTGGCACAGGACCACGTCCTCGGGGAGGGGACACCGTGTCGCTCGAGGCGCTGGGCCATCGCCCAGCGGTCGAGGGCAGTGGCCGTCGCGTCGGGGCTGTTGACGACGGTGGCACCGTGGGCCTGCGCCCGCCGCGCGATGGCCTGCGCCTGCGCCGACCGGGACTTGAGCAGGTACAGGTCGGCGACCTCGTCGTGCCCGGCGTCTACGGATGCAGGGGCACCACCGACGGTGACGGTGTGGCGCTGGGCGAGTGCGTCCACCACCGACGCGAGGACCGGGTTGGGGCTGGGCTCCGCCAGCAGGCAGATCTTCATGCTGTCGCCTCCATCAGGCTGGTCAGGGATGCGGATGCGGGGCGGTTGACCCTCGCGGCGGACTGGCGAGCCAGCCGCAGGACGGTACGAGCGAGCTTCCTGGCGACGTCCGGGACGCCTCCGAAGCTCGGGAAGTCGTTGACGTCGAGGACCATCCAGCCCCTCGGCGTCTCGACGACGTCGATGCCGAAGATGTCCAGCCCGAAGGCGCGGCCGACGGCCAGGGTCAGGGCGCGCAGCTCGGGCGTGACCTCGATGAGCTCCTCCACGACGCTGTTCGACCGGTGCAGGGGCGACTGGCGCACGGCTGCGAAGACCTCGTCGCCGGTGTTGTAGAGCTTGACGTCGTACCCCGGGTTGGGCAGGTAGGGCTGGGCGAGGAGGTACCCGCTGTCGTCGAGGTCCACCTCGCCGAGCTGCTCCGGGCTGTCGACGCGGACGATCCGCTCGCACGAGCTCCCGTTGTTTGGCTTCACCACCAGCGGGTACAGCTCTCGTGGAGCCTGCTCGAGCAGGGTCGCCCGCGAGGCGAAGTACGTTGCGGGGAAAGGAATCCCCGCAGCCCGGGCGACGCTCGCGGCGACCACCTTGTCACGGGCGAGGCGGATGGCCCGGTAGTCGTTGACCGTGGGGAGCCCCGCTGCCCCGACGGCCTCCAGGATGCTGAGCCCAGGTCCCGACGAGACCGTCTTGAGCACGTAGGCGTCATAGGCGCCGTCAGCCTCGGTCAACGCCGAGAGGTCGGCCAGCACCGCGTGGGGACGCAGGACGTCGACGTCGTGGCCCCAACGGGTGAGGACGTCGGCGACGACGGACGGCATCACGTCGTTCTCGTACTTCTCCTCGACGATGAAGCAGAGCCTGGCCGGGGACGTGAGCACCGGCCCCTCCAGGGTCTGCATCACCGAGGACACGCTGCTTCGTCGTGTGCCGCTGTCTCTGCCTGAACCAGACATTCCGAGCCTCTTCCGTTTCCTGTCCGTGGGGGTGGCGCCGGGTCCTCGCGCCTCCTGCATCGACTCTGTCCCGGCCGGCACTCCCGGCCCAGACACCCCAGGTCTGGCCCTCCAGCACCGCAGGTGTGGTCCGCCCACCCCTGGGGTGGGTTACCCGGCCTCCCCTGCGGCGCCAAGGTTTGTGGTGCGGCCAGGTGCCGCCAGTCGAGAGAAGAGGTGAGCGTCGTGGACACAGTCCCGCGAAGGCCCGGTCTGAGCGTCGTCATGACGAGGCGCTCCACCACCACGCGGTTCCCCGGCTCCCGCGAGCAGCGGACGGCGGTCTCCACGTGGTCGCTGCGGCGGCGGTCGACGGCACCGCACCGCCATCAGGCCACCTCGGCGCAGCTCCCGATCCGGTACCGCGGTGGACCCCTCGTCCTGGGGCATCGCGGGAGCACCTCGCACGGCTGTCGAGAGAACTCGGTCGAGGGAGTCGTGGCGGCACTGGCGACCGGCGCCGACGGCGTCGAGGTCGATGTGCGCCTCAGCCTGGACGGGGTGCTGGTGTGCAGCCACGACGCGGTCGTGACGACGCACCTCGGCCGCGAGCTCGAGGTGTCGGCGACCACCGCGTCGGAACTCGCCGCCCGCAGAGCCGGTGGTCGGCTCGCCACCCTTCGCGAGGTCGTGTCCGCCCTGCGGGCCGGTCCTGCGGGCCACCTGGTGGTCGAGGCGAAGCCCGTCGCGGACCAGGTCGGCGCCTTCCGCACCGCCCGCGCCCTCGCCGAGCTCCTGGTGCCGCTCAGCACCACGACCTCCGTCACGGTGTCCTCCTTCGACCCCGTGCTGCTCGGGGCGGTGCGCCGACTGGTGTTCGGGTCACCGCTGCGCACCGCGTTGCTCGGGCACCCGGCCGAGTCCGCGGTGGCCGTCCTCCGTCAGGCCGCCGAGGCCGGGTACGACGAGGTCCACCTCAGCCTGAAGGCACTCAGGGCCGCTCCCCACGCGGTGCGCATGGCACACCAGCGCGGCATCTCGGTGGCTGCCTGGACCGTGAACGGTGCGGACCTGGCCGAGGTGGCCGCGCTCGAGGTCGACTCGGTCATCACCGACGACGTGGCAACGGCCCGCGCCACCGTGGAGCGGGCGCCTGCCCTCCACCGGGCCGCTGCCGTCCTCCCTGTCGCACTGGCCGGCGGGACCGCGTGCTGACCCCCGCCCCCTCGGTCTACCGTGGGGGCGGGAGGTGCCACATGACGGGTGGGTCAGGCGAAGGGGACGACGCCGCTGCCGTCCCGGCCCCGAGAGCCGCCGACGCGGGGTGGGCCAACGGCTGTGCGGTGTTCTACCGCGACGCCGAGGGCTCCCTGCAGGTCCTCTCGCTGGAGCCACTGGCCTCCGTCACCATCGGCCGGGACTCCGGGTGCGACCTGCGGATCCGCTGGGACGAGAGCGTGTCCCGGGTGCACGCCGAGCTGGTGCGCGTGGGTCTCCACTGGGCGGTGGTGGACGACGGCCTCTCGCGCAACGGCACCTTCCTCAACGGCGAACGCGTGAGCGGCAGGCGACGTCTGCACGACGGGGACACCCTGGTGCTGGGCGACACGTCGTTCAGTTTCCGGGACGTGCGTGCAGGGACCTCGCAGCTCACCTCCGTGCAGGCCGAGGTGCTCACGACGGCATCCCTGTCCCCCACCCAGCGCAGCATCCTGACGGCGCTGTGCCGGCCCTACCGCAACCAGAGCGCCTATGCCACGCCGGCGTCGAACCTGGAGATCGCCGGCGAGCTGTTCCTCAGTGTCGATGCCGTCAAGACCCAGCTGCGCACGCTCTTCCAGAAGTTCCACATCGAGGACCTCCCCCAGAACCAGAAGCGGGCCAAGCTCGTCGAGCGCGCCTTCGCCCTGGGCCTGGTCACCCAGCGCGACCTCTAGACGGCCCCGTCCGGCATGACCGTGTGAGCCGTGCGGCATGACCACGTGAGCCTGCGTCACCCGGTCACCCGGTCACCCGGTCAACCGGTCGGCCGGTTGACGCGTCCGCTCCCGAGGACCAGCAGCACCAGCCCGACGACGTAGAACGCGAGGATCACCGGTTCCAACGCGTCGGACGACACCGCCCCCGGGACGCCTGCGGCCACCTGCATCGGCATCCCGACGAGATAGCTCAGCTGCTCGGGGACGCCGGAGACCAGCGCCACGACCGCCAGCACGCACCCCCACCCGGTGTGCCGCCACACGAGCACGGAGGCCGCGGCGTACAACGGCACCTGCACCCCCAGGTCGAGCACCAGGGCGAGGTGGATGACCGACGGCTCCTCGACGAGGCGGCTGCCCACGGGCACCGTCCCGTCGACGGCGTTGGCGACCGCTCCGGCGACCCACATGCCACCGAGCGAGACCGCGAGGACGCCCAGCGCCACGGCGACCGCCCGCGCGTGTCGCCAAGGGCGCAACCGCTCGCGGAGCGCATCGACGTCGAGTCCCACGACAACGAGCAGGAGCGCCGCGAGGCTGGTCGAGAAGGTCGCCACGTGCAGCAGGAAGAGGTCGTTGAAGCCGGTGCCGAAGACGTAGAAGGCATAGGTGTAGACGAGGTCCGCGAGCAGTCCCGCCACCACCGCGTGCGCCGGTGTCGAGCCGCGCCGCGCACGCCCGGTGGCCACCACGAGAGCGGGGACGACGACCAGCGCCGTGACGAGGTCGTCGCCACGCAGGATCTCGGCCGTGGAGCGCGGACCGGTGTAGACACCCTCGAGCACCAGCCCCAGCGCCGCACCGACCAGCGCCAGGCCGGCAGCCGCATGGACGAGCGTCGCAGGCCACCCTCCCAGCCCGGCCCGGCGCGCCCCGGGCACCACGGTCGGTCGCGGGCTGCTCACGGTCGCCATCGCCCTCACCCCTCCAGTGGTCCGTGCGCCCGTGCGGCGGCGCGGTCCTGTGGGGGCCAACCTAGGTACGGCACAGGGGTGCGGTGCAGGGTCGGAGGTCCTCGGTCCGCGGGCTCCGGACCGTCCCGGGCAGCAGCTCAGGCGAGGGTGAGGAAGAGCTTCTCCATCGCCGCCAGGTCCTCGGCGTCCATGCCTTCCGGCGACGCGAGGCACTGCCGCATGCCGGAGGAGACGACGGCGAACCCGGCGCGGTCCAGCGCGCGGTTGACCGCGGCGAGCTGGGTGACGACCTCCTTGCAGTCACGGCCCTCCTCGATCAGGCGGATGACCCCGCCGATCTGGCCCTGCGCCCGGCGCAGGCGGTTGATGACGGGTGTCATGTCGTCGGGGTCGAGCGTGACCATGGAGGGCTCCTTGTCCGGGGGTGGGGTCAGGCCGTGAGCGAGGCAAGCGCGGCGGACAACCGTCGGCCGGCGTCCTGCGCGACCTCGACCAGGCCGTCGTTTCGGGTGAGGGCGACCATGACCTCGGGGTCCATGGCCTCGACCAGCGTGGTGGTGTCGTCCACGGCTCGAACCACGACGTTGCACGGCAACAGCAGGCCGATCGACGGCTCTGCCAAGAGCGCCGCGTGCGCGAGTGGGGGACGACAGGCACCCAGGATGACCTGCGGCGGGATGTCGGCACCGATCTTCGCCTTGAGGGTCGCGGCGAGATCGATCTCCGTCAGGACGCCGAACCCCTGCTCCCCCAGTGCCGCCCGAACGGCCTCGAGGGTCGGGACGAAGGGCCGTTCGACGGTGACGGTCAGTGCGTAGCCCATGTCGTGCTCCTCGGTCGATGCGGCCTGCATACCCCCCAGGGTACTACGGACCGCTCAGCCGAGGGTGGCGGCGTGGTCGGGGACGTACGTCGTCTGCTCCCGCGGCGGCCGCTCGTACCCCTTCGGCTCGGGGCGGTCGGGCATCCGCAGGACCGTGGACGGCACCTCGGTGTACGGGATCGTCGACAGCAGGTGGGCCATCATGTTGAGCCGGGCCCGCTTCTTGGAGTCCGACTCCACCACGTACCACGGCGCCTCCGGGATGTCGGTGTGCACCATCATCTCGTCCTTGGCGCGCGAGTAGTCCTCCCAGCGGGTGATCGACTCGAGGTCCATGGTCGAGAGCTTCCACTGGCGCATCGGGTCGCGCAGCCTCGAGGTGAACCGGCGCTGCTGCTCGGAGTCGCTGACCGAGAACCAGTACTTGCGCAGCAGGATGCCGTCCTCCACGAGCAGCCGCTCGAAGATCGGGCACTGGTGCAGGAACCGGCGGTACTCGTACGGCGTGCAGAAACCCATGACCCGCTCCACCCCGGCGCGGTTGTACCAGGAGCGGTCGAACAGGGTGATCTCCCCCGCCGCCGGCAGGTGCTCGACGTAGCGCTGGAAGTACCACTGGGTCCGCTCGCGCTCGGTGGGAGTCGGCAGCGCGGCGATGCGCACGTTGCGCGGGCTGAGGTACTCGGTGATCCGCTTGATCGTGCCGCCCTTGCCTGCGGCGTCACGGCCCTCGAAGACCACGACCACCCGCTGGCCCTCCGCCTTGACCCACTCCTGCACCTTGACCAGCTCGGCCTGCAGCCGGAACAGCTCGGCGTCGTAGATCTTCGCGCCCAGCGAGCTGACCGAACCCGGGTCCTTGGCCATGCCGGTCAGGCCTTCCCTGCGGCGGCGGCCGGTTCGGCTCCAAAGCCGGCCAGCGCGGTCCGCAGGGCCGACTCCAGCCCGCCGGGCACCTGTTCGCGCAGCTCGTATCGCGCGCGCACCAACGGGACCGGCACCGAGAGCACCCGGGTCAGGTCGATGGGCGTGCCGCTCACCACGGCCTCGCAGGCGCCCGCCTCGACGGCAGCCGCGATCGTGGCCTCGAGGTCGCGCACCTGCGCCGCGCCGTACCCCATGGCGGGGAGGATCCCGCGTGAGTTCGGGTACCTCGCGTAGGTCTCGGCGATGGAGCCCACGGCGTACGGCGCCGGGTCGACGATGTCGGCTGCTCCTGCCGCCCGGGCACCGACCACGCCCGCGCCGTACGACATCGAGCCGTGGGTGAGCGTGGGTCCGTCCTCCACGACCAGCACCCTCCGCCCGTGGACGGCATCGGTGTCGTCCACCGTCACCGGGCTGTCCGCGCGCAGCACGCTGGCGCGGGGGTTGAGGGAGCGCACCGACGACTCGACGGCGGCGATGTCCTCGGCCCGGGCCGAGTCGCACTTCGCGACGACGACGACGTCGGCCATCCGGACATTCGCCTCACCGGGGTGGTACGCCGTTTCGTCCCCGGGGCGCAGCGGGTCCGCGAGGACGAGGTGCAGGTCCGGCACGTAGAACGGCAGGTCGTTGTTGCCGCCGTCCCACAGGACGACGTCCGCCTCCTGCTCGGCCTCCCGCAGGATGCGCTCGTAGTCGACGCCGGCGTACACGACGCCGCCGGCGTCGATGTGCGGCTCGTACTCCTCACGCTCCTCGATGGTGCAGTCGTACCGGTCGAGGTCTGCGTACGAGGCGAACCGCTGGCACGCCTGGGCGGCGAGGTCGCCGTACGGCATGGGGTGTCGCACCGCCACGACCCGCAGGCCCTGGTCACGCAGCACCCGCGCGAGGTAGCGGGTCGTCTGGCTCTTGCCCACGCCGGTGCGGACCGCCGTGACGGCGACCACCGGCTTCGTGCAGCGCACCATGGTGTGGCGGGCGCCGTGCAGCCGGAAGTCCGCCCCCGCCGCGATGCACCGGGAGGCCAGGTGCATGACGCGCTCGTGCCGCACGTCGGAGTAGGCGAAGACCACCACGTCGATGTCGCCGTGCCCCAGCAGCTCGTCCAGCTCGGACTCGGCCACGATCGGGATCCCTTGCGGGTAGAGGGAACCCGCGAGCTCGGGCGGGTAGCGCCGACCGTCGATGTCGGGGATCTGCGTCGCGGTGAAGGCCACGACCTCGTGGGCCGGGTCGTCCCGGAAGACGGTGTTGAAGTCGTGGAAGTCCCGTCCTGCGGCTCCCAGGATGACGACCCGGGTGCGGGGGTTCGTGCTGCGCGTCATGGCGTCTCCCTGGCGGGGTCACGGACGTGGCCGGCGCACCCGTTGCAGGTGGCCTGGGGCACGCGCCCGCCACCCCGAGTGTCCCATCGGCAGCAGGCGCGCGGCAGGCCAATGACGGTTCCCGTGAGGGGGTGCCCTGTCCGCCGGTGCGGTGGGACGATCCAAGGGTGAGCGAAACCGCTGCACGCCCCGGGCCCGAACGCCCCTCCGTCGCGCCCGACCTCTCCCCCACGCTTCACCACATCTCGATGGCCCGGGACTGGCTGGCCGGCAACTACAGCCCCCTCCCGGTGGTGATCGCGCACGCCGAGGGCGCCTGGGTCACCGACGTCGAGGGACGTCGCTACCTCGACGCGCTCGCCGGCTACTCGGCCCTCAACTTCGGGCACCTGCACCCCACGCTCATCGCCGCGGCGCGGGCCCAGCTCGAGCGGCTCACCCTGACCAGCCGCGCCTTCCACAGCGACCGGCTCGGCCCCTTCTCCCACGAGCTCGCCACCCTCACGGGCAAGGACCTCGTGCTGCCGATGAACACCGGTGCCGAGGCCGTGGAGACGGCGATCAAGACCGCGCGCCGCTGGGGTTACGAGGTCAAGGGCGTCCCGGACGGACGAGCGCGCATCATCGCCATGGCCGGCAACTTCCACGGGCGCACCACCACGATCATCAGCTTCTCCGACGACCCGCTGGCGCGGGAGCACTACGGCCCCTACACGCCCGGGTTCGACCTCGTGCCGTTCGGTGACATCGCCGCGCTCGAGGCGGCGATCACCGACGAGACCGTGGCCGTCCTGCTCGAGCCCGTCCAGGGTGAGGGCGGCGTCATCATCCCCCCGGAGGGCTGGCTGCGTGACGTGCGCGAGCTGACGCGGCGCCGCAACGTCCTCATGGTCGCCGACGAGATCCAGTCGGGGCTGGGGCGGACGGGGTCGACCTTCGCCTGCGACCTCGAGGGTGTCGTGCCGGACGTCTACGTGCTCGGCAAGGCCCTCGGTGGCGGGATCGTCCCGCTGTCCGCGGTGGTCGCGGACCGTGACGTGCTGGGGGTGTTCACGCCCGGGAGCCACGGCTCGACGTTCGGCGGCAACCCACTCGCTGCTGCCGTCGGGCAGGCCGTGGTCGAGCTCCTCGCCACGGGCGAGTACCAGGAACGGGCACGCACCCTGGGCGCCGTGCTGGACTCCGGCCTGCGCGAGCTCCTCGGCCACGGCGTGGACGCCGTACGCTGCCGCGGCCTCTGGGCCGGCATCGACATCGACCCCCGGCTCATGACCGGACGCGAGGCCTCGCACCGGCTCCTGGTGGAGGGCGTCCTGGTCAAGGACACCCACGGCTCGACCGTGCGGCTCGCACCACCGCTCGTCGTCGGTGAGGCCGAGGTCCAGATCCTGCTCGGGGCCCTCGGCAAGGTCCTCCGGCGCTAGGGGCCGGGCGAAGGGCCTCCACCCCGCGTCCGCCCTGTCCGTCCAGCACGTCCGGAGTGTCCGCCGGGCCCCGCGGGACCTTGTGCTCTGCCGAGCGCCCAGCCGCCTGGTCGACGGTGGCCTGAGGGGTTTCCTTCCACACCTGGCCGAGGAGATGGGCAGCCGTGACCACGACGATCCACGACGACACGGGGGCTGTGCGCGGTCGGTCCCGGGCGGACTCCTCGCGAACGAACGCGGTGGTCGCCAAGTCGGCCGAGGCGTGTCGGCGAGCGGACACGGCTCGGGTTCCGGCTCCACGTGGGGCGGGGGCATGAGCCTCGCCGCCTCGGGTGTCGCGGCGTCGCCGAGGACCGCGACTCCCGTGCTCGCGTGCCACCACCTGACACGTCGGTTCGGGGACCGCGTCGCCGTCGACGACGTCAGCCTGGAGGTCCGGCCCTCGGAGACCTACGGCCTGCTCGGCCCGAACGGGGCCGGCAAGACCACGACGATCAGGATGGTCTGTGGGCTGCTCACCAGCGACGCCGGCGACGTCACCGTCGCAGGGCGGCCCATCGGCGGGCGGACGCGAGACGGTCGCGCGCTGATCGGCTACGTGCCGCAGGACATCGCGCTCTACCCGGACCTGTCCGCGCGGGAGAACCTCCGGTTCTTCGGGCGTCTCTACGGGCTCGGCGGTCGCGCCCTCGACGCCAGGGTCGACGCGGTGCTCGAGGTGGTCGACCTCCGCGACCGTGCCGAGGACCGGGTGGACTCCTTCTCCGGAGGGATGCAGCGCCGCCTCAACATCGGGGCCGGTCTCGTCCACGAGCCACTCCTGCTCGTCCTCGACGAGCCCACCGTCGGGGTCGACCCCCAGAGCCGGCACGCGATCCTCGAGTCGGTCCGGAACCTCGGGCGGACAGGGACGGCGGTGCTGTACACGACGCACTACATGGAGGAGGCCGAACGTCTCTGCGACCGGGTCGGCATCATCGACCACGGCCGGATGGTCGCCGAGGGCACCCACCGCGAGCTCGTGGACCTCGTCAGCGAGCGCGACCGGGTCGAGCTGGAGACGACCGGCGACGTCGAGCGGTTCGCCCGGGCGTGCACCACCCTCCCGGACGTCGAGAGCGCCTCTGCCAGCGGCGGTCTCGTCCACGTGCTGACCGGCCAGGGCCGGCGGGTGCTGCCGAGGCTGTTCGAGCTCGCCGAGGCCAACCAGGCGGTGGTGAGGAGCGCACGGGTCGTCGAACCCGACCTCGAGGCCGTCTTCCTGCACCTGACCGGCTCGGCCCTGAGGGAGTGACGTGCGCACCGCGCTGCTCATCGCGCGCAAGGACCTGCGCCAGCGGCTGCGGGACCGGTCGGCGCTGGTGCTCGGTTTCGTCGCCCCGCTGGTGATCGCGGCGCTCATGAGCTTCGCCTTCCAGGGGACCGACTCCTTCCACACCACCCTCGACCTCGTGGACCAGGACCACGGTGAGGTGTCGACAGCCTTCGTCCAGATGCTGCACGACCCGCAGGTCAGCGAGGTCCTCACGGTGCGGACCGTGTCGAGCGTGGCGCGCGCCCGGAGCGAAGTGGACGCCGGCACGGCGGGCGCGGCGATCATCGTGCCCTCCACCTTCACGGCCGCGGCCCACGGAGGTCGTCCCACACCGGTGACGGTCCTCGCGAGCGTCGACCACTCCATCGACGCACAGCTGGCGGAGGCCCTGACGCACTCGTTCACCGCCCAGCTCGACGCCGACAGGCTGAGTGTCGCGACGGCCCTGGCCGCTGGGGCGCCGTCGAGCTCGGCGCCCGCGCTGGCCGCCGCGTCCGGCCGCCTGCGGCTGCCCGTGTCGACCGTGCACGCGCTGTCGGGCCGCAGGGCGGTCACGGCGATCGGCTACTACGGGCCGGCCATGGGCATCTTCTTCATGTTCTTCGCGATCGGGTTCGGGGCCCGGGGCTTCTTCCTGGAACGACGCGGCGGGACGCTCGACCGCATCCTCGCCGCACCGGTGCCGGCGTGGTCGGTGCTGGCCGGGAAGTCGCTGGCCACCTTCGCGTACGGCGTGGCCAGCCTGACGACCATGTACGTCGTCACGACCGTCGCCTTCCACGCGTACTGGGGTCCCCCGTGGGCGGTGGCGACCATCGTCACCTGCCTGGCCCTCACCCTCGTCGCCCTCACCGCGGCCGTGACGACGCTCGCGCGGACCGAGCGACAGGCCGACGGGCTGGCCTCGATCGTCACCTTCGGACTCGTGCTGCTCGGCGGCAACTTCGTCGTCCTCGCGAGCGCCCCCGAGGTCGTGCGCACGCTGGCCCTCGTCACACCCAACGGCTGGGCCCTGCGGGCCTTCACGGACCTGTCGACCGGTGCAGCAGCAGGGCCGGCGGTCGTCGAGCCGGTCGTCGCCATCCTGTCCTTCACAGCGGTCGTCGGCGTCCTCGCGGCACTCGGCTCGCGACGTGCGGTACGACGATGAACGCGCTGGCCATCGCGAGCGTGTCCCTTCGCCGTATGGTGCGCGACCGCACCTCGATGTTCTTCGTCGTGCTGCTCCCCGTCCTGGTCATCCTGGTCATCGGCGTGACCGTCGGGGGCCGCAGCAGCGTCCGCGTCGCGGTGGTGGACCTCGACCACGGCCCGGTGGCTGCCGAGCTGGTGCACGAGCTCGACACGGCGAAGGGGGTCACGCTGGTCCACCTCCCCGACGTCGACGCCGCCCGGACCGAGGTGCGCCGCGGCGAGCAGGACGTGGCCGTCGTCGTCCCTGCCCACTACGGGGACCTGCTCCTCGCAGGCCGCACGGCCGGCCTCACGACCATCGACACCTCTGCCGCCGGGAACCGGCAGGCCGCGGACACCGCCGTGGGCGCCGTCATCGGCCACCACGCCACGCAGTATCAGGCTGCTGCGTTCGCGGCCGCCCACTCGGGGCGCGACGTGTCCTCCACCCTCGCTCTCGCTCGCCGGATCCAGACCGGTATGCCGACGATCACGGTCAGCACGGACGTGGTCAACGGGGCCAGCGACATCCTGCCCACGGGCTTCGGCTACAGCGCGCCCACCATGCTGGTGCTGTTCGTGTTCGTCAACGCGCTGGCCGGTGGTGCGGCGATGATCCAGACCCGGGGGCTGAGGCTCTACGACCGGATCATGGCGGCCCCCGTGCGGGCGGTCGACGTCGTCCTTGGCGAGGGGTGCGCCTACCTGCTGCTCGCACTCCTGCAGTCGGCGCTGATCGTCGGGGTGGGGATCGGCCTGTTCGGCGTGAGCTGGGGCAGCCCGGGGGGTGCGTTCGTGCTGGTGGGTCTCTGGGCGCTGGTCGGGATGGGCGCCGGCATGCTCAGCGGCACCCTCTTCCGCACCCCCGAGCAGGCCAGCGCCATCGGGCCCGCCCTGGGGATCGGCCTGGGCATGCTCGGCGGCTGCATGTGGCCGCTGGCCATCGTCTCCCCCACGATGCGCACCATCGGACACCTCGCGCCCCAGGCCTGGGCGGTCGATGCGTGGACCACCCTCATCTCCCGCGGCGGCGACCTGGCGAGCATCGCGCCGCAGCTGGGCGTCCTCGCCACCTTCGCCGTCGTGCTCGTGGGCCTTGCGAGCTTCCGCTTCCACCGCTCGCTCACGAGCTGAGGCCCGGTCATGGCCCAACCCCGGACCCGCCCCACTCGTCCTCGAGGTATGGAACGTCGGACACCGCCCCGGGTCGCCTCCCTCGTCGTCGCGCTGGCCACGACGCTGGGCACCGTCGTGACGACGGGCACCGGACCGGCCGGAGCCTCCACGACGCCCGCGAGCCTGGCCCAGGCGGCATACGCCCGCATGAGCCAGGCCCAGCGGGTCGGGCAGCTGTTCATGGTCGGGACGCCTGCCACCGGGCTGTCGACGGCCGCTGCCTATGCCGTCTCCACCTACCACGTGGGCAACCTCATCCTGACGGGGCGCAGCTACGGAGGGCCCGCTCCGGTCCGCTACCTGGCGGCAAGTGCCGACCGCCGCACCACGTCCACGGCCACCGCAGGCGTGCCCCTGCTCATCGCGACCGACCAGGAGGGAGGCGCCGTACAGGTGTTGCAGGGCAACGGGTTCACTCGCATCCCGACGGCGCTCATCCAGGGCACGTGGAGCGACGGCACGCTCACCGCGTCCGCGGCATCGTGGGCACAGCAGCTGACCCGTGCCGGCGTGAACCTCAACCTCGCGCCCGTCATGGACACCGTGCCCGCCACCCTGGGCACCGCCAACGCGCCCATCGGCCACTGGTACCGCGAGTACGGCCACACCCCCGCAGTGGTCGCCGTCAAGGGCAGCGACGTCGTGCGTGGCGAGCGCAGCGCCGGCCTGGCCGTGACGGCCAAGCACTTCCCGGGCCTGGGCCACGTGCTGGCCAACACGGACACGACTGCCGGCGTCACCGACACCGTCACGACCCGCACCGCCGCCGACCTCGCGCCCTTCCGTGCCGCCATCGCCGCGGGCGCGCCGGTGGTCATGGTCTCCCTCGCCACCTATGCCCGCATCGATGCCGCCCACCCGGCTGCCTTCTCCCCCACCGTGGTCACGGGGATGATCCGCGGCGACCTCGGCTTCCACGGCGTCGTCATGAGCGACGACCTCGGCAACGCCAGGCAGGTCGCGGCCTGGTCACCCGGCGCTCGAGCAGTCGACTTCATCTCCGCGGGGGGCGACGTCGTGCTCACCGTCAACCCCTCGGTGCTGCCGGCCATGGCCGTGGCCGTGAACGCCAGGGCGACGGCCGACCCGGTGTTCCGGGCCAAGGTGGACGCGGCCGCGTACCGGGTGCTGCTGGCCAAGGCCACGTACGGGCTGCTCGCGCCGCGACTGGCCACCGACGGCGCCCTCGGGACGCTGACCGTCGCGGCGCTGCAGCGGTGGCTTGGGCTGTCCGCGACGGGGTCCCTCGGCTCGACCACCATCCGGGCCCTGCAGGCCAGGGTCGGCACCACCGCCGACGGCCTGTGGGGCCCCGCGTCGATGGCCGCGCTCCAGTCCTACCTCGGGATCACGAGGGACGGTGCCACCACGTGGAACTCGCGGACGGTCAACGACCTCCAGGCCTACCTCAACACCCAGCTGTGACCCGTCTCCGGGGCAGTGTCCGCCCTCGGGTCGTGGAGCACAACGGCTCATCCGAGCCCTCCCCCGGTGTGCCGGATCGCGCCATGCTTGCGGCGACCACCGATGGCACGACCCGGGGAGCACCGCCATGAGGTTGGACGAGCAGACGGCACGGTCCCGCCTGGGCGAGCACGTCCACGGAGTGCTCTGCACCCTGCACCCCGAGCGTGGCCCCGACCCGGTGCCCGTGGTGTACGCCGTGAGTGGCGACGGGTACGTCGGCGTGCCGGTCGACCGGGTCAAGCCCAAGTCGTCCCAGCGGCTGCAGCGCGAGGACAACCTCGCCGCAGACCCCCGCGGGTCCCTGCTCGTCGAGCACTGGGAGACCGAGGACTGGTCGAGGCTGTGGTGGGTGCGGGCACAGCTGGAGCACGTGCCCGACCCGTCCTCCTCGGTGACCGACGACCTCGCCGACCGGCTCGCCGACACGGTCCCGCAGTACGCCGACAAGCCCTTCCACCGGGTCCTGGTCTGCCGCATCGTCGCGGTCACCGGATGGGCCGCGAGCGGGGGCTGATCCCCGAGGCCTGACGGCGCACGCACGCAGGTGCGTTGGGCGCTTGCAGCACCCACACGTGAGCTGCCCGCCCCGGTCGAGCCGGGACGGGCAGCGTGGTGAGCCAGTCAGCCCTGGGGTCTATGGCATGTGGACCGTCAGGTTGCCGTGGGTCACGGTGTACTGGTTCGTCGGCGTGAAGCCGTGGGCCACCATCCAGTGCGCGGCCGAGAGCGACGACGCGACCGAGAACCCGACCCTGTCGTACCCGTTGCGGACATCCACGACCCGCCAGACCACGACGGTGCCCTTGAGCGAGCCGGTCGGGATGACGTAGTCGAAGTAGGCCACGGACGGAGCGACCCTCACGCGGAGGACCGTCGCCACGTACGCGACGTTCGCGCTCAGGTTCCGGTACGCCACGGTGCCGCGGTCGGCGGTCCACGCGTAGTCGAAGACCTGGAAGGTCATCTGCTGGCTGGCGCCGACAGAGCCGAACCACACGCCACCAGTGGCGTGGCCGAGCAGCAGGTAGAGCTGCACGACGGTGAGGTCCCCTCCGGTGAGCCGGTAGCCGTACGTGGGGGTGAAGCCCACGTTCACCATCGAGGCGGCCGACGCGGCCGATGTCGCGACCGAGAAGCCGGCGGCGTCAGGGACGCCGTTGACGACCTTCCAGGCCAGGGGCAGTCCACTCAGCCCGGGGAAGCCTGCCGGGATGGTGTAGGCGAACCGAGCCTGCGAGTACGCGACGCGCACGACAGGAGTCGCCGCCTGGTAGACGAGCGAGCTGTCGAGGTTGGCGTAGAACGCGACCCCGGTGTCCATGGTCGGGCCGTAGTCGAGCACCGCGAACGCCAGGTGCTGACGAGGAGTCGTGCCGAACGCGGCGTTGCCGAAGGCGTAGCCACGCAGGCCGGTGCTGCTGGTCATGGCGGTGTCCAGCCCACCGCTGCTCACGGTGTAGCTGTTGGACGGCGTGAAGCCGCTGCCCACCATGGTCAGGGCTTGGCCGGCCGTCGCCGCGACCGAGAAGCCCGCGGTGTCGGGCGAGCTGTTCCGGACCTGCCAGACGATGATCAGGCCGCTCACCGAGGTGGGAGCCGTGGACGGGATCGTGTAGGCGAACCGCGCCTCGCTGTTGGTGGCCACGACGGCCATCACGCCGGCGTCGTAGGCGACCCCCGCCGAGGCGTTGGTGTACGACACCGTGCCACGGTCACCGCTGCTCCTGTCGACCATCGAGAAGGTCAGGTGCTGTGCCGACCCCCCGGTGCCGAGCATGGCGTCGCCCACGGCGTATCCGATCGTCGGCGCTGCGCTCGGGGCCGAGTCGGCCGTCGCCATGGCAGGTGCCATGAAGAGGCCACTCAGTCCGACCAGGGCGGCCGACAAGAGTGTCAGGACTTTACGCATGGGAGTTTCCTCCTTCGGGGACGACGACGCGTCCCCTGCGCGGGCCGGCGTCACGCAACACCGGCCGGCGTGCCCACCCCGGTGTCTCCGGAGCTGGTCCGTCCCCCGACACCTTCACGCTACGACCGGGGTCGCCGGCCCGACATTGCCGAAGGTCCTCCGTTCCACCACGAAGTCGACCCGTCTGTCGCCGCCGGCGGCTACCCTCTGGGCACGGTAGCGACGGTGACGCCACGGCACGCGGCCCACCAGGCGCAACACGCAGACCTGCGGGGGGACGCATGAGCACACTGACCATCCACGACGAGACCGCGTCCGGCCGGACCGTCGACGAGCTGACCATCAGTTACGGGCCGCCGACGATCACCGTCCGTGAGCTGGTCCGGTTGCGCGTGCGGGAAGAGGTCGCCCGGCACAACGCGAACCCCTCCACGACGTTCCGCGGCCTGGTCCGCCCCACCGACGCCGAGCAGGCAGCCAACGGCTACGAGCTCCGCAAGGTCCGCACCCTCGACTGGGAAGCGCAGGCGGACGTCGCCGTGGACGCGTTCAGCCGCAACGGGTTCTTCATCCTCGTCGGTGACCGGCAGGTCCTCGACCTGGACGAGGTCGTCGACCTGGCCGGCGACCCGCACATCGCGTTCGTCAGGCTGACCCCACTCGCGGGCGGCTGAGGCATGTCCCTGCTCGACAAGGCCAGGGCCGCCATGAGGGGCGTTGTGCCCACCCAGCCGGAGGTCGTGGCCGACCGTGAACGGGCCAGGATGGAACGGCTGGAGGCGCCCACGTCCATGGGCGCCCGCGCTGCGGAGCACGCAGCCTGGGTCGACCACGCGCTGGCACCTGCCCGGCACGACGACTACAGGACCCGCCAGACCCTCTTCAAGGCGCTCGCCGAGACGTTGCGGGCGGGCACTGCCGCCCAGCAGCAGGCCGCGGTGGGTCGATCCATCGCCCACGTCAGCGGCGCCCCGAGATCGAGCTCCGCCGACCCCGAGTTCGAGGTCCTCCGCGTCCTGCGGGCCCGGAAGCTGCCGTGGACCGCGGACGAGGTCGCCTGGATGCTGAACGCGACCGCCCGCCCCGACGGGCTGCTGACCTATTTCCGCCTCACGAGCGCTTCGGTGGCCCTCACGGCCGCGTCCAGGCTCCCCGAGAGCGACCTGCCGTTGCTCGCCCCCGCGCTGGAGAAGATGATCGCGTCCGCCCGTGCGGACGGGGACACCGCCGACGCCCCCAAGCTGGTCGCTCGCGCCCAGGCCCTCCTCGACCAGGCCGACCCTGTCGCCGCGGAGGAGCTGCCGGCCGGGGCGCTGGCCGACGACACGTTCGGGCCGGCCGCCCTGACCCACCTGGCCGAGCACCACGACCGCGCCACGGTCGCCGCGACGCTGCGGCACCTGACCGCGTACGGCAACGCCGTCACCCCCACGAAGAAGTGGCTGACCGTGGCGGCAGAGCTGCGTGGCGCCCACCCCGGGTCCGTCGACGTGTGCGTCTCCGTCCTCGACCTCGTCGCCGTGCACCGCGAGGCGCCGTACCAGCGCCGGCAAGGCACCCACACCTACACCGCGATCGGGTTCATCTCCGGCCAGAGCGCCGCCGTCGTCCGCGGAGCCGCGTGGGTCCTGGCCCGCGACGACGCCACCGACGCGGACGTGGCCACCCTGGGGCGCGCAGCGACCCGGTGCGGCACCGGGTTCGGCGGGTCCGGCGGCCAGGCCCGCTGCCCCCAGGTCACCTCCTCGGCCGTCGCAGTCCTCGAACGCATCGCCACCACGCAGCCGCACCTGGCCACACCGGTGGTCGCCGCCCTGTCAGGTGTGTTGGACAAGGTCGCGAACAAGTCCCTGCGCACGAGCATCGGCAAGGCCCTCGACGGGGTCGCAGCAGCGGCCGGACTCACCCAGGGCCAGCTCCTCGAACGCGCCGTCCCCACCTTCGAGCTGTCCGCGGACGGCACCGGCCAGGTCCCCGCTGGCGAGCACTCCGCCGTGCTGGCGCTCGAACACGGACCTGCCGGCGCCAAGCTCGTCACCACGTGGCGCACCCCGGACGGCAAGACGGTCAAGACGGTCCCTGCAGCCGTGAGGGCGCAGCACGGCGACGTGGTGGCCGGCCTCAAGGCCACCACGGCCCAGGTGAAGAAGGTGGCGGCGACCCAACGCCAACGCCTCGAGGAGCTCCTCGCGGTGCAGCGCACCTGGTCCGGCGACGAGTGGGCCGGCTACTACCCAGCGCACCCCGTCGTCGGCCTGTACGCCCGGACCCTCATCTGGCAGGTGGCCCCGACGGGCAACGCCGACCAGTGGTTCAGCGGGCTGCCCACCCCGGTCGACGACACCTGGGGACTGGTCAGCCACGACGGGACCGTGCACCCGGTCGGCGACACCGACAAGGTGCGCCTGTGGCACCCGATCCGCCAGCCGCTGGACGACATCAAGGGCTGGCGGGCGCACCTGACCGACACCGGGGTCCGGCAACCGTTCAAGCAGGCGTTCCGGGAGATCTACCTGCTCACGCCGGCCGAGGAGGTCACCGACACCTACTCCAACCGGTTCGCCGCCCACATCCTGCGCTACCCCCAGGCCGGTGCCCTCATCCGCGGACGCGGCTGGGCCGGCCAGCACCTGGGGTACTGGGACGGCGGCTACGAGGCCACGGCGACCAAGGAGCTCGGAGAGGAGGGCTGGCGGGCCGGGTTCGACTACTCCCTGGTCGAGCGCGACGAGGACGGGTACGAACGGGTGTCGCTGGCCGCCACCGACCAGGTCCGGTTCGAACGGCTCGCCAACGGCCGGTGGACACCGCAGCACCTGCGCGACGTGCCCCCACTGGTGTTCTCCGAGGCGATGCGCGACGTCGACCTGTTCGTGGGCGTCACCTCGATCTCGTCCGACCCCACGTGGAACGACCGTGGCACCGCCAACCACCGCGACTACTGGCACCAGGCCAGCTTCGGTGACCTGACCGAGTCGGCCCAGATGCGGCGCGAGGCCCTCGAGCGACTCCTGCCGCGCACCACCTTGGCCGGCAGGGTCGAGCTCGAGAAGAACTTCCTGCGGGTCCACGGCCACCTGCGCGACTACCGCATCCACCTGGGGTCGACGAACATCCTGATGTCGCCGGCGGACACCTACCTGTGCATCGTCCCGGCGCGGGGCGGCAAGGACCCGAAGGTGTTCCTGCCCTTCGAGGAGGGCGGCGGCAAGCTGTCGGTCATCCTGTCCAAGGCGTTCCTGCTCGCAGAGGACACGGCCATCACCGACCCGTCCATCACCCACCAGCTGCGCAACGGCCTCACCTGACCTCGCGTCGGTGTTCGCTCCACCAGCACGACGAAGCCCCTGACCCGCGTCTCCGCTGGTCAGGGGCTTCGTCGTGCTGGTGGGCGATACTGGGTTTGAACCAGTGACCTCTTCCGTGTCAAGGAAGCGCGCTACCACTGCGCCAATCGCCCGAGGGTGGTGCTTCGGGTTCGTACGTGTCGAGGTGGAGACGGGATTTGAACCCGTGTACGCGGCTTTGCAGGCCGCTGCCTCGCCTCTCGGCCACTCCACCGTGAAGGCGGTCAAACCCTCCGAGCGGATGACCGGGCTCGAACCGGCGACCTCAACCTTGGCAAGGTTGCGCTCTACCAACTGAGCTACATCCGCATTACACGCGCGTTGGTGACGAACGGGCTGGTGTTGCTACCCGCTGCGCGTGCGAAGGAAACTTATCCGATCACCCGCGTCCTCTCCAAATTGGGTGTCTTCGGAGCCCTCCGGGACCGGGGTCAGAGGCTTGCGAGCCTCCTCCTTGAGCCCCTCGAACGTGCCTGCCAAGGCGTCCGGCCCGGTGCCTGCCACGGCGTCGGGTCCCGTGCCTGCCAGCGCATTGGCCTCGGTGGCCGCGCGGCCGTCCTGGACCGCGCCGTCCCACGAGACCTCACGGGACGGCTTCGCGCCCGCACGGTGCTCCCGGCGGGCCGCCAGCCTCGCCTTGACCCACTCGACGGCCCGGGCGCGCAACGAGAGCCGCTCCTCGACCGGCCACAGGGCCCTGATCGCGGCGTTGAGGGCCGCGCCGATGAGCACGGCGATGGCCAGGGCGTAGAGGAAGATCAACAGCACGATCGGGGCGGAGAGCGGGCCGTAGATCGACGTCCCGCCCTTGAGCGACGCGGCGATGGTCCCGCGCAGCACGTAGGACGACAGCGACCACAGCACGAGCGTCAGCACCGCACCCGGCACGTCGCGCGCCCACGGCGTACGGCGCGGGGTCGAGATGTGGAACAGCGTCGCGATGCTCGCCACGGCCAGGATCGTCACCACCGGCCAGTACAGCCACGCCAGGAGCTCGATCTCCTTGGGGAGCAGGTCCTTCAGCCACGTCGGGCCGATGACGACGAGCGGGATGACGACCACCCCGACGACCAAAGAGAGGAAGTACAGGGTCAGCGAGAGCGCGCGGGTCCGCACGATCCCCCGGACGCCCGACTGCCCGTACATGATCGAGATCGTGTCGACGAACACGTTGAGGGCGCGTGAACCCGACCACACCGAGAGCAGGAAGCCGACGGAGATGAGGTCGAACCGGCCGTCCTTGAACACGTCCTGCACCGTCGGGAGCAGCGTGCCCTGGATCAGGCCGGGCGTGAGGAACCTGCCGGCCCAGGTCTGGATCCCCTCGATGATCGTGGTGACGGTGTCCTGCCCGAGCCACTTGCCGAGGTAGCCCACGCCGCCGAACAGCCCCAGCACCAGCGGTGGCAGCGACAGGAGCATGAAGAAGCCGGCCTCGGAGGCCAGGCCCGTGACGCGGTAGCGCAGGCAGACCCGGATCGTCTCGACGGTCATCCGGGCGACGGGCATGGCGCCGGGGATGCGCACCAGCTCGCGACGGACCCGCGACTTGAGACTCACCAGCCCACGGTATCCCGCATACTCTGCCCCCGTGCCCACCCACGCCGTCACCAACCAGGTGCCACCACTGCCGGACTACAACGCGCTGACCAGCAACCCCGCGCTCTGCGAGGCGCTGGACCGCTGGGGCGACGACGCCGGGTACGCGGAGGTCGAACGGCTCGGGGCGCTCTCCGGCTCCGCCCGGGCACGCGAGTGGGCGGAGCAGGCGAACACCCACGAGCCGGTCCTGCGCACCCACTCCCCCACCGGTGAGCGCCTCGACGAGGTCGACTACCACCCGGCGTGGCACTCGCTGATGGAGGTGGCGGTGGGCGGTGGCCTGACCGCCGAGCCGTGGACCCGCCCCGAGGGCTCAGGGGCCCACGTGCGACGCGCGGCCGGCTTCACCAGCTGGTCCGAGGTCGAGCAGGGCCACCTGTGCCCCGTCTCGATGACGTATGCCGCCGCGCCGGCCCTCGCGGCCAACCCTGCCCTCGCGGCGGCGTGGGTCCCCCGCCTGGCGTCCCGCACGTACGACTTCGGCCTGCGACCCGCCGCCGGCAAGGCGGGCGCGATCGCGGGCATGGGCATGACGGAGAAGCAGGGCGGCTCCGACGTGCGGGCCAACACCACCCGCGCCGTCGCGTCGCCCGGCGGCCCGCTCGAGGGCGGCGACACCTACCGCCTGACCGGCCACAAGTGGTTCTGCTCGGCGCCGATGAGCGATGCGTTCCTCGTGCTCGCCCAGACCGAGGCGGGGGTCGGGTGCTTCCTGGTACCCCGCGTGCTCGACGACGGCACGCGCAACCCCTTTGCGCTGCAACGCCTCAAGGACAAGCTCGGCAACCGCTCCAACGCCTCTTCGGAGGTCGAGCTCGACGGCACCTGGGGCGTCCGCGTCGGCGACGAGGGTCGCGGCATCCGCACCATCCTCGACATGGTCGCCGCCACCAGGCTCGACTGCGTCCTGGGCTCGACCTCGACGATGCGGGCCGCCCTGCTGCGGGCGGTCCACCACGCCAGGCACCGCTCCGCCTTCGGGGCGCTGCTCGTCGACCAGCCCCTGATGCAGAACGTCCTCGCCGACCTCGCGCTGGAGTCCGAGGCGGCCACCACGCTGGGCCTGCGGCTGGCCCATGCCGTCGACGAGGGCGACACCGCCTTCTCACGCCTCGGGGTGGCACTGGGCAAGTACTGGGTCTGCAAGCGGACCCCCGTCATGGTCGCGGAGGCGCTGGAGTGCCTGGGCGGCAACGGGTACGTCGAGGAGAACGGGCTGGCGCGGCTGTACCGAGAGGCGCCGCTCAACTCGATCTGGGAGGGGTCCGGCAACGTCAACGCCCTCGACGTCCTGCGTGCCGTGGGCCGCGAGCCGGCCTCGGTCGAGGCGTACCTCACCGAGGTGCGGCTCGCGCGCGGGCACGGCGCCACCCTCGACGCCGCCATCGACCGGCTGCCTGCCGTGATCGCGGGTGCGGCGGACCCGCTCGCCCAGGCCGGGGCCCGGCGACTGGTGGAGCGGCTGGCAGTGACCCTGCAGGCCTCCCTGCTCGCGCGGTACGCCCCGGCGGTGGTCTCCGACGCCTTCGTGGCGAGCCGGCTGGGAGGCGACCACGGTGCCACGTTCGGCACGCTCGACGCCGGTCTCAGCGCCACCAGCGCGGCCGCCCTCGTCGACCGGGCCTTCTCCGCCTGACGCCACCCGGCCGGCGACGGGGCCCGGACGATGCAGCCGCGACGGCCCGCCGCAATGCGACGAACGGACGATCGACACCCGGCTGCGGCGACCCGATACTCGCCGCATGAGAGGTCAACCAGGACGGGGAGCCGCGATCGGTCTCTTCATGGGCGCGGTGCTCGCCGCCCTGCTCATCCTCCTGCCCGCGGCGATGCGTGGCCTGACCTACCGGGACGTCACCGACCCCCTCCTCTACATGGGTCTGCCGATCATCGTGCTCGCCATGTGCGTCGGAGCCATCGTGGGCGCCCCGGCCCCGCGTCCGCAGGCCGAGGTGTGGCACGCGCCCGTCCAGCGTCCCTCGGGTGCGGCCATGGCGGCTGGTGGCATCGTGCTGCTGGCCGTCTGCGCGTTGGCCGCCTGGGTGCTGCTCTGGGGCGTCGGCTACCTCGCGGAGCCGCCGCCCGGGCTCAAGCCCTGACGCTGCGCCCGTCGGTGGGTCAGTCCTGGATGACCGAGAACACGTTCCCCGCGGGGTCGGTGAACCACGCGATGAGTGGTCCGCCGCCACGGAACACACCGTGCTCGTCGGTCTCCATCGGGGTCCCCTCGTAGCGCTCGAAGCTCACGCCTCGGGCGCTCAGCTCGGCGACGGCCGAGTCGATGTCGGCGACCGGGAAGTTGAGCACCGTGAAGCCCGCTGGCACGTGGCCGGGCTTGGGGTAGGCGATGGCCCGGTGGCCCCCGCCCAGGTGGAGGGTCAGGATGCCGTTCGCCTCGCTCACCTCGAGACCGAGCACCTGCTCGTAGAAGCGCCTCGCGGCCCCGGTGTCCGGGACGGAGAACCCGCTGAAGGCTTCCGAGCCCCGCAGCGGTGACGTGGTGGACGTGGACGCGTTCTGGTCTGGCATGACGGCTCCTCGATGGGGTTGTGCAAGGGCAGACCCGGCGTGAGCCCGGAACTCATCGCTCAGGTGGCGCGCAGGCGCTTCTGCTCTGCGGCCACGTCGTAGTCGACCGCCGGCCACTGCGGGTCCATGGCCTCGAGGTGCTCGAGGACGAGGCTCTGCACCGCGAGGCGCGCGTACCACTTGCGGTCGGCCGGGACGACGTACCACGGCGCTGCGTCCGTGGACGTCCGGTCCAGGACGGCCTGGTAGGCCTCCTGGTACTGCGGCCAGAACATCCGCTCGTCGACGTCGCCGGGGTTGTACTTCCACTGCTTGTCCGGGCGGGCCAGCCGCCGCCCGAGGCGCGCCTTCTGCTCGTCGGGCGAGATGTGCATCATCACCTTGACGATCACGGTGCCGTCGGCGACGACCTTCTCCTCGAACGCGTTGATCTGCGCGTAGCGGCGCGACCACGTCGCCCTGGGGACCAGGTCGTGCACCCGGACGACCAGGACGTCCTCGTACTGCGAGCGGTCGAACACCCCCACCTGGCCGGAGTGCGGGAGGGCGTTGCGGATGCGCCACAGGAACGGGTGGCTGCGCTCCTCCGCCGACGGTGCCTTGAACGAGGTGTAGCGGACCCCCTGAGGGTCCATCTCGCCGACGACGTGGCGCATGATGCCGCCCTTGCCGGAGGTGTCCATCCCCTGCACGACGAGCAGGAGCGACCGCTGGCCGTCCATCTTGGACTCGGCGTAGAGGCGCTCCTGGAACTCACCGATCTCACCGGCCCGCGCCGCCAGGGCCTTCTGGCCGGCGGCCTTGTCGCCGTCGAACGCCGGGGTCGACCGGGGGTCGCACTCCGCGAGGATGAAGCCTTCCCGCACGCGGAGCGCCTCGCTGAAGGACACGGGCGCGAGGGCAGTGGCCTTCGCGGCCTTGCTGTCAGGGTGCTTGCTGGCCTTCTTGGAGCGGTCGGCCCTGGCCGCTGCCGGCACCCCTGCCGCCTTGCCGGAACCGCTGGACTTCTTGTCCTTCTTCGCCATTGGCGCATCCTGTCACCGGTCGTCACCCCGCGCGAGGGCTGTGAGGCGGGAGACCGCGCGGAAGTACTTCTTGCGGTACCCCCCTGCCAGCATCTCCGGGGAGAAGATCTCTCCCAGCGGCAGTCCGCTGGCGAAGACCGGGATGTCCTCGTCGTAGAGCCGGTCGGCGAGGACGACCAGGCGCAGCGCGACCGCCTGGTCCGTGACGGCGCGCACGTGCGTCCAGCCCACTGCCGTCACGCCGTCGAGCATGGCGCGGTACCTACTGGGGTGGACCGTCGACAGGTGGCGCGTGACGTCGACGAAGTGGTCGAGGACCGCGCCCTCGCGCTCGGTCGCCGAGTGCACCTCCGCCTCGTCGAGCGGCGGGGGGCTCTCGAGCGAGTCACGGTGCCGGTAGTCGGGTCCGTCGACCGTGACGACGTCGAACCTCGAGGCCAGCGCCTGGATCTCGCGCAGGAAGTCCTCTGCCGCGAAGCGTCCCTCCCCCAGCGCGTCGGGCAACGTGTTGCTCGTCGCGGCCAGCGAGACGCCGGCCTCGGTGAGACGAGCCAGCAGTGTGGCCATGAGCACGGTGTCGCCGGGGTCGTCGAGCTCGAACTCGTCGATGCACACCAGCTGGTGACCGCTCAGCGCCTCCACGGTCTGCGCGAACCCCAGCGCGCCGACGAGGTTGGTGTACTCGACGAACGTCCCGAACGACTTCGGGCCCGACGCCGCGTGCCACAGGCTGGCCAGCAGGTGGGTCTTCCCGACACCGAACCCCCCGTCGAGGTAGATGCCCCGGCCCGCCTGCGCCCGCTTGCGTCGTCGGCCGAAGAGGCCCTTGCCGTTGCCGTTGCCGTTGCCAACGCCGGCCAGCCCGGCGGCGTACTCCTCGAGTCGCTGCACCGCGGCGGCCTGGCTCGGCTCCGCCGGGTCCGGCCGGTAGGTCGAGAAGCGTTCCCCGTCGAAGCGCGGCGGGGGCACGAGGTCGCGCACGAGGCGGTCGCGGTCGAGCTTCGGCGAGCGGTCGGTGAGGGAGGCCACGCAGGCAGCGTAGGTGAGGCAGACTCCACGCCATGCGCCTGCTGCTCAGCGAGTCCGGCACCCCCGCACCCGGCACCCAGGTGGACGAGGCGACCCTGCGGTCCCTCTACGCCACGCCCGACGACCGGTCGTGGCTCCGGGCGAACTTCGTGTCCTCCCTGGACGGCGCCGTGACCGGTGGCGACGGCCGTTCGGGCAGCATCAACACGCCGGCGGACTTCACCGTCTTCTCGCTGCTGCGCAGCCTCTCGGACGTGGTGGTCGTCGGTGCGGGGACGGTGCGTGCAGAGGGGTACCCGGCGCTGCGGGACGAGGACCCCGATGCTCCTGTCCTCGCTGTGGTCAGCAACCGCGGCCGCCTGCCGTCCACGGTCGCGGCCATGACTTCTCCCAGGGGCAGCGCCCTGCTCGTCACCTGCGAGGCTGCGGCGTCGGCGGACGTCGAGCGGGCGCGCGCGGTCCTCGGCGACGAGAACGTCATCGTCGTCGGCTCCGACCGTGTTGACCTGGTCGCGGCGAGGAAATCGTTGGAGGACAAGGGTTTTCGACGCATCCTGTCCGAGGGCGGCCCCTCACTCTTCGGGGCCATGCTCGACGCCGGGGTGGTCGACGAAGTCGACCTGACCTGGGCGCCGACACTCGTCGGTGGCGGGCCGGGCCGGATCACCGCCGGGCCGTCGGTGGACCTGGCGCTGACGCCGATGGTGATGCTCGAGGAGGACGGCACGGTGCTCGGTCGCTGGCGCGTCGACCGCTGAGCCGCTGACCGCCTCCGGCCCACTGCCCGGCCGACTGGTGCGCGCGCGTCGCCGCCCTGCCCAAAAGCCGTCGTGTCTGCGAGCTGCCTCTGGGTAGCCTGCGGGGCCATGAGTCCTGAGAGTCGCGAGTCGGTGGTGGAGGTGCCCGATCGCGGCCCGGTGCCGCGAAGGCTGTCCCTCGACGTGGACACCGTCCGCGATCTCGTCGCAGACCAGTTCCCCCACTGGGCGGACCTGCCCGTCTCACCGGTGCCCACCCCGGGATGGGACAACTTCACCTTTCGCCTCGCGGACGACATGCTCGTGCGGCTGCCCAGCGCCGCGGAGTACGCGCTGGCAGTCGAGAAGGAGCATCGTTGGCTGCCCGAGCTGGCCGAACAGCTCCCGGTCCCGACCCCCGAGCCGTTGGCCCAGGGGATGCCGGGAGCCGGGTACCCGTTCCGCTGGTCGGTCTACCGGTGGCTCCCGGGCGAGCCGGCCGCCCCGTCCACCCTCACCGACCCGATGGGGTTCGCCGAGGACGTGACCGACTTCCTGCTGGCGATGCGGGGCATCGACCCCACGGGTGGTCCGCAGCCGGGCGTCCACAACTGGTTCCGAGGCGGGACCCTGCGCACCTTCGACGCGACGGCTCGGGACGCCCTCGCACGGCTCGACGGCCAGGTCGAGGTCAGGCTGGCTGCTGCCGCGTGGGACGACTCCCTGGAGGCTCGATGGGACGGCGTGGACACGTGGTTCCACGGCGACCTCGCAGCGGGGAACCTCCTGCTCGACCGGGGCAGGCTCGCCGCGGTCATCGACTTCGGGACCTGCGGGGTCGGCGACCCGTCCTGCGACCTGGCCGTCGCCTGGACCGTGCTCGACCTCCCCGGGCGCCGCCTCCTTCGCGAACGGCTCGGCATCGACGCCTCGACGTGGGCGCGTGGGCGCGGGTGGGCCCTGTGGAAGACGCTGAGCAACCTGGCCAACGACCTCGAGGACGAGGACGAGCACTCAGCAGGGCAGTCGCGTCGGATCGTCGACGCGATCCTCGACGACTTCAGCACCTCCACCTGACCTGCTCCGGACTGGTCGATGGACCTGTCTCGGGACGCAAATGTCGTTGCACGGCAAGACAATTCGCTGTGGACAGCCTTCCGCTGTCGTTCGAACACCTGTACGATTGGGGTATGTCGACCAGCCCGCTCGCGCAGTCCCGGCACCGCCGGCAGCAGCAGCTGTGGGCGCGCACCGCGACAGTGGCGGGGCGGTTGAACCGGGCGCAGGCGGAACTGGTCGACATCGCTGCCGAGCTGATCGAGGACCGGCACTGGGGTGATGGTGGGTTCAAGACCCCGGAGCACCACCTGGTCGTGCGGGCCGGGCTGTCCCCGGCGCACGCCGGCGACGTGGTGCGGGTCGCCCGGCGTAGGTCCGAGCTGGTCGAGGCGTCCGCTGCGCTGGAGGCGGGTGAGCTGTCGCTGGACCAGGTCGCGGTCATCGCCCGCGCCGTCCCGGCCAGCCACCAGGCCTCGGTCACCGCCCCGGCCCGCGAGGCCACGGTGCCGCAGCTGCGCCGCGCGGTGGCCCGACACGCCTTCCCCGCCCCACCGGCCACCCGCTGACGGGGCCGAGAACGAAACGACCGTCGGCGTTGAGCCGCTCCCGGCTGAAACTCGGTCGGTGTCAGAGCAAAGGGCGTGTGCAAAGCCGGAGCTGTCGATGAGCTACGACGCCGATGGCCGGTTCCAGCTGCGGTACTCCGCGCCGGCGACCATCGGCGCGCTGGTGGAGCAGGCGGTGAGGGAGGCCAAGGACGCGTTGTTCACCCGCCGCCGCGACACCGCAGCTGCCGACAGCTTTGTCGACCACGACGCGGGGGACGACCGGCACGCAGGCCTGCCCACGTACGCGGATGCGTTGGAGGAGATGGCCACCCGGTCCCTCGCCTCGGTGACGTCGACGTCCCGGGCGTCGCACTACCGGGTGTACCTGCACCTGGACACCGACGTCGCCTGGGTGTCCGGTGGGCACGCGATCCCACTGCGACTGCTCGGCCGGTTCATCAGCGACGGCACGGTGCAGCCCGTCTGGGAGACCGAGGGCACCCCGGTGTCGGTGGGGCGGGCGATGCGGATCCTGCCCGAGCGCACCCGACGCCTCATCCACGACCGCGACCCCGGGTGCCGGTTCCCCGGCTGCACCACCACCGCCTTCACCGAGGTCCACCACCTCACCCCCTGGGCCGACGGCGGCCGCACCGACCTCGCCAACCAGGTCCTGCTCTGCACGGTCCACCATGACGGCATCGACCGCGGCGACCACACCATCACCGGCGACCCCACCCGCCCCGACGGGCTGATGGTGACCAACCGGTACGGACTACCCGTCCGCCCACCCCGACCCCACGAAACCGCACTATCACCGGACGCCGACCCCGAACCTCCCCCGGGCACCTACCGCCCACCCACCGGCGGACCCCTCCGATGGACCGACCTCGAGCTCCCACCTGACACCGACCTCGGCCGACGACGCCTCACCGTCCTGCCACCACCCGTACCACCACGCTCGGCAGCCCCCGAACCTGAACCAGCACTCGAGCCTGAACCCGAGTTCGTGTCCTGGCTCGACGACCCCGCCAATCCCGACCGCGGGCTCATCCGCGTCCTCTGACGCGGCAGGGGACTGCTAGCTGCTGACGAAGTCGGCGACCGAGCGCTCCCACCGCTCCGGGTCGACGTTCCACTCCTTGGTGTGCCGTGCAGTCTCCCAGCGCTCCATGGTCACCAGGTCCGGGCGGCCCGCGGCCAGCGCCTGCGAAGGCCCCACCGGGACGAACTCGTCGTCGACGGAGTGAATGACCAGCATGCGGTGGCGCAGCTCCCCTGCCCGGCTCACCCAGTCGGTCTCGGCCACGTCGACCGGGTCGTGCACGCCGACGAGCCGCCGTGCCCAGCGCTTGCCCATGAGGACGCGGCTGAGCCCGCCGATCGGGTCGGGGATGCCGTGGATGCGGGCATGGTGGCGCAGGACGTCGGTCCAGTCGACGACCGGGGCGTCGAGGACGACGTGGCTGACGTGGTCGGCGAGCCACGAACGGCTCAACGTCTGCAGCACGATCGCCCCACCCATCGACCACCCGACCAGCACCAGCTCACGGGCGCCCTGCTGCACGGCCCACAGGCCGGCGTCCTCGATGTCGCGCCACTCCGACAGCCCCAGGTTGTACCGCCCGTCGGCGCCGCGCCGGGCTCCGAGGTCGTTGCGGTAGGACGGCACGATCACGTTGACGCCGTTCTCCACCAGCGGCCGCACGGCACGCAGCCCCTCGTCGCGCCGGGCGCCACGGCCGTGCACGAGGACGGCCCACCGCGTGGAGGGGGTGGTGGAACGGACCACCCAGGCCGGCATCGTCCCCAGCTCGGTCAGCACGTCGACGTACTCCGTCCGCACCCCGAGCGCCCGGTCCGGCGGTCCGGCGTAGAAGTACTGGTTCCACCGCCCGAAGCCGGGCGCGAGGTGGCCACGGTCGACCCCGAGCACCTCGCGCCGTACGCGTCCGCGCTCCTCGTCGACGTCGAGCAGGTCGCCCAGCCGCGCGTGCCCGGTCGACTGGTCGAGCCACAGTCCGTAGCGACCCGGCATCACCGTCTCCGGCGTCAGGCCGAGGGTCACGACGTCCTCGTCGACGGCAAGGATCGAGGTGTCGTCGGGCCGCTGCCGGTCGGGGGTGAGCGCCCGTCGTGCGAAGTAGGCGGCCGCGCCGACCGAGGACACCGCCGCGGTCGCCGCCAAGGCGCCCCCGGTCACCCCGGCCACCGTCGCGGTCGTCCTCAGCGGGCCCCTGCCGGCTCCCCCAGCGGTCGTGGTCGACGTGCTCATCGGCCGGGCTCGCCCAGGACGTCGGCCAGGTCGAAGCTCACCGGTTCCTCCAGCTGCTCGTAGGTGCAGGACTCCGGGTCGCGGTCGTCGCGCCAGCGCACGAACTGCGCCGTGTGGCGGAAGCGGACGCCCTCCATGTGGTCGTACTTCACCTCGACGACCCGCTCGGGTCGCAGCGGGGTGAAGGAGAGGTCCTTGCCGGCGTTCCAGCGGCTCGTGGCCCCGCTGGTGGGGGTCCGGGTGCCGGCCTCCTCCTTCGCCCACGCCCACGGGTGGTCGTCGAAGGTCGTGACCAGTGGCTGCAGCTCCTCGAAGAGCTCCTTGCGGCGAGCCATCGGGAACGCACCGATCACCCCGACGCTCATGAGGGATCCCGCGTCGTCGTAGAGGCCCAGCATCAGCGACCCGACGAGGTCGTCACCCGTCTTGTGGGTGCGGTACCCCGCCACCACGCAGTCTGCGGTGCGGACGTGCTTGATCTTGAGCATGGTCCGCTTGTCCTGCTCGTAGGTGCCCGACAGCGGTTTCGCGATCACACCGTCGAGCCCGGCGCCCTCGAACTGCTCGAACCACTCCCGCGCCACCGCCGGGTCGCGGGTGGCCCGGGTCAGGTGGATGGGCGCCTCTACCTCCCCGAAAGCCTTCTCCAGCAAGGCTCTGCGCTCCTCGAACGGCCGTCCGGTGAGGTCGTCCCCGCCCAGCGACAGCAGGTCGAACGCCACGAACTGCGCCGGCGTCTCGGCAGCGAGCCTCTTCACCCGGCTGGCCGCGGGGTGGATGCGCTGCTGCAGCGCCTCGAAGTCGAGCCGGTCGCCAGAACCCCCCACCACGACGATCTCCCCGTCGACCACGGCCTGGTCCGGGAAGTTCTCGAGCACCGCCTCGACGACCTCGGGGAAGTAGCGCGTCATCGGCTTCTCGTTGCGGCTGCCGATCTCCACCGAGTCACCCGACCGGAAGATGATCGATCGGAACCCGTCCCACTTGGGCTCGAACAGGTAGTCGCCCTCGGGAATGTCCTTGACCGGCTTGGCCAGCATCGGCGCGACCGGTGGCACGACCGGCCCCCACCGCGCCCGCAGCTCGGCGTCGCGGTCGGCCTTCGGCGTCATGTAGTCCTCGTCGGTCTTGTCCTTGCGCCGCTTGCTCGGTTGCACGCGCGGCGGCTCCCCCGGCATCTTCGGGTAGTCCGGCGGGAAGTTGAGCTCGCCGAGCCCTCGCTCGTGGATGTCCTTGTCCCACAGCGCGATCGCGCCGGTGACGTCACCCACGGCCTCGTCCATCCCGGCCCACGCGTCGCCCGAGTCCGCGAGGATCGCCGGCACGGTCCGCACGGTGAACTCCCCCGGGTCGACGCCGACGAGCTGGTCCCAGCCCAGCGGCATGCTCACCGGTGCACCGGGCAGCGGACGCGGGCTGTACGCAGACGCGATGGTGCGGTCGCGGCACGCCTGGTTGAAGTCGACGAACACCCGTTCGCCCCGCTCCTCCTTCCACCAGGAGGAGGTGACGAGGTCGGGCAGGCGGCGCTCGAGCTCACGCGCGATACCGATGACCCCGTGGCGCACGTCGAGGAACTCGTGGGTCGGGGCGACCCGGACGAACACGTGCACGCCGCGGTTGCCGGAGGTCTTGGCCCACCCGGTGAGCCCGATCTCGGTGAGGAGCTCGCGCAGGGCGACCGCCGCCTCCACCGCGTCGGCGAAGGTGCGGCCCGGCTGGGGGTCGAGGTCGATCCGCAGCTCGTCGGGCCGGTCGACGTCCGCGGTGCGCACCGGCCAGGGGTGGAAGGTCACGGTGTTCATCTGCATGCCCCACACGACGGCCGCGGGCTCGTCGACCACGACCTGCAGGTGCCGGCGCCCCGAGGGGTAGGTGCACATCACCGGCGTGATGAAGTCGGGCATGCCCTTGGGCGGGTTCTTCGTCCAGAACTCCTCGCCCGTGATGCCGTCGGGGAAGCGCTGGAGCGTCACCGGGCGATGACCCAGCGCGTTCATGAACCCGTCCCGCACGTCCACGGCGTACTGCGCGAGGTCGAGCTTGGTGATGCCGTCGTCGGGCCAGATCAGCCGGTCCGGGCTGGAGATGCGCACCTCCCGCGTGTCGCCCCAGGGCCCCCCGGGGACCTCCACCGTCGTCGCCACTGCCGCCATGGCCCGACCCTATCCGGCGGGCCCGTCAGGGACCCGGGACAATGGCGGGGAGACCCCGGCGACCGCCCCGGGACCAATTTCGCCCCCGGCCGCGTTGCACAGGGCGTGAGACTGAACCGAAGGAGTCGTGACGTGAGCATGGAGAAGACCGACCGCACGTACGCCGTGACCAAGTCCGAGGACGAGTGGCGCGCCGAGCTCAGCCCGGCGGAGTACCAGGTGCTGCGCCAGGCGGGCACCGAGCGGCCGTACGTCGGGGAGTACACCGACACCAAAACGGAGGGCGTGTACGCCTGTCGCGCCTGCGGTGCGGAGCTGTTCACCTCGGGCACGAAGTTCGACAGCCACTGCGGCTGGCCGTCCTTCTACTCCCCGCTCGCCGGTGACAGCGTCGAGTACATCGAGGACCACTCGATGGGGATGAAGCGGGTCGAGGTCCGTTGCGCGAGCTGCGGCAGCCACCTGGGCCACGTCTTCGAGGGCGAGGGCTACGACACCCCGACCGACCAGCGCTTCTGCATCAACTCCATCTCGATGACGCTGCGCCCCGCCGCCGGGGCCTGACCGACACCGGGGCCTGACCGACACCGGCCCTGACCGACACCGGAGCCGTCGAGGTCGTCACCCGACGACCTCGACGGCTCGCCGTCGTGCCAAACGCGTAGCCGGGGACACCCGCCGTCGTCACCCTGGGGTAGTCCGGCAACTCGTTGACAGCGACCTGCCCCCGGCGGACCGTTTCCGGTGCCGTGCACCCCACCGATCGTGGGGTGCACTCGAGCGCCAGTCGTGCGGAGACCTTGGCGCCGGCACGTCGGAAGGGGTTCCCAGTGAATCCACGAATGCGTAACAAGGGCAGAGCAATTGCGGTTCTCGCAGCCTCGGCTACGGCGCTGTTGACCGGCGCCGCCGTCAGTGCGGCAGGCGCTGCGACGACCGACTCCACCTCGACCAGCCATGCCACGGTGGCGTGCTCGGCACAGGCCAGCGCGCCGGGCAACGCCCGGCTCCGCGGCGTCACCCGAGCGGTCTCGTCCTCCACCGGGTGCGCCACGTCGGCGACCTCGACCTCGACGTCCGGGCCACCGACCAGCACCACCAGTGACGCGGCCGTCGGCACCCCGCCGCTGATCTTCCACGGCGGCCCGGTGATGGGTACGAAGCAGACGGGACCGTTGTTCGTGACGCCCATCTTCTGGACGCCGGCCGGGCACACCATGGATCCCGCCTACACGTCCATCATCCGCAAGTACCTCGCCGACGTGGCCGCCGACAGCGGGAGCCACACCAACGTCTACTCGACGCTGAACGAGTACTTCGGCAGCAACGGCGTCATGCGCTACAAGATGAAGCTCACGAAGGCGGTCACCGACACCGCTCCCCTGCCGGCCGACGGGTGCGAGGTCGCAGCCAACGACACGAGCAACATCTACGCCGACCTCAGCGGCTACGACGCCTGCCTCGACGACAGCCAGGTCATCGCCGAGACCAACCGCATCGTGGCGGCCAAGGACATGCCGGTGGACTACGGCCACATCTACGTCATGTTCCTGCCCAAGCACGTCGAGTCGTGCTTCTTCGCCGGTTCGACGCTCACCGCGGACAACGCCTGCACCATCAACCACCAGCCGAGCGCCGCGTACTGCGCGTACCACAACCAGGACACCGGACAGGGAACCGTGTACGCGAACATGCCGTTCCCGGTCTACCTGTCACCTGTCGGGTACACCTGCGGGAGCAACGCCCGTGGACACGGGATCATCGAGTCGCCCAACGGCAACCCCGACGCCGACACCGAGATCAGCCCGACCAGCCACGAGATCATGGAGGCTGCGACGGACCCCGACACGGTGACGGGCTGGTACGACCGGACCGGCTACGAGAACGGCGACGAGTGCGCCTACGTCTACGGGACCATGAGCGGCACCGCGGGCAGCCGGTACAACCAGGTCATCAACGGGCACCGCTACCTCACCCAGGAGGAGTTCAGCAACAGGGACTTCGCCCTCACCGGGCGGGGATGCCTCCAGTACGAGGGCTGACCCGCACACCACCGGCGTGACGCCGGCTCTCGACGTCACGCCCACGCGGGGGTCCCGCGACCCGTCCGGGACCCCCGCCCAGTGGGCAGCCTCGCCCCGTGGGAGCCGCACCTCCCACGTCAGGACGACGGGTGCCGGAACCGCGGGTCGGTCTCCCACCAGGGACGGTCCGACGCTGGTTCGAGGTCCAGCCGGGCGTCCACGGCGGCCGCCTCCGCGCGGTCGGCCCGCACCCACGCCGCCACCGTCGCGGCGAGCAGCGGCAGCCCGACCAGCTCGGCCAAGCCGAACATCACCCCGCCACCCACGTGCTGCTCCCACAGCGGGTCGGCCGCCCGGAGGTAGGCGGCCACCGGCGCACCGAGCAGGGCCGGCGAGGCCATCACCACCACGCCGGGTACGGCGTCGAGGAGGCCGTCCCCGAACCCGACGAGGACCCGCACCCCGGGCGTGCACCACGCGGGGGCGAGGTCGTCGGCCAGCAGCGGCAGCACGAACACGAGCCCGCTGCCCACCAGCGCGGCGTACGTCGCCTCGCGCAGCCACGCGTGGTCGAGCGAGCGGGCGAGCCACGGCGTCACGAACATCGCGAGGTGCAGCACGGTGGCGAGCACCGAGCCGAAGAGGGGGAACATGGCCAGGCGCACCCACCGTCCGGCGAGCAGGCGCCGCGCGGCCGCAGCCCGTGCCGCCGGGAGCACCAGCAGGCCGAGGCCAACCGGGTCACCGAGGGCAACACCGACCGGGGTGATGGCGGCCAGCACGGCGGACTGCGCGGCCGCGGCGACGAACGACGTGCTGCGGTGGGCGGCCATCCCGCCGCAGGTCGCCAGCACGAGCGAGCCGATGCCGACGACGGCGAAGGTGGCCACCCGCAGGACGGGAAGTCGCCCACCGCGTCGGCGCACCGCGAGGAGGATGCACGCGTAGCCGGCGGACAGCACTACGGCGAGCGCCACCCCTACGGGCGACACCACCCATGCGTTGAGGAGGTCACCGGGCCCGAAGCTTCCCACCCCCGGAGCCTCACCGCCCGGGCTGAGAGGGCGCTGAGGAGGCCGGGCGCGCGCGCCGCGGGGGTGGCATCAGCGCAGCGACGCCACCAGGTCAGCCACCTCGACGCGGCGACCGGTGTGGAAGGGCAGCTCCTCGCGGACGTGCATCCGGGCGCGGGAGGCCCGCAGCTCGCGCATGAGGTCGACGATGCGGTGCAGCTCGTCGGCCTCGAACGCCAGCACCCACTCGTAGTCGTTGAGGGCGAACGAGGCGATGGTGTTGGCCCGCACGTCGGGGTAGTCGCGCGCCATCTGCCCGTGCTCGCGGAGCATGTCGCGGCGCTCCTTGTCGTCGAGCAGGTACCACTCGTAGGAGCGCACGAACGGGTAGACGCAGATGAAGTCCTTCGGCGCCTCGTCGGCGAGGAACGCCGGGATGTGGCTCTTGTTGAACTCAGCCGGCCGGTGCAGCGCCGCAGCCGACCACGTCGGTTCGAGGAGGTGCCCGAGGTCGGTCCGCAGGAACGCGCGGTACGCAGCCTGCACGTCCTCGATCCTCTCGGCGTGCCACCACACCATGAAGTCGGCCTCGGCCCGCATCCCGCCGAGGTCGTAGACGCCGCGGGTCACGACTCCCTTCTCCTCGAGCTCGCCGAAGAGCGCGTCGACCTCCTTGGCCATCTGCTCGCGGTCGTCGCCGAGCGGTGCCGTCACGCTGAAGACGGACCACATCGCGTACCTGATGGAGCTGTTGATCTCGCGGATCCGGGACGGGGTGGGCTTGCTGCTCATGCCCTCATTCTCCGCCTTCTCCGCCAGAGGTGTTCAGGTGGGTCAGCACCGCGTGGGCGGCGGCCCGGCCGGTGCCGATGCAGGCCGGGATCCCGACCCCGTCGTACGCCGCGCCGGCGAGCGCCAGCCCGGGCACGGCGGCCGCGGCGGCCCGGACCCGTGCCACCCGGTCGACGTGCCCGACGGTGTACTGCGGCAGCGCCCCGCCCCAGCGCTGGACGTGCGTGTCGACGATGCGCGGCAGCTGGTGGCCCAGGGCCTCGCTGACCTCGGCGACGGCCACGGCCACCAGCTCCTCGTCAGGACGCTGCAGGTCCGACGTCTCGCCGAAGCGCCCCACGGATGCCCGCAGGAACGACAGGTCGCCGGCCACTTCGGACGTCCAGGCCCACTTGGTCGACGAGAAGGTGCTGGCCTTGATGGTGCGGCCGTCGACGGCCGGCACGAGGAAGCCCGACCCGGGTAGCGGTGCGCGCCCGGGGCCCCCGTCGACGGCGAGGGTCACGATGGCCATCGACGCGTACTCCACCTCCCGCAGGGCGGCGCTCGCCGCCGGGGCGTGCGGCTCGAGGAGCCGTGCCGTGGCTGGTGCGGGAGTGGCCACGACGACCGCGTCCGCAGCGAAGCGCTGGGGGTCCGGCCTCGGGCCGGCGACCACCGACCAGCCGGCACCGTCGCGCACGAGCTCCCGGGCGATGGTGCCGCTGCGGACCACCACCCCGTGGGAGCGCAGCGACTCGGTGAGGACCTCGGCGAGACGTCCCACTCCCCCGTGCAGCCCCGCGAACACCGGGGCCGACGACCCTGCCGACGACAGCGCGGAGGCCTGGGCCGCCACTCGCGCGGCCTCGGTGAGGCTCGTGCCCCGGGCCACCGACGCGTAGACCTGCGGCAGGCAGGCGCGCAGCGACAGGCGTCGTGCCTGACCCGCGTACACCCCCGCGAGCAGGGGCTCGACCAGGCGGTCGACGACCGCGTCGCCGAGCCGTCCCGCGACGTAGTCACCGACGGACACGTCCTCGTCGTCGCCGGGTGTCCACGCCTGCTCGTCCTCGGCGCGCGCCACCTCCTCCGGGGTGAGCACACCGAGCGCCGACGACGCCGGCGACGGGATGCCCATCAGGGTGCCGCGCGGCATGGGGTGCAGCCGGCCGCGCGACCAGATGGCGGCCGAGGTGGTCGCCGGGTGGACGACGGACTCCCCGAGCCCGAGCTCGGCCATGAGGTCGACCGCCTCGGGTCGCCGGGCGAGGACGGACTCGGCCCCGACGTCGATGGCCACACCGGCGACGGGCTCTCGGCGCAGCTTTCCCCCGGGCCGGTCGGCCGCGTCGAGGACGGTGACCTCGACGCCGGGAGCCGCACGCACCATCTCCCAGGCGGCGGCGAGCCCACTGATCCCGCCGCCGACGATGACGACCCGTGATCCGACCATGACCACACCCTTTCAAGATCGTGACGGTTTCGACACCGCGGGGTGGGAACGTCGGGCCCCCGGGCGCAGTCGCAGTGTCATCACCACTCGCCCACCGACGTTGACCTCGGGAGTCGCCATGTTCCGTGACCGTCCGCACCACACCATCGCCGGCCTCGCGGCCGTCCTCCTCGCCGCGGCGACCCTCTCCGGCTGCAGCGGCAGCTCCGGCGGCAACGCCTCGTCCGGCGCCGCCAGGGGGGCGGTCGCACCGGCCCCCGCCGAAGGGGCTCCCGCAGGCGGGTCGGCCGGCTCCTCCGGCGACAGCGCCTCGTCCTCCGACAGCGGCTCGGACAAGGCGACCGACAAGGCCGCGACGGGCAAGCCTGCGGGCACGACGGTGAGCCAGGCGTCGCTCGAGGCGGCTCAGGAGTCCCTCGCGCGACGGGCGTCGGTGGCGTTGCAGGTCAAGGACATCGGCCAGGCCGTCGCCAGGGTCAGGTCCGTCTCCGCCGCCGCCGACGGGCTGGTCCTGTCGGAGAACATCGGCACCGTGGCCGGCGACACCCCGGTGCAGCCCTCGGCACGGGTCAGTGCCACCACCTACGGCGAGATCACCATCTCGGTGCCCTCGACGAAGCTGGACTCGGTGGTCGCCGACCTCGGGCAGGTCGGCACCGTGATCCGGTCGACGAGCTCCAGCGAGGACGTCGGTTCGCAGATCGTCGACACCCAGTCCCGGCTGGAGACGATGCGGATCAGCGTCGACCGGGTGCGCGGCTACCTCGCCGACGCCAAGGACCTCACGCAGACGGTGGCCATGGAGGCCGAGCTCACCCGCCGGGAGGCGGACCTCGAGGCGCTCGAAGCACAGCTGGCCTCGCTCAAGGGCAGCGTGGCCCGCTCCCCCATCCAGGTCAGCCTGACCACGCAGCCGGACGTCATCGTCCCGAAGAAGGCCGACGAGACCGGGTTCCTGGCCGGTCTGCGCAGTGGCTGGGACGCCTTCTCGGGCTCGGTCACGGTCGTCCTCACCGTGGTGGGCGCCGTGGTCCCCTTCGCGGTCCTCATCGCCCTGGTCGGGCTCCCGGTGTGGTGGGTCGTACGGCGTCGCCGCCCGGCCACCGCCGCACCGGCGACGCTGTCGCAGTGAGCGGCAACCCCTCGGCCGGGGCGGCTGCGCTCAGCGGGCGCCGACCTCGTGGACGAGCTCGACGACGCGGGTGAGCACGTCGGGGTCGGTCGAGGGCAGGACGCCGTGCCCGAGGTTGAAGATGTGGCCCGGTGCGGCGCGGCCCTCCTCCACGATCGCGCGCACCTTGGTCTCGAGGGCCGGCCACGGGGCGAACAGCAGGGCCGGGTCGAGGTTGCCCTGGACCGCGTACCGGCCCCCCAGCCGGGCCAGGGCATCGGTCAGCGAGACCCGGTAGTCGACACCGACGACGTCGGCGCCGGCCGAACCCATCGACGGGAGCAGCTCACCGGTGCCCACCCCGAAGTGGATCGTCGGCACGTCCCGTCCGGCGACCGCGGCGAGGGCGGTCCGGGAGTGCGGGAGGACGTACTCCTCGTAGTCGGCCCGGGGCAGGGCACCGACCCACGAGTCGAACAGCTGCACCGCGGACGCCCCCGCCGCGGCCTGCACGTCGAGGAACGCCCCCGAGACCTGGGCGAGCCGGGCGCACAGGTCGTGCCACAGCCGGGGGTCGCCGTACATCAGGGCCTTGGTGTGCTCGTGGTTCTTGCTCGGGCCGCCCTCGACGAGGTAGCTCGCGAGCGTGAACGGCGCACCCGCGAAGCCGATCAACGGCGTCGCCCCGAGCTCGGCCACGAGCAGGCGCACCGACTCGGTGATGTAGGGCACGTGCTCGGGGGTGAGCTCGGGCAGCCGGTCGAGGTCTGCGCGCGTCCGGAACGGCTCGGCCACGACGGGCCCGACCCCCGCCACGATGTCGAGGTCCACCCCGACGGCGGCGAGCGGTACCACGATGTCGGAGAAGAAGATCGCGGCGTCGACCCCGTGCCGGCGCACCGGCTGGAGGGTGATCTCGGTGACGAGCTCGGGGCGGCGGCACGACTCGAGCATCCCGACGCCCTCGCGCACCGCGCGGTACTCGGGCAGCGAGCGCCCGGCCTGGCGCATGAACCAGACCGGGGTGTGCGTCACGGGCTGCTTGCGGGCAGCCCGGACGAGGGCGGAGTCACGGGGGGAGGTCACGCGGGCAATCCTAGGTGGCGGTCGCCGTACCCCTCACAACGCGATGACGGCGGCCCCGGCGAGGGACAGCACGGCCCCGACCTGCTGGATGGGGCGCAGCCGCTCCCGGAGGACCACGCGCGCGAGCAGGATGGTCATCACGGGGTAGAGCGAGCCCAGGACGCTGGCGACGCTGACCTCGCCGCTCGAGGAGGCGACCGCGAAGAGGCTGTTGGCGGCGAGGTCGCCACAGCCGATCAGGAGCAGCGGGGGCACCTCCCGGGCCACGACCCCGCCGAGGGAGCGCGCGACGACGGCCACCACCACGAAGACGACGACGGAGGTGCACCGCATTCCCCACAAGGTCATCAGCGTGGAGGTGCGCGCACCGCGGTCGAGGCAGAACAGCGCCAGCCCGAACCCCACCGCCGCGACGGCAGCCAGCACGACGGGCCGGGTGGACACGTCACCGGTCAGCTCCGGCCCCGAGGCCAGGGTCACGCCGACGACGGCCACGAGGATGCCGACCCAGGTCCAGGCCGACGGCTCGTCACCGGTGGCGACCCCGAGCAGGACCGGCACCGCCACCCCGAGGGCGGCGATCGGGGCGACGACGCCCATCGTCCCCGTGGACAGCGCGGTGTAGAAGCAGAGCAGGCCGGTCAGCCCCGAGAGCCCGGCGGCGACCGACCACAGCGGCCACCCGGTCCACACCACGTGGTCGTGCTGGGCCAGGACGACCACGCAGAGCACCACGAAGGCCAGCGCCTGCGTCCAGCCGACGACCGCCACGGCAGGACGGCGGCGGGAGAACAGGCCGGCGAAGAAGTCCGACGTGCCCCAGCAGACGCTGCTGGCGAGCGCGAGGAGGGAGAGCACCGCCGCACGCTACCCCGCGCCCGCGACACGGCGCGGACTCAGCCTCCCTGTGATATCGCACCCTGCGACATACGCTCTGACGGTGGGCAGCAGAACGGTCCCTGGCGACCAGTCACCGGAGTTCACGCAGGCGCTGAGCGACCTGCGGGGCGCGCGGTTGCGTCCCGAGATCAGGCTCACCGAGGTGCCTGCACCGCAGCGCATCGCCCCGTACGCCGTGGCGCTGACCGCCGAGGTCGTCGGGGCCGCGGCCGACGAGGACGAGCTGGCCTCCGGCCGCTTCGTGCTCCTGCACGACCCGTCGGTCCCCGACCCGTGGGACGGCGCGTGGCGTGCGGTGACGTTCGCCCGGGCAGAGCTCGAGCCGGAGCTCGCCAACGACCCGATGCTGGGTGCGGTGGGCTGGTCCTGGCTCACCGACGCGCTCGAGAGCCACCACCTGGGCTACACCGCCGAGGCGGGCACGGTCACCCGTGTCGTCTCCGAGAGCTTCGCGGGCCTGTCCGACCGGCCCGCGAGCGTGGAGATGGAGGTGCGGGCGTCGTGGACCCCGACCACGGGCAACGTGGGCGCCCACCTCGTCGCCTGGTCCGACCTCCTGTGCACCATCGCCGGTCTGCCGCCCCTGCCCGAGGGAGTCGTCGCGCTGCCTGGGCCGCGGCGCTGAGCACCGCGCCCGGTAGGTTGGTGCGGTGACCGACACCGACGCCGAGGCCTCTGCCGTGGACCCGGCAGGCCGCGAGGCCTCGCTGTTCCTCCCGCAGGACGCCACCGACGGCTCGCTCCCCGAGCCCTCCGAGGACGGCGCACCCGTCGTCGAGCCCGTGGCCCTCGACATGCCCGCCGACGGCGTACCGCCCGTCGTGGAGACCGAGCGGGGGCTGCTCGAGGCGGCCGCCGCGATCGCCGCCGGCGAGGGCCCGGTGGCTCTGGACGCCGAGCGCGCCAGCGGTTACCGCTACGGCCAGCGGGCCTACCTCGTGCAGCTCCGCCGCGAGGGCTCGGGCACCTGGCTCATCGACCCGATCGCCTGCCCCGACCTCACCCCGGTCAACGAGGCCATCGGCAACGCCGAGTGGATCCTGCACGCCGCCACCCAGGACCTCGCCTGCCTCGCCGAGGTGGGGCTGCGGCCGCGCCAGCTCTTCGACACCGAGCTCGCCGGACGCCTGCTGGGGCTGCCCCGCGTGGGCCTGGCCGCGGTGGTCGAGCACTACCTGGGCCTGTCGCTGGCCAAGGAGCACTCCGCCGTCGACTGGTCCACGCGGCCACTGCCCGAGCCGTGGCTGCGCTACGCGGCGCTCGACGTCGAGGTCCTCGTCGACGTGCGCAACCTGATGGGTGTCGACCTCGCCCGCCAGGCCAAGGACGGCTGGGCGCGTGAGGAGTTCGAGGCCCTGCTCGACTTCACGGGCCCGTCGCCGCGCGTCGACCCGTGGCGACGCACCTCCGGCATGCACAAGGTCCGCCAGCGCCGTACCGCCGCGGTGGTGCGCGAGCTGTGGGAGGCGAGGGACGCCATCGCCCAGGACCGCGACGTGTCCCCCGGGCGCGTCCTCCCCGACGCCGTGCTCGTCGAGATCGCCATGGCGTCGCCGACCTCCGTCGACACGTTGCCGTCCGGGCACCGGTCCGTGCGCCGCTACCAGCGGCAGTGGCTCGAGGCCGTCAACCGGGCCAACGCCATCCCCGAGGCTGACCTGCCCCCCATGACCCTGCGGTCGGACGGGCCCCCACCGCAGCGGTCGTGGCCCGAGCGCGACCCCGTGGCCGCCGCCCGGCTGGCCGACACCCGCGAGGCCCTCACCGCGTTCGCCGCCGAGCGCGCCATACCCGTCGAGAACGTGCTGTCCCCCGAGCCGCTGCGCCGGGTGATCTGGTCGCCGCCGGAGGACCTCAGCGCGGCCGGTTTCGCGGCCGCGCTGCAGGCACTGGGCGCGCGGCGCTGGCAGACCGACATCGTGGCCCCCATGGTCGCCGCCGCGTTCGCGGCCCACCCCGACGAGTGAGCGCCCGCGCCCCCGTGGGGTGACGGCTCTCACGCGAGGGGTCGGGTGAACCTCTTGTTACCGGGAAGTAGCATCGGAGCAGGGCGCCGCTGACCGCGCCCCCGCGCCGGCCACCACGGCCAGCCACTCCACCCGCGCAACCCAACCAGGAGGCCACCCGTGCCCCGCACCCTTCGTGAGGTCGTCTTCGTCGACGGCGTCCGGACGCCCTTCGGCAAGGCCGGGGAGAAGGGCATCTACGCCCAGACCCGCGCCGACGACCTCGTCATCCGCTGCATCCGTGAGCTCATGCGCCGCCATCCGGAGCTGCCGCCGGAGCGCGTCGAGGAGGTCGCCATCGCCGCGACCACCCAGATCGGCGACCAGGGCCTGACCCTGGGCCGGATGGCCGCCCTGCTGTCCGGGCTGCCCAAGACCACCCCCGGCTACTCCATCGACCGCATGTGCGCCGGTGCGATGACCGCGGTCACCACCACCGCGTCGTCCATCGCGTTCGGCTCGATCGACGTCGCCATCGCCGGCGGTGTCGAGCACATGGGCCACCACCCCATGGGCGAGGGCGTCGACCCCAACCCGCGCATCGTTGCGGAGAAGCTCGTCGACCCCAGTGCGCTCGTCATGGGCTCCACCGCGGAGAACCTCCACGACCGCTTCCCGACGCTGACCAAGGAGCGCAGCGACGCGTACGCCGTCGGCTCCCAGGAGAAGCTCGCGAAGGCCTACGCCAACAACCAGGTCCAGCCCGACCTCGTGCCCGTCGCGACGCGCCACCAGGAGCTCGGCTACGGCCTGGCCACCCAGGACGAGCCGCCGCGCCCCGGCACCACGGTCGAGGACCTCGCCGCGCTCAAGACGCCGTTCCGCCCCCACGGCAACGTCACCGCCGGCAACTCCGCCGGCCTCAACGACGGCGCTACCGCCTGCATCCTCGCCTCCGAGGAGGCCGCCGCGGAGCTCGGCCTGTCGGTGCGCATGCGGCTCGTGGACTTCGCGTTCGTCGGCGTCGAGCCGGAGGTCATGGGTATCGGGCCGGTGCCGGCCGCCGAGAAGGCGCTCGGCAAGGCGGGCCTGACCATCGAGGACATCGGGCTGTTCGAGCTCAACGAGGCGTTCGCGGTGCAGGTGCTCGCATTCCTCGAGCACTTCGGCATCGCCGACGACGACCCGCGCGTCAACCAGTACGGCGGCGCCATCGCCACCGGCCACCCGCTCGCCTCCTCCGGCGTGCGGCTGATGACCCAGCTCGCTCGCCAGTTCGAGGAGCACCCGGAGGTCCGCTACGGCATGACCGCCATGTGCATCGGCATCGGCATGGGCGGTGCCGTCATCTGGGAGAACCCGCACCACGCTGACTACGGCAAGGAGGTCGCGGCATGAGCGACACCACCACTGCTCCCGGCTCGACCCGCGAGTCGTCCGCCGGATTCGAGGAGGTCGTGACCCACACGCCCGTCCGCGACATCACCCTCCCCGGCGGCGCGGGAGTCCTCGCGCTCATCACGCTGGACAACGGCTTCGACCACACCAAGCCCAACACCTTCGGGCCGCAGACCATCGCCGGGCTGCTCACCGTCGTCCAGGGCCTGCGCACCCGCGCCGAGGCGGGCGAGATCCAGGCCGTCGGCATCACCGGCAAGCCCTTCATCTTCGCCGTCGGCGCCGACCTCAAGGCGGTCGCCCAGGCGACCAGCCGCGAGCAGGCCCTCGAGGTCGCCCGCGCCGGCCACGCCGCGTTCGGCGCGATCATGGACCTCCCCGTCCCGACCTTCGCCTTCGTCAACGGCGCGGCCATGGGTGGGGGCGTCGAGGTCGCGCTGTCCGCCGACTACCGCACCATCTCCGCCGGGGTGCCGGCGATCGCGCTGCCCGAGACCTTCCTCGGGCTGGTCCCCGGCTGGGGTGGCTGCTACCTGCTGCCCAACCTCGTCGGCCCGGCGAACGCGCTGAAGGTCATCATCGAGAACCCCATGAACACCAACCGGATGCTCAAGGGCCCACAGGCCTTCGAGCTCGGGATGGCCGACGCGATGTTCGCACCCGCCGACTTCCTCGAGGAGTCCCTGCTCTGGGCGGCGAAGGTCCTCACCGGCGAGACGAAGGTCGAGCGCCCCGAGGTCTCGCGCGAGGAGGCCGAGTGGGCCGGAGCGGTCAAGGCGGCCAAGGGCCTGGTCGACCTGAAGACCGGCGGCAAGTCGCCCGCGCCGTACCGCGCCCTCCAGCTCGTCGCGGCGGCACGCACCGCGACCCGTGACGAGGCGTTCACCGCCGAGGACGAGGCGCTCGCCGACCTCGTCATGGGCGACGAGCTGCGGGCCGGGCTCTACTCGTTCGACCTCGTCCAGCGCCGCGCCAAGCGGCCCGCCGGCGCGCCCGACAAGGCCCTGGCGCGCAAGGTCACCAAGGTCGGCATCGTCGGCGCCGGTCTCATGGCGAGCCAGCTCGCGCTGCTGTTCGCCCAGCGCCTCGAGGTGCCGGTCGTCATGACCGACCTCGACGAGGAGCGCGTCGCCAAGGGCGTCGGCTACGTCCACGCCGAGGTCGACAAGCTGCTCGGCAAGCGCCGCGTCAGCCCCGACAAGGCCAACCGCATCAAGGGCCTGGTCACCGGCTCGACGAGCAAGGACGGGTTCGCCGACGCGGACTTCGTCATCGAGGCCGTCTTCGAGGAGATGTCGGTCAAGAAGCAGGTCTGGGCCGAGGTCGAGGCCGTCGTCTCGGCCGAGTGCGTCCTCGCGACCAACACCAGCTCGCTGTCGATCACGCAGATGGCTGCGGACCTGCAGCACCCCGAGCGGGTCGTGGGCTTCCACTTCTTCAACCCCGTCGCCGTGATGCCGCTGCTCGAGATCATCAAGGGCGAGCAGACCGACGACGCCACGCTCGCCACGGCCTTCGCCACCGGCAAGACGCTGAGAAAGACGACGATCCTCGTCAAGGACTCGCCGTCCTTCATCGTCAACCGGCTCCTCGGCCGGTTCATGGGCGAGGTCGCCAAGGTCGTCGACGAGGGCACCCCGATCGAGGTCGCCGACCGTGCGTTCGCCGGCCTCGCGCCGATGCCGCCGTTCATCCTCCTCGGTCTCGTCGGACCGGCGATCGCGTTGCACAACAACGAGACCTTGGCGAAGGCGTTCCCCGACCGCTTCTACGTCTCGGAGAACCTGCGCAAGGTCGTGGCAGCGAAGAAGCCGGCCATCTACACCTGGCCCGAGGGCAAGCCGGTCGTCGACCCCGAGGTCGAGGCCCTGTTCGACAAGCCCGCCGATCCGGTGGTCCTGACCACCGAGCAGGTGCGGGAGCGCGTGCTCGGTGTGCTGGCCGACGAGGCCCGGCGGATGCTCGACGAGGGCGTCGCCCAGGCGCCGATGGACCTCGACCTGGCGATGATCACCGGAGCCGGGTTCCAGTTCTGGAACGGCGGCCTCACGCCACTGCTCGACCGCGAGGGCGTCTCGGAGAAGGTCACCGGGAAGCGGTTCCTGCCGGCTGGTGCGGCGAGCGTCCCCGCCTAGCCCGTACGCGGCACCACGCGAGGGGCGGTACCCGGCTCGGCCGGGTACCGCCCCTCGTCGCGTCGGTCCTCCACGCCGGTCGGGCTCGTGGAGCGCGTCGGGCCCTTCGCCTGCCGCAGCAGGCGAAGGGCCGGGCGCGGGGAGACGAGGGCACTCCCCCACCTGCCCTCGCGCGCCACACAGGACCGCGCAGAACTGTGGTTCGTCGCCACATGCTCGCCCGTACGGCACCGACCTAGTCTCGCGGGCATGCCGACGACGCCTGGGACCCTCGACCTGACCGGACGCACCGCCCTGGTGACCGGGGCGGCGAGTGGGATCGGGGCCGCCTGCGTCGAGCGGCTCGCCGCCGCCGGCGCCCGGGTCTGGGCAGTCGACCGCGACGCGGAGGGGCTGGGCCGGTTCGCCGGTGTCGACGACGTCGAGGTGCTCCCCACCGACCTGTCCGACCTCGATGCCGTCGACCGGCTCCCCGAGGGCGTCGACGTCCTGGTCAACAACGCCGGCATCCAGCACGTCAGCCCCATCCACGAGTTCCCCGTGGAGACCTGGGACCTCATCATCCGGCTCATGCTCACCTCGCCGTTCAGGTTGACCCGGCGGGTGCTGCCGCACATGTACGCCCAGGGCTTCGGCCGGATCGTCAACGTCTCCAGCGTGCACGGGCTGCGCGCGAGCCCGTTCAAGGCTGCCTACGTCTCGGCCAAGCACGGTCTGGAGGGCCTGTCCAAGGTCACCGCGCTCGAGGGCGCCGAGCACGGGGTGACGAGCAACTGCGTCAACCCCGCCTACGTGCGCACGCCGCTGGTCGAGAAGCAGATCGCCGACCAGGCGCGGTCGCACGGCATCAGCGAGGAGGAGGTCGTCGCCAAGGTGATGCTGGAGCCGGTGGCGGTCAAGCGCCTCGTGGAGGCCTCCGAGGTCGCCGAGCTCGTCGCCTTCCTCTGCGGTCCCTCCGCGGGCTCGGTGTCCGGGTCGTCGTTCGCGATGGACGGTGGCTGGACGGCCCACTGAGGTCGGTCGCCGCCTAGGATCCGACTCGATGGATGCCGACGACTCCCCCGCGATGACGCTGCTGCGCCTGCTCGCCGAGGGGGCTCCGGCATCCGAGCTCGGCGGCGTCACCGACCCCGGTGGCGAGGCTCGCGAGCTGGCACTGCGCGTGCGCGCCGCGTTCGACTCACGGCGCCGGCGTGAGGCAGAGCTCACCGCCCTCGTCGAGACCGCGCGCGACCTCGCCGCCCTGCGCGACCCCTCCGGCATCCTCGAGGCCATCGTCCGCCGCGCACGGACGCTGCTGGGGACCGACGTCTCGTACCTCACCCTCTACGACCCGGCTGCCGGCGACACGTTCATGCGCGCCACCGACGGGTCGGTGAGCGTCGAGTTCCAGACCGTCCGGCTGTCGCTGGGCGACGGGCTCGGCGGCCTCGTCGCGTCGACGCACAAGCCCTACTGGAGCGCCGACTACCTCCACGACCAGAGGTTCCAGCACACCGGCACCATCGACAGCGCCGTCGGCGACGAGGGCCTGGTGTCGATCTGCGGGACGCCCCTGGTGGTCGAGGACCAGTTCGTCGGGGTGCTCTTCGCCGCCAACCGTTCGCCGCGTCCCTTCTCCCCCGACCAGGTCGCCCTCCTCGGCTCACTGGCCGCCCTGGCCGCCGTCTCCATCGTCCAGACGCGGACCGCCGACGAGGTGCGTCGCCACACCGCAGGGGTCGAGCGGGCGGCGGCCGCGCACGACCGGTTCGCCGAGCTCGTGCTCGCCGGTGGCGGCGTCGACGACATCACCAAGGCGCTCGGTGACCTGCTCGGTGGCTGGGTGGCCCTGCTCGGGTCCGAGGGCGAGTGCCTGAGCACGCACGGCGCCGCCCCCGTGGACGACCCCCGCTCGGGCGGGCTGTCCGCCTCCCCCGCCGTCTCGATGACGTACTCGTCCGGCCGGCTGGCGCACGACCCCGACAGCGACCAGTGGGCCATCGGGGTGAAGGCGCCCCAGACGCCGCTCGGTGCCCTCGTCCTCGGTGGGGTGGGCGTGCTCGACGACGCCGACCGGCGCACCGTGGAGCGCGCGGCCGTGGTGACCGCGCTCGTCCTGCTCTTCGAGCGCACCGCCGCCGAGGCCGAGCAGCGGGTCCGCACCGACCTCGTGTCAGACCTCGTCAGCGGCCGCGGCGACCCGCAGAGCCTGGCGGCCCGCGCGCGCACCGAGGGGGTCGACCCGGCCGCCCGGCACGCCGTCCTCGTGGCCGACGCCGACGACCAGGTCCCCCGCCGCACGCTGCTCCTCGCTGCCCATGCTGCCGCCGGGCCGGGCTCGGTGGTCGGTGAGCACGACGGCCGGGTGGTGGCCCTCGTGCCCTCCCTCGACGCCCAGCAGGCCGCCGTCGAGCTCGCCCGCCGACTCGCGCGCCTGGGCCGGGTCAGTGTGGGGGCGGCCGGGCCCGTGACCCTCACGGGCGACGTCCCTCCCGTCTGGGCCGAGGCGGTGCGCACGGTGCAGGCCCTGGGGTCACTGGGCCTCGCCGGCCAGGGCGCCAGCGCGGCCCACCTGGGCTTCGCGGGTCTGGTCGTCGGGTCGGCCCCGGACGTCGACGGCTACGTGCACACCCACCTCGGCCCGCTGCTCGACTACGACTCCCGGCGGGGGTCCGAGCTCGTGAAGACCCTCCAGACGTACTTCGACGCCGGCGGCAGCCCCCGGCACGCTGCCACCGAGCTGCACGTGCACGTCAACACGGTGAGCCAGCGGCTCGAGCGCATCTCCGCGCTGCTCGGGCCGAGCTGGCAGCACCCGGACACCGCCCTGGAGCTGCAGCTGGCACTGCGCCTGCGTCGGCTCAGTGCAGGTGCGTCGCCAGCGACGTCGCGACCGCGTCAGCGGTGAGCCCCAGCTCGTCGAGGATCTGACCCCTCGAGGCGTGGTCGAGGAACGCCTTCGGTATGCCGTGCAGGTGCACCGGCACGTCGACACCGGCCTCGCGCAGGGCGATCGTCACGGCCGCGCCGACGCCCGAGGTCACGAGGTTGTCCTCGACCACCGCGACTGCGCCTGCCGACCGGGCCAGCTCGACGAGGTCGTCGCTGACGGGCAGCACCCACCGGGGATCGACGGCCGTGACGCGCAGCCCCTGCGCCTCGAGCTTGCCGGCGACGTCGACGGACAGCGCGGCGAACGCCCCGACCCCGACGACGAGCAGGTCGCAGCCCTCCCGCGACGTCTCGTGCAGCACGTCGAGGGTGCCCTGCTGCCGCAGGGCGGGGACGGGCGCGCCGACGTCACCCTTGGGGAAGCGCAGGACGGTCGGCGCGTCGGTGACCTCGACCGCCTCGCGCAGCTGCAGCCGCACCTGCTGGCCGTCCCGCGGCGCGGCGAGCCGCAGCCCCGGGACGATGGACGCGATCGCCATGTCCCACATGCCGTTGTGCGACGCCCCGTCGCTGCCGGTGACTCCGGCGCGGTCGAGCACGAAGGTGATCCCGGCGTGGTGCAGGGCCGCGTCCATGAGGAGCTGGTCGAACGCCCGGTTGAGGAACGTCGCGTACACCGCCACCACGGGGTGCAGGCCCGCGAAGGCGAGGCCGCTGGCCATGGTCACGGCGTGCTGCTCGGCGATGCCGACATCGAAGACCCGGTCCGGGTAGGCGGCGGCGAACCCGTCCAGCCCCACCGGGATGAGCATGGCGGCGGTCAGGGCGACGAGGTCCGGGCGCTCGGCGCCGAGGGCCACCATCTCGTCGTTGAACTCGTCGGTCCAGATCCGTCCGCTGACCTCGAAGGGCAGGCCCGTCTCGGGGTTGATCTTGCCGACGCTGTGGAACTGGTCGGCGTCGTCGTTGACGGCCGGCTGGTAGCCGCGCCCCTTCTGCGTGATGACGTGGACCAGGACCGGTCCCCCGAACGCCCGGGCCTTGCGCAGGGCGGACTCCAGGGCGGCCTCGTCGTGGCCGTCCACGGGGCCGAGGTACTTCAGCCCGAGGTCCTCGAACATCCCCTGTGGGGCGACGATGTCCTTGATGCCTTTCTTCATGCCGTGCAACGTCTCGTACATCGCGCCGCCCACCACGGGCGTGCGGTGCAGGGTGTTCTTGCCCCAGTCGAGGAACCGCTCGTAGCCGCGGGTCGTGCGCAGGGTCGCGAGGTGCTCGGCGAGCCCACCGATCGTGGGCGCGTAGGAGCGCTCGTTGTCGTTGACGATGATGGTCAGCGGCAGGTCCTTGTCGGCGGCGATGTTGTTGATCGCCTCCCAGGCCATCCCGCCCGTCAGCGCGCCGTCCCCGATGACCGCGACCGTGTGGCGCCCGCGCTCACCCTTGATCCGGCGGGCCTTGGCGATGCCGTCCGCCCAGGACAGGGCGGTGGAGGCGTGGGAGTTCTCGACCACGTCGTGGGGGGACTCGGCCCGGCTCGGGTAGCCCGACAGGCCGCCCTGCTTCTTGAGCTTGCTGAAGTCGTGGCGGCCGGTCAGCAGCTTGTGCACGTAGGACTGGTGGCCCGTGTCGAAGACGATCGTGTCCCGGGGACTGTCGAAGACGCGGTGCAGCGCGATGGTGAGCTCGACGACGCCCAGGTTGGGCCCGAGGTGCCCGCCGGTCCGGGACACCGACTCCACGAGGAACGTGCGGATCTCCTCGGCGAGGGGTGCCATCGAGGTGGCGGGCAGCGCCTTGAGGTCAGCAGGGCTCTTGATGGTCTCGAGCAGTCCCACGCAGGGCCGTCCTTTCACACTGTCGGTCGCCCGTCCCCTGACGTCGCGTATGACATCGGGCAAGCGACTGAGTCTAAGCGCTGGCGCCGCCCAGCCTGACCTCGACGCCCTCGGGCACCCCGGTCACCTCGGCGCGCCCATCCCGGTCAACGCTCACGCTCACCGTCGCGTCCCCGAGCCGCAGTCCCTCCACGCGCAGCGCGCCGAACGGCGGCGGCACGACGGGGTCGACCTCCAGGACCCCTGCCGGCAGGTCGGCACGCAGCCCGAGCGCGACCGTGACCAGCGCGCCGGCGGAGGCGGCCGACCACGCCTGCGGGCGGCACGACGCGGGGTACGGCGAGGGCCTGCCCATCATGGGCAGCCCGGAGTACAGCTCGGGCCAGCGGTAGTCGAAGGCCTCGGCGGACGCGACGAGCGCGGTGGCGACCTGCGCACTCTCTGCACGGTGGCCCTCGCGGGCCAGGCCGAGCGCCACGATCGCGCTGTCGTGGGTCCAGATCGACCCGGTGTGGTAGCCGATGGGGTTGAACCCTCCGTTGCCGGAGCCCATGGTGCGGATGCCGAACTCGTCGAGCAGCTCGGGTCCGGTGAGCTGCGCGGCCACCGACGCCGAGTCCGCCGGGGTGAGCACCCCCGTACCCAGCACGTGGCCCATGTTGGAGGCGAGGCCGTCGACGGCGTCACCGTGCCCGTCCACGGCGATGGCGAGGTGGCGCCCGGCGTCGGTCTCCACCCAGAACCGCTCCGAGATCCGGTCCCGGAGGTCCGCGGCGTGCTTCTCGGCCCCGTCCGCGCCGTCCTCGCCGAGGGCCCGCAGGAGCCGGGCCGCGCCCGCCAGCGCCTCCGCGGCGTACGCCTGCGCCTCGACGAGCGCGATGGGCCCGTCGGCGATCCGTCCGTCCCGCCAGCGGATCGAGTCGCCGGAGTCCTTCCAGCCCTGGTTGGCCAGGCCGGTGCCGGAGGTGTCGAGGTACTTGAGCAGACCGTCCTCGTCGGGCTGGCCGCTCGTGGTGAGCCACTCGATCGCCGCACGGAGGTTGGGCAGGAGCTCACGCACCTGCGCCTCCGGCAGGCCCCACTGCCAGGCCTCCACGAGCAGCGTGACCCAGAGGGCGGTCGCGTCGACGGTGCCGTAGTAGACCGGCGGCAGCGCCAGCCCGCTCTCGGGGTCGAGGTATGCGGTGCGGCGCAGCTCGTGCGGGATCTTGCCCGGCGCCTCGGCGCTGCGCGGGTCGTCGGTGGTGCCCTGGCGGCGCGCCAGGACACGCAGGGTGCCGGCGGCCAGGTCCGTGCCGAAGGGCAGCATCATCCGGGCGGCCCAGATCGAGTCGCGTCCGAACAGCGTGAGGTACCAAGGCGTTCCGGCTGCGGCGAAGACATCAGCCCGGTCCTCGGGGTCGAGCAGGAGCAGGTGCCGCAGGTCGTCCATGGAGTGGTCGACCACGTGCGCGAGGCGCGGGTCGTCCGCGACGACACGCACGCCGTCCCAGGCCACGGCGGAGCGGCCGGGGTCGGCGTCGAGCACCGAGGTCGAGGACCTGCTGGTATCGAGCCGCATGGTGGTCGAGGTGCTCTCCCCCGGCTCGACGACCACGTCGAGCTCGACGACCGCCCGACCGCCGCCGACCAGGAGGGCGGCCGGGGCCGGCTCGAAGGTCGTCCGGGTGGTGTGGCGCTCGAAGGTGGTGACCAGGGCGTCGCCGTCGACCTCGGGGGCGACCTCCGGGTGGACCACGTGACCGGCCTTGACCGAACCGATGGGGGCACCGTCGGCGGACAGCTCGACGACCACCCGGGCACGGACGGTGCCGCTCGCCCGCGAGGTGAGGACGAGCCGCTCGACCATGGCGCCGTCCTCGAGCACGCGGGTGCGGTGCACCTCGACGGTGGGGTCGGGCCCGGGGTTGCCGAGGTTGCGGGCCGACAGGACGAACTCGGCCCGGGCACCGCTCGCACCCTCGGCCACGAAGGCAGGGGCCTCGCCGTCGATGCGCACGGTCGCCTCGCTCAGGACCCGGACGTCGTCGACGTAGAGGCCCTGCGCCGTGCCCGGCTCGATGTCGCCGCCGGGTGAGGACAGCGCCGTCGCGTTGCCGTTGACGCAGACGTTGAGCTGGTGCAGCCAGGGCTGCCTCGGCGGCGGGGTCGTTGCCGCGGTCGCCGTGGTCGCAGCGTCTGCCGCCTCGTGGTCGGACACCTGTGGGCCTTCTCTCCGTGGACGTCTGGGCAGGTCAGCGGGCTGTCGGCGGCGTGGGGTCACGGACGCCTCTGCCCGGTCGGATCCCGGCGTGCCGTCCCATCATGCCCTTGACGGCGCCCGGTGCGTAGAGCATGCTCCCATTCATTGGAACGTTCAAACCCGTATCGGTTTGAACGATCACATCGCGAGGGAGCGATCGATGACGGACCTGACGAGGGCGACGGCGGACATCCCGCCGGGGCGCGCCACCATCGTCGACGTCGCCCGCGCCGCCCAGGTCTCGCGCCAGACCGTGAGCAACGTCCTCAACCGTCCCGACAAGGTCGCAGCCCCCACCCTCGAGCGGGTGCTGCGCGAGATCGACCGCCTCGGCTTCACCCCTCACGTCACCGCCCAGCAGCTGCGCCGACGCAAGGCCGCCGCCTACGGCTTCGAGGTCAACCCCTCGGGCCACGGCCGCATGGGCCACATCCTCGACGAGTTCCTCGTGCAGCTGACCGTGGCGGCGCCTGCCCACGGCTCGCACCTGATGACCTTCGCCCCGGACCCCGACGACGTCATCGAGGGCTACCGGCAGACCCTGGCCACCGGCCTGGTCGACGGCTTCGTCCTCGCCGACACCCGCCCCGGCGACCCCCGTCCCCAGTGGCTGCTCGACCATCACGTCCCCTTCGTGGCGTTCGGCCGCGTCTGGGACCTGCCCGAGCTGCTCCAGTGGGTCGACGTCGACGGTGGCACCGGCGTACGGGACGCCGTCGCCCACCTCGTGGCCGCGGGCTACGAGCGGATCGGCTTCCTCGGCTGGCCGGCGGGCTCCCCCGTCGGCGACGACCGCCGCAGCGGCTGGCTCGCGGGCCTGGCCGACGCCGGCCGCACGGCCAGCGCGGTCGAGGCCGAGGAGTCCGTGCAGGACCTCGACCAGGCCACCGCCGCGGCCGAGCGCCTCCTGCGCCGCCTCGGCCCGGGCAGCGCCGTCGTCTGCGCCTCGGACATGCTCGCGCTCGGCGCGGTCCGTGCCGTCCGCAACACCGGCCTGGCCCTCGGTGCCGACATCGGCGTCGTCGGCTTCGACGACACCGACGTGGCCGAGGCGCTGTCCGTCACGAGCATCCGGCAGCCCATCGCCGAGGCGGCCCGCACCGCCTGGGACCTGCTCACCTCCCCCCAGAGCCCCCGACCCGTGCTGCTCTCCCCCGTGCTCACGGTTCGTTCCAGCACCACCCGCACCCCATCGTCGCCGGCCACCCGGCCCCGCGACACACCCATCACCGAGGAGCAGTAAATGAGGCGCACCACCACACTGGGGCTGGTCTTCGTGACCACGTCCGCACTCGCTCTCTCCGCCTGCGGCGGAGGCGGCTTCGACAAGGGCAGCTCGAGCAAGCAGCAGTCCTCCGGCCCGGCCAAGCTGCAGATCCTCATCGGCACGTCCGGTGACGCCGAGACCGCAGCGGTCAAGGCGGCCGCCGACGCGTGGAGCAAGAAGTCGGGCAACACCGCCGAGGTCGTCGTGGCCTCCGACCTCAACCAGCAGCTCGGCCAGGGCTTCGCCGGTGGCACGCCGCCGGACGTGTTCTACGCCGACGCCGGCCGCATCGGCGACTTCGCCAAGGCGGGCAACCTCTACGCCTACGGCGACCAGGTCAAGGACGCCGGCTTCCTCGACAGCCTGGTCAAGACCTACACCTACGACGGCAAGCTCCAGTGCGCCCCGAAGGACTTCTCCACCCTGGCCCTGGTCATCAACACCGACCTGTGGACCAAGGCTGGCCTGACCGACGCCGACATCCCGAAGGACTGGGCCGGTCTCGAGGCCGTCGCCAAGAAGCTCACCTCCGGCAAGGTCACCGGCCTCGTCGTCAGCGGCGAGTGGGCGCGCCTCGGTGTCTTCATGCGCCAGGCCGGTGGCTGGGTCGTCAGCGAGGACGGCAAGTCGGTGACCGCCGACTCCAGCGAGAACGCAGCCGGCCTCACCGAGGCCCAGAAGCTCCTCAAGTCGGGGTCGATGAAGTACGCCAAGCAGGTCGACGCGGGCTGGGGCGGTGAGGCGCTCGGCAAGGGCAAGGCCGCCATGACGATCGAGGGCAACTGGATCCGCGGTGCCCTCAAGAACGACTTCCCGAACGTCAAGGCCAAGATCGTCGAGCTCCCCGCCGGTCCCGCCGGCAAGGGCACCCTGCTCTTCAGCAACTGCTGGGGCATCGCCGCCAAGTCCAAGAACCAGGCGGCTGCGGTCGACCTGGTCAAGTCGCTCACGTCGGTCGACCAGCAGATGGCCTTCGCCAAGGCGTTCGGCGTGATGCCGTCGACGACCGAGGGCGCCAAGCAGTACGCCGCCGCGTTCCCCGACGACGCCGCCTTCGCGGCCGGTGGCGACTACGGCACCGGGCCGGTCAACCTCCCCGGCTTCGACCCGGTGATGGCCGCCTTCAACACCGACCTCGAGCAGCTGGCGTCCAAGGACCCCAAGTCCATCCTCGCCACCCTGCAGAAGAACGGCGACGCGGCGCTCAAGGGCCAGTGACCGTGACCACCACCACCGGATCCCGTCGCCGCCCCCGTGGCGGCGGCGGGATCCGCGGTCGCGAGGGCGTGGCCGGCTGGCTCTTCACCGCGCCGATGATCGTCGTGCTCGGCGTGTTCCTGTTCATCCCCGTGCTGATGGCGCTCTACGTGAGCTTCACCAACTGGAACGGCAACGGCTCGCCGTTCCAGGGTGGCCAGAACGCGCAGTGGGTCGGGACGCGCAACTACACCTCGCTGTTCACCGAGGACGGCCTCAAGCGAGCCAGCTTCATGCAGTCGCTGGGCAACAACTTCTGGTACGTCTTCTTCGTCGTGCCGCTGCAGACCGCCATCTCGTTCTTCCTCGCGCTCATCGTGAGCAACCGGTTCCTCAAGGGGAAGAGCTTCTTCCGGACCGCGTTCTACTTCCCCTCGGTGACCAGCTCGATCGCGATCAGCGTCGTCTTCCTGTTCCTGTTCGCCAACTCGGGTGCGGTCAACGCGGTGCTCGGGGCGTTCGGGATCAACGGGCCCGCGTGGTTCAGCGACTCGCGTGGGCTCTTCCACATCCTGTTCGACCTCGTCGGCGTCGGCGACAACCCGTCATGGGCGCAGGGTGAGGTGCTCGGGCGCTCGGTGTGGGACTGGATCTCCGGGCCGTCGGTCGCCATGTGCGTCGTCATCATCCTGGCCATCTGGACCACCACCGGGACCTTCATGCTCATGTTCCTCGCCGCCCTGCAGGACCTTCCGGGCGAGGTCGACGAGGCCGCCCTGCTCGACGGGGTGTCCCCGTGGCAGAAGCTGCGCTACGTCACCCTCCCCATGCTCAAGCCGACGATCTTCCTGGTCACCACCCTGGGCCTCATCGGCACCTGGCAGGTCTTCGACCAGATCTACGTCATGGGCAAGGGCGCCCCGGCCAACACCACGCTGACGCCTGCCTTCCTGTCCTACAAGCAGTCGTTCACGAGCCTGCAGTACGGAAGTGGCGCCGCGATGTCGTTCATCGTCTTCCTGCTCATCATCGCCCTGACCGCCTTCCAGCGGTGGCTCATGCGGGAGAAGGACCCCAAGGTCTCCCGCCGGGTGAAGCAGGCCACCGGTGTCGCCGTATCCATGCAGCAGGGGTCGAACGCGGGGGGCCTGAGGTGAACCATCGCACCAAGGGCTGGAAGCTCATCCTCTTCTACGTCGTGCTCGTCCTCTTCTCCGTCATCTACCTCTACCCGTTCCTCATCCAGATCGCGACGTCGTTCAAGACCGACGCCGCGGCGACGGACAACCCGCTCAGCCTGGTCCCGAGTCCCTTCGACGCGACGGCCTGGAAGCGCATCTTCGGGATCGGCGGCGACACCTCGGTGCCGATCATGCGGTGGCTGACCAACTCGGTCGTCATCACCCTCGTCGTGACCGCGGCCCGGGTCTTCTTCGACAGCCTCGCCGGGTACGCCCTGTCGCGGCTGCGATTCCGGGGTCGTGGGTTCCTGTTCGGCACCGTGCTGGCGGTGATGAGCGTGCCCGGCGTGGCCCTGCTCATCCCCAAGTTCCTCATGGTCAGCTACCTGGGCATCTACGACACCTACTCGGCGATGGTGCTGCCGCTGCTGGTCGACGCGGCAGGTGTCTTCATCATGAAGCAGTTCTTCGACTCGATCCCCGTGTCGGTCGAGGAGGCGGCGCGCATCGACGGCGCCGGGGTGTTCCGGACCTTCTGGTCGGTGGTCCTGCCGATGGCACGGCCCGCCCTGATCACGCTTACGATCCTGTCGTTCCAGGGCTCGTGGAACGAGTTCACGCACTTCCTCGTGACCACGCAGAGTCCTGAGCTCAAGACGCTGGTGACCGGGCTCGCGAGCCTCGCCAGCGGCGACCTCGGTGCCGGCTCGCAGTACCCCCTCAAGCTCGGGGCGGCGCTGCTCACGACCATCCCGGTCGCCCTGCTGTTCTTCGCCTTCCAGCGCCAGTTCGTCCGGGGCGCCAACGAGGGCGGCGACAAGGGGTAGGGGCCCCATGCCCGCCCGGTGCCCGGCACCGACGGCGGGCCACGGACCGCGGGCGGGCCGGCGGGGACGTACCCGGCCCGTCCGCGCTCGTACCCGGCGGCCGTCGTCCCAGCCCGTCCCCAGCCCGTCGGATCCTTGCGACGGCTCAGAGGCGGGGTACGTAGCGCTTGCCCTGCAGCGCGTCGTACACCAGGCCCGCACTGCGCCGGGCGGCGAGCAGCCGCACACCCTCCGCCTCGAGGTCGGCGAGGACCTGGGTGAGTCCCTCGCTGGTGAGGTGGTCGCCGAGCTCGACCCGGACCTCGCGGTAGGCCTGCCGCATGGCCACGAGCTGGGCGTCGATGTGACGCGTCGCGACCCAGGCCAGCGCCACGGGCTGGCGGCGCCACCCTGCGTAGGAGCGGTAGTCCGCCGGGCAGTGGTCGAGCAGCCACGAGACCGCCGGCACCTGCCAGCCCGGGCTCTCCGGCGGCGGGACGAGCGGCGGCCACCCGGGTGGGACCGCGCCGACGGCCTCAGCCCGGCGGGCGCGCGTCGGCACCACGGGCTCCGGACGCCGTGACGGGATGCCGTGCCGGCAGACCGTCGTGTTCGAACATGTGTTCGATTCTAGGCCATGCCGGTGGGTGCGGACACCCGGATCAGCCGAGCGACTCGCCCGTCGCGTCGACGACGAACCGCCAGAACTGCTGGCGCTGCGCCTCGGTCTCCACGCCGAGGGGCGCGTAGTGGGTCGGACGCCGACGGCGGTCGTGCCAGAAGCCGCCGGTGCCGAGCCGGTCGTCGGTGGCCACCAGCCAGGCGACGGTGTCGGCACCCTCGGCCGGTGAGCGCAGCAGCGGCCCCATGACGGTCGCGAACCCCGGCAGGGAGTCGGTGACCCCTGGTGTGTCCGCCCAGCCCGGGTGCATCGAGTGGACGGCCACGTCTCGGCCGCGCAGGTGGTCCGCCCACAGCTCGGCCAGCACGATCTGCATGCGCTTGGTCCGCGCGTAGGCGGTGACGCCGCTGTACTCACCCTCGAGGTACTCCGGGTCGTCGACCGCGAGCTTCTGGCTGTAGGCGCCGCCGGAGGTCACCACGACCACGCGCCCTCCGGCCAGGCTGTCGGCGAGCAGGCCGGTCATCAGGTGGGGCCCGAGGACGTGGGTCGCCAGGGTGAGCTCGTGGCCCTGCGCGGACGTGCGCCGTTCCGGGGGCAGGACGCCAGCGTTGTGCACGACGGCATGCAGCTGCGGCACCCGTGCGGTGAAGGACGCCGCGAACTCGCGCACGGCGTCGAGGTCGCTCACGTCGCACACCACCGTCTCCACCCGAGCGGACGGCATACCGGCCCGCAGGGTCTGCTCCGCCTGGTCGAGTCGTTCGGCGCTGCGGCCCAGCAGGTGCACGGTGGCCCCCAGGGGCGCGAGGCCGGCGGCCGTCGCGAGCCCGAGTCCCCCGCTGGCTCCCGTGACCAGGACGTGGCGCCCCGCGAGGCAGCCGGGGCGGGGGTCGGACGGCCACCACGAACGGCGGATGCGCGGCCCCAGCCGCGTGTAGCCGAGCACCAGCGACTTGTCCATGGCCCAGTCGAGGGCACCGGTCAACGATGACGCCATGGCGCCCACGCTACGGGGCCGCGGCAGCACCCCTGTCGCCGGGGCGTGGCGGGCTGAGGTGCCGGGACGGAGCGGGCGTTGTGGGGGTGCTGCCGACACCCGCCCCGCCCCGGCGCGCGTTCACCCCCGGGCGGCGAACCGCCTGGACGCGACGCGCAACCGCAGTCCTGCAAGGAGCAGGAGTGCGGCGATCCCCAGCAGCGGCAGGGAGTCGCTCCCCGTCATCGCCAGGGAACCCTGGGCGGCGGGTGCCGCCAGCGCCGGGATCGACGAAGCCGCCTGAGACACCGGGAGCGAGTCCGCGCCCCCGCTCGGGTCGGTCGCGTCGTCACCGGTGCCGGGGTTCGTGCCCGTTCCCGGGTCCGTGCCGGTACCGGGACCGGTGCCGTCGCCGGGGTCCGTCCCGGTACCCGGGTCGGTACCGTCGCCGGGGTCGGTACCGTCGCCCGGGTCGGTGCCGGAGGTGTCGGCGCCCGAGGTGGTGGAGTCACCGACCACCGACACCGCATTGCCACCCACCGCCACGGGGACGGTCACCGGGAGGCCGACCTGGTTGCCACCAGCAGTCAATCCCTCACCCGAGGTCGAGCCGGAACCCGAGCCGGAGCCCGAGGACCCCGAGCCAGGAGTCGAGGCCGAGCTGTCCGCACCCGAGGACGAGGAGTCCCCGACCACCGACACCGCGTTGCCACCGACCACGACCGGAGCCGTCACCGGAGCCGTGGCCTGGTTGCCACCAGCAGCCGAGTCCTCACCGGAGGTCGAGCCGCCAGCCGCCGAGCCGGAACTCGAGGATCCCGAGGACCCCGCACCAGGAGTCGAGGCCGAGCTGTCCGCACCCGAGGACGAGGAGTCCCCGACCACCGACACCGCGTTGCCACCGGCCACGACCGGAGCCGTCACCGGAGCCGTGGCCTGGTTGCCACCAGCAGCCGAGTCCTCACCGGAGGTCGAGCCGCCAGCCGCCGAGCCGCCAGCCGCCGAGCCAGAACCCGAGGACCCCGCACCAGCAGTCGAGGCCGAGCTGTCCGCACCCGAGGACGAGGAGTCCCCCAGCACCGAGATGCTGTTGCCGCTGACGTTGACGGGGACCGAGACCGCAAGGTCACCCTGGTTGCCGCCCCCGACCGAACCCGTCCCGTCGCTGGTCGACGACGAGGGGCTCGACGACGAGCCCTGCGCAGAGCTGTCGGCCTTGGACGAGCTCGAGTCGCCGATGAGGCTGATCGAGTTGCCCGAGACCGTCACCGGCACCGCGGCGGACACGGCCACCTGGTTGCCGCCGAGGGCGCCGTCCGCGCCGGAGGTGTTCTCTTCCGCGGAGGCGTGCCCTGCAAAGAACAGGATCCCGCCCCCGACCATGAGGGCAGTCTGCAGCCCTCGACGCACGTATGCGTGCATGGTTCTTCCTTCCTGACGTCTGCTGTGGTCGCCTGCGGTGCGCAGGCCGTGCTCACGCGTCTCGAGGAGACGCCGAGGCCACATCAGTCAGGTCGGAGACCGGGTCGGGCATTCAGGGCGCCGGGCGCCCGCACGTCGTTGCCGTCGAAGCCCGGGCCTGCAGCGCGGGTCGACGAGGTCGTGGGAGGAAGGTCCGCCTGGACGTCGGCGCCGTGCTGCTGACCGGCGCCCCCGGCGAACGACGGCGCCGGCACTGGCGCAACCGGCGCGGGCAGGTCGCCCGGCCACGGCAGGCTCGGGTCGGTGGCGTCGGCCCCGGTCGACGGGGCGGGCCGCGGGGCCGCACGTCCCTCGTCGGCCTGGCCCACCGCAGGTCCGCTGGATGCCGGCTCCCCGGTGACGTCGATGAGCGGGCGCAGACCCGACACCCGGCTCGCGGGTCCCGCGACGCCCTCGTGCCGGTCGCCCGCCCCAACCGGTCGGACCGGCGAGGCGAGGTCCGGGACCGGCTCCGCCGACGGCGTGGAGGGCGAGGAGCTCGAGGGCGACACGAGACCGGGGAGCGGCAGCTCCACCACCGGCCGGGTCCCGACGACGGGGAGCGCGTCGACGACGTCGACGACCACGTCGGTGACGTCACGCACCGGCCGGTCGAGACCCGGCACGACGTCGACGGTCGCGGTCGCCGTCTCGACGGCCTCACCGACGACCGCCCTCACCGTCTGGGTCGTGGCGGCCACGACGGGCCGCAGGCCGGACGCGGCACCGGACGGCGAGGACTCGGGCGTGAGGACACGAATCACGTTGTGCGGCAACGACTTCGACGCTTCCGCGAGCACGCGTACGGGGGAAGCCTCGGTCTCACGTACAGACGAAGCCAGGGCCTCACGTACGGACGGAGCCCCGGTCTCGTGCCGACGGGGTGCGTGTCCGGCACCCGCCCTGGGTGAGCCCGTCGCGGCCGCCTTGGCGGGCGCTTCCTCCGCCGGAAGGGCCCCCGGTGAGCTCGTCCCCGGCCGGTCGGCCGTCGAGCTGGAGCCGCCGGTGGCCGTGGTTGCGGAGGCGTTCGAGGCGCCGGCGGGACGGCCCTGCGCGGTCACGTCGAGGACCGACCCGGTCAGCGACGCCGCCGACCGGACGACGTCCTCGACCGGGTGCTCACTGGCACTCGCCCTGCCCGGGCTGAAGAGGATCCAGGCTGCCGTCAGGAGGGCACCCCACATGACCAGCCTCACCAGGCGGTCAGTGCGCGCGATCCCCCGCATTTCGTCTCCCGAGTTCCCCAGCTCTGAGAAGTACCCGTCCAGTGAAACATCCGCGATCGGGACACGCAACAGCAAACCCGGGCAAACGCGCCTGACACCTACGTCGTACGACGTACCCGGCACACGCCACGGGGCCCGCCCACCAGAGGTGGACGGGCCCCGTCGAGGCACGCGCCGGCGAGGGCGCGTCCTGGGTCAGCCGTTGACGAGCGAGCGCAGGACGTACTGCAGGATGCCGCCGTTGCGGTAGTAGTCCGCCTCGCCGGGAGTGTCGATGCGGACGACGGCGTCGAACTCGACCGGGTCGGCACCCTCACGGGTCGCGACGACCTTCACGGTCTTGGGCGTCGTGCCCTCGTTGAGCGCCGTGATGCCGGTGATGGAGAAGGTCTCCGTCCCGTCCAGGCCCAGGGAGTCTGCGTTCTGCCCGGCGGGGTACTGGAGCGGAATCACGCCCATACCAATGAGATTCGAGCGGTGGATGCGCTCGTAGCTCTCGGCGACGACGGCCTTGACCCCCAGCAGGCGGGTGCCCTTGGCCGCCCAGTCACGCGACGAACCCGAGCCGTACTCCTTGCCCGCCAGGATGACGAGCGGGACGCCGGCCTCCTGGTAGGCAGCTGACGCGTCGAAGATCGTGGTCTGCTCGCCGCCGGCGAGGAAGTTGCGCGTGAAGCCACCCTCGACGCCGTCGAGCAGCAGGTTCTTCAGGCGGATGTTGGCAAAGGTGCCGCGGATCATCACCTCGTGGTTGCCACGGCGCGAGCCGTAGGAGTTGAAGTCCTTGCGCTCGATACCGCGCTCGGCGAGGTACTTGCCGGCGGGGCTGTCGGCCTTGATGGACCCGGCCGGGCTGATGTGGTCGGTCGTGACCGAGTCACCGAGCTTGGCGAGGACCCGCGCACCCTCGACGTCCTCGACCGGCGTCGTGTCCATGCTCATGCCGTCGAAGTACGGGGGCTTGCGGACGTAGGTCGAGTCGTCGGCCCAGTCGAAGGTCTTGCCCTCCGGCGTCGGCAGCGACTGCCAGCGCTCGTCGCCCGCGAAGACGTCGGCGTAGTCCTTGGTGAACATCTCCTTGTTGATGCTCTCCGCGATGGTGCGCTCGACGTCGGCCGGGCTCGGCCACAGGTCCTTGAGGAACACGTCCTTGCCGTCGGTGTCCTGGCCGAGCGGCTGGGCGTCGAAGTCGAAGTCCATGGTGCCGGCGAGGGCGTAGGCGATGACCAGCGGCGGCGACGCGAGGTAGTTCATCTTCACGTCGGGGTTGATGCGGCCCTCGAAGTTGCGGTTGCCCGACAGCACCGAGACGACGGCGAGGTCGTTGTCGTTGATGGCCTTGGAGATCTCGTCCGACAGCGGGCCGGAGTTGCCGATGCACGTCGTGCAGCCGTAGCCGACGAGGTGGAAACCGAGCTTCTCGAGGTAGGGCCACATGCCGGCCTTCTCGTAGTAGTCCGAGACCACCTTCGAGCCGGGCGCCATCGAGGTCTTCACCCACGGGGCCACGGTGAGCCCGCGGTCGACGGCGTTCTTGGCCAGCATCGCCGCAGCCATCATCACCGACGGGTTGGAGGTGTTGGTGCAGGAGGTGATGGAGGCGATCGACACGATGCCGTGGTCGATCTCGAACGTCGCACCCTCGGCCGTGGTGACACTCACCTTCCGCGAGGGGCGGCCCACGCCGTCGCCCTCGTCGGCGGGCTTGGAGCCGCCGTTGGTTCCGTCGGTCGCGCCCTGGGGCGACGGGTCGCTCGCGGGGAAGCTGGTCGCCGGACCGGCGTCGCCCTCGTGGTGCGACACGTAGGTCGGGAGGACCTTGCGGAAGGCGTCCTTGGCGTCGGTGAGCGCGATGCGGTCCTGGGGACGCTTGGGGCCGGCGATGGAGGGGACGACCGTGGACAGGTCGAGCTCGAGGTACTCGGAGTAGCGCGACTCGGGCTGGTCCGGGCCGGCCTGCAGCCACATGCCCTGCTCCTTGGCGTAGGCCTCCACGAGGGCGACCGACTCGTCGGAGCGACCCGTGAGGCGCAGGTACTCCAGGGTCACGTCGTCGATCGGGAAGATGGCGCAGGTGGAGCCGAACTCCGGGCTCATGTTGCCGATGGTGGCGCGGTTGGCGAGCGGCACCGCGCCGACGCCCTCGCCGTAGAACTCCACGAACTTGCCGACCACGCCGTGCTTGCGCAGCATCTCGGTGATCGTGAGGACGACGTCGGTGGCGGTGGCCCCGGACGGGATCGAGCCCGACAGCTTGAAGCCGACCACGCGCGGGATGAGCATCGAGACGGGCTGGCCGAGCATGGCCGCCTCGGCCTCGATGCCGCCGACGCCCCACCCGAGCACACCGAGGCCGTTGACCATCGTGGTGTGCGAGTCGGTGCCGACGCAGGTGTCCGGGTAGGCCACGCCGTCGCGGACCATGACGGTGCGGGCGAGGTGCTCGATGTTGACCTGGTGGACGATGCCGGTGCCCGGGGGGACGACCTTGAAGTCGTCGAACGCCGTCTGGCCCCAGCGCAGGAACTGGTAGCGCTCGCGGTTGCGCTGGTACTCGATCTCGACGTTCTTCTCGAAGGCGTCGGCGCGGCCGAAGACGTCGATGATCACCGAGTGGTCGATGACCATCTCGGCGGGGCTGAGGGGGTTGATCTTCGCGGGGTCGCCGCCGAGCTCGGCGACGGCCTCGCGCATCGTGGCCAGGTCGACGACGCACGGCACGCCGGTGAAGTCCTGCATGATCACGCGTGCGGGCGTGAACTGGATCTCGGTGTCGGGGTCGGCGTTCTCGTCCCAGGAGCCCAGGGCCCGGATGTGGTCGGCGGTGATGTTGGCGCCGTCCTCGGTGCGCAGGAGGTTCTCCAGCAGCACCTTGAGGCTGTACGGGAGGGACTCGGCACCCTCGACCGCGGACAGCCGGTAGATCTCGTAGGACTGGTCGCCGACCGTGAGTTCACCGTGGGCGTTGAAGCTGTTCGTGCTGGCCACTGCCTGCTCCTTCGATGCTCAGTTGTGCGTCACTGCACTCTGCTGGTCGATCTCGATTTATCTTGACGTCAAGATATCACGTTGGTTGTGCGTGGTCAGGTCCGGTCTCGATCCTCGTCCAATGCCGTACGGAGCGAAAGTGGCAGCTCACGTTTGGTGCGCTCCCCCAGCCCCGCGGCGACGTAGGTGATCGTCAGCACGGCGCACAGCAGGCCGTCGCTCGCGCGGTGGATCTCGTGGCGCAGCGTGAAGCTCGTGGAGCCGACGCGGACCGGCCGCACCACGATGTCGGCGCGGTCACCGGCGGCGAGGCTCGCGAGCCACTCGATGTCGGCGTGTCGCACCAGCGGCAACGCGTCCGCCTGCTTCGCCTCCTCCAGGCCGTAGCCGCGCGAGGCCAGGTAGGCGAGGCGGGCGTCGTCGCACCACGCGAGGTACCAGGCGTTGAAGACCACCCCCACCTGGTCGACCTCGTAGAAGTGGACCTCGACGTGGTGGGTGAACGGGACCTGCGCGGGGGCTTCGGGCACGGGGAAGGAGCCTAGGCGACCTCGTCCGCAGTCCGGGGCTCGGGCCGCCCCGCGGCGGGCAGGCACAGCGGCAGCGCGGCGACACACACCACCGCGAGCGCGAGGAAGCCCGCCCCGAACCCCGACGCCGTCGCGATCGCCCCCACCGCGACGGCACCCGTCGCCGTGCCGCCGTCGAAGCCGATGTTCCAGCCGGCACTGGCCACCGGGATGTGCGCACGGTCGACCCGGTGGAAGGCCACCACGAGGGTGAGGTTCTGCAGCCCGCCGTAGGCGACCCCGGCAAGGGCTGCCCCGAGGAGCATCAGCCCGAGGTCTCCCCCACGCTGGGCGCCCCACGCGCAGAGGCAGAGCCCCGCCGCCCCGAGCAGGAGCAGCGGCGCGAGGAACCGCTCGGCGCCGTGGCGGTCGGACAGGTGGCCCGCGCCCCAGCGGCACGCGGCGGTGCCCACCCCCAGGACGAGCAGGACCCACGACGCGTCGGTCGAGTCCACGACCTGCGGCGCGAAGGTGAGCAGCCCTCCCCCTGCCATGGTCACGGCGAAGAGGACGGCGGTCGGCCGCGCGACGGCCCACGCGGTGCGCCGGTCGAGGCGGGGCGCCCCGCCCGCGGGCCGGTCAGCCGGCCCCAGGGCCCGCCCCACGGCGTACGCGAAGGGGGTCGCCAGCACCGGGAGCGCACCGACGGCGAACACCCAGCCGAAGCCCCACCGGTCGGCCACCGCGACGGAGGCGGGCAGCAGGAGGAGGTTGGGGACGGCCACCGCGAGCCCGTAGGCCCCGACGGCAGCGCCCCGGCGAGCGGCAGGCACGAGGTGGGCGACCACGGCAGAGCCGGTGACGGTGATGATCCCGAACCCGACGCCGCGCACCGCGGACAGCGCCAGCACCGGCCCCAGCGCGTCGGAGACGAGGTAGGCCGGCGAGGCGGCGCCCATGAGCAGCACCCCCGCGGCGATGACGGGTCCGTGGCCGAAACGGCGCAGCAGGGCCGGCACCCCCAGCTGGGTCAGCACCGTGGCCGCGAGCAGGACGCCGTTGACCAGTCCCGACCCGGCGGCGTCCGCCCCACCCCGCGCGGCCCACAGCGGGGCGACCGAGAGCAGCGCGGCGTACCCGCTGAACCCGAACACCGACACCAGGCCGAGCGCGGGCATGCCCGGGAAGGCCCAGACCGACCCCGGGGACGCCCCGCCCGACCCCTTGCCCGTCACCGCTCGAACAGCGCGACGCACTCCACGTGGTGCGTCATGGGAAAGGCGTCGAACGCCCGCAGCCCGCTGAGCCGGTAGCCGGCCTCCAGGAACGAGGCGGTGTCGCGGGCGAGGGCGGCGGGGTCGCACGCGACGTAGGCGACGGCTCGTGGCTCGAGCGCCACCACCTGGGCCACGACGTCCTTGCCCGCTCCGGTCCGGGGCGGGTCGAGGACGACGACGTCGGCGCGTAGCGGCAGCAGGGGGTGGCGCCGCAGCTTGCGCGACCGCTGGGCACGCGAGCCGGGGCCCGAGCGCTTGGGGCGGGCCACGCCGAAGGCGTCGTCCACACGGGCCCGCAGGGCCAGGACCGACGGCCGGGCGGCGAGGTTGGCTGCAGCGGCGGCCACGGCGTCGCCGTCGGACTCGACGGCGACGACCTTGCCACCCGGTCCCACGGACTCGGCGAGCGCCGCGGCGAACAGTCCGACACCCGAGTACAGGTCGAGCGCGGTCTCCCCCTCCCGAGGGGCGAGCGCCTCCAGCGCCGCGTCGACGAACGTCGCCGCCGCGCCGGGGTGGACCTGCCAGAACCCGCGCGCCGACACCTGGAAGTCGCCGGTGAAGCGGTGGCCGGCGACGTGCTCGACCACCGTGGGGGGCCCGTCCTCGCCGACTGCCGCACCTGCTGCGGGGACGGGTACGACGACCGGCTCACCGGTCGAGGGGGCGACCACGTCGACCGCCTGGGACCCCGACCAGTCCCGGCCGAGGACCCCGGTGGCCACGACCCGGTCGTCGGCGATGAGACAGGTGTCGACGGGGAGGACGGAGTGCGAGCGGTGGCGACGCAGGCCCGCGCGCCCCGACTCGTCGACCGCGAACTCGACCCGAGTGCGCCAGCCGAGCCCGTCGACGTCCCCCGGTACGGGCTCGACCACGACGTCCACGTCCAGGTGGGCGAGGCGTGAGAACTGCTCCCGGACCACGGCGGCCTTGAGCTCACGCTGGTGGCCCAGCTCGACGTGCTGGAAGTCGCAGCCACCGCACAGGCCGGGTCCGGCGAACCGGCACGGTGGCTGCACCCGGTGGTCGCTGGCCACGAGCACCTCGACCGCGTCGGCCCGCACGAAGCGCTGGCCCTCCTTCGCCTCGGTCACCACGGCTCGGACCCGCTCCCCCGGCAGGGCGTGGCGCAGGAAGACCACGCGCCCCTCGTACCGGGCGATGCAGAAGCCGCCGTGCGCCACCGGGCCGACCTCGACCTCGACGACGTCGCCGACCTCGACCTGCCCCGTGGGCTGGCCCTCGGCGTCCGGGTGGTTCGGCGTCACTGGCCGAGGCGGACCGAGCCCGCGGTGGGCCCGTCGAAACGCTCTTCCTGGCCCTCGGAGGAGGCGAGCTGCCACGGGACGCTGGCGACCATGACACCCGGGGTGAAGAGCAGGCGTCCCTTGAGGCGCAGGGCGCTCTGGTTGTGCAGGACCTGCTCGTACCACTTGCCCAGGACGTACTCGGGGATGTAGACGACCACGACGTCGCGGGGGTGTCCGGAGCGCAGCGACTTCACGTAGTCGACCACCGGCCGGGTGATCTCGCGGTAGGGCGAGTCCAGGGCCTTCAACGGCACCGGGATGTCACGGCGGTCCCACTCGTCCTGCAACACCTTGGTCTCGTCGGGCTCGACGTTGACCGTGATGGCCTCGAGCTTGGACGGGCGGGTGGCCCGTGCGTAGGCGAGGGCGCGCAGCGTCGGCTTGTGGATCTTGGACACGAGCACGATGGCGTGGACCCGGCTCGGGAGCATCTGCGCGTCGAGGTCGTCGTCGAGCACGCGGAGCTCGGCACGCACCCGCTCGTAGTGCCGGTGGATCCCGAGCATGAGGAAGAAGAGGACGACCATGGCGGCGATGGCGTACCCGGCTCCGTGCACGAACTTGGTGAGCAGCACCACGACGAGCACGATCCCCGACATCGTTGCGCCGATGGCGTTGATGACCCGGCTGCGCTGCATGCGGGTGCGCTCGGCACGGTCGCGCTCGAGCCGCAGGTGCCGGTTCCAGTGGCGGATCATGCCGGTCTGGCTCAGCGTGAACGACACGAAGACGCCGACGATGTAGAGCTGGATCAGCTTGGTGACCTCGGCGTGGTAGAGCACGATCAGGAACGCCGCGGCCCCGGCGAGGATGAGGATGCCGTTGGAGAACGCGAGCCGGTCACCACGGGTGTGCAGCTGGCGGGGCAGGTAACCGTCCTTGGCCAGGATCGAGCCCAGGACCGGGAAGCCGTTGAACGCGGTGTTGGCCGCGAGGATGAGGATGAGGCCGGCGACGATGGACACCACGATCACGCCCGGGTGGAAGCCGGAGAAGACGGCCTTGGAGACCTGCCCCATGATCGTGTCCTGGACGTAGCCGTCGCCGACCGGCTTGCCGTCGCGCAGGAGCTGGGTGGCGGGGTTCTCGGCGTACTTCACCCCGGTCCACTTGGCCAGGGTGAGCATCGACATGAGCATGGTGATGGCGATGACGCCCATGAGGAGCAACGTCGTGGCGGCGTTGCGGCTCTTGGGCTTCTTGAACGCCGGCACACCGTTGGAGATGGCCTCGACCCCTGTCAGCGCGGCACAGCCGGACGAGAACGCCCGCAGCAGCAGGAACAGCATCGCGAAGCTGCCGAGGCTCTCGTACCCCGTCTCCGGCGCCAGCGTCAGCCGCGCGCTCTCGGCGTCGGGGAGGCTGCCGGTCGCCTCACGGACGACCCCGACGATGCCCATCCCGATCACGCTCAGCATGAACAGGTAGACGGGCACGGCGAACGCCTGGCCCGACTCCCGGACGCCGCGCAGGTTCATGGCGGTGAGCAGCACCACCAGGGCGACCGCGACGACCACCTCGTGGCCGCGGATGAACGGCAGCGCCGCGGCGGCGTTCTGCACGCCCGAGGAGATGGACACCGCGACGGTGAGGACGTAGTCGACGAGCAACGCCGCGGCGACCGTGAGCCCGGCCTTCGGGCCGAGGTTGGTGTTGGCCACCTCGTAGTCACCGCCACCGGAGGGGTAGGCGTGCACGTTCTGGCGGTAGGAGGCGACCACCACGAGCATGACCGCGACGACGCACAGGCCGATCTGCCACGAGTGGGTCAGGGCCAGCACACCGCCCGCGAGTCCCAGGGTCAGGAAGATCTCGTCCGGGGCGTAGGCCACCGACGACAGCGCGTCGCTCGCGAAGATGGGGAGGGCGAGCTTCTTGGGGAGCAGTGTCTCGCCGAGCCGGTCGCTGCGCATCGCGCGACCGACGAGCACCCGCTTGAGGACGCGTCCTGAGGTTGCCACGGCGAACACTCTAGGCGTCGCGAAGGGGTGCTGCGTGCGTGCCGCGGCTCACCGTGCCAGGGTGCGCGGGCGTGGTGCGCGTCGGTGTAGCGTCCCTGTCGTGCACTTCGTGATCATGGGCTGCGGCCGCGTCGGGTCCTCCCTCGCGCTGAGCCTCGAGAGCCAGGGCCACGACGTGGCGGTCATCGACCAGGAGGAGTCCGCGTTCCGGCGCCTGGGCTCGGCGTTCGAGGGGAGCCGGGTGACCGGCGTCGGCTTCGACCGCGACACCCTCATCGAGGCCGGCATCTCCGACGCCTACGCGTTCGCGGCGGTCTCCAGCGGTGACAACTCCAACATCCTCGCCGCCCGGGTCGCGCGCGAGACGTTCGGCGTCGAACACGTCGTCGCCCGCATCTACGACCCCGGCCGAGCCGAGGTCTACCAGCGCCTCGGCATCCCCACCGTCGCCACGGTGAAGTGGACGTCCGACCAGATGCTGCGTCGCCTCCTGCCCCAGGGCCACGTGCCCGAGCTCGTCGACCCGTCGGGCAAGGTCGTCATCGCCGAGGTGACCGTCAACCCGGGCTGGGTCGGCCGCCTGGTCAGCGAGCTCGAGGACGCCACCGGCACGCGCGCCGCCTACCTCACCCGCCTGGGGTCCGGCATCCTGCCGACGGCCGACACCGTGTTCCAGGAGGGCGACCTCATCCACCTCGCGACCCTCGCGGCGGAGCTGCCCGCCGTCGAGCGCACCCTCGACGCCCCTCCCGTCCCGTCCGGGCACTGAGCCACAAAGGAATCCCGCATGCGCGTCGTCATCGCCGGAGCAGGGAGCGTCGGACGCTCCATCGCCCGCGAGCTGCTGCACAACGGCCACCAGGTCCTGCTCATGGACAAGGAGCGCAAGGACATCCAGTCCAGCCGCGTGCCCGAGGCCAACTGGCTGCTCGCCGATGCGTGCGAGATCACGGCGCTGCACGAGGCCGGGCTGGCCGAGTGCGACGTGGTCGTCGCAGCGACCGGCGACGACAAGGTCAACCTCGTGGTGTCACTGCTGGCCAAGACCGAGTTCGGCGTCCCCCGCACGGTCGCCCGGGTCAACAACCCGAAGAACGAGTGGATGTTCGACGAGGCCTGGGGCGTGGATGTCGCCGTGTCGACGCCCCGTCTCATGACGGCCCTCGTCGAGGAGGCCGTGAGCATCGGCGACCTCGTGCGGATCTTCCAGTTCCAGCAGGGCAAGGCGACCATGGTCGAGCTCACCCTGCCGGCCGACAGCCCCTACGCGGGCAAGCGGGTCGGCGACGTCGACTTCCCCGGTGAGACCGTGCTCGTCGGCATCATCCGCGAGGACCACCCCATCGCCCCGAGCCGCGACGACTCCCTTGAGCCGCACGACGAGCTGCTGTTCATCTCGACCCCCGAGTTCGAGGACGACCTCGAGGCCATGCTCAGCCCGGGGCAGCGCAACCCGCGCGGCGAGGCCTGACCCCAGACCTCCTCAGGGCTCGAGCGGCTCGCGCTCGGGCAGCGCGTGGCGGTGGTGCTCGACGTGGTGCCCGTCCGGGGCCGGAACCTCCTGTGCGGTCTCGCCCCGCACCAGCATCAGGCCCATGGCGGCCAGGCCCACGAGCCAGAGCGGCCAGCCGAGCGCGACCTTGCACACGCCGAGCCACCCCACCTCCCCGGCGAAGTAGAGCGGCAGCATGATCGCCACGCGGACGGCGTACATCACCACGAGCACCATGGTGAGCCGCTGGCAGACGCGGACGAGCCCGCGGTCGCGGTGCCAGGCGAACGGGTCCTCGGTGGCGCGCGGGTCGCCGGCCCCGACCATGAAGCCCACGAGCGGCCACCGCGTCACCACCGACACGAGGGCACCCACCCCCCAGGCCGCGCTCGTGAGGATCCCGGGCAGGAAGGCGTCCTGGGCCCGGCCGCTGCGCAGGGCGAAGAACGCGGCGATACCCGTGGCGACGGCCGCCGACCCGACGAACTGCAGGCTCTGCCGCTGGACGAGGCGCAGCACCGCCAGCACGGCGATGCCGGCACCCGCGGCGACCACCGCGGTGCGCACCTCGTGGGTCAGGGTCCACACGGCGACGAAGACCACCGTCGGCAGCGCGGTCTCGACGGAGCCGCGCCAGCCCCCGAGGGCCCTGGACAGCCGCTGGCGGATGACCTCCTCGACGGTGGCCTGCACCTCGTGGTCAGTGTGCACGCAGCGGGACGATCTCGTAGGCGGGGTTGAAGATGGTGGGGATGCCCCGGTAGTAGGTCACGCGGCCGTTGGCGCGCAGGTAGGTCCCCGGCTGGATCCCGGCGATGGAGCGCCGGCCCAGCCAGACCAGGTTGATGGTGCGGCTGCCGTCGTAGAGGTCGATCACCAGCGCCGGGACGTTGACGCGCGGTCGGAGCGTGACCGCCCGCACCGTCCCGGAGACGGTCGCCTCCTGGCGGTCGCGAAGGTCGCACATCGGGGTGCACCCGAGGCGGGCGGCGTCCTCCTGCAGCTCGTCGGCCTCCATCTGGGTGACCGACTTGGTCAGCCGCTCCCCCAGCCTCGCCAGGGCCGACTTGTGGTCCCTGGCCTCGCGCGTCGTGGTGGTCGTGCTCTTCCCAGCCATGGCTGCCTACCTGACCTCGGTGATCTCTGGTCCGCGCTCGAACGGCTTGAGGTCGTCGGCACGGACCCCGGTGGGGCCCTCGTCGCCGTCGTGGTCGTGGTCGTGGTCGTGCTCGGGGGCCGCGGCATCCGGCTGGGCGGGCAGGGTGAGGGGCAGCATCTCCCGGGGCGCCATCGCGCTGTCGCCACGGACGACCACGGCGTCGCGCACGACGTCGAGCAGCGGGGCTGCGGCCTCGTCGTCGATCGCAGCGCGCCCGGAGAACACCGCGCGCAGGAACCAGCGGGGCCCGTCGACCCCGGCGAACCGGGCGGGGGCGAAGACGGTGCGGCCGTCAGGGCCGGCCGACGGCATCCGCGTGCGCAGCTCGGTGCCGAGCGGACCGCGCACCTCGTCGGCGGTGCCGCCCTGGTCGAGGATGGACTCGGCGATCTCGGCGCGGATCTCGTCCCAGATGCCCATGGTCTTCGGGGCCGCGAACGCCTGGATCTGCACGGCGGAGTCCGCGAGGACCGCGGTGGCGCCGACGACCTGGTCGGCAGCCTCGTCGACCTCCAGCCGCAGCTCCATGCCGGCCACGCCGCGGATGCGCAGGGCCCCGAGGTCGAGGCGGCCGTCGTCGGAGGTGTCGACCCCGCTGCTGTCGAACGGGCCGCGCCCGACGGCCTCGGACGCCGCCTCAGGCTGGTCGCCGGTCCGGCCGAGGTCGCCGGTGGCGTCCTCGGAGGCGCTCTGGCCGTCAGCGTCCTGGGCGTCGGTGGGCTCGACGGCCGAGCCGGTGCCGGCGACCTGTCCGGCCTCGTCGGCCGGTTCGGTCTTCTTGCCCCGTCGGAAAAATGCCACTGGTCAGTCAGTCCTTCGTCGTCTGGTTGTGGGTGCCGAAGCCGCCACTGGACCCGTGTCCAGTGTCCCCCCGGGAGGTGTCTTCGAGCGAATCCACCTCGATGAACTCGGCGCGGGCCACCTGCTGGACCACGAGCTGGGCGATCCGGTCGCCCCGCCGCACACTGAACGGCTCGCGCGGGTCGAGGTTGACCAGGTTGACCAGGACCTCGCCGCGGTAGCCGGAGTCCACGGTGCCCGGTGCGTTGACGATGGTCACCCCGTGCCGCGCGGCGAGGCCGGAGCGCGGGTGCACCAGGCCGACGTACCCGTCGGGAAGGGCCAGGGCCACCCCGGTCGGGACCAGGGACCGCTCACCGGGGGCGAGCGTCACGTCGGTGGCGGCATGGAGGTCGGCGCCGGCGTCACCGTCGTGCGCGTAGGAGGGCACCGGGAGGTCGGGGTCGAGCCGCCGCAGCGGCACCGGTACGCGGATAGGGCCAGTCACGTGGACCGACCCTATCCGGTGTTGCCTCGTCTCAGGCTGCGCACTCCCGGCACACCATCTGCCCGTTGACCTCCTTGGCCAGCTGGCTGCGGTGGTGGACCAGGAAGCAGCGCGAGCACGTGAACTCGTCGTACTGCCGCGGGATGACCCGGACGGAGAGCTCCTCCCCGGACAGGTCGGCGCCGGGGAGCTCGAAGCCCTCGGCCTGCTCGGTCTCGTCGACGTCGACGCTGGACGCGCTCTTGTCGACCCGGCGGGACTTCAGCTCCTCGATCGAGTCCTCGGACAGCTCGTCATCGGTCTTGCGCGGCGCGTCGTAGTCAGTCGCCATATTCGCTGTCGCTCTCCCTCTTCTGTCGCATCAGTCGTCCTCCCGGTGATCGGGAAGACGAGTCGCCGGTGTCAACGCTGACCATCGTGGTTTTGTGCCCACCGCCGGCGGGGATTGTGCCCTATCCGTGAGGTGGAGTCATCCCAGGGTCCACGGACCGCACCGCAACCCCCTCAGCAGCGCCTCAGAACCGCCCCCGAACCCTCCCAGAACGGTCCCCGGGCCACCCCCGCACCACCTCTGGGGCGGGTCTCGGTTCACCCAAGATTCACCCATGGGGCGCAACCCGGACTGGGTCCTGACGCGTCTGTGCGTCTAGAGTCCTGACCTCCACGTCAGCGAACTGCCCACCCGAACCGACTCGTCCCACGACTCAGAGAGGGGTGCACCATGACCGAGTTCCACACCGAGATCACCCGCCGCGCCAGCCGCGCGGTGCAGAACCTGCGGACCGCCCAGGAGACCGGCGACGACTACCTCGCCACCGTCCAGGAGGCCGAGCTGGAGAACCTCGCCCGGCTCGCCTCGGAGCACGGCCTGCGCATCCCCGAGCTCTCCGGCTACCACGCCGCCTGACCTCCACCCCGAGGTCCACACCCGAGGTCCACACCCGACGTCCACACCCGACGTCCACGCCTGACGTCCCCGACTGACGGCACGGCCCCACCACCCCGGGGGCCGGCTCCTACTCCTCCCCGGCCACCTCGACCGCACGGCGCACCAGCTCCGAGAGCTCTCCGTGCAGCGGCGCCGCCGCCCCCACGACCAGCGCCGGGTCCGGCGCACCGCCGTCGAGCCCGGTGAACAGCCCGCCGGACTCGGTGAGCACCAGCCACGCCGCGGCCAGGTCCCACGGGTTGAGCCCGCGCTCGAAGTAGCAGTCGAGCGTGCCGAGGGCCACCGAGCAGATGTCCAGCGCCGCGCTCCCGATGCGCCGGATGTCGCGCACGTGCGGCAGGACCTCCGTGAGCACGCGCGCCTGCCACAGGCGGCGCTCCGCGCCGTACCCGAACCCGGTGCCGGCGAGCGCCTGTCCGAGCCGGGGCGGCTGCGCGACCCCCAGGGGTCGCGACGTGCCCTCGCCGACACGCAGGTGGGCACCGCCGCCCAGGCGGGCGTGGAACAGCTGGCCGCTGACGGGGTTGACCACCGCGCCGGCCACCGGCCGCCAGGCACCGGGGGTCGTCGGGTCACCGACGACCGCGGCGACGGACACGGCGTACGCGGGGATGGCGTAGAGGTAGTTGACGGTCCCGTCGATGGGGTCGACGACCCACGTGACGCGCGAGCGCCCGCTCGTGCCGGGCTCCTCCTCGCCCAGGAAGCCGTCCTGCGGGCGTGCCTCCTGCAGCCGCGTCCGGATCAGCTCCTGCGCGCGCTGGTCCATCACCGTGACGACGTCCGTCGCCGAGGACTTCGTGCTGGCGACGCCGAGGTCGGCGGGGCGCTCGTCGACGATGAGCCGCCCGGCCTCGAGGGCGACGGCGACCGCGAGCTCCTCGAACGTGCGCAGCTCCTCCTCCCCCGGGACGGTCAGACCCGCCGGGTCGGTGGTGGTCACCCTCAGTCCTGGCCGCACAGGGCCGGCTTGGCCGTGCGCAGGTTGGGGCAGCAGCCCGGGGCGCACGTCGAGCGCAACGGGGTGGTGCCCGGCCAGGACGGCTGGGCCGGCTGCTCGCCGCGGGCGACCGCCGCGCGCTCCTCGACGAGGTCGACCAGACCGGAGACGAACTCGGGGTCGACGCCGACGGTGGGCACTCGGACGAGCCGCAGCCCGAGCTCGTCGGCCGTCGCCGCCGCCTCGGTGTCGAGGTCGTAGACGACCTCCATGTGGTCGGACACGAACCCGATGGGGGCCACGACGACCGTGGTCGCACCCTCGGCCGCCAGCTCCTCGAGCCGGTCGTTCACGTCGGGCTCGAGCCACGGCTGGCTCGGGGGCCCCGACCTGGAGCAGAAGACGAGCTCGCCGCTCAGGTCGGTGTCGAGGGTGGCGTTGACCTCGTCGGTGATCACTGCCCCGAGGGCCGCGTGCTGGCGGGAGTAGGCGTGGCCCACCTCGTCGCCCGGCCCCGAGGTCTCGTCCATGGCGGTGGGGATGGAGTGGGTCACGAAGAGCAGCCGCACGTCGGCCGCGTCGGTGCCTCCACGCAGGACCTCGCGCACGGCCTCGGTCACCAGCCGGCTGTTGGTCCGGGAGAAGCCGGGGTGGTTGGCGTAGGTGCGGATCTTGTCGACGGCGATGTCGATGCCGGAGGCGGCGACCGCCTCCGTGGCAGCGGCGAGGTCCTCGCGGTACTGCCGGCAGGACGAGTAGCAGGAGTAGGCGCTGGTCATGACCGTGACGAGCCGGGTCAGGCCCTGCTCGTGGGCCTCGCGCAGGGCCTCGTCGACGAAGGGCGTGAAGTTGCGGTTGCCCCAGATCACCGGCGTGTCGATCTCCCGGCGGTCGAGCTCGGCCCGCAGCGCGGCGATGAGGGCGCGGTTCTGGTCGTTGATGGGGCTGCGGCCACCGAAGCCGTAGTAGTGCTCGCCGACCTCCTCGAGCCGCTCGTCGGGGATGTTCTTCCCCGCGGTCACCGTGCGCAGGAACGGCAGGACGTCCTCGGGCTTCTCGGGGCCGCCGAAGGACAGCAGGAGGATCCCGTCGTAGGGGTCGAGCGGGCGGGGGTCAGGGCTCACGTGAGGTCTCCGGTTCGCAGGGGCTTGGGGGCGTGGACGTCGAGCACGACCGCCACCATCCGCACGGCGAAGACCAGGGCGACACAGCCCCAGATCACCAGCGGGGTGACGACGTCGAAGTGGTGGGCGGTCACGACCAGGGCCGACCCCAGCAGGGCCGGCAGGGCATACATCTCGCGGCGCAGGACCTCGGGCACCTGCCCGGCGAGGACGTCACGGACGATGCCGCCACCGACCGCGGTGATGCCACCCACGATGACGGAGGTCAGCGGGTCCATGCCCGCGCCGAGCGCCTTGAGTGAGCCGCCGATGGCGAAGACCGCGAGGCCCGCCGCGTCGAGGACCCGGACGAAGCGCGAGATGCGCTCCACACCCGGGTGGTAGAGGAAGGTGACCAGGCCCGCGACCAGGGCGCTGGTCAGCAGGCGCCAGTCGGAGATGCCCACCGGGGGTGTGTGGCCGATGAGGAGGTCGCGCAGCACGCCGCCACCGAGGGCGGCGGCGCCGGCGAGGACGAGCACCCCGAAGAGGTCGAGCCGCTTCTTCACCGCCACCAGCCCACCGGACAGGGCGAACGCGAAGACGCCGACCAGGTCGAGGGCCAGCTGGAGGTGGGTGTCGAGGGTGAGCATCGCGAGTCAAAAGTACCCTCGCGGCGTGGTCGCTTCCTCGGCGAGGTCGGGGGTGGCAGAGTCCACCCTGATGTGGCGATACGGGAGAAGGCAATGCGCGACCTGCGGCTGATCGGTGTCCATGAGGACGGCCAGCGGTTGCTGCTGTCCGACGCGGAGGGCGAGCAGTACGGCGTTCCCCTCGACGAACCCCTGCGAGCGGCGGTGCGCCGCGACCGGCCGCGCCTCGGCCAGCTGCAGATCGAGATCGACGGCGGCCTGCGCCCGCGCGACGTCCAGGCGATGATCCGCGCCGGCCTCAGCGCCGAGGAGGTCGCCGACCGCTCGGGCTGGCCGGTGGAGAAGGTCCGCCGCTACGAGGGACCGATCCTCGCCGAGCGCGAGTACGTCGCCGGGCTGGCCCGCGCCGTACGCCTCCGCGGCCGTGGCGGCGCCGGCTCCACGACCCCCACCCTGTCCGCCAGGGTCAGCACCCGCCTGTCCGGGCGCGGCGTCGACCCCGCCTCCGCCGAGTGGGACTCCGCCCGCAGCGAGAGCGGCGAGTGGACCGTCGTGCTGACCTTCCCGGCCGGCGGACGGGAGCGGCAGGCGCGCTGGCAGTTCGACGTCCAGGCCCGCACCGTGACCGCCTCCGACGACGAGGCCCGCTGGCTCAGCGAGGAGGACACCGCAGGCGGTGCCTCTCCCCTGCCGACCCCGCACCTGGTGTCGACGCCCGTGCGCGCCACGACCGTGTACGACGTGGAGGCCGAGGGTGGCGTCCAGGCCAGCAGCCCTCGCCGTCCGGCGCCGCCGCGCGGCGAGGAGCCCCTCGACCTGATGAGCGCCATGCGGGAGCGTGCCTCGCACCGGGGACGCCCGCGCCGTCGCAAGGGCCAGCCGTCCCAGACCCCCGGCGACGCGTCACCGCGCGAGGACGCCCTCCCCCTCGAGGACCTCGCCTACGACCCCGAGACCATGCCGCCCCCGCCGGCGGCCCGTGGGCCACACCCCCTCGACCCCACGCCCGGCACGGGCTCGGTGGGTGACGACGTCCTGCCCGCCGCTGCTGCCGAGGCCGACGACCTCGCTGACGAGGCCGTCGAGGACCCCGGCACCGAGCACCAGGACCTCGAGCACCACGACCTCGAGGAGCACACGGCGACGGACGCCGGCCTTGCCGGAGCGGCCCGCGAGGATGTCGTCCCCGAGGACGTCACGGAGGCGGGTTCGCAGGAGCCCGAGGACCTCAATGACGTGGCTGTCGAGGACGTCGAGCCGGAGCCGGACCCGAAGCCGGTCAAGGCTGCGTCCGACCGTCCCCGGCCGGCCAAGAAGTCCGGGCGGCGCAGCGTGCCCAGCTGGGACGACGTGATGTTCGGGGCCAAGCCCCGCGACTGAGCCCCCGCGACCAAGCCCGGCGGCTCACGCCGTACGGTCGCGCCTCAGCAGGGCGGGACCGGGCAGAGGTCCAGGTCGAAGGGCAGCACGTCCGGGGAGGACGCGGCGGCGCGTGCGGCGGCGGAGTTCATCCGGCGCATGAAGTGGCGCCGGCAGAGCACCTCGTACTCCACGAGCGTCTCGGTGCCGGCCTTGGTGTCGCCGACGACCACCTGCTCGCCCTCGACGACCATGGCGCCGTCGACGACGCGGGCGTTGTGGGTGGCCCGGCGACCGCACCAGCACAGCGCCTCGACCTGGAGCACCTGCACCTTGTCGGCCAGCTCGATCATGCGCCGCGACCCGGGGAACAGCTGGGTCCGGAAGTCGGCCGTGATGCCGAAGGCGAAGACGTCGATCCCCATCTCGTCGACGAGCCGCGCGAGTTGCTCGACCTGCGCGGGTGTGTAGAACTGCACCTCGTCGCAGATGAGGTAGTCGATGCGCAGGCCACTGGTGGCGTGCTCGACGACGGCGTCCCAGAAGTCGAGCTCGTCGCCCACCTCGTGGGCGGGGGTCGACAGCCCGAGCCGTGAGGACAGCACGTCGGTGCCGGCCCGGTCGAGCTTGGTGTAGATGATCCCGGACCGCCCACGGGCCCGGTGGTTGTGGTCCATCTGGAGCGCAAGGGTCGACTTGCCGCAGTCCATGGTCCCGGAGAAGAAGACGAGCTCAGCCACGAGCGACCACCCTAGGCGGTGTCCTTCGCCGGGACGTGGAAGAGGGGTATGGCGGACTCCTCCGGTGTCAGAGAGCCGTGCAGCCCGACGAGGGCCAGCAGCTGGGGCCGGGCGCGCCTGGAGTCGACGATGGCGAAGTTGTCGCGCATGGCCACGACCACGTCGCCGATGCGGGCCAGGTTGCCCTCGCTGACCGGTCCGAACCAGCCCTGGGCGACGGCGTCCTCCCGGGTGCGGATCCAGGCGCGCTCGGCCACCCGCTCGGTCCAGGTGTGGAAGACGTCGGTGGCAGCACCGGGCTCGCAGTAGAGCTGCAGGGCCCGGGCCTCTCCCCCGACGTGGCGCACGCCGGCAGCCAGCTCGGGGTCATGGGCCAGGTCGATGCGCAGGGCGTGCGGTGCGTCCACCATGCCGTGGTCGGCGGTGACGTAGACGGCGGTGTCGGACGGCACGGACCGGCACAGGCGCGCGAGCTCGGCATCGATCGCCTCGAGCTCGTCGCCCCATTCCCAGGACTGGCAGCCGTGGACGTGCCCGACCTTGTCGAGGTCGCCCCAGTACAGGTAGACGAGCGAACGCTTGGCGGCCCTGAGCGCGGCCAGCGAGGCGTCGACCCGGGCGGCGAGCCCGTCGGCCGCGCGGAACCTCCCACCGCGCACCGCCGCGATGGTCAGCCCGGAGCCGTCGAAGAACGCGGGGCCCACCCGGGTCACCTCGACCCCGTCGCGCTCGGCGTGCTCGAAGACGGTGGCCTGGGGCTGCCAGCGCAGCGGGTCCGGGCCGTCCTCCCACGAGAGCTCGTTGACCAGCCGGTCCTCGCCGGGGACGAGCACCTCGTAGCCGAGCAGCCCGTGGCTGCCCGGCGGCAGGCCGGTGCCGAACGTGCCCATGGACGTCGCCGTCGTCGACGGGAAGCCCGCACTGATGCGGTGGGCTGCGGGCAGCAGCGAGCGCAGGAACGGTGCGTGCCCACCGCGGCGACGGATCAGCTCGTAGCCCAGCCCGTCGACGAGGACCACGACGGCACGGCGCGCCGGGCCGAACTCCAGCGCCGCGGCGACCGGCGACGCGCCGTCACCGTCGGCGAGCCCGGCAGCGGGGGCTCCCGCGTGGCCGTCGGCGCCAACGGACGCGAGCGACCCCGCATACCGCTGCACCCCGAGGCTCGCGGCCACGGCCGGCAGGACGCCGGCGAGGCCGGCGGCGTCGTACCGCGGTGGGAACAGTCCCTCGTGTGGCATGGGCTAGGGCATCGCCTTGGACGTGGGCACGGCCCTAGCTGCCGATGCTGGTCGAGAGGGCCTGGGCGAAGTCGAGGGCCTGCTGCAGCGCGGTCTCGCCCTCGGCGTCGGCGCTGATGCGCAGCGAGATGTCGTCGGAGGCGACACTGCCCTCGTAGCCGTGGTCGGCGTCGCAGTCGGGGTCGGCGCAGGAGGCCGGCATCAGGTCGATCCGGCTGACCGCGCCCCAGCCGAGCGTGAGCGTGATCTCACGGCCCAGCGAGCCCGGCTGGTACTCCTGCGGGCGCGACACCACGTGGGTGACCATCACGCCACGGACGGCGCTCAGCGGCACGCTCTCGGTGGTCGCGGTGGCGACGTCCTCGTGGCCAGGTCGCTCGTCGGTGTGGTCGTCGGCGTGCGCGATGACCAGCCGCGAGCCGGTCAGGGCGAGGACGGTGATGTGCCGGCGGACCGCGTCGTGGTCGAACGTCGTCTCCTGGTGCACGAGGTGCGAGACCACCGCGTCGCCGCCGAGGGCGGCCTGCACGACGTCACCGACCAGGCTCGGGTAGTAGCCGGCCTGCTCGATGGCCCGGGTCAGGTCGTCCGGCAGCGCCAGGCGTCCTGCGGAGCGGTGCGAGGAGGTAGGGCCCATACCGGCCATCTTGCCCTACCCGGCCCCATGGCGCCGGGGGCCGGGTCCCTGCCACGGCCGCCAGGGCCGGCGCCCGGGGCGGCTAGGTCAGGCTGCGGCGGCCGGGGTCCTTCCGGCGTGTCGTCGGGGCGACGACCACCTCGGCACCGAGGACGTCGACCCCGGACGTCTGGGCGTTGACGGGGTTGAGCACGAGGCTGGACACCTCGGGCAGGTTGTCGGCGAGCACCGAGACCCGGGCGACCAGGTCGGCGAGCGCGGCCCGGTGCACCGGCGCCGCGCCGCGGTGGCCGTGGAGCATCGGGGACGCCTTGACCGAGGAGATGAGGTCGGAGACGTCGACGTCGGTGAGCGGCGGGATGCGGTGGCCGATGTCGCCGAGCAGGTCGGTGGGCGGGCCGGCGATGCTGAACGACACGACGGGGCCGAACAGCGGGTCCTCGTCGCTGCGCACGACGCACGAGACCCCGGGGGTCGCCATCCGCTGCACGACGAAGGTGTTGGCCGACAGCGGCGCCAGCCGCTCGGTCAGGGCACCGAACGCCTCGCGCACCTGGGCGTCGGAGCGCAGGTCGACCCGGATGCCGCTCAGGCCGGGCTGGTGGCGCATCAGCGGCGCCACCGACTTGATGACCACGGGGTAGCCGACGGCGTTCGCGGCCGCCACGGCCTCCTCGACCGTGCGCACCGGGACGCTGCCCCACAGCTCGATGCCGTAGGCAGCGAGAAGCTCGGTGACCTCCTGGTGGGTGAGCCGGCGGCCCTCCGGCGCCTCGGCGAGCACCCGGTCGACCAGGGCGCTGGCTGCCTCGCGGTCGATGCCGACCGGTCCGACCGGCACCCCGTGGTCGCGGGCCCGCCACTCGGCGTACCGCGTCGCGGCGGCGAGCGCGCGCACGGCGTCCTCCGGCATGGCGTAGGCGGGGACGACCTCCACGCGTCCCCCGCCCCGCTGGTCCGAGAGCCGCTCGAGCACGCCGCGCATGCCGAGGAAGGTCGCCAGGCACGGCTTGTCGGACGCGATCGCCGCGTCGCGCACCGCGGTGGCGACCTCCTCGTCCTGGGTGACCAGGGGTGGGATGAAGCAGGTGAGGACGCTGTCGACGTCGGCGTCGGCGAACGCGTCCGCGAGCGCCTCGGCGAACTGCTCCCCCGTGGCGTCGCTCGGCAGGGACACCGGCCCGTGGGCGACCTCCAGGCCCCAGCTGACGCAGGCCTCGGCGGTCAGCGCGCCGAGGGCGTCGGAGTTGCCGACGATGGCCACACGGTTGCCCTGCGGCAGCGGCTGGTGCACGACGAGCTGGGCCACGTCGAACATCTGGTGGACGTTCTCGACCCTGATGACACCGGCCTGGCGCAGCATCGAGTCGAACGCCTCGGGCCGCACCCGCGTGGTGCGCGCCCGGTGGCCCGGCGGCACGCCGTACGTCGACACCCCCGACTTCACCACGATGACCGGCTTGGTCGTCGCCAGCCGACGGGCGATGCGGGAGAACTTGCGCGGGTTGCCCATGGACTCGAGGTAGAGGCCGACGGCGTCGGTGTCCTCGTCGTCGATCCAGTACTGCATGAAGTCGTTGCCGGACACGTCGACGCGGTTGCCGGCCGAGGCGAACACGGAGATGCCCAGGCCCCGCCTGGCCGCCGACGCCAGCACCGCGATGCCGAGGGCCCCGCTCTGGGCGAAGAGCCCGAGACGCCCCGGCGGCGGCAGCTCGGGCGCCAGCGAGGCGTTGAGCCGCACGCTCGGGTGGTTGTTGATGACGCCGAAGGAGTTGGGGCCCAGGACGCGCATGCCGGCGCCCCGCGCGGTGGCGAGCAGCTCGCGCTGCAGGTCCTCGCCGTCGGGACCGGCCTCGGCGAACCCGGCCGACACCACCAGCAGGGTCTTGACCCCGGCGTCGGCGCAGTCGGCCACCACCTCGAGGACCTCGTCGGCCGGGACGGCGACGACCGCGAGGTCGACCTCGCCGGGGATCTCCGAGACGCGCGCGTGGGCCGGCAGGCCGAGGACCTCCATGGCCTCGCGGTTGACGGCGTGGACGGCGCCGTTGAAGCCGGCGGCCTGGATGTTGGCCAGGATGTGGTGGCCGATGGAGTCGGTGCGACGGCTCGCGCCCACGACCGCGATCGAGTCGGGGAACAGCACCGAGTGCATGCTGACCGACTCGGCGCGGTGCTCACGCGACAGGCGGACCGCCTCGGACCGCTCCGTCGGCTGGATGCGGAAGCTGAGCGAGACCACGCCGTCCTCGAAGCGGCGCGCCACCTCGTACCCCGCGTCGGCGAAGACCGAGATCATCTTGCGGTTCTGCGGGAGCACCTCCGCGGTGAACTCCTGCACCCCCGCCTCCCACGCGATGACGGCGAGGTGCTCGAGCAGCACCGACCCGATGCCGCGCCCCTGGTAGGAGTCGGAGATGTTGAACGCGACCTCGGCGCTGGTGGGGGTGATCCGGTCGTAGCGCCCGATGCCGATGATGTCGCCCCGCACGGTCGCCACCAGGGCCACGCGGTCGTGGTAGTCCACGTTGGTGAAGCGCGTGACGTCGCGGTCGCTGAGCTTGCGCAGGGGCGCGAAGAAGCGCATGTAGATCGACTCGTCGGACTGCCCGGCGTGGAACCGGTGGACGGCGTCGACGTCGTTCGGCGTGATCGGGCGGATGTGGGCCACCGAGCCGTCCCGCAGCACGACGTCCGCCTCCCACTCCGTGGGGTACCCGGCAGGGCGCGCCTGGGTCGCGGTCATCGGGCCCCACTCGCAACCAGCGTCGCGGCCTCGGTCATGGGGGAAAGCATGTCACGACGGACCGGCCCGGGGAGGGTGCGGTCAGCGCCGCAGCGGGACCGTCTCGAAGGTCGCGCCGGAGTCGGTGCTGAGCGCGTAGCCCGCGTCCCCCGAGGCGAGCGCGTAGACCAGCGGTCCGCCTGCCGCTCCCGCCCAGGACCAGCCACGGGAGTTGTCGATCCCCGTCGGTGTGTCCCACGTCGACCCGCCGTCGCGGCTGACCACCAGGGCGGTCGGCTGGTCGTCCACCCCGCTCGTCGGCAGGCCCCGGGTCACCGCGACGAGGCGTCCCCGGTCGACCGACGTCATCCAGATGCCTGAAGGGGTGACGGGTCCCAGCCCCGGCGCGAGCCGGGCCGAGGACCAGGTGGCCCCACCGTCCCCTGACGTGGCCACTCCGTAGGAGTCCTTGGCGTCGTGGAGCTGGCACACCGCGACCAGGCCGCCACGGCCCTGGGCGCTCCCCCACAGCCACACACCACCGAGGTCGGGGCAGCCCTGCGGCCGTGCGAGCGTCTCCGGCGCGCCGGAGACCCGTCGCGGGAGGGTCTGCACGTCACGGTCGAAGTAGGCGACGCTCACGTACGCGTCGGCCCCTGCCATGCTCACCCACGCCGACTCGACGGGCGACGCCAGGTTCATCGCCTCGACCCGCGTCGCTCGTGTCCCGGTCACGGGCGAGGACCAGACCTCCAGCCCGGTGCAACCCCGGTCCGCAGCCGCGGCACCGTGGCGGCACTGCTCCGCGGTCACCATCCACGCGGTTCCACCGCCGATCTCGAGGGACAGCACCCTGCGTCCGCCCACGTCGACCGGGCTCCAGCTGCGGCCGCCGTCGGTGGTGCGCCGCACCTGGCCCCCGTACACGTAGCCGACCTGGGGCGTCGCGAACCGCACGCCCACGAGCTGGCGCGAGCCGGCGGGTGTGTAGAGGGGACCCTTCGTCGTGAGGTCCGTGATCGAGGAACGGGTGGCCCAGGTGCGGCCGTCGTCGTCGGAGGCGACGACAGCGGTGCAGCCACCGGACGGGCAGGAGGCCGACCCGAGCGCGAACAGGTGGCCGCCGCCGGCGTTGGTCATCGAGGCGATCCCGAACGTCGCGGGCACCGGGAGCACCTGCGACCCCGGCGCCGTCGTGGCCGGCGCCGTGGTGGCCGTCGACGCGGGGACCTTGGCCGGCGCCGAGCCGGTGGGGGCGGCCGTGACCGTCCGGGTCACGGTGACGGTGGGCCGGGGGGCCGCGGAGGTCGTCGAGGCGGTGTCGGAGGCCTGCTGGAGGCCGGGGCCGTGCCCCGTGCCGAGCACCAGACCCGTCGCGACCACGGCTGCAGCGGCCGCGGCACCGAGCCACAGCACGGCGCCGTGCCGACGGGGTCGCCGCGACTCGGCGAGCAGCGCCTCCCAGCGCTCCTCCCCGGCGGGCAGCTCCCGGACCTCGGCGCGCTCACGCGCGAAGAAGTCCTCGAAGGGGTCGGGGCTCATCGCAGGCCTCCCAGGGTCTTCGCCATCCGCTGGCGGGCGTCGAACAGGTCTCGCTTCACGGTGCCCTCGGACTTCTCGAGCTGGCGGGCCACCGTGGCCACGGGCAGGTCGGCGAAGTAGTGCAGCAGCACGACCACGCGCAGCCGGTCCGGGAGCTCCAGCACGGCGTCGCGCACCGTGAGCGTCGTGGCCAGGTCGGGGTCGGGGGTGAAGTCGTCGCGGCCGCCCTCGTGGCGGTTGTAGGCCAGGGCCTCACGCCCGCGCTTGCGCCAGTGGTCGCGCACGAGGTTGGCGGTCACGGTGTAGAGCCAGGCGCGGGGGTCGTCGACCCGGGCGAAGTCGCGGAACAGCTTGAGGAAGGCCTCGGTCGCGAGGTCGTGGGCCAGGTCGTGGTCGCCGACCAGCCGCGCGGTCCAGCCGGCGAGGCGCCCGTAGTGGACGTCGTAGACCTCGCGCACGGCAGCCTCGACGTCGACCCGGTCCCGCGTCGCCACGCCCACCCCTCCCCTGAGTGCCACGGCGGTCATCGTCGTCATGTCCCGTGGACGCCGCAGCCCCGCGCGTGGTTGGGACCATCCTGTCAGCGCCCTCGTGGCGCTCCGCGACAGGATGGTGCCATGGAGCTCGCAGAGGTGGTCCGCCGGCGGCGCATGGTGCGGCGCTTCGACCCCGACCGGCCGGTGTCCCCACAGTCCCTCGACCGGGTCCTGCACGCCGCCCAGCGGGCGCCGAGCGCGGGGTTCAGCCAGGGCTGGGACTTCCTCGTGCTCCGGGGGCCGGCCCAGACCGGCGCGTTCTGGGCGGCCACGGCGGACGGCGAGCGCGAGCCCGACGCCTGGCTGCGCGGGGTGGGCGCGGCACCCGTGCTGGTCCTGTGCCTGTCCCACCCCGACGCCTACCTCGACCGCTACGCCGAGCCGGACAAGGGCTGGACCGACCGGGACCCGGCCCGGTGGCCGGTCCCCTACTGGGACGTCGACACCGGCATGGCCGCGATGCTGATGCTGCTCACCGCCGTGGACGAGGGGCTGGGGGCGCTCTTCTTCGGGGTGCCCCCGCAGCGGCACGACCAGGTGCGGGAGGCGCACGCCATACCGCCCGACCGGAGGCTGGTGGGTGTCGTGGCCCTCGGCCACGAGCTGACCCGTACGACGTCGCCCAGCCTGCGGCGCGGTCGGCGACCGGCGGCGGAGGTGGTCCACTGGGGGGCCTTCGGCACCGGCCCCGGCGAGTCGGTCCCGGGCGCTGTCTAGCCGTGGGCCAAGATTGGGGGCGTTCCCCGCAGCCCGCGGGGCGTCCACGAGGAGTTGCACCCCGGTATGGCCCGCAAGAGCGCGACCGCGCCTGACGACGAGACCTACGTCGAGCGGATCGTCGACATCGACGTCCGCGAGGAGATGCAGGGGGCGTTCCTCGAGTACGCCGTCTCCGTCATCCACTCGCGCGCCCTCCCCGACGCGCGAGACGGCCTCAAGCCGGTGCAGCGCCGCATCCTCTTCTCGATGAACGAGATGGGCCTGCGGCCCGACCGCGGCCACGTGAAGTCCTCCCGCGTCGTCGGCGACGTCATGGGCAAGTACCACCCGCACGGCGACACGGCGATCTACGACGCGCTGGTCCGCATGGCGCAGCCCTTCACCATGCGGCTGCCGCTGGTCGACGGCCACGGCAACTTCGGCTCCCTCGACGACGGCCCGGCCGCCTCCCGCTACACCGAGGCACGCCCGGCCCCGGCGGCCCTGCTCATGACGACGGGGCTCGACGAGGAGACCGTCCCGTTCGTCCCCAACTACGACGACCAGCTCCTGCAGCCCGAGGTCCTGCCAGCGGCGTTCCCCAACCTGCTGGTCAACGGCGCGAGCGGCATCGCCGTCGGCATGGCGACCAACATGGCGCCGCACAACCTCGTCGAGGTCATCGGCGCCGCGCGCCACCTCATCGCCAACCCCTCGTGCTCTCTCGACGACCTCATGAAGTTCGTCCCCGGCCCGGACCTGCCCGCCGGCGGGCGCATCGTCGGCCTCGACGGCATCCGCGACGCCTACCTCACCGGACGGGGCAGCTTCCGCACCCGCGCGACGACCCGGATCGAGAAGACCTCTCCCCGGCGGATGGGCATCGTCGTCACCGAGCTGCCCTACCTCGTCGGACCGGAGAAGGTCATCGAGAAGCTCAAGGACGCCGTGCAGTCCAAGAAGCTGCAGGGCATCGCCGACGTCAAGGACCTGACCGACCGCAAGCACGGCCTGCGCCTGGTCATCGAGGTCAAGAACGGCTTCAACCCCGAGGCGGTCCTCGAGCAGCTCTACAAGCTCACGCCCATGGAGGAGTCGTTCTCCATCAACAACGTCGCCCTCGTCGGCGGCCAGCCGCGCACGCTCGGGCTCAAGGACCTGCTCCGGGTCTACGTCGACTTCCGCACCGACGTGGTGCGCCGCCGCACCGAGTACCGCCTGGGCAAGCGCAAGGACCGCCTCCACCTCGTCGAGGGCCTGCTCGTCGCGATCCTCGACATCGACGAGGTCATCCAGGTCATCCGGTCCTCCGACGACGGCAACACGGCCAAGGCGCGCCTCATGGACGTGTTCGACCTGTCCGACCCGCAGGCGACCTACATCCTCGACCTGCAGCTGCGCCGCCTCACCAAGTTCTCCCGGATCGAGCTCGAGACCGAGAAGACCGACCTCGAGCGCCAGATCGAGGAGCTCGAGGCCATCCTCGGCGACGAGAAGCTGCTGCTGAGGACCGTCTCCACCGAGCTCGCCGACGTGGCCAAGGCGCACGGCACCCCGCGACGCACGGTCCTGCTCGAGTCCGCCGGCGTCCCGGCCACGACCTCGACGCCGCTCGAGGTCGCCGACGACCCCTGCTGGGTGCTGCTGTCCTCGACCGGGCTCATGGCGCGCACCACCGGCGCCGACCCGATCCCCGCCGACGGCTCCCGCAGCAAGCACGACGCGCTCATCGGTGCCGTCCGCACCACCGCCCGCGGCGAGGTCGGGCTCGTCACCTCCCGCGGCCGCCTCGTGCGGCTCTCGGCACTCGAGCTGCCGACCCTCCCGCCGACCAACGGCGCCCCGAGCCTGTCCGGGGGCGCCCCGCTCGCCGCGTACGTCGACCTGCCCGCCGGTGAGGAGCCGCTCACCATCGTCGGGCTCGGGACGGACGGGTCGGGCATAGCCCTCGGGACCGCCCAGGGCGTGGTCAAGCGGGTCACCACCGACTACCCCGGGCGCCCGGAGTTCGAGCTCGTCTCGCTCAAGGACGGCGACGAGGTCGTGGGAGCGGTGGAGCTGCAGTCCGGCGACGAGGACCTCGTCTTCATCACCTCCGACGCCCAGCTGCTGCGCTTCGGGGCCGCCGCCGTGCGTCCTCAGGGGCGGGCCGCCGGCGGGGTCGCCGGCATCAAGCTCGGCTCCGGCGCGCGGGTGACCTTCTTCGGGGCGGTCCCCCAGGGCGCCGACGCGGTCGTGGTCACCTCCTCGGGATCCTCCGGCGCCCTGCCCGGCACCGAGCCCGGCTCGATCAAGGCCACGCCGTACTCGGAGTACCCGGCCAAGGGCCGCGCCACCGGGGGCGTGCGGTGCCACCGCTTCCTCAAGGGCGAGGACACGCTCGTCCTCGCCTGGGCCGGTCCGGTCCCGGCACGCGCCTCCGGCGCCAACGGCGTCGCCCTCGAGCTGCCCGAGCCCACCGGGAGGCGTGACGGCTCCGGGACTCCCGCGCCCGCCGCCATCGCCCGCATCGCCGGCCCGCCACGGTGACCGGCCACGCCGTCCCGGCGCCCGACGCCTGCTCGGTGGGCTTCGACCGGACCGGCCTGAGCGCCTACGGCACGGCTGCGCGGGCGATGTTCTTCGTCGCCGTGGAGCAGCCCGGCCCGTGGGGGCGCGACGCGGCCACCGAGTCCCACCTGCCGGCGGAGGTGGGCCGGACCCTGTCCCAGGCCTGCAGCTCCAGGGGCGGGCGGCTGAGCCTCCTGCGGCGTCCGGGGCGCCACCCCGACGACCCCCACGAGCCCGGCCACACGACGTACCTCGCCTGGGCCGGCGAGGACCCGTGGCTGCTGGTCGCCCGTGTGGGCGACCCCCGCACCCTCCTCGACGTCGACCTCGACGCGCTGGCCCGCGGGGACCGGGACAGTGTCCGCGCCACGCTGCCCGGGCTCGAGCCGAGCGCCCCGGTGCTGCTCGTGTGCACGAACGGACGGCGCGACGTGTGCTGCGCGGTGCGTGGCCGGCCCGTCGCCCTGGACGCCGCTGCGGTGTCCCCGGGCCGCGTGTGGGAGGCCTCGCACACCGGCGGGCACCGTTTCGCCCCCACCGGCGTGCTGCTCCCCCACGGCGCCACGTTCGCCCGCCTCGACACCGAGCTGTCGACCGAGGTCCTGACCGCGGCCGACCGTGGCGAGCTGCCCCGTCGTTCCCTGGGTCCCGCGCACGACCGCGGACGCAGCCCCCTCGGCGGAGCGGAGCAGGCGGCCGAGTCGCACGTCCGGCTGGTCGTCGGCGAGACGTCCCTGACCGCACTCTCGGCCGTGGCGCGCGAGGAGACGGTGACGACGGCCGGTTCCACGACGACGGTCGTGACGGTCACCCACCGCGACGGGCGGGAGTGGCTGGTGGACTGCGAACGCCGTTCAGGTCCAACCGAGCTGCCCGAGTCGTGCGGGAAGGCCGCGGTGGCGGCCTCGGCCTGGGAGACCCACGTCCGGTCCTGAGCCCGGCCACGTTCACGCACGGGTCGCCCCCAGTTACCCAATCGTTACCGCGTTCGCGACGGGAACCGATTGCGCAGCGGGAGCGCAAACGTTTACATGATGTCGGTTCACCTCAACGCCGAGGCACGTCCGCCTCAGCACGACGCGAGAAATGGAGGCGGGCGAATGGCCCTCCGATCGAACAAGCGGCGCACCTTCACGGTGCTTGCCGGAGCAGTGTCCGTGGCGCTCGTCGCGGCCGCCTGCGGTGGTGGCGGCGGCAACAGCGGCAACAACGCTGCATCGTCCGGCGCCGACTCCCGCGGCCCGATCACCTACGTCCAGGGCAAGGACAACAGCAACCTTCTCGCCCCCCAGGCCGCGCGCTGGAACGCCGCCCACCCCAACGAGAAGGTCACGGTCAAGGAGCAGTCCGACAAGGCCGACCAGCAGCACGACGACCTGGTCCAGCACTTCCAGGCCAAGGACCCCAGCTACGACGTGGTCTCGGTCGACGTGGTCTGGACCGCCGAGTTCGCCGCCAAGGGCTGGCTGACGCCGCTCAAGGACAAGTTCACCCTGCCGACCACCGGCTTCCTGGCCCCGACCGTCAAGGCCGCGACCTACAACAAGACGCTCTACGCGGCCCCGACGTCCTCCGACGGCGCGATGCTCTACTACCGCACCGACCTCGTGAAGACGCCGCCGAAGACGTTCGACGAGATGTGGTCGATGTGCTCCATCGCCAAGAAGAACGGCATGGACTGCTACGCGGGCCAGTTCGCCAAGTACGAGGGTGGCACCTGTAACGCGACCGAGTGGATGAACGCGTACGGCGCCAAGGTCGTCGACGACGCCGGCAAGCCGACCGTCGACTCCCCCGAGGCCGCCAAGGGCCTGCAGGCCCTCGCCGACCACTACAAGAACGGTGACATCCCCAAGCAGGCCATCACCTACCAGGAGGAGCAGAGCCGTGCGGCCTTCCAGGACGGCAAGTTGCTGTTCCTGCGCAACTGGCCCTACGTCTACAACCTCGCCTCCACGGACAAGTCGTCCAAGGTCAAGGGCAAGTTCGCCGTCGCCCCGCTGCCCGGCGTGAGCGGCCCCGGCACCTCGACCCTCGGTGGTCACATGGCGGCCATCAGCGCCTACTCCAAGCACAAGGCCACGGCCCTGGACTTCCTGAAGTTCCTCACCAGCCCCGAGGAGCAGAAGACCAACATGGAGAAGGGCTCGCTCGCCCCGGTGCTCGAGTCGATCTACGCCGACCAGGAGCTCGTCAAGAAGTACCCCTACCTGCCCGTGCTGAAGACCTCGATCGAGAACGCCGTGTCGCGCCCGGTCACGCCGTTCTACCCGGGTGTCACCAACGCCATCCAGGAGAACTTCTACGCGGCCATGCAGGGCCAGAAGTCCGCCCAGCAGGCGGTCAAGGACATGCAGGCGGCCATGCAGGCGGCTGCCGGCGGCTGATCCGCAGCAACCCAGCATTTCCCAGGTGTGGGGGGTGACCCCGTCGGGGTCACCCCCCACACCGCCTTCCACCCCCAACTCGCTTCAGACAGCACTCCGGGCAAGGAGCAGGCATGAGCAGTGTGGCGTCGACCGCCGGTCCGACTCAGAAGAAGCCGGCGAAGAGCAAGGGCCTCAACGCAGGCCAGGCACGCACGGGCTACCTGCTGGTGGCCCCCACGATCATCTTCCTGTCGGTGATCATCATCTATCCGCTGCTCAAGGCCGTTCAGCTGTCCTTCCAGAAGGACGCCGGGCTCGACCCCGCCACGGGGCTGTTCGTCGAGGGCGGTAGCGCAGGGGTCTCCAACTACACCCACTGGCTGCTCCAGCGGTGTGGCAACGTGGACTGCCCGCCCGGCGCCATCGGCGCCCAGTTCTACGACGCGTTCTGGGTGACGCTGTTCTTCACCGTCGTCAGCGTCGTCATCGAGGTCCTGCTCGGCATGTGGTTCGCGATGATCATGAACCGCGACTTCAAGGGCCGCGGCCTCGTCCGAGCCGCGATCCTCGTCCCGTGGGCCATCCCCACCGCCGTGACCGCCAAGCTCTTCTTCTTCATGTTCGCCTACGACGGCATCATCAACAAGCTCATCGGCTTCGTCGGCATCTCCCCCCAGCTGTGGACCAGCGACCCGTGGGCGGCCAAGTTCGCGATCATCATCGCCGACGTCTGGAAGACCACGCCGTTCATGGCCCTGCTCATCCTCGCCGGGCTCCAGCTCATCCCCGGCGACGTCTACGAGGCGGCCCAGATCGACGGCGCCACCAAGTGGCAGACGTTCGTGCGGATCACGCTCCCGCTCGTCAAGGTGCCCCTGATGGTCGCGGTGCTGTTCCGCACCCTCGACGTCCTGCGCATCTACGACCTCCCCGCGATCCTCACCCAGGGCGCCGGTGGCACCACGTCGCTGTCGATGCTCGTCATCAAGCAGAAGAACGAGGGCTTCCACAGCGCCTCCGCGCTGTCGACCATCGTCTTCCTCCTCATCGCCTTCACCGCCTTCCTGTTCATCAAGTTCGGTGGTGCCGACGTGATCCAGCGCCCGCCGTCGTCGAAGAAGGCGAAGGGCAAGGACGAAACCCCCACCCGCAAGGACAAGGACGCCCAGACGGGCAACCCTGTCGCCGCCAACGCGACCTCGACGGGAGCCTGAGATGACCACCGCGGCAACCACGGCCTCGACCACCGCGCCGCCCACCAGCGGCCAGAGCGAGGCGCAGGAGATCCACTTCCGGAGCAACCGCAACGCCAAGATCCGGATGTACATCGGCCTGGCCGTCCTGGTGATCTGGGGCCTCGCACCGTTCTACTGGATGGTCGTCACGGCCTTCCGCGACGTGGGCTACACCTTCGACAGCACGCCGTGGCCGACCCACGTGACGCTCGACAACTTCAAGACGGCGTTCTCGACCGCGCGTGGCAACCACTTCGGGGCTGCGCTCGGCCACTCGATCATCATCGGCATCGTCACCACGATCGTCGCGATGCTCGTCGGCGTCTTCGCGTCGTACGCCCTGGCCCGGCTGCAGTTCCCCGGCAAGTACGCCGTGCTCGGGGTCATCCTGGGCGCGTCGATGTTCCCCGGCGTCGCGCTCGTCTCGCCCCTGTTCCAGATGTTCTCCGACCTCGGCTGGCTCTCCGGCGCCAACTACCAGGCCCTGATCATCCCGAACATCTCCTTCGCGCTGCCGCTCACGATCTACACGCTCACCGCCTTCCTGGCCGAGATGCCGTGGGAGCTCGAGGAGTCGGCGCGGATCGACGGCTGCACGCCCGGGCAGGCGTTCCGCAAGATCATGCTGCCCCTGGCCGCACCGGGCCTGTTCACCACGGCGATCCTGGCGTTCATCGCCAGCTGGAACGAGTACCTGCTGGCCCAGCAGTTCTCGACCAACCAGACCCAGACGGTCACCGTGGCCATCGCCCAGTTCACCGGCGCCCAGCCCCACCAGGAGCCCTACACCGCGGTCATGGCTGCCGGGACGATCGTCACCGTGCCGCTCATCATCATGGTGCTCGTGTTCCAGCGGGCCATCGTGTCCGGCCTCACGGCGGGCGGGGTGAAGGGCTAGGCCCCGGCCGGCCCCTCGGCACCATGGGACTGTTCAACCCCGGGAGCGGCACCGGCAACGCCCGGGCGCGAGCACAGCGCCTCGACATGGTGCTCGGCATCCTCGGGTTCTTCGCCTTCATGGCCGTGGTGCAGACGGTCTACCTCGAGGTTCGCGGGGAGCCGGCGGGATTCTCCGCCGCGCTCCTCGCGGTCCTCCTCGGCCTGCTGTACCTCGTGTGGAGGGCCCGCAAGAACACGGGGATCTGAGCCCAGCACCCCCACCACCAGGACAGGTGTAATGACGACCATCGGCGACGTTGCCAAGGCTGCGGGCGTGTCCGTGGCCACGGTCTCGCGCGCTTTGCGAGGGGTGGACCGCGTCAGCCCTCGCACCCGCGAGCGGGTGATGGCCGCCGCCGCCGACCTGCACTACGTCGCCTCCCCCGCCGCGACGTCGCTCGTCTCCGGCCGCACCCGCGGCATCGGTGTCATCACGCCCTACTTCAGCCGCTGGTTCTTCGCCACGGTGATCACCGGCATCGAGAAGGCGCTGCGCGAGGAGGGCTACCACGTCCTGCTCTGCGACCTCGAGGGCCACACCTTCGACACCAGGCTCCCGATCACCCAGGGCATGCTCTGGAAACGCGCGGACGGCGTCATCATCCTCAACGTGCCGCCGGAGCCGGGTGAGCGCGACCTGCTCGACCGGCTCGGCATGCCGGTGGTGACGGTCGGCAACAGGCAGCCCGGCTGGCCGTCGGTACGCATCGACGACCAGGCCGCCATGGCGATGGCCACCGAGTACGCCATCGGGCTGGGCCACACCCGGATCGGGTACGCCGGCACGGTCCCCACGTCGGTGTCGCACCTGCAGACGCCCTTCGACCGCCGCCAGGCGTTCACGGACGTCATGACCGCGCACGGGCTCGAGGTCCGACCGCAGTGGACCCTGCGGTGCGACTGGACCGCCGACGGCGCTGCCGAGCACGCCGAGAGGCTGTTCGCCGGCAGGGACCGCCCGACCTGCGTCGTGGCCGCCTCCGACGAGATGGCGTTCGGCATCATGAGCGCCGCGCGCCGACGCGGCCTCGACGTCCCCGGTGACGTGTCCGTCATCGGCATCGACGACCACGTGCACTCACGCATCCTCGACCTGACCACCGTCCGCCAGGACGTCGAGGCGCAGGGCCGGCACGCAGGGGCCCTCATGCTCGCCGCCCTGCACGGCCACGAGGTGAGCCCCTCGCACGACGAGGTCCTGGGCGTCGAGCTCGTGGTCCGCGGCTCGACCGCGCCCCCGGCGACGGCAGACCGGGCACGCCCGACCCCCAAGGGCGTCAAGACCCGTACGCGGGCCAGGGGTGTCTCCGAGACCCTCGCCGTCTAGCGACCGCCGCGGGGCACCTGGTCGACGGTGCCCGGCAGCGGTCGCGACGGCCGCAGCTAGTTGACGGTGCCCTCGCTCTCCCCCAGCTCCTCGGGGTCGCGGATGTAGGTGCGCTTGGCGCGCAGGGCACGGTTCGCGAACCACGTGAGCGCCCAGAGCACCACGCCGAGGGCGAGCAGCCAGCCGGCGATCTCGTACTGGATCGGCTTGCGGCCGGTCAGCGGAGTGACGAAGTAGGCGCAGAGCAGCGCACCCAGCACCGGCAGCACCGTCGGGGCGACGAAGTGCTTGCGGTCGATGGTGTCCTTGCGCAGCACCAGCACGCAGATGTTGACGATGGTGAACACCCCGAGCAGGAGCAGGGCCGTCGTGCCGCCGAGCGCCCCGATCACCTGGCCATCGGCATTGAGGGTCACCAGGGTGATGAGGCCGAAGGCGATCGCCGTGGTGAACAGGATCGAGGCCCACGGGGTCCTGCGCCTGCGGTGCACCTTGCCCAGGAAGGGCGGCAGGACCTCCTGGCGCGCCATGCCGTAGAGCAGCCGGCTCGCCATGAGCATGTTGATCAGGGCCGAGTTGGCCACCGCGAACATCGAGATGAACGGCAGCAGGGTGTCGATCGGCACGCCGGGCGCGGCGCGCTCCACGACGGTGACCAGCGGGGTGTCCGAACCGGCCAGCTCGCCCACGGGGACGACCGCCACCGAGAAGAGCGCCACCAGCACGTAGATGACGCCGGTGATGCTGATGCCGGTGATCATCATCTTCGGGAAGTTGCGCACCGGGTCCTTGGTCTCCTCGGCCATGTTGACCGAGTCCTCGAAGCCGACCATGGCGAAGAACGCCAGCGAGGTGGCTGCCGTGACGGCCAGGAACGCGTTCTTGTCGCTCGGGCTGTCGAAGACCATCGTGCGGCTGAAGTCGGTCTTGCCGGCGGTGAGGGCGTAGAACCCGCAGAGGATCACCAGCAGCAGCCCGGACAGCTCGACCAGGGTGAGCACGATGTTGGCACGCACGCTCTCCCCCACACCGCGGAAGTTGACCGCGGCGATGAGCGCCATGAAGGCCAGTGCGATGAACAGGATCAGCCCGTTGGAGTCCTTGTCGAGGCCGAACCCGACGGCGAGGTTGGACGCGAACGCCCTCGACGCCGTGGAGGCGCTCGTGATGCCCGAGCACATGACCGTGAAGGCCACGATGAAGGTGAGGAAGTGCACCCCGAACGCCTTGTGGGTGTACAGCGCCGCGCCTGCGGCCTGGGGGTACTTCGTGACCAGCTCCAGGTAGGAGAACGCGGTGATCATCGCGATGCCGAAGGCGACGATGAACGGTGCCCAGGCGGCACCGCCCACCTCGGCGGCCACCTCACCGGTGAGGGCGTAGACCCCCGTGCCGAGGATGTCCCCGACGATGAAGAGCAACAGGAGCTTGGGCCCCATCACCCGCTTGAGCTCGGTCTGTTCTTCCCCCGTGTCGACGTGCGTGGTCGTGGTCATGGGCAGCACCTCTCGGTCGCCGAGGCCGCCCTTCACGGCCCCTGCTCCCGCCCACAGTGGCGCAGTTCACCAAGCAGGGCAACGACAACGGGTACGGCGCGCGGAGCCGTCCGTGCGCCGTACCCGTCCTGGCGTGGTCCGCCGGAGCGACGCTCAGGCGTCGATGCGGTCGCGGTCGAGCTCGGCGGCGGAGTCGACGATGAAGTCCTTGCGAGGCCCCACGTCGTTGCCCATGAGCAGCTCGAACACGCGCTCGGCCATCTCGGCGTCGGCCAGGGTGACCCGGCGCAGCGTGCGGTGCCGCGGGTCCATGGTCGTCTCCGCCAGCTGGTCGGCGTCCATCTCGCCCAGGCCCTTGTAGCGCTGCAGCGGCTGCTTGATGTTCTTGCCGCGCTTGCCGAGGGAGGCCACGGTCGTGCGCATCTCCTTCTCGGAGTAGGTGTAGATGAGGTCGTTCTTCTTGGCGCCGTTGTTGACGACCTCGATGCGGTGCAGCGGCGGCACCGCGGCGTACACCCGTCCCGCCTCGACGAGCGGGCGCATGTAGCGGAAGAACAGGGTGAGCAGCAGGGTCCGGATGTGGGCGCCGTCGACGTCGGCGTCGGTCATGATGATGACCTTGCCGTAGCGGGAGGAGTCGAGGTCGAACGAGCGGCCCGAGCCCGCACCGATGACCTGGATGATGGCGGCGCACTCGGCGTTCTTGAGCATGTCCGAGACGGACGCCTTCTGGACGTTGAGGATCTTGCCGCGGATCGGCAGCAGGGCCTGGTAGTCGCTGGAGCGGGCGAGCTTGGCGGTGCCGAGGGCGCTGTCACCCTCGACGATGAACAGCTCGGACTTCTCGACGTCGGTCGAGCGGCAGTCGGCGAGCTTGGCCGGCAGCGACGAGGTCTCGAGGGCGTTCTTGCGCCGCTGGGTCTCCTTGTGCAGCCGCGCGCTGATCCGCGACTTCATCTCCGAGACGACCTTCTCGAGCAGGAGTGCCGCCTGCGCCTTCTCACCGCGCTTGGTGGAGGTGAGGCGCTCGGTCAGCTCCTTCTCCACCACCTTGGTGACGATGGCGCGCACGGCGTTGGTGCCGAGCACCTCCTTGGTCTGGCCCTCGAACTGCGGCTCGGCGAGGCGGACGGTCACGACCGCGGTCAGCCCGGCGAGGACGTCGTCCTTCTCGGGCTTGTCGCTGCCGACCTTGAGGCGTCGGCTGTTGACCTCGAGCTGCTTGCGGAACACCTTGAGCAGCGCCTGCTCGAAGCCGGCGACGTGGGTGCCGCCCTTGGGCGTCGCGATGATGTTGACGAAGGAGCTCACCTTCGCGTCGTACCCGGTCCCCCAGCGCACCGCGATGTCGACACCGCACTCGCGCTCGACCTCGGTCGGGGTCATGTGGCCCTTGGCGTCGAGGACGGGCACCGTCTCGGTGAACGTCCCGGTGCCCTGGAGGCGCCACACCTCGGTGACGGCGGCGTCGGGGGCCAGGAACTCCGCGAACTCGGAGATGCCGCCGTCGTGGACGAACGTCTCCTCGTGCGTCCCCTCCTCGCCGGGGGTGCCGGGTACGCGGCGCTCGTCGCGGATCACGATGGTGAGGCCGGGCACCAGGAAGGACGTCTGTCGGGCCCGCGAGACGAGGCCGGCGTAGTCGAACGCAGCGTCCTTGAGGAAGATCTGCTCGTCGGCCCAGTAGCGGACCCGGGTGCCGGTCACACCACGCCTGGCCTTGCCCACCACGGCCAGCTCGCTGGAGCGCTCGTAGGGGGTGAAGGCGTGGTCGGGGGCCTTGTCGGCCGTGGCGACGTCGGGGAAGTAGCCGGGCTCGCCCCGGCGGAAGCTCATGGCGTAGGTCTTGCCGGCCCGGTCGACCTCCACGTCGAGGCGTGCGGACAGGGCGTTGACGACGGAGGCGCCGACACCGTGCAGACCACCGGAGGCGGTGTAGGAGCCGCCGCCGAACTTGCCACCCGCGTGCAGCTTGGTGAAGACCACCTCGACACCGGTGAGGCCGGTGCGCGGCTCGATGTCGACGGGGATGCCACGGCCGTTGTCGCGGACCTCGACCGACCCGTCGCGGTAGAGGATCACCTCGATGCGGTCGCAGTGCCCGCCGAGGGCCTCGTCCACCGCGTTGTCGATGATCTCCCAGAGGCAGTGCATGAGCCCGCGGCCGTCGGTCGAGCCGATGTACATGCCGGGGCGCTTGCGGACCGCCTCGAGCCCCTCGAGGACCTGGAGGTGGTGTGCGCTGTAGTCCGAGGTGGACTTCGTCGTCGCGGCCTTCTTCGCGGTGGTGGCTGCAGCCACGGGGTTCCCTTCTCGGTGCTCTGGCGGCCAGGTCGCTGACCGGTCCCCGCAGGGTAACCCGGACCCCCGCGAGGCTCGCGCAGGCACGCGGTACGGACGGGGCGCCCCTCGGCCACGACGCCCCGGCAGGCACAGGGGCGCCCACACACCCATCCACCGGACACCCGAGCACCGAATCACCCGATGCGACATGACGTGACCCACATCATGGGCCAATGCGGGCAGGGAAGAACCCGGCGTGCTTGACTGTTGCAACCGGCGCCGGAAGGAACGTGGTCCCACCCCTGGGGCGACCACCGACCGGCGGAGGATGTCTCACCGAGACACGAATGAAGGAAGGCTGACGTGACCACTGCACTGGCACCCTCTCTGACCGCGGCAGACCGCTGCGACCGCTGCGGCGCCCAGGCCTACGTGCGCGCTCGCCTTCACGCTGGTGGGGAACTGCTGTTCTGCGCCCACCACGGACGCGAGCACCTGCCGAAGCTGCGCGAGCACGCCGACATCCAGGACGAGACGCAGCGGCTCCACGAGTCGCCCGCCGTCCCGGACGAGGAACGGTAGGTCCGGCGCCCGACACCCTCCTCATGGAGGCTTCCGTCTGGGTCCCCGCCATCCTGATCGTCGTCGGGCTGGTGGGGATCGTCGTCCCCGTGCTGCCCGGGTTGCTCCTGGTCCTCGCGGCCGTCCTCATCTGGGCGTTCGACACCGGGTCCGCCGCGGGATGGAGCGTGTTCGCCCTGTGCGCGGTGCTCTACGTGGCCGGGATGGGACTGCAGTACGCCGTGCCGGGACGGCGCCTGCGCGAGGCGGGTGTGCGCCGGTCGACGCTGTTCCTCGCCGTCCTGCTGGCGCTCGTGGGGTTCTTCATCATCCCGGTCGTCGGGGCCGTGGTCGGCTTCGTGGGCGGGATCTACCTCGTCGAGCTGGGTCACTCCCGCGACCGTGGCACCGCCTGGACGTCGACCCGTGCCGCCCTCAAGGCGGTCTTCCTGTCGATCGGTATCGAGCTGCTCGCCGGCTTCGCGATCGCGACGACCTGGGTCGTGGGAGTCCTCGTCACCACCTGACGCCGTGCCTCAGCGCGTGCCCGGCTGCTGGGGTGCCGGTGGCTGTGTCCTGCTGCTGGAGGTGGTGCTCAGAAGCCGCTGTCGCGACGGCGGTCCCAGCGCTCCTCCATGCGGTGCATGAACGAGCCCGCGGAGCGGGCACCCTTGGTGCCCTTGCCACCCTGGCCGGGCTTGCCGCGCGGCGCCGAGCGCCGCACGCTGCCGTCGGGCTGGACCGTCCCCAGGGCCGCCTTGCCGCGTCGCGGCGGCGTCAGGGCGAAGGCGACGGCGGCGACCATCAGGGCGAAGCCGACGGCGCCGATCCACATGGTCGTGTTGACTCCCACGAGCACGAGGGCCAGGCCTGCCACGACCCCCACCACCCCGATCGCGACGCGGCGCCGGGCTGCGGCGCGAGCGCCCGCTCCCTGCATCTGCGAGGCGAACTTGGGGTCCTCGGCATACAGCGCCTGCTCCATCTGCTCAAGCAGCTGCTGTTCGTGCTCTGAGAGCGGCACGGTGACCTCCTGGACAAATCGGCGTGCAAGACCTCCAACGCGCCACGCCCCCGATTCGTTGCGCCGGTGAGGGTGCATCGTCGCCGGTCAGTGGCTTCGCGCTGACGTCTTCAGGATATGTCGCAGCGGGGGGTTGCACCATCCGTTCGGGCAGGCCGGTCCGGGCGCCCGTCAGTGGTGCATGTCACCCCGGCCCGCGTCTGGCCGACGACGCTCCGCGTCGCTGATGAGGCTGGCCGGGCGGACGCTCCCGGCCCCGAACCGGGCACTCGCGCGATCGACGGCCCGGTCGGCCTCGCGCCACCCCTGCTCGGGCTCGTCGAGGAGGCCCTGGATGGGGGCACCCGCACCCTCGACGAGCCCCTCCATGCGCACCCCGACGAGGCGGATCCGGGCGCGCTGCAGGCCCAGGGCGTCGTACAGGCTGCGGGCCATCTCGTAGATCTCGCGGCTCACGTCGGTGGGGTCGCGCAGGGTCCTGCTGCGGGTGATCGTGGTGAAGTCGGAGAACCGGACCCTGATGGTGACGGTGCGCCCGAGCATCCCGGCCGCGCGGACGCGGGCCGCCGTCCGGTCGCTGAGCTTGAGCAGCTGGCGGTGGATGTGCGCCGGGTCGTCGACGTCGAACTCGAACGTCTCGTCCGAGCCGATGCTGCGCTCGCGGCGGACCGGTTCGACGCCGCGCGGGTCGCGTCCCCAGGCCAGGTCGTGCAGGTGGGGGCCTGCGCTGTCCCCCAGGGCCCGGCGCAGGGTGTCCAGAGGAGTGTGGGCGATGTCGGCCACCGTGTGCAGCCCGAGCCGCAGGAGGGTCTCCTCGGTCTTGTCGCCCACGCCCCACAGTGCCCCCACGGGCAGCTGCTGGACGAAGGTGACGACCTCGTCGCGGGGCACGACCACCAGGCCGTCGGGCTTGGCCAGGCCCGAGGCGAGCTTGGCGACGAACTTCGTCGGGGCGACCCCCACCGAGCAGGTGATGCCCTGCTCGTCGTGGATCGTGTCGCGGATGAGCTGGCCGATCCGCGCCGGGTTGCCGAGCCGGCGCACCGAGCCCGCGACGTCGAGGAAGGCCTCGTCGAGCGACAGCGGCTCGACCAGCGGGGTGATGGTGTCGAACGTCGCCATCACCGCCGCCGAGATCTGGCTGTAGAGGTGGTGGTCGGGGGCGATGACGGTCGCCTGCGGGCACAGCCGACGGGCGCGTGACATCGGCATCGCGGAGGCGACCCCGAACCGGCGCGCCTCGTAGGTCGCCGACAGCACGACCCCACGGTTGCCGCCTCCGCCGATGATCACCGGGGTGCCGACGAGCTCGGGTCTGCTGAGCAGGGAGGCGGAGGCGTAGAAGGCGTCCATGTCGACGTGCAGGACGGTGCAGCCGGTGTCGTCCGGCGGCCGGTCCGCACTGCGCGTCGGCAGGGTGAACTGGCGGCGGCTCACGTGCGGGCGAGGACGTGGACCGCTGCGCCGAGCTCGCCGAGGAAGCCGAAGTCGGGGTGCCGGCTCGCGGCCGCCTCGAGGTCGAGCAGCGCGGCACGGTCCGCGTCGGAGTCGATGAGGGCCGAGGGGACCAGGTCGCTGAACAGGCGCACACCGTGCACGTCCTCCACGACCAGGCCGGTCTGCTCGACCATCGCGCGCAAGGTGCTCGCGTCGAAGCGTCGGGGCAGGGGGTCGGCCGGGCCCCAGCGGCCGTCCTCGCTCACCAGCGCCTGGTGGGCCTGGGCGAACTGGCCGGCGAGGGCCCGTGCCAGCACGACGGCCAGGCGCTGCGCGGCGACGATGCTCAGGTGGCCGCCCGGGGCGACGACGCCCGCGAGGGCGGTGAGGGTGGCCTGCGGGTCGTCGACCACCTCGAGCGTGCCGTGGCAGCAGACCAGGTCGACGAGCTGGTCACCGACGATCCCGGCCAGGGAGTCTGCGTCACCCTGGACGGCGGTGACGCGGCCGGCGACCCCCCGCTCGGCGCTGCGCCGGGACAGCGACGCCAGGGCGTCAGGACTGGGGTCGACGACGACGACCTCGTGGCCGAGCTCGGCGAGGGGTACGGCGAGCCCACCGGTGCCGCCCCCGAGGTCGAGGACGCGCAGGGGCCGGTCGCCGTCGGCCTGCCGGCTCGCCCTCTTGGCGTCGAGGAGGTCGCGGACGGCCGACCACACCGCGGAGGTGCGCAGGGCGGTCTCGACCCCGCCACGCCGTGTACGCCACTGCTCGTCGGCCACGGGGTCCACCTCCTGGGTCTGCTGCTCTGCCGCTGGTGTCATGCGCGGCCACTGGTGTCGGGCGCGCTCGTGGCTGCCACCCTAATGGCCCGAGCTGCCGGGACTGGAGTGCCACAGCTTGCGTGGCGGCACGAGCCGGCCCACCCCGTCGTCCGGCACCTGACCGTGCTGCGCCAGCGCCCTGGACCCCCGGACGTCCTCCCCCGGCGGCTTGGTGTCGGCGTAGGGGGACTGGCGGAAGCCCGAGGCGTGCACGAGGACCCGGCGCCCGGCCGGACCGCCTGCCTTCTGGGCCTCCCCCGCCAGCTCGGCGAGCGCGGCGAGCTCGGCGGCAGCCTGCTCGCTGGCCTCCATCGCGGCGTGGACGGCTTCCAGGCCCCCGCTCGTCCATGCCTCCCACAACGGGGTGAGCTCCCACGCGCCGGTGGCGCGCAACGAGATCCCGCGCGGTCCGGTCCGCCGGACGACGCCGCGCACGAGCATCATCCAGGAGTGGAACACCGTGGCGGCGTAGGGGCCCTGGACGTCCTCGAAGAAGGTGGCGTCGACCGGCCCGGTGGCGTCGTCGAGGGTCAGGAACACGACCCGCCGCCCCGACCGGATGGGCGGGGTCTGGGTCGCGACCTTGACCCCCGCCACCCAGACGGTGGACCGGCTGCGCGACCCCAGCAGGTCGCGGCTGCGGGTGACCCCCAGCGCGTCGAGCATCGGGGTGTAGAACTCCACGACGTGGGCGCTCGCGTCGAGGCCCAGGATGTCGAGCTCGGCCCGGATGCGCTCGGGACCGCTCAGCTCGGGCAGGCCGGTGCCGGAGGTGAGCTCGGGCCGGTCACCGAGGTCGAGGGTGAGCTGCGTCGGCTGCTCGGCCGCGTCCTGGACGGGCAGCGCCGCCTGTGACTGGCCCGCGGCCAGGGCTCGCACGCCCGAACCGTCCGTGACCCCGTCGCTGGGGGGCCGGCCCCCTGGGGGGACCCGGCCGCTCCCCCGACCGCGCCGCGGCGCGGCCCGCCTGGCGGACCGGTCCAGCGCCCTGCCGTAGCGGTCGAGCTCGGCGACGTGCAGGAGCAGGTCGCGCCGGGTGGTGCGCCCCCTGCGCCCGAGCCCACCCGCACCCATCCCCCGGGCGCCGGTCGGCCCGGCCGGGGCACCCATGCCGTAGAGGGAGTCGAACCCGCCGGCGAGGACGAGTCGCTCGGCCACGGGTCGCGAGACGTGCGCCCGGTGCCAGAAGTCCGCGAGGCCGGCGTAGGGCTGCCCGGCGACGACCCTGGCGACCTCGGCGTCGCTGATCCCCTTGACGTCGGCCAAGGACAACCGGATGCCGTAGCCGCTGGCGTCGGGCAGGTCCGGGTGCGCCGGGGGCCGGGGCGCCCAGTAGGACTCGAGGGAGTCCGGCGCCGCGGGCGGTGTCGCGAGGGTGGTGGCGCCCTCCAGCCGCTCGATGCGGTAGTCACCGGTGGAGGCGTTGACGTCGAGGCCCAGCACGGCGATACCGAGGGACCGGGCGTCGTCGAGGATGAGCCGCTTGGGGTACATGCCGGGGTCGTGGGTAAGGACGCCGGCGAGGAACGCGGCCGGGTGGTGGGTCTTGAGCCACGCGGAGTGGTAGGTGGGCAGGGCGAAGGCCGCGGCGTGGGCCTTGCAGAACCCGAACGACGCGAACGCCTTGAGCACCTCCCAGATCCGGTCGACGTCGGCGGGGGCGTAGCCGCGGGCCCGGGCGGCAGGTCGCCACCACGCCTCGATCTCGAGCTGGCCCCTGGGCGTGCCGAGGGCCCTCCGGACCTCGTCGGCCTGCGCCAGGGACACCCCGGTCGTCTCGGCGACGATCATGAGCACCTGCTCGTGGAACACCACGACACCCTCGGTCTCGCGCAGCGCCTCGATGAGCGTGGGGTGCAGGTAGCTGACCTCCTTCCAGCCGTGGCGGGCCTCGAGGAACGGCGTGATCATGTCGGACTTCACCGGCCCGGGGCGGAACAGCGAGATGTCGATGACGAGGTCCTCGAACCGCTGCGGGCCGAACTTGCCGATGAGCTCGCGCTGCCCTGGGCTCTCGATCTGGAAGCAGCCGAGGGTGTGGCTGGTGCGGATGAGCCGAAAGGTGGCCTCGTCGTCGAGCGGGACCTGGGCCTGGTCGTCGAGGTCGACCTGCACCCCGTCGACCCTGGCCACCTCCTGCACGGCATGGGCCATGGCGGACTGCATGCGGATGCCGAGCACGTCGAGCTTGAGCAGGCCGAGGGTCTCGACGTCGTCCTTGTCGAACTGGCTCATGGGGAAGCCGAGCCAGCTCGCCTCGACGGGGGTCCGGTCGAGCAGGCCGCCGTCGGACAGGATCACCCCACACGGGTGCAGCGCGATGTGGCGCGGCAACCCGTCGAGGCGCTCGACGAGGTCGAACAGCGCCCGCAGCCGGGGGCTGTCGAGGCCGCGCGAGCGCAGCTCGGGCAGCTCGGCGATGGCGTTGCGGGCGTCCTTGGCACGGATGTGCGGGAACGCCTTGGCGATCTCGTCGATCTCCGTCGGGGGCAGGCCGAGCGCGGCACCCACGTCCCGGATCGCGTGGCGCACCTTGTAGGTGTCCATCATCGAGACGCAGGTGACCCGCTCCCCGCCGAACCGGTCGAGGATCCGCTCGTAGACCTCGGTGCGGCGCGCCGACTCCACGTCGATGTCGATGTCGGGCAGCTCGGCCCGCAGTGGTGAGCAGAACCGCTCCATGAGCAGGCGGTAGCGGATGGGGTCGACCCCACTGATGCCGAGCAGGTAGTTGACCAGCGACCCAGCCCCCGACCCCCGGGCCGCGACCCGGACCCCCATCCCCCGGATGAGGTCGACGACCTCGGCGACGGTGAGGAAGTAGGTCGGGTAGCCCAGCTCGGCGATGACCTTGAGCTCGTCGGTGAGGCGCTGCTCGACGGCCGAGAACTCCTTCTCCCCGATGCCGGGGTAGCGGCTCCCGAGCGCCTCACGGCACCGCTGCTCGAGCCTGGCCTGCGGGCTCTCCCCCGGCACGATGCCCAGCCTCTCGGGCTCGGGGAGGTGGACCGACCCGATACCGAGGTCGTGCCGGGCGCTCTGGGCGCAGGCGAGCCCGAGGCCCACGGTGCGGGCGACCAGGGCCTCCGCACGGCCCCGGTCGCCACCGGTGACCTCGAGGGCCACCGTGTGCATCACCGGGGTCGAGGCGAGGTGGGCCGCGTCGGTGACCCGGTCGAGGTGACGGGTGTCGAGGGCGACGAGCCGTCGCGCGGCGTCGAGCACGTCGACCACTGCCGACTCCCCCGGCTCGACGTGGCGCACCGCGGCGGTGAGGACGGCGGGGACCCCCTGCTCGTCGGCCAGCCCGAGCAGCCGGCGCGCGTGGGCCCGGGAGGCAGGGGTGCCCTCCGGCCCTGCGTGGCAGACCACCTCCACGACCACCGAGTCCGGGGGCAGCCTGCGCCGCCAGGCGGCCAGCAGGGCCCGGGCCTGGTCGGTGCGCCTGGCCAGCAGCGCTCGCCCGACGTCGGAGTCCGGCCCGAGCAGGACCACGAGCGGGCTCGCGTGGTCGCGGCTGGACCGGCGGTCTCCCCCGGTCCAGCACCGGGCGGCGACGACAGCGGCGGAGCTGACGGGTGTCCCCCGCTCACCGCGCAGGTGGGTCTCGGTCACCAGCCGGCACAGCGCCGCCCACCCCGCACCGTGCGGGACCCCCGCGGCGGCGCCCCGGGCCAGCACGGTGACCCGGGGGTGGCGGGGGTCGCGGTCCGTGCCGCCGCGCACCGGCGTGCGCGGCGGGGTCGCCGGGGCCCCCGGGCGGCGCGGGTCGCCGCTGCCGTCCCCGCCGTACCTGCCCTCGTCGCCGGGCGCGTCGGGGCCGATGGCGAGGTCGACCCCCAGGACCGGGGCGATGCCCGCGGCCGTCGCCGCCTGGACGAACCGGATCGCACCGTAGAGGCCGTCGCGGTCGGTGAGCGCGAGGATCGGCTGGCGGTGCTGGGCCGCCCGCTCGACGAGGGCCTCGGGCGTCGAGGTGCCGTAGCGCATGGAGAAGCCGGAGGCGACGTGCAGGTGGACGAAGTCGCTCACCCCCTGGCCAGGGGACGGCGGCCGGACGGAGGTCATGGCGTGGACGGCACGGAGCCCGCGAGCGCCGTGGGGACGAGCACCTCGGTGTGGGCCGCGAGCTGCACCGGCAGTCCGAGGCTGCGGCAGACGAGGTCGAGGAACACCTCGGACTGGCGCAGCAGGTCGTCGGCCTCGCGCACGCTGACGGGGTGCCCGGCGCGACGGGTGGACACGAGCTCGAAGAACCCGGCCCACTCCGCGAGCTCGGGGGCGACGGCGGGCAACAGCTCCCACAGGGACCGCGGTCCGCGGTGGCCGTCCGGGGTGGCGCGGGCCGCGACGAGGGCGGCTGCCGCACGCAGGGCCCCCAGCTGCGCCTGGAGGTAGCGCTGGGTGACCTCCTGGCTCTGGCAGGCCTCGAGCAGCGAGTGCCGAGACCGGTCGAGCAGCTCGAGGCTGGCTGCGGCGCTGCTCGTGGCCGAGTCGGTGGCGATGCCGGTCGTCGTGCCGGTCGTCAGGTCGGTGGTCATGATCACGGTCATCAGTCCGCCACGCGCAGGAGGCGCCAGTGGGGGGTGCCGAGGCCCTGGGGGTCGGCGCCGAGGTCGTAGACCCCCACGCCGGCGCACCGGCCCGCGCTGGCCTCGACGCGCCACACCTGCCGCTCACGGGCATCGGTGAGGACGTCGCCGCTGCCCTGCTCCCGCGCGTCCCGCCACCACGGACGCCGCTCCTGCCAGCGGTCGAGGACCGCCCGCACGACGTAGAGGCGACCCCGCCAGACGAAGGCCTCCGGCCCGGCGAGCGGAGCGGCACCGTCCCCACCGCTCGTGACGTCCCCGGACCTCGCGCCGTCCTCGGCCCCTGCCACGTCCCGGGCGAGCGGATGCCCCGCGAGCACGGACTGGCGGACCTCGATGGGTTCTTCGTACCGGCGCACCACGAGCAGGCTCCTTCGTCACGAGCAGGGCAGGATGAGGTGGTGCGGGCTCCGGCCCGGTGAAGGGACGGGGTCGAGGCGCCCGATCACGGGGGCCGGAGCCGCACACTGGTCCCGCGGACGGCAGGTGCGTGGTGTCCACGCTGCTGGCCATCCGGTTCTTCACTGCGGAACCATTCGAACAGGTGTTCGATAGAAGAACCGTACACCCGGCCTCGGACAGCCCGTCAAGGGCGGCGGGTGAGACGAACTGCGCGACCTCTGGTGGAGACCCGGGGCCCGTCCTAGGGTTTCGTCATGAGCCTGCCCGCACCGCCGGACCCCACCGCCGACGCAGGCGCCCCCGCGCGTGACCTGCGCCAGCACGCCGGCGTCCAGCGCGTCCTGGCCGCCCTCGCGGTGCACGGGGTGGAACCCCGGGTGGTCGTCCTCCCCGACGCCGCACGCACCGCGGCTGCAGCAGCCGCGGCCCTCGGCGTCACCACCGCGGAGATCGCCAACTCACTCGTGTTCCGCGCCCACGACGAGGAGGGCGTCGTCACGCCCCTGCTCGTCCTCACCTCCGGCGCCCACAGGGTCGACCTCGTCAAGGTCGCCGAGCTCGTCGACGGCATCGACCACCTCGACCGCGCCGACGCCGACTTCGTCCGTGCCGCCACCGGCTTCGCCATCGGCGGGGTGGCACCGGTCGGACACCCCGCGCCGATCCAGACGGTGGTCGACGTCTCCCTCAGCCGCTACCTGCACGTGTGGGCGGCGGCGGGCCACAGCCACACCGTCTACGAGACGACCTACGAGGAGCTGCTGCGGGTCTCCGGCGGCCACGCCATCGAGGTCGCCTGAGCGCACCGGTCAGGCGTGGTGCGCCTCGTGGATGCACAGCACGTTGTGGTCGGGGTCGGTGAACCACGCCGCGAGCTCGCCCTCCATCTCGGCGATGTGGTCCTGGGTGCGCAGCCCGGGCAGGTCGTAGTCCTCGAAGACCACTCCCCTGCCCTCGAGCTCGGCGACCTCGGCCCGGACGTCGGGCACCTCCCAGGTGAGGGCGGTGCTCGGGTTCTGCGACCCGGTCTCCCTCGGCAGCAGCCAGAGCATGGTGCCGCCGCCGAGGCGGTACATCAGGCTCCCCTCTGCGTTCGTCCCCTCGTACGGCAGGCCCAGCCGGTCGGAGTAGAACTCCTTGGCGCGACCGGTGTCGGTGACGGGGAGCAGGGTCGTGACTGCGCTCGTGGCCAGTGACATGACGGGCACCTCCTTCGTGCACATCCAGCGTCCTCCTGCCGGTGGCGCGCCTGCTCCACCAAAGTGGTGATCGGTCTGCGACAGAATGGGCGACATGACCAGACCCAGGCCCGTCGAGTGCTGGCTCACCGACATGGACGGCGTCCTCGTCCACGAGGAGAGCGCCATCCCCGGGGCCGCGGAGTTCCTCGCCGCCCTCGCCGAGCACGGCCGCCGCTTCCTCGTGCTGACGAACAACTCGATCTTCACCCCGCGCGACCTGCGGGCCCGGCTGCTGGCCAGCGGGATCGACGTGCCGGAGGCCGCGATCTGGACCTCGGCGCTCGCCACCGCGCAGTTCCTCGACGACCAGCGACCGCACGGCAGCGCGTTCGTCGTGGGCGAGTCCGGCCTCACGACGGCGTTGTACGAGGTGGGCTACACGATGACCGAGCGTGACCCCGACTACGTCGTCCTCGGTGAGACCCGCACCTACTCCTTCGAGGCCATCACCAAGGCGATCCGGCTCATCGAGGGCGGCGCGCGCTTCATCGCCACCAACCCCGACGTCAGCGGTCCCAGCCAGCAGGGCACCCTGCCCGCCACCGGCTCGGTGGCCGCCCTCATCAGCGCCGCCACGGGGCGACAGCCCTACTACATCGGCAAGCCCAACCCGCTCATGATGCGCAGCGCCCTCAACCGCATCGACGCGCACTCGGAGTCGACGGTCATGGTCGGTGACCGCATGGACACCGACGTCATCAGCGGCCTCGAGGCCGGCCTGCGGACGATCCTGGTCATGACCGGCTCGACCCGGCCCCACCAGGTCGACCAGTTCCCCTACCAGCCGACGCGGGTGGTCGACTCGGTCGCCGACATCGTCCCCCTGGTGGCAGAGCTGCGCCCCCTCGAGGGCCCGTCCTAGCGCAGCCCTCGACGACCGTCGCGGCCGACGACCGTCGCGGCCGACGACCGTCCTAGCGGTCGCGCCCGGCGAGCACGCTGTCGAGCAGCCCGGGGAAGGCGGCGTCGACCTCGTCGCGGCGCAGGGACACGATGCGCTGCCGGCCGTGCGGCTCGTTGCGGATCAGGCCGGCCTCGCGCAGCACCTTCATGAGGTGGGACCGGGTCGACTTCGGCAGGGCCGGGTCGGTCGCGCCGCACTGAGCCATCTCCAGGGGGCCGTCGGCGAGGTCGCGCACGATCTGCAGCCGGGCGGGGTCGCTCAGCGCGAACAGCACGTCCGTCAGCGCGACGTCCGCGAGGTCGGGGTGCGCGAGCCCCTGCGTCCCACTCATGGTTCGATGATACTCGAACGGATTTCGCCGGTACGGGAATGCCTCGGCCGCCGCGAAGGTTCGACAAATATCGAACCTTCGCCCCCGAGAGGTCCCACCATGGTCGAGCGCACCCTCCCCAAGACCCTTCCCCCCGTGCGGACGCGCACCGTCGCCGGCGGCCCCGAGCCGCGCCGCCTGCCCCGGGGCCCGGCCTTCGTCGCCGCCGTGGGCGCCGTCACGGCCCTGATGGTCGGCGCCAGCGCACCCTCGCCGTTCTACCCCGTGCTGCAGGCCCAGATCGGCTTCTCGGCTGGCACGTTGACGACGATCTTCGGCGTCTACGCGCTCACCCTCCTCGCGACCCTGCTCGTCACGGGCTCGCTGTCGGACCACGTCGGCCGACGGCCGGTGCTGGCCGGCGGGTTCGTCGTGCTGGCCGTGAGCATGCTCGGCTTCTGGCACGCCGACGACGTCACGACGCTCATGGTGTCGCGGGCCGTCCAGGGCGTCGCCGCGGGCCTGCTGATGTCCACCGTGTCGGCCGCCGCGGTAGACCTCGAGCCCTCGAACCGCCCCGGGCTGGCCGCCACGGTCAACAGCGTCACCCCCATGGCCGGTCTGGCGCTGGGCGCCCTGGCCGCAGGGGCGGCCCTCGACGCGTGGCCGCACGCCCTGCCGGTCGTATTCGGGACCCTCACGGCCGCCTACCTCGTGCTCGCCGTGGTCGCGCTGGCGCTGCCCGAGACCTCGCCTCGCCACGACGGGTGGCTGCGCTCCCTGCGCCCCCACGTGGGGATCCCCACAGCCGCGCGGAAAGCCTTCAACCGCAGCGCTCCTGCCCTGCTCGCCGGCTGGGCGACGGGTGGCCTGTACCTCTCCCTGGGCGCTCCTCTCGTGGCCTCGCTGGGTGGCCGAGACCACGTCGTGCAGGGGGCCGCGGTCACCCTCCTGACCGGGTCCGGGGGCCTGAGCTCCTACCTCGCCCGGCACCGCTCGGCCCGTGCCGTCACGTTGTACGGGACCGGCATGCTGGCCCTCGGCACGGTCCTGACGCTCGTGACCATGCACCTCGGGTCCCTCGTCGGTTTCCTGCTGGCCGTCGTGGTCGCCGGCTCGGGCTTCGGGACCTCGTTCCTCGGCATCATGCGGTCGGTCACCCCGACCGTCGGCCCCGACCAGCGGGGCGAGCTGTTCTCGTCGGTCTTCGTCGTCAGCTACCTCGCCTTCGGGCTCCCCGCGGTGGCGGCCGGGTTCGCGGTCCCCCACCTCGGCCTGGAGACCACCGCGACCGTGTACGGCGTGGCCGTCGCCGTCCTGTCCGGCGCCGCGATGCTGCTGCGCCGGTTCACGACCCGCGACTGACCGCGAGCGCACGTGTCAGGACGGTCGTGGATCTGAGTACGTGCACGGATGCCGGCCCTGTCCGACCGCGGGCAGGCTCGTGCCCGTCGCGTTCGGGGGACCGCGACGACGTGGAGCACGAGCCGCGCCGGCCATGAGGGGAGGTCAGGCGCGGCTCGTGTGTGTTCCGGCCGCGACAGGGGCCGGGGCCCCGCCGGACCCTCAGCCCAGGCCGAGGTTGCGGTGGACCTCCAAGGTCGCCGTCGACCGGTTCATGGTGATGAAGTGCAGGCCCGGCGCCCCCTCGGCGAGCATCCGCTCGGCGAGCTCGGTGGCGATCTGCACGCCGACCTGCCGCGTGGCCGCGGGGTCGTCGGACACCGCCTCGAGCCGGGACACGACCTGCTCGGGCAGCGGGGTGCCCATGAGCTGGGACATCCTGGCGACCTGCTTGAAGTTGGTGACCGGCATCAGGCCCGGGGTGATCGGCAGCCCGGGGCGTCGACGGGCGACGGCGTCGCGCAGCCGCAGGTAGCTCTCGGCGTCGAAGACCATCTGCGTGATTGCGAAGGTCGCCCCCGCGTCGGCCTTGCGGACCATGATCTCGACGTCGTGGTCGAACCCCGGCGAGGCCGGGTGGACGTCCGGGAAGGCCGCCACGCCGATGGTGAAGTCGCCCAGGGACTTCACCAGGGCGACGAGGTCGGTCGCGTGGTTGAGCCCCTCGGGGTGGGGCACCCACTCGCCGCCGGGGTTGCCCGGCGGGTCTCCGCGAAGGGCGAGGATGTTGCGGACGCCGCTCGCGGCGTACAGCCCGACGACCTGGCGCAGGGCTGCCACGGACGCGCCCACGCAGGTGAGGTGGGCCAGCGGCGTGAGCGTGGTCTCGCGGGCGATGCGCTCGGTGACCCGCACCGTACGGTCCTGGTTCGAGCCCCCGGCGCCGTAGGTGACGGAGACGAAGTCAGGGCGCGCCGACTCCAGCCGGCGGATGGCGTCCCAGAGCAGCGCCTCGCTGGCGTCGTCCTTGGGTGGGAAGAACTCGAAGCTGATCGACGGGTCGGGCCCCGCGAGCATGCCGGGGATCGACCGCGTGAGCTGCGCCGGTCGCGCAAGACGGGAGGGCTGCCCCAGTGCCATGGCGGTGAGACTAGTCGAGGCCCCACGCCGTAGGCTCAGGGACGGCTCACGGTGAGACGCCGCCGAGCCGCCGGGAGACCCCTCCCGGCACAGTGGACCGGACCGGCCCAGGAGGAGAGCGTGGTGGCCAGCCCCCTCGACGCCGCGCAGCTGCGCGACCGGGTGCAGCAGTGCGTCGACGACGTGCTCGCCCACCAGGCGACCGTGCTCGCCGAGGTGGGTCCCGACGCGCAGGAGCTCCTCGGCGCGGTCGCCCGGCTCCTCACCGGCGGCAAGCGGCTGCGGGCGGCCTTCCTCTACTGGGGCTACCGCGGCGCGGGCCAGCCCGACTCCGACGCCGCCGTGCGGGTGGCGACGGCCATGGAGTTCTTCCAGGCGGCCGCGCTCATCCACGACGACGTCATGGACGACAGCGACACCCGGCGCGGCATGCCCGCCGCCCACCGCTCCCTCGCGGCGCGGCACGCCAGGGAGGAGTGGACCGGCGACGCCGGCCGCTTCGGGGTCGCCGGGGCCATCCTCGCCGGCAACCTGTGCCTCAACTGGACCGAGGAGCTCTACGCGACGTCAGGGATGCCGCCCGAGCACCTCGCACGAGGGCGCGCCGTCTTCGACCGGATGCGCACCCAGCTCATGGGCGGGCAGTTCCTCGACGTCGTGGAGTCGGTGCGGTCCTGGGACGGCATGCCCCTCACCGAGCGGGTCGAGCGCGCCGAGCGCGTCATCCGCTTCAAGAGCGCCAAGTACACGGTGGAGCACCCGCTGCTCATCGGGGCCAGCGCCGGCGGTGCCGACGAGGACGACCTCGCAGCGCTGTCCCGCTACGGGCTCGACCTCGGCCAGGCCTTCCAGCTGCGCGACGACCTGCTCGGGGTGTTCGGCGACCCCGCCGCCACGGGCAAGCCCGCCGGCGACGACCTTCGCGAGGGCAAGCGCACGGTCCTGGTGGCCCACGCCCTGGCCGGCGCCGACGAGCACGGGCGCGACCTGCTCGAGTCACGGCTCGGCGACCCGGACCTCGACGCCACCACCGTCGACGCACTCCGCGCGGTCATCGTCGCCAGTGGCGCCGTCGACGCGGTCGAGGCCGACATCTCCCGCCTCGCGGGCACGGCACGGATGGCCCTGAAGTCGACGCACGGGCTCGACACCGGCGCCGTCGAGGTGCTCGACCAGCTCATCGACAGCGCGACCAGCCGGGAGCACTGAGCCCCCGTCCCCTCCGGCGCCGGGAGCCAGGAGCCGGGAGCCGGTCCGGAGTCCTGACGGAAACGGTCAGAAGGCCTGTTCCATCGCCCGTCGCCGCACCTCGGTCTTGAACCCGGCCGCGAGGTTGTCGACCGGGGTGCCGGGGACCCGCAGCGAGTCGTCGGGGGTGAAGAGCCACTCGAGGATCTCCTCGTCGCGCATCCCGCCGTCGGCCAGCACCGTGAAGGTCCCCCGCAGGTGGCGGAACACCTCCTCGTCGAGGAACTGCTCGGGCACCGCGACGACCTTGCGCTCACCGATGCGGGCGCCGAGCAGCTCGCGGTCCTCCAGCAGGCGGCGGACGGCGGACAGCGGGATGCCGAGCCGTTCGGCGACGTCGGGCACGGTGAGCCAGGAGCCGACGAGGGCTTCGAGGGAGCGCTCGGGCGGGGTCGGGGGCAGGTCGGTCACGGGGACAGCCTGCCAGCAGGGGCGGGCATTGCAAATTACATCGATGTAAGTCGATATAAGGCACGCGCAGTGGTGTACCTTTCACATTCGTCACACTCGCCACATCCCTCCCTCGCGCACCTCCGTCACCGCCTTCGCGCGTCGGCCACCGAAAGGCAGCCCCCGATGTCCCCAGTGATCGCTCCCGCAGCGCTCCCTTCGGCCTCGACCCTCGCCCCCGTCGCGGTCGTCCAGAAGGCGAAGCCCGCCCCGTACGGCTGGACCCTCTACATCGTGCGCAGCGGTGACACCCTGGGAGCCATCGCCGACCGGCGGGGCACCACCACCGGTGCCCTGGTCGCGCGCAACAAGCTCCGGCACGGCGGCCACCAGCTCGCCATTGGCCAGCGCCTGTGGATCCCCAAGAGCGCCGGCCAGGCCGGGGCCGAGGCGGCACACGCCCGCGCCGTCAGGGCCGCGCGCGCCGCAGCCATCCGCCGGGCGACCTACGTCGTGCGGTCCGGCGACACCCTGGGCGGCATCGCCGCCCGTCGAGGCGTCTCGCTGGCTGCCCTGCTCAAGGCCAACCACCTGTCCACCCGCTCGGTGCTGCAGGTCGGGCAGAAGGTGCGGATCCCCGGGAGCAGCGCGGCGAGCACGCACCGCCCCACGGCGAAGGCCAGCAAGGCCAGGACCACGAGCCGCACCACCACGACGCGGTACCGCGTGCGCTCGGGCGACACCCTCGGCGCGATCGCCACGCGCACCCGGACGCCGCTGGCCTCGCTCTACGCCTGGAACCGCCTCGGTCCGCGCAGCATCATCCACCCCGGCCAGACCATCAAGGTCCGCCGCACGGTGGCGGTGGCCAGGGTCGCCCGCACCAGCATCTACACGGTGCGCTCCGGCGACACCCTGAGCGGGATCGCCGTCCGCCACCGCACGACGATGGCCGCGCTGCTCAAGACCAACCACCTGGCCAACGCCAACCACCTCGTCGTGGGGCAGCACCTGCGCGTCCCGGCGCGCAGGGCCTCGACGGCCAGCAGCGCCAACACGTTCGCCGGCCGCACCTACCCGAGCACCACGGTCAACGCCGCCAGCCGCAACCGCTCGACGCTCGCGCACTCCCGGGTCCCCACCCGCAGCCAGACCCGCGCCATGATCGTGGCCACGGCCCGCCGCCACGGCGTCGACCCCCGCCTCGCGCTGGCCATCGGCTGGCAGGAGTCCGGCTGGAACCAGCGCCAGGTCTCGGTGGCCAACGCCATCGGCGTCATGCAGGTCATCCCCTCCTCCGGCCAGTGGGCCTCGGAGATGGCGGGGCGACGCCTCAACCTGCTCAACACGCAGGACAACATCACCGCCGGTGTCGTGATCCTGCGCTCCCTCACCCGCTCGGCCTCCAGCCTCGACCAGGCGATCGCCGGTTACTACCAGGGCCTGTACTCCGTGCAGCACCACGGCATGTACGCCGACACCAAGGGCTACGTGCGGGCGGTCAAGGCCCACCGGGCGCGCTTCTGAGCGTGCTCGTGGGGGCCGGTCGGGGCAGGACGGGTGCGCCCGGCCACCGGGCCGACGGACCCGCCTGCACCAGTTGGCCACGTTGACCTCCTACACTTTGCGGGTGTCTTCAGGTGTCACCGAGTCCTTGCTCGGTCGGGTGATCGACGGGCGCTACCGCGTCCAGTCGCACATCGCCGACGGCGGGATGGCGTCGGTCTACCTCGCGCTGGACACCCGCCTCGACCGTGACGTGGCCCTCAAGGTGCTGCGCCGCGACCTGGCCCAGGATGAGGGTTTCGCCAGCCGTTTCCGCCGTGAGGCGAGGTCGGCCGCGCGCCTGTCGCACCCCAACGTCGTGTCCGTCTTCGACCAGGGCGAGGACGACGGCCACATGTTCCTGGCCATGGAGTACGTGCCGGGGCAGACCCTGCGGGAGGTGATGCGGGCCGAGGGCCCGCTGACCCCCCGCGCGGCCCTCGACATCATGGCCCCGGTCCTGCAGGCCCTCGGGGCGGCCCACCGCGCCGGCATCATCCACCGCGACGTCAAGCCCGAGAACATCATCCTGCGCGAGGACGACGGCACCGTGAAGGTCGCCGACTTCGGCCTGGCCCGCGCGGTGAGCAACCAGACGTCCACCTCGCAGACCGGTGTCCTGCTCGGCACCGTCGCCTACCTGTCGCCCGAGCAGGTGGAGCGCGGCATCGCCGACGCCCGCAGCGACGTCTACGCAGCGGGCCTCATCCTGTTCGAGATGCTCACCGGCTCCAAGGCGTTCACCGGCGACACCCCGATCCACATCGCCTACCAGCACGTCCACAGCTCGGTGCCCGCCCCCTCGTCGCGGGTGAGCACCGTACCCGGCGAGCTGGACGCGCTCGTGGCGCTGGCGACGTCACGCGACCCCGACCAGCGCCCCTCCGACGCCGACGACTTCCTCGTGCAGGTGCGCCGCTCACGAGCCATGCTCACCCCGGCCGAGCTCGACCGGCGGCCGGAGGGCCCCTCGGCCATGGCGCCCGGGGCCAGCACGGTCGCGGTCGAGCGCACGAGCGCCCTGCCCGTCGACCCCTCCCACGAGGCCCGTCACTCCCGCCCCGTAGGCCCGGTCGCGCTGCCGGTCGATCGCACCCCGACCGCTCCCCCCGGGCCCGACCCGTGGGCGCAGGACGAGGACGACGAGGGCCGTCGCCGTCGCGCGCCGTGGGGCTGGGTCGTCGCGGCCCTGCTCGTGGCCGCGGTCGCCGGCGTCGCAGCCTGGTGGTTCATGGCCGGACCCGGCTCCCCCACCGTCGTGCCCCGGGTCACCAACCTCACCTACGCCCAGGCCCAGGGCGCCCTGGCGAAGGCCCACCTGACTCCTGAGCGGGTCGACGCGTTCGACGAGACCATCCCCAAGGGCGTGGTCATCTCCACCGACCCCGGCGCGGGGACCCAGCTGCGACGCAGCCAGGACGTGACCGTGACCGTGTCCAAGGGCCCGGAGCGGTATGCCGTGCCGCCCGTCGTCGGCGCCAGCGCCAACGAGGCGCAGGCGCGGCTGAGCGCCACGAAGCTGACCCTGGGCAGGACGACCGAGGCCTACAGCGAGAAGATCGCCCAGGGCCTGGTCATCAGCACCGACCCCAAGGTGGGCACGTCCCTCAAGCGCGGGGCCAAGGTCGACATCGTCGTGAGCAAGGGGCGGCAGCCGATCGAGGTCACGGACTTCACCGGCAAGCCCGCTGACCAGGCCGTCAAGGCCCTCACCGACGCCGGGCTCCAGGTCGACGCCACCGCACAGAAGAACGACGACACGGTGCCCAAGGGCAGCGTCATCACCCAGACCCCGTCCAGCGGCACCCTCTACCGCGGCGACAAGGTGACCCTCGTCGTCTCCAAGGGCCCCGAGCTCGTCAAGGTCCCCGACGTCCAGGGCAAGCAGGAGGCGGACGCCGTCAAGATCCTCGAGGGCGCCGGCTTCCAGGTGAAGGTCGACCGCTTCATGGGCGGCATCTTCGGCACGGTCCGCAGCCAGAACCCCGCCGCGGGCACCGAGCAGCCGAAGAAGACCACCATCACGCTCGTCATCGTCTGACGACGGTGCTGCGCTCGGTCCCGGCGAGCCGGCTCGCCACGCTGCTGCTCGTCTCGGTGACGGCGGTGTGGGGCTCGACCTTCTTCCTCATCCGCGACCTGGTCGCCCACGTCCCGTCGGCCGACTTCCTCGCCGTCCGCTTCGCCATCGCCGCCGCGGCGATGGCCGTGGTCTTCCGGCGCCAGACGCTGGCCCTCACCCGTCGCGAGGTGACCCTGGGCGTGGGTCTCGGCGTCCTGTACGGCCTGGCCCAGCTGCTGCAGACCGTGGGGCTGGAGCACACCGACGCGTCGGTGTCGGGCTTCGTCACCGGCACCTACGTCGTGCTGACCCCGGTCCTCGGCGCCGTGCTCCTGCGCGACCGCATCCCCGGGTCGACCTGGTTGGCGGTGGGCCTCGCCACGGTGGGCCTGGGCGTGCTCTCGCTGCGCGGTCTGTCCGTCGGGCTCGGCGAGGGCCTCACGCTGGCCGCCGCGGCGCTGTACGCCCTGCACATCATCGGCCTGGGTCGCTGGTCGACCGCACGGTCGGCGACCGGCCTGGCGACCGTGCAGGCGTGCGTCATCACCCTGGTCACGCTGGTCGGCGCCCTCCCCGGGGGCATCACCGTCCCCTCCACCGGGGGCCAGTGGTCCTCGCTGGTCTACATGGCCCTGGTCGCCGGCGCCGTCGCCCTGTGGGCGCAGACGTGGGCCCAGTCGCACATGCCGGCCGCCCGCGCCGCGATCGTGATGACGATGGAGCCCGTCTTCGCGGCCTTCTTCGCGGTCCTGCTCGGTGGGGAGTCGCTCACCGCGCGCATGCTGCTCGGAGGTGGGTTGGTCCTCACGGCGATGTACGTCGTGGAGCTCCTGGGGCGCCGTACCCCGGGCGCCTCGGCCGAGCAGGAGCGCCCGGCCGAGCTGTTGCACCACGAGGTCTGACCGCGCTGTCCGTGGGACCTGCGAGCATGACCGACATGGTCGAGGAGCAGCGCATACCCATCCGCTCGCCGCAGTGGCGTGCCCTGCACGACCGCATCCAGGTCGCCAGGGAGCTGACCTCACGCCTCAACGCGGTGCCCTTCGGCGATGTGGACACCCGCAACGCCGTCCTCGCCGAGCTGATGGGCAGGCCCCTGCCGCCCGGGGCCGTCGTCTTCCCGCCCTTCCACGCGACCCACGGCCTCGGGGCCGAGCTCGGTGAGCGCACCTCGGTGGGGCACGGCTGCTCGTTCCTCGACCTGGGCGGCATCACGATCGGGGCCCGGACGATGATCTCGCCCCGGGTCACCCTGGTCACCGAGGGCCACCCGGTCGACCCCTCCGAGCGCTACGACTTCATCACGGTCGCCCCGATCACCATCGGGGACCGCGTCTGGGTCGGCGCCGCTGCCACGGTCCTTCCCGGTGTCACCATCGGCCACGACAGCGTCATCGGTGCCGGGGCCGTCGTCACCAGGGACGTGCCGCCCCTCACCGTGGTGACGGGCCCGGGTCAGGTCGAGCGGCGGCGGCTGGGCTGAGGCGTGGCCACCGTCGAGGACGTCCTGGCGCTGGGGGCGGAGCTCGAGCGCTCCTACCCGGTGCGCGTGCGGGGCCGCCTGAAGTTCCGCGTGGGGCAGATCGTCTACGTCGCGTTCTCCCTCGACGAGCAGGTGATGGGCTTCGCCCACCCCAAGGACGAGCGGGCGGCACTCGTGGCCGCAGACCCGGGCACGTTCGAGCTCCCTTCGGAGTCGGACCTGCGCTTCCACTGGGTCCACGCCCGGCTGGCAGGGCTCGACGCGGACGAGGCCCGGGAGCTGGTCGTGGACGCCTGGCGGATGGTCGTGCCCCAGAAGCTCTCGCGCGCCTACGACCTCGACCATCCAGGCGGTCCCAACGGCCCGCCTGCGTGAGCAGCCGTCAGGCGGCGCTGGGTCCCTTCTCGAGCAGGGGGACCAGGGCCTCGACAGCGCGGTCGGTGCCGGCGTCGTCGACGTCGAGGTGCCAGACCAGCCGCACCGCGGTGGGGCTGACCGGGTAGAGGCGGATGCCCCGCGACCCGGCGGCCTCCATGAACCCGGTGGAGGACCACCCGGTGACCGAGACGTCGAGCACCACGATGTTGGTCTGCACGGTGGCTGGGTCGATCGAGCCGGGGACCGCCTCCCCCGCCGCCTTCGCGAACCGGTGGGCCCTGGCGTGGTCGTCGGCGAGCCGCTCCACGTGGTGGTCGAGGGCGTGCAGCCCGGCCGCCGCGAGGATGCCGACCTGGCGCATGCCGCCGCCGAAGCGCTTGCGCCACACCCGCGCCTGCGCCATGTGGTCGCTGGACCCCACGAGGACCGAGCCGACCGGGGCGCCGAGCCCCTTGGAGAGGCAGACGCTCACGGAGTCGAAGTGCTGCCCGTACTCCGCGAGCCCCACGCCCGTGGCGACGTGGGCGTTCCAGAGGCGCGCGCCGTCGAGGTGCATCGCGACCCCGCGCGGCTGCGTACCCGCGCGCAGCGCCTCGATCTGGTCGAGCGGCTGGACCGTGCCGCCGCCGAAGTTGTGCGTGTTCTCGACGACGACGAGCCGGGTGTTGACCTGGTAGGTCCCGCCGTCGGGGATCATCAGGGCCAGGGGCTGGGCGGCGTCGAGCAGCCCGCGCTGGGCCACCCACGAGCGTGAGGAGATGCCGGACAGGACCGCAGCGGCGCCCATCTCCGCGCGCAGGACGTGGGCGAGCGAGTCGGCGACGAGCTCCTCCCCCTGGGCGACGTGCAGGCGGATGCCGAGCTGGTTGGCCATCGAGCCGGTGGGCGTGAACAGCGCGTCCTCGTGCCCGAGCAGACCGGCGACCCGCTCCTCGAGCGTGCGGACCGTGGGGTCCTCGCCGAACACGTCGTCGCCGACCTCGGCGGTGGCCATGGCGTGGCGCATCGCCTCCGTCGGCCTGGTGAGGGTGTCGGACAGCAGGTCGACGTCGTACGCAGCGGGCATGGTCGCAGCCTATGAGGTGCGGCCCGCGGGCCCGGCGGGGGTCAGTCCTTGGAGAGCATCTCGGCGACGAGGAAGGCCAGCTCCAGGCTCTGCTGGTGGTTGAGCCTGGGGTCGCAGACGGTCTCGTAGCGCTTCGTGAGGTCGGCGTCGAGGATCTTCTCGGCGCCGCCGATGCACTCGGTGACGTCGTTGCCGGTCAGCTCGACGTGGATGCCGCCGGGAACCGTGCCGAGGCCCTGGTGGACCTCGAAGAACCCGCGCACCTCCTCGACGACGTCCTCGAAGTCACGGGTCTTGTAGCCGCTGGCCGACTCGAAGGTGTTGCCGTGCATCGGGTCGCAGATCCAGGTCACCTGCGCGCCGGACCCGGTGATCTTCTCGACGAGGGTGGGCAGCGCGTCGCGCACCGTCCTGGCCCCCATGCGGGTGATGAAGGTCAGGCGGCCGGGCTCGCGGTCCGGGTCCACCTTGTCGATGAGCCGCAGCACGTCGTCGACCTCGGCCTTCGCCGACAGCTTCACGCCGATGGGGTTGAGGACCTTGGAGACGAAGTCGACGTGGGCGCCGTCGATGTCGCGGGTGCGCTCGCCGACCCAGATGAAGTGGCCGCTCGTGTCGTACAGCTCGCCGGTGCGGCTGTCCACGCGCGTCAGCGGGCGCTCGTAGTCGAGCAGCAGCGCCTCGTGGGCGGAGAAGAACTCGGTCGTGCGCATGGCGTCGAAGTCGGCGCCACAGGCCGACATGAACTTCATCGCCTTGTCGATGTCCTTGGCGAGGCGCTCGTAGCGGCTGTTGGCGGAGTTGGAGACGAAGCCGCGGTTCCAGTCGTGGACGTGGCGCAGGTCGGCGAAGCCACCCATGGTGAACGCGCGCACGAGGTTCAGCGTCGCCGAGCTCGCGTGGTAGGCCTTCACGAGCCGCTGCGGGTCCGGGGTGCGCGACTCGAGGGTGAACTCGAAGTCGTTGACCATGTCGCCGCGGTAGGCAGGAAGGGTCACGCCCTCGCGGGTCTCGTCACCGCTGCTGCGCGGCTTGGCGTACTGCCCTGCCATCCGGCCGACCTTGACCACCGGCACCGACGCGCCGTAGGTGAGGACCGCCGCCATCTGCAGGATGGTCTTGACCCGGTCGCGGATGTTGTCGGCCGTGGCCGCGGCGAACGTCTCGGCGCAGTCGCCGCCCTGGAGGACGAACGCCTCGCCCCGGGCGGCAGCAGCCATCCGGGACTTCAGGACGTCGCACTCGCCGGCGAACACCAGGGGCGGATACGACGCGAGCTCGGCGACAGCGCTGGAGAGGCGGGCGGCGTCGGGCCAGACCGGCTGCTGGGCGGCCGGGAGGTCGGCGCCGGCCGCGAGGCTGGCGAGGGCGTCGTGGTGCTGCGTGGTGCTCACCCGTCAAGGATAGGTGCGCGCCGCGTGGGCCCGTCCCCCAGCCCGCATCCCGGTCACCGGTCACTGGTCCCCTGTCGCTGTGCGTCGGTCCCGCCATGGCGCAAACCCTTCCGGGGCGCACCCGTACCGCCTGGCGGCCGGGGCGCCCGGCGGCCGCGCGAGACTCCCAGCCCTGGCCGTCAGGCCGTGGGGGTGTCCAGGCCCTTGGCGATGGCGAACCGGACGAGCGCGATGCGGTTGTGCAGCTGCAGCTTGCCGAGGGTGTTCTGGACGTGGTTCTGCACGGTGCGGTGCGAGATGAACAGCTCGGCCGCGATCTCCTTGTAGGACATGCCGGTCGCCACGAGCTTGAGCACCTCGGTCTCACGCTCGGTCAGCTCGGGGATGGGCCGCGACGGGTCGGTCTGCGGTTGGGTCGACATCTTGCGGAACTCCCCCAGCACCAGCCCGGCCAGGCCCGGGGTGAAGACCGCCTCGCCGCGCGCGGTCACCTCCACCGCGGCGACGATCGCCTCCCGTGACGCCGACTTCACGAGGTAGCCGGTGGCCCCTGCCTTGACGGCCTCCAGGACGTCCTGCTGCTCCCCCGACGCCGACAGCACGAGGACCCGGGTGGCCAGCGACCCCAGCGCGGCGCACACCTCGTGGCCGCGCAGCCCCGGCAGGTTGAGGTCGAGGACGAGCACGTCGGGCCGGGTGGCCTTGGTGCGGTTGACCGCCGACGGGCCGTCGTCCGCCGTGGCGAGCACCGTCATGCCCGCCTCCGCGAGGTCGCGCGCCACGGCGTCCCGCCACAGCGGGTGGTCGTCGGCGACCACGACCGTGAGCGGGGGCGTCGGCCCCGGGCCGGCGTCGTGCTGTCCGTGCTGCTGGACCTGCTCGCTCATGCCACCCCTGCCCCCGGGGCGCCCGACTTGGGCGCCCGCATCGTCACCGTCGTCCCCGATCCCTGCCGGCCCGAGTACACCGCTTCTCCCCCGAGGTCGCGAAGCCGACCACGGATGCTCGAGGAGGCACCGAGCCGCCCGGCGGCCGCCGCCTCGTCGAGGCGCCCGGACTGCATACCCACGCCGTTGTCGCGCACCGTCAGTGCCACGGCCTCCCCCTCGTCCTCGACCAGCACCCAGGCCTCGGCGTCGTCGCCGGCGTGCTGGCGCACATTGTCCAGTGCCGCACCCACCGCGGCGACCAGCTCGCCCGCGACACGCGGAGGCACCATGACGGGATCGGCGGGGGCCACGAGGTGCACACGGCCCTCGGCGAACCGCCCCAGCTGCTGGCGCAGGTCGAGGTCGCCGTGCACGGCCGAGGCCGACTCGTCGGGCGTCGTACCGCTCACCAGGGCACGCAGGAGGCGTTCCTGGTCGGCGGCCATGCTGCCGAGCTGGACCGCCTCGCCGCCCAGCTGCGCGCCGCGGCGGTTGATGAAGGCCAAGGTCTGGAGCACGCCGTCGTGGACCGTGCGCGCCAGCCGCTCCCGCTCGCGCACCCTGGCCTCGAGCACCAACGCCTCACGAAGCTTGGCGTGGCCCTCGCGGGCGAGGTCGCAGGCGTAGCCGATGAGGGCCCCGATGAGCAGCAGCAGCACGATGTTGTTGACCGTGTTGGGGGTCGCCTTCCCCACCTCGACGAGGTCCACGACGCCGATCAGCACCGCGGCCGGGATGCCGCCACGGCGCCCGAGCAGCACGGCCGCCGACACGACTCCCGCGGCGGGCCAGAAGGTCGGCAGCGTGCGCGAGCCGGCCTCGATCGCCTCGGCGGAGTCGACGAGCCGGGTGGCCAGGATCGCCACCGACGCAAGGGCCAGCTCCACGACCACCAGCCACAGCCGGCGCTGCCGGTAGACGACGAGGAACACGGTCCACAGGCCGAGCAGCGCGAGGACGGCCCACCCGAGGGCGGGCCGGACGAGGTCGTGGGGCCGGTCCCAGAGCGAGTACGCCGCGTACGCCAGCGCGATCGGCCGGAAGACGTCGATGCCCTTCCAGAACGCGGAGACGACATCCGGCTGGCCGTCCGGCACGGCCACGGCCCGCGCGACCGCGCGGCTTCGCCCCCCGCTCACGGCTCAGCTGGCGCGGCGACGGCGGCGTCCGCCGGCAGCGTCCTCGTCACCCTCGGCCTCGGGGCCGCCACCGCGCTCGGTGTTCTCGTCGATGTCCGCGGCGGCGTCGTCCACGCGGCGGCGGGCCTTGCGGATGGCCTCGTCGTCGTGGGCGTCGAGCGCCTCCTCGAGCTCCTTGGCCGCCGACCCGGGCAGGGCCGCCTCCTGGATCTCCCGAGCCTTGGTCTTGGCGGCGGCGAGGATGCGGTCCTTCATCGAGGTGGCGTACATGTCGACGTACTCCTGCCCCGACAGGAGCATGAGCTCGTACATGATCTCGTCGGTGATCGAGCGCAGGACGAACCGGTCGTCTTCCATGCCCTCGTAGCGGGAGAAGTCCAGCGGTGCGCCGATCTTGATCCCGATGCGCATCAGCCGTGGGATCTTCTTGCCGCTCGGCTGGGCCTTGTCGGTGCCGATCATGGCCACGGGGAGCACCTTGACGCCGCCCTCGAGCGCCATCCGCGCGACACCGGTGCGGCCGCGGTACAGGCGGCCGTCGGGGCTGCGGGTGCCTTCGGGGTAGATGCCCAGCAGCTCGCCGCGGCGCAGCACCCTCAGGCCGGAGCGCAGCGCGGCCTCGCCCGCGCGGCCGCCCGAACGGTCGACGGGCAGCTGCCCGACGCCCCGGAAGAAGGCAGCCGTGAGCCGGCCCTTGATCCCGCGGCCGGTGAAGTAGTCCGACTTCGCCAGGAACGTCATCCGGCGCGGGACGACGAGCGGCAGGAAGATCGAGTCGGAGAAGGACAGGTGGTTGCTCGCGAAGATCGCGGCACCGTCCTCGGGGATGTTCTCCTCGCCCTCCACCCACGGCCGGAAGAGCAGCTTGAGGATCGGGCCAAGCACGACCGTCTTGAGAACCCAGTAGAACAACCGTTCACCTCCATGTGACGCGGTGCACTCTACGGCACTCTCGACGCCGTTCGCCCTGCGTGCGAGGATGCGCGCCAGCCGGGTCCGACGCCACGAGGCGTCGTCCGGTGCCGCCCCTCCATCCTGCCCCCTGCCGCCCTCCAGGAGCCCCCTCGTGTCCGTCCGTCCCGGCGCAGAGCCCTACTCCCACGACGGCTCCCGGGAGGGGTCCGGCAAGGGCGCCACCGGGATCGTCCTCGCGCACGGGTTCACGGGGAGCCCGCGCAGCATGACTCCTTGGGCCCAGCACCTCGCCGGCGCCGGGTACACCGTCCGTGTCCCGCGCCTGCCCGGCCACGGGACCACGTGGCAGGAGATGAACCGCACCCGCTGGCAGGACTGGTACGCCGCCGTGGACGCCGCGTTCCGCGAGCTCGACGAGAGCTGCGACCGGGTCTTCGTCGGGGGCCTGTCCATGGGCGGCGCCCTCGCCACCCGCCTCGCGCAGGAGCACGGCCCCCGCGTGCGCGGGCTCATGCTCGTGAACCCCGCCTACAAGGTCGAGGACGTGCGCCTGCGGGCGCTGCCGGTCCTGCAGGCCGTCGTGCCCTCGCTGCCGGGCATCGGCAACGACATCAAGAAGCCGGGGCAGGACGAGGTCTGCTACGACCGGGTCCCCCTCAAGGCCCTGTGGTCGCAGACCAAGCTGTGGGCCACCGTGGTGCGCGACCTGCCCGAGATCACCCAGCCCGTGCTGCTCTGGCACTCCACCGACGACCACGTCGTGCCCGCGTCGAGCTCGGCGCTGCTGCTCTCCCGGATCTCGAGCACCGATGTCACGGAGAAGGTGCTGCACGACAGCTACCACGTGGCTACCCTCGACCATGACGCGCCACGTATCTTTGGGGAGTCGGTGGAGTTCATCGAGCGGCTGAGCTAGTCCGCTCCCCCGGAAGGAAGGCCCCCATGGGCGACAAGGACGTGGACGCGCAGTTCGCGGACATCGTCGCGCACTGGGACGACGTCCAGTCGCTGCCGGACAAGCCCGAGCACCGCGGCGTCAACCCGCCGCTCGAGCCCGACCCCTCCCCGGACGGCGCTCCCGGCCACGGTGTCAACCCGCCGCCGACCCGTCCGTTCGTGGTGTGGCGCGGCGCCGAGCAGCACCCCGAGCCCCAGGACGACGCCGAGCACCCTGAGCCGGCCGAGCTCGTCGACCCCGAGGACGACGAGCACTTCGAGCCCTTCCCGACTGCCCCGCTGCCGCCGCAGGAGGACCACCAGTTCTGGGGCATCATCGTCGGCCTCGTGGCCGGGCCGGTGCTGCTGCTGTGGCTCGTGATGTTCCGGCCCGACGTCAGCGACTGGTGGACCCTCGGAGCCCTCGGCCTGACCGTGGGTGGCTTCGTCCTGCTCGTGCTGCGCCAGCCGCGCGACCGCGACCACGACGACCCGGACAACGGCGCGAGGGTCTAGGACCCCGCTCGCCCGACCGGTCCCAGGTCGAGGTCGACCCACACCGGCCGGTGGTCACTGGCCGCCACGACGTCGGAATCGTCCAGCGCGACCTCCCGGTGCGGGAGCACCGTGAGCTCGGGCGAGGCGAACACGACGTCGAGCAGCCGGCGCGGCGAGGTGGCCGGGAAGGTCGGCGCGGTGGGCGACACGAGCCGCAGGGGCTCGGCGAACCGCTGCCACGCCCGGCCCGTCTCCCCCTCGTTGAGGTCGCCGGCGAGCAGCACCGGGCCCCCGCCGGACACCGTGCGCAGGATCTGCCCGGCGTGCCGCTCACGCTCGGCCGCGTCGAGGCTCAGGTGCACCGAGGCCACCACGAGCGGCGGATGGCCCGCGGGCGCGACGGCGATGACGGCGTACCCGCGGGTCCGCTTCAGGACGGCGACCCGCAGCCGGTGGTGCCGGGACTCGCGCACGTGCACGCGCAACGAGGTGAACACCGTGGTGCCGCCGCTGCCGCGGTGCCGGCCCGACCAGTACATCCCGCACTCCGCGGCGAAGGCGGCCACGCGCCAGGAGGCGAACAGCCGCCTCGGCACCTCCTGCAGGCAGAGCACGTCCGGGTCGATGGCCCGGACGACCCGGCTCGCAGCGTGCCGGTCGAGGGTGAGGTCCTTGAGGTTGTAGGACGCCACCCGCAGGGTGCTCATGCGTCGCGACGGGCCAGGTCGGCTGCTCCGATGAGACCGGCCTCGTTGCCCAGCTGCGCTGCGACGATCTGCGCCTCCGGGCGGTAGCCGCGCCCCGTGAGGTGGCGGCGGAACGTGATGCGGGCGGGGTCGAGCAGCAGGTCGCCCGCGGCGCTCACGCCGCCCCCGACCACGAACGTCCCGGGGTCGAAGGCCGCGGCCAGGTTGGCGATGCCGACCCCCAGCCACTGCCCGATCTCGCCGAGCAGCTCGGTGGCCGTCGGGTCGCCCTCCTGGGCCGCCTGGGTGATGAGGGGCCCGGTGAGCGCCATCGGGTCGCCCTCGACGCGGTCGAGCAGGTCGGAGGCCACCGGGCTGTTGGCGGTCATGAGGGACCGGGCCTCGCGGACCAGCGCGTTGCCGGAGGCGTACTGCTCCCAGCACCCGCGGTTGCCGCACTCGCAGCGCTGGCCACCCGGCACGACCTGCATGTGGCCGAACTCGCCGGCGATGCCGTACTTGCCCCGCACGACCTGGCCGTCGAACAGCAGCGCGCCGCCGATGCCGGTGCCGAGCGTGATCATCATGAGGTGGGTCTCGCCCTGCGCGGCGCCGAAGCGCCACTCCGCCCAGGCGGCGGCGTTGGCGTCGTTGTCGACCGAGATCGGCACCGGCACCCGGCGCTGCAGGTTGGCCTCGAGCGGCTCACCGCGCCACGACAGGTGCGGCGCGAAGACGACGGTCGCCCGGTCCGCGGCCACGAACCCGGCTGCGCCGATGCCCACCGCGACCACGGGGTCCTCGGCGAGGTCCAGCAGCTCGCTCACGACCTCGACGATGGTGTTCTCCACCACGCCGGGGCTCTTGGACCGGTGCGGCGTGTCACGGCGGGCGCGGGCCACGACCGTGCCGTCCTCGGCGACGAGGCCGCCGGCCACCTTGGTGCCACCGATGTCGATACCGACCGCGAGCCGCTCGCTCATGCGCCGATCCCTTCTGCCGCCAGGGCCGCGGCCCCGATCAGGCCCGCGTCGTTGCCGAGGGCGGCGGGCACGATGTCCGCGACCGGGCGGTGCCCCCGTCCGGTGAGCTGGCGACCGTACGCCGCCCGCGCCGGCCCGAGGAGGAGGTCACCGGCGGCGACCACCCCGCCGCCGATCACGATGAGCTCGGGGTCGAGGATCGCCGCGACCGAGGCGGCGCCCTCCCCCAGCCAGCGACCGAGGTCGGCGAGCAGCTCGACCGCCGCGGCGTCACCGGCCTGCGCGACCGTGGTCACGTCGTGGCCGCGCAGGGCAGCGGGGTCACCGCCGCACGCCTCGGAGAGCGCCGCGCCGTGCGGGGTGCCGGAGGCCACGAGCTCACGGGCCTCGCGGACGAGGGCGTTGCCGGACGCGTAGACCTCCCAGCAGCCGCGGTTGCCGCAGCCGCAGCGGATGCCGTCGGGGACGACGCGCATGTGGCCCAGCTCGCCGCCGACGCCGTAGGCACCGCGCAGCAGCCGGGAGTCGACGACCACCCCGCCACCGATGCCGGTGCCGACGGTGACCAGCACCATGTCGTCGGCCTCGTGGGCGGCGCCGTAGCGGAACTCGCCCCACGCCGCGGCGTTGGCGTCGTTCTCGATGATCACCGGGTGCGGCGTGAGGGCTTCGAGCCGCCGCTTGAGCGGCTCGTCGCGCCAGGCGAGGTTGGGGGCGAAGAGGACGGTCGAGCCGGTGCGGTCGACGAACCCGGCGCAGGCCACGCCGACGGCCACGACGTCGGAGCGCGGCCCTGACAGCTCGGCGACGAGCGCCGCCACGTCGTGGGCGATCTGGTCAGGGTCCTGCGCGGGGGTGTCGCGGCGGCTGCGGGCGAGGATCTCCCCCGTCACCGAGACGACACCGGCAGCGATCTTGGTGCCGCCGATGTCCACGCCGATCGTGACCGTCATACCGTTGCGCTCCCTTGGTCCTCGTCCTCGATGGTGATGTCCTGCACCCGACCCGGGCGAGGTGTGGTGCCTGCACCGGGCGGTGCCCCGGCCGCTCCCGCCGCGGGTCCCGCTCCCCGCCGTCCGTGGGCCGCGACGTCGCGCAGGGCGACCGTCAACGCGCCCGCCAGGTCGGCCAGCCGGTCGACGGTCTCGGGCCGCACCGACCGCAGCAGGCCCAGGCCCTGGCAGAGCGGGCACCACTGGCACGTCAGGGCCGTACCCGTGCCCCGGGCAGCACCGCAGTGCGCGCAGTGGCTGTCGGACGAGGCCGAAGTGCCTGCATCCTCGGTCGCGCCCGCGTCGCCGGCGTCCTGGTGGTCGCCGGCGTCCTGGTGGTCGCCTGCGGCCTGGCGGTCGCCGGCGGCCTGGTGGTCGCCTGCAGCCTGGTGGTCGCCTGCGGCCTGGTGGTCGGCTGCGGCCTCACGCGCGGCCTGTCCGTGCGCGCCTGCCCAGCCGCCGAGGGCGTCGAGCAGCCGTGCCGCCTCCTCCGCCACGGAGCCCACCGGGGGCGGTCCGGGGCGGTCAGTGTCCTCAGCCACGCGGCCACACCTCCTCGTCGGGGACGAAGCGGACCCGCAGCATCCCGTCGCGCACGGACGCACCGTCGACCACGCATCGTTGCAGAGCCGCGGGCAGGGTGAGCACACGGCGGTGCTCACCGACCACGACGAGCAGCTCCTCGTCGCGACGTTGCAGGCCCAGGTCCTTGGCGTGCGCCAGGGGCAGTGGCAGCGTGAGCGTGAAGCCCTCGGCCGTCCGCTCCACCCGCATCCCGCGGTGGGCGACCGGGGCGAGCAGGTCGGTGGCGTCGTCGCCGTACTGCGCCTCCGCGAGGTTCGCGAGCGCGTCGGCGCCGATGGGCTCGGCCGACAGGTACGGCGTGAGGACGACCGGCAGGCCCGCGAAGGACTCCCGCACCTCGACGAGTCCCGTGCGCTGGGCGGCGTTCCAGGAGGCACGCCAGGCATCGGGCTCGGTACCGGTGCTCGCGGCGGGCGCCGCGCCGCCGGAGGCCGCAGGCGCGCCTGCCCCGGCGTCCGGGAAGAGGCGGTTGACCACGACGGCGTCGACGACGAACCCGTACAGCGACAGCGAGGTCCAGGTGCGACGCGACTCGGCGATGACGACCCGCTCCGGCGTCAGCACCAGGCGCACCGAGGTCTGGTCGCCGGTGAGGATGCGCTGGACGCGGCGCATCTGCCGCTGCCAGCCGGTGACCGCCTCGACCACCTCGACGTCGGGCAGGGGCATCCCCGCCGCGGCGGCGGCCGCCGGACGCAGCGTGCGGATGAGGCCGCGCTGGGCGGGCAGCAACCGGTCGAGGTGCCAGGCCAGCGCCTCGGGCAGCGCCAGCAGCCGCAGGGTCTCGGCGGTGGGTGCGCAGTCGACGACGACGAGGTCCCACGGGCCGGACTCCACCTGGGCGCGGAGCTCGAGCAGCGCGGCCACCTCCTCGGCACCGGGCAGCCGGGTCAGCTCCTCCGCGACGACCGGGTCGATGCCCAGGGTGCCGAGCAGGGACAGCAGGTAGTCCTGCACGACCCGCCAGGACTCCCCCAGCAGGAGGGGCGGGCTGACCTGGAGAGCGGACAGGCCGGGCTCGACCTCGACCGGCAGTCCCGCCGAAGGGCCGCCGAGCGCGACCCCGAGGGTGTCGCCCAGGGAGTGCGCGGCGTCGGTGGACATCACGAGGGTCTTGACGCCCTCGCGGGCCGCCCGCACTGCGGTGGCCGCGGCGGTGGTGGTCTTGCCGACCCCGCCCTTGCCGGTGAACAGGATGACGCGCATGGGTGCGGTGACCGGCCGGGGCCGGCTCAGCCCTCGACGCGCTTCTTGAGCTCCTTGAGCGCAGTGTCGATGATGACCTTCTCGGCCTTGCGCTTGAGCATCCCGAGCATGGGGATCTTCACGTCGACGGCGAGGCGGTAGGTGACCGTGGTCCCCTCCGCTCCCTGCGCCGCCAAGGTGTAGGAACCGTTCATCGCCTTGAGGACCGTCGCCTCGACGAGCGACCAGGAGACCACCCCGGTGCCGTCCTCGTGCACGTCCCACTCGTAGTCGAGGACGTAGGTGTCCTTGATCGCGCCGGCGTCGAGGGTGAACTGCACCTGGTCGGCCCAGCCGTCGCCCTCCTCGGTGAGCACGCTGACCTTCTTGACCTCGGTGGCCCACTCCGGGTAGCTGTCGAAGTCCGCGATGACGTCGAGGACCTCGCCGGGCGTGGCGGCGATGTCGATGCTGCTCTCGGTGCGGTCGGCCATGCGCCGAAGGCTACATCGACTTCCCTTCGAGCCGGTCCTTCAGTCCGTGGACCGCACGCTTCCACCTCAGGGTGTGGCGGACGGCCACGTCACGCGGCGCGCGCGGCCCCCTCGTGCCCCGGACGTAGTGGTGCACGACCGCGCCGTTCCACCACGGCTCGATCCACACCTCCATCTCGCCGTCCACCTGCCCGGTGACCTTCCACCGCACCCCCTTGAGCCCACGGTCGCGGGCCACCTGGCGCCGGACGTGCGGCCACACCCGGTCGGCCCAGTCGTCGTCGTCGAGCTGGGCGCGGACGAGGGCGGGGGCGGCGTCGACGAAGGTCTCGTCGACGATGTCGATGCGGCGGGACCTCACGGCTCCAGTGTTCCGCACGTCACGTACGGCCGGGGTGCCGCTCTCCCCCGTGCGTGCTACCGGTGGGTAGGCTGGAGGCCCGAGGCAGTGCCGCCGTCAAAGGAGTCTCCGTGCAGGAACACGTCGCGCCCCCACTCGTCGAGCCCACGACGGAGGGCAGTCTCGCCGACCTGCCGGCGCGCAACGCCGCCACCAACCCCTCGTTCGTCGCCTTCTCCCGCAAGGAGGGCACCCGCTGGGTCGACGTCACGGCCGCGGAGTTCAACGACGACGTCCGCGCCGTGGCCAAGGGCCTCGTCGCCGCGGGCATCTCCCCCGGCGACCGAGTCGCGATCATGTGCAAGACGCGCTACGAGTGGACGCTCACCGACTTCGCCATCTGGACCGCCGGCGCGGTGACCGTGCCGATCTACGAGACCTCGTCGGCCGAGCAGGTGGCGTGGATCCTCACCGACTCCGGGGCGTCCGGCATCATGATCGAGACCCCCGCCCACCAGGCGACGCTCGACGAGGTCCGCGACCAGCTCCCCGGGCTCGAGCACGTCTGGCAGGTCGACGCAGGCGCCATCGCCGAGCTCAAGGCCGCGGGCGCAGGGGTGAGCGACGAGCAGCTCGCCGCCGCCACCGCGGGGGTCGACCGGTCGAGCACCGCGACCATCATCTACACCTCCGGCACCACGGGTCGCCCCAAGGGCGTTCAGCTCACCCACGACAACTTCCTGGCCCTGGCCGACAACGCCATCACCAAGCTGAAGGACGTCGTCAAGGCCGACGACGCGTCCACCCTGCTCTTCCTGCCGCTGGCCCACGTGTTCGCCCGCTTCATCCAGGTCCTCTGCGTCGCCGGCGAGGCCAAGATGGGCCACACCGCCGACATCAAGAACCTCCTGGAGGACTTCGGCGAGTTCAAGCCGACGTTCATCCTCTCGGTGCCCCGCGTGTTCGAGAAGATCTACAACTCGGCCGAGGCCAAGGCCACCGCCGACGGCCGGGGCAAGATCTTCACCACCGCCGCCGACACCGCGATCGCCTGGTCGACCGCGCAGGACACCGGCGGCGCGGGCCTCGGGCTGTCGTTGCGGCACAAGGTGTTCGACAAGCTCGTCTACTCCAAGCTCCGCGCCGCGATGGGCGGCAAGGTGATGTACGCCGTGTCCGGCGGCGCGCCCCTCGGCACCCGCCTCGGCCACTTCTTCCGGGGCATCGGCGTCACCGTCCTGGAGGGCTACGGCCTCACCGAGACCACGGCACCGGCCACGGTCAACGTCCCCGACCGCGTCAAGATCGGCACCGTCGGGGCCCCCCTGCCCGGCGTCGGCATCCGCATCGCCGACGACGGCGAGGTCCTGATCCGCGGCAACAACGTCTTCGCCCGCTACCACAACAACCCCGACGCGACGGCCGGCGCGGTCCAGGACGGCTGGTTCCACACGGGCGACCTCGGTGAGCTCGACGAGGACGGCTACCTGCGCATCACCGGTCGCAAGAAGGAGCTGCTCGTGACCGCCGGGGGCAAGAACGTCGCCCCGGCCGTGCTCGAGGACCGGCTCCGCGCTCACCCCCTGATCTCACAGTGCATCGTCGTGGGCGACCAGAAGCCCTTCATCGCCGCGCTCCTCACCCTCGACGAGGAGATGTACCCCGCGTGGGCGAAGAACAACGGCATCGCCGGGGTGACCTTCGAGCAGGCGCGCACCGACGAGACCGTCCTCAAGGCACTTCAGGCTGCTGTCGACGACGCGAACAAGTCGGTCTCCAAGGCCGAGTCCATCCGCAAGTTCGCCGTCCTCGAGGGTGACTTCACCGAGGAGAACGGCTACCTCACGCCGAGCCTGAAGCTCAAGCGCAACATCGTCATGAAGGACTTCCACGACCAGGTGGAGGCCCTGTACGCCGGCGGCCGGGAGTGACCTCTACGGTCTAGGCATGCCCACCGGCGAGCCGACCTCCCGACCCAGCCACGCCACCGCGTTCGCCGTGGCGTGGCTGGTGTTCTTCACCGTCCTTCAGTGGAGCGTGGTGCGCTACCGCATCCCGATCGTGGCCACGCTCACCGTCGCGACGTTCGCGCTCGCGCTGTGGCAGTGGCGCGGCTGGCGGGTCGAGCTGACGCGGCCGGCGGTCGTGCTCATGCTCGCCGGGTCGGCCCTGGCCACCCTGCTCGTCCCCCTCTTCAGCTACCTCGCCCCCACGGGGCTGGCGGTCGCGACCAGTGCGCTCGTCGTCGGCCCGCTCGTCGTGGGCGCGCTGCTGTGGTCCCACGGGAGCGCCACCCTGCGCAGCGCGCGGACGGCCGGAGCAGTGGCGGTCCTCGCGTACGTCGTGGCCGCCGCGACCGCGGTGGTCTCCTCGCCGCGTCCGCGGATCGACGTCTGGGTGACCCTCCAGCAGGCCAGTGACGCCCTGGCCCGCGGCGAGAACTTCTACGCCATGCGCTGGACCGGCTCCCCCGGCATCCAGGACGCCTTCACCTACCTGCCGTGGACCGCGGTCCTGCTGGCCCCGGGTCGGTGGGTCGCCGGTGACGTCCGCTGGGCGCTGACGGCCTGGACGCTGCTCGCCGTGGTCGGCGTCCTCCTCCTCGCGCTGCACGTACCGGCAGCGGGCGGCACGCGACGCCCCGTACCGGCTGCCCGGTCCGCGGGCGCCCTGCCGTCATCGGCCGACCCCGCCGGCACCGACCCGCTGCCGCCGGTCTGGACCGGCGCCGCGGTCGGCGCCCTGCTGCTGCTCGCGCCCGGCACGCTCACCCAGCTCGACCAGGCGTGGACCGAGCCCCTGCTGTTCGCCGGGCTCGTGGGGTGGGCCGTACTGGTCCAGCGTGGCCACGCGTGGTGGGCCGTGGTCCCCCTCGCCCTGGCCTGCGCCAGCAAGCAGCACCTGGCCCTGCTCCTGCCGGTGCTGCTGGTGTGGCGACCGTTCGGGTGGCGGCGGACCGTCGCGACCGGTGCCCTCACGGGAGCCCTGATCGCACCGTGGTTCCTCGCCAGCCCTCCGGACTTCGTCCACGACACCATCACGCTGCTGCTGTCGTTCCACCCGATCAAGTTCGCCAACACCCTCTACCTGTTGGCGCTCAACACCTTCGGGGTGACGTTGCCCTTCTACGTCACGGGCGTCGCGGTGCTGGGCACGCTCGCGGCGGTGGTGCTGACGGTGCTGCGACGACAGCCGCCCCTGGGTGACCTGCTGCGCTGGCTGGCCCTGGTGCTGCTCGTCGCGAACCTCGTCAACAAGCAGGCGTTCTACAACCAGTTCTGGCTCGTCGGTGCCCTCGTCGTCCTGTCCCTGGCCGCAGCGCCCCGTCCCACCCCCGCCACCCCCGCCACCTCGGGCGCAGGCACCGCCGGCTCTGGCATCGCCACCGGCTCCAGCACCTCCACCGGCACCGCCACCGGCGCCCACGAGGACGCGCCCACCCCGCAGGGTGGGCGCGTCCCCTCGACCGGCTGAGCGGCCCGGGTACGGTCACCCGACCTTGGCGAGGTCTCCGATCGCCGCGAACCCGTTGGCCCACAACGAGTTCACCTCCGACGCCTCGAGCGAGTCGGGGTAGGGGTTGGTGCACGACGGCCCGGGACCACCACCGGACATGAGCTTGGAGCACGGCTGCGTGTACCGGTCCGGCAGGCCCAGCGCGTGGCCGGTCTCGTGGGTCACGATGCGCAGCGGTGCGTAGGTGTTGGCCTGGTCGTAGTCGAGGAAGACGTAGCCGCTGCCGTGGCCGTTGCCGTAGTAGTAGGAGCCGCTGGGATCGCTGCCCTCGTAGTAGGACAGGCTCGCGTTGGACGCCGAGCCCTCGACGAGGCGGACGTTGGAGACCCGCGAGTTCCAGATCGCCGCACCCTGGTCGATGAGCGAGTCGAAGGACGGGGCGCCCGAGTCGTCGTAGTAGACGGTGACGGCGGCCGTCCGGGAGGTGTCCCGACCTGCTGCCCGGTCCGCAGCCGCTGCTGCGAGCGCCTTCTGCAGGGCCTTCTCCAGGCGGGCGTTCTGGGCCTTCTCGCGCTCGTTCGGCAGATAGCTGCTCGACCGGGTGGTCGCGGCCGGGTCGCGCTGGGCACCGGTGGCACCCACGGCACCGGCTGCCGCACTGGTGGCCGGCGCTGCCGCGAAGGCGGTGCCGGAGACGAGCGCAGCGGCTGCGGCGACGGTGGTGAGGCGGTACTTCGACATGGTCCTTGCTCCTGTGGGATCGGTGTCAGGTCGGGTGCCGCAGGGCGGTTCGCCCGGGGCACCACTCCTTCCTAACCACCGCTGCCCCCACGCTCCGCAGGTCCGCGGTCAAGGCTTTCCCAAGGGCCCACAGATCCGCGCCGCAGGCGTGTGGGTCGGGCCAAGACGGTCAGGAACCCGCCAGCCGGCGCAGGTAGGCGAGCCAGTCGCGGGTGAAGGCGGCCTCCGTCGTGCCGAGGACCACGGGGAACGCCGCCCTGGCGTTCGTGTCGGCGTCACCGGGCGTGTGCTCGCCGCGCGGCGTCGTCGCCACGGCGCGGTAGTACCTCACGAGCCCGGCCTCACCCCGGCGGTCCACGATCCGGCACACCGCGAGCCAGGCAGCGTTGTAGCTCGGCGCGATGGTCGAGCGACCCGGGTCGAAGTCGGCCGCGTCCGGCAGCGCGGTCGGGCCCGACCCGGCCCGGACCCGGTCGAGCAGGGCCGCGGCCACCTGGGCCCGCGTCGCCCCGATGTCGCGGTAGCCGACGTAGTCGGCCAGGCCCTCGGAGAGCCACAGGGGCACCGGGCGGTCGGTCGTCGCCCGGACCGCCACGTGGGTGGCCTCGTGGGTCACCACCACCTGCCTGCCCTTCACCTCCAGCGTCGCGAAGGCGCCGGGGTTGACCACGACCCGGTCCGCCCCGGCGCGACCGCTGGTGGCGATCGGCCCGTCCGTCACGGCCGCGACCTGCGCCACCTGGCGCGGGTCCTGGCCGACCTGCTCGGCCATCTGGGCCGCGGTGGCCGGGACGACCACCACGAGCCGGGCGTTCCAGCCCGACGTCCAGACCGACCGGACCCGCGAGACGGCCAGGTCGCCGAGGGCGAGGTAGGGACGCAGCCTGCTCGCCGGACCCGAGCCGACCACCAGCGTCGTCGCGCCGTGCAGGACGGTCATCCGGGGCAGGTCCCACAGCTGCACCTGCGTGCCGCCGTCGGTGTCGTCGGCGAGCTTCCACCGGCTGCCGCGCCGGACCGCGGTGAAGTAGGACTCGAACTCGCGCGAGGTGGTGTCGTAGCCCGCCAGGCTGTACCGGCCGGCCACCCTGGCCACCCAGGCGTCGGGCCCGAGCTGGGCCACCCGGTCGGCGCCGAGCGCCGGTGCGGGTTCGGGGATGCCGTAGGCGAAGGTCCCCAGCGGGAGCCGCGCGAGGGCGTCGTACTGCGCGAGCTGGCGCAGCCCGAAGCCCGAGGCGGGGTCGTCCAGCGTCGCGGCGAAGGCAGCCCGGTCGTGGGCGCGGACCGCCGCGGCCCGGCGCGCGAGCAGGGCGGCGAGGGCGTCCTCCCGGTCGAGCGTGGGCGACGCGGCGTTCTGCCGGGTCGGCGAGGAGGCCGAGGTCGGCGGCGACGCGGGGCTGGGGGGTGATGAACACGCCCCTGCGAGCGCGACGACGGCCAGCGCTGCCAGCGCTGCCCGGTTGCCGTAGCCCGCCCTCCGTCGCACGTCGCCATCGTAGGCAGGCGCAGGACCGGGCGGGCCCGTCTCAGCCGACGGCGCGCGCGTGGGCGGCCCACGGCTCGCGGCGCGCGGTGACCGACCCCGCCTCGCGGGCGGACACCAGGCCGGCCGCGGCGAACCGGGTGACGGCGGCGCGTTCGGCCGCGTCGAGGGGCAGCTCGGACGTCGTGGGGGTGAGCAGCGCGGTGACCATGCAGTCGTCACAGTGCAGGTCACGCACGGGGCAGCTCTGGCAGTCGATGATCATCGCGATCACCCCTTCCTCTTCGGCACCACGGGTGGACGTCTTCCACCTGTCCACGACGTTACGAGAGGCCACCGACAACGCCCCCGACGTCGCCCCCGACCACACCCCCGACCACACCCCCGACCACACCCCCGACCACACCCCCGACCACACCCCCGACGATGCCCCGACGTCGGTCCACGGCCGGGCACCGGGCGTCCGGGCGCGCCTGCGTCGGGCTGTCACACCACCGACATACCGTCACTCCCATGCAGATGGTCCAGGGCACCTTCGACGACCTGGGGACGGCGCTGGCCGACGTCACCTTCGTCGTCGTCGACCTCGAGACCACCGGCGGCAGCCCGGCCGACTCCGCCATCACCGAGATCGGTGCCGTCAAGGTGCGCGGTGGCGTGGTGCTCGGCGAGTTCCAGACCCTCGTCAACCCCCACGTCCCGATCCCCCCGTTCATCCAGGCGCTCACCGGCATCACGACGGCGATGGTCGCCGACGCGCCGCGCATCGAGTCGGCCCTGCCGGCGTTCATGGAGTTCGCGCAGGGCGCCGTGCTGGTCGCCCACAACGCCCGGTTCGACATCGGCTTCCTCAAGATGGCCGCCCAGCTCCAGGGCATCGAGTGGCCCCGCCACACCGTCCTCGACACCGTCCACCTCGCCCGCCAGCTCGTCTCCCGCGACGAGGCGCGCAACCACAAGCTGTCGACCCTCGCCGCTCTCTTCGGCGCCGACACCACGCCCGACCACCGGGCGCTGCACGACGCCCGCGCCACCGTCGACGTCCTGCACGCCCTGATCGGTCGCGTCGGCAGCCTCGGCGTCCACACCCTCGAGGAGCTCACGAGCTACACCTCGCGGGTGAGCCCCGCCCAGCGTCGCAAGCGGTGGCTCGCCGACGGGCTGCCCGACGCCCCGGGTGTCTACATGTTCAAGGACGGCGACGGGCGGGTGCTCTACGTCGGCACGTCGGTCAACATCCGCACCCGCGTCCGCAGCTACTTCACGGCCTCTGAGCACCGCACGCGGATGGCCGAGATGGTGCGGCTCGCCGAGAGCGTGACCCCCGTCGTGTGCGCGACGACCCTCGAGGCCGAGGTGCGCGAGCTCCGGCTCATCGCGGAGCACAAGCCGCGCTACAACCGCCGGTCCAAGACGCCCGAGCGCGCCACCTGGGTCAAGCTCACCGTCGAGGCCTTCCCCCGCCTGTCGATCGTGCGCGAGGTGCGCCCGGACGGTGCGCGCTACATCGGGCCGTTCGGCAGCCGGTCCTCGGCGGAGGCGGCGGTCGCCGCGGTCCACGAGGTCATCCCGCTGAGGCAGTGCGTGCAGCGCCTGTCCCCCACCCGCCGGGTCGGCTCGTGCGCGCTGGCCGACATGGGGCGCTGCGGCGCCCCGTGCACGGGTGCCCAGAGCGTCGCCGACTACGGCCGGGTCGTCCAGGACGCCGAGCACGCCCTGGTCGGCGACTCGCGCAGCGTCGTGCAGGCGCTCCGCGCGCGCATGGGCACCCTCGCCGCCCAGGAGCGCTACGAGGACGCCGGCACCCTGCGCGACCGCCTCCTCGCCCTGGTGCGAGGTATGGCGCGCGCGCAGCGCATCGCCCCCCTGGCGGCGAGCCCCGAGCTCGTCGCCGCCCGCCCCGCCGCCGTGGGCGGCTGGGAGGTGGTCGTCGTGCGCCACGGGCGGCTGGCGGCGAGCACCGTGTCACCCCGGGGCGCCGACCCGATGCCCTACGTCCGGGCCGTCCGTGACACCGCCGAGGTCGTCCTCCCCGCTCCGTGGCCCGCCCCCGCCGCGATCCCCGAGGAGACCGAGAAGGTACTGCGCTGGCTGGAGCAGCCCGGGGTGCGCATCGTCGACGTCGAGGGGGCGTGGACCTGCCCCGTGGGTGGAGCAGCCGGCGCCCGGGCCGAGCTGGAGGGACCGGCCGAGCGCCGCGAGGCACCCGTCTTCGTCGCGGCCTCCTGACCCACCCCTGCAGGGCGGCGGCTGCCCGACCACGCCTCCTCCGGCGGCAGGCGCCGATACAGTGGGCGCGTGATCTCCGCCATCGTCCTCATCAACGCCGAAGTCGACCGGATCCCCGAGGTGGCCGAGGCCATCGCCGAGCTCGAGGGGGTCAGCGAGGTCTACTCGGTGGCCGGTGACGCCGACCTCATCGCGCTCGTGCGCGTCCGGGCCCACGAGGACCTGCACGACGTCATCGCCGGCCGCCTCAACAAGGTCCAGGGCGTCACGGGCACCAACACCCACATCGCCTTCCGCACCTACTCCAAGCACGACCTCGAGGCGGCCTTCAGCCTCGGCCTCGACGGCGACTGAGCACACGGCCGTTCGGCCGATCTGAGTACGACTCCTCATCCGCAGGAGCGAAGCGGCCGCCACACTCGGGGCACCACGCGCACCAGCGCGCCCGTTCCTGGAGGACCGATGCCCCCGATCCCCTGCCCGTCCTGTGGCGCCGCCCTTCCTGCCGCACCGGTGGCCTGCCCCGCCTGCCGCCTGCCGCTGACCGGCCGCGAGGCCGTCCAGCTGTGGCAGCTCGACCAGCAGCTGGCCTCGCTGCAGACCCAGCGCGTCGCCCTGATCCAGGCACTGCGCGCCCGTGACGCCGTCACCGCTGACCCCGGCGGGACGCGACCCGCAGAGGGACCGCTCGCGACGACCCAACCGGCGCCCGCAGCAGGCGCTGCAGCGGGGGTCCCGGCGCCGCTCGGAGCTCCGCGCCGCCGGTGGACGACGCAGCAGACGCTGCTGGCAGTCGGGGTCCTGCTGGTCCTCGTGGCCGCGTCCATCGCGCTCGCCTTCGCCTGGTTCGTGATCGGGCCCTACGGCCAGATGGTGGTCATGGGCGGCCTCACCGCCCTCGCCGTCTACACCTCCCTCTACGTCTCCCGCCGCCGGCTGCCGAGCAGCGCCGAGGCGCTCGCGCTCGTCGCGTCCGGTCTCCTGCTCCTCGATGTCGCAGCAGCCCGCCGCTTCGGCCTGTTCGGGCTCGACCACGTCGGGGCGCGGGGCTACACGGTCGCCACCGGCCTGGTCGTCGCCGTCGCCCTCGCGGCACTGCACCGCACCGACCGGCGGATCGCCGCCTACGCCCTGACCTCGCTCACCGCGGCCTCGGTCGCCTGGGCGGCAGTCGTGTCGTTCGCGCACGGCCCTGCCGTGGCGGCCACCCTCGCCCTCCTCGGGGCGCTGGCCTTCGGTGCGGCCCGCGTCGCGCTGCCCGCCTCGCTGGGCCTGACCCGGCGGGCCGCGGGCGGACCTGCCTCCCTCTGGAGCGCCGTGTCCCTCACCACCGCCTTCGTGGGGGCCGGGCGCGCTGCCGCCCGCGAACCGTTCGGCGACCGCCTCACCGGCCCGAGCCCGAGTGGCCTGGGGTGCGTTGCGGTCCTCGTCGCGCTGTGCGTCGGCGCGACCCTCCTCGTGCGCCGGGTGGTCGCCGTCCGGGCCGGCCGGCTCGGCTCCCGGGCGGCGGTCCGGGCCGACTGGTCCGCCCGGCCGGTGTCCGGCGACTGGCGCGCGCTGTCCCTGGTCGCGCTGGTGGGCACCGCTGCTGGCCCTGCGGCGGTGCTCGGGCTCGGCCTGCAGGTGGGTGCCACCGGGACCGCCCTGCTCTCCGTGCTCGTCGCCGCCGCCGGCACGGCCCTGCTCGCCCTGCGACCGGCGCGGCAGTCGCTCGGCGACCTGTGGGTCCTCGTCCAGGTGGGGGTGGCCGAGCTCGTCCTCGTCGCGCTCGCGGTCGAGCACCACTCCGACGGCGCCACTGTCGTCACCCTCGTCGCCACCGCGGCCCTGGCTGCCGCGGCTGCCGTCCTGCGCCCCCGGTGGCTGGCTCCCGCGGCCGGCATGAGCGCCCTCGCGCTGCTGTTCGCGGTCGCCGTCGCCGGCGGGATGCGCTCGCCCGGGACCCAGGTCCTCGCCGTGACGGGGTACGCAGCCGTGCTCAGCGCCTTCGCCCTCGCCCGCCGCGGACGGCCCGACGAGCAGACCACGGGGGTCGTCGCCCTGCTCTCGTTCGTCCTCGCTCTTGCTGCTGCGGCACCACTGGCCGACGGGTACGCCGCGGCGACGCTCGCAGCAGGTGCCGTGGCCGCAGCCGCGACGGCGGTCCTGCGCCCCCGCCTGCGCCCGGCAGCAGCCGGCGTGTCCGCCGTCAGCGGCACCGGGGCCCTCTGGCTGGTGGGCGGCCTCGCCTCCCCGGACGTCCAGTGGCTCCTGCTCGCCCTCAGCGCGGCCTGCTCGCGACCCTGGCCCTCTGGTTGCGGGGGCGTCAGGAGGAGGTCGTGCTGGGGGCACTGGCCGGGCTCGCCGCGGTCGCCACCGTGGCCGTCGCCCTCGACCGCGGCTGGCCGCATGCGGCGTCCGGCTCCGCCGCGGCGTACGGCCTGCTCGCCGTCGTGTACGCCGCCCTCCCGCGCCGACGCGCGGTAGTCACGGTTGCCGTCGTGGGCCTCACCACGGCGACCTGGGTCGAGCTCCTCGAGGCGCACGTCTCGCGGCTGGAGGCCTACACGCTGCCCCTCGCGCTGCTGCTGCTCGCCGCAGGCCTGTGGTCCCACCGTGAGCTCGGCGACCGCTCGTGGACCGTGGCCGGACCGGCCCTGCTGGTCGCGCTGGTGCCGTCAGCGGCCGCGACGGCCGTCGCCGACGACCTCGCCCGCGCCCTGCTCACCGTGACCGTGGCGACGGCCGCGCTCGTCCTCGGCGCCTGGCGCCGGTGGCAGGCGCTGGTCGTGGTCGGCGCCGCCGCGGCGGCTCTCGTGGCCGTCACCCAGCTCGGGCCCTACACGCTGCACGCCCCGCGCTTCCTCACGCTCGGCACGCTCGGGGTCCTGCTGCTGCTGGTCGGCGCCCGCTACGAGCAGCGCCGCGACAACGCCCGCCAGGCGCTGAGCTGGTTGGCGTCGCTGTCCTGACGGCGCGCCCGGTACGGGCCCGACCGGGTCGGTCAGGCGCGTGTCGCCGCGGCCCAGGCCTCGAGCTGCCGCTCCGCCGCACCGCCGTCCAGGGCCTGCTCCGCCCGGTCCATCCCCGCGCGCACGTCGGCGAGGAAGTCGTCGTGGCCGGGGCCACGGTCCGGCACGGTCAGGGCCAGGGCGATACCCGCGTTGAGCACCACCGCGTCGCGGACGGCACCCCGACCGCCGGCGAAGAGCTCCCGCGCCACGGCCGCGTTGTGGGCGGCGTCGGCGCCGCGCAGGGCCTCGATGGGCTGGCGCTGCAGGCCGAGGTCGAGCGGGTCCAGCACGCGCTCGGTCACCTGGCCGTCCCTGACCCACCAGACCCTCGACGTCGTGCTGAGGGTGAGCTCGTCGAGCCCGTCGTCACCACGGAACACCGCAGCGTCCTTGCCGCGCCCGGCGAAGACCCCGGCCATGAGCGGGGCCATGCGCGGGTCGGCGACGCCGACCGCTGCATACGTCGGCTGGGCCGGGTTGGTCAGCGGGCCGAGGACGTTGAACGTCGTGCCCACGCCGAGGCCGCTGCGCGCCGCCGCGGCGTGCTTCATGGCCGGGTGGAAGGCCTGGGCGAAGCAGAAGGTGATGCCCGCCTCGTGGGCGACCTGCCGGACCCGCTCCGGCGACAGGGTCAGGCTAACGCCGAGCGCCTCCAGGACGTCGGCCGAGCCCGAGGACGAGGACGCCGCGCGGTTGCCGTGCTTGACGACCCTGATCCCGCTGGCGGCGATGACGATGGCGGACATCGTCGAGATGTTGACCGTGTTGGACCGGTCGGCGCCGGTGCCCACGATGTCGAGGCTCGGGCCGGGGACCTCGATGCGGTTGGCGTGGGCCAGCATCACGTCGGCGAGTCCCCGCAGCTCCTCGACCGTCTCTCCCTTGGACCGCAGCGCCACGAGGAAGCCGGCCACCTGCACGGGCGACGCCTCGCCACCCATGACCTGGTCCATGGCCCACGCGGCCTGGTCGGTCGTGAGGTGGTCGCCGGCGATCAGGCGGGTGAGCAGGTCGGGCCAACTGGGCGCAGTGGGCGCGCCTGCGGTGCCCACGGGGTCGGACACCCCGCTCAGGACGCGGCCGGGCGCCCGCGACGACCCAGCTCCGCCACTGCAGCCGACAGGGCGATGGGGTCGAGCGGGTGCGGGACGGCCAGGTCGGCCAGGGACCAGGTCGCGAGCCAGCCGTCCTGCGGCCGGCCGGTGAGGACCAGGACCGGGGGGCACCGGAAGATCTCGCTCTTGAGCTGGCGGCACAACCCCAGGCCACCGACGGGAGCGGCCTCGCCGTCGAGCACCAGGACGTCGAACGAGGACGACTCGACGGCCTCGATGACCGCTGCCGCGGTGGCGCACTCGCGCCACGTCCCGACCTCGACGTCCCGCGCGGGACGCCGTCCGACGTTGACGCGCACGGCGTCACGGGTGGTGCGGTCGTCGCTGTAGAGAAGCACCGAGATCTTGCGGACCGAGGAGCCCGCGGAGTTCGGCGTGTCGGCAGCGGTCGCGTGCGAAGCGGTCATGGCGCCGATGCTACCGGTGCGTGCCCGGCGCACCGTCGAGTGGCCGCCACCCGCCCACCACCCGCCCGTCGTCCGGACCCGTGCGGACGCTTCCGGTAGCCGCCGGAGACCGGGTTCGGCACCCGCCGGGGGGTCGGGGGTGTGCCCGTCGGGGAATGGGCAATAATGGCGCTCGTGGCGACAGCATCCGCAGTGACCTCCGAACCCTCCCGCTCCGCCGGGAGCATTCCCGGACACGGTCCGGTCTCCCGACCCAACATGGTGTCGGTGGGCACGATCGTCTGGCTCTCCAGCGAGCTGATGTTCTTCGCGGGCCTCTTCGCGATGTACTTCACGATCCGCTCGGTCGAGCCCGACCTGTGGAAGGTGAAGACCGACGTCCTCAACGTCCCCTACGCCACGGTCAACACGATCATCCTCGTGATCTCCTCGGTGTGGTGCCAGCTCGGCGTCCACGCCGCCGAGCATGGCAAGCCGCACCGCGGCGCCGCGAGGCTGCTGTCCCTCAAGGAGTGGGGCATGCGCGAGTGGTACGTCCTCACCTACGTCTTCGGCGCGATCTTCGTCTCCGGTCAGGTGCTGGAGTACTCCGAGCTCGTGCACGAGGGCATCACCCTCTCCTCCGACGCCTACGGCTCGGTCTTCTACCTCACCACCGGCTTCCACGCCCTCCACGTGACCGGTGGCCTCCTGGCCTTCCTGCTCATCATCGGCCGCACGTTCACGACCCGTCACTACAGCCACGCGCAGGCAGCGGGCGCGGTCGTGACCTCCTACTACTGGCACTTCGTCGACGTCGTGTGGATCGCCCTGTTCGCCACGATCTACCTGCTGCAGTGACGCCCCCCGACGTGAGCCCCCGCTCGACCGCCCTGACCGCCCCCACCGACAGGACCGCCCCGTGAACGCCCTGGCCGCCCGCAGACGACACTCCGCCGCGATCGCCCTGCTCCTGCTGCTCGGCCTCGTCGTGACCGGCGTCGCCTACTCGTTCCTCTCCCCGAGGCAGGCAGACGCGGCTCCGGCCGCCGCCGGCCAGATCCAGGACGGCAAGAAGCTCTTCCTCGCCAACTGCGCGACGTGCCACGGCCTGCAGGCCCAGGGCACCAAGGCCGGCCCCACCCTGGCCGGCGTGGGTGCCGCTGCCGTCGACTTCCAGGTGGGCACCGGCCGCATGCCGATGGCTGCCCCCGACGTGCAGGCGCCGCAGAAGCCCAAGCAGTTCGACGACAAGGAGATCGCCGCCCTCGCGGCGTACGTCGCCTCGCTCGCCCCCGGCCCCGCCGTCCCGGACGCCGACGTCAGCAGCGGCAAGGGCGGTGACGTCGCCAAGGGCGCCGAGCTGTTCCGCGTCAACTGCGCCATGTGCCACAACTTCGCCGGCTCCGGCGGTGCGCTCACCCGCGGGAAGTACGCGCCGAGCCTGCGCGACGTCGAGGGCAAGCACATCTACGAGGCCATGGTCACCGGGCCCCAGTCGATGCCGGTCTTCAACGACACCAACATCTCCCCCGAGTCCAAGAACGACATCGTCGCCTACCTCCACGCGGTCGACAAGCAGGAGAACGTCGGCGGCATGAACCTCGGCAACCTCGGCCCGGTCTCCGAGGGCCTGTTCGTCTGGGTCTTCGGGCTCGGCATCATGGTCGCCTTCGCCGTCTGGCTGGGGAAGAAGGCCGCGTGATGGACAGGTCACACCCGATGGCCACTTGCGCGCCGATGGCGCACCATGGAAACCACGACTGCGACGCGACAGGACCGATCTCACGATGAGCGATAACGGCACGCCCCACGGCGAGGTCGTCAGCCACGACTCCGACGGCTACGGCGCCTCCGCCGTCCGCCTGGACCAGGGTCACATCGAGGGCACCGGGGGTCTCCCCGAGCGCTTCGAGAACCCCGGCCTCCCGCCCCACGTCGCCCGCATGGCCGACCACGACGAGAAGGCCGCCAAGCGGGCCGAGAAGCAGGTCGCGACCCTCTTCGGTCTCTCCAGCCTGTTCACGGTCGTGTTCGTCGTCGCGTTCTTCGCCATCGACCGCGAGTCCACGGCGTTCATCCCCGGCATCGGCCAGACCAGCCTCTACAACGTCGTCATCGGCGTCTGCATGGCCATCGCCCTGCTCGGCGTGGGTGTCGGCGCGGTCCACTGGGCGAAGACGCTCATGCCCGACGCGGAGTCGGTCGAGTACCGCCACACCCAGCGGGCCAGCGACGAGGACCGCCAGCGCGTGGTCAGCGAGCTCACCCAGGGTGGCGAGAAGGCCCAGCTCGGTCGCCGGCCGCTCATCAAGTACTCGCTGCTCGGTGCGCTCGCGCTGCCGCCCCTGACGCTCGTCGTGCCGCTGGCGGCCGGCCTCGGCCCCGTCCCGAAGGACGCGCTGTCAAAGACCATGTGGAAGAAGGGCGACCGGCTGGTCCGCGACCCCGAGCGCACCCCCATCCGCGCCGACCAGGTCACCATCGGGTCGGTGTTCCACGTGCTGCCCGAGTCGATCAAGGACTCCGAGCACGTGCTGGAGGACAAGGCCAAGGCCGCCGTCCTGCTCATGCGCCTCAACCCCGAGGACATCAAGCCCCAGAAGGAGCGCGACTGGGGCCACGAGGGCATCGTCGCCTACTCCAAGATCTGCACCCACGTGGGCTGCCCCGTGGGTCTGTACGAGCAGCAGACGCACCACCTGCTGTGCCCCTGCCACCAGTCGACGTTCGACGTGACGCAGGACTGCAAGGTCATCTTCGGCCCGGCCAAGCGACCGCTGCCGCAGCTCAAGATCACCGTTGATTCCGAGGGTTACCTGGTGGCCGACTCCCCGTTCCGCGAGGCTGTCGGCCCGAGCTTCTGGGAGCGTGGACACGCATGAGCACCACACAGACCTCCCGCGGCGCCGACCGGCTCCGCGCTGACGACCCCAAGACCGAGGCTCCGCCCGCCGCCGGCCTGAAGGCCGTGGGTGGCGTGGCGGGCTGGCTGGACGACCGCACCGGTGCCGCCAAGCCCATCGGCTACCTCATGAAGAAGGTCTTCCCCGACCACTGGTCCTTCATGCTCGGTGAAGTCGCCATGTACTCGATGATCATCTGCCTGATCTCGGGCACGTTCCTCACCTTCTGGTTCGTGCCGAGCGCCGGGCAGGTCGTCTACGACGGCTCCTACCTGCCGCTGCGTGGCGTGACGATGTCCGAGGCCTACCGCTCGACGGTCGACATCTCCTTCGACATCCGCGGTGGCCTGCTCATCCGCCAGATCCACCACTGGGCCGCCCTGATGTTCATCGTCGCCCTGTCGGTGCACATGCTGCGCGTGTTCTTCACCGGTGCGTTCCGCAAGCCGCGCGAGATCAACTGGGTCATCGGCTGCATCCTGTCGATGCTGGCGCTCGTCGAGGGCTTCGCCGGCTACTCCCTCCCCGACGACCTGCTGTCGGGCACCGGCCTGCGTGCCGCCGAGGGCTTCATGCGCTCGGTGCCGGTCATCGGCTCCTACCTGTCGTACTTCGTGTTCGACGGACCCTTCCCCGGCGAGGCGATCATCCCGCGCCTGTACTCGGTGCACGTGCTGCTGCTCCCGGCGATCCTCGTGGGCCTGTTCGTCGCCCACATCGGCCTGGTCTTCGTGCACAAGCACACCCAGTTCCCCGGGCCGGGCAAGACCAACGACAACGTCGTGGGCTTCCCCGTGATGCCGGTGTACGCCGCGAAGGCCGGTGGGTTCTTCTTCATCGTCTTCGGTGTCCTGGCCCTGATCGCGGCCCTGGTGACCATCAACCCGATCTGGGCGTACGGGCCGTACGACCCGTCCCCGGTCACGGCCGGCTCCCAGCCGGACTGGTACATGGGCTTCGCCGACGGTGCACTGCGACTGCTCCCCGGCTGGCTGGAGTTCAACGCCTTCGGGTTCACGTTCTCCTTCAACGTCATGATCGGCGCCATCCTGCTCATCCCCGTGATGTACGGGCTCATGGCCGCCTACCCGTTCCTCGAGCGCTGGGTGACTGGTGACGAGCGCGAGCACCACCTGCTCGACCGTCCCCGTAACAACCCGACGCGCACCGGGCTCGGCATGGCCGCCCTGACCGCGTACGGCGTGCTCATGTTCGCCGCGGGCAACGACCTCATGGCGATCAAGCTCGGGCTGTCGATCAACGACATCACGCACATCCTGCGTGCGGCGTTCTTCGTCGCCCCGCCGATCGCGTTCTGGGTGACCAAGCGCATCTGCCTGTCGCTGCAGCGTCGTGACCGCGACCTGGTGCTGCACGGTCGCGAGACCGGCCGCATCGTGCGCACGGCCGACGGACGGTTCTTCGAGCAGCACGAGCCGATCGACGAGTACACCCGCTGGCTGCTCGTGCAGCACGACAAGCAGGAGCCCCTGCAGCTCACGGCGGGCGTCGACGAGCACGGGGTGGTCTCCCCCACCGCGCGCAAGGACAAGGTCCGCGCCGCCCTGTCGCGGTTCTACTTCGAGGACCGCATCGACCCGGTGACGCCTGCCGAGCTGGCCGCCGCCCACCACGACGGCCACGCCCTCGAGGCGATCGAGGAGGCCCCGCACGAGGAGTCGGGTTCGCGCCCGGCCCTGGAGAGCGCTCGCAGGGAGCCCCCCAAGCGTCCCTGACGCCCCCGCAGACCCCTCCCTCTCCCGTGTGCCGCCTGCTCCCCCGAGCAGGCGGCACACGGCGTTCCAGGGGTCCACCACCCGTACGGGGGGCGTGGCAGGCTGGGTGCGTGGTCGAGATGGGGACGCAGGAGTTCGAGGAGGCGGTCGGCGACGCCCTGGACGAGGTGCCGGCCGAGCTCATGGCGCTGCTGGACAACGTCGTCTTCCTCGTGGAGGACGAACCACCCGCCGAGGACCCGGACCTCCTGGGCGTCTACGACGGCACGCCGCTGACCGAGCGCGGCGACGGCTGGGCCGGCGCGCTCCCCGACCGCATCACCATCTTCCGGGGCCCACTGACGCGGATGTGCGAGGACCGCGACGAGCTGCTCGACGAGATCGCCGTCACGGTCGTGCACGAGATCGCCCACCACTTCGGCATCGACGACGCCAGGCTGCACGCACTGGGCTGGGGCTAGACGTCCCTCGCGTCCCGGCTCAGCGCAGCCGCAGGCCGAAGGCCTTCGCCATGGACGGCGCCGTCGCTCCGCTACCGAGCGGGGTCGTGCCGGTCACCTCGGCGTACAGACGCGTGAGCGAGTAGTGCGTCAGCGGCGTGGTGACCACGACGTGGTCCAGGGACGGGTGGGCGACGACCGTGAGCACCTGGTTGCCTGCGGAGTGGTCGTCCTCGTCCGCCGTGAGCACCACGGCCAGCCGGCCGGCACGCCAGTCCGGTCCTGCCTCGATGAGCTTCATCCGCTCCGCGAACCAGGCGTCCGCCGTGGCCAGCGGGCAGTTGTGCGCGTCGTTGCACAGGTCGGGCAGCAGCATCCCGGCGTTCGGCAGGTGCCCCGAGCGGACGTCGGCGTCGAACGCCGACAGCGGCAGGTTGTGGCGGGCGCACTGGGCGGCCTCGGCGGTGAAGTAGGGCCACGGGTTGTGTTTCACCGCGTAGTCCCCCGAGCTGGTGTGCTCGCAGGGGCTCGTCATGCCCTCGACGTACACCGCCGCGGTGCGTCCCTTCGCCAGCGCCGCCCCGAACACCGACGGGCCGGGCACGGGGTGCGCGGAGGGCGGGGCGTCGTCGGCGATGCCGTGGGTGCTGCCCGAGGCGATGGCGACGTAGTTGGGCAGCGACGGGTGGCGGATCGCCGTGTAGTGGCTGGCGTAGCCGTAGCGCAGGGCCAGGCCGTACGTGTAGGGCATCGCGGCCCGCATCTGCGCCAGCGAGTGGTTCTCGACCACCACGACCAGCAGCTTGTCGACCCCCGCTGCGGCGCTGGTGGCACCGGTGCTCGTGCTGCTGCCGGTGCCGGTACCCGTACCTGGGCTAGAGGTCGACGACGTGGAGGAGGACGCTCCGCCCGTGGTGGTCCCCGAATACGCCACGGTGCCCGAGGTGCAGGCTCCCACCAGGGCCGTCGACGCCAGCAGGACGCCCAGCGCCACCGACCGCGCCCGCCGCGTCCGCGTGCTCTCCCGCCGTGTGCCCCGGATGGTCACGAGAGCGCGCTCTGCGCCTTCCAGCCGTCGTAGGTGTACTGCCACACGCCGATCCCCTCCGTGGGCAGGAACGGACGGTTGGACCCGGTGAACTTCACGACGTCGCCGACCTTGGACGCGTCGAACATCCACTGCGCGTTGGCCGGGGACATGTTGACGCAGCCGTGGCTGACGTTGGCGTTGCCCTGGGAGGCCACGGACCACGGCGCCGAGTGGAGGTACTCCCCCGTCCACGTCACACGGAGGTTGGACTGGGTGACCTCCTTGTAGTAACCGGGCTTGCCCTTGGGGATGCCGAGGGTCGTCGAGTCCATGGTCACCTCACCCTCCTTGCGGATGATGACCTTGGTGCCCGAGCGGGTCTCGGTGAGCTTCCCAGGGCGTCCGGTGCTCACGGGGATGACCTTGATGACCTTGCCGTCCCGGCGGACGGTCATCATGTGCGCCTTGATGTCGACCGTCGAGATCATCATGGACCCGACGGTGAAGCCTGCCGAGTCGTCGTTCGCTATCCACTTGTCGGGGCCGGTCTGCAGGCCGGCGAGCGGTGCGCGCACGGAGACGGTCGTCCCGGGCTTCCAGTAGGTGACGGGGCGCCACATGAGCTGGCGGTCGTCCAGCCAGCCCCAGGCGCCTGCCTGCTTCGGCGAGGTGGTGACGGTGACCCGCTTCTCGACCTCGGCGCGCATCGCCTTGCTGGTCACCGCGGAGTCGAACTGGATGCTGACCGGCATGCCGACACCGACGGTCTGCCCGGCGTAGAGGATACCGTAGGTGGCGGTCACCTTGGGCTTGAGCGTGGTGAAGCTCGAGGTGGTGGTCGACGGCGTGCCGTCCTCCCCCTCGGCCGAGACCGTGACGGTGTACGCGGTGCTGGGCCGCAGCCGGGCCGTGGACGTCCAGGCCCCCTGGGCGAGCTTGCCCTCGACGGCCTTGCCGTCGGGGTCGGTCACCCGCACGGTCGACAGCTTCCCGGAGACCGCCCTGACCTTGACGGGGGCATCCGGGCGCACGCCCGTGGCCCGGTCGGCAGGGGTCACGTCGAGCTCGGCGGGGACGGACGTCGTGGTCGAGCTCGACGACGAGGACGGGGTGCCCCCGGCCGCCGCACCGGTGCCGGCTGCGCTCGTGCCGGGGCTCGCAGCGCCGCCCTGGCAGCCCGCGACCAGCGCCATGGCGAAGACCCCGGCGAGGACGCCGGCCATCCCGCGCGTCCGAAGTGAACGACTCACCACTCAAAGCTCCCTGTGTCCCCAGCGCCGCCGCGCGGCGCCTCCTGCCCGTACTCGGTCCACCGTGGGCCCGGCACGGCAGACACACCGGCAGCACCCGCACCCGGACAGACGCCGCAGGACGCCGTCAGGTTGGCGGTGACGGTCCACCCGCGGGCAGGCCGTCCGGTCATCGTACGCTGCCGCACCTGAACGCAGACACCGACAGGCGCCCCCACCGCGCTGCGGGAGGACGCCTGTCGGACGACGCGGGGTCAGACCGCGTGCGGGCCCTTGAAGTACTCGAACGTCCAGCCGACCAGCGCGACGGCGCCGAGCACGGCGCCGATGATCAGCAGCCACATCCCGACGGCGAGGCCGAGGAAGCAGACCGCGGCACCGGCGGCCAGCGGGAGGGGCCACCAGGAGTGCGGGCTGAAGAAGCCGTACTCGCCCTCCTGCTCGGCGATCTCACCACCGGGGTTGTCCTCGGGGCGCTCCGGCAGACGACGCGCGGTCGCCCACAGGTAGAACGCCACCATCATCCCGAGGCCCGAGGAGAGGAACAGCCCGGCGGGGCCGACCGGCTCCTTCCAGTGGGTGAAGATGCCGTAGGCGAGGCCGACGGGTGCGAAGAACGCAGCGAGGATGACGAAGAGCTTGTACTCGATCTTCATGGTCAGTCGCGCTCCTCGTGGAACCGGGGGTGCTTGTCCTGGTCGTACTCACCGGTGCGGTGTCCGTGCTCGCCCTCACCCACCTGCGCGGGCCCGATGATCCGGGTCAGCGTGTCGGGGTCGGCCTGCAGGCCACCACCCGGGGCGGCCTCGGGGTGGTGCAGGTCGAACGCGGGACGCTCGGAGCGGATGCGCGGGATGGTGTCGAAGTTGTGCCGCGGCGGCGGGCAGGAGGTCGCCCACTCCAGCGAGGCGCCGTAGCCCCACGGGTCACCGGTCTCCACGAGCGGAGCGGTGCGCCAGGTCTTCCACACGTTGTAGAGGAAGGGCAGCGTCGAGGCGGCCAGCAGGAACGAGCCGTACGTCGACACCTGGTTCTCCCAGGTGAAGCCGTCCTCGGGCAGGTAGTCGGCGTAGCGGCGGGGCATCCCGTCGACGCCCAGCACGTGCTGGATGAGGAACGTGGTGTGGAAGCCGACGAACAGCATCCAGAAGTGGATCTTGCCGAGCGTCTCGTCGAGCATCCGCCCGGTGAACTTCGGCCACCAGAAGTAGAACCCGGCGAACATCGCGAACACGACGGTGCCGAAGACGACGTAGTGGAAGTGGGCGACGACGAAGTAGCTGTCGGAGAGGTGGAAGTCCAGGGCGGGGCTGGACAGGATGATGCCCGTCAGGCCGCCGAACAGGAACGTCACGAGGAACCCGATCGCCCACAGCATCGGCGTCTCGAAGGAGAGCTTGCCGCCCCACATCGTGCCGATCCAGTTGAAGAACTTCACTCCCGTGGGCACCGCGATCAACATCGTCATGACCGAGAAGAACGGCAGGAGCACCTGGCCCGTGGCGTACATGTGGTGCGCCCAGACGGTGACGGACAGGGCCGCGATGCCGATGGTGGCGAAGACGAGCGTCTTGTAGCCGAAGATCGGCTTGCGGGAGAACACCGGCAGGATCTCGGAGATGATCCCGAAGAACGGCAGGGCGATGATGTAGACCTCTGGGTGCCCGAAGAACCAGAACAGGTGTTGCCACAGCATGGGCCCACCGTTGGTGGGGTCGAACACGTGGGCACCGAACTTGCGGTCGGCGCCGAGCGCGAGCAGCGCGGACGCGAGCACCGGGAAGGCCATCAGCACCAGCAGCGAGGTGATGAGGATGGTCCAGGTGAAGATCGGCATCCGGAACATCGTCATGCCGGGTGCACGCATGCAGATGATCGTCGTGATGAAGTTGACGGCGCCGAGGATCGTGCCGAAACCACCGAGGGCGAGGCCGAAGACCCACAGGTCGCCACCGAGGCCGGGGCTGTTCGAGGCGTCGGACAGCGGGGCGTAGGCGAACCACCCGAACGAGGCCGCACCCGAGGGGGTGAGGAAGCCGGCCGAGGCGATGAGGCCACCGAAGAGGTAGAGCCAGTAGGCGAACATGTTGAGCCGCGGGAACGCCACGTCAGGCGCCCCGATCTGGATCGGCATGAGCGCGTTGGCGAAACCGGCGAACAGCGGCGTCGCGAAGAGCAGCAGCATGATCGTGCCGTGCATGGTGAACAGCTGGTTGTACTGCTCGGGGTTGTCGACGATCTGCAGGCCCGGCTGGAAGAGCTCGGCGCGGATCAGCAGCGCGAGCACGCCGCCGAACATGAAGAAGATGAACGAGGTGATGAAGTAGAGGTTGCCGATGACCTTGTGGTCGGTCGTCGTGATCCACTTCACGACCGTCTGGCCCTTGGTGAGGCGACGGGTTGCCGTCGCCTCGGTGGAACGGAAGTAGGTCGAGGTCGACTCGGTTGCGGCTGCCATCACTTCGTCCCTGAGTCCTGGAGGATGCCCTGCTGGTTGGGCATGATCTTCTTCGAGCTGAGGCTGTTGTCGAGCTGACCGGTGTTGCCGGCCGCCTTCAGCTGCGCGATGTGGGCGTCGTACTCGGCCTGCGGCACGACCTTGACGTTGAAGAGCATCTGGGAGTGGTAGGCCCCGCACAGCTCCGCGCACTTGCCCTTGAAGTCACCGACCTCGGTCGGCACGACCTGGAAGCGGTTGACCCGGCCCGGGATCATGTCGAGCTTCTGCAGGAACGCCGGCACCCAGAACGAGTGGATGACGTCACGCGCCGTCAGCACGAACTCGGTGCGCTTGTTGACCGGCAGGTAGAGGGTGGGGAGGTTCTTCTCCGCGCCCGGCTCTCCCGTGAGCTCGGCCTGGGTGCCGGTCTCGTAGGTCTGCTCGTTGACGTAGTTGAAGTCCCAGCTCCACTTCTTGCCGACGACGTTGACCACGACGTCGGGGTGCTTGGAGGTGTCGAGCAGCGTGGCCTCGTCACGGGCGGTGTAGTAGAAGAGCACCGCGATCATGAAGACGGGGACCACCGTGTAGAGGATCTCCATCGGCACGTTGTAGCGCAGCTGCACCGGGAGGGTGGTGTCGTCCTTCTTGCGGCGGTAGGCCACGACGCACCAGAGGATGAGGCCCCACACCAGGACGCCCACGGCGAGCGCGGCGATCCAGGCGCCGTTCCACAGGCGGGTGACCTGCTCGCCGTTCTGGGTGGCGGCACGGGGGAGGAAGCCGTCCTGGACCCTGCCGGCACAGCCGGACAGGGCGAGGGCGGCGACCGCCAGGCCGAGGGCCGTGGTGGATCTCCTGCTAACGGACCGCCGCCGGTGAGGGCGCGGCGCAGAGACGTCGTGCTGACGCAACGGTGCACCTTCTTCGAAACAGTGATGGGCCATCAAGCGCAAACCCTACTCCAGCCCGAACGGCCCGGCCGGGCAGGGTGCGGCTAACGTCGGGGTGTGGCGAACCCCTCCCCCGACGGCCCCGTCGACGGCGTCGTCCCGCCCGACGCGGCCACTCCCGGCGCCCCTTCGAGCACCGTCCCCAAGGGCCCTCGCGCGCTCCTGGACGCCGCCCCGGGGCCCATGCACCCGGTGGCCCGCGACACCCTCGCGGCAGCCGTCGACGCCGGCTGGGCGGACCCCCGCAGGCTGCACCGTGAGGGCCGGGTGGCCCGCCGCCTGCTCGACGACGCGAGGGCGGTGCTGGCCGAGGGCCTGGGGGTGCGCCCCGAGGAGGTCGCCTTCGCCCCGGACGGACCGACCGCCGTCCGCTGGATGGCTGACGGGCTCAGGTATGCGGCCCGCCGCCGGGGAGCCCGCGTCGTCGCCTCCGCCGTGGAGCACTCCGCGGTGCTCGTACCCGCCCGCCACGCGGCAGCCCTCGGCGGCGACGGCGACCTCGTGGACGAGGTGGCTGTCGACCACCTGGGGCGGGTGGACCTGCAGGCCTGGGCCGCCGCCGTCTCCCGACCGGGCACCGTCGCAGCGCTCCTCCAGCACGCCAACGGCGAGGTCGGCACCCTGCAGCCCCTCAGAGCGGCCCACGAGGTGTGCCGGGCGGCAGGCGTCCCCCTCGCCGTCGACGCCCAGGCCTCCCTCGGACGGGTGGCGCCGCCGGAGCACTACGACGTCCTCGCCGGTGACGCGTCGTCCTGGGGCGGCCCGGGTGGCGTGGGCGTGCTCGTCGTGCCGTCGCGCACCCGGTGGCTGCGGCCCGGCCCGGCCGACCCGGACGCCGGGCTCAACGGGCCCTCCGGCCACCACCCCTGGGTGCCGCTCGCCCTGTCCGCGGCGGAGGCGTGGCAGCAGACCGCTGCCACCCGGCAGGCCGACGCCACCGAGGCGCACCTGCTGGTTGACCTCGTGCGCCGGGCGGCTGGGGCGGTGCCCGACGTCGAGGTGGTGGGCGACCCGCTCGACCGGCTCCCCCACGTGGTCACGTTCTCGGCGCTGTACGCCGACGGCGAGGCCCTGGTGCGCGAGCTCGACCGCCGCGGCTACGCCGTCGCCTCGGGGTCCGCGTGCACGTCCAGCACGCTCGAGCCGAGCCACGTCCTGGCCGCGATGGGGGCGCTGACCCACGGCAACCTGCGCGTCACCCTGCCGCTCGCCGCCGTGTCCCCCGGCCGCGCCGAGGACGTCCGGGGGTTCACCGCCCAGATCGAGCCCGTCGTGGCCGCGGTCCGGGCCGAGCTGGGGGCCGACCGCTTGTGAGCGACGTCGACGACGGCGCGGGCCGTTCCGGCGCGCAGGACGACCGTGACGTCGAGGTGGTGGACGCGCGTGGCCTCGCGTGCCCCGTACCGGTCATCCGCCTCGCCCAGCGCGCCCGCGACGCCGCGCCCGGGACCGTGGTGGAGGTCTGGGCGACCGACCCGGCCGCGGCGGCGGACGTGCCCGCGTGGTGCCGGATGCGCGGGCAGGACTACCTCGGGGCGCGCTCGCGCGCCGGCGCGGACGGGACCGGCTGGACCGCGTACCGGGTCAGGGTGGGCGACGCGCCGACCCGTGCGGTCACGGCGTGAAGGTGGGCGGCGGCGCGTCCAGGGCGGCATCGAGCCGCTCGAGGTAGTCCGCGCGCGGGATCGAGACGACCCCCAGGGTGCGCAGGTGGTCGGTGGCCCACTGCACGTCGATCATCCGGCGGGGGTCGCCGTCGGCGAATACGAAGCCGGCCATGGCGAGCACCGCCGCCTTGGACGCGTCCGTCGCCCGGTGGAACATCGACTCCCCCGCGAACAGGCCCCCCACGGCGAGGCCGTAGAGCCCTCCCACGAGCTCGCCGTCGCGCCACGTCTCGATGCTGTGCGCCCAGCCCAGGGCGTGGAGCTCGGTGTAGGCGTCGCCGATCTCGGGGGTGATCCAGCGTCCCTCCCTCGAGGGGTCGGCGCAGGCGGCCAGCACCTCGTCGAAGGCCGTGTCGACCCGCATCTCGAAGTGGCGCAGGGACCGGCGCAGCGACCGGCTCGCGTGGGCCGCCCCCGGGAGGAGGACCCCCCGCGGGTCCGGCGACCACCAGCCCAGGGGCCGCGCGCCGTGCTCGCCGAGCCCCATGGGGAAGACCCCGCTGCGGTAGGCCTCCAGCAGGGTGCCGGCGCGCAGGTCACCACCGACCGCGACCAGGTCCTCCCCGGCCTCGACCTCCGTCAGGTCGAACTCCCAGGACGTCGGGAGCGGTTCGATGGGGTCCTTCACGGGCTTACGGGGCCACGCAGGCGATGTGGGGCTCGATGGTGTCGGCCGAGGCCTGGCCGTAGGCGTCGGCGAGGCGCTGCAGGAAGCTCGCCTTGCCGAGGGTGTACTCCTGCGTGCCCACGGTCTCGATGACGTAGGTCGCGAGCATCGACCCGAGCTCGGCCGCGTGCCGCAGGCCGAGGTCGGCGGCGAGGCCGGTCAGGAAGCCGGCGCGGAAGGCATCGCCCACGCCGGTCGGGTCGGCTCGGCGCACCTCGCGGGCGACGTGCACCTCGACGGGCTCCTCGCCCCTGCGCTCGATGGTCACGCCGTCCTTGCCCTTGGTCGTGACGCGGGTGGTGACGCGGTCGGCGATCTCCTCCGCGCTCCACCCGGTCTTCTGTGACGTCAGGGCGGCCTCGTACTCGTTGGTGAGCAGGTAGTCGGCCCCGTCGATGAGCTGGCGGATGGTCTCCCCGTCGGCGAACGCGAGCTGCTGGCTCGGGTCGGCCGCGAACGGGATCCCCCGCGAACGGCACTCGCGGGTGTGCCGGAGCATCGCCTCGGGGTCGTTGGCCCCGATGACCACGAGGTCCAGGCCGCCCACGCGGTCGGCGATGGGGCCGAGCTCGATGGCCCGGGCCTCGCTCATGGCGCCCGCGTAGAAGGTCGCGATCTGGGCCATGTCCTCGTCGGTGGTGCAGACGAACCGCGCAGTGTGCTTGGAGTCCGAGACGTGGACGGAGGCGCAGTCGACGCCGTTGCGCTCCAGCCAGCTGCGGTAGTCGGCGAAGTCCTCGCCGACGGCGCCGACGAGGATCGGGCGCTGGCCGAGGTTGGCCATGCCGAACGCGATGTTGGCGGCCACGCCTCCCCTGCGGACCTCGAGGTCGTCGGCGAGGAACGACAACGACACCTTGTCGAGCTGCTCGACGACCAGGGAGTCGCGGAACCTGCCCTTGAAGGTCATGAGGTGGTCGGTGGCGATGGACCCGGTGATGGCTATCTGCACGTCGGGAAACCTACCCGGTCACGGCGCCGGGGGCGCCACCCGACGGCTGCCCCGTGGTGTCGGCCGCGTACGTCGGTTGCCCGTTGCCGACCCACGGCAGCCGGAGCAGCATGACTCCATGACCGACCTCGAGCACGACTTCTCCGGGCTGCGCGCCATGTTCGTCAACTGCACCCTCAAGCGCTCCCCGGAGCAGAGCAACACCCAGGGCATCATCGACGCGAGCGCGGCGATCATGACCAGGCACGGCGTGCAGGTGGACGTCGTCCGGGCGATCGACCACGACATCGCCACCGGCGTCTACCTCGACATGACCGAGCACGGCTGGGAGCGCGACGAGTGGCCCCTGCTGTTCGCGCGCATCCTCGATGCCGACATCCTCGTCGTCGCCGGGCCCATCTGGCTCGGCGACAACTCCTCGGTGACCAAGAAGGTGATCGAGCGGCTGTACGCCGGGTCGTCGATGACCAACGCCGCCGGGCAGTACGTCTACTACGGCAAGGTCGGCGGGGCGGTCATCACCGGCAACGAGGACGGCATCAAGCACTGCGCGTCCAACATCCTCTACAGCCTCCAGCACATCGGGTTCAGCATCCCGCCGGGCGCGGACGCCGGGTGGATCGGCGAGGCCGGCCCCGGCCCGTCGTACCTCGACCCCGGCAGCGGCGGCCCGGAGAACGAGTTCACCCAGCGGAACACCACCTTCATGACGTGGAACCTCATGCACCTCGCCGCCATGCTCAAGGCCGCGGGCGGGTTCCCGGTGGGCGGCAACCAGCGCACCGAGTGGGACGCCGGGGCGCGGTTCGACTACCCCGAGCACCCCAACCCCGAGTACCGCTGACCACGGGTACCGCTGACCCCGAGTACCGCTGACCACGCGCCACCCCGGGTACGACGAAGGGGCCCCACCACGCGGTGGGGCCCCTTCGGGGTACGGCGTGTGCCGCGGCGGCTCAGCTGAAGGAGTCGCCGCAGGCGCAGGAGCTGCCGGCGTTGGGGTTGTCGATCGTGAAGCCCTGCTTCTCGATGGTGTCGGCGAAGTCGATGCTGGCGCCCTCGAGGTAGGGGGCGCTCATGCGGTCGACGACGACCTCGACACCGTCGAAGTCGCGGACGAGGTCACCGTCGAGGGTGCGCTCGTCGAAGTAGAGCTGGTAGATCAGGCCGGAGCAGCCACCGGGCTGCACGCCCACACGCAGCCGGAGGTCGTCGCGACCCTCCTGCTCGAGGAGGGACTTGACCTTGGCGGCGGCGACGTCGGAGAGGAGGACGCCGTGGGTGGTCTCGGCGGCCTCGGCCGGAGCCGTGGTGCTGGCCGGAGCGGTCTGGTCCTGAACACTCATCGTGATGCGTCCTTCATGTCGGTGGTCGGGGGTCGGCTGACCATCAGTGCCAACCCGCGGTGTGCGGGAGTTGTTCCCCCGCGCCCCACCACTGTACGTCGTGCCTATCGCTGGGGGGACCAGGTGGCCGCGACGCGGGCGGCGCGTGCCGCCAGCGTGCCGACCGGGTCGGCCATCGCCGCCTCGACCTGCTCGCGTGAGGTGGCCACGGCGTAGGTGCCCGAGAGCCCCAGGGTCATGGCCTCGCGTCGTCCGACGAGCGTCTGGCCTGCGATGACGATGCTCGGGGTGGCCGTCTCCAGAGCGACCGTGGCGACCCCCGCGACGACCTTGCCCTGCAGGCTCTGCCAGTCGAAGCTGCCCTCGCCGGTGACGACCAGGTCGGCGGCGGCCAGCAGGTCGCGGAACCCGACGGCCGACAGCACCTCCCCGACACCGCTCACCCGACGACCGCCCAGGAGGTACAGCGCGTAGCCGAGCCCGCCCGCGGCGCCGGCACCCGGCTGCTTGTCCAGGCGGACCGGCTTGCCGGTCAGCAGGTCGGTCGTCTCGGGGAGCGTGCGCCGCACCACCTCGACGTACCGGCCCAGGGCCCCCTCGAGCGCCTGGGCCAGCTCGGGCGAGGCCCCCTTCTGGGGGGCGAACACGGCCGACGCGCCCTGCAGCCCCAGCAGCGGCGACTCGACGTCGCTGGCCAGCACGAGCTCCACCGGGGCGAATCGCTCGCGGACGGCGTCGAGGCCGGAGAGGGCGTCGTCGCCGAGCTCGCCGAGCGAGAGCCCACCCCGGGCGAGGTCCGCGGGACGGCCGACCCCGAGCGCCGCGAGCAGCCCTGCTCCCCCGTCGTTGGTGGAGCTGCCACCGAGCCCGACGACGATGCGTGTCGCCCCGGTCGTGAGCGCAGCCTCGAGCAGCTGCCCCACCCCCCACGTGCTGGTCAGGGCAGGGTCGCGCTCACCGGCGTCGAGCAGGTGCAGCCCCGCCGACTGCGCGGACTCGACGTACGCCGTCCGCCCGGAGTCTCCCTCGACCACGAGGACCGCGGCGGGCACCTCCCGCCCCAGGGGGTCGGCGACGGTCACGGCCAGGGTCTGGGCGTCCGGGAGCGCCCCGCCCAGCACGTCGAGGAAGCCGGGGCCGCCGTCGGACAGCGGCAGCAGGGTCAGCAGGTCCTGCGGCGCGGTCCGTCGCCAGCCGTCGGCGATGGCCTGGGCGGCCTGCTGGGCGGTGAGGGTGCCGGTGAAGCAGTCCGGGGCGATGACGACGTGCACACGCGCATTGTCGCAGCGTCGCCACGGGCGGTGGTCCGGTGCCACCGCCGGGCCCGACATCCCGGGCGCACGGACCGCTCCCGGTCGGCCGCCCGCAGCCGTGCCGATCCGGCTCCCGGCGGCGTTCCCGCAGGTCAGCGTGCTCGAGCCGCTGCCGGACGGGACCCGGTGGAGGCCCGACGACAGGGGGTCCGGGACCCCGAACCGACAGTTCGCCGCACCCCGTGGTCCCCAGGCCCCGGCAAAAAGGAGGAGACTGGACCAATGCGCCCCCGACAGCCCGCCAAGAAGCCAGTCCTGAAGAACAGCCCCTTCCAGGCGAAGCCCGCCCCCGAGCTGCACGACTTCGCGGTCGACGACAGGGTCACCCACGACCGCCACGGCCTGGGTTCGGTCCTGCGGATCACCGGAGACCGGATGGAGGTCCGCTTCGGCCAGAGCACCGTGAGCGTGGCCCTCAACAGCACCAAGATCCACCCCCTCTAGGCCGGCCCCCTCAGGGCACGAGCGAGGCGTCGAGCAGCCGCCTCGCGGTGTCCACGTCACCCTCGACACCCAGCAGGGCCGGGTCGGCCCGGTGCCAGAGCGCGAGGTAGAGGTGCGTGGCCGGCCCGCTGACCGTCGCCACGGCGTCCTCGGCGACCCCCTCGTCCACGACCGGGACCCCGTCGCGCAGGCGCAGGGTCCACGCGACACCGACGTCGGAGCAGGCGAGGGCGACCGCATCCGTCGCGGGGACGACGGCCTCCGGCGGCTCGTCGGCCCGGCGCACGAGCATCCTCGGCACGAACACCCCCAGTACCTCCCCCACGCCGTCGGCGGCCTCCTGCGCCGAGAGCACCGGCAGCGAGGTCACCCGACCCGACAGGTCGAGGCTGCCGGCAGCCACCAGGGCGTCGACGTGGTGGACGGCCGTCTCGTGCAGCTGACGGCGTCGCCAGAACCGGACGGTGGCGTGCGCGGGCACGGCGGAGAAGCTCCACGCCGGCGCGTCCGCCTCCCTCCCGCCGAGGGTCCGGCACAGGGCCGCGGCGCTCGCGGCGTACCACTCGGCGAGGTCACGGCCGCGGTCCCGGCGGGGGTACGGGTCCGGGGCGGCGCCGGTGCGCACCGCGGCCTCCGCCCAGAGGTGCACCCGGCCGAGGTGGTCGACGAGGGTGGTGACGTCCCAGTCCGGGCACGTCGGCACGGGCAGCGAGGGGTCCAGGGCGGCGACGGTCGCGGCCATGCTCTGCGTGACCCGCTCCAGGGCCGTGGTCGTGGCTGCGTCGTCCATCGGCCGAGCGTACGGTGCCGGGCCGCTGCACGGAGCGCCCCTCACGGGGTGAAACCGGGCAGGCTGCGCCCGAGCCAGGTGAGCGCCGTCGGGAGCTCGCTCGCCCACAGCTGCTCGCGGTGGCCCCCGGTCTTGAGCAGGTCCGTCGTCACCGACAGGGGGCTGTGCACCACCTTGAGAAACGCCGCCGTCGGCGGGTAGGAGTAGCCGTCCTTCTTGCTCGACTGGATCCACATGGCCAGCGGCGGTGGGTGGTGCCGGATCCGGCGCGTCAGGTCGTAGCCGGCGGGCAGGGTGCTGCCGAAGGGACGGTAGGCGCGGGGGAACTCGGGGATGAAGGCCCCGCTGAAGACGATGGCACCGCTGAACACGTCGGGGTGGCGCAGCCCCAGCATCGCCGCGCACCAGCCGCCCTCGGAGTACCCGGCCACCGCCCACGACCCACGCGCCGTGTCCACGTGGAAGTGGCTCGCCACGAACTCGGGCACGTCGGTGGCCAGCCAGGTCTCGATCTGCGGGGTGCCGGCGGGGCCGTTGACGCACTCGCCGTCGACGCCGTACGGCACGTTGATCTGGGGCATGACGACGAGCGCGGGCCGGATGGCGCGAGCGGCCACGCGCCCGTCCAGCGAGGGCTGCAGGTCCATGCCGGTGAGCCACGAGTCCACGGTCCCGGGGTAGCCGTGCAGCGCCTCGATGACCGGGTACCGGGTCGTGGAGGTCGGCGAGTACCCCGCCGGCAGCAGGATCGACAGCTGGCCGCGGATCCCGCTGTGTGTGCCGGTCACGGTGAGGTGCTGGACCCGTTGGCCGTTGACGGGCAGGGCCGTGAACGTCGTGCCGGGGTGCAGCCCCTGCCCGAGCCGGGCGCCGGCCGCGGCCCGGGCCGAGGCGCCGTGGTGGGTCACGGTGACCGGCGCCTGCGCCCCCGCCAGGTCGGACCAGCTGACGTAGAAGCCGAAGTGGTCGTTGAGCGCGGCGCCGACGAGCGCGACCACGAGGAGGTTGAGGACGAGCAGGGCCCCGCCCCGGGCGCCGGTCTCGGCCCACCGGTGCCGCAGGCGGGGCAGACCTGCCGTGAGCAGGGCGAAGACCCCGACCACGAGGGCACCCAGGACCACGAGCAGGCTCGTCGACGTCAGGGACACCTCGCACCCCCGGCCGCTCCGTCGTGCCGAAGCGCTGCCGGACGCACCGTCCGCACCCGTCGAGCCCGCATGGGGGCAGCGTGCGCCGGCACACCTGAACGGTTGTTGAGCGCCTCAGGCGGCGCAGGCCGCGCACGGCTGGCCGACAGCGCGGCATACGATGCCCGCGTGAGCACCATGACGGACGCCTCCCCCGCCACCCCCCTCCCCCTGCTCGTGCTCGGCCGCGGGCGGGAGCTGCACACCGAGCGCGGGGTCGAGTGCCCGGGCGACCTGCCCGCACCGTCGGACCCCGGTCTCGTCGAGCGCGCCCGCGCGGCGAAGGCGGCCCTCGGCGACCGCGTCTTCGTCCTGGGGCACCACTACCAGCGGGACGAGGTCATCGAGTTCGCCGACGTCACCGGCGACTCGTTCAAGCTGGCCAGGGACGCGGCGGCCCGCCCGGACGCGCCGTACATCGTCTTCTGCGGTGTGCACTTCATGGCCGAGTCGGCCGACATCCTCACCGGCGACGACCAGACCGTGATCCTCCCCGACCTCGCAGCCGGGTGCTCGATGGCCGACATGGCTGCCATCCGGCAGGTCGAGGACGCCTGGGACGACCTCGTCGAGGCCGGGGTCGCGGACCGCACCGTCCCGGTGACCTACATGAACTCCTCCGCCGCGATCAAGGCCTTCACCGGGCGCCACGGCGGCACGATCTGCACGTCCTCCAACGCGAAGACGGCGCTCGGCTGGGCGCTGGCGGAGAAGGGTGAGGGCGGCAAGGTGCTCTTCCTCCCCGACCAGCACCTGGGGCGCAACACCTTCGTGCGCGACCTCGGCGGGTCCCTCGACGGCTGCGTGGTCTTCGACCCGCACCAGCCGATGGGCGGGCTCACCCGCGCCGAGCTGGAGGACGCGACGATGATCCTCTGGCGCGGCCACTGCTCGGTGCACGGCCGGTTCACCCTCGAGGCCGTCGAGCAGGCGCGCCGCCAGATCCCCGACGTGAAGGTCATCGTGCACCCCGAGTGCCGCCACGAGGTCGTCGAGGCGGCGGACGAGGTCGGCTCCACCGAGAAGATCATCAAGACCATCGCATCGGCCCCCGACGGCACGTCCTGGGTGGTCGGCACCGAGCTCAACCTCGTGCGTCGCCTCGGCGCGATGTTCCCCCGGCAGAAGATCGCCTTCCTCGAGAAGAACGTCTGCTACTGCTCGACGATGAACCGCATCGACCTTCCCCACCTCGTGTGGGCACTCGAGTCGCTCGTCGAGGGCCGGGTGGTCAACCCGATCCGCGTCGACCCCGAGGTCGCCCACCACGCCCGGGTCGCCCTCGACCGGATGCTGGCGCTCCCGGGCGAGACCGCCAAGGACTAGTCCTCCTGCGGGAGGACGCCGCACTGCACCGAGCGCAGACTGGGTGACCTGTACGGATGGGCCGCAGGGCACGCCGTACCGCAGTCTCCACAGCACTCCGGTGGCGTGCACCACATCCGGGGGGCGGGTCCGGCCGACTCATCCCGGCCACGGCACCTGCCACGGGGGGCTGTCCCCGTCACCGGCCGTGGGGGCGGTTCGGTGGCGGGGACCGCACACCTTGAGGGGTGGTCAGCGCCCCCGGCGGGCGCCTGCGCGGCTGCCGGCGGAGAACGCCGCAGCGCCACCGGACGAGCCACCGGACCCGGTGGAGGTGGAGTACGCGGTCGTGGACCCACCCATGGGGCGGCCACCGGAGCGCTGGCCGCCGGAACCCTTGCCTGCCGGCCGCTGCTGGCCACCGGCACCCTGTCCGCTGCCGGCCTGGCGACCGCCGCGGCCGCCACCGGTGCGCGAACCGCCGCCGGTCCGGGCGCCGCCGCCGGTGCGCGAACCCTCGGCGGGACGGCCGCCGCCGGAGCGACCGGAGCCGCGGCGAGGCTGGCCGCCGCCGCTGCGGCCGGCGGGCTGCGCGGGGGCCACCAGCGTGAGGCCACCGGTGGTCACGCGCTCACCCGGCGCGACCTCGAGGAGCATCGGGTGACCGACGCCGAGGCGCGTGGTCTTGGCACGGATGCCGGCCTTGTTGGTCAGCATGCGCACGTCGGCGACCTGGTCATCGGTCATCAGGGTGATGACCGTGCCGTCGTTGCCCGCGCGGGCCGTGCGACCGGACCGGTGGAGGTAGGCCTTGTGCTCGACCGGCGGGTCGGCGTGGATCACGAGCGACACGTCGTCGACGTGGATGCCACGGGCCGCGATGTCGGTGGCGACCAGCGTGGACGCCTTGCCCTCGTGGAACGCCGCCATGTTGCGGTCGCGCGCGCCCTGGCCGAGGTTGCCGTGCAGCTCGACCGCGGGGACGCCGGAGGCGTTGAGCTGCTTGGCGAGCTTCTTGGCGCCGTGCTTGGTGCGGGTGAAGACGACCTTGCGACCCGGCGCCGAGGTGAGGTCGAGCAGCACGTCGAGGCGCGCGTCGCGGTGCACGTGGAAGATGTGGTGCGCCATGGTCGAGACCGGCGACTGCGCCGAATCAGCCTGGTGCGTCACGGGATTCGAGAGGTAGCGCTTGACGATGACGTCGATGCCGGCGTCGAGCGTGGCCGAGAACAGCAACCGCTGCCCCTGCTTGGGCGTCTTGTCCATGATGCGCTTCACGCCGGGCAGGAAGCCCAGGTCGGCCATGTGGTCGGCCTCGTCGAGGACGGTCACCTCGACCCCGTCGAGGGTGAGGGCTCCCTGCTGGAGCAGGTCCTCGAGGCGACCGGGGCAGGCCAGGACGACGTCGACGCCCCGGCGCAGGGCCGACACCTGCGGGTTCTGGCCGACACCGCCGAAGATCGTCAGCGAGGTGATGCCCAGGGGCTCGGCGAGGGGCGCCATGGCCGCCTGGATCTGGGTGACGAGCTCACGCGTGGGCGCGAGCACCAGGGCGCGGGGGCGCTTGGGCTGCCGGCCTGCCTTGCCCGCGGCCAGGCGGGCGAGCATGGGCAGCACGAAGGCGTAGGTCTTGCCGGAGCCGGTCCGGCCGCGGCCGAGGACGTCCCGGCCGGCGAGGGAGTCGGGCAGCGTCGCGGCCTGGATGGGGGTGGGAACCGTGATGCCGCGGGCGGCGAGGACGGTGGCCAGGGCGTCGGGGACGCCGAGGCTCGGGAAGGTGGTGTCGACAGACACAGGTGGGTACTCCAGAACAGTCAAAGGGGTGTTCCGCCCGGCGCGACCCGACACTGGGTTCGCAGCGCAAGAGCATGATCACGTGCCACGGCCCGAGGCAGAACTGTGCGGGCCGGTGCCCCCACCCTATCGGTCCCCGGGCCCCTGCCCTGACACGTGCCCCCTCCGCGGCGGCCGTCGTGCCGGGTCAGGAGGTGGGGAGCTCCTCGACGGTGAGGGTGAAGCCACGCGCGCGCAGCCGCTCGACGAGGGCGTCCCCCATCGCCGTGGCGGGCGTGAGAACGCCTGCGGCACGGGGCAACCGGTCACCGTCGAGGGCGAGCGACAGCGCCGACTCCCCGAACATGACGGCCGTCGCGGCATACCCGGGGTCCCCCTGGGCACTCACGGTCGCGACGTAGCGACCACCGGTCTCGGTGGTGCTGCGCAACCTCATCGAGAACCACCCGGAGCGCCGCGCCTGCTCGCTGGGTCCGTCGCCGGGCGACGGTGCGAGCCGGTCGACGAGGGAGCGGGTGCGTCGGTCCGCCATGGCCCGCAGCGCGAGACCCAGTGCGGCGCTCTGCAGGAGGGCCCGACGACGCCCACGCCAGCCGCGGCCGTACGCGTTGACCTCCCGGTAGCGGAACCGACGGCCGTAGGCGTGGCAGAGAAGAGCGTTGCTGCGCCTCACGATCCGCGAGTTGAACTGGGCCATGACGAACGGTCCCACCCAGTCGCCCGTCTCGGCGTCCTCGAACACGGTGGTGACGTCGCGCTGCCGGCCGAGGTCCGGCTCGGCGGCGCGGTCGGGGCTCAAGGCGTACGGGTCGAACAGCACCTTGAGGGCCTTGCGGTCCGCCTCGACGGCCTCCAGCTGGGCCCGCGACGAGTCGATGGTGCCGCCGCTCAGGCCACCCTTGGCGCGGGCGTGCAGCGTGGTGTCGAGCAGGGCACCGGCGGCGTCGTGGCGGGCCCTCTGGTGGAGCAGGTGGACACCGAGGTCCGAGGGGACCGAGTCGTAGCCGCAGGCCGTGACGATGCGGGCCCCGGTCGACCGGGCGAGGGAGTCGCACGCGTCGATGACCTTGCGCACGAACAGCACCTCGCCGGTGAGGTCCGCGTAGTGGGTGCCCTGGCGGGCGCAGGCGAGGGCAAGCGGGAGGCCGTACCGCAGGTAGGGGCCCACGGTCGTCGCGACGACCGTGGTCGAGGCGGCCAGCTCCTCGAGCGCCGACTGGTCCGTGGCGTCGGCGACCAGGAGCGGCCAGTCACGGGCGGACTGCGGAAGCTCGGCCCGCACCGCCTCCAAGCGGGCCCGCGACCGGCCCGCGAGGGCGATGCGGGTGCCCGCCGGGGCGTGCCCGGCGAGGTACTCGGCCACGAGGCGACCGACGAACCCCGTGGCGCCGTAGACCACGACGTCGTGGGTGCGGCCGCTCACGGCCGGCCCTCGGCGGCGACGGCCTCGCCGTCGCGCACCGGCCCCGGTGGGGTGCCGTCACCGAACGGCCGGCCGCCGAGTGCCTCGCGCCCGTGCTCGGTCAGCCAGCCGGACAGGTCCGGTCCGGCGGGAACGATCCCCGTGGGGTTGATGTCGTGGTGGACGACGTAGTAGTGCCGCTTGATCTGCGCGAAGTCCGTGGTGTCACCGAACCCGGGCGTCTGGAAGAGGTCTCGGGCGTAGGCCCACAGCACGGGCATCTCGCTCAGCTTGGACCGGTTGCACTTGAAGTGGCCGTGGTAGACCGGGTCGAACCGGGCCAGCGTCGTGAACAGCCGCACGTCGGCCTCGGTGATCGAGTCGCCCATGAGGTAGCGCCGGTCGGACAGCCGGTCCTCCAGCCAGTCCAGGGCGGTGAAGAGGCGGTCGTACGCCTGGTCGTACGCCTCCTGCGTCCCGGCGAACCCGCACCGGTAGACCCCGTTGTTGACCTCGGTGTAGACCCGCTTCATCACCTCGTCCATCTCCTCGCGCAGCGCCTCCGGGTAGAGGTCCGGCGCGCCCTCGCGGTGGTGGGCCCGCCACTGCGTGGAGAAGTCGAGGGTCATCCGGGCGAAGTCGTTGGTGACGACCTTGCCGCTCGCGACCTCGACGAGGGCCGGCACGGTGATGCCGCGCGGGTAGCCCGGCTGCCGCGCCTCGTAGGCGTCCTTCAGCCGCGGGATGCCGAGCACCGGGTCGACACCGCCCGGGTCGAGGTCGAACGTCCAGCTGTCCTGGTCGTGCGTCGGGCCGCACAGCCCCAGCGAGATGGCGTCCTCGAGCCCGAGCAGGCGCCGCACGATGATGGTGCGGTTGGCCCAGGGGCATGCCCGCGCCGCCACGAGCCGGTAGCGGCCAGCCTCCACCGGCCACTCCCCCGCCCCCTCACCGGACTCGGTGACGCGGTCGTCGATGTAGCGGGTGTCGCGCTCGAACGACGGCTCGACGTAGCCCTTGCCCCTGCTCTCAGCCATGGGCACGAACCTAACCGGACCCGGCCGGCCGCGCAGGGCGGCGTACGGCGCGGCGTACGGCGCGGCGTCAGCGGGGCATGGCCCCCAGGCGGGCCAGGAGCAGCGCCTCGGCGGCGCAGACCTTCTCGAACTCGCCGAGGTGCAGCGACTCGTTCGCGCCGTGGGCGCGGGTGTCGGGGTCCTCGACACCGGTGACGAGGATCGCCGCCTGCGGGAACTTCTCCGCGAAGGCCGCGACGAAGGGGATCGAGCCCCCCACGCCGATGTCGACGGGCTCGACGCCCCAGGCGTCCGTGAACGCGGCGCGGGCCTGGTCGTAGACCGGCCCGTCGGCGTCGGCGGCGAAGCCCGAGCCCTGGTCGTCGAGGTGCACCTCGACCTTGGCCCCCCAGGGGGTGTTGGCCTCGACGTGCCGCTGCACCGCGGCGTACGCGTCCATCGGGTCCTCGTCGGGGGCGAGGCGGATGGACACCTTGGCGCTGGCGTTGGGCACGAGCGTGTTGGACGACCGGGCCACCGAGGGGGCGTCGATGCCGATGACCGTGGCCGTGGGCTTGGCCCAGATGCGGTCGAGCAGCGAGCCGGTGCCGATCACCTCGACGCCGTCGAGCAGGCCGGACTCCTCACGCAGTCGGGGCTCGTCGAAGTCGAGGTCGCTCGCCGTACCCGAGCGCAGCCCCGCGATGGCGACGTCACCGGCGTCGTCGTGCAGGGTGGCGAGGAGGCGCACCAGGGCCGTGATCGCGTCCGGCACCGCGCCTCCGAACATGCCCGAGTGGACGCCGTGGTCCAGGGTCGTGACGGTGACGACGACGCGGATCAGGCCACGCAGCGTCGTGGTGAGGGCGGGCTCGCCGATCGCCCAGTTGGTGGAGTCCGCCAGGACGATGGCGTCGGCGCGCAGCTTGTCGCCGTGCCGCTCGAGGATCGTGGGGAGCGAGTCGGAGCCGATCTCCTCCTCGCCCTCGACGAACACGGTCACGCCCACGGGCAGCGAGCCGCGGTGGGCGCGCAGCGCGGCGAGGTGGGCCATGATCCCGGCCTTGTCGTCGGCCGCGCCGCGGCCGTAGAGCCGCCCGTCGCGCTCGGTCGGCTCGAACGGAGCGCTGTCCCAGTCCTTGTCGTCCCCGGGGGGCTGCACGTCGTGGTGGGCGTAGAGCATCACGGTCGGCGCGCCCTCGGGACCGTCGATGTGCCCGATGACCGCCGGCCGGCCGCCCTCGCGGACGACCTCGACCTCGAGGCCCTCGGCGCGCAGCAGCTCGGCGGTCGCCTGCGCACTGGCCTCCACGTGGGCCTGGTCGAAGGCGTCGAGGCTCACGCTCGGGATGCGGGTGAGGGCCTCGAGGTCGGCGCGCAGGCCGGGCATGAGGCCGGCCACCGTGGCCTTGAGGGCAGAAACCTGGTCGGGGCTCAGAACGTCGTCGGTCACGGCGGGGAGCCTAACGGGCAGCCGGCGGGGATTCCGGGGAAGGTGCCCACGCGGCATACAGTGGGCACGTGTTCGGACGCCAGAAGACCCTCAACGAGCAGCAGACCTCCACGCTCGACCGCGCGCCCCGCGAGGGCGCCAAGAACCGGCCCACGCCCAAGCGGCGGGACCAGGAGGCGGCCCGCAAGCGTCCCCTCGTCGTCGCCGACCGCAAGGAGGCGAAGAACCTCGACCGCGCCAAGCGCCGCGAGGCGGCCCTGCTGCAGCGCCAGGCCATGGCCACCGGTGACGACGCCCACCTGCCTGCCCGTGACAAGGGGCCGGTGCGTCGCTACATCCGCGACTACGTGGACGCGCGCTGGAACCTCGGCGAGGTCATGCTCCCGGTGATGATCGTCGTGCTGGCGCTGTCGTTCCTGCGCCTGCCGTGGGTCTTCGCCGTCGTCTCGATCGGCGTCTACGGCCTGCTGTTCGCCGCCGCGATCGACTCGTGGCTCATGTGGCGCCGGCTCAAGCAGCGCCTGGTCGCGAAGTTCGGTGCCGACAAGGTGGGCCGCGGCCTGGCCATGTACGCCGTGATGCGCGGCTTCCAGATCCGCCGCTCGCGCATGCCGCGCGCCCTCGTCAAGCGCGGGGACTTCCCCGCCTGACCGGCCGCGTCCTACTCGGCGGCGCGCAGGCTCATCGGCCCGTAGACGACGGTGCCCTCGTGGTGCAGGACGACGGCGTCGACACCCGTCCCGGCCAGCTCGTGCCAGGACTCGCCGAACCAGTTCTCGGCGTCCGACTGCGACGGGAACGCCGTGGTCACCAGCTGCTCACCCGACATCTCCCGGCCGTCGGCGTCGAGATAGGTCCACGTCCACGCTTCGCTCATGACGCCACTCTAGGCGGCTGCCCGGACCGCCACCCCGCCGCGCGCTTTGACACCCGCGGGACCGGCTGCGACGGTTCGGCGTTGTGATCGTCCTCGACCGGGTGAGCGTGGCGTACGGCGCGCAGCCGGCGCTGCGCGACGTGACGCTCGAGGTCCCCGAGGGCGAGCTGGTCCTCGTGGTGGGCCCCACCGGGTCGGGCAAGACGTCACTGCTGCGGTGCCTCGGCGACGGTGACCACGGCCGCCTGGCCGTGACCTCGGGACGCATCACCGTCGACGGCGTCGACCCGCGCGAGCTCGACGCCGTCACCCTCGCGGCCCGGGTGGGTTGGGTCCCGCAGGACCCGGCGTCGGGGTTCGGCGCCGAGACCGTCCAGGGCGAGGTCGCGCGGCACGCCGCCGCAGGGGCCCATGACTCCCACGGTGGGCAGCGCCGCGTCGAGGAGACCCTCGACCTGCTCGCCCTGACGCCGCTGCGCGGACGCCCCCTCGACCGGCTGTCCGGCGGGGAGCAGCAGCGCGTCGCCATCGCCTCGGCCCTCGTGGCGGGGCCACGCGTCCTGGTGCTCGACGAGCCCACGTCGGCCCTGGACCCGGTCGCCGCCGAGGACGTCCTGGCCACCCTGCACCGGCTGGTGCACGACGTCGGCGTCACCGTGCTGCTGTCCGAGCACCGCCTCGAGCGCGTCGTGCACCACGCCGACGCGGTCCTGCTCATCGGCGACGGCGGGACGAGTGGGCTGCTCGACCCGGCGCAGGCCATGGCGGTCTCGGCGGTCCACCCCCCGCTCGTCGCCCTCGGCAGGGCGCTCGGGTGGACTCCGCTCCCCCTTTCGGTCCGCGACGCCCGTCGCACGGCGCGCGGCCTGGCCGACGCCCTCGACGCGCCCCGGCCGTCGGCGGCCCCCGTCGCAGCCCCGGCACGACCGTCAGCACCGGGCGCGCCGGTCATCTCCACCACCGGCCTCGGCGTCGTCCTCGACGGCGCGGTGGCCCTGCGGGGTGTGGACCTCGCGGTGTCTGCCGGTGAGGTCGTGGCCCTGATGGGGCGCAACGGCGCCGGCAAGTCGACCCTGCTGCACGCGCTGACGGGCGACCTGCGACCCACCACTGGTCACGTGCGCACGCACCCGACGGGGAGGAGCGGTGGACCCGTGCAGCGCTCCCTGTCGCCGCAGGACCCCACCGCGGTCCTGGGCCTGGCGCCGCCCGACCAGACGGTCCCCGAGCTCTTGGACGCTGCCGACCGGGAGGGTGATCTGGAGCAGGGGGCGACCGCCAACGTGCTGCGCGACCTCGCCCCGGACGTCGACACCGCCCGGCGCCCCGGAGAGCTGTCGCAGGGGCAGCAGATGTGCCTGGTCCTCGCGACCGTCCTCGCCCGGAGGGCAGAGCTCACGGTGCTCGACGAGCCGACCCGCGGGCTGGACTACGGCGCCAAGGCCCGTCTCGCGGCCGTGCTGCGGCGTGCCGCGCAGGACGGGGCCGCCCTGGTCGTCGCGACCCACGACGTGGAGCTCGCCGCTGAGGTCGCCACCCGAGTGGTGGTGCTCGCCGAGGGCGAGGTGGTCGCGGACGGCCCGAGCACCACGGTCCTGCTCGACTCCCCCGCGTTCGCCCCCCAGGTCGCCAAGGTCGTGCGGCCCCTGCCGTTCCTCACCGTGGACGCCCTCGTGAGCGCCCTGCGCGAACGCCGCTCCTGACGAGCGGCTCAGCTCCCGGACGGCCCGGCCGGTGGTCCCGCCTCGATCCTCCGGCGGACCTCCGCGAGACCGTGGGGTCCCGGCGGCACGCTCCACCAGCTCTCCACCCACCACGTCGCCCCAGCCTCCTGCCAGTCGGCCGGTGTGCCCTCGAGCTGCACGAACTCGCCCGAGCTGTCGGCCTCGACCACGACGTCGTAGCCGTCCCAGGGCAGGCCTGCGTCCTCGCGCATCCCGCGCACGGTCCGGACGACGCGGCCGTAGGTCTCCAGGTCGACCGCCGCGCCCGGCTCCAGCGGCTCGTCCCCGACGACCGACACGAGCAGGCCGTCCCAGCGAGCCGCCCGCTCCAGGGAGGGCTGCCGCGTCCGTCCTCGACGGAAGGCACCCACCAGCCAGATCGGCGGGTGTGGTCGCTGGGCGGGTGGCGGTGGTCCGGGCGGGCCACCCTGGCCGGTCGGGCCGACGGAGAAGTGTCGTCCGTCGAAGGTGAGCTCCTCGTCGGCGAGCAGGCCACTGAGCACCGCCAGCCCCTCGTCGAGCTTCTCCGCGCGCAGCCGCCTGCCCTCGTCGGGCTCGAACCGGGTCCAGCCCGGGTGCAGCGCGCCGAGCCCGGCGCACATGACCACCCGCCCACCGCTGAGCCGGTCGACCGTGCCCATCATCGAGGCGAGGTCCCAGGGGCGGTGGCGCGAGACCGGGGTGAGGAGGGTCCCGAGCCGGATGCGTGACGTGGTCATCGCGGCCGCACCGAGCGTCACCCACGCGTGCACGCCGAACAGCGACTCCCACGTGAACACGCCGTCCCAGCCCCGCTGCTCCCCCAGCGCGGCGAGCTCGGCGAACTCCCGCGCGTCGGCGAACGGCACCACGAACCCGTACCTCATCCCGTCACGGTAGCGAGCACCACCGACAGCGGCGGTGGACCGCGACGGCGCGAGGGTCAGGCCCGGCGGACCTCGGGCTCGAGGACGACCTCCGACGTCAGCGAGCTCGCGACGTAGCACTCCTCGTGGGCCTCGTGCAGCAGCTGCACGACAACCCCCGCGTCGACCTCCCCCCGCACCGTAACCACAGGTCGCAGCACGATCCGCGTCACCCGCAGCGGCACCGAGTCCGGCGGCATCTCGCCGGTCGCGTCGTCGGCGTAGCCGACCACGTCCACCCCGGCCCGGGCCGCCACCGCGAGGAAGGACAGCAGCTGGCAGGACGACGCCGCGAGGACGAGCAGCTGCTCGGGGTTGGGCAGGTCGGCGTCGCCACGGAAGTGCGGGTCCGCGGACAGGTCCAGGCCCTCGGTCGCCGGGGGCATGGAGGCCGAGTGGGCGCGGGGGTAGACGCGGTACCCCGCGCCGGTCGAGCCCTCCCAGCGCACCTGCGCGCGGTAGGCGTGCGGCGCCATGCCGATGCGGCCCTCAGCCCTCGCGCACGTCGACGGTGACGAAGGGCGGCTTCACGACGGTGGCCGGCACCTCGCGGCCGCGCACGTCGATGACCACCTCGTCACCCTCGGCGACCGACGGCTTCAGGAGCGCGAGCGCGATGCCGTTGCGCAGGGTGGGGCTGAACGTCCCCGACGTCACCTCGCCCACGACCTCGCCGTCGACCTTGACCTCGCAGTGGGCACGCGGGATCCCGCGGCCGGTGGCGAGCAGCCCCCAGGCGACCCGGGCGGGGCCGGCTGCCTTCTCGGCGACGAGCGCGTCCTTGCCCCAGAAGGTGTCCTTCTTCCAGCCGACCGCCCAGCCGACGCGGGCCTGGACCGGCGTGATCGAGCGGGAGAGCTCGTTGCCGTGGAGGGCGTACCCCATCTCGGTGCGCAGGGTGTCGCGCGCGCCGAGCCCGCAGGGCAGGCCGTCGTAGGGCTTCGCGGCCTCGACGAGGGCGTCCCACAGCTCCCCGGCCACGTCCCACGCGGGCACGAGCTCGTAGCCGCGCTCGCCGGTGTAGCCGGTGCGGCAGACGATGACGGGCAGGCCGTTCCAGTCCGTCTCGACGAACGACATGTACTCGTGCCCCGAGGGAAGGCCGAGGGCGTCGAGCACCTCGTCGGACTTCGTGCCCTGGACCGCGATGACGCCGTAGGACTCGTGCAGGTCCTCGACGACGATGCCCTCCGGGGCGGCGGCGGCCAGCAGCCGGACGACCTCGGCGGTGTTGGCGGCGTTGGGGATGAGGAAGACGTCGTCGTCGCTGCGCAGGTAGGCGATGAGGTCGTCGACGACCCCGCCGTCCTCGTCGCAGCACAGGGTGTACTGCGCCTTGCCCTCGTGGATGCGCCCGAGGTCGTTGGCCAGGCAGGAGTTGACGAACTCGCGGGCGCCGGGTCCGGAGACGCGGGCCTTGCCGAGGTGCGACACGTCGAAGAGGCCGACCGAGGTCCGGACCGCGGTGTGCTCGCGGACGACACCGCCGCCGGGGTACTCGATCGGCATCTCCCAGCCGCCGAAGTCCGCCATCTTGGCCCCGAGGGCCACGTGCCGGTCGTGCAGGGGCGAGGTCTTCAGGGCTGCGTCGCTCATGGGCCGAACGCTACCGTCCTCCCGAGCAGTGTCTCGACGGCACAGATATCCTGCGCGCAGCAGGGTCCACCCCCCATACCTCGAAGGATGCGAACGTGACCACCGTCAGCGTTTCCGACCGTCCCGCCCACGACCTCAAGGCGGACGCCCTCGTCCTCGGCACGGTCGCCGGCGAGCGCTCCGCCGCCTTGGCGGCAGGACACGGCCTCCCCCGCGAGGCCGAGAGCCACCTCGTGGCCCAGCTCGCAGCCCTGCACGCGACGGGCAAGGCCGAGGAGGTCGTGACGGTCGCGGCCGTACCGGGCGTCGCTGCCGGCCGCGTGGTTCTCACCGGGCTCGGCTCGGCCGCTGACGGCACCGCGTTCGGCGACGAGGTGCTGCGCCGCGCGGCTGGCGCCGCCGTGCGTTCGCTCAAGAACGCCGCGAAGGTCGTCGTGGCGCTGCCCGCCGAGGGTGTCGCCGGGGTGGCCGCGGTCGCCGAGGGCGCGGCCCTCGGGGCCTACCGGTACGCAGGCGTGCGCGGCCCGAAGAAGGACCCGAAGGGCGCCAAGGCCGGCGGCGACGCGGTGAGCACGGTCACCGTCGTGACGTCCGACGCCAAGGTCAAGGCGGTCAAGGCCGCCGCGACCCGGGCCGCCGTCCTCGCCGACGCGAAGGCCTACGCGCGGGACCTCGTCAACACCCCGCCGAACCTGCTGTTCCCCCAGTCGTTCGCCGACTCGGTCAAGGCCCGCAGCAGTGCCGGCAAGGCCAAGGTCACCGTCAAGGTGCTCGACGAGAAGGCTCTCGAGAAGGGCGGCTTCGGCGGCATCGTCGGCGTCGGCCAGGGCTCGGTGCGCCCGCCCCGCATCGTCACGCTGACGTGGGCACCGGCCAAGGCCAGCCACTCGGTGGCCCTGGTGGGCAAGGGCATCACGTTCGACTCCGGTGGCCTGTGCATCAAGCCCCCGGCGTCGATGCTCAGCATGAAGTCGGACATGGCGGGTGCCGCTGCGGTCGCCGCCACCGTGTTCGCTGCCGCCGAGCTCGGCCTGCCGGTCGCCGTCACCGGCTACCTGTGCCTCGCCGAGAACATGCCCAGCGGCTCGGCCCAGCGCCCCGGCGACGTCGTGACGATGCGCAACGGCACAACCGTGGAGGTCATCGACACCGACGCGGAGGGCCGCATGGTCCTCGGTGACGGCATCTGCCTCGCGGGTGAGTCGGCCCCCGACGCCATCGTCGACATCGCGACCCTGACCGGGGCCCAGATGGTCGCCCTCGGCGCGCGCGTGGCCGGGATCATGGCGAACGACGACGCCTTCCGCGACCGCGTTCGTGCCGCCGCCGACACCGCGGGCGAGGCGGCCTGGCCGATGCCCCTGCCGGAGGACCTGCGCCCCCAGCTCGAGTCGTCGGTCGCCGACCTCTCCCACAAGGGCGAGCGCTGGGGCGGGATGCTGACCGCAGGCCTGTTCCTCGGCGAGTTCGTCACCGAGGGCACGCCGTGGGCCCACGTCGACATCGCCGGGCCCTCCTTCAACGAGGGCTCGCCGTGGGGCTACACCCCCAAGGGCGCCACCGGGTTCGGGGTGGGCACGCTGCTCTCGCTCGTGGAGGGCTACGCAGGCTGACCCACAGCACGCAGGAGGGGCCCGTCCGATACGGACGGGCCCCTCCTGCGTCGTGGGATCGGCTGTCGCCAGCCGCTCAGCCGCCGCTCTTGCGCCGGAACATCTGCTGCGTCGCCGAGGTGGCCGCACCCTGGGCGTGGTCGACCTTGCCGTGCTCGTGGTCGTCGGAGACGTCCTTGCCGGCGTGCGAACGCTTCTTGTCCAGGGCCTCCCGGAACTTGCGCTTCATCTCGTCGCTGGGACCGACGCCCTGCGACCCTGCGCCTTCGGACTTGGCCATGGTGACTCCTGCTCCTCGTCGGGAGCGGGCCGCGTACGGACCCGCCGGAGCCCCAGCCTCGCACCTCGCGCGGGCACGGCACCACCGCGTATCCGGCGTGGCGCCGGGCGATGTCACGGCGCCGTCGGCAGCCCCCCGTCAAGACCGCGTGAACGGGCCCGCGCGGCTCAGCCCTTCTTGCGCTGGCGCGAGTTCCACTCGCGCATGCGGTTGGGGTACCCGGTCTGCAGCACGTCGTAGACCGGGACACCGAGGCTCGCGGCGAGGTCGAAGGCGGACTGCCGGGTGCCGGCCGCGCGCCGCGTCCACTCGCCGTCGTGGGCGATGAGGATGACGGTCGTCGCCGTGACGTTCGTGGGCGGCTCGACGTACGCCTCCACCCCGCGACGGCTGGCGGCGAAGTCCGCCAGGTGCTTGCGCACCGCGCGCTGGTCCACCGCCATGTTGGGTCCGTCCGAGGGCCCACGACCCGGGCCCTTGCGCCCCCGCTTCCACCACGCCATGGCCCAACGATACGGGGCGGCGACCCTCCCGGGCGGTCATCCGGTCCCTGCGCGGCGTGCTGGTCGCGAACGCTGGACCTGCTTGCACCCCGCAGTCCAAACAGTGACAAGATGCTCTGTGTCGATCGCGTCTGGTCACGACCTGACCTCGCTGCCGGTCGTCAACGACCGTCCAGTGCCCACCACGCAAGGGAGCGAGCATGCCGGCTGACGCCGAGACCACCTTCGACGTCGTCATCCTGGGTGGAGGCAGTGGCGGCTACGCCTGCGCCTTCCGCGCGGCCGAGCTGGGCCTCAAGGTCGCACTCGTGGAGAAGGGCAAGCTCGGCGGCACCTGCCTGCACGTCGGCTGCATCCCCACCAAGGCGCTGCTCCACGCGGCCGAGGTGGCCGACACCGCCCGCGAGGGCTCGCAGTTCGGCGTGAAGTCGACGTTCGAGTCCGTCGACATGTCCGGCGTCAACGCCTACAAGGACGGCGTCGTCGGGCGGCTCTACAAGGGACTGCAGGGCCTGGCCAAGGCACACCAGATCGAGCTCGTCGAGGGCGAGGGACGGCTCGTCGACCGCTCCACCGTCGAGGTCGACGGGCGCCGCATCACCGGCCGCAACGTCGTCCTCGCCACCGGTTCCTACGCGAAGTCGCTGCCGGGTCTCGAGATCGGCGGCCGCATCATGACGAGCGAGCAGGCGCTGTCCCTCGACTTCGTGCCGCCGCGCGTCGTGGTCCTCGGTGGTGGCGTCATCGGCGTCGAGTTCGCCTCCGTCTTCCGCTCCTTCGGTTCCGAGGTCACCATCGTCGAGGCGCTGCCGCGGCTCGTGGCCGCCGAGGACGAGGCGATCTCCAAGACGCTCGAGCGCTCGTTCCGCAAGCGCAAGATCGCCTTCAGGACCGGCGTGAAGTTCTCCGGTGCCACCCAGTCCGGCGACACCGTGACCGTGTCGCTCGAGGACGGGGCGTCGATCGAGGCCGACCTGCTGCTCGTCGCCGTCGGCCGCGGTCCGGTCACCGACGGGCTCGGGTACGCCGAGGCCGGGGTGAAGCTCGACCGTGGGTTCGTCACGACCGACGAGCGCCTGCGCACCGGCGTCGAGGGCGTGTACGCCGTGGGCGACATCGTCCCGGGCCTGCAGCTCGCGCACCGCGGCTTCGCCCAGGGCATCTTCGTCGCCGAGGAGATCGCCGGCCTGTCCCCCAACCCGATCGACGAGCTGGGGATCCCGCGCGTCACCTACTGCGACCCCGAGATCGCCTCCGTCGGCCTGACCGAGGCGCAGGCACGCGAGAAGCACGGCGAGGTCGAGACCTACGAGTACAACCTGGGCGGCAACGGCAAGTCCCAGATCCTGCAGACGCAGGGCTTCGTCAAGCTCGTCCGCGAGAAGGACGGCCCGGTCGTCGGTGTCCACATGATCGGCGCCCGCATGGGTGAGCAGATCGGCGAGGCCCAGCTGATCTACAACTGGGAGGCGTTCCCCGAGGACGTCGCCGCGCTGGTCCACGCGCACCCGACGCAGAACGAGGCGCTGGGTGAGGCCCACCTCGCCCTCGCCGGCAAGCCCCTGCACGCCCACAGCTAGACCTACTGCTGATCCGCCAGCGAACACGAAACAAGGAGATAGAGGCACATGTCTGAACGCGTGACCATGCCGGCCCTGGGTGAGTCGGTCACCGAAGGCACCGTGACGCGCTGGCTGAAGAACGTCGGCGACACCGTCGAGGTCGACGAGCCACTGCTCGAGGTGTCCACCGACAAGGTCGACACCGAGATCCCCTCGCCCGTCGCCGGCGTGCTGCAGGAGATCCTCGCGCAGGAGGACGACACCGTGCCGGTCGGCGCCGACCTGGCCGTCGTCGGTGACGGCAGCGGCGGTTCGGACAGCAGCGACCAGGGTGGCCAGCAGGACGCGGGCGAACAGCCGTCGCAGGAGCAGGCCTCGGCCGAGTCGCAGGAGCCCCCGGCGGAGGCCCCCTCGACCGAGCAGGCCCCGCAGGAGTCGACGTCCGAGCCCGAGCAGAGCCAGCAGCAGGACGCTGCGCCGGAGGGCGGTTCGGGAGACGGCGCCTCCGGCGAGACCGTGACCATGCCCGCGCTCGGAGAGTCCGTGACCGAGGGCACCGTGACCCGTTGGCTCAAGGCCGAGGGCGACACCGTGGAGGTCGACGAGCCGCTGCTCGAGGTCTCCACCGACAAGGTCGACACCGAGATCCCCTCGCCGTTCGCCGGCACGCTGACCAAGATCCTCGTGCAGGAGGACGACACCGTCCCCGTGGGCGGGGACCTCGCCGTCATCGGCGGCTCCGGTTCGTCCGGCGGCTCCGGCGACAGCGCTCCCGCTGCCGAGGCCCCGAAGGAGGAGCCGAAGCAGGAGCAGGCTCCGGCGCCCCAGGCCGCCGAGCAGCCGAAGCAGGAGGCACCCAGGGAGGAGCCGCAGCAGGAGGCCCCGAAGCAGGAGGCTCCCCAGGCTGCTCCCGCCCCGCAGGCCGCTCCCCAGCAGCAGGCCCCCGCGCCCCAGGCGTCGGGCGACGCCCAGGACGCCTCCGCGTACGTCACGCCGCTGGTGCGCAAGCTCGCCGCCGAGAACAAGGTCGACCTCGGGTCGCTCAAGGGCACCGGTGTCGGCGGTCGCATCCGCAAGCAGGACGTGCTCGACGCCGCCCGGGCCGCCGAGGAGGCCGCCAAGGCAGCGTCGGCGCCCGCCCCGGTTGCGGCTCCCGCCGCTCCGGCAGCCCCTGCCGCGTCGTCCGCTCCCTCTGCTGGCGGCGCAGCCGTGTCGCCCAAGCGCGGGACCACCGAGAAGATGTCGCGACTGCGCCAGACCATCGCCAAGCGCATGGTCGAGTCGCTGCAGGTCTCCGCACAGCTGACCACGGTCGTCGAGGTCGACGTCACCAAGATCGCCCGCCTGCGGGCCAAGGCGAAGTCGGAGTTCGAGCAGCGCGAGGGCACCAAGCTCAGCTTCCTGCCGTTCTTCGCCCTCGCTGCGGTCGAGGCGCTCAAGGCCCACCCCGCGGTCAACTCCAGCGTCGAGGGCACCGAGGTGACCTACCACGGCACGGAGAACCTCGGCGTGGCCGTCGACACCGAGCGGGGCCTGCTGGTCCCGGTGATCAAGGACGCCGGCGACCTCAACATCGCCGGGCTGGCCCGCAAGATCGCCGACCTCGCCGAGCGCACCCGTACCAACAAGATCGGGCCCGACGAGCTCGGCGGCGGCACGTTCACGCTGACCAACACCGGCAGCCGCGGCGCGCTCTTCGACACCCCGATCATCAACCAGCCCAACGTCGCCATCCTCGGCACCGGCGCGGTCGTCAAGCGCCCGGTCGTCGTGTCCGACGGCGAGGGCGGCGAGACGATCGCCATCCGCTCGATGGTCTACCTGGCCCTGTCCTACGACCACCGCGTCGTCGACGGTGCGGACGCCGCGCGCTTCCTCACCACGATGAAGTCGCGGCTCGAGGACGGCCACTTCGAGTCCGACCTCGGTCTCTGACCCACCCCGGCCGGGGCCCTGCGGGGCTCCGGCCACACACCTGAGCGCAGGGAGTGACATGCCGCAGCGCGTTGCCATCACCGGTTCCTCCGGACTGATCGGCAGCGCGCTGTCGGCGTTCCTGCGCGGTCGCGGCGACGAGGTGGCGCGCCTCGTGCGTCGCCCCGTCGAGGGGCCCGACGAGGTGCGCTGGGACCCGGCTGCGCACCTGCTCGCTCCGGGCGACCTGTCCGGCGTCACCGCCGTGGTGCACCTGGCCGGCGCCGGGGTGGGCGACCACCGCTGGACGCCGTCCTACCAGCAGCAGATCCTCGGCTCGCGGGTCGACGGCACGCAGACGGTCGCCAAGGCCCTCGCCGACCTCGGTGAGCCCGTCCGGCTCGTGAGCGGCTCGGCCGTGGGGGTCTACGGCGACCGCGGTGACGAGGTGCTCACCGAGGAGTCCAGCTTCGGCGACGGCTTCCTCAGCGAGGTCGTCCGCGCCTGGGAGGCCGCCGCCGAACCGGCCCGCCAGGCCGGGCTCGCCGTCGCCCACCCGCGCACCGGCATCGTGCTGTCACCCGACGGCGGGGCGCTCGCCCGGATGCTGCCGCTCGCGCGGCTCGGCATCCTCGGGCCCCTGGGCAGCGGGAAGCAGTGGTGGCCCTGGATCTCGTTGCGCGACACCGTCGCTGCCCTCGCACACCTCGTCGACCACCCCGAGGTCGTGGGCCCGGTCAACCTCGTCGCGCCGCAGCCGGACCGGCAGCTGGACATCGCCCGGGCCCTGGGCAGGCAGCTCCACCGCCCGGCGGTGTTCCCGGCGCCTGCGTTCGGGATCAAGCTGGTCCTCGGCGGGTTCTCCGACGAGATCCTCACGAGCAAGCGCGTCGTCGCCGAGCGGCTCACCGCTTCCGGGTTCGTCCACGCCGACCCGACCGTCGACGCGGCACTGCGCTGGGCGCTGGCGCAGGAGTCCCGCGACTAGGACCCCGCTCCCGTCGCGCCGGGAGGCCCTGTCGCACCCGCGCCGCTGACGGCCTCGACCCGGTCGACGAGCCAACGGCCGTGCGTCCAGACCAGGGCGAACCTGAGCCGCTGGCCCCCCACCGCGGACCTCGTGCTCGTCTCGCCGGCCGCGACGACGCGGTATGCCGTCGTGTCCACCACCGCCTCCACCGTCGCCGACCGCTGGGCCACCCGCATGGCCTCGGCTCGTCGGACGAGAAGCCGGACGCCCTCGTAGGCCCTGCCTGCCTCCCTGAGGTCGGCCAACGTCGCGGAGTCTGCCGCGAGGGCGGGCGAGCCGGGGGCGTCGAGACGGGCCAGGTCGGCCACCGACGACGACTGCATGGCCCGGGCACGCAGGTCCGACAGGGCCTGCATGAGGCGCACCGGCTGGTTGCTCGGGGCCCGTGGGTCGACCAAGGGGTCCCGGGCGGACGCGGTGCCGGCGCCGGAGCGACTCACCGGGACCACCGCGTCCTCGCGCCCCTCGTGGGGCGTCAGCCACGAGGGCGCCGGGATCGTCCCCGCTGCCATGAGGCCGGCCGTGCCCAGCACGACCAAGAGGGTCGCGAGGCTCGCCAGGGCTCGCCCCGTCTGCCCCCGGAACCGCGGGAGGCACCCCAGCAACCGTCCGCGCACCACCCGCAGCCGTGCCGACCGTCGCACGCGCCGGTCCGCCACCGGACCCGGGGCCGCTGCAGGTGACGGGGCGCTGCGGAGGCGGTGCGTGAGCATCGAGGTCTCGTCGGACCCCACCACGAGGCGCAGGGGCTCGCAGGCGGCTGAGTCGAAGTAGGCGAGCGCGAGCTCGGCGGCAGTTGGCCGCTGCGCCGGGTCACCCCGCAGGGCCTGCTTCGTCGCCTCGATCCACGCCGGCGGCAGGCCGGGCACGAGGGACTCCAGGGCAGGGCGCAGCGCAGCCGGCCCCGGGGGCGAGCCGGTCACGCAGCACCAGGCCAGGGCACCCACGGCATACACGTCGGCTGCGGCACCGACCACGCCGCCGTCGAGGACCTCGGGGGCGACGAAGCCGTCGGTGCCGTGCACATCCCCCGGGAGCTCACCAGCAAGCCGCGCGACCCCGAGGTCGCCCAGCAGGGGGCGCCCCGAACGCTCGAGCAGGACGTTGGCCGGGCTGACGTCCCCGTGCACCACACCGAGGGCGTGCAGCCCCGCGAGGGTCCGTGCGACCGGCGCCAGGACGGTGACCGACTCCCCCACGCTGAGCCGGCCGCGGGCACGCACCACCCGATCCAGCGAGCCACCCCCGACGTGGTCGAGCACGAGCGCGACGGACTCGGACCCGTCCTCGGCGAGCACGAGCGCCTCGTGGAATCCCACCAGCCCCTCGACGTCGACCCGCGCCAGGACGGCGAGCTCGCGCGCCGCCGCAGCGGCCTCGTCACCGTCCCCCGTGGCGACCAGCTTGACCGCGCAGGGCGTGCCGTCCGCCTCCCGGGTGGCTGCCCACACCGTGCCCGTGCCGCCGACGCCGAGCCGCTCCCCCAGGCGGTAGCCCGGCACCCGGGGCGGGCTCGCCGGCCGTGCGTCGCTGCCTTCCGTCAGTGCCATCCGGCAAGTCTGCCGAGGGCGGACCCGATGCCCCGGCGGTTGTCCACAGGCCCCTAGAGTCGGCCCATGCCTGCCGACCAGCCGACCATCCTCGCCACCTCCGGGGGCTACCGCTACGGCTCCCGCACCCGCCTGGAGTTCAACTCGCTCGTGCACCACGCCGTCGAGCTGTCCGGCGTCGAGGGCCGCGCCCCGCGGATCACCCACTTGGGCACCGCCGGTGGCGACCAGGTCCACTTCGCGACCTGGATGTCGGAGGCCGCCCGGGTTGCCGGGTTCGACCTGACGAACCTCGCCCTGTTCTCCATGCCCAACATCGACGACATCGAGGGCCACCTCCTCCAGCAGGACGTCGTCTGGGTCAACGGCGGCTCGGTCGCCAACCTGCTCGCCGTCTGGCGCGTGCACGGCCTCGACGACGTCTTCCGCCGGGTGTGGGAGGCGGGCGTGGTGCTCGCCGGTGTCTCGGCCGGCTCGATCTGCTGGTACCAGGGCGGCACCACGGACTCCTTCGGGCCGGAGCTGCGCGCGGTCACCAACGGCCTGGCCCTGCTGCCCTACGGCAACGGCGTGCACTACGACTCCGAGGAGCGCCGCCGCCCACTCGTGCACCAGCTCGTCGCCGACGGCACGCTCTCCACGACCCACTGCACCGACGACGGCGTCGGCCTCGTCTACCACGGCACCGAGCTGGTCGAGGCGGTCTCGGAGGCCGACGGCAAGGGCGCCTACGTCGTGACCCGTGAGGGTGACCGGGCGGTCGAGGAGCGGCTCGAGCCCCGTCGCCTCTGAGGTCGCTCCGGGGCAGGCGTAGGGTCGGGTCATGCGCTTCGAGCACGTCGGCTTCGCCCCTGACCTCATCGACTACGAGGCCGCGTGGGCGTTGCAGCGAGAGGTCCACGCCGGGGTCGTCGCGGGCGGGGAGGACACCGTCCTGCTGCTCGAGCACGACGCCGTCTACACCGCGGGCAAGCGCACCGAGCCCCAGATGCGCCCGGTCGACGGGACGCCCGTCATCGACGTCGACCGCGGTGGCCTCATCACCTGGCACGGACCGGGCCAGCTCGTCGGCTACCCCATCGTGCGCCTGCACGGGGTGCCGATCGACGTCGTGGCCCATGTGCGCCGCCTCGAGGAGGTCATGATCCGCACCTGCCGCGAGTTCGGCGTCGAGACCGTGCGGGTCGAGGGCCGCAGCGGTGTCTGGGTGCTCGCCGACGACCGCGGCCCCGACCGCAAGCTCGGCGCCATCGGTGTGCGCGTCAGCCGCCAAGTGACGATGCACGGCTTCGCCCTCAACTGCGACGCCGACCTCGCGTGGGCCGACAACATCATCGCCTGCGGCATCGAGGACGCCGGGGTGAGCTCGATCAGCCGCGAGGCCGGGCGCGTGGTCACCGTGCAGGACGTCCTCCCGTATGCCGAGAAGCACCTCGCGGACGTCCTCGCCCCCTCCGCCTGACCACCTCCACCGCGGGGCGACCGGTCGAGGCCCGGGGAATACCCGTCACACGCACGGCGTAGTCTTGGAGGACGCCCGGTGACCGTCCGGGCGCACCCGTGCCCCGCGGCATACCGGCCGCCGGAGGCGCACCGAAGGCACAGCGAGGGAGTCTTTGTGACCGTGGCACCCGAGGGCAGGCGCATGCTGCGCGTCGAGGCGCGCAACGCCCAGACCCCGATCGAGCGCAAGCCGGAGTGGATCCGGACCACCGCGAAGATGGGCCCCGAGTACACCAAGCTGCACTCGATGGTGAAGACCGAGGGCCTGCACACGGTCTGCCAGGAGGCCGGCTGCCCCAACATCTTCGAGTGCTGGGAGGACCGCGAGGCGACGTTCCTCATCGGTGGTGACGTCTGCACCCGCCGCTGCGACTTCTGCGACATCGCCACCGGCCGTCCCGAGGCGCTGGACCGCGACGAGCCGCGCCGCGTGGCCGAGTCCGTCGCCCAGATGGGCCTGCGCTACTCGACCGTCACGGGTGTGGCCCGTGACGACCAGCCGGACGGCGCCGCCTGGCTCTACGCCGAGACGATCCGCCAGATCCACGAGAAGAACCCCAACACCGGCGTCGAGATCCTGCCCCCCGACTTCGGTGCCAAGCCCGAGCTCGTCGGCCAGCTCTTCGAGGCCCGCCCCGAGGTCTTCGCCCACAACCTCGAGACCGTGCCGCGCATCTTCAAGCAGATCCGGCCCGCCTTCACCTACGACAAGTCGCTCAAGGTGCTGTCGATGGCCCGCGAGGCCGAGCTCGTCACCAAGTCCAACCTCATCCTCGGGATGGGCGAGGAGGACCACGAGGTCGAGCAGGCGATCCGCGACCTGCACGACGCCGGCTGCGACATCCTCACCATCACGCAGTACCTGCGCCCCTCCAAGCTGCACCACCCGATCGACCGCTGGGTCAAGCCCGAGGAGTTCGTGCACTGGAGCCAGGTGGCCGAGGAGATGGGCTTCAAGGGAGTCATGGCCGGCCCCCTCGTGCGGTCGTCCTACCGCGCCGGGCGCCTGTGGGCGACGGCCATGAAGAAGTGGGGTCGCGAGATCCCGGAGCACCTGCAGCACCTCGCCGACGCCGCGGGCGACCCGGCCCGGCAGGAGGCCGCGTCGCTCGTGGCCGCGCGCCGACCGGCCGCGTTGGGCACCCCTGCCTGAGCCCCGTATCCTGACCCGCATGGCCCGCAAGGAGAAGCAGCAGTCGGACACCCCTGCCAAGCAGGGACGGTTCGCCCAGGTCCGACAGGTCTACAGCGCGGCCCGCACGGCCGACCCGACCATCCCCTGGTGGATGCTCTTCGCCTTCGTCGCGGTCGTCGTGGTCGGCACCGTCATCGGCCTGCTGCTCGGCCACTGGAAGTACGCGCTGGTCCTCAGCATCCCCGTCGGCCTGCTCGCCGCGACGCTGGTGCTGAGCCGCAAGGCCGAGCGCGCGGCGTACCGCAGCCTCGAGGGCCAGCCCGGCGCCGCCGGTGCAGCCCTTGGTGCACTTCGCCGTGGCTGGTTCTTCACCCAGGAGCCGGTCGCGATCGACGGCGCCCGCGGCACGCGTCCCGAGGACATGGTCGGGGCCGCCTTCGTCTACCGGGCCATCGGCCGCCCGGGTGTGGTCCTGGTCGCCGAGGGCCCCGACGCCCGGCGCAAGAAGCTCATCGTGCAGGAGCGCCGCAAGGTCGAGCGCGTCGCGCCCGGCGTGCCGGTGACCGCCATCTCCGTCGGCGACGGCGAGGACCAGGTGCCAGTGCGCAAGCTCAGCAGCAAGATGACCCGCATGAAGCCGGTCCTCACCAAGGAGGAGGTGTCGGCGGTCAACAAGCGCCTCAAGTCCCTGGGCGGCATGCGACCCCCGATCCCTGCCGGCACCGACCCGACGCGGGCCCGCGTCGACCGCAAGGCGATGCGCGGCCGCTGAGGTCAGGCGGGGCGCAGTTGCGCCTCCACGAGGTCGACGTACCGGTCGAGGGCGTCGGGGTCCATCCGCAGGAACAGGTCGGGCTCGACCAGCTCGAGCTCCATGACCGTCGGCACCCCCTCGTGCTCCACCAGGTCCACCCGCGCGTAGACGACGCCCGCAGGGGCGAGGGCGAGCGCCGCGCGGCCGGTGGCGAGCTCCGCCTCGCTCGCGGTGTGCGGGTGCTCGGCGCCCCCGTGGTGCGCCTGGACCCGGTAGTCCCCCTGCGCGGGCACCTTGCGGACGGCGTGCGAGACCTCGCCGTCGAAGACGAACAGCGACACCTCCCCGTCCTCGATGCCCGGGGCGTAGGGCTGCACCACCACGTCGCCGTGCTCGACGACCTGCCGCGCGTGGTCGACCAGGGCGGGTGACGTCGCGGCCCCGCGGGCGGTCTTGCGCGCTCCCCCGTCGACGGCCGGCTTGACGACCACCTCCTCCCACCCGGTGGCGGCGATCCGTTCGGCGACGTCGACGGCGCCCCGCGGCACCACGAGCATCGGCAGCACGGCGACCCCGGCCGCCCCGAGCTCGGCGAGGTAGCCCTTGTGGACGTTCCAGCGCACGACCGCGGGTGGGTTGACGATGCGGCTCTCGACGTCGACCCGGTCGACCCAGGCGAGGAACTCCTCCAGCCGCTCGAAGTAGTCCCACGTCGAGCGGATCACCACGAGGTCGTAGGCGCTCCAGTCCACGTCCTCGTGCCACACCACGACGTCGGCGCGGTAGCCCCGGGCGACCAGCCGCTCGGCGACCAGGGGCGGCTCGGGGTCCACGTACGCGGGGTCGGACCAGGTGCACAGGGCGATGCGGTGGCTGCTCACCCGGACAGTCTGCCGGAGATGCTCCCGAGGGCTTGTCAGGGCAAGCAACGCGATATAACGTGTCTCGCAAGACGCGATACAACGCGAAATCGAGAGGAGCTCCCATGAGCCAGGAATGGACCATCGACTCACCCAGGGTCCTCGACATCGGCGGTGACGGCGAGCAGGTGCGCGCCCTCAGCGTCGCCGTCGTCGGCGGCCGGGTCGACGTCGTGACGCACGACGACTCGCCCACCGCCCGCGTCGAGGTCGCGGACGTCCAGGGCATGCCGCTCAAGATCGTCTGGGACGGCAGCAAGCTGCGGATCACCCACGGCGTCGACGGCTCGAGCATCCTCGACAAGGTGCGCCAGGCCTTCGACGGGCTCGAGCACAACCGGGTGGCCCTGAGCATCTCGGTGTCCGAGGACGTGCAGACGTCCGTCAGCACGGTCAGCGCGACCGCGCTGCTGGCGGGGCTGCGGCGCGGCGCGAAGGCCAACACGGTGTCGGGGTCGATGACCCTGGACGACATCGCCGGTCCGGTGGACATCAACACCGTCAGCGGCGACATCGAGTGCGGCGCGCTCCACGGGCCGCTCAAGGTCAACACCGTCTCCGGCTCGGTGACCGCCCAGCGCAGCGACGTGCCGGAGGTGAGCATCAAGACGGTCAGCGGCGACGTGACGCTCGACCTCGTCAACGCCACCACGACGATCGCCTCCAGCTCGGTCTCGGGGGACGTGACGGTGCGGGCCCCGCACGACGGGTACGACGTCAAGGCCAGCCTGGCAACGGGACAGGTCGTCATCGACGGGCGCACCTTCGACAAGCTCTCCCGTCCCGCCAACGGTCGCCTCGCGGCCGGCGCCGGGAGCCTGCGCCTCAAGGCGAGCGCCGTGTCCGGCAACGTGGTGGTGCTCGCAGCCGCGGGGAGCCCCGCATGAGCCCGGTCTTCGCGCACGGCCAGCTGCGCCTCTACCTGCTGTCACTGCTCAACGACGGGCCGCGCCACGGCTACGAGGTCATCCAGGACCTCGAGCAGCGCTTCAACGGCCTCTACTCCCCCAGTGCGGGCACGGTCTACCCGCGGCTGGCCAAGCTCGAGGAGGAGGGTCTGGTCGAGCGCAGCGACGAGGGGCGCAAGGCCGTCTACAGCATCACCGACGCCGGCCGGGCCGAGGTGCGGGCGCGCGCCGACGACCTGTCGAGCCTGCAGTCCGACCTCGACCTGTCGGTGCGCGAGCTCGCCGAACAGGTGCGTTCCCGCGTTCGCGGGCAGACCAGCGACCTGCGTGCCGAGCTGCGCGCCGCGGCCCAGGAGGCGCGCCGTACCGCAACCCCCGCCGGCGGCCACGACGGCTGGTCCGGCCACCGTGACAGCAGGGCGATGGGCGAGCTGGAGCAGGCCGCCCAGCAGCTGCGCCAGGAGGCGCGCGACGCGTGGCGGCGCCACGGGCTGACCAGCGAGCAGACCCGCGAGATCCTCGACATCCTCACCGAGGCGTCGACGCGCATCCGGGAGGTGGTGGTCAGGTCCGGACGATGACGGTGCCGGCAGCCTTGTCGTGCAGGCCGCGCCCGTCCTTGTCCCAGAACATCGCGGGGAGGAACAGGCACAGCAGCACCGTCCGCACGAGCGACTGGAACGGTCGGGGCAGCCGCCCGTCGGTGGCCTGCACGCGCAGCCCCACGACCCGGTGCCCGAGGGTGGACCCCAGGGTGCCGACGAGGAGCAGGTTCTCGAGCGCGAAGATCGCCAGCAGCACCGCGGTGTCGCGGCCGGTCGCCACGCCGGCGAACGGCAGCGGGACACCGAAGAACGCGAAGGCGATCAGCTGGCAGGCGCTCCAGTCGAGCACGACGCCGACCAGGCGCCGCCCGAACCGGCCCATCGAGCCCGCACCGTCGCGCGGCATACCGAGCCGCTCCCCCGGGTACGCCGAGGAGGCGCCTGAGCGCGAACCCGGCCCTTCGAGCCAGGACCCGATGTCCCTGCGGTCGACCACGCGACCAGCCTAGGCGCCCCACCGCACGCAGGCGCAGGGGGTGTAACACTGGCGAAACATCGGGGTCATGGCCGGGCAACCTGCACCCGTTAGGGTCGACGTCGACAGCAGTTCAGTCAGCCGTCATCTCACGGGCGGATCCCGCCGTCCCACCAACAGGAGGCCCCAATTTGTTCAGCAACGCTGACGAGGTCCTGAAGTTCATCAAGGACGAGGACGTCAAGTTCGTCGACGTGCGCTTCTGCGACCTGCCGGGCGTGATGCAGCACTTCAACGTGCCCGCCAAGAGCCTGGACGCGGACTTCTTCAAGGAAGGCCAGATGTTCGACGGGTCCTCGATCCGCGGCTTCCAGGCCATCCACGAGTCCGACATGAAGCTGGTCCCGGACCCCACGAGCGCCTACCTCGACCCGTTCCGCAAGGAGAAGACGCTCATCCTGAACTTCTCCATCGTGGACCCGTTCACCGGTGAGGAGTACTCGCGCGACCCGCGCAACATCGCCGCGAAGGCCGAGGCCTACCTCAAGTCGACCGGCATCGCGGACACCGCCTACTTCGGCGCCGAGGCCGAGTTCTACGTCTTCGACGACGTGCGCTTCGAGACCAAGCAGAACGCCAGCTACTACTTCATCGACTCCGTCGAGGCCGCGTGGAACACCGGCCGCGAGGAGGAGGGTGGCAACAAGGGCTACAAGACGCGCTACAAGGGCGGCTACTTCCCCGTCCCGCCGGTGGACCACTTCGCCGACATGCGCGACGAGATGACCCTTGCCCTCGAGGAGGCCGGCCTGTCGGTCGAGCGCGCCCACCACGAGGTCGGCACCGCCGGCCAGCAGGAGATCAACTACCGCTTCAACACGCTGAAGCAGGCTGCTGACGACGTCCTGAAGTTCAAGTACATCATCAAGAACGTGGCCTGGGAGGGCGGCAAGACCGTCACCTTCATGCCCAAGCCCATCTTCGGTGACAACGGCTCCGGCATGCACTCCCACCAGTCGCTCTGGAAGGACGGCGAGCCGCTCTTCTACGACGAGCGCGGCTACGGCGGCCTGTCCGACATCGCGCGCTGGTACATCGGCGGCCTGCTCAAGCACGCCCCCGCGGTGCTCGCCTTCACCAACCCGACGGTGAACTCCTACCACCGCCTGGTCCCGGGCTACGAGGCGCCGGTCAACCTCGTGTACTCCGCGCGCAACCGCTCCGCCTGCGTGCGCATCCCGATCACGGGTGACAACCCCAAGGCCAAGCGCATCGAGTTCCGCGTGCCGGACCCGTCGGCCAACCCCTACCTCGCGTTCTCCGCGATGCTGATGGCCGGCCTCGACGGCATCAAGAACCGCATCGAGCCCCCGGAGCCGGTGGACAAGGACCTCTACGAGCTGCCACCGGAGGAGCACGACGCCATCGCGCAGGTGCCCGGCTCGCTCCCTGAGGTGCTCGACGCCCTCGAGGCCGACCACGAGTTCCTGCTCGAGGGTGACGTGTTCACCCAGGACCTCATCGAGACCTGGATCGAGTGGAAGCGCAAGAACGAGGTCGACCCGATCCGCTTCCGCCCGCACCCGCACGAGTTCGAGATGTACTTCGACATCTAGACCCTGAACACTCAGAGCGACGAAGCTCGTTCTGTTGCAAGAACATTCGCGAACGCGGACCCCCTCGCGGGTCCGCGTTCGCACTGTTACTGGCACTCGCCCGATCTGTGGGCCACTCCCGTCAACCACCCCGCCAAAGTTCGCGCCCGTCCTCCAGCCCACCTGGCGGTTCTCGCATGGTTTCTCGCCGCCGGCGACCGAGGTCCCTGCGCCTCCTTGGCGACACCGGGACCGCCTTGCCCGAAGCCGTTGGGCGTTGGCGATTCGCACAGACTTGGCACAAGCGGGTGCCTGACCAGTCCTCGACGGACTCCGCTTCGACCCTGACCTCGACTACGGCGCCGCCGACTGCGGCGCCGTAACCCCGCAGTCGGACACACACCGGAGACGAGTTCGGTACGTCCAGAAGCAGCTACCGAATCCGCATTACGTGGATTTCACCACAACGGGGCAAGTGTCCTCTGCCCGCTGGACGGCCGCGCGGCGAAAAGGGCCCGTCAACCGGGACCTCCTGATGGCGGTCCCCACGCGGCGGCCTTGTAGCGACAACGTGACGCCAGTCGTGGTCCGCTCATCCTGGACCAGCCCCAGAGTGATCAGCCGCTGAACGGCATCCGACGCCACGCTTTCACCGTTGGCCGCAGCGACCTCCGCATCGATTGCTGTGGTGGTTGGCCTCGGATGCGGAGCCTGATGAAGTGGCTGAGTTCGTAGGTCACGATGCTGCGACATCGGCTGGGGTCCCATTCACCGAGGAGATTCGACGCGCCGCTTACGCACTGGTCTACTCGCAGCTGGTCACCTCCAGCAAGGCGTCACCGCATCACGTGCAACGCCCACGCACCGCGCCGCGTGGTCGGGAAGCTGCTGAGGACTCCAGGACCCCTCACGAGTTCGTCCGAGCGGCGCGCGGGACCACGGCCGCCGAGCAAGACGGAGGGGTGTCGGTCACGAGCGGGTCGAACTTGGGCAGGGAAGCCGAGCCTCCGCACAGCGTGGTGATTGCCACCCAGCCCGTCGCAGCCAACTCACGCATTCACGTCCTGGCGAAGGCGAGTGAGATCCTCGGGGTCCTGGACGAGGATGGCAGCCCAGTTGTGAGGTCAGCGATCGAGGCTGTCCGCGATGAATCCGCCTCTCCAGTTCCGACCGTGAGCAGCCTCAACGACAGAGCGCTGACGGCCATGGTGGCGGCCGTCGGCGCCGGGGTAGCCGAGCAGATCGTCAAGGGTCTGGCGCAGCTCGCCGAGCTGAGCGCCTGATCGTGGCCGCGTCCGATCGGGGGTTTGGCCGCGGCGTCGTCGGCTGAGGCCGGGGCAAGGTCCCCTGCATCGGCTGCCGAGGCGTCGAAGCTTGATGCTGACCAGGTTCGCCTGCGGCACGCGGTAGCTCGCGGTCGGACTATGCGCTACGACTGGCCTTCGAGCTCGCGCAGGAACCCGACCAGCCCGGCGAAGTAGGTCTCAGCATCGTCCACCAAGGCCAGGTGGCTGCCGTTGGGGCAGTGGTGGTACCGACCCTGAGGCAGCTGTTCGGCCATCCAGCGCAGGTGGGCGGGGTCCATGGTGTCGTGTTCGGCGCCCATCACCAGCGTGGGCACGTCGATGTCCGGCAGGACGGATTCCCTGTCCCAGTGCATCAGCTTGCCGCTGGCGCCGAGCTCACTGGGACCCTGGAGCGGCACGTAGATCGCCGGGTTGATGTGGGCGAAGCTCCGTGTCACCGGCGCGGGCCACTGCTCCACCGGCAGCCGGCACACATGGAACGTGTAGTAGTGCTCGAGCAACAGCGCCTCGTAGCTCGGATCATCGGTGCGACCCTCGGCTTCCATCCGCTTGATCTGGGCCAGAGCGTCCTGGTCCATCTGGGGCATCAAGACGTCCTCGGCATACGCGTTGTAGGCGGGGACGCTGGCCATCATGTTCGAGACGACCAGGCCCTTGAGGTGCTCTTGGTGGGCGAGCGCGTACTCCAGCGCAAGCACGCCTCCCCACGATTGGCCGTAGAGCACGAAGTCGTGACGGTCGAGCCCCAGCGCCGACCTCACCTGCTCGACCTCGTCGACGAACCGGTCAACCTCCCACAGCTCCGGGTCTTCAGGCTGGTCGCTGTAGTGGGAGCCGAGCTGGTCGTAGTAGAAGTACTCGAAGCCCTCCTGCGGTAGGAAGCCGTCGAATGGGATGAGGTACTCGTGGGTCGCGCCCGGCCCCCCGTGCAGCAGCAGCACTTTCAGCCCCGGGTTGTTGCCGACCCGCTTCGTCCACACCCGGAAGTCGCCCTTTGGAGTCCTGACCGGGATCATCCGCTCGCCGCCGGAGATCCTGTCCGGCCGGCCGGTGTTGTCCAGGTAGCGGGCCAGGTCGGTCATCATCCCTCGCCATCGGAGACGTGGACGCCACCCCGGGAGCGAGCGGTCAGCGAGATTGACGGCGCGCTGTCCGGGTCGCTCCGGCGACGCCGCGTTGTGGACTGCCGCCGGGTGTCCACCGCATGCCAAGACCCCGAAGTCAGCGCGTCCCAGATGACGAGCGGCCTGGAGGCACGTCTGTGGTGACGCCGTCCGGAGATCCAGCCGGGGGCGGTCTCCGGTTCGGCTGCCTTCACCACCCGCACAGGGCTGCCCACGCCGGTCAGTCTGCCAGCCAGGCTGCCGCACTTGCCACGTTCCTCAACCACAGACTGCCTCACGCCCCCAGGCGAGACACGTCCAGGTCGAACTGAGTCACACCGTGTCGTCACTCAGAGTCGACCAGATTGGCTGGCATCAGAACTAGGGGATGTCGATCTGTACGTTTCTGGCGTAGCCGCTGAACTGGTCGCCGCCCGATGTGTCTTTGGCGCCGACAAGCATCGGCCCTGGGTTCGGGATCATCCCCGTGCTCACTGCGACTCGTTTGGCCAGGACCCCGTCCACGCGGAGTTCGACCGCCGACCCGGTGTCGGTGCAGGTGATGGTGGTCCACTGGCCCTGCCGGGTGTTCAGGTCAGGGCCGCCGGCCGCCGTCGCTTTGCCGCTCGCCCCTTTGAAGAAGCAGGCGGCCCGGGCCGTGGTGCGGTTGTTCTTGGCAACGACCTCGATCTTCCAGTTGCCTGCTGGCGTGCCACGGACCACGTCATAGTCACCCACCGACGAGGAAGGAATGCCCACTCCCTTCACCTCCACGGAGAAGCTGATGGGAAACTTCCCCATCGGAATGGTTCCCGAGTTGTCGACCTGGACATAGCCTGCAGCGCCGTTGCCACGAAGGTTGAAGCCATAGCCGTCGCCGATCAGTACGTCGCCATGCACGCCGCCCGACAACGGCACGTCACACACCACACCCATGGTCAGGGGACAACGGTAGGTCGTTGCCGCCGATGCCGCGGCTGCCCCAGTTCCCGCGATCGCCACGATGGCCGCGATCACCACAGCGACGCCGCGCCCCGTCCTGCCGACCTCCTTGCACCTCAGTCCTCGATACGTCATCACGGGGACCGACCTCCCTCCGCCTTCACTGCATGCCGATCTGCCGGCTCCGGTCCGGTGCGCGCGGCGTGATGCCGAGACCAGGCCAATGGGCCATGAGCCACGCTCGCAGACCCCTTACAGAGTGCACCCAGACGCCGCGGCGCACTTCCATCCAAAGGGTGAGCCGAGGTGTTCAACAGCCGCGACCCCAGGAACCGTTCTGTCGCCGTGCCTCCGCGGAGTCAGGAATGGTGAGAGCAGACGTGCTGGGGAACGCGCTGTGGCAGGACCGTGGACCACTCCTGGGCGGTGACGTCGCGGCCCGCGACGGTGCAGGCAGCCGGATCCAGGCTTCGGGGCGGAGGTTCCAGGTCCGGAGGTGTCCGTCGAGACCGGCGATGACGAGCATGCAGTCGTCCTCGGTGAAGCCGACCGCTATGGCTCCCTGCGGCCTCAACCCGCGACGGCGCCGGCCCGGGGCCGGCTCGTGAGGACCAGCGCGGCCTGTCTGGCCGCCGTGGCCCTGGGCTGCGCCTCAGCCCGCCCGAACGCCGGCATCGACACCGGCTCGAGTCACCCGGCGTCCGCTCCCCGTCCGGTCGTTTCCAGTCTGACCATCGCACGGATCGGCACCCAGATCGTGCGCTGCGACACCGGAGAGGGGAACCTCGGCGGCGCGGGAGCGGCAGCTCCCCTGACCCTGCCCGAGGTCACCAGCTGCACCCCTTGACGCGCGCATCACGCTGGTCTCAGCCGCCCGGGCACATCAGCTCGAACACACCCGCTGCGGTATGTGCGACGCCTTGCTCCGAGCTCACCCCACCTGTGGCACAGCCTGAGGCTGGTCGCCCGTCGAATGCCCCCGGGTTGCCCGCCCGGAGCACCCCGAACACCCGCATGTAAGGCCGCGGCCGGGGCGCCGGGCACACCTCTCCGTCCTGGCGGCGGGAATCGTCGTCAGTTGGGGGTAGGGGGTGCGGTCGCGTCAGGGGCTTTGCGCGATCGCACCCCTGTTCGTCGCGGACGGCAACCGCACCACGACGGACCTCAGCGGCGAGCACGCGGCTCGGGCGCCGTCTGACGATGACAACCGATTGACGGGTCCACCCGCTCCTTCCATCGTGTGAGAAGGAGGAGGGGGTGAACGAGGTGACGGCGGTGACCGAAGCAAAGCTCGGACCGACCTTCGAGGAGTACGTGGCCACCCGGGGGGCCTCGTTGCTGCACACCGCCTGGCTGCTGACCGGTGACCACCAGCGCGCCGAGGACCTGGTCCAGACCGCGTTGGGCAAGACGTGGCCGCACTGGTCACACATCGCCGTCTCCGAAGGTGGTTCGTACGACGCCTACGTCCGCAAGGTCATGATGACCACGTACATCGCCTGGTGGCGACGGCGCTGGACGGCCGAGTACCCCACCGCGTCCTTGCCCGAGCGGCCCGCCTCGGCAAGCGGCACCCCAGAAGCCGAGACCACCGAGCGGCGACGCGACCTGCTAGCGGCGCTGGCACCGCTGCCACGGGGGCAACGCGCCGTGGTCGTGCTGCGCTACTTCTACGACCTGAGCGAGGCCCAGACCGCCGAAGCCCTGGGATGCACGGTCGGAACGGTCAAGAGCCAAAGCAGTAGGGCGCTGGCCGCCCTGCGCAACAGCCCGGCCCTGCGCGTGGAGGAGGTGCGCGATGTCTGAGCTCGAGACCCGGCTGCGTGAGTTGTTGCAGGACACCACCCCCCCACCGTCGACCAGCCTCACGCCTCCCGACGAGCTGGTTACTGGCGCCCGCAGGTACGCCACGCGTGCCAGGCGAGGCCGCGTCGCCGCCATCGCGGCTGCCCTGGTCGCAGTCGTCGGGCTGGGCGGTGTGGTCGCGTCAGTGGCGGGGCGGGACCGCACGCTCTCTCCAGCCCAACCACGCCCTCCCGTCGTGAGGACCCCCACCTTGCCCGCAGGCCCTGCCTGGTCTAAGACCGCCTCGGTCGCCGACCCCGCCGGCAAGACCTTCACCCTGGACCTGCGCACGGTCATCTCCGCATCTCCCAGCACCAGCCCCGACCCCCGCGATGCCAACAAGCGGGACGTCACCGGCCCTGCGCTGAGCGGCTACTACACCCTCACCAATACCTCCACGACCGCGGTCGACATCGCCGCGCCCGTCACCGTCTTTGCCTACTGGAAGGTGCCTGTGGGTTTCTGTGACCGGTACGACCACTCCGTATCGATGGTCGGGCTGGCCGTCCCCCGGGTCAACGGCGGAGAGCTCTGTCCCATGGCCATGGGCGACAGCACCTTGCCTGGCATCCCACAAACGATGCGGCCAGGCACACCCCTGCTCGTGCGGATCGAGCCGCAGACCATCGGGCTGGGACAGAACTACCCCCTCGTGCTCAGCAACGCCGACGCCGCCCTCGCTGTGCGCACCACCTCCGCACCGCCCGCCGGGTGGGCCGCCTTCGACCAAGACCTGTCCACCACGGCCAACACCCCCATTGCGAGCAACGGCGTCCCGCTGCCCTGAACCATCCCGGCGCGGGACTCAATGCACCACTTCCTGAACACCGCTGCGCCTCGAGGAGGCGGCCATGCGCCGCACATCAAACCACCAGCACAGCCGCGCCATCCGCGGGCGGGGGCTGCGCGCCATCGTCACGCCGCGACCCCCAGTCACGGTTTCTGTCCTGCCAGCTCAAGCACGATCCCCTGAGGTGAGGTAAATGCGACCCATCCGCAACTCCCGACAAGCACCACAACCCAGGACGAGCCACGCTCCGGTCGACCAGCCTCAAGCCCGACGAGCCGGCGGTGACGCTCGAGCCATGCGGCGTCACCTGGCCGGCCGACGCGCGCAACTCACCGTCGCTGCGGTCCTGCTCGTCGCGGTGGCCGGAGCAGCAGCTGCGGTCGCCGCAGGCGCCCTTCGCGACCGCACCCCCGTACATCAAGGGCTGCCGAACCCGACCGCCCTGCCACACACACCCGCCGTCCCGCGAGGGCCAGCATGGGTTGACAGCACCAGAGTCAGCACCGCCAAAGGCGTCTTCACGTTCGAGGTCCATGCCGTCATCACCGCACCCGGCACCGGGTCGCGCGATCCGCAGAACCCCACCAAAGGCTTGGTCACGGTCCCCCAGATGGGCGGCTACTACACCCTGACGAACACCGGCGCAGAGCCCTACGACCTCGCCGAACCAGTGAGGCTGTTCGCCTACTGGAAGGTGCCCCACGGCTTCTGCGCCCGCTACGACCCGTACATGGTTGCTGACCTGACCGCCAACAGCGTCCCGGTCGTGCAGGTCGGTGGCGGTCAGGAGCTGTGCCCCATGGCATTCGGTGACAGCACCTTGGACACCACACCGCAGACCCTGCAGCCGCACCAGCCAGCCAGGCTGTCCATCTTGGCGACGGACATGGCTCTTGGCCAGGACTACCCACTGCACGTGAGCAAGTCCGATGCAGCGGTCGTCGCGAAGGTCACGGCCACTGCACCGGCCGCTTGGTTCGCCAGCGACGAGGAACTGTCCACCAGTACCGACCACTCCATCGCGACCAGCGGCCTGACCGCCCCGTGAACGCACCTGACGGCGCGGGCCGCTGCACGGTTGGGACGCGCGCGCACCGACCACGCACGGCTCGGGTTCGGTACGTCCAGAGCCAGATACAGCATCCGCATTACCCGGCTTTCACCACAACGGCGCAAGCGCCGTGGGTACCGCCGCGAGTAGCCTCGCAGTCTGCGGGGAAACCAATGAGGCGGCGCATCGACCACGTGCCCACCGCCACAACGCCTCGGAGAGTCCCGCATGGTCACGTCTTCCAGACCCGTCCGGGGCTGGACCCGCGCTCATCTGGGAAGGGCATGGCAGCCGCTGCGCTGCTGACCGGGCCGCTTGACATCCGCCTTGGCTGCCGCGGCAACACGAGCACGGGGTAGGCGTCGCTCCGGCTGCGTCTGACGACAGGACCGCCCTCCTTGGGCGCCTCGCTTGCCCGGATTCGGGCCCTGCAGGCGAGCCCACACAGTTACCACCGGTGTGCCGGCGCCCGGAAGAAGGTAGTGCGCGCTCCCGAGGGAGGGATCTCCGATGATCCCGTTCGACCACCCGTACCAGACTTGCTTCGCCTGTTCGGTGTTCCACAACTGGGAACTGGATCCCCAGCTCGACCCGCGGCGTCGGCGCACCCTGACCTCCATGCCGCGCAGCCCCTACGCGCCGGCAGCACGCCGCCCGTCATGGGCGGAAGCGGTCGCCGTCGCGATCATCGTCGGGGTCATCCTCGCGGTGATGGCATGTACCCAGCCGGTGTCGTCGGCGCGGATCACGCCGCACCCTCGCCGCCATGTCGTGCCGGCGACGGGGCTCTCCGTCGTGAGCGACACCCGTTGCGCACCGATGCGTCTTCCCATTCATTCCTTGCCCGAGATCGAAGTATCCGCCGCCTGTGTGCGCTCGGCCTTGGCCACACGGGCGAGGTCGCTCGAGTTCGACCCCATCCGCTGAACGTGCGCACGTACGACGAGCAGACCCGAGCCGCGGTGCTCAAGGCCATCCGTCGCATCGTCGTCGCGGAGTGCCAGGCGTCAGGCAGTCCTCGCGACCCGGACTTCGAGCTGTTCGACGGCTTCCCCGCCACCACGAACGACCCGGATGTCACTCGGCAAGTGGCTGAGGCGTTCGACGTGCACTTCGGTGACCGCGCGAGCGAGCTGCCGGTCCAGAGTGCAAGCGAGGACTTCAGCGACATCCCCAGAGCCTTCGGTGTGCCCTACACGTACTGGGGGATCGGCGGGAACGACCCTGAGACGTACCGCGCGGCTGTGGATTCTGGTCGCGTGGCGCAAGACATTCCCGTCAACCACTCCCCCGCATTCGCGCCCGTCCTGCAGCCCACCCTCGACACCGGCACCGAGGCACTCGTCGTCGCGGCCCTCGCCTGGTTACACCCCGCCAGCGACTGACTCCCGTAGGGGTGGCACGCGCACAGCGGCCGGATTTGATCTGCCAGGCCCCCGAATCGTCGTCGAGGAGAACCGCACCTCGCGGCGCCCCGGTCGCCCCGGACGCCCCGGACGCTCCGGGCAGCCGTCCCCACCCTGCGAACAGGGCGGGGACGGCTGGATGCACGGCTGTGTAGTGCTGCCTCTTCAGTGGTGCATGTGCATCCCCGCACCGCCTTCGACCCGCGTGGCAGGCATGCGCAGGTACGCGAACACGGCCAGGACCAGGGCGATGACGGCTGCTGCGAGGAACCCGCGGTCGAACCCGTCGACGACCCCGGTGGCGCTGGTGAGGCTGCCGGCGGTGCTGGCGACAGCGGACAGGACGGCCACGCCGAGAGCTGCTCCGACCTCGTGCCCGGTCATGAGGAACCCGGACGCCATGCCGGCGTGCTGTGGCGGGATGCCGGCCATGGCGCTGACGGACACGGGGGCGAAGACCATGCCGACGCCGAGTCCGATGGTGGCGAGTCCGGGCAGGATGCCGGTGGCGAAGCTGGACCCGGCGGACGCCTGGGTGAGCAGGAGGGCCCCGCCGGCCAGGACGACCAGTCCGGTGCTGGCGACGGCGCGCGGGGTGCCGTGGGCCATGGCGTGCCTGGCGACGACGGTGCCGGCGGTGATGGCCAGGGCGAACGGGACGAACGCGACGCCGGCCCGGATGGGCGAGAACCCCATGAGGGTCTGGACGAAGATGGAGGCGAGGAACACGGTGCCGACGAGGATGCCGCTGACGCCGAGCATGACCGTGGTGCCGGACACGAGGGACGTGACCTTCCACGTGTGCGGGGGGACGAGCGGGTTGGCGGCTCTGTTCTCCCGGACCTTGAACGCGACCGCGAGGACCGCCGAGGTGGTGAGCGCGGCGAGGACGCGGGCGGAGAGCCAGCCGTGCTGCTCGGTGGCGCCGAGGCCGTAGACGAGGGCGGCGAGGCTGCCGATGACGGTGGTGGCGCCGGCGACGTCGAACTGCCGGAGTGTGACGGCGGGGGTGGTGGCGGCGGGAATGACCTTGAGCCCTGCCACGAGGGCGACGGCGCCGACGGGTGCGTTGATGAAGAAGATGGTCTGCCAGCCACCCCACGTGGTGAGCGCTCCGCCGAGCAGGACGCCGGCGGCGACGCCCAGGGACCCGACTGCACCCCACAGGGTCAGGCCGAGGCGACGCTGGGCACCGGAGTACGTGGTCATGATGATGGACAGCGCGGCCGGGGTCATGAGGGCTGCGGCGAGGCCCTGGCCGGCGCGAGCGGCGATGAGCTCGCCCGCTCCGTCGGCGAGTCCGCTGACGATGGACGCGATGGTGAACACGGTCAGGCCACTCAGGAAGACCCACTTGCGGGACAGCAGGTCGGCGATGCGGCCACCGAACAGCAGGCCGCCGCCGGACATCATCAGGTAGGCGGTGACGACCCACTGCATGGCCGACCCGTCCAGCTTGAGGTCACGGCCGATGGCCGGCAGGGCGGTGTTCACGACGGAGATGTCGAGGACGACGAGGATCTGGGCGGCCAGAGCCAGGGCGAGGACCAGCCACGGCTGGCGCTGCCCGTCCTCGCCGGCGCCCGGGTGCGTGTCGGCGGCCGTGTGGCCATGGTGCCGGGCGACGACTGGTCCGGTGCGGGTTGCACCGGAGGCTGCGGCGACCCTCGGTTCGGACGTTGGCTTGACGTGCATGGCTTCTTCTCCTTGGCGGATGCTGGCTGGTGGGTCGCACCGCTTCGGAGGTTCTGCTGCGGTGTGCCACCCACGCTCGCGCCGCAGCGAGACGCTCGCCCCGGTCATCTGGCCGGGTTGTGCCCGCCGACCGCAGGTGGAGCCGGGCCGCGGGGTCAGCCGAAGTCGAGCTGGGCGAGCTCGGTACGTGAGGTCACCCCGACCTTGGTGAAGACGTTCCGCAGGTGGAACGCGACCGTGCGTGGCGACACCCAGCACTGGGCGGCCACGTCCTTGTTCGACAGGCCGGTGCTGACCAGCTCGGCCACCTTGCGCTCCATCGGCGTCAGGTCCAGCAGCGTGGACGGGTCACGTTTCCGGGCGGTCTCACCGGACGCGCGCAGCTCCTGGGTGGCGCGTTCGAGCGGGGGTCTCGCGTCGAGGTCGCTGAACGTGCCGAGGGCGGCCCGCAGGTGCGTGCGGGCGTCGACCCTCCGGTTGGTGCGGCGCAGGAACTCCCCGTACGCGAGCTGGGCCCGGGCGAGGTCGAACGGGCGCCCCGCCCGCTGGTAGTGGCCGACCGCGTCCTCGAACGCCGCCGCAGCGTCGAGGCGGTCGGCTGCGGTCAGCGCGGTGCCGAGGCTGACCGCGCCGAGCGCCCACGGGTGGCCGGTCGCGTGCGCGAACGGGGCGAGCTCGCCCACCCACGCCAGGGCCCGGGCGGTGTCACCGGCACGGACCGCGGCGTCGATGCGGTCCACGGTCGCCATCTGCCGCAACGCCAGCTCGTGGACCCGGGACAGGTGGTGCAACGCCTCGGCGGCGTCACCGTGGGCGGCGGCGTGGGCGCCCTTGGCCCACCGGGTGGCGTCATGCGTGGGCCCGGTGAGGATGCCCAGGGCGTACCGCCCGGTCACGTCCTCCACCTCGGCCAGGTACTGGTCGTACCGGTCGTCACCGGTCAGCGCCGCCACGAGCGCCAGCAGGGCCAGGGGTGAAGCGGTCAGGTTGGGTTGCCCGACGCCGCGAGCCAGGCTCAGCGCTTCGTCGGCCGAGCTGCGCAGGCCGGTCCAGTCGCCCGTGAACACCTGCGCGAACGCGAGCCGCTGCAGGGCGTAGACGAGGGCCATGCCGGCGCCGCGCTCGCGCGCCGTCGACACCATGGTTCTGTAGAAGAAGCGGGTGCCCTCGTCGTGGCCCAGGTGCAGTGCCGTGTTGCCGAGGTTGCCGAGGACGTCGAGGTCCTCGACGGCTCGGCCCGCCTCGAGAGCCTGCTCCAGCTGGGCGATGGCGCGCGGCCAGTCGTGCTCCGCCGACGCCGTGAGCGCGCCCAGCATCAGCCGGAGGCACGTGGTTCGTGAGGTGTCGTCCTCGTCCGCGGTGAGCAACCGGCTGACCAGGTCCGCCGGGAGGGTGGCACCGCTGTCGGCGCCGTGGGCGCGGTTCAGAGCTGCCGCGCACGCCATCTCCAGGGCGCGGCCGGGGTCGAGCTCGGCGATGCCCACGGCAGCAACGGTCAGGATGCGGTGGGCATCGAGGGCGGACCCGAGGTAGACCTCGTTGCGGGCTCGCAACCGGTCGATGTCGGCGCGCAGCAGGGGGTCGGAGGCGAGGTCACGGGCGGACGAGGCGAGAGCTCGGCTGCGGACGGCGTGGCCGGCTGCCCACGCGGTCCGCGCCGCGGCGAACAGTCGAGCGGCCCGGGTGGGTTCGTCGACGGTCAGCGCCGCGGAGCGTTCGTACGCCTCCGTCGCTGCGACGTGGCCGCCGCGCTGCTCGGCGCGGGCCGCGACGTCGTGGAGGGCGTCGGCGACGTCCCGGTCGGGGCCTTCGGCGGCGGCGGCACGGTGCCACGTGGCCCGGTCCGGGTCGGTGGGCGCGACAGCGTCGGCGAGGACGCGGTGGACCTGACGGCGTTCGAAGCTGGTGGCGGCCTGGTAGATGGCCGAGCGGACCAGGGGGTGCCTCACGGAAACCGTCTCACCGGTGATGCTCAGCAGGCCGGACCGTTCCGCCTCGTCCCAGGCGCTGTCGTCCACCCCGAGGACGCCGGCTGCGTGCCGCACGGTGTCGACACGTCCGGTGGCGTCGGCAGCCGAGACCAGCAGCAGCGTCTGCACCGCTGGGCTCAGGCGCCGGGACCGGTCCAGGAAGGCCCGCTCGACGCCCTCGGTCAGCGTGAGCTGCTGCGGCATCGGCGCCTGCCCGTGCAGCTGGGCCGGGCTGAGCTCGGGTGGCAGCTCGAGCAGGGCCAGGGGGTTTCCGCCGGTGTCGGACACGAGCCGGTCGGCGACCTCGTCCGGCACCGGGCCGCCCGTGCGCTGCTCGAGCAGCGCACGGGCGGCGGGCTCGGCCAAGCCGCGCAGCTCCAGGACCGGCAGCCCGGTCGGGGCGAAGTCAGGGGCGCCGGGCTCGCCGGTGCGGGCGGCGAAGACCAGCGCCACCGGATCCACCGACAGCTGCCGGGCGGCGAACAGCAACGCGTCCGCCGAGGCGGAGTCGAGCCACTGTGCGTCGTCGACGACGCACACCAGGTACCCGTACCGATCGGCGATGTCGGTCAGGGCAGAGAGGGTGCCGACCCCGACGAGGAACGGTTCGACCGTGGGTCCGTCCTCGAGGCCGAACGCGACCCGCAGTGCCCGAGCCTGCGGACCCGGAAGCCCGCCCATGTCCAGGGCCGGTCTCAGCAGACGGTGCAGCGCTGCATACGGAAGGGGCGACTCGGACTCGACGCCCGACGTGCGCAGCACGCGCCCGGCCCCGCCGTCAGCACCAAGCGATCCGGCGCTGGCGCCTGGAGACACCGTCAGCTCGTGCAGCAGGCTCGTCTTCCCCATGCCGGCCTCGCCCCGGACGACGAGCACCCCAGCGGTCCCGGCGCGTGCCTGGTCGACCAGGGCGGCGAGCTGCGCCTGCTCGAGTTCACGACCGTGGAGCACGAGCAGACCGTACCGCCGCTCCACGCCGGGCCGCCGCCGACCGAAGACGTAGGACGGCCACGGTCGACCGCACCTCCTGCGCCCGGGGTGAGGGCACGGTCACAGGCCGAGCATGGTGGCGTTGCGGACGGCGTCGTTGACCGCGTGCGCCAGCGCCGGAGCAGCCAGGTTCCGGGTGCGGCGCCACGCGAACGACAACCACACACCCATGACCACGTGGACCAGGAGCAGCTCCGCCACCCGCGCCGGCAGGGGGAACCCCGACGACACCGGCAGGTGCCACAGCCCCCACAGCGCCGAGACGAACACGGCCGACGCCCACCCACGCGACTCACCGTCGTGGTGCACGTGAGCGTCGACGGCGCCTCGGAACGCGACCTCCTCCAGCAGGAACGTCGCCGGGAAGTACAACGCCGTGTACTTCACCAGCGCGCCCAGGGCAGCCGCAGCCGGGAGCGGCGCGCCGGTCGCCACGTGCAGGACGCCGTACACGGTGGCAAAGCCACCAGCACCCACCGCGATGGGTCGGGCTGCGTCACGCACCGTGGTCGCGACGCTGCTCGCCCGCAGCGAGAACGCAGCCGCAGCAGCACCGCCCATGGCCGCGGCGTACCAGCCGACCGTCGCCCAGTCGCGCTCACCCACGGCCCGGACCCCGTAGTACGCCGGCGTGGCCGCCAGGACGGCAGCCAGCGCGGCACCCTTCCCGGTGAGCGCGAACCGGGTCGTTCCGGACGCGAAGAGCTCGCGCACAGGGCGGCGGCGCACCAGCGCCTGGAACGCGGCAGTGAGCGGTATGCCGAGCAGCAGGTATGCGTTGCTGGACAGGCGGAGCAGGTACCCGGCAGCTACCCACACGGCAACGAACGCGACCGCTTCGACGACCCTACGACGACGCGAACGCGTCGCGCCGTCCATGCCGTCGTCGGGGTAGCGCGTGCGGTTCGGGGTGTGGGTGTCGACGTCCATGGCGGTCATCTCCAGGCAAAGGTTCCGGTGGTCGGGGTGACGGCTTCGACCCTCCTCGGCACCACGCCCGCTCACCCCGGCACATCGGCCGGGACTGCGGCGATCCGCCCCGCGCCTACTCGGCGAAGGGTGCGATATGGATGGCGGCCCCGAACGCGCCGTACCGACGCAGGAGCTGCGCCCGCCCGCCCGGAACCCGTGCCGCCTCGTCGGCCCAGGCGAGTGCGAACGACCGCTTGAAACCCTCGCGGGGATGCTCAGCGACGGCACCCTCGAGGACGCCGCGGGGCAGGTCCCAGGCCCGCAAGCCCACGACGTCGACACCCGCACCCGCCGAGAGCAGGTACGCGACAGGGCCGGCGGCCGGGGTGACGCGCGGACTGTGGTGCATCGTGATGGCCGTCTGCAACGTCTCGGTCGCCGCCGTGGACAGACCCACCCGCTCGGCGACGTCCCACGCGACCCGCGCCGACGCGAGGGTGAAGTCGTCCACGCCCTCGGCCAGGACGAGGCCGGTGTCGTGCAGCAGGGCGGCTGCGTACAACACCTCGCTGTCGACGTCGATGCCCTCCAGCTCGCCGAGCGCTCGCCCGAACACGTATGTCCGGTGGCTGTGGGCGAGGAGGGTGCCGGGCAGGAGGCGAACCGCCGTGTCGTCTGCTGCCCGGGTCAGGGGCGAGTCCGGTGCCCGCAGTCGTGCAGGTGGCACGTACGCGTTCCGGCCCGGGTGCAGGTGGACCGCCATCAGCAGCCGCCCCAGCGCGTTCGTGCCGTGGGCTCGCGCCACGTCCACCAGCAGGACGCGCCGCTCGGACGGCGCGAGCCGCCCACCGGTGCGACGGCTCCAGTCGATGGTTCCCACGGTGCTCACCGAGCTCATCTGTGTCCTCCGTCGGTCCACGGGCACCACTGCCCACGAGGGTGTCAGGACCTCGAGGGTGCCCTCAGGTGGCCGGTGCTCGCCCCGGTCACATGGCCGGGTCCCCTGCTCCCCAGCTCGGTGGCGCACCACGAACGGACAGGCGATCCCGGCCATGTGACCGGGGCGAGGGACCCTCGATCACCGCGACCGTGGTGCCCGAGGCCGACCACCGTGGAAGACCAGGAAGAGGGCAAGCACCATGAGCACCACCACAACGACCGCCACAGCGGCCGAGACCACCCCGACTGCGCCGGCCACAGGCCCGTTCGGGCGCATCGCCTTCGCGTCCATGGCCACCGGCGCCATCGCCGCCGCCATCACCACGTTCATCGTCCTCCCGTCCGCGTCCGAGGCCCGCGTCGTCGGCGCCGCCCTGGTCGCGTTCGCCGCGGGGTGGGCGGCGCTGGCCCGGTTGACCGCCCGGTACACGAACCGCCCCCAGCGGTGGGCTCGCGTCCCTGCGACTGCTCTCGCCGCCAGCGGCGCGCTGCTGGCCGTGGTCGACCCCGGTGAGCCGGTCATGAGCCACCTGCCCTGGGTGTGGGCGCCGGCGCTCGCGGCGCTCGGCGTGTGGACCGGGTGGCGCACCCGCCGCGACCTGCCGAGCCGACGGGCTCGCGTCGTGCTCTACCCGGTCGCCGCCGTCATGGTCGCGGCCGGCCTCGGAGGCCTCGCCCAGGTCGCCGGCGGGGATCCCCGCACTGCCGCCGGACCCGCGAGCGGCCGCCTCGTCGATGTGGGCGGGTACCGGTTGCACCTGGACTGCACCGGCACCGGCTCGCCCACCGTGGTGCTGCTCAACGGGCTCGGCGAGACGTCCCCTGAGTGGGCTCGCATCCAGCCGCAGGTCGCCCGGAGCACCCGGGTGTGCGCCTACGACCGCGCCAGACAGGGGTGGAGCGACAGCTCCCCCAACGCCGACAACGCCACCACCGCAGCCATCGACCTGCACAAGCTCCTCGCCGCGGCCGGGGAGACCGGCCCGTTCGTCCTCGCCGGGCACTCCTCCGGCGGCGTGCACGCCCTGACGTACACCCACCTCTACCCGTCCCAGGTCGCCGGTGTCGTCCTGGTCGACAGCGCAAGCCCGAACCAGGTCGAGGTCGTCAGCACGTTCAACGGCGAGTACCAGGTCATGCGCCGCGTCCTCGCGGCCGCACCCACCCTGTTCCGCTTCGGCGTCGGCCACGTCCTGGCCGCCGTGGCCACCCCGGACCTGCCCGGGAACGCGGGCCGGCAAGCAGCAACGTTCGCAGACAGCCCCCGCGGCTGGACCGCCATGCGTGCCGAGCAGGCCGAACTGCCCACGGCCTTCGCCCAGGCGCAGGCGCTGACCACACTGGGAAGCCGACCCCTGGCCGTCCTGACCGCCAAGGCGAACGTCGACGCCAAGCCCGGCTGGGCCACTGCCCAGGACCAGATGGCCGCCCTGTCCACGAACACCCGGCACACGGTCGCCGACATGGACCACGTCGGGTTCCTGCACAACCCGGCCGGGGCAGCCCAGACCGTCACCGCCATCGACGACGTCGTCACCGCCGCCCGCACCCACGGCTCCGTACCCACCCGGTAACCGGCGCCCGCTCCGAGGGCGCCAGCCCTCGGAGCGGGACATCGCCGCATTCACCCTCTCCGGGTGACGGCCGGCACTGCGCCGGCACTGCGCCGGCACCGCGCCGCCTCGCCGATCCCGGCCATTGCGCCGGGGCGAGCACCCGCCCGTTCCACGACCGTGGAACGCACAGACGACCAGTCCCACCGAAGGAGCCGACCGTGTCCGCCACCCTCACCGCCGAGACCGCCACCCTCACGGCCGAGACCGCCACGATGCCCCCGGCAACCGCCGCTGCGGGCCGCCGCTGGGCTGCCCTGGGCCTCCTCGTCTCCGCGCAGTTCGTCGTCATGCTCGACACGTCCATCGTGAACGTGGCCCTGCCGTCGATCCAGGCCGACCTGGGCCTTCGCCCCACCGGCATCACCTGGGTGGTCAACGCCTACGTCCTCGCGTTCGGTGGGCTCCTGCTGCTGTCGGGTCGGGCCGCGGACCAGTTCGGCCGGCGACGACTGTTCGTCGCCGGCTCCGTGCTCTTCGCGGCCGGCACCCTCCTCGCCGCGTTCGCGTCCACCGCTGCCCAGCTGGTCGGCGGGCGCATCGTGCAGGGCGTCGGTGCCGCCGCGCTCAGCCCCGCCGCGATGTCGCTGCTGCTCCTGACGTTCCCCGGCCCCGCGCGGGCACGGGCCATGAGCATCTGGGGCGCCGCCTCGGCGCTCGGCGGCGCGGCCGGTGTGGTGACCGGCGGCCTGCTCGTCAGCGCGTTCGGGTGGTCGTCCGTCTTCCTCGTCACCGTCCCCGTGTCCATGACCGCCGTCGTCCTCGCCCGCTCGGTCCTGCCCGAAGGTGCCCGCGGCCCCCGCCGCCGCTTCGACTGGTACGGAGCGACTGCCATCACCGGCGCCGTCGTCGCCCTCGTCCACGGCGCCCTCGCCGTCGCCGACCACGGCTGGACCTCCCCCCTCGTGGTGGGCACCTTCACCACGGCCGTGGCACTCTTCGCGACGTTCGTCGCGGTCGAGCGCCGCACCCCGGACCCGCTCCTGCCGCTCGGCCTGTTCCGGTCCCGCACCCTGGGCGCGGGCGTCGGCATCGCCGTCCTCGGTGGCGCCGCACGCGCCTCCACGTTCGTCCTCGTCGCGCTGTACCTGCAGCAGTCACTGGCCATGGCACCCCGGGAGGCCGGGCTCGCGATGGTCCCCACCTCCCTGAGCGGGTTCGTCTTCTCGCTCACCCTGTTGCCGCGCCTCCTGGGGAAGCTCGGCCCGCAGCGGGCCCTCGTCGCGGGTCTGGTCATCCTTGCCGTCGGCCACCTGTGGCTCGGCCACGCCGACGCCGGCCACGGCTACCTGGTCGCCGTCCTTCCCGGCCTGCTCGCTGTCGCCATCGGCGTCGCGCTCAGCTTCACCCCCACGACCATGGTCATCGCCTCGGCAGTGCCGTCCACGCACGCCGGACTCGCCTCCGGCCTCGCCGGGTCCGCCACCCAGGTCGGCGCAGCCCTCGGCACCGTCAGCTTCACCGCCATCGGTGTCGCCTCCGGCGGTCACGCCGGCCACACCCTCGGCACTGCCGGCTTCACCGCCGCGTTCACGGCCGCCGCCGCGGTCGCCCTCGCCACCGCAGCCCTCGGCACCACCCTCGCCAGAACTCGCCGCCGAACTGCGTCGAAAGCAGTACCCACCCCACGAAAGGAAGCAAGACCATGAAGTCCACGACCACCTCCGCACAGGGAGTCAGCATGAAGGCAGTGACCCAGGACCGTTACGGCTCCTCCGAGGTCCTCCGCCTCAGCGACGTGCCCGTTCCCGAACCCGGTGACCACGAGGTGCTCATCAAGGTCCACGCAGCCGGCCTGGACCGCGGCACCGAACACCTCATGACCGGCAAGCCGTACGCCATGCGACCCGCCACCGGGCTGCGCCGCCCCAAGAACCCCATCTCCGGACGCGACGTGGCCGGCACCGTCACCAAGGTGGGCTCCGCCGTCACCCGCTTCGCCCCCGGCGACCGGGTGTACGGCGTCGCCCCCGGGTCCTTCGCCGAGTACGCCGTCGGACCCGAGAACAAGCTCGCGCACAAACCTGCCCACCTCACCTTCGAACAGGCCGCCGTCGTCCCCATCTCCGCCGGCACCGCCCTGCAGGCCCTGCGCGACGTCGGGAAGGTCCAGCCAGGCCAGGAGGTCCTGGTCATCGGCGCCTCCGGAGGCGTCGGCAGCTACGCCGTCCAGCTCGCCAAGACGTTCGGCGCCTAGGTGACCGGCGTGGCCAGCACCGCCAAGACCGACTTCGTCCGCAGCCTCGGCGCCGACCACGTCCTCGACTACACCAAGGACGACTTCGCCGACGGCACCCGCCACTACGACCTCATCCTCGACATTGGTGGCGGCGCATCCCTGACCCGTCTGCGCCGAGCCCTGAAGCCCCGCGGCACCGTCGTGTTCGTCGGCAGCGAGGACACCGGCGACATCACCGGCATGGGCCGCCAGCTTCGTGGAGCCGCCCTGTCGCTCTTCATCCGCCAGCGCCTCGCCATCCTCATGGCCAAGGAACGCGCCAGCGACCTCGAAGAGCTCACCGAGCACCTCGAGTCCGGTCGGCTCGTCCCGGCCCTCGCTGAGTCCTACCCCCTCGACCAGGCCAAGGCTGCGATGCAGATGCTCGAGACCGGGAAGGTCCGCGGCAAGGTCGTCATCGTGCCCGACCAGCCCACCCCCGGCGACACGTCGGCTCGGGGCGACCACTCCACCGTGCCGGCATGAACGACTGCGACGTCCTCGTGGTCGGTGGCGGAGCTGCCGGGCTGTCCGCCGCCCTCGTCCTCGGCCGAGCCCGCCGCACCGTGGTCGTCGTGGACGCGGGCCAGCCCCGGAACGCCCCAGCCGCACACATGCACGGGTTCCTCTCGCGTGACGGACTGCCACCTGCGGAGCTGCTGAGCACCGGCCGGGAGGAGGTCACCGGGTACGGCGTCACCATCGTGCACGGGACGGTCGGCGAGCTCACACGCGACATCGATGAGTCCGCGTTCCAGGCGCTGCTGCAGGACGGGCAGCGCCTCACCGCCCGGCGAGTGCTGGTGACCACCGGCCTGCGCGACGAGCTGCCCGACATCCCCGGGCTGGCCGACCGGTGGACCAGGGACGTCCTGCACTGTCCGTACTGCCACGGGTGGGAAGTCCGTGACCAGCCGCTCGGCGTCCTGTGGCACGGACCGGACACGGTCAGGTATGCCCACATCGTGCGCCAGTGGACCCAGGACCTCATCCTGTTCGCCCCCGACGGCGCCCTCACCGTCCAGGACCACTCCTCGCTGAGCGCCCGCGACATCCGCGTCGTCGAAGGAGAGGTCGACCACCTCGTCATCGACCACGACGACCTGACGGGTGTCGCGTTGACGGACGGGCGCGTCATCCACAGGAGCGCGGTGTTCGTGCCACCCCGGTACACCCCGCACTCCGACCTCCTCGCCGGCCTCGGATGCGAGTTCGACGACCAGGGGTGGGTCACCACCGGACCCAACGGCGCGACCAGCGTCCCCGGTGTGTGGGTCGCCGGCAACGTCGCCAACCCCCGGGCCCAGGTCATCACGGCAGCGGGAGAAGGGTCGGCCGCAGCCATCGCCATCAACACCGACCTCGTCGAGTCAGACGTCCGCGCCGCCCTTGCTCTGACCAACGCAGACGCGGCGCCCTGAGACTCACGAACGTGCGCGTGCGTGGACGCGTTCGCCCTGCGGACCGAAGAGGCTCAGGACCTCCGCGGGTTGAGTGCCGTCGCTGCCGAACCAGTGCGGGAGATGCGTATCGAACTCGGCCACCTCACCGGCCTTGAGGACCAGGTCGCGGTCGCCGACGACCAGACGCATGTGACCCGAAAGGACGTACAGCCACTCATAGCCGTCGTGACTCCTGAGCCGAGGAGTGCTGTTGCTGACGGGAACCACGATCTTCCAGGCCTGCACTCCCCCTGGCTGTCGGGTCAGTGGCAGCACCGTTCGCCCGTTGCGTTTGCTGGCCTTGAGTCGGACGCGAGGGTCACCCACCTCAGGTGCCCCGACGAGGTCGTCGAGCGGTACCCGGTACGCCTGCGCCAACGGCAGCAGGAGCTCCAGACTGGCACGCCGCTGACCGGTCTCGAGCCGGGACAGGGTGCTCTTGGAGATGCCCGTTGACTCGGCCAGCGCGCTCAGGGTCACCCCACGATGCGCGCGAAGCTGCTTGAGCCGCGGACCGACCTGCTCCAGAGCCTTGGCGATGACCGCCGACGAGTCCTCCATGCGCTCATGGTGACCAACGGGTAGACCGCTGGCAACGGCCGACGAATCGGTCACCATTCCCGGAAACGGCAACGAGGTTGGCGCGGTTCACCGGCAGGGCTCCACTGTGTCGGCATGAACAACATCTACGACGTCCTCGTGGTCGGTGGCGGAGCTGCCGGCCTGTCCGCCGCCCTGGTGCTCAGCCGAGCCCGCCGTGACGTCGTCATCGTCGACGCTGGCCATCCACGCAATGCACCTGCTGCGCACATGCAGGGGTTCTTGTCCCGCGACGGGATGCCGCCCGCTGAGCTGCTCGAGACCGGCCGCCAGGAGGTCACCGGGTACGGCGCAACCATCCTGGACGGAACCGTGCGAGAGCTGGTGCGCTGCACCGACTCAGCCTTCCAGGCCCTGCTGTCCGACGGTCAGCGCCTCAGGGCCCGGCGGGTCCTCGTCACCACCGGACTGCATGACGAGCTGCCCGACATCCCGGGACTGGCCGGGCGCTGGGCCAGGGACGTCCTGCACTGCCCGTACTGCCACGGGTGGGAGGTGCGTGACCAACCGCTCGGTGTCCTGTGGCACGGACCCGACACCGTCCGGTACGCGCACATCGTGCGGCAGTGGACCCACGACCTCGTCCTGTTCGCCCCCGAGGGCGTCCTCACCGCACAGGACCGGTCCCAGCTCGTCGCCCGCGCCATCGGCGTCGTCGAGGGGGACGTAGACGGTCTCGTCGTCAAGGACGACGCGCTGCACGGGGTCGCCATGACCGACGGACGCGTCATCCCCCGTCAGGCGGTCTTCGTCCCACCGCGGTTCACCCCGCTCTCCGACCTCCTCGCCGGCGTCGGCTGCGATCTCGACGAGCACGGCTGGGTCACCGCTGGGGCCAACGGAGCCACCACCGTCCCCGGGCTGTGGGTTGCCGGCAACGTCAACAACCCGCGGGCCCAGGTCATCACCGCGGCCGGCGAGGGGTCGGCTGCGGCCATAGCCATCAACAACGACCTCGTCGACGCGGACATCCGCGCCGCGGTCGACCTGTTCAACCAGGGCTACGTGCCCTGACCCGACCCACGCCAGCACAGGCGCGAACCACCCACTCACCAACGCCCACTCACCGACACCCACTCAGGAGTTCCGCCATGTCCCACCCCACCTCAGCCTCCCCCGGCGCACCCGCGGCACCGCCTCGTACCGCGCCCCCGACCAAGCACCAGCTCGCCCTCATGATCTGGCTGTGCGTCTTCCCCACCCTGACCGTCATCAACCTGACCCTGGGCGGCTGGCTGCGACCGATGAACCCGGTGCTGCGCACCTTCGTCCTGGCCACCATCGCCGTCCCCATCGTCATCTACGGACTCATGCCGCAGCTGCACAAGCTCCGAGCCCGCATGGTCACTCGCGGCAACGCTGGCTGAGCCGCTGCCCGGTCGCGGCCGCAAGCCGCTCCACTGACCGCCCGGACCCTCGGATCCCCCTGCCCGAGGGTCCGGGCCCTGCCTTCGACCAGTGATCCTTGCTCCACGGAGTCCTTCAGCGCGGGCACTGGCTGTTCTACGCTGCAGACAGCCAGCTTGGGTGTCGCGAACGGAGCAGGCATGTCAGGTCCCCTGCTCACCACCAAGTTCTTCATCCCGCAGCCCAAGGCCGAGACCCTCGTCCGCCCCCGCGTCAGCGACCTCCTCGACCAAGGCACGCAAGCGAAGCTGACCCTGGTCTCCGCCCAGGCCGGCTTCGGCAAGACCACCGCCCTCGCCACCTGGGTGCACCAGCGTTCCGAGCCGGGCCTGGTCGCCTGGCTCTCTCTCGACGCCGCCGACACCCACCCCGGCACGTTCTGGACCTACGTCGTCACCGCACTGTCCGCCGCCAACCCTGAGCTCAGCACCAACGTCCTGCCCTTGCTCGAAAGCTCGACCTCCCCGACACAGGCGGCCTTGACCGAGCTTCTCAATGGCCTTGCCGAACTCGAGCACCCCGTTGTCCTCGTCCTCGACGACTACCACCTGGTTGACAGCTCCGACATCGCCGAGGGCGTGGCGTTCCTGTTGGCACACCTGCCGCCGCACGTACACCTCGTGATCGGGACCCGCATCGACCCCAGCCTGCCCTTGAGCCGCCTGCGCGTCCGCGGCGAACTCGTCGAGATCCGTGCGGCCGACCTCCGGTTCACCGACGTTGAAGCCGCCAGCTACCTGCACCACGCGGGTGTGCACCTCGACCCGGCCGAGGCCGCCATCCTCGAAAGGCGAACCGAGGGCTGGGCAGCCGCACTTCAACTGGCCGTCCTGTCGCTGCAGAACCGCGCCGACGTCAGCGACTTCCTCGCCGACTTCGCCGGCGACGACCGGTTCATCGTCGACTACCTCGTCGAGGAAGTCCTCAGCCGCCAACCACAGGAGGTCCGCGAGTTCCTTCTCCGCACCTCCATCCTGGAACGGCTGAGCGGTCCGCTGTGCGACGCGGTGACCGACAGCACCGGCGGTGCCGACACCCTGGAGCGGCTCGAGCGGGAGAACCTGTTCGTCGTCCCGCTCGACGCCCGACGCCAGTGGTACCGGTACCACCACCTGTTCGCAGACGTCCTGCGCGCCCACGCGTCAGCAGACCCGACCGGCCCCCGCTTGGCGACACTGCACGAGCGGGCCAGCGCCTGGTACCACGCGGACGGTCAACCGGTCGCGGCCGTCGGACACGCCCTCGCCGCCGGCGACCACTTCCGTGCTGCGGCGCTCATGGAGACTGCCATCCCCGACCTCCTGCGTGACCGGCAGGAGGCGACCATCGTCGGGTGGGTGGACGCCGTCCCACGTGACGTCGTCCGCGCACGACCCGTCCTCGCCATCGGCTTCGTCGCAGGGCTGATGTCGGTCAGCCACGTGAGCTCCATCCCGCAACGCCTTGACGAACTCGAGGCCGTCCTCGCCGGGTTGGACCCCGCCTCGCCGGCGGACGCAGGTCTGGTCGTCGAGGACCCCGACGCGCTTCGCCAGGTGCCCGGAAAGGTGCAGCTGTACCGCGCGGCCTACGCCCTGCTGACCGAGGACCTGGAAGGCACACAACGGCACGTTGCCCAGGCCACCAGCACGGCAGCTGCCGACGACCACCCGACCCGGGCCGGCGCCTGGGGCCTGTCCGGGCTCGCCCACTGGCGCGCGGGGAACATCGAGGAAACCCACCACTGCTACTCACGATGCGTCGAGGAGCTGCTCAAGGCGGGTCACCTCTCCGACGTGCTGGGTTGCACCACGACCCTCGCGGACATCCGCATCGCCCAAGGCCGGCTCAGCGACGCGGAGCGAGCCCTGCACGGTGGTCTCGCGCTCACCTCGAGCGCCGTCCCTGCGCCCAGGGGCACCGCCGACATGCACACAGGTCTGGCGCAGGTCGCCTTGGAGCGCGGTCTCTTCGACGCCGCCGAGGAACACGTGCGCCACGCCCAGCAGCTCGGTGAGGCGGCCGGGATGCCGCAGCACGCCGCGCAGGTCCGGGTGACCATGGCGCTGGTGCGGGCAGCCCGGGGTGACGTCGACGAGGCGCTGTCACTGCTCGAGGAAGCCGAGCGCGTCTACGTGCCCGACTTCAAGCCAGACGTCCACCCGGTGCACGCCACTCGCGCCCGGCTGCTCATCGCCCAGCGGCGACTCGAGGAGGCGCGCGCCTGGGCAGACGACCACCGGCTGCAACCCAGCGACACGCTGACGTACGTCCGCGAGTACGAGCACATCACCTTGGCCATGCTCCTCCTGGCTGGGAACCGAAGCCCTACTGCGACGGGCCTTGCGCAGACTCGCTCGTTCCTGACCCGGCTGCACGACGCGATCCAAGCCGGTGGACGGTTCGGTGCTCTCCTCGAGGTCACGATGCTCCAGGCGTGCGCGGCGCTGGCTGGCGGCGACCACCACGACGCCGCCGACCACCTCCGGCTTGCCCTCCGGTTGAGCGCCCCCGAGCGGTTCGTCCGGCCGTTCACCGACCACGCAGCCGACCTGCCACGGCTCGTCGCGCTGCTGACCCCGGAGGAGCAGCGGACCCCGTGGGTGCGGACGCTGTGCGCTGCCTGCTCGTCCGGACGGTCCGCCACCGCCCCGACGCAGACAAAGGCGTCCCGGCAGAGCCTCGTCGACCCACTCAGCGAACGCGAGCTGGAGGTACTGCGCCTGCTTGCGACCGACCTCAGCGGGCCCGAGCTGGCCCGACACCTGGTCGTGTCCCTCAACACGGTCCGAACCCACACGCGGAACGTGTACAGCAAGCTCGGCGTCAACGGCAGACGCGCCGCCGTCACCCGCGCCCGCGAGCTCGACCTGCTGAGCCGTCACGAGGACTGACGTCCGTGCGACCGTTGATCGAGCCAGGAAGGCACGACGCCCGGAGCGTCAGCGGAGCGCCTTCACCGGCAGCACAGCGAAGGCACCCGCCGCAGCGCAGCCGGCGGCAACGGCGAACAGGACGCCGTAGCTGCCCGCGCCCAAGGACAGGACGGCCGGCGCCAGTGCGGGCGCGAGCGTGAACGGAATGGCTCCTGCGTAGTTGAAGACCCCGAGGTCCTTCGCGGCGTTGTCCGGGTCAGGCAGGACCTCGGTGACCAGGGCCAGGTCGACGGCGAAGTACAGCCCGAACCCGAGTCCGCTGACGGCCAAGGCGACCAGGTACATCGGAAAGGTCGTGGCGACGCTGAGCAGGAGCATCGCGACGGCATACACGAGCGCGGCCGCGCACACGAACACCTTGCGCCGCCCAGCCCAGTCGGAGATGCGACCACCCACCAGGGACGCCAGGACGACCGCGGACGACTGCGCCAGAGTCCCCTGGAACACCAGGCTGGGGATGTCGGCTTCGCCACGGTGCAGGCGGTCCAGGAGGAAGTAGACCTGGTAGGTCGTCAGGAACGCGTACGCCATCACCAGCAGGAACCGGCTGAGGAATGCCCAGGCGAAGTCCGGGTGGCGGCGCGGGTTCACGATGAAGGTGTTGGCCACGTCCCGCAGCGTCCACGCCTGTCGCGTCTCAGCGTGAAGTCTCCGGTCCTTGAGTGTGGCGGCGAACACCACGATGAACAGGCCGCCGACGGCGCAGGGCAGCAGGAACATGGCCAGCTCGTGACCGGAGAACAGCTTCACCACGAACGTCGCACCGATCGACGCGACGGGCAGGCAGATGCCGAGCACTCCTGAGACCAGACCCCGCTGTGCTGAGGGGACCTGGTCCGGCAGGACCGCCACGTGCACTGCCAGGACCGCGTTGAAGAACAGCTGGGCGATGCACCACCCGAGCACCACGGTGGACACGTTGGTCGCCGTGGCCACGACGAGGATGCCGACCGTCCCGCCGAGCAGGCCGCCAACCATCCACGGGCGGCGCATGCCCCAGCGCGAGGAGGTCCGGTCGCTCAACCGGCCGAACAACGGGTTGCCGACCAGGGACACGGCCGAGCCTGCGCCTGCGACCAGGGCCAAGCTCGAAGGGGCGTCGTCCTTGCCGACCAGGTCGTTCACCTTCAGGGCCAAGGTCACGGCGAGGGGTGCGATGAAGAGCAGGCACGTACCCAGGTAGGACAACGTGTACAGGACCACGAAGCCCCACTTGACGCGACGCGGGGACGCGAGCGCGGAAGCCGTGACAGTGGATGTGTCCCCCATGGGCAGCCTCCCGGGACGACCGTCGGCCGACCCGGGCCGACGCCCTCCCACGGTAGGCAGCGGCGATTCCCGGCACCAGATGTGCGGGACGTAGGACCGCAGCTCGCCAGCATTGCTGTGACCGCAACGTCCAGCTTTGCGGCGTTCGGGACAGAGCGCTCGTCATCTCCACCGGACGGTTTCACCAGATGCGGTGATGGCTGCTCACCACATGCGCTCCTAGCTTGCGGCATACCGGACCAGCCCGCCGCCGGCGCCCACCCGGCGCCCCGTCCCCCAGGAGAGCCATGTCGCACCAGCCAGCCCCCACCGGCCCTGACCGCGCCTGGTACGAGATCCGCCTCCAAGGCCATCTCGGCTCCCACTGGGCCACCCGGTTCGACGGCATGACCCTGACCCCGCTCGAGGACGGCACCACCGTCCTGCGCGGGCCCGTCGCCGACCAAGCCGCCCTGCACGGGCTGCTCCGCCAGCTCGGCGACCTCGGCATCACCCTGCTCGCCCTGCACCAGCACGACACCGACACCTCAACCGCTGCAACCACCGAACAAGGAGACTGACATGACCACCACCCAGCAGACCCGCACCGTCGACCGTCAGCCGGCCACGGACCCCACGCGCCGCGCCGCCACCATCGTCGGCTGGATGTTCGTCGTCACGTACGTGACCTCGATCTCCGCCAAGATCTGGTTCTACCCGCCGCTGTTCGACGGCAACTACATCACCGGGCCCGGGCACGACTCCCGCGTCCTGTGGGGCGCGTTCGCCGAGGCGATCCTCATCATCGCCAACATCGGCAGCGCCACCGCGCTGTACACGGTGGTCAAGCACCGGTACCCCAACCTCGGCCTCAGCTTCATCGCTTCGCGGATCATGGAGAGCGTCTTCATCGGTGTCGGCATCCTCACCGTCCTGACGGTCGTCACCCTGCGTCAGGACCACGCGGCTGCACACGCGCAGGCCACCGCCGGCCTGGCCACCGTCGGGGACGCGTTCCTCGTCATGCAGCACTGGACCTTCAACCTCGGCCCGGCGTTCGTCGTGGGTGTCGGCAACGGCTGCGTACTCGGCTGGATGATGTTCCGCTCCGGCCTGGTACCCCGCCGGCTCGCGGCGCTCGGCCTCATCGGCGGGCCGCTCATCGTCGCCTCCGGCTCCGCCGCCGTCCTCGGCCTCATCGAGCCCGGTGGAGCGGTTCAGAACCTCAGTGCGACGCCGGAGTTCTTCTGGGAGCTCGGTTTCGGCATCTACCTCATCGTCAAGGGCTTCAGGCCGACCGCCGTGACCGCCCTGACCGCCACCCCGCCCCAGTCGTAGTCAGCGCGCTGCTGGCTCTGCCCCCGAGAGGACCCCACTCATGCTCACCGTGGAACGACTCACCAAACGCTACGGCTCCGCAGTCGCCGTCGACGACATCACCTTCACCGCCCGACCCGGTCGCGTGACCGGATTCCTCGGCCCCAACGGCGCCGGCAAGTCCACGACCATGCGCATGATGGTCGGCCTCACCACACCGACCGCCGGCACCGCCACCGTCCTCGGACGGAGGTTCACCGACCTGCCCAACCCCGGGCGAGAGGTCGGAGTCCTGCTCGACGCATCCGCCCAGCACGCCGGGCGTGCCGGACGCGAGATCCTCGGCCTCGCTGCGCAGACCATGGGTCTGCCGGCGAGCCGGGTCCAGGCGATGCTCGCCAGGGTCAGCCTCACCGACACCGAAGCGCAGCGGCGTGTGCGCGACTACTCCCTCGGCATGCGGCAACGCCTCGGCATCGCCACCGCCCTCATCGGCGACCCGCAGGTCCTCATCCTCGATGAACCGGCCAACGGCCTCGACCCCGCAGGCATCCGCTGGATGCGGGAGCTCCTGCGCAGCTATGCCGACCGCGGCGGCACCGTCCTGCTCTCCTCCCACCTGTTGCACGAGATCGAGGTCATCGCCGACGACCTCGTGGTCATCGGTCACGGCCGCATCGTCGCCCAAGGCACCAAGGCCGACCTGCTCGCCACCACCGGCACCCTCGTCCAGACCCGCGACAGCGAGACCCTCGCCACCGCCCTGACCAGCTCGGGGACGGCCTACACCGAACACGGCACGCGCAGCACCACCGGCATCACCACGCTTCGCGTCGACGCCGACCCCGAGCACGTCGGCCAGCACGCCGCCCGCGCCGGCGTCGCCCTGCTCGACCTGCGCCCCGCCGAAGGCGCGGGCCTGGAGGAGATGTTCCTCGAGCTCACCGCCAACACCCAGCGAGAAGGAGCAGTGGCATGACCACCACCGTCCTCACCAACCCCGCCGCACCGACCACCGCGGCGACCCGGGCCGCCGTCGCGACCCGCATCCCGCTCCGGCGCCTCGTTGCCGTCGAGCTGCGCAAGTCCTTCGACACCCGCTCCGGGTTCTGGCTGCTCGTCGGCACCGGCCTGGCCGCCGTCGCGACGACCATCCTCGTCATCGCCTTCGCGCCAGCCGACCAGCTCAGCTACTCCACCTTCACCCTCGCCATCGGCAAGCCCATGAGCATCCTGCTGCCCCTCATCGCCCTTCTGTCCGTCACCGCCGAATGGACCCAGCGCAGTGGGCTGACCACGTTCACCCTCGTCCCACACCGCGGCCGCGTCATCCTTGCCAAAGGCATCGCCATGCTCCTCGTCGGCGTCGTCGCCATGGCCCTCGCCTTTCCCCTCGGGGCACTCGGCAACGTCACCGGCACCGCGATCCATGGCCAGAACCCGGTCTGGGACCAGAACATCACCGACTTCGCCTACTACGCCCTGGCGAACACGCTCCTCATGGCGGCCGGCTTCATGTTCGGCGTCCTCATCCGCGCCTCCGCAGGCGCCATCGTCACGTACTTCGTCTACGCGTTCGTCGCGCCGACCCTCCTGACATTCCTGGCCATGGGGCAGGACTGGTTCCGCACGGCCCAACCGTGGGTCGACCCGAGCTACAGCCAAGGCGCCCTCTTCCGCGGCGCGCTCAGCGCCGAGCAGTGGACCCAGCTCGGGGTGACGTCCGCGACGTGGCTGGCTGCCCCTCTGGTCATCGGGCTCGTCACGTTGATGCGCTCGGAGGTGAAGTGACCATGAACCTCCCGCCCACCCAGGGAGCCTCGTCGACAGCAGCGGACCCCGCACCGCAGCCGGACGACAACTCAGCTGCCCCCAGAGGGGCGATGCGTACCACCCGGGCGACTCCGACGACGATGCAGGCCATGGCGCAGAACGCCTACGGGCCACCGAACGTAATGCGCATGGTGACCACGGCCACCCCCCAGCCCGGAACGACCCAGGTCCTGGTACGGGTGCACGCCAGTTCGGTCAATGCCCGCGACTGGCACATCATGCGCGGCGAACCACGTCTGGCACGGCTGCTCGACCGCACCGTCTTCGGCCGGCACGCACCCCGGGTGCGGATCCGGGGGACCGACTTCGCCGGCACCATCGTGGCTGTCGGCGAGCACGTCACCGGTTGGCAACCCGGAGACCTCGTCTTCGGACAGGCCGACGCCGCCTGGGCCGAGTACACCGTCGCCTCCCAGAACGCCATCGCGAGAGTCCCGGCGTCCGTGACGCCGCACGAAGCAGCTGCTCTGCCGCTCGCCGGCACCACGGCGCTCACCTGCCTGGACGCGGCGCGGGTGCGCCCCGGCGACCGAATCCTCATCAACGGCGCCTCCGGCGGCGTCGGCACCTTCGCGATCCAGCTGGCTCACGCCCGAGGGATGCACGTCACCGCCGTCTGCAGCGCGCGCAACGCTGCCCAGGCCCAGGCGCTCGGCGCTGACACCGTCATCGACTACGCGACCACTGACTTCTGCGCCACCGGGGACCGCTACGACGCCGTCCTCGACCTCGTCGGGAACCGCTCACTGCGCCAGCTGCGCCGGCTCGTGCACAGCACCGGCACGCTGGTGCTGTCCGGAGGCGGCGTCCCCGGAACCGGACGACTCGTCGGCCCTCTGGCACTGCTGGTCCGCGCGCAGGTGCTGTCGCGCACGCCCGGTCCGAGAGTCGTCATCCCGCAGGCACTCCCCACCACCAGCCAGCTGGGCGAGCTCGCCATGCTCAGTGCGACCCGAGCAGTGACTCCGGTCGTACAGCGCGTCTTCGACCTGGCCGAGGCTGCGGACGCGGTCCGTCTTGTCGAGTCCGACCACGCCCGCGGCAGGGTGGTCGTGACCATCACGGCCGAGGACGCCACGAGCCACCTCGGTCGCACCGGTCGGTGTGGAGCAGCCGCCCGCGGGTGGCTACCACCATCACGGCGGCGACCACGGTGCTGACGGCTCCAGCCGTCCAGATGAGGGTGTGGTCGGGGCCGACGACGCCGACGTAGGTGTAGGTGGCGTTGAACGCCGCGTGGAAGAGCGCGGCGGCCAGGACGGTGCCACGGGTGGCGTTGACGAAGGCGCTCATGACGACACACGTCGGCACGATGAGCAGGAGGAAGCCGGCGAACGGCAGTCCGTGGTCGTGCTCGCCCGGCACGTTGAGCAGCGGCAGGTGCCACAACCCCCAGACCACGCCCAGGACGAGGCTGGCGGCCAGCGGACGCATCCGGGTCTGCAGGCGGGGCAGGATGACGCCGGTCCAGCCGGCCTCCTCGGTGAGCAGGAACAGGCCGATGGCGTAGGAGAAGTAGACCAGGCAGGTGGTCAGGTCCTCGGTCTGGCCCAGGTGGGAGGGCCGACCCAGCATCCGCGTGATGCCGACGGTGGTCGCGCCGACGGCCAGGGGCAGTCCGACCGCGGTGGCGTAGACCCACCACGGCCCGTGCCAGCGGACGATGCGGCGGACGAGGTCGCGCAGGGCGGCGCGGCCGCCGATGGCGAGGCACGCCAGCGCGATCGAGGGGGTCAGGAGCCACAGGGCGATGCCTTGGGGAAGTCGCCAGCCGATGAGGTCGTGGGACCGGGCGATGGCCGACCCCCAGACGGCCCACGGCAGGACGAACATGGCGGTCGTGGCGACGAGGAGGTGCCGGGTGGGGGCCGCGCCGGCGCGCGCGGAGGCCAGGGTGCCGGTGTCGTCGGCCCCTGAGGTGGCGGACGCCGGCATTCTCGATGCTGGCGTGGCAGTGAGGTCGGGGAGTCCAAGTGGTTCAGCTGTCACGAGTTCGCCTTTCGGTGCGGTTCGGGTGTGGTGGAACCCACCGTGGCGGAGGGCACCCGGCCGCCGCGTCGCCGTGCGGGTTGACCTCGCGCCGGGACCTCTCCACCCCAGGGTGGAGAGGTCCCGGGCTCGGGCGTGCCACTCCTCCAGTCCCGCGCCGTCCCCGAGGCCCACGCCGTCAGTGCCGGCCTGCCCGCAAGCAGGTCAGGGAACGGTCGCGCGCCCGGTGCGGTAGGCGTACGCGACCAGGGCCGCACGGTCGCGGCAGCCGGTCTTGGCCAGGAGGTGGTTGACGTGGGTTTTGACGGTGGCCTCCGAGACGAAGAGCTCCCCGGCGATCTCGGTGTTGCTCAGGCCGCGGGCGATCTGGGTCAGGACGTCGACCTCCCGGCTGGTCAGGCCGTCGTCGACCGGGTCCGGCTGCGGTCCCCCCACCCCGGATGGCTGGCCGCTCGCCAGGGCCTCCAGCAGGCGACGCTGCACCGAGGGGTCAAGCTGGGCGTCGCCGGCGGCCACGGCCAGGACCGCGTGGCGGATCTGCTCCGCACTGGCGTCCTTGGTCAGGTAGCCGCGGGCACCGGCCTGCAGCGCGCCGAAGACCCACTGGTCGTCGGCATACGTCGTCAGGACCACGACCCGGGCCCTCGTCCCCTGCGCAGCGAGCTGCCGCGTCGCCTCGACCCCGTCCATGGTCGGCATGCTCAGGTCCATGAGCACCACGTCGGGGTCGAGCCGGCTCACCTGTCGCAGTGCGTCGGCGCCGTCCACGGCCGCGCCGACGACCTCGATCCCGTCGAGCAGGCCGAGCATCATCGACAGGCCCTCCCGGATGACCTTCTGGTCGTCGACGACCAGCACCCGCACCGGTTCCTGGGTCACGACGCCACCACCCCGGCGTCGCGCGGCATCCTCAGGTGCACCCGCCAGCCCCCGTCGGCGGGGCCGGTGTCCAGCTGGCCGCCGGCGAGGGCAGCCCGTTCCGCAAGCCCGGTGAGGCCGAAGCCACCCGACGGCATACCGCTCGGCCGTCCCCCGCGGTCCAGCACGGTCACCGTGACCTGCTCGGGCTCCCAGGTGAGGGTGACGCTCGTCGTCGCGCCGACGGCGTGCTTGGCCACGTTGGCCAGGGCCTCCTGCACGGTGCGGTAGAGCGGGAGACCGCGTTCCGGCGGCAACGGATAGGGGTCGCCGACGACCTCGTACGTGACGGGGGCACCGGTCGCCAGGCGCGCCTGCTCGACCAGCTCGGGCACCTGTTCGGGGCCGGGGAGGTCCTCGCCACGCAACGTCGCCACGGCCCTCTTGGCGCCGGCCATGCCGCTGCGGGCCAGGCTCTGGGCGCCGGTGACCTGTTCGACCAGCCGGGGGTCGGCGCCGGTGTGCTCTGCCAGCAGCCGGGCACCCTCGAGCTGGACAGCGAGCCCGGACAGGGTGTGCGCCAGCACGTCGTGCAGCTCGCGGGCGATGCGGCCTCGCTCGGCCAGGACGGCAGCCTCCTCCCGCGCCCGGCGGGTCTGCTCCTGTTCGCGCAGCAGCGCCTGCGCCTGGTCGTTGGCGTCGCGGTTCGCCCCCGCGAACGCCGCTGCCACGAGCAGGAAACCCGCACCGATGGCGACGTTGACCGCCGCCCCGACCGGGTGCGGCGAGCTGCTGCCCTCCGCCCAGGCTATGGCTGCGACGACGACCGCGCCGGACGCCAGGGCGAGCCGGCGTGGTAGCCGGAGTCCGAGCCCGGCCACCGCCATGAACGACAGGATGTATGCCGGCCCGTGCGGGTTGAGCGTGTCGATCAGCGCGCCGGCGACACCTGCGCCCACGAGCGCGCCCACGAGGACGCGGCGGTCCGAGACGCGCAGGCTCAACGACACCAGCCACAGTGCGACGGCGAAGGCGGTCAGCAGGAGGACCATCGCGCGACGCCCGGCGTCGGAGGGCAGCTGGCCGGCCACGGTGCCGACGGCGATGAACGCGGCGCTCGCCCAGCCGACCACGACCATGACCCGCCGGAGGTCGGCGGGTCGGTCGGCGCGAAGGCGCAGAGTCACAGGTCTCCTCGGCGGTGCGGGACGTCGGCTCAACGGTAGAGCGCGACCGGACCCATGTCCTGCACCTGCTCGGGACCGGCCGTCAGCCGCGCTGCGCGGAACCCGGTGACGCCGAGGCGGGTGACGACCATGGCCAGGGCCATGAGGACGAAGGCAGCGGTCCACGCGTCCGCACCGGTGATCTGGTGCTGGCGGGAGAACTGGCCGATGGCTGACGGGAACCAGTGCTCGGCACCGTAGGCGAACGCCACCCGCCCACCGATGACGGCGAACCACACGGTGACGAAGGCGAGCCCCGCGGTCGTGGTGAGCCTGCCCCGCTCGCGGCGCACGCGCACCGTCATCGCCGCCACCGTTCCTGCGGCGATGCCGACCACCAGGCCGGCGAGCTCGAGCTGCCCGTCGTGCCCGGCAACCGGCAGGTCCTTGAGGTAGAACCAGCCAGCCGCCAGGACCACCAGCAGCGGCACAGTGACCCGGCGCCGGGTCAGCACGCGAGTGCCGACGTTGCTGGACAGGATCCAGGCGAGGAGTGCGAGGTTGAGGAAGTACTGATCGGTCGACATGGTGTGCTCCTGTGTGACGGGGTGTCGTGGTGGGTGACACCACTGTCAGGCCGTGGAGCGCTTGCTCGCGTCAGCGCCAGGGTGGAACTCGGGCCGGGCCGCGTCCACCCTGGGGTGGAAGTCGCCAACCGCTCCGGATGGCTGTGTCTGTGAACCTCAGCCGAACCCTGACCGGGGTCTCGGGCTGCTTCTACACTCAGCGAGTGGCTGTGCTGGGGACCAAACTGCACCTGCCTGCAGCGCGCCCGAACCTCGTCCCCCGCCAGCGCCTCACCGACCGCATGTCCGGCGGTCTCCCCCGCGTCGTCCTGGTCTCGGCACCTGCGGGGTTCGGCAAGACGACCCTGCTCACGCAGTGGCTGCACCGGTCGGGCGCAGCGGACCAGCGTGTGGCGTGGGTGTCACTCGACGAGGCTGACAACGACCCGGCGCGGCTCCTGGAGCACGTCGTGGCTGCCCTGGCGTCCGCACGCGACCTACCCGAGACGTCACTCCTCATGGCCGACGCCACCACACCACCAGCGGTGGCCGTCCTGACCAAGGCGGTGAACGAGCTCGATGCCCACACCGGTGTCACCGTCCTCGCCCTCGACGACTACCACGTCATCGACACGGCCGAAGCCCACGCCGTCGCGACGTTCCTGCTCGAGCACGCACCACCGCAACTCACCCTCGCCATCGCCACGCGCTCAGACCCACCCCTGCCACTGCCACGGCTGCGTGCTCGCGGTGAGCTGCTCGAGCTGCGCGCCGTCGACCTGCGGTTCACCGACGAGGAGACCGCCTCCTTCCTCGACCGCGTCATGGGACTGGCCCTCCCGCCCGAGGACGTCAAGGCCCTCACCAGCCGGACCGAAGGGTGGGTGGCGGGCCTCCAGCTCGCCGGGCTCTCCCTGCAGGGTGTGGAGGACAGCAGCCGCTTCGTGCAGGAGTTCACCGGCACCAACCGGTTCATCCTCGACTACCTCGTCGACGAAGTCCTCGCACACCAGCCCGAGGACATCCGCCAGTTCCTCCTCGACACCTCCATCCTGTACGAGCTCACCGGCCCACTGGCCGACGCCCTGACGGGCCGGCGCGACGGCCGAGCCGTCCTGGAGTCACTCGACCGCGCCAACTTGTTCGTTGTGGCTCTCGACGCCCAGCGGACCTGGTACCGGTACCACCACCTGTTCGTCGAGGCGCTCCGCGCCCGCCTCCTCGCAGACCACCCCGACCGGGTGCCGCACCTCCACCACGCCGCCAGCTCCTGGTACGCCGACCATGGACGTCCGCAGGACGCTGTGCGGCACGCGCTCGATGCCGACGACCCGGGCCGCGCCGCAGACCTGGTCGAGTGGGCGCTGCCCGACCTGCGACGCACGCGCCACGACCAACGCATCAGTGACTGGCTGTTGGCCCTCCCCGACGACATCACCCGCGAACGCGCCCTGCTGGCCACCTACCGTGCCTGGACCTGCCTGGCTGCAGGAGACCTCGATGGTGTCGACACGTGGCTGGCGGCAGCGGAAGATGCCTACGCAGCCCACCCGCCCGTCGTCCCCGCGCACGCCTCCAAGGCCACAGGCGAGGAGCTGCGCACGTTGCCGGCCACCATGGCCATCTTCCGCGCGTCCGCGGCCCAGGCGCGCGGTGACACGACAGCGTCCCAGCAGCACGCACGCCACGCCCTCGACCTCATCGGCCCCGATGACCACATGGCCCGTGGCGGAGCCGCGGGGTTCCTCGGCATGGCCGCCTGGGCCGAAGGCAACCTCGAGGACGCCGTGGCGACGTTCAGCACGGCCCTGCGAAGCCTTGCGGCCGCCGGCGACGTCGCCGACGAGCTCGGCGGCACCGTCCCCCTGGGCAGCATGTGGGTTGCCCGTGGGCGTCCAGACGAAGCACGGCGCTTGTTCGAGCGCGCCCTCGAGGGGGCCGCGAAGCACCCTGGCGCCGCCCTTGCCACGCTCGGCGACCTGCACGTCGGCCTGGCCGACGTCCTCGTGGAGCAAGGCCACCTGGAGCTCGCGAGCGAGCACCTGACCGCTGCGTCCACCCTCGGCGAGACAGCGTCCTTGCTGGAGAACCGGTACCGGCTCCCCATGACCACCGCTCGTCTGCGTCGCGCCCAAGGCGACCCCGATGCGGCATTGCGCCTGCTCCAGGACGCCGCGGACCAGTACATGCCCGGCTTCTTCCCTGACGTGCGGCCCCTCGCCGCCCAGCAGGCCCGCATCCACATCGCGCAAGGGCGACTTGCCGAGGCCCGAGACTGGGCAGCCGCGGCGGAAGTCGACCGCCACGCCGGCGGCGGGTACCTGGACGAGTTCAACCAGCTCACCTACGTGCGGCTGCTCCTCGCCTCACACCGCGCCGACCCTGACCCTGAAAGCCTTGGCGACGCCCACGGGCGCCTGGACCTCATCGCCGAAGAGGCCCACGCAGGCGGCCGCGGGGCCACCATCGTCGAAGCCCACCTCCTGCGCTCCCTCCTCCGGGAGGCCCACGGCAACCGCCCCGCCGCCCTCGCAGAGCTCGCGACGGCGCTCGAGCTCGGCGTACCCGCTGGTTTCGTACGGCTCTTCCTCGACGAGGGCGCGCCGCTCGAGCAGCTCCTGTCAGTGGCGGAACGGCACCCACGGGCTGCGGTGCACGCCCGAACGCTCAGGCACGCGACGTACCGTCCTGACGCCGCCATCACTGCCGGCACCGCGGAGACTCTCAGCGAACGAGAGCTCGACGTCCTGCGCCTGCTCGCGACCACCCTCAGCGGACCCGAGATCGCCAAGGAGCTGTTCGTCTCCGTGAACACGCTCCGAACCCACACCAAGCACATCTTCACCAAGCTCGACGTCAAGACGCGCAGGGCCGCGGTCGAGCGGGCCCACGCGCTCGGTCATCTCTGAGCAGACCACCGCCAAACGACCCTCAGCGCGGGCCGAACGCAGGGTCACCAACCTGATCACCACGGATGGTGATTCGCCCTCACCACCGCGATTCCTACCTTCGGTGACGTCGGCACGACCGCCGACCCCACTCAACCGAAGGAACCGCCATGAACGTCTCCACCGCCCGCCTGGGCCAAGGCGCCGGTATCGCCTCCGCCATCGCCGGGGCCATCTACGTCGCCGTCCAGGTCAAGCACCCCGCCATGACCGTCGAGTCGGCCACCACTGCCGACTGGATGGTCCGCAACACGGCCAAGACCGTCATGTCCGCCCTCGTCCTCGCAGGCATCACGGGCATGTACCTGCGCCAGCACGCCAGGACTGGCCTCTTCGGCCTCATCGGCTACCTCACCCTGTCCGCCGGTTTCCTCATGATGTTCGCCACCACCTTCATGGCCGCGTTCGCGCTGCCCACCACCGCCCGCGTCGACCCCAGCTGGACCGGCGACGTCATCGCAGCCGCCTTCAAGGGCAGCGCCAACGGCGACATCGGAGCCCTCACCACCGTCTTTGCCGTCACCGGTGGCTTCTACATCCTCGGCGGCCTTCTGTTCGGCGTCACCACCTTCCGCGCCGGCGTGCTGAACCGCTGGGCCGCAGCCCTCCTCGCCGTCGGCAACGTCGCCACCGCCGCCCTCGCCGTCCTGCCCCAGTCGTTCAACCGGCCCCTGGCCGTCCCCACCGGTCTCGCCCTCATCGGCCTCGGCGTCTCCCTGTGGAACGACCAGCGCAAGGCCACCGCCACCAACACCGCCGCGGTCGCCGCGACCGGGCACACCGAGCCCGCGGTGTCGGTCCGATGACCCGCCGGCGGCGGGGATGGCGCATCCCGGTAGCCCTCATCACCCTGGCAGCCATCCCACTCATGGCCGGCGTCGCGAGACTCGTCGAGCTCGCCGGAGGACCCGAAGTCATCCCGTCCGACCCCCGGTTCACCGCGTCCCCGCTGCCAGTCGTCGTCCACATCGTCGGCGCCGCCGTCTACGCCCTCCTCGGCGCCGTCCAGTTCGTCCCCCAGCTGCGAAGGCGGCACCCGCGCTGGCACCGTACCGCCGGACGCATCACCGTCGCTGCCGGGACAGCTGTCGCGGGCTCAGCGCTCTGGCTCACCGTCTTCGTACCACCACAGCCCGACTCCGGACCGCTGCTCTACGTCCTGCGACTCGTGTTCGCCCCAGCCATGCTGACCGGCCTCGTCCTGGGCATCAACGCCATCCGGCACGGAGACATCACCGCCCACCGCGCCTGGATGACCCGCACCTACGCCATCGCCCTCGCAGCCGGCACCCAAGCGTTCACCGAAGGCATCGGCGGCGCCGTCCTCGGCCACAGCCCGCTCGCCCTCGACGCGTCCCGCGGCGCAGCCTGGGTGATCAACCTCGCTGTCGCCGAGTGGGCCATCCGCCGCCCAGCCACCACCAACCCCCGCCATCGACAGCCAAGGACCACCGTCGGGAGCCACGCATGAGCACCAGCTACGAGATCCGCATCGACGGCCACCTCGACCCACACTGGTCCACTCGCCTCGGCGGACTCACCATCACACACCGGCCGGACGGCACCACCGCACTCACCGGACCCATCGCAGACCAGTCAGCTCTCCACGGCGTCCTCAGCAGCTTGCGAGACCTCGCCGCACCGCTGCTGTCCATCGACAGCAAGGCGACCCCTCGGTCCCAGGCTCGTGATCCCCTCGACCGGGTCGCCTGGCCCCGGACCACCGACCGACTCACCATCCGCCGAGCAGTGAGCGGTGACGCCGACGCGACGTTCGCGTTCCGCCGACGCGAGGATGTCGCGCGCTGGTTGACGGAGCTCCCCACCGACCGGGCCCGCTACGGCGACGCGTTCACCGACCCACAGCGCCTCGCCACCACCCTCATCATCGAGCGCGATGGCCACGTCCTCGGCGACCTCATGCTCCGCGTCGAGGACGCCTGGACCCAGAAGGAAGCCCAACCGCACGGCAAAGGCCGCCAAGCAGAGCTCGCCTGGGTCCTCGACCCGGCCCACAGCGGACACGGCTACGCCACCGAAGCCGCACGCGAGCTGCTCCGCGTCTGCTTCGACGACCTGGACCTGCACCGAGTCACGGCCACCTGCTTCGCCGACAACACCCCATCGTGGCGGCTCATGGAACGCATCGGGCTACGCCGCGAGCTCCACACTCGAGCAGACGCCCTGCACCGGTCAGGGAGGTGGATGGACACCTACGGGTACGCCCTCACCGCCCCCGAATGGCCACAGAGCTGTCCAAGGGCTGGGTCGCAGGACTAGGAGGAGGAGTCCGCCCCGGACGTCTCTGCGACTCGTACAACCGTGGCCACACCTCCCGACGCTCTCGGCCTGCCGCGTGCGTGGACGGTCACCCCACTCTTGCGTCGCCTTGGACAGGTCGGTTGAGCCGCGAACTGGGGCCGTTGGTCCCTGTCCTTGGTGCTGCCTCGCTGCGACTTTGGGTGCTGACCACCCGATCCGTCCTGCTTGGACGGACTTTTTGCGGTAGGAAGGCAGTCCGTCATCGTGATCACCGCCGAACACCCGAACCAAGCAGGGTCAGGTATGGGCGACGAACGCACCAGCCGCCCCGGTGCTGTCCGCGCGCTGGTGCTGGCCACCCTGGGTTTTGCGATCAACTTCTGGGCGTGGGCCCTGCTGAGCCCGCTCGGCCCGCGGTTCAAGGACCTGCTTCACCTGTCGTCCGGCCAGCAGGCGTTGCTGGTGGCGGTGCCGGTGATCGTCGGCTCGCTGGGGCGCATTCCGGTAGGTGCGCTGACCGACCGGTTCGGCGGTCGCGTCATGTTTCCCCTCGTGTCGTTGATCACGGTTGTGCCGGTGCTGTTCATCGGGCTGCTGGGGCAGCACTCGTTCGGCGCTCTGCTGGTTGGTGGCTTCTTCCTGGGCATCGGCGGCACCGCGTTCGCCATCGGGGTGCCCTTGGTCAACGCGTGGTTCCCGCCGGAGCGCCGCGGCTTCGCCATCGGGGTGTTCGGTGCCGGCATGGGAGGAACGGCGATCAGCGCCTTGACCACCGTCAAGATGGTCAAGGGAATGGGCGAGTCGGCACCGTTCCTGCTCACCGCGGCGGTGTTGGCCACCTACGCGGTGGTTGCGTGGTTCTTCCTTCGCGACGCCCCGGGACGCGTGGTGCCGACCACCTCCGTGGTGGCCCGGTTGAGCGCGGCTGCTCGGCTGCCCATCGCCTGGCAGGCGTGCATCCTGTACGCGGTCGCCTTCGGCGGCTACGTTGCGTTCTCCGTGTACCTGCCTGCGTACCTCAAGACGGCCTACGGCCTGGAACAGGCTGACGCGGCCAACCGCATGGCCGGATTCGTGGTGGCAGCTGTGGTGATGCGCCCACTCGGTGGGTGGCTCGCGGACCGTGTCGGAGCCATTCCGGTACTGGCCGGTGTCTTCGCGGTCGTGGCCGCCGGTGCCGGGGTCCAGGCGGCCACCCCTGACCTCATGCCCGTCGGGACCGCGGCGTTCCTGACGATGGCAGCCGCGTTGGGCGTGGGAAGTGGTGCGACGTTCGCCCTGGTGGCGCGCTCCGCCCCACCGGCGCAGGTGGGGTCGGTGACCGGGCTGGTCGGCGCCGCGGGCGGCCTCGGCGGCTTCGTTCCGCCGCTGGTGATGAGCAGCGTGTACGCCCGGACCGGGACCTACAGCCTCGGGTTGGCCCTGCTGGCCGTCGTCGCACTGGCATGCCTCCTGCTGACCATGACGACGGTCCGTAGGACGACCCGCGTTCGTGCCGGGCAGGCAGTCGCCTGATGTGCGAGTACTGCGGCTGTCAGGACATCGCCACCATCGCCGAGCTGACGCGGGAGCACGACGCGGTCGTTGCTGAGATCTCCCGCATCCGCACCTTCGTTCGTGACGGCGACATCGGTGGTGCCGCCGTCGTCGCGCGGCGCATCAACGGCATCTTGCGACCACACACGCTGGTCGAGGAACGGGGGTTGTTCCCCCACCTGGCGCTCGAGTTCCCCGAACACGTCGCCGCTCTGCAGCGCGAGCACAGCGAGATCGAAGCCGTCCTGGCCGAAGCGGCCGCTCCGGTCCCGCCTGGACCCGACTGGCCGCGGCGGCTGCTGGAGGCGGTGGAGAACCTGCGTGAACACATCCTCAAGGAGCAGGACGGACTGTTTCCAGCCGCCCTGAGCATCTTGGACTCCTCCGCCTGGACATCCGTGGAAGCGATCAGGGCCAAGGTCGGCTCCGAGGTGTCCAGCAACAGCACTCCCGGTGTCGCACACCGGCGGCACGGAGAGCAGATCCACGGGGTGGACGCTGACCTCCAACGCACCCACCAGACCTGACGCTCCGGCGCACCGACCTCACCGCCCAGGCATGACCATCGAAGGGACAAGCTCGTGACGGACAGGACCAGCTCCACAGCACCGGGACTCGATGGGCCCTTGTCGCAGGCGCTCGTGGGGACGCGGCGGTTCTTCACGCGGGCGGAGGTGTCCCCGGACGGGCGCACGATGACGGCCAAGGGCGGGCGCGCCGGGGACGCGTTCTACCGAGACCGCTGGAGCCACGACAAGGTCGTCCGATCGACCCACGGCGTCAACTGCACGGGATCCTGCTCCTGGAAGGTCTACGTCAAGGACGGGATCATCACGTGGGAGTCGCAGCAGACCGACTACCCGACGACCGGTCCCGACCGACCGGAGTACGAGCCGCGCGGGTGTCCCCGCGGCGCCGCGTTCTCCTGGTACACCTACTCCCCCACGAGGATCCGCTACCCCTACGTGCGGGGCGTCCTCCTAGAGATGTACCGCGAGGCGAAGGGCCGGCTGGGTGATCCGGTGCTGGCGTGGGCCGACATCGTCGGCGACCCCGCAAGGGCAGCTCGCTACAAGGCGTCACGAGGCAAGGGTGGCCTGGTGCGCGCCTCCTGGGATGAGGCCGCGGAGATCGTCGCGGCCGCCAACGTCCACACGATCAAGAAGTGGGGCCCGGACCGCATCGCGGGCTTCTCGCCGATCCCGGCGATGTCGATGGTCAGCCACGCCTCCGGGGCGCGCTTCACCTCCCTCATCGGCGGGTCGATGTTGTCGTTCTACGACTGGTACGCCGACCTGCCGGTGGCTTCGCCGCAGATCTGGGGCGACCAGACCGACGTCCCTGAGTCCGGCGACTGGTGGGACGCCGGCTACCTCGTCATGTGGGGGTCGAACGTCCCGGTGACCCGCACCCCCGACGCGCACTGGATGGCCGAAGCGCGATACCGCGGGCAGAAGGTCGTCGTGGTCGCGCCGGACTACGCCGACAACGTCAAGTTCGCCGATGAGTGGTTGCCCGCGGCCCCGGGCACCGACGGGGCGCTGGCCATGGCGATGGGGCATGTGGTGCTCAAGGAGTTCTTCGTCGACCGGCAGGTGGACCACTTCGAGGACTACACCCGACGGTTCACCGACCTTCCCTTCCTGGTCTGCCTGGAGGAGTACTCGGATGCCACCACCGAGGGTGGGACGCCGGCGTACCGGCCCGGGAAGTTCCTGACCGCCGAAGACCTCGACGGCGATGCCGCCACGGCGGAGAACGCGGCGTTCAAGACCGTGCTGGTGGACAGTCGCACCGGTGAGCTGGTCGTCCCGAACGGCACCCTCGGCGACCGGTTCGGCGACGAGGGGGTCGGCAAGTGGAATCTCGACCTCGGAGAGGTCCTGCCGGCTCTGAGCCTGCTGGACTCGGCCACCGAGACCGCCTCGGTCGACCTGCCCCGGTTCGACCTGCCCAGAGGAGCCTCTGAGGTCGTGCGGCGCGGCGTCCCCGTCCGGCGGGTGAACGGCCACCTGGTGACGACGGTGTTCGACGTGCTCCTCGCCCAGTACGGCGTCGGTCGGGAGGGGGTCCCGGGAGCCTGGCCGTCCGGGTATGACGACCCGGATGGTCTGTACACGCCGGCGTGGCAGGAGCCCATCACCGGGGTCCCGGCAGCAGCGGTCGCGCGGATCGCCCGGGAGTTCGCGCAGAACGCCGCCGACACCAGCGGTCGTTCCATGATCATCGTCGGGGCGGGCACCAACCACTGGTTCCACTCCGACGAGACCTACCGGTGCATGCTGCTGCTGACCACGATCACCGGGTGCCAGGGCCGCAACGGTGGAGGGTGGGCGCACTACGTCGGGCAGGAGAAGGCCCGCCCCATCACCGGGTGGGCCCAGATGGCGTTCGGCCTGGACTGGGTGCGCCCCCCTCGGCAGATGATCCAGACGGCGTACTGGTACCTGCACACCGACCAGTTCCACTACGACCACTACAGCGCGGACTCGCTGGCCGGCGCCACCGGCACGGGGTTGTTCGCAGGGATGAGCACCCACGACCAGCTGGCGTTGTCCGCGCGCCTGGGGTGGATGCCGTCCTACCCCACCTTCGACCGAAACCCCCTCGACCTCGCCGACCAGGCTGAGGCGTCAGGGCAGGCTGTCGGGGACTTCGTCGTCGACCAGCTCAGGACGGGACAGCTGAACTTCGCCTGCGAGGACCCTGACGCGCCACAGAACTGGCCGCGGGTGCTGATGATGTGGCGCGCGAACTTGTTCGGGTCCTCTGCCAAGGGCAACGAGTACTTCCTCAAGCACCTTCTCGGGACCGACAGCTCGGTCTCCGCCGTCCCCGACGACGACGACCTGCCCAAGGGCAAGCTCGACCTGCTGTGCACCTTGGACTTCCGCATGACCAGCTCGACCATGTTCAGCGACGTCGTCCTGCCGGCCGCTACGTGGTACGAGAAGCACGACATCAACACCACCGACATGCACCCGTTCATCCACTCGTTCAACCCGGCCATCAGCCCACCGTGGCAGACCAGGACCGACTGGGACATCTTCAAGACCATCGCCGAGGTCTTCGCCCCGTTGGGGGCCAAGCACCTCGGGGTCCGCAAGGACCTGGTCGCGGTGCCCCTGCTGCACGACACGGCCGACGCGATGGCGACGCCGCATGGCAGGGTGAGGGACTGGGCCAAGGGCGAGTGCGAGCCCGTCCCGGGTGTCACGATGCCCAAGCTGGTCGTCGTCGAACGCGACTACGGCGCCGTCTTCGACCAGATGGGCGCCTTGGGCCCGCTCATGGAGAAGCTCGGCACCGCGCAGAAGGGCGTCGCGTACGACGTGAAGCGGGAGGTCGACTACCTGCTGCACAAGAACGGCCCCGTCCGCGGTGGCGTCGCCGACGGTCGCCCGTCGCTTAAGGACGCCCGACACGTCGCCGAGACGATCATGGCCCTGTCCGGGACCACGAACGGGCACCTGGCCACCCAGGGCTTCAAGACGCTGGAGAAGCGCACCGGGCAGCTCATGCACGACCTCGCGGCTGAGCACGAGGGCAAGCAGATCACCTTCGCCGACACCCAGGCTGCGCCGGTGCCGGTCATCACCAGCCCGGAGTGGTCCGGGTCGGAGTCGGGCGGGCGCCGCTACTCCCCCTTCACCATCAACGTCGAACGCCTCAAGCCGTGGCACACCCTCACCGGACGCCAGCACTTCTACCTCGACCACGACTGGATGCAGGAGCTCGGCGAGGGCTTGCCCGTCTACAAGCCGCCGCTGGACATGACGCAGATCTTCGGCGAGGCCGAGATCGGTGCCCAGAACGAGCTCGGTGTCTCGGTCCGCTACCTCACGCCGCACAACAAGTGGTCCATCCACAGCGAGTACCAGGACAACCTGTTCATGCTGTCGCTGTCGCGCGGTGGGCAGGCCATCTGGATCTCCGAACGGGACGCGGCCAAGGTCGGCATCAGGGACAACGACTGGGTCGAGGCCGTCAACCGCAACGGCGTCGTCAACGCCCGGGCCATCGTGAGCCACCGCATGCCGGAGGGGACGGTGTACATGCACCACGCCCAGGACCGGCTCATCGACGTCCCCCTCACCGAGAAGACAGGTCGCCGCGGCGGCATCCACAACTCGCTCACCCGGATCCTGATGAAACCCAGCCACCTCATCGGCGGGTACGGCCAGCTCGCCTTTGCCTTCAACTACCTCGGCCCGACCGGCAACCAGCGTGACGAGGTCACCATGATCCGCCGCCGCTCCCAGGAGGTGCAGTACTGATGAGGGTGATGGCGCAGATGGCCATGGTGATGAACCTCGACAAGTGCATCGGGTGCCACACCTGCTCGGTGACGTGCAAGCAGGCGTGGACCAACCGCTCAGGCACCGAGTACGTGTGGTTCAACAACGTCGAGACCCGCCCCGGGCTCGGCTACCCACGCACGTACGAGGACCAGGAGGAGTGGAAGGGAGGCTGGGTCCGTACCCCCAGGGGGCGGCTGAAGCTGCGGGCCGGCGGCCGCTTCACCAAGCTCGCCACCATCTTCTCCAACCCCAAGCTCCCGTCAATCGAGGACTACTACGAGCCTTGGACCTACGACTACGAGACGCTGCTCAACGCCCCGGCGCAGGAGCATTTTCCCGTGGCCCGGCCCATCTCGCTCATCTCGGGCAAGCCGATGAACGTCACGTGGTCGGCGAACTGGGACGACAACCTCGGCGGCAGCCGTGAGAACGCCCAGCGCGACGTGATGCTTCGCGGCATCACCGACAAGGTGAAGCTCGAGTTCGAGCAGACCTTCATGTTCTACCTGCCGCGCATCTGCGAGCACTGCCTCAACCCGTCGTGTGCCGCCTCCTGCCCCAGCGGAGCGATCTACAAGCGGTCCGAGGACGGCATCGTCCTGGTCGACCAGGACAAGTGCCGCGGCTGGCGCATGTGCGTGTCGGGCTGCCCCTACAAGAAGGTCTACTTCAACCACAAGACCGGCAAGGCCGAGAAGTGCACGTTCTGCTATCCGCGCATCGAAGTGGGGATCCCGACCGTGTGCTCCGAGACGTGCGTGGGGCGCCTGCGCTACATCGGCCTCGTCCTGTACGACGCGGACAAGGTCCTCGAGGCGGCCTCGGTGGAGGACGACCACGACCTGTACGAGGCGCAGCGGTCGGTGTTCCTCGACCCCAGCGACCCGCAGGTCCAGCACGAGGCACAGCAGGCCGGCATTCCGGCCGACTGGATCAAGGCTGCCCAGCGGTCCCCCGTGTATGCGCTCATCAACCGCTACCAGGTCGCCCTGCCACTGCATCCGGAGTACCGCACGATGCCGATGGTCTGGTACATCCCGCCGCTGTCGCCGGTCGTCGACGTGGTCAAGGACACGGGTCACGATGCCGAGGACCGCGACAACCTGTTCGCCGCCATCGACACCCTGCGAATTCCTGTCGAGTACCTCGCGAACCTCTTCACTGCCGGCGACCCCGCTCCGGTGGACGCGGTGCTGAAGAAGCTGGCGGCGATGCGGTCGTACATGCGGGACATCAACCTCGGCCGGGACCCGGACGACTCCATCCCGCACGCGGTCGGCATGGACGGGGAGACGATGTACGACATGTTCCGCTTGCTGGCCCTGGCCAAGTACGACGAGCGGTACGTCATCCCTGCCGCACACGCCGAACAGGCGCATGCTCTTGAGGAGCTCGCCACCGAGTGTTCCCTCGACTATGACGGTGGGCCCGGCATGATGGGCGAGTCCGGTCCGTTCGGCGAGGGGTCCGGCGAGCTGACCCCGGTGGCGGTGGAGAACTTCCAGATGCTCAAACAGCGGCAGACGGCCGACCACCTCGACGGCGCCGATGTCGGGGGGAAGGGGCTGCGTGGCCGGGTCAACCTCCTGAACTGGGACGGCAAGGGCTCTCCCCGCGGCATGTTCCCCAAGCGCAGCAAGGAGGAAGAGTGAGGACCCGCCGCAACCGTCACCCCCGCCCGAAGCTGGACGACGTTGAGCTCGCCACCACCTGGCAGGTCGTGTCGCTACTGATCGACTACCCCACCCCGGCAACCATCGAGCGACTTGGCCTGCTCGCGGACGCCGTCGCTGCGCTGCCCGGTCGCGTGCGCGAGCCGCTGGTCCGGTTCCTCGGGACACTGGAGTCGGTCCCCCTGGGCCAGCTGCAGAGCGACTACGTCGAGACCTTCGACATCACCCGCCGGTGCTGCCTGTACCTGACCTACTTCGCCCATGGCGACACGCGCAAGCGGGGGCTGGCCCTGGTGCAGTTCAAGCAGGCGTACCGCCGGGCCGGGGTGGAACTCGAGGAGGCGGAGCTGCCCGACCACCTCAGCGTGGTCCTGGAGTTCGGGGCCACGTGCGACCTCGAGGTTGCGTGGCTGCTGCTCAACGACCACCGCGCCGGCTTGGAGATGCTGCGGATCGCGCTGGCGCAGCGGTCCTCACCGTGGCACGACGTGGTCCTTGCACTGGTGGCCACCCTGCCCGTGCTGCGTGGTGACGACGAGGACAAGGTCGCCGCCCTCGTCGCCCAGGGGCCACCGTCAGAGGAGGTCGGGCTGGGACTGGAGCCCTACGCCATGGACCCTCGGCTCAACCCCCGCCCCAGCGAGTCCGTCGACCTCGGCCTCACCATCCCCGTAGGAGCGCCCTGATGGACACCTTCCTGTGGGTGATCTTTCCCTACATCTGCCTGGCCGTCTTCGTCGTCGGCCACTACTGGCGCTGGACCTACGACAAGTTCGGCTGGACCACCCGGTCGAGCCAGCTGTACGAGAACCGCCTGCTGCGCTGGGGCAGCCCCCTGTTCCACTTCGGTTTGCTCGGCGTCGTCGGCGGCCACGTCATCGGGCTCATCGTGCCGAAGGGCTGGACCGAGGCGGTGGGCGTCGGTGAAGGCGTGTACCACTTCCTCGCCGTCACGCTCGGCGGCCTGGCGGGCGTCGCCACCGTACTCGGGCTCGCCATCCTGGTGTACCGACGACGAACGGTCGGGCCGGTGTTCATGGCGACCACCCGTATGGACAAGCTCATGTACGTCTTCCTCGCCACCGTCATCCTCCTGGGGATGTGGAACACCGTGGCCAGCAGCATCTTCGGCCACTACGACTACCGCGAGGGCGTCTCCCCGTGGTTCCGCAGCATCTTCGTGTTCCAGCCGCGTCCGGAGCTCATCAGCGAGGCTCCGCTCGGGTTCCGCCTTCATGCCCTCGTCGCGTTCACCCTGTTCGCGTTGTGGCCGTTCACCCGGCTCGTCCACGTCTTCAGCGCACCGGTCGGCTACCTGACGCGTCCGTACATCGTCTACCGCACCAGGGACGACACACGAGAAGGAGCCCGCGCACCCAAGCGAGGCTGGGAGAAGGTTGGACGACCATGAGCGAACGCCGGCCGCACGAAGCAGACACCGCGCCCGTGAACCTGACCGAGGCCGGTCACGCACTGCTGGCGATGGCAAGGGGGACGGACAACGGGCACGCATCCCAGCTGCTCATCGGGGGGAGCCGACAGCGGGCCGTCCTGATGGCCTTGACCGGGGGCGCTGGACTCAACGAACACGAGTCGCCCCCAGCCGCCACCTTCCAGGTGCTGAGCGGGACCGCGCGCCTGTACGCCGTGGACGGGCCCTCGTGGGTCGTGGCCGCCGGACAGCTCGTGACGATACCGGCGACCCGGCACGGGGTCGAGGCACTGGAGGACTGCGTCATCCTGCTCACCGTCTCGCTGGGTCAGACAGCAGACGGGGCCGTCTGAGCGGGCTCCGGCCAGGGATGTCGGTGGCTGCCTTCTCAACCGCAGCCTGCAGGTCCAGGTGCACCGATAGACCAGTGACACCAAACGACGGACGCGCTCTGCCCCTGAGGATGCGCTCTGCCCACGAATTTCGTTGGGTAGAGCGCATTTTCGTGAGTGCTAGTGGTTGGGCGCTGACCTGGCGGGCCCGATCGAGAACAGTGACGGGCGCCACAACACCGTGAGGACGATGGTCCCGGTGCTGTGGTGCGCACCGCCCCGATGCTGGAGATGCCCAACCAGGGCAACCAGATCCGGGGCCGCGAACCCCGTACAGCGGGAGATGAGAACCATGCGACGCAGAACCCTTGACACCCTCCTCACGGCCGCCGGCTTCATCGTGGCCACGGTCCTTCTGGTCGCAGGGGGCTTGCTGACCTGGGCGAGCAACTTCGTGACCGACAACGTGCACAGCCAGCTCGCCGACCAGAAGATCACGATGCCGTCCGGCAAGGCGATCGAGGACCCGCTCATCAAGCCCTACCTCGCCCAGTACGCCGGCCAGCAGCTGACCACCGGCGCGCAGGCCAAGGCGTATGCCGACCACTACATCCTCGTCCACATGAACAAGGCCAGTGGTGGCAAGACCTACGAAGAGGTCAGTGGCCAGTTCATCGCGATGTCGCAGGACAAGACCGCCGACGCGGCCACCGTCGCCCAGCTCGGCCAGCTGCGCCAGACCCTGTTCATGGGCAACACCCTGCGCGGCCTGCTCCTCAACGCCTACGCCTTCGGCACCATGGGTGTCATCGCCCTCTGGGGAGCCGTTGCCGCCCTCGTCGGCTCGGGCCTGATGTTCCTGCTCAGCTTCCTCGGGCTCTGGCACCGTCGCACCGTGCCGGTCGAGGAGGAGGTCCGCATCGGAGTTGGCCACGCAGCCGCTCCTGCTCCCGCTGTCGGCTGAACCCAGCCAGCACCCGCGGACGGCAAGCCCCCGACCCTTCAGGGCCGGGGGCTTCGCCGTACCCCGCGACGCGGGCGGCAGGATCAGCCCTGCGGGCGCGTGTTCTGGGTGATGGTGGCCAGGTCCTTGCTGACCTCGAGCATGACGTTCGCGCCGGCCTTGGTGCCGAACACGTCGTAGGAGCCGTCGGGGTCCATCCGCACCGAGGAGACGGTGACGGCGGAGTCCTTGGCCTTCACGGCCGCGGTGACCTTGGCCAGCGCGCTTCCGGTGACAGCGGTGTCGTTGTTCGGGTTGGCCGAACCGTTCGGTGCGGCGGCAGTGGTCGTCGAGCTGGTCGTCGAGCTGGTCGTCGAGTTGGTGGTGGGGCTGGTGGTGGCGGCGTTCGACAGCGCGGCTCCGGTGCCGATGAGGCCGGCCGTGGCCACGAGTGCCGCGACGCCGGTGAGGATTCGGTTGTTGGCCATGGTGACTCCTGGGTCTGGGGTTGGTCGGTCGTTGTCGACCGTTGACCAGAGACTGACCGGGCCCGCTATGGCTGGGCTGTCAGGGCCATGGCACCTGCGTGTGCATCACGCCTTCGTCGGGTGGCTGGTTCAGTGCACGACGAAGGCGTCCACGTTCACCGTCTTGGCAGTGGCTGCGGGGTTCTTGGTCCCCAGGACCTTGACGGTGATGGTGTGCGAGCCCGCTGACAGCCCGGTGAAGGACCTGACCGTCTGGTAGTGCACGGCACTCGCGTAGAGGTCCACCGTGCCCTTGTCGACCCCGTCGACGTATACCTCGGCCCTGCCCCAGCCCGGTCCGGTCGTCGCCACGTAGTCCACCGCCGTACCGGTGAAGGTCAGGCCGGCGGTCTGGTTGGCCACCGCGCTCGACCGGTAGGCCTTTCCGCTCGCGGAGGTGTTGGACACGCCCTTCCACTTGTCGAGGAGCACCTTGGTGGCGTTCTCGTCCGTCGTCGTCGCCCCCACGGTGAAGCCGTCGAGGGCGACATCGGCAGCTGACGCGGACGAGTTCTTGGTTCCCAGCACCTTGACCACGATCTTGTGCGACGAGGTGGACAGGCCGGTGAAGGCGACGGTGGCGGGCTGGAAGCTCGCGGCGTACTCGTCGAAGGAGCCCTTGTTCACTCCGTCGATGCTCACCTGGGCGATGCCCTGCGCAGGGCCCTTCTTCGTCCGCCACGTGATGCTGGTCCCCGAGAACGCGAACTGGGCCGTGTCCCCCGCCGTCCTGCTCGCGCGGTACGGCCCCGTCCCGTCGGTGTGGACGACCCAGCCGTCGAGGGACGCAGCCGACTCCTCGTACCTCGTGCCGCCACCGCCCGTCGCCGTGAAGGCGGCGGTCACGGCCCTGGCCGCGGTCATGGAGACCGTGCAGGTCGACGACGTGCCGGAGCACGCTCCACCCCAGCCTGCGAACGTCGACCCGGCGGCCGGCGACTCGGTGAGCGTGACCGAGGTCCCACTGGGATAGCTCGCCGAACACGGTGTGCCACAGGAGATCCCTGCTGGAGAGCTGGTCACCGTGCCCGAACCGGTGCCGGACGTGCTCACGGACAGCGCGTAGCTCGCGGTGCCGGCGAGGGTGACCCTCACGCTCGCCGTGGTGCCGTTCTGCGACACCGGGGAGATCGTGAAGACGTTCTCCGGGTCGGTGAACGTCCCGCCCACCGGCAGGGGCGCGTCATACCAGTCGTAGTACCCGGCGCTGGTGTCGGAGTTTGGCGTGAAGTCCAGCGCGAAGGGCCCGGTGTCGCTCCCGAAGGCCGCGCTGACGCTGATGTGGACGCTGTTCGTGGCGGCGGGGTAGCCGGTGAGGAAGGAGTCCTGGGTGATCGGCTGGCGGTACTCCACGTAGTAGGTGTGGGTCGGGGTCGTCAGCAGCAGCACCTGCGGACTGGTGGTTCCGTTCTTCTCCAACGGCACCAGGTCGTAGGTCCCGCTGGCGTTCACCGTGGTGACCCTGCTGCCGCTGATCCAGCCGAGGACCAGCTCCTGCTTCGCGCTGAACCAGGTCACCGCGTCGTTGGCGTCCCCGGGCCAGTTGTTGCCCATGACGTCCCAGGCGTTGCCGTACTCCTCGTTGTTGGCTGCAGGGTTGCCGAGGCAGCTCGTCGTGACCGTGACCGCACCACACTCCAGCCCGTGCGAATGGTACAGCCCGAGCGCGTGGCCGATCTCGTGCGTGGGGACCAACCTGGCGTAGCCGTCGTCCAGGTTCCACAGGCCGTTCTGGACCCACGCGTGCTTCCCGCCGATCTCCCCGTACCCGGCGGCGCCGCAGTACAGGTTGGGGGCGTTGATCATCAGGGCCCTGTACGCAGTCACATCGTACCCACCGCTCGTGGCTGCGGCCTCGGCCTGGTTGGCCAGGCCGGGCAGGTTGCACGAGGCCGGGTCGGTGATCGTGTAGGTCGGGGTCTCGGTGCCAGTCCACGTCATCTGCCCGTACGAGGTGTCGGTGTAGAAGCTCGCGACGGTGCGCGAGTCGGAGCCGAACATGAAGTTGTCCTCCTGGGCGGTCGTGGCCGTGAGGGACGTCCCGGGCCAGACGACGTTGACCACCAGCACGGACTGCGCACCGGTCACCGCAGAGCTCGCGGGCGCGGCCGCAGTCACCGTAATCGCGCCGCCACCGGTCACGTCGAGGACGTCACCGTTCAGGAGACCGTGGACGGTCACCCTCGCTCGCGAGTGGATGGCGGGAGTTCCTTCCGTCCTCAGCTGGTACTCGCGGCCGGCCGACTGGAGCACGTACAGCGTCTGGTCGGCATAGCGGGAGTCGCCGTGCACCTCGAGGAAGACCCCGGACACGGTCACCGACTGCCCACCACCGGCCACAGCCCCCAGGGTGGGCGAGGCCGGACCGAGCATCAGGAGCATCGCGGCAGCCATGGCCGCCACCAACGTGAGGGCTCGTCCAACTCGCTTCGCTGACATGGCCGGCTCCTTGTCGTTCACGGTGGGAGGGAGCTGATCGTGCACTGCCCCCGCCGAGCGACCCGGATGTGTCCAGGCCCCGCGGCTGGGAGGCGCGGGCGGCCGAAGAGCTCGACTTCCCGCAGTGGCGCATGGCAGCCCCATCAAGGTATTTGGCGCGGTGGGGCAGCACGTCCTCCCGGGGGCCGAGCCCGCCTACGTCGAAGTGGGGCGAGCGCCCCGTCCTCTGATGTGCGTAGGTCCCGGGGGCACGCGCGCGAGCTAGTGGACGAGGGTGGCCTTGTCCCGCACGGCCGCCACGACGTCGAGAATGGCTCGGGTGCTCTGCGCCGCATAGGGCTGCCTGGCTACGAGGTCCTCGTGCACGGCGCCCGCGACGACGTGGTGGGCACTGTTGGACGACAGGGCGGCGAGGTGGTCCTGCTTCGCCGACCAGTCCGGTGCGCTCCCGCTGCCTGCGGTCAGCACGACCAGCGGCTTGGCGTCGAAGTCGGTCAGCTGGGCCGCCTGCACCATCGGGGTGTTGGCCTGGACGTACTCGTCGATGGTGCTCTTGACCGTGTTCGGGCGGGCGATGCTGGCACGGACCTCGTCGCGGGACCGGGGCGGGAGGGTGCCGCCCTCGACGTGCGCGTAGAGCCGGGTGAGACCCACTTCTGACGTCGTGGCCACCACTGCGGACAGGTGGCTCATGAGGTCGTAGGAGCCCGCGGCTCTCGGCGCCGCACCGTCCGCAGGCTGCTTGGGTGCGGTCGAGTCGAGGAGCACCATGCCGACCACCTCGTCCGGGTACCGCGCGGCGAAGGCCAGCGAGTAGAGGCCGCCGAAGGAGTGGCCCGCCACCACGTACGGACCGGGGACGTGCGCCCGCGTGAGCAGGGTGTGCAGGTCGGCGGCGATGGCGAAGCCGTCCTGCGGGGCGTCGGCGGGCTCGCTCCATCCCCTGCCTGCCCGGTCGTACACGCAGACCCGCGTGCTCCGGGCCACAGCGGGCTCGATCCAGCCCATGTTCGAGGAGAACTCCCCCGCGCCCGGCTGCAGCAACACCGTCGGGCTGCCGGAACCCGTGCAGCTCAGGTGCAGGCTGCGGCCACCGACGCCGACCAACTGGCCGGGCATCGGCAACGCGTTGGCGTCGACCGCGGCCCCCACGACCTGGTAGACACCACCGATCGAGGCCAGGCCCAGCACCGCGAGCATCGGGTAGACGAGCAGGGAGCGACTGCGGCCGTGCAAGGACCGACGCACCCGGCCCACCATCCAGACGACGAGGACGAGCAGCACCGGTGGCCACACCCAGCTCAGCGCACCCATGACCGCCGAGCCGAGACCCAGCAGGAGCAGCCCGGCTGCCCCCATGACCGCTGCCGGGGCCCAGGCCCACCGCTGCGGTTGGTCCGTGAGGCGCACCGAGAGCACGGCCACCATCGCCCAGCCCAGCGCGTACCCGCACAGGAGCGCACCGGTGACACGGGGCACCTCAGCCGGCACGAACGGCGCCACGGCGAGGAGCAGGGCCGCCGCCCACCCGGCCACGAAGGAACCGGCCACCACCAGCCCGATGCGCCCTCCACCGGCGCGGCCCGGACCCGTCGAGGACGGCTCTTCGCTGGGGCTGGGAGTGGGTGTGGCTGCAGTCGGGGTAGAGCTCACGACGGACTCGATTCCATGCACCGCTGGCGTCGCGCGAGTGCGGGGAACCGCACCTGGGACACGTGCCGTCACCTCACCGTAGGGAACCCACACCAGCCTCGATACCACCCGAAGTGACCATCCCGAGTCCCTGACGCTGACAGCGGGGCGCGAGGAGATACGCGCCTGCACACGAGGACGGTCGGCAACGCGTACTCAGTCGTGCGCGTAGTCCTCGTCCGCGTCGCCGGACACGACCTGCGACTGCTCCAACCGGTCTGCCTCGTCGGAGTCGCCCTGGTCGATCTCCACCGGCGAGTCCGGCCAGGGCTGGTCGTCCCCTACCTCGGGGTCGACCGGTTCCTGCTGCTCGAGGCGGTCCGCCTCCGGGACCGGGACGTCCCGGTCGTCACGACTGGCCATGATGGGTCCTCCTGTTCTGCACGGAGACGAGCATTCTCCTTCTCCAGGTCCAGGACCATCCCCACGCCTGCGAGGTTCAGTCCGGCACCGAGCAGCTCGCCGATCCGGCGCAGCCGGTCCAGGTCGTTCGCGCTGTAGCGCCGGGTGCCGCCGTCGGTCCGCTCGGGCTCGAGCAGGCCCCGCGACTCGTACAGGCGCAGGTTCTGCACGCCCATGCCGACGAGGTCGGCGGCCACGGAGATGCCGTAGACACCACGGTCGCCGTCGGGAGCGGTCATGTGGCTGTCCTTCCTCGAGCGGCCCGTCGAGGCCTCTTGCGCCAAGTATGCAAGGGGTGCTACAAGAAATCTATGTCGGCCACCATAGACCTTGGCGGTCGTGGCCGGTCGGCATCTCCCCAGGCACACCACGACGGAGGTGAAGACAATGCTCATGCGCACCGACCCCTTCCGTGACCTGGACCGGCTGACCCAGCAGGTCTTCGGGCCCAACGGCACCCTCGCCCGCCCCTCGGTCATGCCGATGGACGCGTGGCGTGACGGCGACACGTTCCACGTCGAGTTCGACCTGCCGGGAGTGAACCGGGACTCGATCGACATCGACGTCGAGCGCAACGTCGTCACGGTCAGGGCAGAGCGCCCGGCACGGGCCAGCGACGCGGAGCTCGTGGCGGCCGAACGCCCGCGCGGGGTGTTCAGCCGACAGCTGGTCCTCGGCGACAACCTCGACACCGAACGCATCGCGGCCACCTACGACGCCGGCGTCCTCACGCTGAGCATCCCGGTGGCCGAGAAGGCCAAGCCGCGCAAGGTCGAAGTCGCGGGCACCCACGAGCACCAGCAGGCCATCAGCGCCTGACCCACGGTGGTGAGGCCCGTGACCACCGTCGCCGGCACCGGCTCCCGCGCGCGCAGCCTGGACGAGGAGCTCGTCGACCTGGTGTGCGCGGACGAGCAGTGGCTCCGCGAGGAGTTCGACGCGATCATCGGTCGCGAGTGGGCGACCGAGCCACCGGCCGCCGTGCCCCGACCGGCGGCGCAGCGTCCGGGACGTCGGCAACGGCATCCGGTGCCTCGCGGTCTCCTGCCGCCGAGGCGTCGGCCCGACCGCCCGTCCCTCACCAGGTGGCGCCGGCAGCGATCTCCCCCGCCCTGGTGGTCCGGCCCTGACCGCCTCGCTCTCCCCAAGAGCCCCTCGCGGGAGAGCGGGCGGTCACGACGCCTGCGGCCCCACGCCGCGGCACCGGCCCCGCTCGACAGCGTCGCCGCGACCGCGACCGACCCGCTAGGGACCATGGTCCCTAGCGGGTCCCCGGTTCTGTGCATCGCCCTCAGTCCGGCTCGTCCGGCCCCGTCCCCAGGTGGTGCAGGGCCTGCGCGAGCGACGCTTGGCGCGAGGCCCCGGTGTGGACGACTGATGCCTCCGGCCAGGCGTCGGTCAGGGCTGCGAGCTGCCGCCCGACCGGGAGGTCCGCGTCGCTCTCCGTGTCGGCACCGGCGGCCCGGGCGCGCAACCGGTCCTCGACCACCGCGGGGCGGGCAGAACAGGCGAGCTCGACCACCGGGGTGCTGACGTCCCGTGCCAGGGCCCGGAACTGCTCGCGCAGTGCGGCCGACGAGAAGGACGCGTCGACGACGACCGTCTCCCCCATGCCCAGCAGGCGGGCGGCCCGGTCGGCCAGCGACGCGTAGGTCCGGGTGGTCATGCCGGGCGTGTAGATGCCCTCTCCGAAGGCCGCCGGGGCGTGCACCGACGCGGCCATCCCGGCGAGCGCCTTGCGCTCCCGGTCACTGGCCACCAGCACCCCTCCCAGGCGGTCGGCGAGTGCCGAGGACAAGGTCGTCTTCCCCGACCCCGGGGGGCCGCCCACGAGCACCAGCCGCACCCGGCCGCGTCGCAGGTGGGCCAGTCCGATGTCGCACAGCTGGGCCGCCTCGTCGGCGTCCGCACCGGTACGGGCGTGGTGTCCACCGGCCCGGATCGCCGCCACCTTGGCCCGCATCACCGCGCGGTAGGCGGCGTAGTGATGCCGCAGCGCCGGTGGCTGGCGGGTCCCGGAGAACTCCTCGTAGTCGTGCAGGAACTGCTCTCCCAGCCGCACGCTGCCCAGCCGCTCCAGGTCGGTCGCGAGACAGGCCGCGTCGTCGAGCACGTCCATCCAGCGCAGCTCGTCGGCGAAGTCGAGGCAGTCCAGCGCCCGGGGGCCGTCGGGCAGGCAGAAGATGTCGTCGGCCAGCAGGTCACCGTGACCGTCACGCACCAGCCCCGCCTCGATCCGGCTGTCCAGCAACGGAGCCCGTCCGTCGACGAACTCCAGGGCCAGCTCCTCGATGCGGTCGGCGAGCTCGGCACCCACCGGGGCCACAGGGTGGTCCCGCAGCCCCTGGACGTTGTCCTGCCAGCGTTGCCGCAGCGCCTCCGAGGAGCCACATCGTGCGACATCGGGACCCGTCCGGGCGGTGGCGTGGAACGCGGCCAGGTCCTTGGCCAGCCGGCGCAGGTCCGGTCCCACGTCGACGCCCTCGCGGACCAGCGTGGCGAGCCGCCGGTCCTCCGGCATCCGACGCATCACGAGCAGGTGCTCGCAGGGCTGGCCGTCGGGGTCCCGGACCTCGAGCACCCCGAGGTAGACGTCGGGGGTCAACCGTCGGTTGAGGACGAGCTCGCGACGGATCGCGCCCTCACGGGCCGCCCGCGTGGTGAAGTCGAGGAAGCCCAGGTCCACCGGCTTCTTCACCTTGTAGGCCCTGTCACCCATGAGGAGGACGACGGCCGAGTGCGTCTCGCGCACCTCGGCGCCCCATCCACCGGCGCCGACGCCGTCCAGACCCATGGCACCACCCTCGTCCGACGTCATGCCTGCACCGGCGACACCGTCGCCACCTCCCGACTGCGCCCGACGGTCCCCTGCGCCGTCAGCCTGACACGGGCACGCACGCCATCCCCGGGTCGATGGTCCCGACTGGTCGCCCCGGCCGGCGGTCCCGTCCGGCCGCAGCGGCTCCGGCCGGACGCAGCGACCGCGGCCGGCAGGGCGCGGATGCGGGACCAACGACCCGACGCCCCTCGCCGCCGCTGCCGATGCTGGGAGTGAAGGGAGTTGGTCCGGATGGCAGACGACGTACGCACCCCCACTGGCGCCGACAGCACCGAGGAGTCTCGCGAGCTGCGCGAACGCGCCCTCAAACGGTTGAACGACAAGCGGGGCCTCATGGCGCACGGGCTCGCCTACGTCATGGTCAACCTCCTGCTGGTGGCCGTCTGGTACGCCGCCGGCGCCCACTTCTTCTGGCCGCTGTTCCCGCTCTTCGGCTGGGGCATCGGGCTGGCCTTCCACGCCTGGGACGTGTTGTGGCCCGAACCCGGCCCGGACCAGGTCGAGGCCGAGATGGAGCGGTTGCGTCGACGCAGCCGGCACGCCTGACCCCCACCCGCAGGACTCGAGGAGGACCCGTGAGCACCATCGACCTGGCAGCCACCACCCGACCGGTCGTCGTCGGCGTCGACGGCCGCCCCCACACGCGCAACGCCCTGGACTGGGCCATCGACGAAGCGGTCCGGCGACGGTGCGGTATCCGGCTCGTGCACGGACGCAGCGTGCCCGTGCAGGGTCCCCACATCGAACCCCTCATGGCCGCCTCCGACGAGGTCTCCAGGCGAGTCCTGCACGAGGCGGAGCAGCGCATCCACAGCGTGTCCCCCTCGACTCCTGTCACGACGGCGACCGGCATCGGCGGCCCCGGGGCGCTGCTCGTCGACGCCTCGACGGACGCCGGACTCGTCGTCGTGGGCGCACGCGGGCGGGGTACGGTGTCGAGCGCCTTCCTGGGGTCCTCCTCCGTCGAGGTCGCGGCCCGGGCCCACTGCCCTGTGGTCGTGGTCCGTGAGCTCCCCACCACCTCGTCGCCGGCGTCGGGGGTCGTGGTCGGCTCCGACGGTTCCGAGGTGAGCAACGCCGCCATCGGGGAGGCGTTCGGCGAGGCCCACGCGAGGCAGGCCCCGCTCACCGTCGTCCACGCGTGGCTGTTCGACTTCGACGACACGAACCTGCCGGCAGTGGACGCAGAGTCGTTGCAGGAGAACATGGTTCGCCAGTCCAGCGCCGTCACCTCCCAGTCCGTGACCGACTGGTCCGAGAAGTTCCCGGACGTCGAGGTGCGGCTGCGTGTCGTCAACGCCCATCCCGTCGAGGCGTTGGCCGACCTGTCGCGCGAGGCGGAGCTCGTGGTGGTGGGCAGCCGTGGCCGAGGAGGTTTCCGTGGCCTGCTGCTCGGGTCGGTGAGCCAGGGCGTCCTGCACCACGCCCACTGCCCGGTGATGGTGGTCAGGCCCGAGACCGGCTGACCTGCCGTCAGCGGTCCGGGGACCACCCGGACAGGACCGCGACGCCGGTCACCCTGCCGCTGGACAGGTCCTCCAGTGCGGCGTCCGCCTGCTCGAACGGGTACGTCGTCACCGTGGGTGCCACCGCCAGGGCTGCGGCGAGTCGCAGCAGCTCCTCCCCGTCGGCCCTCGTGTTGGCCGTCACCGACGTCAGCCGCTTCTCGAGGAACAGGTGCCGCTGGTAGTCCAGCTGGGGCACGTCGCTCAGGTGGATGCCGGCCAGCACCAGGCTGCCGCCCCGGTCGAGCGCCTCGAAGGCCACCGGCACGAGGTCGCCGACGGGCGCGAAGAGGATGGCTGCGTCGAGCGGGACCGGCGGGGCGTCGTACGCGTCGCCGGCAGACGCTGCACCCAGCGACAGGGCGAGCTCACGGGCTCCCTCGCCACGGGTCAGGACGTGCACCTCGCTGCCCTGCGCCAGGGCGAGCTGGGCCGTGAGGTGGGCGCTGGCCCCGAACCCGTACAGCCCCAGCCGTCCGCCGGGCGGCAGGCCGGTCCTGCGCAGCGCGCGGTAGCCGATGATGCCGGCGCACAGAAGCGGGGCCGCCTGCTCCGGGGAGAGGGAGGCCGGCACCCGGTAGGCGAACGCCGAGGGCGCCACGACGTACTCCGCGTAGCCGCCGTCGTGGTCCCACCCGGTGAACTCCGCGCGGGGGCACAGGTTCTCGGCGCCGGTGCGGCACCAGCGGCACTCGCCACACGTGTGGCGCAGCCAGGCGACGCCCACCCGGTCGCCGACGGCGAACCGCCCCCCTGCCGCGCCGTCCACGACCGTGCCCACGACCTCGTGACCCGGCACGACGCGCGGGCGCCGCACCGGCAGGTCACCGTCGGCGACATGCAGGTCGGTGCGGCACACCCCGCACGCGTCGACCCGGACGAGCACCTCACCGTCACCGGGGACCGGGACGGGGCGTTCGGCCAGGCGTACCCGGCCGGGGCCCCCGGCCTCCCCCGTGACCTCCCAAGCCCGCATCGGCCGCCCTCCTCTCGCGAAGAGCGTCCGTCGCCACCGTCGGCCGACCCGGGACCTAAGTCCCTGATGCGGAGGTCACCGCCCGACATTCACTGGATCGACCAGGTGTGTGAACGTCCACACCGGAACAAGGGAGACGGCATGCAGCCCACCACGTCCGACGCGCCCCGCACCCTGCAGGGCGCGACGACGGAGCACCTCACCCACCTCTCGCTGCGGGAGCTCCTGCAGCGCCTCGCCGCGTGCGAGGAGTCCCTGCGGTCGACGCAGCCGGTCCAGGCCGTCCACGACGGTCTACGAGACCGTGAGGAGGTCCTGCAGGACGAGGCACGGATCACCCGGGAGCTCCGGCGCAGGCGGCACCTGAGGCGGCTGCGCCCCCACCCCGAGGAGCGTCGTCACTCGGCGGCGTGGCCGCGGCCGCCGTGGTGACGCCGGGGCCGGGCGCCGGGCCGGTGGCCACCACCCCCGGCTACGAGGTCGAGCAGGTCACCCTGCAGGACCAGCCGACCCTCGTCATGCGGCGCACGGTGGACGGGCAGGGCATCGCACCGTTCATGGGTGCTGCGTTCGCCAGGGTCGCCGAGGTGGCCCAGCAGGACGGCATGTTCGTGTGCGGACCGCCGTTCGCCCGGGTGCGACCCGAGCCGGGCGGTGAGGTCGACCTCGAGGTCGGCTTCCCCGTCAGCGGGATGGTCCTCGGGCAGGGCGACGTCAAGGCGTCGCACCTCCCCGGCGGCCCCGCCCTGCGCACCACCCACCGGGGCGACTACTCCAGGAGCCGGGTGGCCCACGAGGCGCTGTCCGCGTACGCCGCTCAGCACGGCATGGCGCCGGCCGGCGACGCGTGGGAGGTCTACCTCGACGGTCCCGACGTGGCGGAGCCCCGGACCCTCGTCGTCCTGCCGACGCGACCGGCCGCCGATCCCGGCTGAGCCGTCCGCGGTGGCGTCGGCGGGGGCGTTCCGCGGGGGGCGCTCCGCGAGGGACGCTCCACCCGGACCGGCAGTCGGTCGTCCGCAGGCCGGCAGTCGGTCGTCGGCAGGTCGGCAGTCGGTCGTCAGTGGATCGTCGCGAGCAGAGCCCCGACCCCGACGAAGAGGCCCCCGAAGACCCGGTTCAGCCGCCGCTGGCCGCCCTCGCTGCGCGTCAGGCGCCGCAGCCCGCGGGCCGCCACCGCGAAGACGAACCACATGACGAGCACGTCGACGACCACGACCGTGGCCGCGAGCACGGCGTACTGCGTGGCCAGCGGCCGGTCGGGCCGGATGAACTGCGGCGTGAAGGCCAGGAAGAACACGACCGCCTTGGGGTTGGTCAGGTTGACCAGGGCCCCCCGGCGCAGCATGGCCCACCGGGAGGCGTCCCGGACCGCGGTGTCCTCGTCGACCGGGGCCGGGCGGGCGCGCAGCTGCCGCACCCCGAGCAGTACGAGGTAGGCAGCGCCGGCGTAGCGGATCACGTTGAACAGCAACGGCGAACCGGCGACCAGCACCCCGACCCCGGCAGCGACCACCGCGATGTGCACGAGCAGGGCGAGCTGCTGGCCGAGGATCCCCCAGATCGAGCGCGCCCAACCCCAGCCGATCGAGTTGGACATCGTGTTGATGGCGCCCGCGCCGGGAGTCAGGGAGATGAGGACCGCCGCAGCCAGCAGGGTGAACCAGAGAGACCACGACACGAGTCCGGAGTCTAGGTTCGGCACGCCTGCGGCCTCCACGCGGTCCACGAGCCAGACAGGCCCGTACCGGACACGAACCGTCCGCAACCGGGCGTACGGTGCCGCCATGGCCATCGCACGCTTCCCCAGCATCGTCCTCGACTGCCCCGACGCCGGAGCCCTCGCGACCTTCTACGGCGCGATGCTCGACTGGAAGGTGGACATCTCCCCCGGCTGGGCGGAGATCCGTGCCGACTACGGCCAGTGCATCTGCTTCCAGGAGGTCGAGGCCTACACCCCGCCTCGCTGGCCGTCCCAGGAGGTGCCGCAGCAGATGCACCTCGACGTCGCGGTGGACGACCTCGACGAGGCGGAGGTCGAGGTCCTGGCGCTCGGCGCGACCCGGCACGAGCACCAGCCCGGCACGTCCTTCAGGGTCTTCCTCGACCCTGCGGGACACCCGTTCTGCCTCTGCACCGACTGAGCAGACCCGAGCCGTCGACCGTCCACCACGCGACAGGGCCCCCGACCGGTGGTCGGGGGCCCTGTGACGTGTCGTGTCAGGAGTGCTTGACGAGGGAGGTGTCGCCACCCTGCGCAGCCGGGGGGGCTGACTCGGGGGCGGGCGTGCGGCGGGACGCCGAGGCACCGACGCCGTCGAGCCGGTCGAGCGCCGAGACGTCGTCATCCACGAGCGGGACGAAGCGCTCCAGGAACAGCTGCCACATCGTTGCACCGACCTTTCTCACGCGATCCACCTCCGGTGGAGTGTGCCCATCCAGTGCACATGATGAGGATGAACGGTTGCTGATAGGGAAGAGACGCCGTGGTACGTCCACTCATCCATTCTGCTGACATCGTCACCCAAACGCATGAGCCGCCGCAAGCGCGAACGGGTGACTTCCGGGACCAAGTACGCCCATCTGGACACACACGGCGCAAACTGGACACTCCCCCGCCATGCTGCGCCTGCCGCGCCACCCGCCGCCGGCCCAGCCGCCCGAGCCGTCCGGAGCAGACCCATGACCACCTCCCGTCGCTTGCGCCCCCGCCTCGTCCGTGCGGCCGCCTCCACCGTCCTGCTGGCCGTCGCGGTCGTCGCCGCCCTGGCCGCCACCGGACCGAGCGCCTCCGCCGCGACCCCGGTGCCCCCGACCCCCACGGGGCTGCCCGCCGGCATCGAGGCCCTGTCGTCCTACGTCGGGGCGAACTCCTGCGACGCGAAGGCCAAGCCGGGCACGGTCGCCCTCGGCTCCCTGCTGGTGCGCACCTACCCCGGCACGACGTACGGGTCGGCGCGGGCCTGCGGCTCGGACTCCCTCGCGACCTCCGAGCACTACGACGGCCGGGCCGTCGACTGGATGGCCAGCGTCCGCAACACCACCCAGAAGGCGCAGGCGAACGCCGCGCTCACGTGGATGCTCGCGACGGACCGGTCCGGCAACACCTACGCGATGGCACGGCGGCTCGGCGTCATGTACCTGATCTGGAACAACAAGACCTGGTCGGCCTACCGGCCGCAGGACGGGTGGACCGAGTACCAGGGGTGCCTGTCGTCCGCCAAGGCCTCCACCTCCTACGACACCGCCTGCCACCGCAACCACGTGCACATCTCCCTGTCGTGGTCAGGTGCCATGCAGCGCAGCTCCTACTGGTCGAAGAAGGTCGCCTCACCCGAGTGGGGGCCGTGCCGCTCGTGGGCCCTCAACTGGGCTTCCCCGCGGTCGAGCGCCAACCTCACCAGGTGCCAGGTGCCCCCGCCCGTCAAGGCGGTGCCGTCCGCGAGCAGCCTCGGCAAGCAGCTGGTGTCGTTCTCCGGCATGTACCTGCGCTCGGGCAGCACCGGACCTGCTGTGCAGGCCGTGCAGAGCGCCATCGGCTCGACGGCGTCCGGCTCGTTCGGCTCGACGACGCAGTCCGCCCTGACGGCGTGGCAGAAGCGGCAGGGTGTCACTGCCACCGGCGTCACCGACGCCGCGACGTGGCGTGCCCTGGTGAGGCCGTACGCCGCTCCCCCGGTGTCGCTCGGCCTGGACGCCGCCATCGACTCCGACCTCGTCTCCCTGTCGGCGGCGCGGGGAGCCGTGCTCCACGACAGCCCCGCCGACACGACCGGTCGCAGCCTCGGCGGCAGCTGGGGCTCGGTGACCGACGTCGTCACGCCCGGGGACTTCACCGGCGACGCCGTGGCCGACCTCGTCACGCGCACGGCCGGGGGCGACCTGTTCCTGCTGCCGGGTACGGGGAACGCGGCCTTCGGCGCGCCGGTGCGGATCGGCTCCGGCTGGGGCATCTTCGACACCGTCGTGTCCCCCGGCGACTTCACCGGTGACGGCCGGCCCGACGTCGTCGCGCGCCGCAAGGACGGGACGCTGTGGCTGTACCGCGGCACCTCGAAGGGGCTCGCCGCCACCGAGACGCGGATCGCCACCGGCTGGCAGGTCTTCGACCGCGTCTTCTCCCCGGGTGACGTCACCGGGGACGCACGCCCTGACCTGCTGGCCCGCCGTCGCAGCGACGGCACGCTGTGGCTGTACGCCGGCAACGGCAAGGGTGGCTGGTCCGTCTACAGCCGCCAGGTGGGCACCGGCTGGCAGCCGTTCGTGACCCTCACCGGCGCCGGCGACCTCAACCGCGACGGGCTCTCCGACGTCCTCGCGCTCAACTCCTCCGGCGCGTGGATGTCCTACTACGGCAACGGGAAGGGCGGGTGGCTCCCCGGCTCCGGGGCGCAGGTCGGCCGCGCTGGCTGGCCCACCGACGCCACGTACGTCGGCGCCCGCTGAGGCCCCTCGATGTCCCCGTTGGGGGCCGGCCGACCGCGTCAGCCGGCCACGTCACCGACGGCGTCAGTCGTCAACGTCAGCCGGCCACGTCACCGACGGTGACGCCGGCGTTCGTGAGGGACACCTCGACCTCGAACCACACCGTGGTGCCGGCCGACGTGCGGTGGGCCCCGAAGGCGTCGCTGACCGCCCGGACGAGGGAGAGCCCGCGGCCCCGCACCGCCATGGCCTCGCCACCGGTGAGCAGCGGCTCCCCGCGGTTGCCGCTGTCGGCGACCGTCACCGCGACGACCCCCGTGTCGAGGTCGAGGGTGAGGTGTGACTCCGTGCCGGCGTGGAGCACGGCGTTGGTGATGAGCTCGGAGATGCCGGTGACGATGGTGTACTGGTCGCCCTCGTTGACCTGCCACAGCTCGAGCTGCTCCCGGGCCCAGTCACGGGCGGCCTTGACCGACTCAGGCATGGGCGGGACCACGATCGCCGCCCGGCGGTGGCCGCGCGGTGACCGGCCGACGGTGAGGACGGCACAGTCGTCCTCCTGCCCGCTCACGGGGACCATCGACTCCATGACGAGCTGGGCGACGCTTCGCGGGCTGCTCGGCGGGACGTCGGCGAGGACCTCGAGCAACCGGGCCTCGCCCGCGTCGAGCGCCTCTCCCCTGCGCTCGATGAGCCCGTCGGTGTAGACGACGAGCATGTCCCCGACCTCGAGCACCAGGCGGTGGGTCGGCCGGTGTCCCGAGAGCCCCAGCGGCGGCCCGACCGCCATGTCGAGCAGCTGCCCGCGCGGGTTGCCCTCGTCGCGCGAGAAGCGGCCCGACAGCAGCGCGGGCACGGGGTGGCCGGCGCTGGCGATCTCCACGACACCGGTCTCCGGGGAGACCGTGCCGTAGAGCATCGTGACGAACAGCTCACCCCCGAACGCCATGCCGGGGCGTGCGCGCGTCGACCCCAGGGGCATCGAGGCGGGCCACAGCGCGTCGAGGTCCCACACCACGCGGTCCAGGGACTTCATGACCGACTCCGGACGGGGGTCGGTCAGGGCGGCCCCGCGCAGGGCCGAGCGCACCTGGCCCATCACCGTGGCAGCCATGACACCTCGGCCGGCGACGTCGCCGATCACGAGGGCGAGCCGGCCGTCCGGGAGGAAGAACGAGTCGTAGAAGTCGCCCCCGGCGACGGTCCCCTCGGAGACGGGCTCGTAGCGCGCGGCGATGCTGATCTCGTCGCACTGCGGGAGGCTCGGCGGCAGCAGGGTCCGCTGCAGGAGCTCGGCGGTCGACCGCTCCGCGTCGTAGACCACGGCCCGGCCGAGCGCCTCGCCGATCAGCCCGGTGAACGCGGTCAGCACGGCCGCGATGTCGCGGGGCAGCGGCGTGGACTCCCGGAAGACGAGGATCACGGCGGCCGTGCTGCGGGCCCGCAGGGGTATGGCGACGAGCTCGGCATGCTCGGAGACGTACGGCTCGCCCGCGGCGGTGCAGCGGGCGACGACCTCGGCCAGGTCGTCGGCGACCTCCGCCCAGATGAGCGGCAGCCGCTCCTCGTCCGGCGAGAGGTCCTCGATGCGGTGCCGGCGCGCCATGCGCCACCCACCCGGCCCCGGCGAGGGCAGGCACATCCCGACCGAGAGGGCCCCGAACGCCGACACCGACTCGCGGAGCACGACCTTGCAGACGTCGTCGACGGTGACCGCCACGGCGAGCGCGGTGGCCAGGTCGGTGACGGCACGCGCCCGGTCGAGGGTCGAGGACATCTCCACGGCGATGTGCAGGAGGGCGATCACCCTGCCCTCGTCGTCGTGGACCGGTGACCCGGTGCGCAGGAAGTGCCCGAGGATCGGCGCCTCGTCGGCCTGGCTTCCCGGCACCCGCACCTCCGTGCCCTCGTCGAGGAACGGCTCGCCGTACGCCATCGTGGCGTCGAACAGGCTGCCGATGTGCGACTCGTCCCAGATCTCGGGGACCACCTCGGTCGCGCGCCGGCCGAACGCCGCCGGGTGCCGCTCGCCGAGCTGCTCGGCGAAGGCGTCGTTGTAGAGCAGCACGTGGTCCTCACCCACGAACAGCGCCATGGGCAGCGGGCAGGCGAGCACGAGGTCCCACACCACCTGGAGCGCGGTCGGCCACTGGTCCGGGGCCCCGAGGGAGCTGCCGGACCAGTCCAGGTGGGCAGCAAAACGCCGCGCGCCCCGCGTCTGGCCCTCACTCAACGCACTCCGCCTTCCGCCACGTCACAGCGTATGGCTCCGTACCGGGCTCATGAGTCTTGGCCGGTGGGCAATCTGGGTGGGGTCGTCCCGGCTGCACCGACCTGGCTGATGAGGAACGCCCACTCCCACGCCACCTGGTGCCAGGAGTCGTACCGGCCGCTCTTGCCACCGTGTCCCGCCACCATCTCGGTGCGCAGCAGCACCGGACGCTCCAGGGGGTCGCTCGTGGTGTGCTCGCGCAGCCTGGCCACCCACTTGGCCGGCTCGGTGAAGTAGACGCGCGTGTCGTTGAGCGACGTCGTGGCCAGCACGGCGGGGTAGGCCGCGTCCCGCACGTTCTCGTAGGGCGAGTACGACTTCATGTAGGCGTAGACCTCGGGGTCGTGCAGCGGGTCGCCCCACTCCTCCCACTCCACCACGGTCAGGGGCAGGCTCGGGTCGAGGATCGTCGTCAGGGCGTCGACGAACGGGACGGCCGCATGGACCGCGCGGAAGCGCTCCGGGGCGAGGTTGACCGCCGCCCCGATGAGCAGCCCACCCGCCGACCCGCCCTCGGCGACGAGCCGGTCCGGGTGGACCCAGCCGGACTCGACGAGGTGGTCGGCGCAGTCGACGAAGTCGGTGAAGGTGTTCTTCTTCTGCAGCAGCTTGCCGTCGTCGTACCACCGGCGACCGAGCTCGCCACCACCACGGACGTGCGCGATGGCGTAGACGAAGCCGCGCTGGAGCAGGGACAGCCGGGCGACCGAGAAGTAGGGGTCCGAGGACAGCTCGTAGGACCCGTACGCGGCCAGCATGCCCGGTCGGGTGCCGTCGGGCGTCGCCCCCGCAGGGTGGACCAGGGAGATCGGGACCATGGTGCCGTCGGCCGCGGTCGCCCACTCGCGGCGCTGCTCGTACTGCGTCGGGTCGTAGCCGCCGAGGACGGGCTGGCGCTTGAGGAGGGTCAGCTCCCGGGTGCGGAAGTCGTAGTCCAGCACGGTGCGCGGCGTCACCATGGACTCGAAGACGACCTGCAGGGTGACGGTGGCACTCTCGGGGTTCTCGCCGAGGCCCACCTGGTAGACGGGCTCGTCGAACTCGAGGTCGTGGGTCGCCCCGTACCCGGACTCGCTCGACGGGTCGCGCTCCAGCACCCGCAGTGCGGTCAGGCCGTCGCGGCGCAGGGACAGCACGGCGACGTCGTCGAAGGCCTCCACCCCCTGGAAGCGCTCGCCCGGCGCCGAGCCCATCACCGGGCGCCACTGGTCGGCGGACGTGGCGTCCAGCGGGGCCCACGCCAGGTCGGAGTCGACGTGGTCGGCGTTGTGGACGATGAGCAGCCGGTCAGGACCGGGCTCGACGTCGTACTCCACGCCTTCACGCCGCGGCGCCACCACCCGGAACTCGCCCGTGGGGTCGGCGGCGTCGAGGATCATCACCTCGGACGTGGTCTTGGAGCCCAGGCCGATCATGATCCAGCGGTCGTCGCGCGAGGAGCCCAGGCCCATCCAGAAACGCTCGTCGTCCTCCTGGTGCACGAGCACGTCGGCCTCGCTGGGGCCGCCCACCTCGTGGCGCCACACCTGGTGCGGGCGCCAGGTCTCGTCGACCCGCGTGTAGAACAGGTGGCGGCCGTCGAGGGAGAAGACGCAGCCGTAGCCCACCTCGCGCACCGCGGTGTCGACCACCTCGCCCGTCGACAGGTCCTTGACCCGCAACGCGAAGCGCTCGTCGCCCTCGGTGTCGACGGCGTACGCGAGCAGCCGGTGGTCGGGGCTGACGGACAGGGCGCCGAGGGCGAAGAAGTCGTGGCCGCGGGCCTCGACGTTGCCGTCCAGCAGCACCTGCTCGCCGGCGACCTCGGCCTGCGCCTCGGGCGTCGGCCGGGGCTCACCCTCCACGCGCGGGCACCGGCACTCCACGGAGTACTGCGAGCCCTCGTAGCTGCGGGAGTAGTACCACCACGGCCCGCTGGCGACGGGCACCGACAGGTCCGTCTCCTGGGTGCGGGAGCGGATCTCCTCGAAGATCGCCGCCCGCAACGGCTCGAGGTCGGCCGTGACCGCCTCGGCGTACGCGTTCTCCGCCTCGAGGTGGCTGACCACGGCGGGGTCGGCCTTGTCCCGCAGCCACTCGTACGGGTCGACCACGACGTCGCCGTGGTGCTCGCGCGTGGTGTCCCGCCGCGCGGCCCTGGGCGGGACCGGAGGTGGGGTCACCAACGTGGTCGGGCGGTGCGGCGGGGTCGGAGGCGTCACTGCAGGCGTGCTCACGTTCGCACCCTATGCGGTGGGGTCAGCCGGCCAGGCAGCGCGGCCCGAGGATGACCTTGAGGTCACCGAACAGCGCCTCGGTCGCGTTGACGCGGTAGGCGTCCTCGAGCTTCATCAGGACCGACCGGCCGGGCTGGCTGAGGCGCACGTGGACCTCGGTCTGCCCCGGGTGCGACGACAGCACCGACTTGAGCTCCTCGACCTTGGCCTGGGTCGCCCGGTTGGTGTCCATGGTGACCACCACGGGACCGCGCGGGCCCTCGGAGATGTCGGGCAGGGTGAGGTCGGAGGCGTAGATCGAGGGGGTGTCGTCGCGCCGGTTGACGCGGCCCTTGACCACGACGACGGCGTCGTGGGTGAGCGCGTGCTGGACGGTGAGGTAGGCCGAGGGGAAGAACAGGCACTCGATGGCGCCCTCGAGGTCCTCCACGGTCACGATCGCCCAGAGGTCGCCCTTCTTGGTGCGCTTGACCTGCAGGCCGGTGATGAGGCCGGCGATGGTGACGTTGGCACCCTCGGGCTTGCCGTCCTCACCAGTGAGGCTCGCGATCGAGGTGTCGGCGTGCGAGGAGAGCACGTGCTCGATACCGAACAGCGGGTGGTCGGAGACGTAGAGCCCGAGCATCTCGCGCTCGAACTGCAGCAACGTCTTCTTGTCCCACTCGACGCCGGGGATGGGTGGCAGCACCGAGAAGTCGACCGACTCCGCGCCCGCGTCGCCGAACGACCCGAACAGCGAGTCCTGGCCGATGGCCTCCTGGCGCTTGATGTCGACGAAGTTGTCGACGTAGTCCTCGTGCACGCGCAGCAGGCCCTGGCGCGACTCCTGCAGCCCGTCGAACGCGCCCGCCTTGATGAGCGACTCGATGGTGCGCTTGTTGCACACCACGATCGGGCACTTGGACAGGAAGTCCTTGAAGGACGTGAACCGGCCCTTCTCCTCGCGGGCGGCGATGATCGCCTCGACGACGTTGTGGCCGACGTTGCGGATCGCCTGCAGTCCGAAGCGGATGTCGGTGCCGACGGCGGCGAACCGGCCGACCGAGTCGTTGACGTCCGGCGGCAGGACCTTGATGCCCATGCGCCGGCACTCGCCGAGGTAGAGGGCGGACTTGTCCTTGTCGTCGCCGACGCTGGTGAGCAGGGCGGCCATGTACTCGGCCGGGTAGTTGGCCTTGAGGTAGCCGGTCCAGTACGACACCAGGCCGTAGGCCGCGGTGTGCGCCTTGTTGAACGCGTAGTCGGAGAACGGGACGAGGACGCCCCACAGCGCGGCGATCGAGGCCTCGTTGAACCCCTTGGCCTTCATGCCCTCGGAGAAGGGGACGTACTCGGCGTCGAGCACCTCCTTCTTCTTCTTGCCCATGGCGCGGCGCAGGAGGTCGGCGTTGCCGAGCGTGTAGCCGGCCAGCTTCTGGGCGATCTCCATGACCTGCTCCTGGTAGATCACCAGGCCGTAGGTCGTGCCGAGGATCGGGCCGAGGGCGTCGATCATCTCCTGCTGGAGCTTGCCCTCGAGCTGCGGGTCGAGGGGCGTGAGGGCCTGCTTGCCGTTCTTGCGCAGGGCGAAGTTGGTGTGGGCGTTGACGCCCATCGGCCCGGGCCGGTAGAGCGCGAGGGCGGCAGAGATGTCCTCGAAGTTGTCGGGCTGCATGAGCTTGAGCAGCGTGCGCATGCCGCCGCCGTCGAGCTGGAAGACGCCGAGGGTGTCACCGCGCGAGAGCAGGTCGAACGTGGCCTTGTCGGTCATGTCCTTCGACAGCGCGTCGAGGTCGATGTCCTCGTCCCGGTTGGCCTTGATGTTCTCGATGGCGTCGTCGAGGATCGTGAGGTTGCGCAGGCCGAGGAAGTCCATCTTGACCAGGCCGAGCGACTCGCAGCTCGGGTAGTCGAACTGGGTGATGACCTGCCCGTCCTGCAGCCGCCGCATGATCGGGATGACGTCGATGAGCGGCTCGCTGGACATGATGACGCCGGCGGCGTGCACGCCCCACTGCCGCTTGAGGCCCTCGAGGCCCTTGGCGGTCTCGACGATCTCCTGCAGGTGCGGCTCGGACTCCACGAGCGCCCGGAAGTCGCCGCCCTCGTTGTAGCGCTTGTGGTCCTTGTTGTAGATCTCGGACAGGGGCACGCCCTTGCCCATGACGTCCGGCGGCATCGCCTTGGTCAGCTGCTCGCCCACCACGAAGGGGTGGCCCATCACGCGGGCGGCGTCCTTGACGGCCTGCTTGGCCTTGATGGTGCCGTAGGTGACGATCTGCGCGACGCGGTCGGCGCCGTACTTCTCCGTCACGTACTTGATGACCTCACCGCGCCGGCGCTCGTCGAAGTCGACGTCGAAGTCGGGCATCGACATGCGCTCGGGGTTGAGGAACCGCTCGAAGATCAGGCCGTGCGGGATCGGGTCGAGGTCGGTGATCTTCATGGCGTAGGCGCACATGGAGCCGGCACCCGAGCCACGACCGGGTCCGACACGGATGCCGTTCTTCTTGGCCCAGTTGATGAAGTCGGCGACGACGAGGAAGTAGCCGGCGTAGCCCTTGGAGACGATGACCTCGGTCTCGAAGGCCGCCTGCTTGGTGGCGTAGTCGGGCACGCCCCCGGGGAAGCGCTCCTGCAGGCCCGTCTGGACCTCCTTGACGAACCAGCTCTCCTCGTTCTCCCCCGGCGGGCAGGGGAACCGGGGCATGAAGCGCCCCTCGCCCTCGGTGAACGAGATGTCGCACATCTCGGCGATGAGCAGGGTGTTGTCGCAGGCCTCGGGCAGCTCGCGCCAGGTGTGGCGCATCTCGGCCGGGCTCTTGAGGTAGAAGTCGTCGGCGTCGAACTTGAACCGGCCCGGGTCCATCATCGTCGAGCCGGACTGCACGCACAGCAGGGCCGAGTGGGCCTTGGCGTCCTCGGGGCTGGAGTAGTGCAGGTCGTTGGTGGCCACGAGCGGCAGGCCGAGGTCGCGGGCGAGGCGCAGCAGGTCCTTCTGGACGCGGCGCTCGATGTCGAGGCCGTGGTCCATCAGCTCGCAGAAGTAGTTCTCCGCGCCGAAGATGTCCCGGAAGTCGCTCGCCGCCTGCAAGGCCTCCTTGTACTGGCCGAGGCGCAGGCGCGTCTGGATCTCGCCGGAGGGGCAGCCGGTGGTGGCGATGAGCCCCTGGCCGTAGGTGCTGAGCAGCTCGCGGTCCATCCGCGGCCACTTGGCGTAGACCTGGTCGAGGCTGGCGAGCGAGTCGAGCCGGAACAGGTTGTGCAGGCCGTTGTTGTTCTTGGCCAGCAGCGTCATGTGCGTGTAGGCGCCGGACCCCGACACGTCGTCGCCCGACTGGGACTCGTCGCCCCACTTCACACGCGTCTTGTCGGTGCGGTGGGTGCCCGGGGTGACATAGGCCTCGACGCCGATGATCGGCTTGACGCCCGTGCCCTGGGCCTTCTTCCAGAACTCGTAGGCGCCGAAGACGTAGCCGTGGTCCGTGGTCGCCAGCGCGGGCATGCCCATCTCCGCGGCCCGGGTGAACAGGTCCCCGATCCTGGCCGCACCGTCGAGCATGGAGTACTCGGTGTGGACGTGGAGGTGGACGAACGAGTCGGTGCTGTTCGAGGGGCTCTGGGGGGCGGGCTGCGGGGACATCGAGACGATCCTAAGCCCGGCCACCGACGCCCCTCGGCGTGTCGCCGGGCCGTGTCGCGTCGGGTCCCCGACACGGCCCCCCGGCGACGGGTGGAGGACGCCTCAGAGCCGGTCGAGCGCCTGCTGGAGGTCCTCCGGGTACGGGCTCTCGAAGGTGACGTACTCCCCCGACCCGGGGTGCTCGAAGCCCAGCCCCACGGCGTGCAGCCACTGGCGCTCCAGGCCGAGCCGCGCCGCGAGGGTGGGGTCGGCGCCGTAGGTCAGGTCGCCCGCGCACGGGTGCCGCATGGCCGAGAAGTGCACCCGGATCTGGTGGGTGCGCCCGGTCTCGAGGTGGATGTCGAGCAGCGAGGCCGCCCGGAACGCCTCGATGACCTCGTAGTGCGTGACGCTGGGCTTGCCCTTGTCCATGACCGCGAACTTGTAGTCGTGGCCCGGGTGTCGCCCGATGGGCGCGTCGATGGTGCCCACCACCGGGTCCGGCAGGCCCTGCACGAGGGCGTGGTAGGTCTTGTCGACCGTGCGGCTGCGGAAGGCCTGCTTGAGGACGCTGTAGGCGTACTCGGACTTGGCGACGACCATGAGCCCGCTCGTGCCGACGTCCAGCCGGGACACGATGCCCTGCCGCTCGCTGGCCCCGCTCGTGGCGATGCGGTACCCGGCCGCGGCCAGGCCGCCGACGACCGTGGGCCCGGTCCAGCCGACACTCGGGTGGGCGGCCACGCCGACCGGCTTGTCGACGACGACGATGTCGTCGTCGTCGTGGATGATCCCCATGCCGGGGACGGGCTCGGCGATGACCTTCAGGCTCGGGCTGTCCTCGACCCCGGGGAGCAGCACCTCGAGCAGGTCGCCCGCGCTGACCCGGTCGGACTTGCCGACGGCGGTGTGGTTGAGCTGCACGTCGCCGGCCTTCGCGAGGTCGGCCGCCTTGGTGCGCGAGACGCCGAAGAGGCGGGCCAGGGCCGCGTCGACCCGCTCGCCCTCGAGGCCGTCCGGGACGTAGAGGGTGCGCGCGTCAGCCATGGTCCGCACCGTCCGTGCCGGCGCCGGAGCCCTCGTGGCGCCCGTGGTGGGGCCGCTTGCCGTCGACGCCCACGCCGCGCAGGGCGAGGAGGCCGATCAGGACCGCGGCGGACACGATGGCGATGTCGGCGACGTTGCCGATGAACAGGCCGAAGTAGTCGATGAAGTCCACGACGTGCCCCCGGCCGGGCGCCGGCTCGCGCAGCATCCGGTCGGTGAGGTTGCCCAGCGAGCCCCCGAGCAGCATCCCGAGCGCCCACGCCCAGCCCCGGCTGCCGATGCGCCGGGCCGTGCGCAGGATGAACACGAGCACGCCGAACGCGATGAGGGTGAGCACCCAGGTCGCGCTGTTCGCGATCGAGAACGCGGCGCCGGCGTTGCGGATGAGGTTGAGGCGGATGAACTCGCCGACGACGTCGACCGGCTCGCCCGGCGTGAGCTGCCGCAGGGCGACGACCTTCGTGACCTGGTCGCCCACGTAGGCGACCACGGCGACCGTCGCCAGGAGGAGGAACAGCCCGCGACGGTCGCGCGGGGTGTCGAGGGTGGTGTCGGGAGTGGAGGTGGACGCGTCGGCCGCGGTCAGCGGCGCTCCTGCTTCGTCTTGCATGTCACGCATAGGGTCGCACGAGGAGCGGCCTGAAGGCGAAGTTTGCCGATCGGGTTGCCGCACGACTCGCAGATGCCGTAGGTGCCGTTGTCGAGCCGCTCGAGGGCGTGCAGGTTCTGCTCGAGCATGTCGCGGGCGTTGTTGGCGAGGGAGATCTCCTGCTCGCGCTCGTAGGTCTTGGCCCCGGCGTCGGCCTGGTCGTCGCCGGCACCGTCGCCCGCGTCACGCATGAGGCCCACGAGGTCGGCCTCGGCCACGGTGATCTCCTGGCGCAGGTGGGCGATGTGGGACTCGATCTCCGAGCGCACCTCGCGCAGCTCCTTGGCGGTCCAGGGCGACTCGTCGTCCCGCACCACCAGGGAGGCGGGGCTCGCCTTCTTCGCCGGGGCGGCCTTCCTGGCAGCGGTCTTGGCAGCGGTCCTGCTGGCCGGCGCCGCCTTCGTGGCAGCGGCGGTCTTCTTGGCCGGCGCGGCCTTCGTGGCCGGTGCCCCCTTGGTGGCGCTCTTAGCGGACGGGGTCGTCTTCGCCGCCGGGGCGGTCTTCGTCGCCGGAGCAGCCTTCGTGACAGCCGCCGCCTTCTTCGCTGGTGCGGCCTTCTTCGCCGGCGCCGTCTTCGTGGCCGGTGCGGCCTTCTTCGCCGGCGCCGCCTTCTTCACCGCCGTGGTCTTGCTCGCGGTCCCGGTCGGAGCCTTTGCCGGAGCCTTTGCCGGGGCCTTCGCCGGGGCTTTCGTCGGGGCCTTCGTCGCGGCGGACTTCGACGCGGCGGCTCTCGCCTTTTGAACCATGGTGTGCCAGGCCCCTCGGTCGCAGGGCGCCCCGTGGGGGCGCTGTCAGGTGCGGTGAGGATAAGCGCTGGGCGGCGACTACTCAACGCCAACACACCACGGCCTCCTGGCGGGAACGCCGGAGGGCGCCCACCGCCGTGCGGTGGGCGCCCTCCGGGCTGTGCTGGACCGAGCTGCCTACTGCTGCTGCTCGTCGCCCTGCTGGGCCTGCTCGCCCTGCTCTGCCTCGGGCTCCTCGGCGCTGTCCAGGGGGGAACCCTCGGGCGCCAGGCCCGTCTGGTCGAGGTCGGCGAGCTGCTCCTCGATGTAGCTCTTCAGCCGCGCCCGGTAGTCGCGCTCGAAGGTGCGCAGCTCGTCGATCTTCTTCTCGAGCAGGCTGCGCTCGCGGCCGAGCTCCTCGAGGATCTGCGCCTTCTTCTGCTGCGCCTCGTGGACCATGCCCGTCGAACGCTCGCGCGCCTCGGTGATGAGCTGCTCGTGCCGCGAGGTGGCCTCGGCGATGAGCTCGTCGTGACGGGTCTGGCCGGTGGACAGGAGCTCGTCGTGACGGTTCTGGCCGGTGGAGACCAGCTCGTCGTGGCGGCTCTGGCCCTCGGTCACGAGGTCGTCGTGGCGGCTCTGGGCCTCGGCGATGAGGCGGTCGCGCGTCGACTCACCCTGGCCGACGTGCTCGTCGTGCAGGCGCTGCGCCATCTCGAGCAGCGCGGCGGCGCTGCCGCCACCACCGACCGCAGCGGCAGCCGTGACGGCCCCGCCCTCGGCGGTTCCACCCTGCTGGGACTGGGCGCGGGCAGCGGCGGCCTGCTCCTGGGCCTCCTGCACCCGGCGCTGTGCCTGCTCCTCCACCTCGCGGGCGCGGGCCTCGGCCTCGTCGGCGCGGGCGCGGGCCTCGTCGGCCTGGCGCTGCGCCTCGGCGAGGGCCTGCTCGACCTCCTGCGCCCGGGCCTGCTCCTCGCCGGCGTGGGTCTCGACCTGCTGCTGGGCGTCGCCGATGCGCGCCTGCGCGGCCTGCTCCGCCTCCGCCGCGCGGGCCTGGGCGACCTGCTCGGCCTCCTCCGCCTTGGCGTTGGCCTCGGCGATGCGTGCCTGCGCCGCCTGCTCGGCCTCGGCCGCCTTCGCCTCGATCTCCGCGATGCGCTCCTGCACCTTGGCCTGCGCCTGCTCCAGGACCTTGGCCTCGGCCTCCTGCGCTGCCTTGGCGTCGGCGGCCTTCTTGGCCTCCGCGTCGGCGCCGCTCTTCTCGACGACCGGCATGCCCTTGCTCTGGCGGCACTCGTTGAGCTGGTCACGCAGGTCGTCGGACTCCTTGACGATGCGGCGCATCTCGGCGACGACCTCGTCGAGGAAGTCGTCCACCTCCCGCTCGTCGTAACCACGACGGAACTGCGTGGGAGTGAAGTTCTTGTTGAGGACGTCCTCGGGCGTGAGCGTCATGTAGTCACCTCGGTTGGCAGGCGTGAGCAGAGCAGGTCAAGCATCCCAGAGACTGGGTCGGTGGCCAGCCTAGAGGATGGCCGGACCACCGCAGGATGGGGAGCGGGCTAGAGGATGCCCATCAGGATGCTGGTGCCGAAGAACAGGATCAGGAAGGCCAGGTCGAGCCTGAGCGAACCCAGCTGGAGCGGCGGCACGAGCCTCCGGAGGGCTTTCAGCGGAGGGTCCGTGACCGTGTAGATCGCCTCGGCGACGACGAGCAGGGCGCCACGGGGACGCCAGTCGCGCGCGAACACCTGGACCCAGTCCAGCACCAGCCGCCCGATGAGCACGACGAAGAAGACGAACACCGCGAAGCGGATGACGTCGGCGACGATGCTGGTCCCCAGGATCATGGGGTCACCCTGCCATGAAAGGCACGAGGGGCAGGGCGGGGGTGGGGCGGATCAGCTCTGGTTGAACAGGCCGCGCGTGGCGGGCGCCGGGGCGCCTTCCTCGGCCGAGACCTCGACGTGGGCCGGCGAGAGGAGGAAGACCTTGGACGTGACGCGCTCGATCTGGCCGTGCAGGCCGAAGACGAGGCCCGCGGCGAAGTCGACCAGGCGCTTGGCGTCACTGTCGTCCATGTCGGAGAGGTTCATGATGACGGGGGTGCCGTCACGGAAGCTCTCGCCGATGTTCTTGGCCTCGTTGTAGGTGCGCGGGTGGATGGTGGTGATCCGGTTGAGCGCGCCGACCTCGACGTCGCGCACGACGCGGGCGACGGGGGTGCGCTGGGGCAGGGGCGTCACGGCCGCGGAACGCTCGACGGGAGCCTCTTGGCGCTGCTGGGGCTCGTCGTAGTCGTACTCGTCGTACCCCTCGTAGCGCTCGTCCTCCTCGGCAAGCCCGAGGTACACCATCGTCTTGCGCAGCGCCCCAGCCATTGAGAGCTCCCTTTGTGTCCAGAAAGTGTCGGTGACACGTGCGGGTCCTGCCGTGTCCGTGCTCGGGACCGAAGTTACCGGTGTGGCTGCCGAGTTCCGAGGATTGCGCTCCCGACACGCAGGTGTGTCGCCCCGTGGGCGATGGCCTCCTCGAGGTCGCCGCTCATGCCGGCGGAGATCCACGTCGCCCCGGGGGCCACCTCGCGTACGGCGCCGGCGACCTCCCGAAGGCGCGCGAACGCGGGCGCGGGGTCGGCCCCCAGGGGCGCGACCGCCATGACGCCGCGAAGGCGCAGGTGCTCGCCGCCTCCCACCAGGCCGGCCAGCTCGACGGCGTCCTGCGGGGCCACTCCCCCGCGGCCCCTGGCCTCGTCGAGGTTGACCTGCACCAGGACGTCCAGCACCCGGCCGGCCGAGCCCGCGGCGGACTCGAGGGAGGTGACGAGCTTGGGGCGGTCGACGGACTGGACCACGTCGGCGTAGCGGACCACGGAGGTGGCCTTCTTCGACTGCAGCTGCCCGATGAAGTGGACCCGCAGGTCCTGGCGACGCGCGACGTCACGCAGCTTGGCCGACACCTCCTGGTCGCGGTTCTCGCCGATGTCCGTGACACCGAGCTCGGCCAGGAGGTCGACGTCGCTCGCGGGGAAGAACTTCGTCACGGCGACCAGCGTCACCTCGGCCGGGTCGCGGCCCGCGGCCTCACAGGCCCGGGATACCCGCTCCCGCACCGCGCCCAGGCTGCGCTCGAGCTCTGCCCGCCTCGCCTGGTCGGTCACGACGCCTCCAGCACGACGACTCCGGCGAACCGGCCCGTGCGACCGTCGCGGCGGTACGAGTACAACCGCTCGTCCTCTCGCGCACATCCCGCAATCCATTGCACCGCAACGTCGTTCGTGTGGAGCTGGGCGACCACGCCGGACGCCACGTCCACCGCAGGGGTGCCCGTCCACGACACTCCCGCCGACTCCGGGGACACGGCGGCGGCCTCGTCGCGCAGGTCGGCCGGCACCTCGTAGCAGCGCCCGCACACCGACGGTCCGACCACGGCAGTGATCTCCCGCGCGCCCAGGCCCCGCATCCGCGCGACCGTGACGTCGACGATCCGCGAGGTCATGCCCGGACGTCCCGCGTGGACTGCGGCGACGACGCCCGCCACAGGGTCGGCGAGCAGGACCGGCGTGCAGTCGGCCACCAGGGCGGCGAGGGCCAGCCCCGGCGTGGTGGTGACGACCCCGTCGGCGCGGGGGGCGCCGGACGCGCCCCACGGCCCGTCCACCACGACGACGTCGTTGCCGTGGCACTGCTGCAGGAACAGAAGGTGGTCGCGCGACACGCTCATGGCCTCGGCGACACGGGAGCGGTTGGTCTCCACGGCGCCCGGGTCGTCACCCACGTGGCCGCCGAGGTTCAGGGACCCGAACTCCCCCGCGCTCACCCCGCCCTCGCGGTCGGTGAACCCCCAGTGGACCGGCCCGAGCTGACCGCGCGCGAAGAACACGGACCCAACCTAGTGCCCCCGCCCCCGCCCGGCCGCGGGCCCCGTACACGCGGAGGGCGCCGGACCCGTGCGGGTCCGGCGCCCTCCGGCGCGAGCAGGCTCGGCCTGCCGTGGCGGGTGCCTACTTGAGGAAGTCCGGCACGTCGAGGTCGTCGCCCTCGTCGAACGTCACCGTCCGCGGCGGCCGCCCGGCGGGCTCGCGCGGGGCCGACGGCTCCTGGGCGGGAGCCTGCGCCGGCGCCTGGGCAGGAGCCGGCTGCGAGGGCTGGAACATCGGGTTGGGCTGCTGCCGGACCTGCTGCGGCTGCGCCGGGGCCGGGGCGGACGGCGCCTGGGCCGGGGCGGCGGCAGGAGCGGCCTGCTGCTGCGGCCGTGACGACCCCTGGATCTGCCCGATCGCCCGGTCGTTGTCGCGCTTGAGCGGGGCACCGCCGTCGAAGCCGGCGGCGATCACGGTCACCCGGACCTCGTCACCGAGGGCGTCGTCGATGACGGCACCGAAGATGATGTTGGCCTCGGGGTGCGCTGCCTCCTGGACCAGGCGGGCCGCCTCGTTGATCTCGAAGAGACCGAGGTCGCTGCCGCCCTGGATGGACAGCAGGACGCCGTGGGCGCCGTCGATGCTGGCCTCGAGCAGCGGGCTGGAGATGGCGAGCTCGGCGGCCTGGACGGCGCGGTCGTCACCGCGGGAGGACCCGATACCCATCAGGGCCGAGCCGGCTCCCTGCATGACCGACTTCACGTCGGCGAAGTCGAGGTTGATCAGGCCCGGGGTGGTGATGAGGTCGGTGATGCCCTGGACACCGGAGAGCAGCACCTGGTCGGCCGAGCGGAACGCGTCGAGCATGCTGACCGCGCGGTCGCTGATCGACAGGAGCCGGTCGTTGGGGATGACGATGAGGGTGTCGACCTCCTCGCGCAGGTTGCCGATGCCCGTCTCCGCCTGGTTGGCGCGGCGACGTCCCTCGAAGGTGAACGGGCGCGTGACGACACCGATCGTCAGGGCACCGAGGCCCTTGGCGATCTTCGCGACGACGGGGGCGCCACCGGTGCCGGTGCCGCCTCCCTCGCCCGCGGTGACGAAGACCATGTCGGCCCCCTTGAGGACCTCCTCGATCTCCTCCGCGTGGTCCTCGGCAGCCTTCTTCCCGACCTCCGGGTCGGCACCGGCGCCCAGCCCGCGGGTCAGCTCGCGACCGACGTCGAGCTTGACGTCGGCGTCGCTCATCAGCAACGCCTGTGCGTCGGTGTTGATGGCGATGAACTCCACGCCCTTGAGGCCGACCTCGATCATGCGGTTGATGGCGTTGACGCCACCTCCGCCGATGCCGACGACCTTGATGACGGCCAAGTAGTTCTGTGGTGCTGCCACGGCGGTGGGCCTCTCCTGAATGCGGTGCTGGTGTCTAGACGTCAAGTCGAGGGTTAGACTTATGTCAACTTTCCGGTGCCGCCGACGCTATGCGTTGGGTGGGAGGCAGGCAACGAGGCATGCCGCGTGTCGCAGCACGGATTGGCCCGATTTCCGGGTTTCTCGACGGACCTGCCGGGGCTGTCGCAACACCGGTCACAACAGCCCCACTGGCACCACTCTCGCAGAGCCCGGACGCCACCGGGTCAGCGGGTGACCGGAGTGTCCGGAGCGCTCACGTCGACGACCTTCGGCGAGCCCTTGAGCAAGGCGGTCATGATGGCCAGCTTGCGCTCCGGCTCCTGCACGCCGCCCCACACGACGGTGGTCCGCCCGATGGTCAGCGTCACGAGGTTGGCGCTGCTGACGGTGACCTTGCCGACGCGGTGCTGCATGCTCGCCGGGAGCACCCGCACGACACTGACCGCCGCCTCCAGGGCGTCCCTGGACACGGCGGCGTCGCTGGCCGCGTCGACCACCGGGACACCCTTGGGCGCCCTGGTCACCTGGGCGTACGCGACACCCTCGTCATCCACAACCTTTAGTTGACCTTGAGGGTTCTTGACCACGAGGAACGGCACCCGCGGGCTGGCGTGGATGACCAGCGTGCTCGGCCACGAGCGCTCGATGGACACGTCGGCGACCGTGGCACGCTCGGCCACCCGTGCCGCGACGAGGGCCTGGTCGACCCGCGCCAGGGGCTCCCCCATCCGCACCGCGGCCAGGGCCCTGATCGGGCCGACCTCGGACTCGGGGACGCCGACGACGTCGACCTTCCGGACGGCGAGGACGGGGCTGAAGGCGACCACCCAGACCAGGAAGCCGACGACGACGAGCAGCCCCGCGACGTACGCCCCGAGCCGCAGCGGGCGGCGCCGCACCTCCTGGGCGCGGCGCTGGAAGCGGGCCGCTGACGAGGCGAGCCCCGTGGTACGGCCGCTCCCGGTGGGATGCCCGGAGGTTCGTGCCGGGGTTCGTGCGGACTGGTGCTCGGAGGGGCGGCGCCCGTGGGTGGTGGGGGGTGACGACGGCCGCTCGGGCGCGCGGCTCGTGCCGTCGCCCGGGGTACGGGTGGACCCGGTCGTTCGGCTCACGACTCGCCCAGCGCCCGCAGGATCTCGGGCCCGACCATGGTGACGTCACCTGCACCGACGGTGAGGACGAGGTCGCCCGGCCTGGCCCGCCTCGCGACCTCGCCGGCGACGGCGGACCACGACGGCACGACCGTCACGTCTGCGTCGGGGCGGACGGCGCGCAGCGCGTCGGCGACCAGCTCGGAGGAGACCCCGGGTACCGGGTCCTCGCGGGCGCCGTAGACCTCCATGAGGAGGACGACGTCGGCGGGCGCCAGCGCCCGGGCGAACTCGGGCGCGAAGTCACGGGTGCGCGAGTACAGGTGGGGCTGGAAGACGACGACCAGCCGTCCGCGCTCCCCCACCAGCTCGGCGGCGGTGGAGACGACGGCCGACACCTTGCCGGGGTTGTGGGCGTAGTCGTCGACCACGGTCACCCCCGCCGCGGTGCCCTTGGGCTCGAACCTGCGCCGGGTGCCCGTGAACCCGAACAGCCCGTCGAGCACGCGCGTCGGGTCCTGCTGCAGCCCCTCGACCGCGACCGTGTAGGCCGCGGCCGCGTTGAGCAGGTTGTGCCGGCCCGGGATGTTGATGCGCAGGGCGCGGTCCTCGCCGTCGGGGCCGGTGACGGTGACCCGGCTCATGAGGCCGCGCGACACCTCGTCGCGCAGGACGACGTCCGCCTGGGGCGACCAGCCGTAGGTGAGCACCCGCGTGCCCGCGGCACGGGTGGCCTCGGCCAGCTCGAGGGAGCCCGCGTCGTCGTGGCAGGCCACGAGCAGGCCCCCCGGCTGCACCGAGGCGGCGAACTGCGCGTAGGCCTGCTGTACGTTGGCGAACGTGCCGTAGAAGTCGAGGTGGTCGGCCTGCACGTTGGTGACGACCGCGACGTCCGGCCGGTAGACGAGGAACGAGCCGTCGCTCTCGTCGGCCTCGGCCACGAACACGTCGCCGGTGCCCCAGTGGGCGTTGGTGCCGTGCTTGGCCAGCTCACCCCCGGCCGCGAAGGACGGGTCGACCCCGCAGTGCTGCAGGGCGACGGTGAGCATCGAGGTCGTCGTGGTCTTGCCGTTCGCGCCGGCAACCGCGACGCGACGCGACCCGGACATGGTGCTCGCGAGGGCCTGGGAGCGGTGCAGCACCCGCAGACCACGCCGGCGTGCCTCGGCCAGCTCGACGTTGGACTCGCGGATCGCCGAGGAGACCACCACGGTGTCGACGCCGTCGAGGTGGGTGACGTCGTGGCCGACGTGCACGGTGGCGCCCTCGGCCGACAGTGCGGCGAGCACGGGCGACTCCTTGGCGTCGGACCCGGACACCCGGCAGCCGCGGGCCAGCATGACCCGGGCGACCCCGGACATGCCGGCGCCACCGATGGCGATGAAGTGCACGGCCCCCAGCTCCTCCAGGGGCGGCACGGGGTCGGTGAAGGTGAACCGCTGGTTCTCGCCGTTCACGTCAGCGACCCCCGGACTCGGCGAAGGCACGGACGACGAGGTCCGCCAGGGCCTCGTCCGCACCGCGGGTCCCGACCCCGGCCGCGGCCGCCGCCATGGTCTCGAGCCGCTCGTGGTCGACGACCAGGGGGGCCAGGGTGAGGTCGACCCATCCCGGCGTGAGGTCGGCGTCGGCGACGAGGATGCCGCCGCCGGCCGCGACGACGTCGGCGGCGTTGTAGCGCTGCTCGCCGTTGCCGATGGGCAGTGGCACGTAGACAGCGGGCAGGCCCACCGCGGTGAGCTCGCAGACGGTGTTGGCCCCGGCACGGGCGACGACGAGGTCTGCCGCGGCGTACGCGAGGTCCATCCGGTCGGTGTAGGGGACGGCGACGTAGGGCGGCCCCGTCTCCGCGCGCTGCGGCGTGAACTCCTTGCCGGCCCCGGTGAGGTGCAGGACCTGTACCCCGGCGCCGGTCAGCGACGCCGCCCGGCTCTCGAAGGCGGTGTTGAGCCGCTGGGCGCCGAGGGAGCCACCCGTGACCAGGACGGTGGGCCAGTGCTCCTCGAGGCCGAAGTGCGCCAGGCCCTCGGCCCGGCTGGCAGCCCGGTCGAGCTGGCTGATCTCCCGACGCAGCGGCATGCCCACGACGGTGGCGTGCGGCAGCGACGTGCTGGCGAACGTCGTGGCGACGTGGCGGGTCATCCGCGCGCCGAGCCGGTTGGCCAGGCCCGGGCGGGCGTTCTGCTCGTGGACGACGACGGGTATGCCGCGTCGGCGGGCCGCGAGGTAGGCCGGGGTGGAGACATAGCCCCCGAAGCCCACGACGACCTGCGCCCCGGTCTCGTCGATGGCACGGGCTGCGGCGTCGACCGCGGCGCGCAGGCTGTGGGGCAGGCGCAGGAGGTCGGACGAGGGCTTGCGGGGCAGCGGCACCTTGGGCACGGTGAGCAGCGGGTAGCCCCGCTGCGGCACGAGCCGGCTCTCGAGGCCGCTCTCGGTGCCGAGGGCGGTGACCCGGATGTCGGGGTCGCGGCGGCGCAGGCAGTCGGCGAGGGCGAGCAGCGGTGAGACGTGCCCCGCCGTCCCCCCACCGGCCAGCAGGACCGAGGCGGGTGTCGTCGTCGTCATCAGCGTCCCCGTCGTCCGGGCAGCACGGCCAGCGAACGGCGCACGACCGAGGGCTTGGCCGACAGCGCCTCCTGGCACCCGGGTTCCTGGCGTGCGAACGACAGCAGCATGCCGAGGGCGAACATCGACGTCATGAGGGACGACCCGCCGTAGGAGACGAGGGGAAGCGGCACGCCGATGACGGGGAGCAGCCCGATCACCGCGCCGATGTTGATGATGGCCTGGCACACGATCCACGCCATCACGCCGGCGGTGGAGATGCGGACGAAGGTGTCCTTGCTGCGCAGGACGATCCGGTAGCAGACCAGGGCCAGCGCGCAGAACAGGCCGAGCATGACCAGGGTCCCGGGCAGCCCGAGCTCCTCGCCGAGGATGGCGAAGATGAAGTCGTTGTGGGCCTCCGGGAGCCACGACCACTTCTCACGGGAGGCACCGAGGCCGACGCCCCACCACCCGCCGTCGGCGAGGGCGTAGCGGCCGTGCAGCGGCTGGCGCGCGGCGCCGTACGGGTCGGTGTCCTTGCCCAGCCACACGTCGAAGCGGGCCAGGCGGTTGGGGCTCGTGACGACCATGAGCACGGCCAGGGTCGTGAAGGTGGCTGCGCCCCAGATGAACAGCCGGCGCGGCACCCCGGCGGCGAAGAGCACCGCGGCGACGACACCACCCATCACCATGACCGTCCCGAGGTCGTGCCCGGCGAGGACGAGCCCGATGGTGGCCAGGGCAGCGGGGAACAGGAACGGCACCACGACGTGGCCCAGCTTGCCGAGCGAACGGCGCTTCGCCGACAGCACCGCGGCACCGACGAGGACGAGGCCGACCTTGGCGAACTCCGACGGCTGCACGGTGACCGGCCCGACGGCCAGCCAGTTGCGGTTGCCGTTGACGGAGATCCCGAGCGGGGTGAACACGAGCAGCTGCAGGAACAGGGCCACGAGCAGGATCGGCACCGAGAGCGCCTTCCACGACCGGACCGGGACGTGGGCGGCGACGGCCATGGCCACCGCGCCCATGAGGGCGAACTGCAGTTGCTTCTTGAAGTAGAGGTAGGGCGTGCCGTTGTTGGTCTGCACGAGCGACATCACCGAGGACGCCGACAGCACCATGATCAGGCCGATGATGACGAGGACGACCGCGACCGAGAGCAGGACGTAGTAGCTGGTCACGGGCGAGTCGAGCCGCTGCAGCCAGCCGCCGACGCGGCCGGACTCCTCGCGACGCGCCGCTGGCTGGACGCCGGACGACGTGGCGGTGGCGCTCACTGCTACTCCCCCTGCGGCCCGGTGGTCCGGCCGCCTGCCTCGCGTCGACGGACGACCGCGGAGGCGAAGGCGTCGCCGCGGGCGCCGTAGTCGGTGAACATGTCCATGGACGCGGCCGCTGGGGCGAGGAGCACGGTGTCGCCGGGCTGGGCCAGCCCGGCGGCCTGCGCGACGACGACATCCATGGCACCAGTGTCCGTGCTCGGCACGTCGACGACCGGCACATCCGGCGCGTGTCGGGCGAGCGCCTCGGCGAGCTGCGCGCGGTCGGCACCGAGGAGCACCGCGGCACGCAGGCGCGGAGCGGCCTCGCGGACGAGGTCGTCGACGTCGGCTCCCTTGAGCAGCCCCCCGGCGACCCAGACGACGTGCTCGAACGACAGCAGCGACGCGAGGGCGGCGTGCGGGTTGGTGGCCTTGGAGTCGTCGACGTAGCGGACGCCGTCGACCTCGCCGCAGTCGGCGATCCGGTGCGGCTCGGGCCGGAACGCGCGCAGCCCGTCACGGACGGCCACCGGCGGCACGCCGTACGCCCGGGCGAGGGCCGCCGCCGCCAGGGCGTTGGCGAGGTTGTGCGGTGCGAGGGTCGCGGAGCTGCCACGGACGTCGTCAAGGGTCGCCAGCTCGGCGGCGGAGGTCTTGCGCTGCTCGACGAACGCCCGGTCGGCCAGGATGTCGTCGACGACCCCCACCATCGAGGGTCCCGGGGTGCCGAGGGTGAAGCCGATCGCGCGGCAGCCCTCCTGCACCTCGGCGTCCATGACGAGCCGCTCGGTGGTCGGGTCCTGCACGTTGTAGACGCACGCGACCTTGGTGTTGGCGTAGACCTTGCCCTTGGCCGCGGCGTACTCCTCGAACGACCCGTGCCAGTCGAGGTGGTCGGGCGCGACGTTGAGGCAGGCCGACGCGTGGGGCGCGAGGCTGTCCGACCAGTGCAGCTGGTAGCTGGACAGCTCCACGGCGATCACGTCGTACGGGTCGGGGTGGAGCACCGCCTCCAGGATGGGGGTGCCGACGTTGCCGGCCGCGGTGGCCCGTAGCCCGGCCGCCCGCAGCATCTCGGCGAGCATCGTCACGGTCGTGGTCTTGCCGTTGGTGCCCGTGATGGTCAGCCACGGGGCCGGTCCGACGGCGGCGCGCATGCGCCAGGCGAGCTCGACCTCGCCCCAGACCGGGATGCCCTCCGCGGCGGCCTGCGCCAGCAGGGGTTGCGTCGGGCGCCACCCCGGGGAGGTGACGACGAGGTCGGCGGCGTGGCCGGTGGGGAGGGCGGCGACGTGGTCCGGCCCGAGGCGGACGTCAACGCCGAGGATGTCGAGGATGCGGGCGCGTTCCCCCAGCCCGGTGTTGGTCTCGGGGTCACCCCCGTCGACCGCGACGACGTGGGCGCCGCGCTCGTGGAGGGCGTCGGCCGCGGCGAACCCGCTGACCCCGAGCCCCGCGACCACGACCCGCAGACCGCTCCAGTCCGCGCCGCCGTCCGTCAGACCGTCGAGCCGTCCGCCGACCGGTGTGCTGCTCACTGCTGCTGCTTCCTCACTGCTCGTGCCACTGCGTGTCCGGGTGGACGGGGGCTACTGCGCCCCGACGACCCACTCGGCGTAGAAGAGTCCCAGGCCCAGCGCGACGAACAGCCCCGCGATGATCCAGAACCTGATGACGATGGTGACCTCGTTCCACCCCAGCAGCTCGAAGTGGTGCTGCAGGGGAGCCATCCGGAACACCCGTTTGCCGGTCATCTTGAACGACCCGACCTGGATGATGACCGAGAGCGTGATGGTGACGAACAGGCCGCCGAGGATCACCACGAGCAGCTCGGTACGGGTGGTGATCGCGAGGCCGGCGAGCGCACCGCCGAGGGCGAGGGAACCGGTGTCCCCCATGAAGATCTTGGCCGGTGAGGCGTTCCACCACAGGAAGCCGAAACAGGCACCCATCGCGGCGGCTGCGACCACCGCGAGGTCCCGGGAGTCCCTGACCTCGTAGCACTTCAGGCCCGGCGTGATCTGGCAGTTCTGGTTGCCCTGCCAGATGCCGATGAGCACGTACGCGGCGAACACCATCACGGACGCACCGGTGGCCAGGCCGTCGAGGCCGTCGGTGAGGTTCACGCCGTTGGACGTGCCCGCGATCATGATGTTGGCCCAGATGACGAACAGGATCAGCCCCACGAGGCTCCCCGCGAAGGCGAGGTTGACCGGGGTGTCGCGGACGAACGAGACGTAGGTCGACGCCGGCGTGCGGTGCTTGGAGTTGGGGAACTGGAGTGCGAGCACGGCGAACACCACGGCCACCAGGGTCTGCCCGGCGAGCTTCTCCCCCGACCGCAGGCCGAGGCTGCGCTGCTTGGAGATCTTGATGTAGTCGTCGAGGAACCCCACGAGCCCGAGCCCGGTCATGAGGAACAGGACCAGGACGCCGCTCCAGGTGAGCGGGGTGCCGGTGACCGCGTGGGCGAGCCCGTATGCCGCGAGGCTGCTGCCGATGATGACCGCACCACCCATGGTGGGCGTGCCGCGCTTGGTGTGGTGCGACGTGGGGCCGTCGTCACGGATGAACTGGCCGTAGCCCTGGCGGACGAGGAACTTGATGAACATCGGGGTGCCGAACAGCGCACCCACCAGGGCGACGACGGCAGCGATCAGGACCGCCTTCACGTCGCGTCCTCCTCGCTGTCGGGGCCGGACTGCGCGGCCACCCTGTCTCCGAGCCACCGTAGTCCGGCGTCGCGGCTGGACTTGAACAACACGACGTCACCGGGCCGCAGATTCTCGGCGAGCAGGTCGTGGGCGGCATCGGCGTCCGGCACCCAGACGGCCTCCTCGCCCCACGACCCCTCGTGCTGGGCGCCGCTGGCCATGGGGCGCGCGACGTCGCCGACGACCACGAGCCGGGAGATGTTGAGGCGCACGGCGAGTCGCCCGATGGCGTCGTGCTCGGCGGTGGACTCGTCGCCGAGCTCCAGCATCGAGCCGAGGACGGCCCACGTCCGGCGACCGCCACCGCCCATCGCGGCGAGGGCCTTGAGGGCGGCGCGCATCGAGTCGGGGTTGGCGTTGTAGGCGTCGTTGACGACGGTGACCCCGTCGGGCCGCTCGACGACCTCCATGCGCCACCGCGACGCCGGGGTGGCGGTCGACAGGGCCGCGACGACGGCGTCGAGCCCGAGGCCGCACTCGAGGGCGGCGGCGACGACGGCCAGCGCGTTGCCCACGTGGTGCTCACCGTGCAGCGGCAGCGTGACGGCCGCCTCCCCCACGGGGGTGAGCAGCGTGAAGGACGGCCGACCGGCCGGGTCGAGCGTGATGTCCGTGGCGCGGACGGTCGCGTCCGGCGCGGTGCCGACCAGCTGCACGCGGGCGTTGGTGCGGGTGGCCATGGCCCTGACCGCGGGGTCGTCGGCGTTGAGGACGGCCAGGCCGTCCTCGGGCAGCGCGGCGACGAGCTCTGCCTTGGCGACGGCGATCGCCTCGCGCGACCCGAACTCGCCGACGTGCGCGGAGCCGACGTTGAGCTCGATACCGATCCGCGGTGGGGCGATGGTCGTGAGGTACGCGATGTGCCCGATCCCCCGGGCCCCCATCTCGGCCACGAGGTAGCGGGTCTGCGGCGTGACGCGGAAGACCGTGAGCGGCACCCCGACCTCGGAGTTGAGGGAGCCGACCGGCGCGACCGTCGGGGCGTCGGACGACAGCACGCTGGCCAGCAGGTCCTTGGTGGAGGTCTTGCCGGAGGACCCGGTGATCCCGATGACCGTGAGCTGCGGGTGCCGGTCGACGACCGCCCGGGCCAGCGCGGCCATGCCCGCCTGGATGTCGTCCACGACCACGCACGGCAGGTCGTCGACCTCACGCGTGGTCAGGGCCGCCACCGCCCCCAGCCCTGCCGCGGCAGGCACGAACTGGTGGCCGTCCTGGTGCTCGCCCACCCTCGCGATGTAGAGGCCACCGGGGCCTGCCTCGCGCGAGTCGGTGACCACGGGCCCGTCGACGACGAGCTCTCGGGCAGCAGCCTGCGGTATGCCGTGCAGCCGCCCACCGGTGATGGTGGCGACCTCCTGCAGGGACAACGGGATCACGCGACTCCTCCGCGCTCGAGGGTGATGGCGTCCAGGGCCCTGGCGACCTCGACGCGGTCGTCGAAGGGGTGCACCGTGCCGGCGATCTCCTGGCCGGTCTCGTGGCCCTTGCCGACGACGGCGACCACGCTGCCCGGCCCACGGGAACGGGCTGCGCGGACGGCAGCCTCGATGGCCGTGGCGCGCCCCTCGACATCGTGCAGCTCGGCGTCGGTCCCGGCCTCGCGGGCCCCGTCCAGCACCGCGTGGCGGATGGCCGCCGGGTCCTCCGAACGCGGGTTGTCGTCGGTGACCACCACGACGTCGGCGCCTTCCGCGGCTGCCCGCCCCATGGCGGCACGCTTGCCTCGGTCGCGGTCGCCGCCGGCCCCGAGGACGACGACCAGGGCCCCGGTCGTGGCCGGCCGCAGGGCCGCCAGCGCGGCGGCCACGGCGTCGGGCGTGTGGGCGTAGTCGACGACGACGAGGGGCAGCGACGGGTCGGCACCGTCGCCGGCGGGCGTGACGCGCTCCATGCGCCCGGGCACGTGCGGGTCGACGAGCAGCGCCCGCTCGGCCTGGTCGGCAGGGATGCCTGAGGCCATGAGGGCCAGAGCCGCCATGGCGGTGTTGACCCGGTTGAAGTCACCCGGCAGGGCCGAGCGCAGGGCGAGGCTCGTGGTGCCGTCGGAGAGCGTGAAGGCCGCCGGGTCGTCGCCCGGCAGGAGCCGCCAGTCGGCCTCGACGTCGGCGAGCGAGGTCACCGTGGTGACCGGCACGGTGGCGATGTCGGCGAGCTCGCGGCCCCAGGCGTCGTCGACGCAGACGATGCCGCGCCGCGACCGCTCCGGGGTGAAGAGCGAGGCCTTGGCGAGGAAGTAGTCACGCATGGTCGGGTGGAAGTCGAGGTGGTCCTGGGAGAGGTTGGTGAACAGCGCCACGTCATAGACGACACCGTCGACCCGGTGCTGGCTGAGGGCATGGCTCGACACCTCCATCACGCAGTGGTCGACCCCGCGCTCGACCATGACGGCCAGCAGGGCGTGCAGGACGGTCGCCTCCGGCGTGGTGCGCATGCTCTTGACCCGCTCGTCGCCGATGCGCGTCTCCACCGTCCCGATCAGGCCGGTGGTGCGGCCCAGAGCGGTGAGCGCCGAGCTGATGAGGTACGCCGTGGTGGTCTTGCCGTTCGTCCCGGTCACCCCGACGAGCTGCAGGGCGGGGTCGGCGGTGCCGTACACGGCGCGGGCGACCACGCCCACGACGCTGCGCGGGTCCTCGACCACCACACGGGGACAGTCGATGCCGTCCTCCGCCAGGACCTGCTCCCCCGCCGCGTCGGTGAGGACCGCCACCGCGCCCGCCTCGAGGGCGCCCGCGGCATACCGGGCCCCATGGGTGTTGGCGCCGGGAAGGGCGGCGTACAGGTCACCGGCGAGGACGTCCTGCGAGCTCAGCGTGACCCCGGTGACCTCGACGTCCGGTCCCGTGGTGGAACCGCCCACGAGGGACGCCACGGCAGACAGCGCGGTGGCGTGCGGGGACGCCGGTCGGGGGGAAGGCACGGACAGCGAGCCTACCGTCAGCGCCGCGCGCCGGACGCGCCCGACTGGTTGTCGCGCAGCACGGTGGGGTCGTCCTGGGACGGGGTCTGCGGCGCGTGCAGCTGCACCACCGGCGACCGGGTGCCGGTCGGCGGGACCTGGAGCTCCTGCAGGGCGTAGGTCATGACGTCGCGGAAGACGGGGCCTGCGACGGCGCCACCGAAGTAGCCCTTGATCGGGCGCTGCAGCGTCACGGCGACGACGATCTCGGGGTCGTCGGCGGGGGCGAAGCCGATGAAGCTGGCCGTCTTGCCCGAGTAGCCACCCACCTTGGCGTCGTAGCGGTCGGCGGTGCCGGTCTTGCCGGCCACGCGATAGCCGGGGATCTTGGCCTCGGGGGCGGTGCCCTCCTTGCCGACGACGCCCTCGAGCATGTCGCGGACCTTCTTCGCGGTCTGCGCCGACACGACCCGGATGCCCTGGGGCTTGGGGGCGGGCGTGAACCCGCCGTGGCCGTCGCCGGTGGCGGCCACGATGCGTGGCGGGATCCGCACGCCGTCGTTGGCGATGGTCTGGAAGACCCCTGCCGCCTGCAGGGCGTTGACGGACAGGCCCTGCCCGAACAGCACGGTGTAGCGCTGGGAGCCGTTCCAGTCCTTGACGTTGGTGAGCAGGCCCGGGCCCTCACCCGGGAAGCCCATCCCCGACGTGGCGCCGAGGCCGAACTTCTTGAAGTAGCTGTACATCGTCGACGCCTTGACCTTCTCGCCGGCGAGGATGGTGCCGATGTTGCTGGACTGCGCGAGGACGCCCGCGAAGGTGAGGTACTCCGTGGGGTGGTCGTGGCTGTCCTTGAACTCGGTGCCGGAGCGGTGGATCCGGTTGGGCACCTCGACGACCGTGGACGGCGTGACCGCGCCCTCCTCGATGGCTGCGGCAGCGGTGATGACCTTGCCCGTCGAACCCGGCTCGTAGACGTCGTTGAACGCCTTGTTGGTCCAGTTCTCGCTCGCCTGGCCGGGCTGGTTGGGGTCGAAGGTCGGGTACGACGCGACCGCGAGGAGCTCGCCCGTCTTGACGTTCGTGACGACCACCGTGCCCGAGAGCGCCTTGGTCTCGTTGACCTTCTGGGCGACGGCGTTCTGGGCGAACCACTGCAGGTCCGAGTCGAGGGTCAGCTTGACGTCCTTGCCCTCGATGGGCGCGATGGTCTCCTGCCGCGCGTTCGGGATCGCCCGGCCGTCCTGGGAGTGCTCGAAGATCGTCTTGCCGGCCTTGCCCTTGAGGGTCTGGTCCTCGAGGACCTCGAGGCCGCCGCCCGCCGTGCCGTCCGAGCGCAGGAAGCCGACGAGGGACGCCGCGGCGGTGGACGTCGGGTAGTTGCGGTCGGAGGTGGCCTCGGAGTAGACGCCGTTGACCCCGAGCTCGGAGATCTTGCGCCAGTTGAGCGGGGTGATGTTGCGCGCGAGGACGCGGTACTTGGCCGTCCCCGTGAGGTCCGTGGTCAGCTGGTCGACGGGGATGCCCAGCAGCGGTGAGAGGTCCTCCGCGGCACCGGCCACGCCGACCTTGGTGCGGACGCCGTCGACGCTCTTGACGTACTCGGGCACGGCGGTCTGGTCAACGGTCACGGTGCGCCGCTCGATGCTCGAGGCGAGGATCGTGCCGTTGCGGTCGAGGATGGAGCCCCGCATCGCCAGCAGTGGCACCGTCGTCGTGCGGTTGGTCTGGGCGTCCTTGGACACCGCGGAGGCGTCGAACCCCTGCAGCCGCAGCAGCTGCGCACCGAAGATGCTGAACACGAACAGGACCGCCACGGTCATGGTGCGCATGCGGCGGCGCGGGTTGGCACCGTCGATGCTCACCTTGCGACCTACCGGGCGCCTGGGGGGCGCCGCCGGTGGCCTGGGTCCGGTGCGCCGCGGGGCACCCGTCCCACCGCCGGCACCCGGACCCGGGGTCCGGACAGGTCCCCCGGCCGGACGACCGGTCGGACGACCGGCTCGGGCCGACGCCGCCCGCACCTTGGCCTCCGCCGGCGGAGCGGGACGACGACGGGGCGCCGTACCGGTCGCGGCACGAGGGCGCGGGTCTCCGGGGCGGGTGCCTCGGGTCTGCGTCACTGGGTACCTCGTGTCTGGTCGGGTGGTGCTGCGTGCGGTGCTGCTGTGGGCCTGGGGTCAGGGCTGGTGGTCAGGGCCTGGGGGTGGCCGGTGCCGGCGTGGTGCCGGTGGAGGGCTTCGCCGCCGGCTTCTTCGCCGGGGTGGTCGTGGTGGTGCTCGTGGTGGCCTTGGTCCGGGCGTCGACGCTGGTCACCGTGGTGACGAGCGAGCCGTCGGGCTTGGTGACCTTCACGGTGGTGGTCGTCACGTCCCCCTTCGTGGTGACCGACGCCTTGGGCGCGGTGTCCTTGGCCTTCGCAGCCGACGAGGACGAGGCCTCGGGAGCGGTCACCACGGTAAAGCCGGGCTGCTTCTTGGCCGGGCTCGCCACGCCGAGGACCTTGCCGTCGCTCAGCCGCAGGAACGCCGCGGAGTCGGCGGGAACCATGCCCATCTTGGCGGCGCGCGCGGCCAGGTTGGCCGGGCTGCGCTGGGCGTCGATGGCCTGGGTCAGGGCCTGCTGGGTGTCGGTGAGCTCACCGGAGGTCGCCTGCAGGCGGTGGAGGGTGAAGGAGCCCTCCGCCATCGCCGTGTTGAGCATGAGCAGGCCCACCAGCCCGGCCACGAGCATCGTCATGCACAGGGCCGCGAAAACGCCGTTGCCCGGCTGGCCGAGCGCCGCCGGCACGACGCGCAGGGGTTGGGGCGGCGCCTGCCGCCGCAGTGGTGCCCGAGATGCGACCCTCGCCGTCGCAGTCTGCTGGCTCATCGGTGCTGTCCCTTCGTTGCTGTGGAAAGTCGGGTGCGCTCGGCCGCACGCAGGCGCACCGAGGCAGATCGTGGGTTGGCGGCCTGCTCCTGCGCGGAGGCCTCCTCGGCCCCGCGGGTGAGCAGGCGCAGGTACGGCGCGTGCTCGGGCAGCTCCACCGGCAGGCCTTCGGGGCTGCTGCCCTTGGCGCCCTGCGCGAGGACGCGCTTGGTGATGCGGTCCTCGAGGGAGTGGTAGGAGAGGACGGCGACGCGGCCGCCGACCCCGAGCGCGTCGATGACGCGGGGCAGCGCCCGGGCCCAGACCGACAGCTCGGAGTTGACCTCGATGCGCAGCGCCTGGAAGGTGCGCTTGCCGGGGTGGCCCCCGCTCTTCTGCGACGCCGCCGGCACGACCTTCTTGAGCAGGTCGACGAGCCGGGCCGAGGTGGTGAAGGGCTCGACCTCCCGCTCGCGCACGACCGCGGCCGCGATCTTGCGGGCGAACCGCTCCTCGCCGTACTCGCGCAGGATCGTCTCGAGCTCGCCCGCGTCGTAGGTGTTGAGGACGTCGGCCGCCGTGATCCCGGTGCCCTGGTCCATGCGCATGTCGAGCGGGGCGTCCTGGCTGTAGGCGAAGCCGCGGTCGGCCTCGTCGAGCTGGAGGGAGGAGACGCCGAGGTCGTAGAGGCTGGCCTCGACGTGGTCGACCCCGGCCTCGGCGAGGGCCCGGGGCACCTCGTCGTAGACGGCGTGCACGAACGTGGTGCGGTCGGCGTACGGCGCGAGCCGCTCGGCCGCGAGCGCCAGGGCCTCGCGGTCGCGGTCGATGCCCACGAGCCGCGCCTGCGGGCAGGTCTCGAGCACGGCCTCGGCGTGGCCACCCATGCCGAGGGTGCCGTCGAGGTAGACCGCACCGGGCTCGGAGAGGGCCGGCGCCAGCAGCTCGACGATGCGGTCGCGGAGCACGGGAACGTGCCGGTCGGCGGCCATTCCTCGTGAGTTCATCGACGTGCTCCTGTGGTGCTCGGTGCTGCGGGGTGGTGCTGCGGGGTGGTGCGAGGTGGTGCGGGTCGTGCTGTCCGGGTGACCCTGCGGTCAGGTCCCCATCCGCTCCTGGTGTGCGGCCCGGGACGGGGGAAGTCGTCCCGGGAAGCGGAGCGGCTGGAGACCTGGCCACAGGGGCGTCTCCGTCCGGTGGTCACAGCAGTCCGGGGATGACCTCCTCGGACTGGTCGGCGAAGCCCTGCTCGGTGCTCTCGAGGTAGGCGTTCCACGCCTGGGTGTCCCAGACCTCGACGCGCGAGCCCGCGCCGATGACGGTGCAGTCACGGGTGAGGCCGGCGTAGGCGCGCAGGTTGGCGGGGATGGTCACGCGCCCCTGCTTGTCGGGGACCTCGTCGGAGGCGCCGGAGAGGAAGACGCGGGTGAAGTCGCGGACGGCCTTGGAGGTCGTGGGCGCCGCCTGCATCTGCTCGGTCACGCGGACGAACTCCTGCATCGGGAAGACGTAGAGGCAGCGCTCCTGGCCGCGGGTGACCACGAGGCCGCCGGCCATGCGCTCACGGAATTTGGCCGGCAGGAACAGGCGGCCCTTCTCGTCGAGGCGGGGGTTGTGCGTGCCGAGGAACACGGTGCCCCCCTCCCTGCCGCCGGTGCGGGGCCCCACGGCCCTCTGGTTTCCCCCACTTTACTCCACCAACACCCCCGCAGGGACCCCATTCCGCAACCAGACCTCATACTTTTGGATGTTTCTGCAGGTCACGATGGTGGTGCAAAGTGGTGGACAGATCACCGCAGCCCGCCGAGAGCGAGGGCAACGCCGGCCTCCGAGCCCGCCGCCGGGGCTGGATACGGGCCGTACACGGCTCCCGGGCACCTCTGGCGGTGCCCGCGCGTTCCCCCAACCGGCGTTCGCAGGTCACGAGACGGCATACCTGCTGTCACGGTGGAGCGTTGTGGGGAAAGATCAGGAGCATCCGCGGGGGCGCAACGAGGCACCCCTACGACGATGGGGCCCGCCGCAGGGGGCCCGATGAAGGGACTTCCGGTGCAAGGTAGGTACGAGGACCAGACCAGTGGCCCGGTGGGGGCTTCGGGCGCGACGCCGGCACCGTCGGCCGGAGCCGAGAGCCTGCTCTCGCTCCCCGCGGGCTCCCCCGCCTCCCTGAGCCAGGTCACGGAGGTCGCGGGCCGCCTCGCCCGCGCCATGAACTCCGTCATCGAGGGCAAGCCCGACGTGGTGCACACCGCCATCACGGTGCTGCTCGCCGAGGGCCACCTCCTGCTCGAGGACGTCCCGGGTGTCGGCAAGACGATGCTCGCCAAGACCCTCGCGAAGTCGATCGACTGCTCGGTCCGACGGGTGCAGTTCACGCCCGACCTGCTGCCGAGCGACATCACCGGCGTCAGCGTCTTCAACCAGGACGTGCGCGATTTCGAGTTCCGCCCCGGCGCGATCTTCGCGAACGTCGTCGTCGGCGACGAGATCAACCGCGCCTCCCCCAAGACGCAGTCCGCCCTGCTGGAGTCGATGGAGGAGGGCCAGGTCACGGTCGACGGCCAGACCTACGACCTGCCCCGGCCGTTCATCGTCATGGCGACGCAGAACCCCATCGAGATGGAGGGCACCTACCCCCTGCCCGAGGCCCAGCGCGACCGTTTCATGGCCCGCATCTCCCTCGGCTACCCCTCCTCCCGCGCCGAGGTCGCGATGCTCGACACGCACGGCCAGGTGTCGCCGCTGGAGACCCTGACGCCGGTCACCGACGCCGCGACGGTCTCGGCGATGGTGCGCGCAGTGCGTTCGGTCTTCACCAGCGACGCGATCAAGCAGTACGTCGTGGACCTCTCGTCGGCCACGCGGTCGAGCTCGGCGTTGCGGCTCGGCGCCTCGCCGCGCGCGACCCTGCACATGCTGCGTGCCGCCAGGGCGCACGCCGCACTCGAGGGCCGCGACCACGTCCTCCCCGACGACGTCCAGGCGGTGGTCATCAACGTCCTCGCCCACCGCGTCATCCCCACCGGCGAGACCCAGCTCGCGCGGCGCAGCACCGCCGAGGTCCTGCAGGACCTCATGCGGCGGGTGCCGGTCCCGGCCGCCGGTCGCTGAGGCGCCGCCGTGCGCAGGCTCCGCGACCTCCTCACCACCCGTGGGCGGGCGTTCGTCGCCGCCGGGGTCACCCTGGTGCTGTGCGGTGTCGGGCTCGGGTTCACCGACCTGACCCGCATCGGGGTGCTCCTGGTCGCCCTCCCCCTGCTGAGCGGGCTGCTCATGCGGCGCCACGACCTGCGGTTCTCCCTCGAGCGCACCGCCGTGCCCGGGCGCATCCAGGTCGACGAGCAGTCGGTGGTGACCCTCGGCATCGAGAACGCCGGCGGTGCGGCCAGCCCGCTCCTCATGGCGGAGGAGCAGCTCGACTACGCGCTGGGTGACCGCCCCCGCTTCGTCGTGCCCCGGCTGCGGCGCGGGGAACGGCAGGAGGTCCACTACACCGTGCGGTCACACGTGCGGGGCCGGCACCACCTCGGTCCGCTCGGGGTGCGGCTGCGCGACCCGTTCGGCCTGAGCACCCGCGTCGCGGCGATCTCGGGGTCCAGCGACATCCTCGTGCTGCCGCGCATCCTGCCCCTCGGCGGCGGCCAGCCGCCGGGCAGCGGCGTCGGCGCCGAGGGCGCCATACCCCACATGGTCGCCCTGCACGGCGAGGACGACGTCTCCATCAGGTCCTACCGCGACGGCGACGACCTGCGCCGGATCCACTGGCCCGCCACCGCCAAGACCGGCGAGCTCATGGTGCGCCAGGAGGACCGGCCCGCCCGGCGCCGTGCCGCGATCGTCCTGGACTCCCGCGCCCGCGGCCACCACGGCTCCGGCAGCACCGGCTCGTTCGAGTGGGCCGTCACCGCGTGCGCCTCCGTGGGGGTTCACCTGCTCGAGCAGGGGTACGCCGTGCACCTGGTCACCGACGAGACCGCCGAGGACGGCCGCGCCACCGCCTCGATGGAGGTCGACCCGCTGCTCGACGTGCTCGCCATGGCCGAGCCCGGAAGTGACGACCAGTTCGCCGACGTGCTGCAGGCGGCGCACCCGATCACCGCCTCGGGTGGCCTCGTCCTGGCCGTCGTCACCGAGCTCGACGAGGAGCTGGCCCGCAGGGTCGCCTCGCTGCGCCAGCCCGGCGGCACCGCCTTGGCCGTGGTGCTCGACCCCGACGGGTTCGGCGCCACGAGGCGCCGGCGCACCGGGCCGTCCGAGACCGCGTGCGTCCCCGTCCTCCGCGGGGCGGGCTGGAGCGTGGCGGTGGTGGGGTCGGGCGAGGACCTGGCCGCCGTCTGGGGTGTCCTCTCCGGTGGCACCGCGCGGGTGGGTGTCGCATGAGCCGCGGACGCGTCCCCGAGTCGCTGCTGGCCGGCGCGGCCTCGGCCGTGGTCGCCTGGCCGCTGACCACCCTGTTCACCCCCAACACGTGGATCCGGCCCACGCTGGCCGTCATCGCGGTCGTCGTCGTGGTCGGCATCCTCGTCCGCATGGCCACGACCTCGTGGGTCCTCGTCATCCTCGGCCAGCTCGGCGGCGTCGTCCTCGTGTCCGGCTGGCTCTACGGCCGCGGCCACCTCTGGCACGGGCTGCCCACGGTCGACATGGTGCTGACGTTCAACCGGCTCCTCGTCGACGCCCGGCTGACCGTCCAGAACTACGCGGCACCGGCGCCCACCAACCGGGGCATCATCCTCGGCATCGGGCTGGCCATCGCGGTCGCCGCGATCATCGTCGACCACCTCGCCGTGATGCGGCGCTCCCCCGCCATGGCCGGGCTGCCGCTGCTCACCGCCTTCCTCATCTCGGCCTCCAACTCCGGCGACGCCCTCAACCCCATGTACTTCGTGGCCGCCGGCGGCGTGTGGCTGCTCATGCTCGGCCGCCAGGGCATCTCCTCCCTGCGCCGGTGGAGCACCACGGTGCCGTTGAGCACCAACGGCCGCCGCTCGTCCGACGACCGCGACGGCGCCTACGGGTACGCCGCTGTGGGCCGGACGCTGGCGGTGGCCGGGCTGGTCACCGCCGTCGCGCTGCCGGTCGTCATCCCCCACCTGCCGACGCGCTACCTCATCGACGGCCTCGGCCGGTCGACGGACGCGACCGGTTTCAGCGACGGGCAGATCGGGCTGAAGTCGACCCTCGACCTCACGCGGAGCCTCAACAACCCCTCCAAGGCACCGGTGCTCACCTACACCACCAACGCGCCGGTGCTGACGCCGTTGCGGGTCGGGGTGCTGCAGACCTACGCCAACGACCAGTGGCGACCGGACACCCCGGACGTGAGCTACAGCCGGCGGCCGCAGGTCGAGCTGCCGCGCGAGCTGGACGACAGCATCCCCCGCGAGACCTACCGGTTGTCGGTCGACGACTCCCGGATCGAGGCGCCCCAGATCGCGGCACCGACCCCGCTGGTGTCCGGCGACCTCGACGGCGTGGCGTGGGGCCTGGACCGGCAGACCTCGGTGGCGTCGGTCAACCGGTCCGCCCGGTCCTACAGCTTCAACTACCTCGCGCTCAACCCCACCTCGGGTGCGCTCGACCAGCCCGTCGAGCCGGCCACCGGCGCCCTCCTCCCCCCTGAGCTGCAGGTCGACCCGGCCTCCGAGCCCCTCGTCCGCCAGCTCGTCGGGGAGGTCGTCCCCGAGGGCGCGAGCCGCATCGAGGCCGCCCGGGCCATCCAGAACTACCTGCGCCAGTCCGGGGGGTTCTCCTACTCCCTGCAGCTGCCCGAGACGGTGACCAACGACTTCGGGCAGTCCGAGCGGCCGGACGCCATCTCGCTGTTCCTGCGCTCCAAGGTCGGCTACTGCGTCCAGTTCGCCACGGCCATGGTGATGATGGCCCGGGAGAGCGGGATCCCCGCGCGCATGGCCATCGGCTTCCTGCCGGGCACCGCGGACCGCGGCACCTACACCATCCACGCCTCCGACGCGCACGCGTGGCCGGAGCTGTACTTCAACGGGATCGGGTGGCTCCGGTTCGAGCCGACGCCGTCCGGCGCGCAGAACACCGTGGCCCCGCCCTACTCCCTGGCCCCCACCTCGCCCGACTCGCCGGACCCGTCGGCCAGCGCCTCCTCGACGAACGTCCGCCCCACCAACACCCGCCCCGACGGTGCGAACGACCCCGGCGCCCAGGACCCGACGACCACAACCGGAACCTCCGGCAAGGGCTCGTCCTTCCTCGGCCCGCAGGCCCGCACGGCGCTCCTGTGGATCCTCATCGGCCTCGTCGTCGGCGTCCTCGGGTCGCTGGCGGTGCCGCTGGCCGCCAGGGCCCGGTTGCGCCGCAGGCTGCGCGACGCCCCGGACGAGGCGACCAGGGTCGAGGTCGAGTGGCAGTCGATGGTCGAACGCCTCGGCGACCTCGGCGTCATCCCCCCACGTGGCAGCACCCCCCGCCAGGCCGGCCGCTTCTTCCAGCGCGAGGCCTACCTCGAGGGTGAGGAGTCGCAGGCGCTCGTGCGCGTGGTCGACGGCGTCGAGCGGTCGCGGTACGCCCCTCCGGGCACGACCCTGACCGACGTGCGGCCGGACACGCAGCGTGTCGTCAGGGCGGTCGCCGGTGTCCGCCGCCGCAAGGACAGGCTCCGGGCCGCGTGGTGGCCCAGCGAGGGCCTGCTCGAGTGGCGCGAGCGGCGTGACCGGGTGGTGCGGACCGTGCGCGGTCCGTGGGACCGGCTCCGGGAGCGCCTCACCGACAAGGACTGAAAAGGGCGGTCGCGAGCACCGTCTACGTCACCCTGACGGTCACTGCTACGTCATTCGCGGGTAGGGCTGGCTGTGCTGCCGGGCGACGCTGGACGAGGTATGCGACTTCCCTCCGTCCTCGTCATCGCCGCGGCCTGCGCCGTCGTGGCAGCTTGTGGAGCCTCCGGCCCGGACATGCCGCAGGGACCGCCCCAGCCGGTGCACCCGGCGTCCGCGACGGTGGACGACGGCAGGTCGTCGTTCGACAACCTCCGGTCCGGGGTGCTGAGCACCCAGGGCCGCAGCGTCAACGTGACGGTGGCGAGCCAGATCGCCCGTCCCCCAGCGGTCGGGGCGACGCTGGGTGCGCCGGGGCCGGGACCGGTCCAGCAGGCCTTGGTGGACGCCTACCTCGGTGCCGTGCGCGGTGCGCCCCCGGCGTGCAGGCTGCGGGCCGAGGTGCTGGCAGCCATCGCCCAGGTCGAGTCCGGCTCGGCCGGCGGACAGTCCCTGAGCGGGCACCGCGTCGTCCCCGGCGTGTACGGCCCCCTGCTGTCGGGCGGGAGCCTGGCACGGGTGCCCGACACCGACGGCGGCCGGCTCGACGGCAACACCCAGTGGGACCGCGCACTCGGCCCGATGCAGTTCATCCCCAGCGCCTGGGCCGACTTCGGGACCGACGGCGACGGTGACGGCAAGGCGGACCCGCAGAACGTCTACGACTCGGTCGTCTCGGCCTCGCTCTACCTCTGCGCCGGCGGCCGCGACCTCGCCCAGCCGACCGAGCTCGCGGCGGCGATCGTCTCCTACAACCACTCCGGGCCCTACCTGCTGGCGGTGCTCGACTGGATCGACTACTTCGACACCCACGGGCTGCTCGCGATCGGGCCGGTCTCCGCGCCCGTCGCGAGCCACGGGCCTGCCGCCCCGAGGAAGTCCGAGCCGGCCAGCGTCACCCCCGAGGTCGTCAAGCGCGCCGTCGCCAAGGCGGCCACGCTGCCGGTGGCCCCACCGCCCCCACCGCCGGCGGTGTCGACGACGCCTTCGGGCTCCCACCCGACCCCGAGCCGGCCGCCGGTGTCGTCCACCAGCCACACGCCGGACCCGACGACGACCACGCCGGACCCCACCACCACGACGCCTGATCCGACGACGACCACGCCGGACCCGACCACCACCACGCCGGATCCCACGACCACGACACCTGACCCGACCACCACCACGCCGGATCCCACGACCACGACACCTGACCCGACCACGACGACGCCGGATCCCACGACCACGACACCTGACCCGACCACGACGACGCCGGATCCCACGACCACGACACCTGACCCGACCACGACGACGCCGGACCCGACGACCACCACCCCGGACCCGACCACGACCACGCCGGACCCCACGACGACGACGTCCGACCCGACGACCACCACCCCGGACCCGACCACGACGTCACCCACGGACCCCGGGACATGAGAACAGGCCAGGCGACCCGAAGGTCACCTGGCCTGTTCTGCCTCCCGCGCTCCGGCGGGACTGCTCAGTCGAGGTAGTCGCGCAGGACCTGCGAACGGCTCGGGTGGCGCAGCTTGCTCATCGTCTTGGACTCGATCTGGCGGATCCGCTCGCGGGTCACGCCGTAGACCTTGCCGATCTCGTCCAGCGTCTTCGGCTGGCCGTCGGTCAGGCCGAAGCGCATCGAGACCACGCCGGCCTCGCGCTCGGACAGGGTGTCGAGCACCGAGTGCAGCTGCTCCTGCAGGAGCGTGAAGCTCACCGCGTCGGCAGGCACGACGGCCTCGGAGTCCTCGATGAGGTCACCGAACTCGCTGTCGCCGTCCTCGCCGAGCGGCGTGTGCAGCGAGATGGGCTCGCGACCGTACTTCTGGACCTCGACGACCTTCTCAGGGGTCATGTCGAGCTCCTTGGCGAGCTCCTCCGGGGTGGGCTCGCGCCCGAGGTCCTGCAGCATCTGCCGCTGCACGCGGGCGAGCTTGTTGATGACCTCGACCATGTGGACGGGGATGCGGATGGTGCGCGCCTGGTCGGCCATCGCGCGGGTGATGGCCTGGCGGATCCACCACGTCGCGTACGTCGAGAACTTGTAGCCCTTGGTGTAGTCGAACTTCTCGACCGCACGGATGAGGCCGAGGTTGCCCTCCTGGATCAGGTCGAGGAACAGCATCCCGCGACCGGTGTAGCGCTTGGCCAGGGAGACCACGAGGCGCAGGTTGGCCTCGAGCAGGTGGTTCTTGGCCTTCTTGCCGTCCTGGGCGATCCACCACAGCTCGCGCTTGAGCTTCATGTCGATCTTGTCGCCGGAGTTGAGGCGCTCCTCGGCGAACAGGCCGGCCTCGATGCGCTTGGCGAGCTCGACCTCCTGCTCGGCGTTGAGGAGGGCGACCTTGCCGATCTGCTTGAGGTAGTCCTTGACAGGGTCGGCGGTGGCACCCGCGGTCACGACCTGCTGGACCGGGGCGTCGTCCTCGTCGTCGTCACGCAGGACGAAGCCGGAGGAGGACTCGTCCTCCTCGCCGTCCTTCTTGGCGACCTCTTCGGTCTCGTCCTCGACCACGACGTCCTCGAGCTCGGACTCGACCACGTCGGTGGGCTCGACCTCGACCTCGTCGCCGTCCTCGTCGCCCGCCGGGACATCGCTCTTCGGGGCGGCCTTGGTGGCGGCAGCGGACTTGGCAGCGGCCTTCTTGGTCGCGGGCTTGGCGGGCTCCGCCGCCGCGGCTGCGGCCTTCTTGGTCGTCGTCGCCTTGGCCGCGGTCTTGGTCGCGGGCTTGGCAGCCGCCTTGGCGGTGCTCTTGGCAGCAGGGGCCTCGGCCTTGGCGGAGGTCGCCGAGGCAGCCTTCTTCGCAGCGGGCTTGGACGCCGCCTTCTTGGCCGTCGCCGTCGCCGTGCGCCGGGTGGTCGTCGCGGCGACCGCACGGCTGGCGGTGGCGGCGTCGAGGGTGACCGTGATGCCCTGCTCGTCCAGCGAGCGCAGGACCGCCTTCATCCGCTTCGGGGCCACCTCGGCGCCCTCGAGGGCCTCACGCAGTGCCGCGCTGTCGACAGAGCCGTTGGTGCGGCCCTGCATGAGCAGCTGCTGCAGCGCAGGGTGGGAGAACTCGGCGGGGAGAGACGGTGCGGGGCTCGCAGCCTTCTTGGACACAGGCGACACGGACTACCTTTCGTCGCGGGATCGCGGCACGGCGCACGCCATCACAGGCGTGATCGGACACGCCTAGGACAACAACTGCGGGAGCGGAAGTATTGCCGGGACCGCGCGTTGCTGACCCTTGCGCGACCTCGTTCTGGACATTGTAAAACGAGATGCCCCGCAAACTTGCATCCGTGCCCGAAATCGGGCGCGGAACCCCCTCAGGCGTCGGCCTTGACCGCCAGGACGGGGCACGAGGCGTCGAGCAGGATGCGCTGGGCGTTGGAGCCCAGGATGAGCTTGCCGACCGGCGTGCGCCGGCGCAGGCCGATGACGATGAACTCCGCCTGCTCGGCCTCGGCCACCGCGATGAGGTCCTCAGCGGGCTCGTTGCCGCGGACCAGCTGTCGCACCTCGTGCTCGAGCCCCTCGGCGTCGAGCTCGGACTGGATGCGGGTGAGCTCGGCGTCGAACCGCTGGGCCTCGTCCGCGTCGAAGTCGCGTCCACCGCGCTGGGAGTTGATGACGATGAGCCTGGACTTGCGCAGCAGCGACTCGTCCGCCGCGCGCCGCAGCGCGGCTCGCCCTTCCTTCGTCGGGACATACCCCACAACGATGGCCACGGGAACCTCCTCGTTCGTCGACAACCGCGGCAAAGGCCGCGGCTCAGACGCTATCGGAAATCCCGAGGTCAGGCAGGGTCGGCGAGCACTCGCTCGACGACGGCCCCCACCTGGTCGAGCTCGATGAGGAAGCCGTCGTGGCCGTAGTCGGACCGCACGGTGTGCAGGCTCGCCCCCCCGATGCCCTCGGCGATCTCGTGGGAGAGCCGCGGCGGGTAGAGCCGGTCGGAGTCGACCGCGACGACGAGCACGTCCGCGCGCACCCGCCGGAGCGCCTCCGGGACCCCGCCGCGACCCCGGCCGACGTCGTGGGAGTTCATCGCCTCGGTGAGGACGAGATAGGAGTTGGCGTCGAACCGCCCGGCGAGCTTGCCCGCGTGGTGGTCGAGGTAGGACTCGACGGCGTAGCGCCCGCGGCCCCCCAGAGGCTCCTCACTCCCCTGCGGCTCGCGACCGAACCGCTCGTGCAGCTCGAGCTCGCTGCGGTAGGTCACGTGGGCGATCCGCCGTGCGATGCCCAGGCCGGCGTCCGGCCCGGTGTGCTGGTCGTAGTAGTCGCCGTTCCGGAAGTGCGGGTCGGACCGGATGGCCAGCAGCTGCGCCTGGCACCACGCGATCTGCTCCGCGGTGGCGTACGCGGTGCTGGCCAGCACCACCGCCCGGTCCACCCGATCGGGGTGGCCGACCGCCCACTCCAGGGCCCGCATCCCGCCCATGGAGCCCCCCAGCACGAGGTGCCACCGCTCGATACCCAGCCGGTCGGCGAGCAGTGCCTCGACCTGCACTTGGTCGCGGACCGTGACGAAGGGGAACCTGCTCCCCCACGCCGTGCCGTCGGGCGCCGACGAGGACGGCCCGGTCGTGCCCTGGCAGCCGCCTAGGACGTTGGAGGCCACGACGAAGAAGCGGTCGGTGTCGAGCGGACTCCCCGGGCCGACGAGGCCGTCCCACCACCCCGGGGTCGGGTGGCCCGGGCCGGCCTCACCGACGACGTGGGCGTCGCCGGTGAGCGCGTGCTCGACGAGGATGGCGTTGTCGCCGGCGGCGTTGAGCTCGCCCCAGGTCTCGTAGGCGACCGTGACGTCGGGCAGCACACCGCCGCGCTCGAGCTCGACGGCCCCGAGGCCGACGAAGCGCCGGCTGCCCACGGGGTCGCCCTCGCGCCAGGCGCCAGAGGTCGTCGGCGGACGGGAGGTGGTCGTCATCGGGGTACTCCTGGGGCATCGCGCTTGCCGCCCGGATCAGGGTCGGCCAGGTCCTCACCCGGGGCACCCCACCGCGAGGAGGGTTGCCGCCCAGCAAGCCGGGGCTTGGCGCTGGGACTCATCACCTGCGCCCATCATACGAGCCGGTGCTCCTCTCGTCCGGGTCGTCCGGACACTGGACCCACTCCGCTCAGGCAGGCACACCGGCCCCGGGCTCGGACGGGGAGCGCAGCCCGAGGTCGACCATCCGCTCCAGCAGGAGGGCGAGCCGGTAGCCGGGGTCGTGGGCAAGGGCCCGGTCGAGCGCGACCCTGGTGAGCGCGCCGTCACCGAGCCACCACGCGTAGTTGGCCAGCACCGTCAGCACCGGGGCCGCGACGTCGTCGGGGACCGCCCGCACCACCCACTGCAGCCGCGCCAGCAGTCGTCGGCCCGCGACCACCCCTGCGGTGCCACCGTCCGCGCGCCCGGCCCACACGGGTGCGGGCAGGCTCACGGCCACGGCGTCGGCGAGGTCGTCCGGCAGCAGCTCGAGCGGGAGGGTGCCCGGGCAGAGCCAGGCGATGACGGCGTCCCTGAGCCCCACGTCGAGCAGGCTGTCCACGAGGTCGGCCACGTCGTCGGCGGTGAGGGACTCCACCGGTCTCGCGTCGACGCCGACGTCCAGGACCAGGGCCCAGGTCGCCAGGTGCCGAAGGCGCTGCACGGCCTCGGCCCGGCTTCCGCCGCCGACCGACCGCACCGTCGAGGCCCTTCCGCGCCGGGCGAGCAGTGCAGCCACGGCCGGCGCGAGCCCGCCGTCGGCACGGACGATGGCGGCGAGGTCGTCCCGGCCCTGCAGCGGCGCGACCTCGAGGGCCACGAAGTCCGCGAGCGCGGGGACGTCGCGCGGCACCGGCTGCGCGTCCTCGGCGGAGGGACAGCACCCCGACGCACAGTCCGGCGCGGACCAGCAGCCGTCGTGCACGACCATCCGGTCGACCACCCGGATGCCGCACCCGACGAGCGCGTCACGCACCGCGTCGGAGAACTCCGTCGAGGCACCGGCCTCGGTCTCGTAGCCGACCAGCAGCACCCCGTCGGGGTCCTCGCGGACCATGGGGGCCACGACCGAGCTGCACGCCTCCGCGAGGTGCTCGGGCGGTGGGAGGTCGATCCGCTCGATCATCCCGAGGCGTCCGCCGCGCAGGGCGCAGAGGACGAGTGAGTCGCTCGGGTGGTAGCCGAGCTGGTACGGCAGCACGGACAGGACGTCTGCGGGACCGGTGAGCCGGATGGGTTCCATGGACCTACCGTCGCGGCCCCGGCGGCCCCGGACGAGACCCCGGCCCGCACGCTGTGGAGGGGGCAGCCGCCCCGGCGCGCCTGTGGACGAACGAGCGCGCCGGGGCGTCAGCGCCCCGCGTCAGCGCCCCGCGTCAGCTCGCGCCGGGCGGCTGGACCGTCAGCGCACGACGTGGCTGGGCACGGTGCGACCGGCACCGCGGCTGCGCCACGTGCGACGGCCCGGGGCGTCGGCGCCGACCGGGGCCGCGGTCCGCTCCCAGCGCAGGAACGACTCGGTCTCGTTGACCAGCGCGGCCGCGATCCACGAGGCCACCACGGCGTCGTCGGCCAGTCCCAGGACGGACAGGAAGGCCTCGGGCACGACGTCGATGGGCGACACGACGTACCCGAGCGCGGCCACGATCATGAGCAGGCGCCCGCGGGAGGTACCGGTGTACTCACCCCGGAAGGTCGCCCGCACCAGTCGTGGCACGCTCGCAGCGCGCTCCCCCATCGACGGGGTGCCCGGGCGCAACGCGGTGCGCAGGGCCGAGGCGATGGTGCGCAGGGCTCCCCAGCGGTTCACAGCCATGGTTCGTCTCCTCTGGTCCGGTCGTGCGGGTGCGGCTGCACCCGAACACGGTTCCAACCACCTTGACGGCCGGGTGATTCCCCTGGTTCCGCCAGCGCCCGGTCGCCGGGCGCCTTCGGGGTCCGCGGCTCCCAGACCGGCCGGGGTGGCCGGCCGGGCTCAGTGCCCCTTCGGCCGGGGCGGGAACTCGTGCCGGGCGTGGTCGGCGATCCGCTTGAGCAGGTAGGTGTCCAGTCCTGCGCCGACGACGCCACCGATCACCGGGACCCCTTTGCCGAACCTGGCGAGCGTCTTCTTGCCCGCGGTCGACAGCAGCCGGAAGCCGACCGCCTTGTTGACGACCATGAGCGCCGGTCCGGGCAGGCGCTGCGCGGCGAGGTTGGAGAGCCGTCCGGTGCTCATGACGCCCGCCTTCTTCAGCAGGTCGTCGGCGTCCGCGCCCACCAGGGTGAGCAGGACGGCGGAGCGGATCTCGGGCTGCTTGATGTCGTAGCCGCGCAGGGAGGCGATGGCTGCCACCGTGCGGGTGGCCACGACGTAGAACTCCACGACGTTGACCGGCAGGGCCACGGGCAGCGTGATGAAGCCGCCGAGCCCGGTGACGAACCCTCCGGCGGCCGCGAGCTTCAGGTGCGCCTGGACGACGGCGTCGACGGCGTTCTCGGCATCCGGTCGCTCTGCACGCTTGACGTCGGCGACCTTCTGCGCGGAGTCGAACGGTCCCTTGCCGTCGATCCCGAGGTCGAGCAGCTGCTCGACGAGGCCGGTCACGGCGCCCGAGAACATCCCCGTGTCCTCGCGCCCCGCCTTGGCCTGCTCGAGGGCCGAGGCCGGCCTGACCTGCACGTCTTCGGAGCCCAGCCCGAGGAAACCCATGCGACTCTCCCTGCATTCGGTGCCGGGTGGCCGACCGGCCACCCTTGCGCGCCATCCTGCCAGAGGGGCGCGTGACCAGCAGGTTTAGCCTTGGGGACATGGCTGAGCACACCGACATCACCACCGACTCCTCCCCCACCGGGTACGCGCACCCCGAGCGCCTCGTGTCCACCGAGTGGCTCGCGGACCAGGTCGAGGCGGGCCGCGTCGGCGCCCCCGACGGCATCGTCGTGCTGGAGTCCGACGAGGACGTCCTGCTCTACGACACCGGCCACATCCCCGGGGCGCTCAAGCTCGACTGGCACCAGGACCTCAACGACGCCGTGGTGCGCGACTACGTCGACGCCGAGCAGTTCGCCGCGGTGATGACCGCCCGCGGCGTCGCGCGCGACACCACGGTCGTCATCTACGGCGACAAGAACAACTGGTGGGCCGCCTACGCCCTGTGGGTGATGAGCCTGTTCGGGCACGAGGACGTGCGCCTCCTCGACGGCGGCCGCGCCAAGTGGGTGGCCGAGGGCCGCGAGCTCACCAAGGAGGTGCCGTCCGTCGACACCTCCGCGCGGGCTCCGTACCCGGTGGTCGAGCGCGCCGATGCGCCGATCCGCGCGTTCAAGGAGGACGTCCTCGCCCACCTCGGCGGCGCGCTGGTCGACGTCCGCTCCCCCGGCGAGTTCAGCGGTGAGCTGCTGCACATGCCCGACTACCCGCAGGAGGGCGCCATGCGCGGCGGCCACATCCCCGGTGCGCGGTCGGTCCCGTGGGCCCGCGCGGCGAACGAGGACGGCACGTTCAAGTCGCGCGAGGACCTCGAGGCCATCTACCTCACCGAGCAGGGACTGCAGCCGACCGACGCCACGATCGCCTACTGCCGCATCGGTGAGCGCTCGTCACACACCTGGTTCGTCCTGACCCACCTGCTCGGCTTCGACGACGTCCGCAACTACGACGGCTCGTGGACCGAGTGGGGCAACTCGGTGCGCGTGCCCGTCGAGCAGGGTGCACCGAAGTGACCGGCACCGTGGAGCTCCCGGCCGCGCTGCGTGAGATCGCGGACGACTTCGCCGAGCTCACCGCACCCGAACGGCTGCAGCTGCTGCTGGAGTTCAGCGAGGGCCTGCCCGAGCTGCCCGAGCGCTACGCCGGGTCGCTGGACTCGATGGAGCAGGTGCACGAGTGCCAGTCGCCGATCTTCCTCGCCGTCGAGGTCGCCGACGAGCCTGCCGACGAGCCGGGGCGCCGCCCGGTCCACCTCTACTTCTCGGCTCCGCCCGAGGCGCCCACGACGCGGGGCTTCGCGGGGATCCTGCACGAGGGGCTCGACGGCCTGACGGTCGACGAGGTGCTCGCCGTGCCCGAGGCCGCTCCGTACCAGTTCTCCCTCGGCGAGGCAGTCTCTCCCCTGCGCCTGCGCGGCATGGTCGGGATGCTCAGCCGGATCAAGCGGCAGACCGCGCTCAAGTCCCAGTCGTAGCAACACTTCTCGCATGGTCGCCGCATCCTCGCGTGTGGCGCCGGCGCCACGAGGCCGCGGCCCCCACTCGGGGACCGCGGCCTCGTGCCGTACGGGTGGTGACGGACCGGTCGGTCAGCTCACCGCGTCGAGGGCGTCGACGATGCCCTCGCCGTAGTAGCTGTTGTCCGTCGCCGGACCGGTGCAGGCCGGGCCCGCGTTGCCCTCGGCGGGGGCGCAGGCGTGGTCGTCGGCCTGGGCACCCAGTGCGTCGATGAGCTGCGCAGGCGTCCACGACGGGTGCGCCGACTTCATCAGGGCGAGGACCCCCGCGACGTGCGGCGAGGCCATCGAGGTGCCGCTGAGCCGGGCGTAGGTACCGCCGGGGTAGGTCGACAGGATCGACCGGCCCGGGGCCGCGACGTCGATGACACCGAGGCCACGGTTGGAGAACGACGCCAGCGACGTCGCCTGGGTCGTCGCCGAGACGGTCACGACACCGGGCAGCTCGGTCGGGATGTCCTTGCAGCCGTTGTTGATCGTGCGCGCGATCGGCTTGGTGTCGTTGGGGCTGGCGGTGTCGGTCGTCTTGTTGGCCAGGTCCTTGCCGGAGTTGCCGGCGGCAGCCGCGTGGACGACACCCTGCTTCGTGGACCAGGTCACCGCGCGCTCGACGGCGGTGCGCACCGCAGCCTGGTCGGGCTGGTCGTCACACCAGAACTCCATCGGGTCGACGTAGTAGCTGTTGTTGGTGACGTCCATCTTGTGCAGGCCGGCCCACACGAAACCGCAGATGGCGTACTCCGGGTAGATGAAGCCGTCGTCGTTGACGACCTTGACCGACGCGAGGCGAACGTTCGGGGCGACGCCGACGATGCCGACGCCGTTGCGGGCGGCTGCAATGGTGCCGGCGACGTGGGTGCCGTGACCGGAGGTCGTGGGACCCCAGGCGCCCGGCGTCATGTCAGGACGGCCCGCCGCCGTGCAGTTGACCGAGTCGGCCGCGTCGATGTTGGCCGCGAGGTCGGGGTGGGTGGCCTCGATACCACTGTCGAGGACGCCGACGAGGACGTCACGCGAGCCGTCGGTGACCCGGTGGGCCTGGTCGGCCTTGATCTGCGCGTTGTCCCACTGCTCGCCCTCGCGCGGGTCCGCGACCACGGCGTCGAGGCGGGCGTCGCCGCTGGAGAGGTCGCCGTTGGCCGGCTTGGCGTGGCCCTTCTGGTAGCCCGAGGCGCCCTTGCCCCACGACGGCGAGAGGTCGGTGGGGGTGCCCTCGCTCACCGCTGCGGTGCGGCTGGCGCCCACCGACTCGACGGCGTTGCCGCCGTTCCTGACCACGTCGGCCCGGAAGGCCTGGCGGTCGGAGTGGGCCACGACCACGCCGATCTGGGGCCAGGACTGCACCACGACACCGCCGGAGGCCTCGACCGCGCGCTCCACGAGGCGCGTCTGGCCCGGGTTGGCGACCTTGGCGTTGACGACGTAGCTCATGAGGTAGCCGTCGGGCGTGGACACCGGCACGGGGGTGGAGGCGTCCTGCGCCGTCGTCGACGCGGCGGCCGTCCCGGCCACCATCATCGTTGCCGCGAGCAGGGCGCCCGATGCGGCGAACGCCACGCCGCGCAGGCGGTGGGGGCGATAGGTCATGGTTTGTCCTCCTGGTGTGGGGGTTTGCTTCCAGTGCCCTGCGGATCGGGCACGTTCGGCACTGTGCCAAATCCCGGTGGTGAACGGGGCGTTGGCGACCCTTCACTTGTTCACTGCGCGGAGGCGTCGGCGCCGCCTGACAGGATGGCGCTGCCATGCCAGCACCCCTCGTCGCCCTCGTCGCCGCCCCTGACGGCCGGACGGCCGTCGTCGGGAACGGCGCGAGCGAGTGCCTGCCGGCGGAGCAGGTCGTCCCCAGGGCGGCTGCCCTCGTGGAGTCGGGCGCACGGTTGGTGTGGTGGGCGGCCTCCCGTGACACCGCGGCCCTGGTCGCCGCGCGGGTGCCGGTGGCCCGGTGCTGGGACGTCGCCGAGGCCCACCGCCTGCTCGTCGGCGGGTGGGAGGCCGGCCCGCCGGTCGCATGGGCCACCGCCCACGGGCTGGCCCTCGGCGCCGTGCCCGCGCCCTCGCGGGGGGACCTGTTCGACTTCCACGCCACCGAGGAGGCACCGGCCGACGAGGTGGTCCGCAGCGACGGCTACCTCGTCGCGGAGGCGGGCACCGCCACCTGGAGGCCCACCGACGAGGCGCTGGTCGCCTGGGGTCGGGCGGCCCTGGCGTGCGCCGAGGCCCAGGCCACCGCGCTCGGCGCCCTGGGTCCACGCAGCGTGGCCGCGGCCCACTCCGAGTCGGCGGCGGCATACCTCTGCGTGGAGCTGGAGCGGGACGGGCTCCCCATCGACCGGCAGGCAGCCGAGCAGCTCATCACCGCGAGCGCCGGCCCCCGGCCCACCGACGAGGCGGACGCGCGCCGGATCAGGGCCGAGCGCGACGCAGCCGTCCTCGCGCACACGCCGGGTCGGGGCTCGACCGACCTGCGCAACCCCGTCCAGGTCCGGGAGCTGCTGGCCTCGGTGGGGGTCGTCGTCCCCAACACGCGCAAGTGGGTCCTGGAGCCGTTTCGCGACACCCACCCGGTGGTCGGTGCCCTGCTGGAGTGGCGCAAGGCCGAGCGCATCGCCACGACCTACGGCCACCACTGGCTGGACACGCACGTGGGTCCCGACGACCGGCTCCGCGGCGGGTGGTCGGCGTGCGACGGCGCCGCCGGCCGGATGACGGCGCAGAACGGACTGCACAACCTGCCCACGGCGCTGCGCCCCGCAGTCGCCGCACACCCCGGGCACGTCCTCGTGCGTGCCGACCTCGGCCAGATCGAGCCGCGGGTGCTGGCCGTCGTCGCCGGTGACGCCGCGTTCGCCGCCGCCACGCGTGCCGACGACCTCTACGCCCCCGTCGCCGCGACCCTCGGCGTCGAGCGCCCGGTCGCGAAGGTCGCGGTGCTCGCCGCGATGTACGGCCAGCGCAGCGGCGCCGCGGGTGAGGCACTCAAGGGGCTCGAGCGGGCGTACCCGGTCGCGATGGGCTACCTCGACCGGGCCTACGAGTCGGGCCTGCGGCGGGAACCGTTGCGCACCTTCGGTGGTCGGCTCATCCGGCTCGACACGGTGCTCGCCGACGTCCCTGCGGAGGGGGCCGCTGCCTACGACGCGGCGCGGGGAAGGTTCGCTCGCAACGCCGTCATCCAGGGCAGCGCGGCCGAGCTGTTCAAGGCCTGGGCCGCCACGGTCCGGGCGACCACCCGCGGCCTCGGGGCGCAGATCGTGCTGTGCCTGCACGACGAGCTGCTCGTGCACGTGCCGCAGGAGCACGCGCAGGAGACGATGCGACGGGTGGCGACGGCCCTCGACGACAGCGCCCGGCGGTGGACCGGGTCGACGCAGGTGCGCTTCGTCGCCGACGCCTCGGTCATCCACCGGTGGTCGGAGGCCAAGGACTGAGCGCGGACATTCGACGAGGCGGACGTGACCTGAGGCGTTTGGTGGTTAGGTGTCCCCCATGGATGGCAACGACGTCAAGCAGGCGGCCTCGGAGGCCTCTGACCACCCCGCCGTGGAGGGTCTCGCCAGGGTCGGCTACGCCACGAGCGGCCTGCTCCACCTGCTGATCGGCTGGATCGCGCTGCAGGTCGCGTTCGGCGGGGGCGGCAAGAACGCCGACCAGAGCGGCGCGCTGGCCTCCCTCGCGGGGAACGGCCTCGGCAAGCTGCTCCTGTGGGTCGGGGTCATCGGCTTCCTCGGCCTGGCGCTGTGGCAGGTCGCCGATGCCATCGTGGGCCACCCCGGCGACGACGCGGACGCCTGGGGAGGACGCGCCAAGGCCGGCGGCAAGGCCGTCGTCTACCTCGCCCTGGCCTGGTCGGCGTTCGGGTTCGCGCGGGGGAAGTCGAGCAGCAACAGCCGCAGCCAGAGCATCGACTTCACCGCGAGCCTGCTGCAGAAGCCCGGCGGCCGGATCCTCGTCGTCATCGTCGGCCTCGCCGTGATCGTCGTCGGGGCCTACCACGTCTACAAGGGTGCCAAGAAGAAGTTCCTGCAGGACCTCGAGAGCCACCCCGGCACCTGGGCCACCCGGGCCGGGCAGGTCGGCTACGTCGCCAAGGGCGTGGCCCTGGCCATCGTCGGCATCCTGTTCGTCGCCGCCGCCCTGCACAAGAAGGCCAAGGAGGCCAGCGGCCTCGACGGCGCGCTCAAGTCCCTGCGCGACCAGCCGTTCGGGACCACGCTGCTCGTCGTCATGGCGCTGGGCTTCGCGGCGTTCGGCCTCTACAGCTTCGCCCGCGCGCGGCACGCCAAGGTCTGAGACCTACCCGGCGGCCGCGACCGTCAGGGCGTGGGACCCAACCGTCGGGCCGTGCTGGCCGACGGTCAGGGCGTGGGGCCGGCCGACGGGCCGTCGTCCGAGACGTCGCGCAGGAACTGCTCGAACTCGGCGCCGATCTCGTCGGCCGACGGCAGCTCGCTGACGTCGGTGGCCAGCAGGCTCGGCTTCTGGCGCCCCTCGCTGAAGGTGTCGTACTGGCGCTCCAGCGCGGCGATGACCTGCGAGACCTCCTCCGACCCCTCGATCTCGCGGGCGATCTCGGCCCGGTTGAGACCCGCCTGGGCGACGAGGTCGTCCGACGGGAGGTCGAGGCCGGTGGCCGCCACGATGGCGTTGAGCGCCGTGACGGCACCGTCGGCGAACTCCGCCTGGGCGAGGTAGTGGGGCACGTGCACGGCGAACCCGAGGGCGTCGTGGCCGGACTCGCCGAGCCTCAGCTCGAGCAGGGAGGCCAGGCTGCCGGGGACCTCGACGCGGCCGAACGGGCTGTCCTGGAACGGGACCAGCCGCGGGTCGGTGGCGTGCGAGGTGAGCCCGATCGGCCGGGTGTGCGGCACCGCCATGGGGATGCCGTGGGCGGTGACGACCAGGTCCACCCCCAGCAGGACCACGAGCTGGCGCACGGCCTCGGTGACCCGCTCCCACTGGAAGTCCGGCTCGGGTCCGGTGAGGAGCAGGTACGGCGTGCCATCACGGTCGGTGAGCCGGTGCAGCGCCAGGCAGGGGTCGTCGTAGCTCATCCACCGGTTGGCGTCGAAGACCATGGCGGGACGGCGGGCCCGGTAGTCGACGAGCTGGTCGGTGTCGAAGGCCGCCACCACGGTGGACTCCCCCGAGGACAGGAGGTGGTCGGTGAGGAGTCGCTGCGTGTGGCCGGCGTCCATGAAGCCGCCCAGTGCGACGAGCATGACCGAGGCCCGCAGCTCCTGCGGGTCGGTGTCGGTCTCGAAGTGGTAGAGCTCGGATGGGTTCAGCACGATGACTCCAGCGGTGGGTGGTTCTCGAGGAATGTTCCACAGTGCCAACGCCTCAGCATGACAGGGGATTCCTCGGTGCGGGTCCGCCGACGGCATGAGTCCGGCACGAGTGCACGCAATCACGTTGCGGGAATGCACGGGGCCGTCGTATGGTTCCGATGAAACGAAACAGTTTCGTACCATCGATCGAAGGACCAGCGTGACTCCCCCCTCCTCCACCGCCACCTCGACCCACGAGGAGTCCGTCCGCACGCGTCCCCGCGTGGAGGGCGAGCGGGAGCGCGAGATCCTCGAGGCGACGCTCGAGACACTGGTCGAGCTGGGCTACGACAAGCTGAGCTTCGACGCGGTGGCCGGCGCCGCCAAGGCGTCCAAGGCCACGCTCTACCGGCGCTGGCCCGCCAAGGTCGACCTCGTCGTCGACGCGCTCGAGCTGATGCTGGGCGTCGAGGCCGACCGGTTCCCCGACACCGGCACGCTGCGCGGCGACCTGATCTCCCAGGCCTGCGCCAAGGGCGGCCTCGCCGACGACCAGCCCGTCAAGGTCTTCGGGTCGCTCATGAACGCGATGCACCGCGACCGCGAGCTCCACGACGCGATCATGACGCGGCTCATCGCCCCCAAGATGGCCTCGGCCGTCCACATCTTCCGCGCTGCCCAGCAGCGCGGTGAGGTCGGCCCCGGGGCCGACCTCGACCTGCTGGCACGCCTGCTGCCGGCCATCTCGATCCACGAGGCGATGCTCACGGGCTCACACCCGTCGCAGGACCGCCTCGTCACCCTGGTGGACAGCGTCGTCCTCCCGGCCTGCGCGGCCACGGTGCAGCGCGACTGAACCACCCGCTCCGTACGGGCCCTGCGGCCCACTCCACTCATCCCGCTCCACCCACACCAGCTAGGACAGCCATGTCTTCCACCTCTGCGCTCGAGCACGCCTCGACGCCCGAGAGCCCGCAGGCCTCCAGGGTCCCGCAGCGCCTCGGACTCGCCCTGACGGTCATCAGTGCGGCCCAGCTCATGGTCGTGCTCGACGGCACCATCGTGAACATCGCCCTGCCGCACCTGCAGAAGGACCTCGGCTTCACGCCGGACAACCTCTCGTGGGTCGTCAACGCCTACACCCTCGCGTTCGGTGGCCTGCTGCTCCTCGGTGGGCGCCTCGGCGACCTCTTCGGCCGCCGCAAGGTCTTCATGACCGGTGTCATCGTCTTCGCCGCCGCCTCGCTCGTCGGTGGCATCGCCCAGACCGAGGCGATCCTGCTCGGCGCCCGCGCCCTGCAGGGTGTCGGCGCCGCACTCGCCTCCCCCACCGCCCTGGCTCTGATCACCACGACCTTCCCGGCCGGCCAGGCGCGCAACCGCGCCATGGGTGTGTACGCCGCGATGTCCGGTGCCGGCGCCGCCATCGGCCTCATCCTCGGCGGTGCGCTGACCGAGGCGTCCTGGCGCTGGACGTTCTTCATCAACGTCCCGATCGGCCTGCTCGTGGTCTTCCTCGCGCCGCGCGTGCTCAAGGAGTCCGAGCGCGGTCGCGGCACCCTCGACGTCCCCGGCGCCGTCACCGGCACCCTGGGCCTCGCCTCGCTCGTCTACGGCCTGACCCACGCCGCCAGCACCTCGTGGGGCGACGCCGTCACCGTCGGGACGCTCGTCGCAGGTGTGGTCCTGCTCGGGGTCTTCATGCTCGTCGAGTCGCGCTCGGAGCACCCGCTGCTCCCGATCCGCATCCTCCAGGACCGCACGCGCGGCACCTCGTTCGTCGTCATGCTGGTCGTGGGCGCGGCGATGTTCTCGATGTTCTACTTCCTGGGCCTCTACATCCAGCAGGTGCTCGGGTACTCCCCGCTCAAGGCCGGCTTCGCGTTCCTGCCGTTCTCGTTCGGCATCGTCATCGCGGCGCAGGTCGCCTCCGCCCTGATGACGCGGGTCGACCCCCGCTGGATCTCCGGCACCGGTGCGGTGCTCGCGTCGGCTGCGATGTTCGGGTTCTCCCGCCTCGAGGTCGACAGCTCCTACGCCGCCCACCTGCTGCCGTTCATCGTCGTCATGGCGTTCGGCATGGGCCTGGTCTTCGTGCCGATGACCCTCACCGCGGTGGCCGGTGTCGCCCAGGAGGACTCGGGTGTCGCCTCCGCGGTGCTCAACACGATGCAGCAGGTCGGTGGCTCGCTCGGCCTCGCCACGCTCAGCACGGTCTTCGCCAGCGCGCTGGCCGACCGGGCCGGCGAGCTCGGCGGCGCCCTGCAGGCCAAGGCCGCTGCGGGTGGCATGACGCCCGAGCAGATCGGCCAGGCCAAGGCCGTCATCGGCCTCCAGGCGCAGACCTACGGGTCGGGCCGCGCCTACCTCGTCGGTGCCTCGATGATCCTGGTCGCGGCCGCGATCACCTTCGCGTTCCTCAACGTCAAGCACGAGAAGCTGTCGACCGAGGGCCACGAGAACGTGCACCTCGCCTGACGGCACCGCCCCGCCAGACCGAGGGTTCGGGGGCACCGGAGCGACGTACGCGTCGCCCCGGTGCCCCCGAACCCGTTCCCGGGGTCGCGTCAGCCGTTCCCCCGGACGCGTCAGGCGTCGAGGGGCGCGTCAGGCGTCGAGGGCCTCGAGCGCGGCGCGGATCCGCTTCTCCGACACGGGGTACGCCGTGCCGAGACCGTTGGCGAACAGGCTCACCCGAAGCTCCTCCACCATCCACCCCACGGCGCGCACGGGGGCGGAGCGGCGATCCACCGGCGGCAGGGAGTCGAGCAGGTCGGCGTACGCGACCTCCACCCGGTCCACGACCTCCTGGCTGGCGGCGTCGCGGGCCAGGGCCGCGGGAGAGGACGTCGACTTCTGCAGGCGCTGCACCATGGCGCGCAGGTAGCGGCGCAGGTGCCCGAGGTGGTCCAGGCCCGTGTCGGCGACGAAGCCGAGATACACGAGGCTGTCGAGCTGGGCCCGGACGTCCGCGGTCAGCGCGGCCGTCGCGGGTGACGTGAGCCGGGCGAGCTCGGCCCTGACCTCCCGGGCAGCGGCGAGCACTGGCTCGACCTCGTCGACGACGAGCAGGACCCGGGTGGCGACGTGGGTGCGCACGGCGCCGAGCACCTCCTCGAAGGCGGCCTCGTCGCGCACCGCAGTGGCCCCACCGGGCCGCTCTGCCACGAGTGCGTCGACCGCGCACGCGAGGCAGTCCTCGAGCAGCGCGGGCACCGAGCCGTGCGGGTTGTCCGCGAGGACGAGCTTCTGGGTGTTGGTGAGCCGCGCGAGGACACGCTTCCACGGTGCGGTGGTGTTGAGCAGCAGGAGCCGGCGCACCCCCAGCGCGGTCGCGGCCTGGGCCTCGCGCTCCCCCGCCAGCACCTGGAGGTCGACGGACGTCCCGCGGTCCACCAGGGCCGGGTAGCCGTGGACGACCTGACCACCGGACCGCGCCTCGAAGGTCTCCGGCAGAGTGCCGAAGTCCCATCGCTGCAGCCCTTTTCGCTCCACTGACGCGCTGGCTCGCGACATCCGGCGCTGCACCTGGCCGGCCAGCTGCTCCTGCAGGGCGCCGAGGTCCTTGCCGCTGCCGACCACGCGCCCGCGGTCGTCCTCGACGCTGAAGGTGATGCGCAGGTGGTCGGCGACGCGGTCGACGCCCCAGTCCTCCGGCGGGATGCGGGTGCCGGTCTTCGCGTGCAGCACCCGGGCCAGCTCCTCGTCGAGGCGTCGGCCACCGCCGGGCTGCACGTCAGCCAGAGCTGCCGCCGCGTGGTCCGGCGCGGGGACGAAGTGGCGACGGGTCGCCTTGGGCAGGGCTCGGATCAGCGCCGTCGCGAGGTCGGGACGCAGCCCCGGCACCTGCCAGTCGAACCCCTCGTCGACCACCTGGTTGAGCACCTGCAGCGGGATGTGCACCGTCACGCCGTCGGCAGCAGCACCCGGCTCGAACTGGTAGGTGACGGGGAGCTCGAGGCCGCCCTGTCGCCAGACCCGGGGGTAGTCACTGGCCGAGACCTCGTCGGCGCTGTCGCGGGTGAGCATCTCCTCGGTGAACGTCAGGAGGTCCGGGGTCTGCTTCCGGGCGTCCTTCCACCAGCGGTCGAAGTGCCGCTGCGAGACGACCTCTGCCGGCACGCGCTGCTCGTAGAAGGTGACGAGGTCCTCGTCGTCGACGACGATGTCGCGGCGCCGGGCGCGCTCCTCGAGCTCGGAGAGCCGTTGCAGGAGAGCCTGGTTGGCACGGAAGAAGGCGTGGTGGGTGTCCCAGTCACCCTCGACGAGCGCGTGCCGGATGAACAGCTCGCGGGACTCCTCGGGGTTGACCCGCGCATAGCTCACGGTGCGCGCCGCGACGAGCGGCACGCCGTACAGGGTCACCCGCTCGGTGGCCTGGGCGGCACCCTGCTTGCGCGACCAGCGCGGCTCCGAGTAGGTGCGCTTGACCAGGTGCGGCGCGAGCCGCTCGGCCCACACGGGGTCGATCCTGGCGTTGGTGCGGGCCCACAGGCGCGTGGTCTCGACGAGCTCGGCGGACATGACGAACGCCGGCTGCCTCCGGAACAGCGTCGAGCCCGGGGAGATGGAGAACCGTGCACCGCGCGCACCGAGGTAGTCGCGCTTGGCCTCGTCGCGGACACCGACGTGCGACAGCAGCCCGGCGAGCAGGGCCTGGTGGACGAGGTCGGCGTTCGGGGCCTCGCCGGGCGCTGCCGTCGCCTGCCTGGGGTCGATGCCCACGTCCTGGCAGGCCTTGCGCAGCTGGCTGTGCAGGTCCTGCCACTCGCGCACCCTGAGGTAGTGCAGGAACTCGGTGCGGCACATGCGCCGGAACGCGCTGTGGCTCAGCGCCTTCTGCTGCTCCTTGAGGTAGGCCCACAGGTTGAGCAGCGAGACGAAGTCGGAGTGCTCGTCCTTGAACCGCGCGTGCGACTGGTCGGCCTGCGTCTGCTTGTCGGCCGGTCGCTCGCGGGGGTCCTGCATCGACAGGGCGGCGACGACGACGAGCACCTCGCGGGTGCACCCCAGCTTGCCCGCCTCGATGAGCATGCGCCCGAGCCGCGGGTCCACGGGCAGCCGGGCGAGCGAGCGGCCGTACGGCGTCAGCTGACGGCCGCGCCCACGTCCCCTCCGCGGCCGGTCGCGGGTGTCCCCGTCCGCCCCTTCGCCGGCGTCGTCGGCGATGTCGAAGGCCTGCAGCTCCTCGAGCAGCCGCACCCCGTCGGCCACCTGGCGGGGGTCGGGGGCGTCGACGAACGGGAAGCGCGACACGTCGCCCAGCCCCAGCGACGTCATCTGCAGGATGACCGCGGCGAGGCTGGTGCGCTGGATCTCGGGCTCGGTGAACTCGGGGCGGCTGTCGTAGTCCTCCTCGGAGTAGAGCCGGATGCAGATGCCGTCCGCCACGCGCCCGCACCGGCCGGCGCGCTGGTTGGCGCTGGCCTGCGACACCGGCTCGATCGGCAACCGCTGCACCTTGGTGCGCTGGCTGTACCGGGAGATGCGCGCGGTGCCCGCGTCGACGACGTACCGGATGCCCGGCACCGTCAGCGACGTCTCGGCGACGTTGGTCGCGAGCACGACCCGCCGTCCCGAGGCGCGGCCGAAGACGCGGTGCTGCTCCGCCGCGGACAGTCGCGCGTAGAGCGGGAGGACCTCGGTCTGCGGCAGGTCCATCGAGGACAGGGCGTCGGCCGTGTCGCGGATCTCGCGTTCGCCGGAGAGGAACACGAGGATGTCGCCCTCGCGGTTCTCGGTCCACAGCTCCTCGACCGCCTCGCAGACACCGGTGACCTGGTCACGCTCGGTGTCGTCGGGACGGTCCGGGTCGACCAGCGGGCGGTAGCGGAGCTCTACGGGGTAGGTGCGCCCGGACACCTCGATGATCGGCGCCGGCTCCCCCGTGCGCGCGTCCGCGAAGTGCTCGGCGAAGCGCTCGGGGTCGATGGTCGCCGAGGTGATGACGACCTTGAGGTCGGGGCGTCGTGGGAGCAGCTGCTTGAGGTAGCCGAGGATGAAGTCGATGTTGAGGCTGCGCTCGTGCGCCTCGTCGATGATGATCGTGTCGTACTTGCGCAACAGGCGGTCGCGCTGCATCTCGTTGAGCAGGATGCCGTCGGTCATCACCTTGACGAGGGTGTCGTCGCTGCTCTCGTCGGTGAACCGGACCTGGTAGCCGACCGCCGTGCCGAGCTCGACCTCGAGCTCCTCGGCGATGCGCTCGGCGACCGACCGCGCCGCGATGCGCCGGGGCTGGGTGTGGCCGACGAGCCCGGCCCGGCCACGCCCGACCTCGAGGCAGATCTTCGGCAGCTGCGTCGTCTTCCCGGAGCCGGTCTCCCCCGCGACGATGACGACCTGGTGGTCGCGGATGGCGGCCGCGATGTCGTCCTTGCGCGCGACGACGGGCAGCTGCTCGGGGTAGTTGAGCGGCGGGACCGGGATGTCCGGTCTCCGCTGCGGCGGTGCGGACCGCCCCGGTGCCGGCCGCCCCCGCCGTCCCCGGCGTCGCCGGGGGTCTGGAGCAGGGCTGGACACCGGCTCAGCATACGGGCGCGCCCGTGGTGCACCCGTCGCCCGCTGCAGGTCCCACGCGCGTCCGCGCAGGTACCACACCTGCGCCCGCCGTTCGTCTAGGGTGGCCCGGACATGAACTCCCGGTGAACTCTCGGCCGGCCGAAGACAGGTCCTCCTCGACATGACTGCCTCGCACTCCTCCACCGCAGCCGCGGCGCCCGGCGACCGCACCGGCTACTGGGACGACTACTACGCCTCCCGCTCCTCCGTCGCCCGGCCGCTGCCGTCGCAGTTCGCGACCTTCGTGGCCGGCGAGCTCACCGGGCCGTGCCGCGTGGTCGAGCTGGGCTGCGGCAACGGCCGCGACTCGATCTTCTTCGCCTCCTACGGCCACGACGTGACCGGGGTCGACGGCTCGGAGTCGGCGGTCAAGGGCTGCCAGACCCTCGCCGAGGCGCTCGGGGTGGAGGCCCGCTTCCTGCACTCGAGCATCGACGACCCGGAGCTGCCGGGTCGCCTCGGCCGCGCCGGCGAGCACGACGGGCAGCTGGTCATCTACGCCCGCTTCTTCGTCCACGCGATCACCGACGAGGAGGAGAAGGACTTCTTCGCCCTGGCGACCCAGCTCACCTCCCCCGGCGACGTGCTGGCCGTCGAGTACCGCACGGTCCGCGACCAGAGCGGCGCCAAGGTCACCGACGCGCACTACCGCCGATTCGTGGCGCCGTCGAGCTTCCAGGCCAACGCCCTCGCCAGCGGCTTCGAGGTCACCTACGCCGCCGAGGGCTTCGGCTTCGCCAAGTACAAGCAGGACGACGCGTACTGCGCCCGCGAGCTGTTCACCCGCCGCTGACCCATGGTGGACGACCGCGCCATCCGCGCGCTGGACGACGTGATCCTGTCGGCACGCACGCTCTTCCCCGACCTCGAGTACCTCGCCCCGGGTGGTGTGCTCGAGCTCGTCGTGCGGCGCCACGGCGTGGAGCGGGTCAGGGTCGAGCTGCCCCCGGGCCAGTTCCTGCACCTGCAGAACATCGGGGTCGACTCACCCGACGACGGCCGCACCGCGGGGGCCCGCCTCGAGGTCAGCTCCTGGTACAAGGGCTACGGCGAGCGGTTCGACCTGCAGCGGCTGCTCGACTTCGACCACCCGTCAGGCACCGTGGTCCACACCAAGGCCGACGAGCCCGCGTGGCTCGAGCTCGCCTTCGACGCCCCGATCGACCTCGAGCGGCTGCGGTTGCGCAACGTCGTCGGCGAGACCGCGGTGCGCGCCCGAGGACTGCGTGTCCTGGTGCAGACCGGCGGCACCTGGCTCGTGGCCTACGACCACGCGGCGCGCGTCGGGGAGCTGCGCCGGCTGCTCACGCACCGTACGGAGCTCGGCGGCGACCCGACGGTGACCTCCTTGCTGCCCCTGCTGGCCCAGACGTTCGGTGGCGAGTACACCGGTGCCCGTGAGGCGCTGGACGCCCACACCGAGCTCAGCGCAGCCGACCGCCGCGCCTTCCGGGCCGCGGTCACCTCCGGCCTGCTGGCGGACCGACAGCTGGAGTGGACCGTCCACGGACCGCAGCGCTGCTTCCGGTTCTGGGGCGAGGCGGAGAAGGTCACCTACATCGAGCTGGCGGCCCGGGTCGCCGAGGCGCTGCGCGGCCTGACGCCCCAGGTCTGCTTCGGCTTCGGCGCCGCCCTGTGCGTCGTGCGTGACGGTGACCTCATCCCCCACGACGACGACCTCGACGTCATCATCGGGTTCGACCCGCACGAGGCGGCGACGCTCGGTGACGGCCTCGCCCTGGTCGAGCAGTGCCTGCGTCCCCTCGGCTACACCGTCACCGGCAACTTCACCGCGCACCGGCAGGTGCGACTCAACGGCTCCAAGCAGGTGGACGTGTTCGTCGGCCTGTTCGAGGGCGACACCATCAGCTGGTACCCCGGGACGCGTGGGGCCCTGGACCGCGACCTGATGTTCCCGGCGTCGCAGGGGCGGCTCCTCGGGGTGCCGGTGCCGCTGCCGCGCAACCCGCTGGTCTACCTCGAGCGGTTGTACGGCGAGGGGTGGCGCCACCCCGACCCCGACTTCCGGCACACGTGGGACCGCGCGACGTACGCCGACCTCACGCGCGCCGGGCGCGGCTGACCGACCTGACGCCGCCGACTACGTCGGCTGGACCACCCGCGGTCCGGCCACCAGTCACCCCATTGCTGTACCCACTCCCGCAGCCCCCTCCTTAGCGTGTCTCGAAGTGCTCTGTGACGCACCACGGGGCTGACTCTGGGAGGAGATCCACCACCATGCGTTCGAGTCGTTGGTCCATCGCCGTCGCGGTTGCCTCCGCGACCGCCCTCATCGCGGCGCCCGCAGCGTCCGCACACGCCGGCTCCGCAGCCCGCACCTGGACCCCCAAGGTCCTCAACTCCGAGGTCGTCGCACCGTTCCACCTGGCGACGAACGACGGCCGCCTCTACGTCGCCGACGGTGGCACGAGCACCGTCTCCCGCGTCAACGGGGACGGCTCGCTGACCATGCTCGCCCAGGGGCCGATGCCCGGCGAGGTGTCCGGCGTCGCGAAGACCGACAACGCCCTCGCCTACACGACCCTCGACTACACCACCGGCGAGGCCACCCTCACGGTCAAGCGTGGCAGCAAGACCATGGTCGCGAACCTCACCGCGTTCGAGACGAGGCGCAACCCCGACCAGCGCGTCCACTACGGCTTCAAGGACCCGTCCTGCGCCAACGGCGCACTGGGTGACCTGGCTGCCTACACCGGCCAGGTGGACTCGCACGCCTATGCCGTCACCCGGTGGAACGGCGCGTGGGTGGTCGCGGACGCCGGTGGCAACGACCTGGTGAAGGTCGACGACAACGGTCACGTGTCGCTGCTGTCGCTCCTGCCGCCGCAGCCGCTCCTGGTGAGCCAGGAGTTCGCCGACGCCAACGGGATCCCGGACTGCGCCGGCCAGCGGTACAAGTTCGAGCCCGTGCCGACCGATGTCGAGGTGGGCATGGACGGCATGCTCTACGTCTCCACGCTGCCCGGTGGGCCCGAGGACCCGTCGGCCGGCGCCCGCGGCTCGGTCTACAAGGTTAACCCGTGGACCGGTGCCGCCACCCGGGTGGCGACCGGCTTCGCCGGGGCGACCAGCGTCACCCAGGGCAGCGACGGCACGCTGTACGTGGCCGAGCTCTTCGGTGGCAAGGTGACCGCGGTCCGCAACGGCCACAAGAGCACGGCTGCCATGCTGCCGGGCGCCCTCGCCGTCGAGTACGGCAACGGCCACCTGTACGCCGGGACGCTGGCTCCCACGGACGACCAGGGCAACCCGACCGGTACGGGGTCCATCGTCAGGATCCGCTGACACCGCAGTCGCAGGACCCCGGGGCCGCACCGGCCCCGGGGTCCTGCGTGTCCCGCCCACCGCCCTCGGCGGGCCGTCTCGATGGGGCTCAGGCACCCTTGGCGGCGATGAAGCCCTGCTCGAGGTCGGCGAGGATGTCGTCGATGTGCTCGATACCCACCGCGAGGCGCACGAGGCCGGGGGTCACGCCGGCTGCGAGGCGGTCGCTGTCGGGGCCCTGGGAGTGGGTCGTCGAGGCCGGGTGGATGGCCAGGGAGCGCACGTCGCCGATGTTGGCCACGTGGCTGTGCAGCTCCAGCGCCTCGACGAACCGGCGCCCCGCCTCGACGCCGCCGGCGATCTCGAAGGCCAGCACCGCACCCGCGCCCCGGGGCGTGTACCTGCGCGCCTTCTTGTAGGACTCGTGGTCGGGCAGCGACGCCCACACGACCTTCTCCACCTGGTCCTGCGCCTGGAGGAACGCCGCGACCTTGTGCGTGTTCTCCAGGTGCCGGTCGAGGCGCAGGCTCAGCGTCTCGATGCCCTGCGCGATGAGGAACGCGTTGAACGGCGCCACCGCCGGGCCGAGGTCACGCAGCAGCTGTACCCGGGCCTTGAGGATGAACGCCAGGTTGGCGCCCAGCGGGCTGCCGACGCCGAGGTCCCGGGCGAAGACGAGCCCGTGGTAGCTCTCCTCGGGGGTGTTGTAGTTGGGGAACCGCTCCGGGTCCGCGGCGTAGTCGAAGGTGCCGCCGTCGACGATCACGCCGGCGATCGACGTGCCGTGGCCGCCGAGGTACTTCGTGGCGGAGTGCACGACGACGTCGGCTCCCCACTCCAGGGGACGGATGAGGTACGGCGTGGCGATGGTGTTGTCGACGACCAGCGGCACCCCGACCTCGTGGGCGACCGAGGCGACGGCCTCGATGTCGAGCACCTCGGACTTGGGGTTGGAGATCGACTCCCCGAAGAACAGCTTCGTGTTGGGCTGCACCGCTGCCCGCCACGACTCGACGTCGTTGGGGTCGGCGACGAAGCTCACCTGGATGCCGAACTTGGGCAGGGTGTGCTTGAGCAGGTTGTAGGTGCCGCCGTAGAGGCTGGGGCTGGCCACGACGTGGTCACCGGCCTCGGCGATGTTGAGGATGGCGAGCGTCTCGGCCGCCTGCCCGGAGGCCACGAGCAGCGCCCCGACGCCGCCTTCGAGCGAGGCGACGCGCTGCTCGACGGCGTCCTGCGTCGGGTTCATGATGCGGGTGTAGATGTTGCCGAACTCCTTGAGCGCGAACAGGTTTGCTGCGTGCTCGGTGTCCCTGAAGACGTAGGAGGTGGTCTGGTAGATCGGCAGGGCGCGGGCCCCGGTGGCTGAGTCGGGCTCCTGCCCGACGTGCACCTGGCGGGTCTCGAACGACCAGTTGGCGTTGCTCATGTCTGTGACCTTCACTCTCGTGCCGCGGGTGCGGCGTCGGCGTGGTCCGTCGCCGACGGTGGAGTGGTGCAGGTCGCCACCGCCGGAGGCGGTGCGGGACACGTGGTGGGTCTCCCGCGCTTGCGCACGGCAGGTGCCGTGCGCCTGGTCCTCACCCGGGGCACCCCACCGCGGAGGAGGGTTGCCGGCCAGCGAGCCGGGGCTTGGCGCTGGCACTCATGACCTACCGAGAGGGTATGCCGCGCCGGTCACGGCGCGGCACACCCGTCTCTCATCGCGGACCGGGAGGGCAGCCGCCCTCCTCCGGGCTCAGGGCAACATCCAGCCGAGCACCGACGTGGACTGGAGGTAGACCACGACGCACATGAACGCCAGGAACCCCAGGCTCCAGCCGACCACCCGGCGGAACAGGTCGCCCTCGCGGCCGGAGAGGCCCACGGCCGCCGCGGCGATGGCGAGGTTCTGCGGCGAGATCATCTTGCCGAGCACCCCGCCGGAGGAGTTAGCCGCTGCCATGAGCGCCGGGCTGAGCCCGACGTCCTTGGCGGCCGAGACCTGGAGCGCGCCGAACAGCGAGTTCGACGACGTGTCGGACCCCGTCACGGCGACACCGAGCCAGCCCAGGATCGGTGACAGGACCGCGAAGGCCGCCCCGGCACCGGCCATCCACGACCCCAGGGTCGCGGTCTGGCCCGAGGAGTTCATGACGTAGGCGAGGCCGAGCACCGCCATGACGGTGAGGATCGCGGACGCGAGCTGGCGGTAGGTCGCGCCGTAGGCGGTGAGGGCCTTGCGCGGCGAGATGCCGATCGCGGGGATGGTCAGAAGGCCGGCGATGAGCATGAGGGTGCCTGCGGCGTTGAGCCAGTTGAGCTTGAACACCGGCAGGGTCGAGTCCTTGCCCGAGGCCGTCTTCAGCCCGTCGAGACCGGGCCACCGGAACGCCCGGCTCGGCGCGTCGAGGGCGTCCTTGACGCCCGGCAGCTGCGCGACGATGAACAGCGCGATGATGATGAGGTACGGCGCGTAGGCCCGGACCACCTCGGCGGTGCTGTCCTGCCGGTCCGCGTCGCGGGCCGCGAGGTCACCCGCCGTGGTCGAGGGGACGGGCTCGTCGTGGCGCCGGCTGCTGCCGCCGTGCCCGCGGGCTGCGGTGGCGCGACCGCCCTCGTGGGACGTGTCGGCACCCCGGGCCGGTGAGCCATCCGCCGCCCGGGCAGCGGAACCGCTGCGGGCGCCGACGAGCTCGTCGTCGGTCTCGGTCTCCACGTACGCCGTCGCGGGCTGCCAGACCCGGAGCAGCAGCACCACGGCCAGGGCCCCCACGAGCGCGGCGACGATGTCGGTCAGCTGGGTGGACAGGAAGTTGGACGTCGCGAACTGGGCCAGCGCGAAGGCCACTCCGCACACCAGGGTGGCCGGCAGGGTGGCCCGGACGCCCTTGCCCTTGTCGACGATGTAGACGAGCGCCATCGGCACGAACACCCCGAGCAGCGGGGTCTGGCGACCGACGATCTGCGCGAGGTGGTGCTCCGACTCCCCGCTCACGGTGGCGAGCGTGGTGATCGGCACGGCGAGCGCACCGAACGCGACCGGCGCGGTGTTGGCGACGAGGGCGACGACCGCGGCCTTCATCGGCCGGAAGCCGAGGGCGATGAGCATGACGCTGGTGATGGCGACCGGGGTGCCGAAACCGGCGAGCGCCTCGAGGAGCGCCCCGAAGCAGAACGCGATGATGACCGCCTGGATGCGTTGGTCGTCGCTGACCTTGGCGAAGGACCGGCGCAGGACGTCGAAGTGTCCCGTCTCGACCGTCATGTTGTAGAGCCAGATCGCGTTGATGACGATCCACAGGATCGGGAAGAAGCCGAAGGCCGCACCCTCGAGCCCGGCCGAGAACGCCTTGCCGACCGGCATCGAGTAGGCCGCGACGGCCACGACGAACGACACGGCGAGCGAGACCAGGGCGGCCTTCCACGCCGCCAGGCGCAGCACGCCCAGCAGGACGAACAAGGTCAGCAGGGGCAGCATCGCGACGAGGGCGGTGATCGTCAGGGAGCCGGCAACGGCGTCGAGCACGGGTCTGTACATGGTGGGTCACCTCGGTGTGGGACTGCGTGGACGTGGGTGGTCGTGCCTGCAGGTGGTGCGGTCAGTCCGTGCGGCGCCTCCGGTCGGCGTCGAAGACCTCGGGCGAGCGCCCACGGATCGAGGCGTCGAGCACCTCGACCGTGTGCGCCATCGGGAGGGTGGTGCCGGCCCGCTCCAGGGCGGAGGCCACCTGCATCAGGCAGCCGGGGTTGGCTGTCACGAGCAGCTCCGCACCCGTCGCGAGGACGTTGCGCGCCTTGCGGTCACCGAGCTCCCGGGCGGGCTCGGGGTTCACCAGGTTGTAGACCCCCGCGGAACCACAGCACAGGTCGCCCTCGGCGACCTCCCGCACCTGCAGGCCCGGTATCGCGCGCAGCAGCTCCCGGGGCTGGCTGCGGACGCCCTGGGCGTGGCTGAGGTGGCAGGCGTCGTGGTAGGCCACGGTCACCGGCAACGGGTGTCGCGGGGCCACCGTCCCGACCTCGGCCAGCAGCTCGCTGACGTCGCGCACCAGGCCGGCGAACCGGCGCGCCCGGTCGGCGTAGGCGGGGTCGTCGGCCAGCAGGTCGGCGTACTCCTTCATGGCCGAGCCGCAGCCGGCCGCGTTGACGACCACGGTCTCGACGCCGCTCGCCTCGAAGGTGTCGATGAGCCCACGGGCGAACCGGCGGGCCTCCGCCTCGCGACCGCTGTGCCCCGACAGCGCGCCGCAGCACCCCTGCCCGGCGGGGGCGATGACGTCGAAGCCCTCGGCCGCCAGGACCCGGGCCGTCGCGGCGTTGACCCCGGGGAAGAACTCACGCTGCACGCAGCCGAGCAGCATGCCCACGGTGCCGCGCCTCGTACCCCGCGCGGCGACCCGCTCCGGGACCGGCTGCGCCCGGCCCAGCCTCGGGGCGAGCGCCTCCATGCTGGCCAGCTGCGGCGAGACGCGCTCCAGCAGGCCGGAGCGGCGCAGCAGCCGGGACAGGCCGGTGCTCTGGTGCAGCCGCAGGGGCCCGCGCAGGGCGCGCAGCCGGCGCGGGTAGGGGAAGAGGGCGAAGATCGCCGAGCGCAGGGCCCGGTCAGCCGGGCTGCGCCGGTGCCGCCGCTCGACCTGGGCCCGCGTGGCGGTGATGAGGTGGTCGTACTGCACGCCGGAGGGGCAGGCCGTCACGCAGGCCATGCACCCGAGGCAGGCGTCGAAGTGGCCGACCATCGAGTCGGTCAGCGGCTCGCCCTGGAGCCCCTCGTTCATGAGGTAGATCCGTCCTCGGGGCGAGTCCATCTCCTCGCCCCACAGGACGTAGGTGGGGCACGACGGCAGGCAGAAGCCGCAGTGCACGCAGTCGGCGACGAGCTCGGCCGACGGCGGGTGGTGGTCGTCGAAGGCCGGCTCCCCCGGAGCCACCCCGGTGAGGGACAGCCGCGCGTCGGTGCCCAGGGTGCCCGCGGGCGCGGACACCGGCGGCTCCCCCGACGGCGTCGTGGGCGTGGAGCCGGACGCGGGCTGCTCGGGCTTCGAGGTGGTCACGTTAGATCCCTCCGACGAACCGGCCGGGGGCGAGCAGCCGCCCGGGGTCGAACTGGTCCTTGACCGCCCGCATCAGTGACAGGCCTCCCACCGGTCCCCAGGCGTCGACGAGGTCGGTGGTGCCGGGCGGACCCTGCAGCAGGACGACGGAGCCGCCGAAACCCGGCGAGGACGCACGCAGGGCCACGGTGAACGCGGCGACGTCCTCGGCGCTCCCCTCCACGGCCACGGTCGCGGTGCCGACCGCGACCGAGCCACGCAGCGCGGCCGAGCAGCCGGAGGCCGCCTCGGCGCGGGCGACGGCGTCGAGCACGCGGGTCAGCGCCGCCAGCTCGTGGGTGACCCGCAGCAGGGCATCGGCGCGGCCACCCCCCGGCTCACGTCCCCACCACGACGGCGGCTCGCCCGAGCGCTCGGCTCCGCGCCCGAGCAGGGCCGCGACCTCGGCCGCGCGGGCGTCGAGCCCGTCGGGGTGGCCCTCGAGCAGGACCGAGACGACGCAGTCGCCGCCCGACGGCCTGTCGAGCTCGACCGCCGACGGCACCACCTGGCTGTGCACGAGCGACCGCACGACCTCGCGGACCACCACCTGGCTCGACGGCACCCCCGTCACCCAGGTGCGCCCGGTGGGCACCGGGTGGAGCCGGAAGGCGACCTGCGTGATGACGCCCAGGGTGCCGAACGAGCCGGTGAGCAGCTTGCCCAGGTCGTACCCGGCGACGTTCTTGACGACCTTGCCGCCGCTGTGGGCCACCACCCCGTCCGCGCGGACCATGGTCATACCGATGACGAGGTCACGGACGGCGCCGTGGGCGAGCCGCATCGGACCCGTGGAGGCCGTCGCGACGGCACCTCCCACGGTGCCGGTGCGCGCAGGGTCGACCCCGAGCCGCTGGGCCGCCCGGGCGAGGTCGTCCCCGAGGTCGTCCAGCCGGCGCCCCGCACCCACGACGACGATGAGGTCCCCCGCGGCGTGCTCGACGACGCGGTCGAGGCCGGCAGTGTCGAGCAGGACGTCGAGGCGCTCGGGGTCGCGACCCCAGGCGAGCTTCGTACCGGCACCGCGCACGACCACGGCGAGGTCGTGCGCGGTGGCCACCTGCATGACCGCCGACACCTCCTCGGTGGACCTCGGCCGCACGACCCAGCGCGGCGCACTACCGCCCACGAGGTCGGCCGCCGTGGCGTCCCGGACACCTTCGGGGGACGCCTTCTCCAGTGCCTCGCGACCGGCGGTCAGGGTGCCAGCCATCAGAAGACCTCGGCCACGCCGGCGTCCGCGAGCGGGTGGGCGCCCTGGTGCCGACCGGGCCGCTCACCGCACAGCCGGGGAGTCGGGAAGACCTTGCCCGGGTTGGAGATCGACGCGGGGTCGAACGCGCAGCGGACCAGCTGCATGGTGTCGAGGTCGTCGTCGGTGAACATCCGCGGCATGTACCTCGCCTTGTCCGAGCCGACGCCGTGCTCCCCGGTGATCGACCCGCCGTGCTGGATGCAGAGGTCGAGGATCGCCCCCGAGACCTCCTCGGCCCGCTCGGACTCCCCCTCGACACTGTCGTCGAAGAGGACGAGCGGGTGCAGGTTGCCGTCGCCGGCGTGGAAGACGTTGGCGACGCGGACCCCCGACTCCGCCGACAGGCGGGCGATGCTGCTGAGCACCTCGGGCAGGGCGGTGCGCGGGATGACGCCGTCCTGGACGATGTAGTCGGGGCTGATCCTGCCCACCGCGGCGAAGGCCGACTTGCGCCCCTTCCAGAACAGGGCGCGCTCGGCGTCGTCGGCCGCGATGCGGATCTCGAACGCCCCGTGCTCGTGGCAGTGGCCCTCGACCTCCTCGAACACCTTCTGGACGTCCGAGGCCGGCCCGTCGATCTCGACGATGAGCACCGCGCCCGCACCCTCCGGGTAGCCGCACTGCACCGCGGCCTCGGCCGCCTCGATCGCGAGCGCGTCCATCATCTCGATGGCCGCGGGGATCACCCCGGCCCCGATGATGGCCGAGACCGCTGCCCCTGCCTGGTCGGTGCCGGGGAACGCAGCCAGCAGGGTCCGGACGTCGGCCGGGCTCCGGGTGAGCCGCACGGTCACCGAGGTGACGACCCCGAGGGTGCCCTCGGAGCCGACGAGGGCGCCGAGCAGGTCGTACCCCGGGGCGTCGGGCGCCTTGCCACCGATCTGCTCGACCTCGCCGGTCGGTGTCACCAGCTCGAGCCCGGTGACGTGGTTGCTCGTGAAGCCGTACTTGAGGCAGTGGGCGCCACCGGAGTTCTCGGCGACGTTGCCGCCGATGGAGCAGACCTGCTGGCTCGAGGGGTCCGGCGCGTAGTAGTAGCCGTCGGGCAGGGTGGCCCGGCTGAGCTGGAGGTTGATGACGCCGGGCTCGACGACGGCCCGCTGGTTGTCGCGGTCCACCTCGAGGATCCGGCGCATGGTGGACATCACGACGAGCACCCCGTCGGCGTGCGGGAGCGCCCCTCCGGAGAGTCCCGTGCCCGACCCCCGGGCGACGAACGGCACCCGCTGCGCGGCGCACTCGCGCACCACGGCCGCGACGTCGGCCGTGGTGGCGGCGAGGACGACGACGGCCGGCACGACGCGGTACTGGGCCAGCCCGTCGCACTCGTAGGTGCGCAGGCGCTGGCGGTCGGTGATGACCGCCGCGTCACCCACCAGGGCACGCAGCCGAGCTGCCAGGACGTCGGTGTCCATGTGTCAGAACCGCCTCACCGTTCCACATCGCGGAAATGGGCTTCTGCGCAACGGAGTTTATTTCCGGCATTCGGGACAGGTCAACGGTGCCGCTCGGCTGCCGCGCGGCGGGCCCTCCCCTCATCGACGCTGGTCACGCGCTCGCTAACCGCTGCAGCGCGGTCAAGGCCGCGGCCCGCGCCGTCCACCACGACCGACCCGAGGTGCATGCGCAGCGACGACCCCTCGGTGCGCAGGAGGACATCGAGGTCGTCCAGCCACCGGCGCCGCGCCCACGCCGTCGCCCGGACCTGGGCCTGCTCCGCCAGCCAGGCGCGGGTCTGCGCCACCCCACGCGGCCGAGCCCGGTTCACCACGACCGCAGCAGGGCGCCCGGCACGGGCACCGACGGCCTCATGGAGGCCGCCGCGCAGCTCGGCGATCCGGCTGCGCGCCCCCGCGGCGAGGCGGTCACGTGTGGTCAGTGCGGCAGCACGGCGCTCGGCGCGGGTCGTCGCCGCACGGACCACCTCGGCGTTCGTGGCCCGGGCCCCGGCCTTGAGCAGCGGTGCCGCTCCCCCGGCCATGGCTGCGCCACCCTGCAGCAGCAGGGTGGTCGCGTCCCCGTCGCCGTACACGGCCAGGACGGTCCCGTCGGCCGCGAGCTGCACCCCACCGGTGACGGAGGCCAGCGGGGCGAGCACCTTCAGCGGCGGGGCCATCGACAGGGTCCCCACCAGGCCGGCCACGGCCCCGGCGACCCGGCTGGTCCCGGTCAGCGCGTCGTAGGCGGCGCTGTCGGCGAGGCCGTCGTCGAGCAGGCCGTGGAGGGTGGCGGCGCAGCGCCGGTCGGCCACGTCGAAGGCCTGCCAGGCCAGGTGGTGGCGGCGTCGCGCCTCCTCGACCCGTTCACCGTGGGTGACCATCGCGGCGCGGTGCACCGAGGCGAGTGCCTGCTCGGCAGGGTCGGTGCTGGCCTCCGCCAGGGCCATCCGGTCGCCGGCCGCGAGGAAGGGGCCCCACGACTGGGCGAGGACCCGCTGCGCCCAGGCCACCTCGGCCTGGGCGTCCGCCAGGTCGTTGGCGAGCCGGCGCAGGGCCGAGGCAGCGACGGCATAGCGGTTGGCCACCGCGGCGAGGACCGCCGGCACCGGGCCGACCTGTACGCAGAAGGCCACCCCGGCCGGGCTCGACCAGCCGACGAGGCCCGGGTCGCCAAGGCCGTGCAGCGTGCGGCCTAGGGCCGCGACCCCCTCACCCTGCCGCGCGAGGACGTCCGCCAGGACCCGTGTCTCGACCGGGTCGCCCGACAGCGGGGGCAGCGTGCCCGGCTCCGTGGGGGCGGCCGTCACGGGGCGTCGCCCGACCCGGCGAACAGCGAGGCTGCGTCCTGCTCGACGTCGACGTACGCAGCACCCGCCCGGCGCAGGCCCGAGGCGAGGTCGTCGAGCCGGCGACCGAGGAGGAGCCGCTGGTGCTCGAAGTCGCCCAGCACGGCAGCGAGCGCGCCCCTGGACCTGCCGGGCCCGAGGGCCCAGGCCCGGGAGGCCGCGCTGTCGGCGCACCAGGCGAGGTCAGCGGCGACGTGGCCCATCGACTCCCCCAGCGCGACCAGGTCGTCGCCGGACACCTCGATCCTCATGCCCCGAGGCTAGGCGCGCAGTCCCCTGGTTCCTCGGCGTTGTCCACAGGCCACCTCGGTGCCTCGGGCACCGCGACCCCCGCGTGGCGGGTGTCGGGGGGCCGTGCTTGCATGGCGGCATGACGATTCAGGGTGAGTACGTCCCCAGCACCGCCCGGTGGGTGCGCGACCAGGTCGAGAAGATCGAGGCCGAGGGCACGACCCGCGCGGTCAGCGTCCAGGACCGGCCTGTCGTGATGCTCACGATGCTCGGCGTCTCCGGCAAGGTCCGCAAGGTGCCACTCATGCGCGTCGAGCACGACGGCGTGTACGCCGCGGTGGCCAGCAAGGGCGGCGCCCCCGAGCACCCTGCCTGGTATGCCAACGTCCGCAAGAACCCCGTGCTCGACCTCCAGGACGACGACCGCACCTGGACCGTGCGCGCCCGCGAGATCGAGGGCGAGGAGCGCGAGGTGTGGTGGGAGCGCTGCGTCGCGGCCTTCCCGCCCTACGCGGACTACCAGACCAAGACCGACCGGCTGATCCCGGTCTTCCTGCTGGAGCCGGTCGAGGCCTAGGCGGACCCCGCGGCACTGCCGCGGGCGGTGCGCCGCAGCCAGAGCAGGCCGAGCACCGGAAGGACGAGCGGCACGTAGCCGTAGCCCGACCCGAAGTGCGACCACACGGTCTTGTCGGGGAAGGCGTCGGTGGCCAGGTAGGAGGCCAGCCCGACGACGAGCACCCCGGCGAGCTCCACGGAGATCGCGACGAGGGCGACCCGGCGCGAGGTGCGGTCCCCACGGGCCAGGGCCACGGTCGCCACGACGTAGATCACGGCGGCGACGGCCGACAAGACGTAGGCGAGCGGCGCCCGCGAGAAGTACTCGGTGATCTGCAGGACCGAGCGCCCGGTCGCGGCGAGCGCGAGCAGGCCGTAGACGGCGACGAGGACGATGCCGGGCCCCGAGCGGGTGGAGCGCGGGCCGTCAGTGCGCGGTGTCCCGGTCACGTCAGCCACCGAGGTTCCAGATCTGCTGCAGCCGCGCGGTCATCACGGCAACGGCGAAGGCGGCCACCGCTGCCACCCCCATGGACCAACGCGTCTTCTCCTTGAGGGCGAGGAAGATCGCCGCCGGCGGCAGGAACGGCAACGTGATCGCGTACGCCGCGAAGGTCGCCGTCTCGGCCTTGTCCCCCGGCACCGAGCCGAGGTGGGCCAGCGCCACGACGGCCTGGACCAGCACGCCGAGCTCGAGCACCGCGGCGACGAGCAGGAGGCGGTCGTCCAGGAGCCGTGAGCGCGCCGCGTACCAACCGGACATGGCCAGCAGCAGCAGGGCCGCCGCGAAGACGACGACGGTCAGGGGAAAGAGCACAGCGCGAAGCGTACGCGAGCGCTGTCGCACCGGCTCGGACCGGGAGCCGTGCTAGCCCGTGGTCACCGGCGTGGGCAGGGGCGACTCGGCGAACGACCCGCTGGCCGTCGGTGCCGGCGTCGACTTGCCGCCGCCCTTGGGTGGCGACGACTTGGGCGATGAGGTCTTCGCGGGTGAGGACTTCGTCGTCTTGGGGTTCGAGCCCTTCGAGGTGGGCGAGTTCGGGTTGGGCGTCTTCGTCGACGTCGTGCCCGACGTCGTGGACGGGTCCGGGGTGCCGGTCGTGGTGGTGCCGGTCGGGGTGCCGGTCGTCGACGTCGTGCCGGGCGTGGGCGCGGTGCTCCTCGTCGGGGAGCCGGTGCCCGAGGGGCTGCCGCCCGGGTGGGTGGTCTTCGGGCCCTTGGCGGTGGGCACCGCCGTCGTGGGCAGCGCGGTCGGGGCGCCCGGAGCGGTCGCCAGCACGCCCACGCAGTAGCCGTCGACCTGCTCGGCGCCACCGGCGGTGGAGGCCAGCCTGCGGAAGGCGGTCGACGACTGGCGCGGTGTGCCCTTGCCCTTGTCGGCCGCCCAGGCGCGGCACAGACCCGCGGCGGGGCTGCTGGCCGCGGTCGGGCCGGCGACCGAGGTGTGTCCGGTGCCGGTGGTGCCGACGCGGCCGGTGCGCACCGCCTGCGAGCCGTGGTGCTCGGGCGCCGGGGCGCCGATGGTGTCGTGCATGACCTTCTGGACGGGGTCCGGGAGGGCGCCGACGTAGGCGGCGGCGCCGAGGCCGCCCAGTGACATGGCCGAGGCCGACAGCACCGCGATGCCCAGCAGTGCCGTGCGTGACCGGCCGGCAGCGTTGGCGATGCCCCGACCGCTCGTGCCCGTGCGCGACGAGCTCGTGAGGACGCTGCCGAGCGCCACGACCCGGGTCCGCGGCACCGACCACGCCGGGGGGCGCGGGATGCTGCGGAACGCCGCCGTGGCCACCCGCTCGTCGGCGAGCTCCGCTGCCGTCGGCGGGGCCGCGAGCGACCAGGAGAGGAGCTCGGCATCGGCACCGACGCGCTCGAGGGCACGGGCCTCGGACCGCTGCACCGTCGCCTCGTCCGCACCGACGACGTCGGACACCGACCTCACGGGCAGACCACCTCCGAGCCGGAGCATCAGGATCTCGCCCTGGCCGAGGGGCAGGGCGCGCAGTGCTGCGATGGTGTCGTCGACCCCGCGGTGGGCAGGGTCGCCGCGGACGTCGTCGTCGACGAGGTCCTCCGCCTCGAGGGCATCGCTCCCCGGGGCCACGACGCCCGGCAGGGCCGTGACCGAACCCCACCCGTGGCGCAGGGTGCTCTCCTCCGCCCGCATGCGCGTGCAGGCCAGGATCCAGACGCGCCACGCCAGCTCGTCGCCGGTGAACCCCGGCAGCCCGCGGACCACCGTGATCCAGCCCTCGCAGGCCGCGTCGTAGGGGTCGTCCGCGCCGATGACCCGTAGGTAGCGCACCATCAGGGGGTTGGCATCGCTCCAGAGCCGGGCGAAGGCAGCCTCGTCACCGGCCTGGGCGTCACGCAGAGTGCGTGTGAATCCGGTCCCCAGCACGAGTCCAGTATCCGTCCTGTGTGCGGCCTGTGGCCTCGTCCGTTCGGGCTGTTCCCACTGAGTAGCAGACTGAGTAGCAGAGCGGAGCAGCGGAGCCGAGGCGGAGGGCTGGGCTGCGGCGCCACCGATCCGGGTGAGGAGGCAGGCCCGTCAGGACTTCTGGCGCTCGAACGTCACGAGCACGCCCTCCGTGCCGCCGGGGCCGATCCGCCCCTTGACCTCGACGGAGATGACGGACTTCAGCTGCCAGCCCTTGGCGGCCCACTCGTTGAGGACCTTCTCCAGCTTGTCGGCCGACATCTTGCCCCCGATGAGGCCTTCACGGACCTGGACCACCTTGTACTCGTACATGGCGGCAGCCTAGATGCGCCGGAGCCGCTCGGGCAGGTCCATCGGGCAGGTCGATGAGGCAGTTGATCGGGCAGGTCAGCAGGCGGTCTCGAGCGGGTCGGGCATCCGGGCCACCCCCTCGGGCGAGGCCAGGTGGAACCCGAGCAGGCGCACCCCGTGGCGGTGGCACGCCTCGACCGTCGCCTGGTGCCAGCGACGGTCGTGGTCGGTCGGCAGCAGGCCGCGGCGCCCACGGCCGACCAGCAGGCCTCCACGCGCCGCGGCCACGACGGGCAGGACGAGCTCGAGCAGCCTGAGCAGCTCGTCCTCCCCTGCGCCCTCGGGCAGGTCGTTGACGACGATCGGCTGGATACCGCGGTCACCGTCGTCACACACCATGAGGCCGACCGCACCCCCGCGCCGCTCGTGGATGCCGACCATGAGGTCGACGACGTCGGCCTGCAGCGCCGGGTCGGTCAGCGGGGTGGTCCGGATGTCGTCCGGGAGGTCCTGGTAGCTCATGGCAGGCATGCTGCCCCGAAACGTCCGGGCCGCCGCGGAGTTGTCCCCAGCCCCGGGAGCCCACGGCCAGGGAACTCACCGCCCGGGGCCAGCCGCGTCGGTGTCCCGTCCGCCTCCGTTCCTCGTCCCTTCCCCGGCACGGCATCGGACGAACGGTGGGTAGACGGCCCAATGGCACGCGGCCGGCGGCAGCGCTCAATACCGTCCCCACCGTGGACACCGACCGACTGACCTCCCCCGGGCCGCGCGTGCCCGGCGTGGGCACCACGGCGCACTCCCGCGCCGTCGCCCGCCAGGCGGACCTGCTCGTCAACCGACTCCTCGCCGCCAGGGCGATGGGGACGCTGCGTGCCGAGCTGCAGTCGCTCGACGGGCTCGTGCCGCCGGTCGTCCGGGAGGCCTAGGCCTCCACGGCCATCTCGCCGAGCTCGGACCAGCTGGTGCCCTCGACCGTGGTGTTGACGATCTTCGGGGTCGCGCTCAGGTAGCGGGGCAGCTCGCGCGTCGCCGTGGCGAAGTGCTCGGACTGCACGTGGGCGGCGCCGGCGGCGTCGTCCCGAAAGGCCTCCACGAGGACGTACTCGTGCGGGTCGTCGAGGCTGCGCGACCAGTCGAACCACAGACAGCCCTCCTCGGCCCGGCACGCCTGCGTGAACTCGCGGCTGAGCTCGGGCCACTCGTCGGCGTGCTCCGGCTTCACGGGGAACTTGGCGGTGATGAAGATCAAGGGAGGCTCCTTCGGTCAGGGTTTCGCGGGGGTTGGCGCGCAGGTGAGCGCCTCGTGGGTGCGGTCGGGCCCGGGAGAGGCCGCCAGGTCGGTGGCGAGCGCCACCGCCCGTCCGAGCACGACGCCGTCGGACAGCAGGTCGCCCAGTGCCTCGCGCAGGGTCGACACGGTTGCCGTGTTGGGGTCGAGAACCGTTGCGAGACCTGCTCTTTCGAGCGAGTCGGCCCCGGCGAACTGGTCGGTCGACAGGGGCAGCACGAGCATGGGCACCCCGGAGGTCAGCGCCTCGGTGACGCTGTTGTTGCCGCCGTGGGTCACGGCGAGCGCCGCCGAACGCAGGAGGGTCACCTGGGGCAGGGCCTCCCGGACGAGCCACGACGCCGGGAGGTCGCCGAGCGCCGAGGCCGGGGTGGAGCCGTGAGCCAGCGCGACGCGCACGTCGAGGTCCCGCAGGGCCGCCACGAGCCGCGTAAGGACGTCGCCGCGCACGGACAGGAAGCTGCCGAGGCTGACGTAGACGTAGGGGACGGCACTCTCCCTCACCCACGCATCGACCGCCTCGTCCGGCGGCTCTTCGCGCACCGCCGACCCCAGGAAGCGGTGCGGGGGCAACAGGGCGGTGCGCTCGGGGTCGTGCAGGGCCTCGGGGTAGTTCAGCAGGAGGACGTCACCGGTCACGGCGAACGCGTCCTCGACCTCGGCGGCCCCGGGAGACAGGGCGCGCGCCGCGGCGTTCCACTCGCGGGTGAACGCGTCACGGACGTCCTCGCACACCGTACGGAGCAGGGCCCAGGCCGCGGGGTCCGGCGCCAGGGCTCGCGGGAAGGCCGGTGGGCACCCGTAGACCTCGTCGCCGACGGGCAGCGCCGTCGGGTGGCCGAGGACCACGTCGGCGTGTGCGACCGCGGCACTGGACAGGGCGAGCCGCGCGGAGAAGGCGAGGTGGTCGACGAGCACGGCGTCGGGGCGGACCTTCTCCACGACGTCGAGGACCGCGCGGCCGACCTGCACCGGCTCCCAGAGGAGGTCGTCTCGGCGCGCCCGCGCCTGGAACAGCAGTGTCTCCACGGCCCCCCGGCGGGTGGCGTCGAAGAACCCGCGGAGCGCGTCGTCCTCCCCCGCCGGTTGTTCCTCGGCCCGGATGACGCCGGGGTTGGAGCCGCGGCCCAGCTGGAGGTGCTCCCGCTCGAACCCGAAGCCGCGCACGATGTCGTCGGTCGCCGGTCCGGTCGCGACCACCACCCGCTCACCGCGGGCCTGCCACGCCGTGGCGAGGGTGGCGAGCGGGTAGAGGTGGGAGGCGTAGTCGGGGCTGATGACGAGCAGCGTCACGACGCGGCCCCGGTCGAGGGTCGAGCGACGCGTGTGACGGGGTGCGTGGCCGGGTGCGTCGTGCCGGGTCTCCCCACGTGCGCTGACGCCTCTGCCCGAGCGGTCTCCCCGGTCGCGTCGGTCGCCCGGCCGGAGGCTCCGGCGTACACGCACGCGAGCGCGTCGGCCATGGCGTCGATGCTGAACCGCTCACGCAGGGTGGCCAGCGCGCGCTTCTGGGCCATGCGGGTCTGCGGGGAACGGGCCAGCTCGAGCGCCTCGAGCACCGCTGACGCGAGCGCCTCGCTCGAGGTGGTGTCGGTGAGGATGCCGGTGACCCCCTGCTCGACGTAGGTGGCCGGTCCGCCGCCGTCGGGCGCGACGACGACCAGCGAGGCGGCCATGGCCTCGAGGATCGCCAGCCCGAACTCCTCCTTGAGGCTCGCGGACACATAGACCCCGCCCGGGGCGCTGAGCCCGGGACGGCCCCGCAGGGTGGCGGCGAGCCAGGTGGCCACGGTGGCGTGCGGACGGTGCCCGGAGAGCAGCAGCCCCTGCGGTGCCGCCTGCTCGCGGGGCACTGCGGCGAAGACCTGGTCGAGCTCGGTGGCCTCGTCCGGGGACGGAGAGGTCAGGTCGCCGCCGACGACCAGGAGGTTGCAGGCGTCGTGCAGGGCGGGTGTCGTCGCCCAGGCCCTCGTGAGGGTGGCCATCCCCTTGACGCGGTTGAGCCGGCCGACCGAGATCGCGAGCGGGAGGCCACGCCGTTGCTCGGGCAGCTCTGCCAGGAGGGCGTCGAGCTCGCCCAGCGCGTCGTCCGCGGCGGTCATCGCCCTCGCCCCCGGGCGCAGGGCTGCACTGGCACGGTCCACGGCCCGGAAGTCGATGCCCTCGGCCACGACGGTCGAGCGCGCCCGTTCGCGGTCCGTGTCGAGGTCGAGCCCCAGCAGCTCGCGGGTGTCACGGCCGAGCTCGGGCCGGGGGAAGAGCACGAGCTGGTCGGCCCCGTCGGCGAGCTCGCGCACGAGGCGGTCGCGGTAGGCGAGGTGCTCGACTCCGTCGACCTCGGCGAAGCGCGCACGGGTCAGCTCACCCGCCGCCTCGCGCCGCGCGAGCACCACGTGCGGGTCGGGGGCGAGCGTGAAGACCACGGGCACACCGAGCTCCCGCGCCGCCTCCGCCGCAGCCAGCGACCCGACGTCCGCCATCCGCAGGTGCACCGCGTCCACGTCACCGGCGGCCTGCAGGACCCGGCGGACCCCACGACGTACGGCGACGCGGTGCACCCACGCGTCGGCCATGCCGACCGGCGGTCCCCAGAGGGGCACCGGCGCGTAGTGGTGGCCCGGCGCGGCCAGGTCGGTGGGCACGGGCGCGGTGTCGGGACCGCCCCGGGAGACGGTGACCACACGCTCGACGCCGCGGTGCCCCTCGAGCAGGGCGTCCCCGAGCTGGACGAGCAGGGTCGCGATGCCACCGGTGTCGCCCTTGCCCGCGCTGGTCAGCCGCCCGTCGATGTCGGCGTGGAGGAAGAGCTGGACGACCGTGAGGCCGTCACGGGCGCGGCCGGGTACGGGGGCGTGACGGCGAGCACCGAGGCGCGGGGTGATGAGGCGGTCGCCGAGGGCCGTGGCCGCGGCCAGCGCCGCCGGCGCGGGGAGCTGGGCGGGCTGGACCATGCCCACGAGGACGGCGGTCGCGGCGTCGCCCGGGACGAGACCCACGGTCTCGACGAGGCGGGTGGTCGCGCCGAGGTGGTCCGGGCTCCTCCCCTGCCCGGCCTGCGCCTTCCCGCCCCGGCTCCCACCGGTGCCGGCGTGGTCACGCCACGACCGGTCCACTGCGGACACGAGCGCCTCGAGGACGAGCGACGGCACCACCCCAGCCCAGCGCTCGAGGGTGCGCTGGGCCAGCATGGCGGTGAAGCCGCCGGCGGCGACGAGGGCCACGAGCGGGGGCACCGCGGCGGGAACGGGCGGGGCGTGCTCGAGGGCCCAGGCGGCGTGCTGCGCCGTGAAGGCGGTGCCGGTCCCGAGCATCGGGACGAGGGTCGTCGCGTCCGGCTCCGGCAGCGCGGCCAGTGCGTGGATGGCGCCCAGCCCGGTGACACCGTCGCGTGCGTCGAGGGCCGCCTCGCGCAGCAGGCCGAGGCTCGTCCCGTCGTCGAGCGCCGCGGCCCGGGTGAGCGCCTCCACCGACCTCAGCCCCTGCAGGATCGTGGGCGCGGCGCGCACCTCCTCGAGGGCCGCACGGACGTCCGTGGTCTCCCGCTCCCCCGCCGGATCCGCGGTCCCCGGACCCGCCGTCGCCACGGGCGACGTCGTCCCCACCGCTGCCGGCCCCGTCACGGCGGCGTGCTCCCTCTCCACTCCTCGACCCTAGGTCGGCCCCCGGGCCGCCGCACTCCCGGCGAGGCGCCGCCGGGGTGAAGAGCAGTCGAAGGTCGGGCGAACTCCTCATCCCGCTCTCCACCCCGCTTGACCACCGCCATGCACGACGAGCCGCGTGGCCAGCGCGACACGCCGCGCAGGGGTCGTCCGAACGGGTGGATCTCGTCAGGCAGTGAGACATCTGGCAACAGGAGGTGACACTCTTCACTGTCGTCACACCCGCCCCTGTTGACTCTCCCCCCGGACTCCACTGATGCGACTGATCTCTGCCGCCCTCGCCGTTGCTCTCACCCCCGCCTTCGTCGCCCTGCCGACGGTGTCGTTCGCTGCCCCCGACGCGCCCCACCCGGTGCGGCCGTCGGTCGTGAGCACGTCCATCTCGGGGATCGACGGGGCCGCCGCCGCCAAGGAGCTCTCCCTCAGGCACCGCGGCCTGGCCCTCTCACGCCGCGCGGTGGAGGGCGAGCGCGTCACCTCCGTGCTCACCGGCGAACAGGTGCGCAAGCGCTTCACCGTGGCAGGGGTCTCGTGGGCCGGATCGACGGACCTGACCGCTGACGACGTCACCGTCGAGGTCCGGCTCAAGGAGGACGCGGGCTGGACCGACTGGGACACCCTCCCCGTCCCGGACGACGGGCCGCAGCCCGGCACCCCCGAGGCCGTGGGGGCCCGGCTGGGTACGACGCCCATCGTCAGCGAGGGCGCCACCGGCATCCAGGTGCGGGTCGACACCCCGAGCGGCCGCACCCTGCCCGACCTCAAGGTCACCACCATCGACCCCGGCACCTCGGCCGCCGACGACAACCTCACCGCCGCCCAGCCCGCCGCGAGCGCCTCGGCAGCCGCGATCCAGCCGACCATCATCACCCGGGCGCAGTGGGGCGCCGACGAGAGCCTGCGCGGCAGCAAGACGCTGAGCAGCACCGTCAAGGCGATCGTCATCCACCACACGGCCGGAACCAACGACTACACCCCCGAGACCGCCGCGGCGCAGGTGCGCGGCATCTACGCCTACGACACCCAGGGCCTCGGCTGGGCCGACATCGCCTACAACTTCCTCGTCGACAAGTGGGGCCGGGTCTACGAGGGCCGCGCGGGCTCGATCACGCAGCCCGTCCGCGGCGCCCACGCCATGGGCTTCAACACCGACACCATGGGCATCTCGGCGATCGGCAACTACGAGACCGCGACCGCGCCCGCGGTGATGGTCGACGCGATCGCCAAGGTCGCCGGCTGGAAGCTCTCGCAGTACGGCGTGAGCCCCACCGCGACGACGCGCCTGACCTCCCAGGGCGGCACCGGCGCGAAGTACGCCGCCGGCGTGACGGTCACGCTCCCGACCATCAACGCCCACCAGAACACGTCCTACACCCTCTGCCCGGGCAAGTACCTCTACCCGCAGATGGACACCATCCGCACCAAGGCCGCCAACTACGCGCAGTACTCCAACACGGCCGGCGCGGTGCCGGTCCCGACCTCGCGCCTGTACGCGACCTACGGCTCGCTCACCCTGAGGACGGGTTCGACGGGCACGGCGGTGCGCGACCTGCAGACCGAGCTCAACCGACGCGGCTACTCGGTCGGGACCGCGGACGGCGCGTTCGGTCCCATGACGGCCAGCGGGGTGTCCGCCTTCCAGAAGGCGGCGCAGCTCGCGGTCACCGGCACGGTCGCCTCCAACGACTGGAAGGCACTGTCCGGCCTGGCCTACACCAAGGTCACTCCCCCCGCCCCGGTCGTCGTGCCCCCCATCGCGGGCTTCAACGCCGACGGGCGCGGTGACGTGCTGGGCCGCACCGCTGTGGGCGACCTCTACTACTACCCGGCGGGCACCGGCACCATCGGGGCACCGGTGCGCATCAGCAGCGGCTGGGGCTCGTTCCGCCAGGTCGTCTCTCCCGGCGACTGGAACGGCGACCGCTTCGCGGACATCGTCGCCACGACCTCGGCCGGCGCCGTCTACCTCTACAAGGGCAACGGCAAGGGCGGCCTGCTCCCGGGCCGCACGCTGCTGTCGAACACCTGGACCTCCTACGTCGACGTCCTGACGCCCGGCGACTTCACCGGCGACAAGAAGCCGGACCTGTTGGCGCGCAAGGCGAACGGCGAGCTGTGGCTCGTCGCGGGCAACGGCAAGGGCGCCTTCACCGGCACCTGGCGCAAGCTGGGGACCGGCTGGCAGACCTACACCCAGGTCATCACGCCGGGGGACGTCACCGGCGACGGCAGGCCCGACCTGCTCGGGCGCACCCCCGCCGGAGGCCTCTACCTGCACGCCGGCACCGGGTCGACCACGGGCCCCGCGTACAAGGGCCAGAGCCGGATCTCCTACGGCTGGAAGGGCTACAACACGGTCTTCTCCACCGGCGACCTCACCGGCGACGGCAAGGCCGACCTCATCGCCCGCACCGCCGCCAACGTCAACACCGTCTTCCCCGGCACCGGCCAGGGCACCTTCACCACGGGCAAGGCCCTCAAGGCGCCGTGGGGGTCCACGACCATGGTCGTCGGGGTGCGCTGACCCGGTCGACGCATGCGCGGCGCGAAGCCTGCGGTGGCCTGCGCGGGGTGATCGGCAACCGTGATCAGCAATGTCGCCGGGAGCGCTGACACAGATGGGCCCGCGTCCTAGCGTGTGCCCCAGCCGGCGTCGAGGGACGTGGTGGTGCAGCACCTCGAGGACGAGGGGTTCGCTCCCTGATTCACCAGGGGCGGGAGCGATGCGCGGGAGGTGCTCCCAGCCCGTCCCTCGCGCCGGCTCCGCGTCGCGCTGCGGCTGAAAACCCCCGAAAAGCCCTCTGACCTGCGCAAACAGGTTGACGGACCTCCCCCGTGGGGTCACGATGGGCCATCGGGCGGCAGGTCAGGGCAGGGCGCGCATGGAGCTTCGGTACCTCGAGGTCTTTCTCGCGGTGGTGGACCACCACGGCTTCCGGCGCGCTGCCGCCCACCTGTACCTCAGCCAGTCGGCGGTCTCCGCCCGTATCCACGAGCTCGAGCAGGAGCTCGGCGCGAAGGTGTTCGAGCGCAGCCGCAGCGGGGTCGCCCTCACGGCGGCGGGCGAGGCGCTGCTGCTCCCCGCGCGCAGGATCCTCGAGGACGCCCGGGCGGTGCGTCGGGGCGTGGAGCTGACGTCCTACGCGGGCAGGCTGACGCTCGGTGTCATGCCCGGCGGGGCCGCAGAGCTCACCCGGCCCCTGCTGCTCGAGCTGTCGCGCCGGTTCCCCGGAGTGACGTTCAGCTTCGTGCACGTGCCGATGCACGGCTGGCACGAGGGGATCCTCGGGGAGGTCGACCTGCTCGTCACCCGTGAGCCCTACCCGGGCCACGAGGTCGTCGCCACGGAGCTGCTCCGCGAGGGTGTCGGGGTCGCCCTGCCTGCGTCGTTCGACGAGGCCGACGCCCACACCCTCACCCTCGACGAGGTCCTGGACTGCCCGATGGTGCGGGCCTCCGACGCCACACCCAGTGCCATCACCAGCCACTGGGGCCTCGAGCACCTCGCCAACGGCTTCAGGGCGCAGCGGCGCGGGCCCGCCGCCGACGGCCCGCTGGAGACCTCCGAGCGCGTCGAGGCCGGGTACGGCGTCGCGGTGGGACCGGCTTCGGTGGAACGCCTCTACGGCAGCGGGGCGTTCCGGTTCGTGGCGATGACCGGGGTCCCGGACTCGACCGTGGCCCTCGTCTCGCGCGGGGACGACGAGCGCGAGCTGGTGGCGGCCGTGCACCGCGAGACCGCCGACATCGTGCGCCGCCTCTCCCCCCTCGTGCTCGGGGGCCGCTCCCCCGGCATCGACGACGTCGTCGATGCCGTCCTGAGGCCGCCGGCCGAAGCCCGCTCAGCCGCCGGTGACGGGCTTGAGGGGTGAGCCGCTGGCGAGGATCGCTGAGGTGAGCGCCTTGGCGGCCTCGGCCGGGGCAGCCTTGTGGGTGAGCAGGACCAGGTCGAGGTGCGGCAGCTTCGGCAGCCCGTGACTGGGCGGCAGCTCGACGAGGTCGGCGGGCGTGAGGGTCCTGGCCATCACGGCGATGCCGAGCCCGGCGCGCACCGCAGCGAGGACGCCGTTCACACCGCGGACCGTGCAGGTGATGCGGCTGCGGCGGCCGGCCTTCTCGAGGGCCTGGACGCTCACCGCGCGGCTCAGGCTCGGCGCCTGGTAGACGACGAGGGGTACCGGCAGCTCGGGGTCGAGCCTGGTGCCGTCCGTGCCGACCCACACGAGGTGGTCGCGGCGGACCAGCTGCCCCCGGGTGGGGGTCGGCATCCCGGCGCTCCGCTTGACGAAGGCGACGTCGAGGTGACCGGACTCGATGCGGCGGATGAGGCTGTCGTTCTGCAGCACCGCGAGCTCGAGGTCGATGCGGGGGTAGAGCTGGCGGAAGTCACGCAGGATCCTGGGCAGTGGCGTCAGGGCAAGGTCATCCGTGACCCCGAAGCGCAGCCGTCCCTTGAGCCGCGAGCCGGTGAACCAGCCGACAGCCCGCTCCTGCGCGGCGAGGATGTCCCGCGCGAAGCCGGCCATCGCCTCTCCGTCGGAGGTGAGGGTGACGCTGCGGGTGTCGCGCAGGAACAGCGGGCGACCCACCGCCTCCTCGAGCCGCTTGATGTGCTGGCTCACGGTCGGCTGCCGGATCCCCAGCGACTCGGCGGCCCGGGTGAAGCTCAGGGTCTGCGTCACCGCGACGAAGGTGCGCAGCTGCTCGGGGTCGTACACGGCACCGTCCTCGGTCTGCATCGGGAGTCAGGTCAAGTCATTGCGAAACGCAATGGCACTTATACGACTGATTTCATCCCAGAATAGCGCGCCGAGCACTCAGGAGGGCCCAGACTTGACGGGTACCCGACCACCCACGACGCCACCCGAACGCACCTCTTCGCCAGGACGACATGAGCTCCGCCGCCTTCCACTCGGTCCACCTTCCCAAACTCTCTCTCCCGCAAGGGATCTCGCGCACGTTCCCCTCCTTGGAGAACCGCAGCTTCCGCCTCCTGCTCTCCGGGCTGCTCGTCTCCGGCACCGGTGGCTGGATCCAGCGCATCGCCCAGGACTGGCTCGTGCTGACCATGACCGACAGCCCCACGGCCGTCGGTGTCGTCACCGCCTTCCAGTTCGTGCCCACCCTGCTGCTCGGGCTGCACGGCGGCCTCCTTGCCGACCGGTTCCCCAAGCGCAACCTCCTGCTCGCGACGCAGGTGTCGATGGCGCTCACCGCCGCGGCCCTGGCAGCGCTCACCCTCTCCGGGGTCGTGCAGGTGTGGCACGTGTTCGCCCTGGCGTTCGTCCTCGGGGTGGTCGCAGCCGTCGACAACCCGGCCCGCCAGTCGTTCGTCTCCGAGGTCGTCACCGGCCCGCAGCTGCCCAACGCGATCAGCCTGGTCTCCTGCACCTTCCAGATCGGCGCCATGACCGGGCCCGTCATCGGTGGGGTGCTCATGAGCACCCTGGGCGCCGGGTACGCGTTCGCCGTCAACGCCGCCACGTTCATCGGCCCCGTCGTGGCCCTGTCGCTCATGCGTGACACCACGTCGCGCCGTACCCGGCCGGCGTCCAACGGCGCCACCGCGGTCGACGGGGCCCTGGTGCAGCCCGACGCGGACGAGGCGGGTGCCAGCGCACCGCGGGCCCGGGCCGGCATCACCTACGCCCGCCAGACCTCGACCGTCCTGTGGCCGATCGTCATGGTCGGCGCCTTCGGCTTCTTCACGATCAGCCTGCCGGTCACCCTGGCGGCCTTCGCGAAGAACGAGTTCCACACCGGCGCAAGCGGTCTCGGCCTGCTCAACGCCATGGTCGCCCTCGGCGCGATGGGCGGCGCCCTCGCCACCGCACGCCGCCAGCGTCCCCTGCGGCTGCGTACCGTCGGGTATGCCGCGTGGGCCCTGGCCTGCGCCATGCTCCTCGCCTCCGCGGCACCCCAGCAGCTGCTCTTCACCCTGCTGCTCGTGCCCGTCGGCGCCGCGAACCTCGGCTTCCTGACCAAGGCGCAGTCGCTCGTGCAGCTGGCGACGGTCCCCCACCTGCGCGGACGGGTGGTCGGCCTGTACATGCTCGTCTTCATCGGCAGCGGCGCCGTGGGCGGTCCGGTCGTGGGCTGGATGGCCGAGACGTACGGCGCGCGGGTCGCCCTGCTCGTGTCGGGGGTGGTGCCCGCCCTCGTGACGGTCCTCGTGTGCCGCCACGTCGCCCACCTCGGTGCGCTGCGGCTCAGCCTGTCGACGGTGTCGGTCCGGCTGCCGCGGGTCCGCGTCACCGCTCGCCCCTGACCTGCGGATCGCCGTCCGTTGCCGGTCCCCTGACCCGGGTGTAGCGTCCGAACGCCCGGACAAAGCCGTCTGAAGCACGCACTGGCGACACCGCCCAGGCCACCCAGAGGACGCCAACCGGCGCCGCTCCCCCTGCTGGGTCGGAGGACGACGATGTCTCGATCTCTCACGGCGGCCGCCTGCGCGGTGGCGCTCGGAACCACGGTCATGGTGGCGCAGCTGCCCGCCGACGCCACGCCCCGCGCGGCGAGCACCACGACCACGACCACGACCACGACCACGACGGGGGCGGCGGACGAGCTCGCCGTCAGCACCCGGCTCGCCGACCGGCGGGAGGTCTCGGCGGGCACCCGGGCCTACTCCATCGGCTTCGAGGACGGCCGCTTCTACGCCAACGGCTGGCACATCACCGGCGAGATGGGCGGCGTCTGGACCGCTCCGCTGAAGCTGGTCGACGGCGTCTGGTTCGGGCTCGACAACCAGTGGGTGGGCCCCGCGACGACGTTCACGAGCGGCTGGGGCTACAGCCGCTACACGCTGCCGGACACCGCCGGGCTCAAGGTGTCCCGCACCGACTTCGTGCCCGACGGGGTGCGCGGCGCCCTCTTCGGCCTGACGGTCACCAACCCGGGCGCTGCCCGGACGACGACGCTGACGGTGGACGCGCACTCGGAGCTCATGGGCCAGTACCCGTGGGGCTTCACGGGCGTGACCCCCAACGCCAGCGACAACCTCCCCGACCACGGCCTCTACGACGGCAAGAACCTCCAGTTCACCGACCAGGGGGCTCTTCCCGGGGCACCGGCCCACGACTACGCAGCCCTCGTGGGCACCGCCGTCACGCCCACGTCCGGCCAGGTCGGCGACCAGTTCTACGGCGCCCAGCCCGGTCACCGCTGCACGGGCACCGAGCCCGGCGCCCCCGCCGACCCCAAGCCGTCCGCCTGCGACGACGGACCGTTCGGTCGCGGCACCGGCGGTCGCCTCACCTACTCCCTCGACCTGCCGGCCGGCGGCTCGAGGACGGTCTGGCTCGCGGTCGCCGGCTCCGACCAGGGGCTGCAGGCAGCCCACACCGAGCTGGACAAGGCCCTGGCTGACCCGGGAGCGGCCCTGGCGCAGAAGCAGGCCAGCCGCCAGGCGCTGTCGCAGATGACCCAGCTCTCCCTGCCCGGTGACCCGCTCGTGCAGCAGGCCGTCGAGTGGGGCAAGCAGAACATGGCCGACCTCACGCAGAACGCCACGAACCTGCAGGTGCGCTGGACCAACCAGGGCAAGCAGTTCCCCGCCCCGTCGGGGACCGTCCCCAGCGCCACGTGGATCGGTGCCGGCTTCCCCGACTACCCGTGGATCTTCGGCACCGACGCGGAGTACACCGCGTTCGCCTCGGTCTCGGTCGGCCAGTTCGAGGCGATCAAGGGGCACCTGCGCACGCTCCGGGAGGTCTCGGACCTGCTCAACAACCGCTCCGGGGTGGTGACCCACGAGGTCGTCTCCGACGGGTCGATCTGGTTCGGCCAGGACTCGCGGACCCAGAACGCCGACGGCACGACGGCCTACAACTTCAACACCGACGAGACGGTGAAGTTCCCGAGCACGGTGGCCCTGCTGTGGCGCTGGACCGGGGACAACGCGTTCCGCGACGAGATGTACGACTTCTCGGTGCGCAACCTGCGCTACGTCACCAACCAGCTCGACGCCGACCACGACGGGTGGCCGGAGGGGCTCGGCAACGTCGAGCGCGGCGGCATGGGCCCGGAGAAGCTCGACAACACCGTCTACTACATCCGCGGACTGTACGACCTGGCCGACATGGCGAAGTCCAGGCACGACGGCACGACCTACGCCTGGGCCAACAACCTGGCCCGCCAGATCAGCTCCCGGTTCGACTCGACCTGGTGGTACGCCGCGGCATCGCAGTACGCCGACTCCCTCGTGGACCCCGGTGACGTGCAGTCCTTCCAGAAGCACTGGATCGGGCAGACGCCGATGGAGGCCGAGCTGCAGGTGAACGGTCGCACCCAGGCCGGCCTCGCGCCGTACGCCCACGGCAACGCGGCCCTCGCCGGGCGGGAGAACGACTGCTACAGCGGCACCGCTCCCCTGTCGACCGGCCTGTTCCACACCGGCTGCGGCGGTGGGGCCAACGGCCAGGGCGAGAAGGTCATCTTCGGCCTGACCACGTCGATCCAGTCGGTCGGCGAGGGCAACTACGGCCGCCTCGGCGCGGGCCAGCAGCAGCGCTACACCCACGCCCTGGCCGACCCGATGTTCGCCGAGCCCGCGACCGGCGGGACCCCCGACGAGCAGCCCGGTGCGATGCCGGAGATCTTCCCCTCGCCCGACCAGGGCGCGAACATCGACCGCTGCTGGACCTGCCGCTCGATGTTCATGCAGGCCTGGGGCAACTACGGCACCGCGTGGGCGGTCGTCCACCAGTGGCTCGGCGTCCAGCCCGACCTGGGCAACGGCCAGCTCGTGGTCGTCCCGCAGGTCCCGAGTGGGCAGCCGTCGGCGTCGGTGACACACCTGCGGCTCGGTGGCGGGTTCGCGGACGTGGCGGCATCGGTGAGCGGTACGCGGTACACGACCACCCTGGACGTCCCACGGTCGGTGGGCGCCAGGAAGGTGTGGATCGGCCACACCCTGCCGCGCGGCTCGCAGGTCGCGAGCGTGCTGCTCGACGGCCGCAGCCTCGACACGTGGACCACCCGCACCACCAACCGCGGCCTCGAGGTCACCGTGCCCACCGGGTCGGGCAGCCACACGCTCGTCGTGGCGAGCCGCTGAGCGAGCGGGAGCGGGGGCGTCCGCGCCGGTGGGTCAGAACCACCTGAGCAGGCGCTCCCGCTCCTCCCGCCGTGCGAGCAGGAGGCGACGGCCGAAGCGCACGACCGTCCAGCACCACCACCGGTCGATGTCGCGGACGGCGAGGTCGGCGCGCTCCTCCCAGTGGCGGCACAGCTCCTCCAGCTCGGCCTCCGTGAGCGACGCACAGGCCTCGACGAACATGCCGGGGCGACCCTCCAGCGGGTCCAGGGTGGTCGGTCCGTCGTCGGTCACCCAGGTGACGCCCGCCTCGATCCGGTCCACACCACCCATACGCAGATCGTCCGCCCCCGGCGCGAGCGGCACCTCCGGCGATCGACGGACCTCGGTCTCCGCCCGGCAGGGGAAACGGCGGCACGCGGCGTCCCGGCGGCGTTCGCCCACGGTGTCACTGCAGGGTGCCACGATGGTGGGCATGCCTTACGACGAAGGGGTCGCCCAGCGGATCCGCGACCTCGTGCAGGGAGATCTCGACGTCACCGAGAAGCGCATGTTCGGCGGGTTGGCGTTCCTCGTCAACGGCAACATGTCGGTGGCCGCCAGCGGTAGGGGCGGGCTCATGGTGCGGCTGGACCCCGAGGACGCCGACCAGCTGCTGGACGGGTCGGTGGTCACGCCGTTCGAGATGCGCGGGTCGCCGATGAGGGGGTGGCTGCGCGTCGCCGAGGCCGGGTACGGCACGGACGAGCAGCTCCGCGGGTGGGTCGAGCGCAGCGTCGACTTCGCCCGTTCGCTGCCGCACAAGTGAGCCGGGCCGACCTGACGGGGCGCGTCCCGGACGGCGCTGTCACAACGAGGGGGCCTGTCCTGTCTTCACTGGTACAGGCATTCGTCGAGGACAGGGAGTGAGCTCATGAAGGTGTTCGTGGCAGGGGCAACGGGAGCCATCGGGCGGCAGCTGGTGCCGCGGCTGGTCGCAGCAGGGCACGAGGTCGTCGCGATGACCCGGGACGCCGCGAAGCAGGACGCCCTACGCGGGCTCGGCGCCCGACCCGTCGTCGCCGACGCCCTGCACGCCGAGCAGGTCGCCGAGGCGGTCGGCACGGCCCAGCCCGACGTCGTCGTCCACCAGCTGACCTCGATCGGCCCGATGGACCTGCGGCACTTCGACCGGGCGTTCGCCATGACCAACCGGCTGCGCACCGAGGGCACCGACCACCTGCTGTCGGCCGCGCAGGCCGCCGGCGTCGGCCGGTTCGTCGCGCAGAGCTTCTTCGCGGCGTACGAGCGCACCGGCGGTCCGGTCAAGACCGAGGACGACTCCTTCGGACCCGGGCCCGCGAAGGAGATGCGCGAGACCGTCGCCGCGATCCGTCACGTCGAGGAGTCGGTGCTCGCGGCGCGGTGGACGGAGGGGATCGTGCTGCGGTACGGCGGGTTCTACGGGCCGGGTACGTCGCTCGGTCCCGATGGTGAGCAGACCGAGGCGGTCCGCAGGCGCCGGTTCCCGGTCGTCGGTGACGGTGGCGGTGTCTGGTCGTTCGTCCACATCGGTGACGCCGCCGACGCGACCGTGGCCGCAGTCGAGCGCGGGCGCCGCGGGGTCTACAACATCGTCGACGACGAACCCGCGCAGGTGGCCGAGTGGCTGCCGGCACTGGCGCGCACGCTCGGCGCGAAGCAGCCGATGCACGTGCCCCAGGTCGTGGGGAGACTGCTGACCGGCGAGGTCGGGAGCGTGATGATGACCGAGCTGCGCGGCGCCTCCAACGCCAAGGCACGCCGGGAGCTGGGCTGGGTCCCCGCCCACCCGAGCTGGCGCCAGGGCTTCGCGGAGCTGGTGGCCTGAATGGGCACCCGCGAGGAGCTCCTCGACCAGCTGCGGCCCACCGCGTTCGCGATCGCCTACCGGATGCTCGGCAGCGTGTCCGAGGCGGAGGACGTGGTGCAGGAGGCGCTGCTGCGGGTGCACCAGTCGCTCGAGTCCGGCGAGGAGATCGCGTCACCCAAGGCCTTCGTGGCCACGGTCACCACCCGGCTGGCCATCAACGAGCTCCGCTCGGCGCGGGCACGGCGGGAGAGCTACGTCGGCGAGTGGCTGCCCGAGCCGCTGGTCACCGACGGGGCCGACGACCCTGCGACCCGTGCCGAGATGGCCGACTCGCTGTCCCTGGCCATGCTGGTGCTGCTCGAGAGCCTGTCCCCCGAGCAGCGGGCGGTGCTCCTGCTCCATGACGTGTTCGGGTACGGCTACGCCGAGATCACCGACATCGTCGGCAAGTCCGAGGACAACGTGCGACAGCTCGCCGCGCGAGCCCGCCGCCACGTCACCGAACGCAGGCCGCGGTTCCAGACCTCGCGCGAGCAGCAGCAGGCGCTGGCCCAGCGGTTCTTCGCCGCCGCCCGCGCCGGCGACCTCGCCGGGCTCGAGTCCCTCCTCGCCCACGACGTCGAGCTCCGGGGCGACGGTGGCGGCAAGGTCCCTGCGCTGGCTCGCTCCCTGCGTGGTCGCAGCCGGGTGGCCCGCACCCTGGCGAACTGGCTGCACGCGCTGGCCCGGTTCCCCGAGGTGGCGATGAGCCCCGTCGAGGTCAACGGTGCCGCCGGGGCGATCTTCCGGGACTCGCACGACCGGGTGCTGGCCGTCTGGGCCCTCGACGTCGTCGACGGCCAGGTCACGGGGATCCAGTCGATCGTCAACCCCGACAAGCTCACCCACCTGGGCCCGGTGGGAGACGCACTGGCGATCATCCGCGCCGCCCGCTGACTGGGCTGGGCGCGGTCAGCCGTTGGCGGCCGCGGCGATCCTCACGGCCATCAGGACGGATCCGTCCGATTCGCCCGTGCGGAGCCACCGCTCGACCTACCATCGCCGGGACGGGTTCGGCAGGGATGTGGGGGCAGGCGCGGTGGGGATGGAACAACCCGTGGAGATGGTCCACGTGGAGCGGCCGTCGCAGTGCCGCTGCGGGGAGCCGCTGCGGCCGGGCGAACGCGCGGGGCTCGTCGGGACCGACCCGGTCCCGGCATGCCTGTGGTGCCTCGCCGACCTGCAAGCGGGAAGGGCCCGCCCCCGCCGACGAGCCGGTACCCAGCAGTGGCAGGGCGCACCCGACGTCACCCAGGAGTCCTTCGGCTCCCCCGTGAACCCGGGGCTCCACCCCGTCCCCTCACCGGTGGCGGACCTGGGACGCGCCAGGCGCGCGCGGCGTACTCGTCGTGGTCGGGGCACCCGGAGGGGACGTGGCCCGCGCGGCCTCGTCAGCCTGGCCATCACCGCGGGGCTCGTGACCGGCGCGCTGTGGGGTCGCCCCCTCCTCTTCGGTGACGACCCGAGCCCGTCGACGATCACCGGGGTCACCATCGGCACCCACGGGATCGACTTCGCCCAGCCGCCACCGGCCCAGGTCGACACCGGTGGCGGCATCCGCGCCATGTGGCCGCCGGTGCCCGCGGACGCGAAGGACGAACCACTCGGCCGCCCCCCGTTCAGCAGCTCGACCTCGACGGACTACGCGTTCATGCAGCAGATGGGTGGACCGACGAGCGCACCCGTCGCCTGGGACCCCTGCCGGCCCATCCACGTCGTGGTGAACTCGGCGCAGGCACCGCAGGGCGCAGACCGGCTGCTGGTCGAGGCTGCGAGCGAGGTCAGCCGGGCCACCGGGCTGCAATTCGTCATCGAGGGCCCCACCGACGAGGTGCCGCACTCCGACCGCGAACCCGTCGACCGGGCGCGGTACGGCAACCGGTGGTCGCCGGCCCTCGTCGCCTGGACGACCCCTGACGTCGTGCCGGAGCTGGCCGGCCGCGTCGCGGGCATCGGCGGTCCCCGGGGTGCCACCTATGCGAAGTCCGTGGACAAGCACTGGGTCAGCGGCATCGTGTTCCTCGACGGGCCGACGTTCACCGACATCCTGCGCAGGACCGACGGCTGGGCCGAGGCCCGCGCGATCGTCATGCACGAGCTGGCTCACATGGTGGGGCTCACCCACGTGCAGAAGCGGGACGAGCTGATGTACTCCGACAACGTCGGCCGGACGACCTTCGGCGACGGCGACCTGGAAGGGCTGAGGCGCCTGGGCGTCGGCCGTTGCTTCACCAAGTAGGCGCTGGACGCGCGCACGGGGCGGCCGGACCACGCACGCACGGGGCGGCCGGACACTGTCCGGCCGCCCCGCGGCACACCTGCTCGTTCTGTCGGACGTCCGTCAGGCGACGCGCGACTGGGGCGAGGTCTCCTTGGTCTTGCCGGGGTCGCGCTCGACGATGTCACCGAGGGCCTCGTCGATGGCCTTCAGCTGCGTGTCCTCGAGCTTCACGCCGGCGGCCTTGACGTTCTCGGCCACCTGCTCCGGGCGCGAGGCCCCGACGAGCGCGGCGGCGACGTTGTCGTTCTGGAGCACCCAGGCGACCGCGAGCTGGGCCATGGACAGGCCGGCCTCATCGGCGATGGGCTTGAGCTTCTGCACCCGGGTGAGGACGTCGTCGTTCATGAACCGCTTGATCATGTCGGCGCCACCCTTCTCGTCGGCAGCGCGCGAACCCTCCGGCGGCTTCTGGCCGGGCTGGTACTTGCCGGTGAGCACGCCCTGCGCGATGGGGCTCCAGACGATCTGGCTGACCCCGAGCTCCTTGCTCGTGGGCACGACCTCGTCCTCGATGACGCGCCAGAGCATGGAGTACTGCGGCTGGCTCGAGATGAGCTGGATGTTGAGCTCCTTGGCCAGCTTCACGCCCTCGCGGATCTGGTCGGCGGTCCACTCGCTGACGCCGATGTAGAGCGCCTTGCCCTGGCGGACGACGTCGGCGAACGCCGTCATCGTCTCCTCGAGCGGCGTCTCGGTGTCGTAGCGGTGCGCCTGGTAGAGGTCGACGTAGTCGGTCTGCAGTCGCTGCAGCGAGCCGTTGATCGACTCCATGATGTGCTTGCGGGACAGGCCGGTGTCGTTCTTCCCACCCGGGCCGGTCGGCCAGTAGACCTTCGTGAAGATCTCCAGGCTCTCGCGCCGCTCGCCCTTGAGGGCGTCACCGAGAACGGTCTCCGCCTTGGTGTTGGCGTAGACGTCGGCGGTGTCGAACGTGCTGATGCCCGCGTCGAGAGCCGCCTGCACACACTTGGTGGCGACGTCGTTCTCTACCTGCGAGCCGTGGGTGAGCCAGTTGCCGTAGGTGATCTCCGAGATCTTGAGACCACTGTTGCCGAGGTATCGGAATTCCATGCTTCAACCGTATGCCGCGTGGCCGACGGCCGCGCGGCGGGGCCTCTGCGCATGCCGGGCATGCCTCCGACCCGCCTGACCAAAGGCGGGTGCGGAGCGGGATCAGGCTCCCGGCACTCCCCCGGCGAACCGTCCGAGCGCGTCCGCCCAGTGCTGCTGGTCGCCGCGCGGGTCACCGGCGATGCCGCGGCCCTCGTGGTAGACCTCGACCCTCGTGCCGTCCCCGTCCGGGCGCAGCTGGACGTCGACCATGCTGAGCGGTCCGTCCTCGTGCGGGTGCCAGCTGACGCGGAGCTGCTCGACCGGATGGATGCTGCGCACCACGCCGTACGACCCGTCGCCCGCCCGCCACGGCTCGCCCTTGTTGCCGATGCGGGCGCCCTCGCCGAGCAGCGCCTCCGTGCCGGCGGGGCTGATGAGGTGCTGCCACACCTGGATGGCCGGCGCGGGCACCGCGTGGCTGGCGTGCACGCCGGCCTCCAGGTCGTCGGAGTCGTCGGCGGTGTCGTCGGCGACGGTGTCGGGCTCACTGCTCATGGGGAACCTCCGTCCGCGTGGCCGCGCCCCGGGTGGGCGTGACCCACACGAAGAAGTCCACCGCGTGAGAGGGCGCGGGGCAACCCCCTCGCAGCGGTATTCGGTGGGTCGTCCCAGAGGCCCCGGCACCGCTACGTCGTGCAGCGGGTCACGGAGCGTGCGGACTCAGGGTGTGCCGACCCATGTGGCGCGGGCGCGCGTCCCGCACCTCCGACAGGAGCGAACCGGCGAACAGCAGGACGAACCCGGCACCCATGACCCAGGTGAGCGGACGGTCGGTGAGGAACTCCGCACGAGCCCGCACCGCGGCGACGAGGATCAGCGCGAACATGACCAGCTGGACCCGCCGCATCAGCCGCACCGTCTCCCAGCGGTCGTCGGCCAGGACCCCCATGCCGGCCACGCCCAGGCAGAACGTCGCGCCCACCACCCGGCACGTCAGCGGCGTGAGCGCCCAGGGCCACAGGCTGATGGCGCGGGTCGGGAAGAGGAACATCAGCACCCCGGTCACCAGCGCCAGAGCCCCGAACCCGGCCACGACGGTCCTGGCCACACGGCCGAGGCGGGGTTCGTCCGGCCTCGACTCCGCGGCATACCGCTGGTTGGTGAGCCAGGCAGCGACGACGAGGAAGGGCGCGGTGAAGTAGAGCCCAGCCCACACCCAGAAGGCGGCCTTGCCGTGGGAGAACTTGTCCCAGTGCAGGATCGTCGCGATGCCGAGTAGGGTCGCGAACAGGGCCACCGAGACGAAGCCCATCCGGACTGCGGCCCAACGGCGCTCGACGAGCAGGACGCGGAGGAAGAACCAGCAGCCGCCGAGGTAGGCGGAGGCGAGCAGCATCGAGGTCATCTGAGCCTGGATGGGCCACGCCCACAGTCGCGCCGTCCGGCCGGGGAAGCCGTAGAGCAGCACGAACGCCACGAGCAGGAAGGGTGCGATGAACGCCGACAGTGCTCGCGTCGTGGCGAGTACCCGGTCGTCGCGCCCGGTGTTGGTCTCCATCTCGCGCCTCCTACCTAGCTCGTTGACGGAACGCGGGAGACCGCATCCAGCAGGGCCGCGTACGAGGCCACGAGCGCGCGGCGTTCGGCGGCCAGTCGCGGGTCGGCCAGGTCGCAGCCCGCGGCGACCCAGGCGTCGGAGTGGTCCATCGCCTCGGCTCGTCGGCGCGCGGCTTCGTGCATCGACTCCCGAGGTGCGGAGTAGACGTGGGAGTAGAGGTCGACGAGGGCGCGCTCGAGGTCGTCCAGGGTGGGCACCTCTTCCAGCGCGGTGCCGCGCTGGTGCGCCCGGTGGACCCGCCACCACTCGACCTCCAGCTCGGCCGCGCGAGCCGGGTCGAAGGTGAGGTCGGAGTGGTCACGCACGAGGTGGTAGAACCGCAGCATCGCGGCCCGCGCGGCGTCAGGGTCGTTGTGTGGCACCGGCGCCCACGCCTGGTTGGCGCGCAGCACCTGCCACGCCGCGACCACCGTGAGCCCCGGCCCGAGGCCGAACCCCTGGTCCACCATGCCGACGAACGCCCTCAGCGCCTTGACCCACTCGCGCCGGTAGTAGGCGGCCCAGGCCTGCGTCTCGAGCTGCCCGAGAGCGACGGCATCGAAGTCGCGCGGACTGTGACGACGCAGGCTGTGCAGAGGGGCGGGGAGTCCGAGCACGGCGCACCTGGCTTCCTGGCCGACGGTGTCCGTGACAGCCGCTGACAACTGCCGGCCTCCAGTCGGATACTAGTCGCGCACGGCTACCGCGTCAGGAGGTCAGATGCTCCAGCAGGTGCCCGGTCGCGGCATCGGCGACGTCGTTTCCGCCATGGATGCCCGGCTCCTGCGGATGCCTCCCGAACGCACCGCCCAGCGGCTCTTCCTCGAGACCTACCGGCGCACGACCCAGGCGGTCGGCAAGGCCATGGAGGACGCGCAGTTCGAGGACCCCGAATGGGTCGAGCGGTGGGACGTCGTGTTCGCCGACCTGTACCTGTCGGCGCTGGACCTGGACCTTGCCGGCGATTCGCGCGTGCCACGGCCGTGGCGGCTTGCGTTCGACGCCCCGGCCTCCCTGCCGGCGTTGCGCCACGTGCTGCTGGGCATCAACGCCCACATCAACTACGACCTGCCGCAAGCACTCTTGGCGGTGATCAGCGACGACGACTTCGCCGACCCGGTGCTGGTGGCTCGGCGCGCCCGCGACCACGAGCGGATCGACGGCGTGCTCTCGGGCCGCGTCGCCGACGAGGACTCCGAGCTGGGTGCGGTCTCTGCGCGGTCGGCCCTCGACCGGCTCCTGCAACCCCTGAACCGCCTGAGCTCCAAGCGCTTCCTGCGTGAGGCGCGACAGAAGGTGTGGCACAACACGATCGAGCTCCAGCGTGCTCGCCTGATCGGCGACGATGAGTATGCAGCGCGGTTGGCCGAGCTGGAGGTGCTCTGCGCCGCGCGCATCGCCGACCTGCTCGCGCCGGGCCAGGTGCTGCTGCGGTTGGCGGTGGCCGGGTTCGGCGTGACGCTGCCTCCGGCCAGGCAAGAGGTCCGTCCGTTCTCGGCGGATTCGTCCACTTCGCCCCCACGCGCGCTCTAACCTCGTGGACGTGAAGTTCAGGAAGACCCACCGTCGCGAGGGACGTCGCAGGGCGATCGGTGGGATCGCCTCCATCGGTCTCGTCGTCGGGCTCCCGTTCGTCCTGCGCGGGCTCACCATCTGGCAGCGCGAGGACAACCCGCGCGGCATACCCGTCCTCGTCGTCGGCCTGGTGATCATCGTGGCGTGCATCGTGGCGCTGAGGTGGGTCGGTCGCACCTGGGATGGCGCCGTCACGGCCGACGCCGAGGACGCGGGCGCCGAGGGGGTCCCGGCGCTGCCGTTCGGCGCCGAGCCCCTCGATGGCGGGGTGGTCCTGCGTCCGCGCGCAGCCATCAGGGTCACGCCCGGGGTGATCGCCGTGCTGATGGTGCTGACCGCCTGGGGGATGTCCGAGGACGGACTCCCGTTGCAGGCCAATGTGGTTCGTGTGGGAGCGGTCGCCATGGCGGCTCTCTGGTGGTGGACCCGTTCCTACGAGCTGTGCCTCGACCACACCGGCATGTGGCGTCGCCGGCGTCCGCGGTGGCGTCTGGCGTGGTCCGACCTCGGACGCGTGGAGATCAAGCCGATGAGCAATGTCTGGTACCCGAACAAGCCGGACGACCTCATCATCCACGGCCGCATCGTGACCCCGCGTGGGCGGGTGCGGGACAGGGTGCGCGTCCGCTGCAACCTGTTGGCGATCATGCCTGACGAGTTCCGTGCCCTCGCCCAGCAGTACGCGGACGGCTCCCCCGTCACCCCGTCAGGGCGTCACGAGAGGGCGCCGGGCATCCGCTGACGGAGCAGGCGGGCATGCCGCGGAGCCCGGCTCCGCGGCATACCTGTTGGCCCCCGCAGGTGGTTCCCGTCAGTGAGCGGGCTCGAGGGCCGGCCTGTCCTCGGACTCCCCCGGCCTCTGGCCCTCGGACCCGTCAGCACCGGGCGTGGCGCGGTCGAGCTCGGCGTCGCGCTTCGCGAGCTGGCTGGGCCACCACATCCGTCCCCGGAGGTCGAGGTTGAGGGCGGTGACCAGGACGGATCGGACGACCAGGGTGTCGAGCAGGACGCCGAGGGCGACGGCGATGCCGATCTCCGCGAAGGTGACCACGGGCAGGGTGCCGAGGACGGCGAACGTGCCGGCGAGGACGAGCCCAGCCGAGGTGATGACACCACCGGTGGCGCCGAGGCCGACGAGCGCCCCACGCCGGGTACCGAGCTCTTTGGCCTCCTCGTGCACGCGGGTCATGAGGAAGATGTTGTAGTCGATGCCCAGCGCGACGAGGAACACGAAGACGAACAGCGGCAGCGACGAGTCGGCGCCGGCGAAGCCGAGGACGTGCCGGAAGATCAGCGCGGACAGACCCATGGCGGCGCCGTACGACAGGACGACGGTGCCGATGAGCACCAACGGTGCCGTGACGGCGCGGAGCAGGAGCACGAGGATCAGCAGCACGACGCCGAGGATGAGCGGGATGATCCGCAGGTTGTCGTCTGCGGACGCCCTGAGAGTGTCCGCCCTGGTGGCAGTGTCACCACCGGCGATCGCGTCGGCACCGGGGACCTTGGCGATGGCCGCGCGGATGCGGTCGACCGTCGTCGTGGCCGCGTCGGAGTCGGGGGCGTCGGTGAGCGTCGCCTGGATGAGCGAGCGGTTGCCCTTGGTGACCGGGTCGCCGACGGTGGAGACGCCCTGCACGCCCTCGAGGGAGGTCTTGACCGCTCCCGCCTGCGGGGCGTTGGCGAGGACCATCACCGGGGAGCCGGCGCCGGCCGGGAAGTGCCTGGCCACGGTCTGCTCCCCCACCACCGACTCGGGGGTGCCGTAGTAGGAGTCCTTGTTCTGCAGGCCGACCGCGTTGAGCTGCAGGATGCCGAGCGAGGCGATGGCCAGCAGCAGGGACGTCACGACCCAGGTGCGCCGCGGCGCCCGGGCGATGCGACGTCCGATGCGTGCCCACACCCCGTCACGGGTGTGGTCGACCGAGCCGTACGTCGGGCGCACCGGCCAGAACATCCAGCGGCCGAAGACCACGAGCAGGGCCGGGAGCAGCGTGAGCATGACGAGGAGACCGACGGCGACACCGATGGCGGCGACCGGACCAAGACCCTTGGTCGAGTTCATCGTCGCGACGAGGAGGCAGAGCATGCCGGCGATGACGGTGGCGCCGGAGGCGAGGATCGCCGGGCCCGCACGGTGCAGCGCGAACGCCATGGCCTCGTGCCGGTCCTCGTGCCTGCGCAGCTCCTCCCTGTACCTCGCGACGAGCAGCAAGGCGTAGTCGGTGCCTGCACCGAAGACGATGACCGTGAGGATGCCGGAGCTCTGGGCGTTGACGGTGAGGGTGTCGTCCTTGGCGAGGAAGTAGATGACCGCCTGGGCGACGAACAGCGCAGTGCCTGCGGAGACCACCGGGATGAGCCAGAGGAGCGGGCTGCGGTAGGTCAGCAGGAGGATGACGATCACGACCGTCATCGCCGAGTAGAGCAGCTTGCCGTCGATGCCGGAGAACGCCTCCGACGAGTCCGCGGCGTAGCCCACGGGGCCGGTGACCTGCATGGACAGGCCGGCGGGGCGTTCCTTCGCTATCGAGCGCAGGTCGTCGACCGTCGCGCCGAGGGTGTCCCAGCCGCCGTCGCCGGCGTCCACCGGGATGATGACCTCCAGGGCCTTGCCGTCCTTGGCGGGGATCGGGCCGACGGTCTTGCTCTTGACCGGGGCGAGCGCGTCGAATCTGGCGACCTGGGCGGCAACGGCCTGTTGGTCCGCTGGCGTGATGCCGGCCGGGCGCTCGTAGACGAGGACGGCCGGGAACTCGTTCTTGCTCTGGAACGCCTCGATCTGGGTGACGACCTGGGTCGACTGGGCGTCCTTGGGCAGCCAGGCGACGGCCTCGTTGTTGAGGACGCCCTGCAGCTTGCCGGCCGGGCCGAACGCTGCCGCGAGGATCGCCAGCCAGAAGACGACGACGAACCACTTCGTCACCTTCCCGCTGGGGAACCGCGCCAGCCGTCCAACGTCGCCGATCCGTGTCTCACTCATCGCTTGTGCCTCTCACGGTGGTCGGGTGTGCGCACCCTGCACGGCACCCATCAGGACGACGGTAGGGAGCGCGGGGCTGTCGGGACAACGGATTTCGCCGGCATTGGGTGGGCGTTCAGGGGCAGTTCAGGGATGACCCTGAGGAGGATTCGGGCATTCCAACTCGTATGCCGCGCTTGAGAGCTGGCGGGGCCCTTGCAACTTCCGTGGGCGACTACTCCTCATATGTCCTTGTCGTAAACCAGCTGATGCCGCCGGCGAACACCCTCTCCCTGACGTGCTGGCTTTGACCCGCGAGGGCGATTGTCCCCAAGGCGGTCTGAGACGCTGCACCGCTCGGCCGCAGGTTGACAGCGCGCTTTAGGCCGTTGGATGTGATGCCTGTCGAAATGACCCACGCCTGCTTCTGCACGCTGTGCTCCTCGAGTCCATAGTGGAGCGCCTCGAACTCCGCGCTGAGGCACCGCAGCGAAAACACCGACCACGTCCCAGCCCCAGACCGCCTCGACCAACTGCTCATCTCGCAGCAACCTTGACCTCGACAGCTGCGCAGCACAAACGCACCGATGGACTCCCTCGATCCTCGCCCCACGCGCAGTTCCATGACTGTGGCGTCGCTGCTTCGACGGGAACGAAGCAGATTTCGTCCGTCCACGTCCCGCAATGTCAGTGAGTTCAGCTGAGCGACGTCCAGCTCCAGCAACATGGCAACTGGTGTGTTGACGACGGTCGCCTGCAGTGACGGAGTCCAGCTTGCACTTTCACCCGTCAGACGTCCCGGCCCCGGGCTTCGATCCTTGCCCATCGTCGTTCTCACTCCGCCCCACTCCTTTCGATCCCCAGCTCGTGAGCGACCTGTTCGCCACCCATGTCGCGCACCACGGCTGGCAGGCCGACGACGACGAGGAGGTCGGTCGCCCGGGACATGCCGACGTAGAGCCGCTCTCGTGACCGGTCCGTCACCGTGTCCTGGTTGACGCAGAGCACGACGGCACGGCGCTCGAGCCCTTTGCAGCCGAGCACGTGGCCGAAGAAGACGTCGTCGCCCTCCCAGAAGCTCGCCCAGTAGGCGCGCTGATCTGTATCGCCAGCCAGGCGAATCTGCTGCGGATGTCGACTTCCAGTGGTGATGACCGCGATGTCGCGAGGGTGCCAGCCTGCATCCACCAGCTCTACAGCAACCCCGTCCGAGGCATCGACAGCTTCATCCTTGCTGCCGACAGCGACGAACCGAACCTCCACACCATCGCCGCCACGCGGCCGCATCCGCATGGGGGCGAGCGGGCCGAAGGCTGCAGCGATCTGCTTGGTGTTCCGCAGGTTGTGGTCAAGGACCAGAGGCACCAATGGAACTGGTGGTTGACCGAAACGCGAGAAGATCCGCTGGTTCTCGTCCGAGTACACGAACAGGCCACCGGTCTCCTCGTCACGGAGCGCACGCATCAACGGTGTCCACCACAGGTCGGCGAAGTCCTGCGCCTCGTCGACGATGATCGCGTCGAACTTGTGGCCGTGGTCTAGCCCGTCCGCGAGCTCTGCCATCTGGGTCGGCAGATCAACCTCCCAGAAGTCGGGGTTGTCGCGACTCCCATCCGGTCCTCCCCAGAGTTGCCCCAGCTCGTGGAAGGTGCCGACGAAGGCGGGGCGGTGTTTGCGCGGCGCAGCGGCCACCTGCCGCTTGAAGTACTCGGCAAGGCCGATGGAGTAGCAGACCAGCGCGACCCGCTTGGCGCTGTGGTCCTGTCCGTCGCGGTTGAGCGCGCCGCGAGTCATCTCCTTGGCCTGGGTGAGCGCGAGGACCGTCTTGCCGCTCCCGGCGCCGCCGCGTACCTCGACGCGGTTCAGCAGCCGCGTGACCTTGAGCAGCGTCGCCTGCTCGGTCGTGAGCCGGTCCGCCTCGCCCTCCCGGTACTCCGCCACCGCACCCGGGTCCACCATTGCGGGGACCCGTCGACCCCGGAGGATCTCGAGCACGAGCTCGACATCGTCCTCGTTGGGCGGACGGTTGCGCGAGTCCTGCTGCACTGGAATGTCGCGCACCCGAGCACCGAGCTTGTCCTGGTCACCCTTGCCGTGCACCGCCCACCGTGGGCAGTCGGGCGTGGCGAAGTCCTCGCCGAGTTCCGAGTGCGGCAGGACGACGCAGTGGGCCCACCGCACCCGGGAACGCGACGAGTTCCTCCAGCGCGGGTCTGCCTCGACGTACTCCCGCAGCGCATAGAGGTTGGTGCGTGCCTGGTCCACGGGGTCGATGGTGTGCGTGCCGCTCCCCCGTGACTGCAGCCAGTGCCCGTCCTGCCGCCAGACGGAGCCGCCCTTGACCTCGATCACCACGAAACCCGCGCCGGGCATCAGGGCCACCAGGTCGAGCTCGTGATCCTTGCGGCGGTCGGTCAGCCGCACTCCGGCCAGGACGACATCGGCGGCTGCAAGCTGGCGCACCAGCCGCTCCCATACGTCGCGCTCGGACTGGGTGATCAGCTGCGGGTTGCCTGGGACCGCTGTCGCCGGCACGTGATCACCTGCCTCTCCCCACCGTTGACCGGTCGTCACGAAGCATGACCAGGGGCCCGCGGAGGAGAGGCAGACCGATCACTCGGTCGGGGCAGCTGACGCGGGCATCGCGACGGGCGCACTGAGGGCCGAGGCCACCGCCAGTTCGATGACCTGCTCGATGGAGTCCGTAATGGACTCATCACGGCCCAACCAGAAGTCCAAGGTCTTGGTCAGCCCTGCGTCATCCAGTTGTGCCAGCTCCAAGCGACCACGCATGTACCAGCGGGCGGTCTGCGCGTTGACTCGCCAAGACCATCCAGCGCCCTCAGTACTCTCGATGCCACCTGAGGTTCCGCGCCCTAGATCACCTTCGTAGGCGGGCTCCTCCGGATCTCGCTGCATGTTGTACTCACGGAGGCAGTTGTCAGCTTCAACCAGTACCTGCGCCCAGGAGATGCCGCTTTCTTGGCAGCGCAACATGAGCGCAACGATGTCGCGCGACAGTGCGAGCACCTCAGAGCGGTGCTCATCCTCGGCGTAGGTTCCGAGGGCGATGGTCATCACTGATTCCAGGTCGGGCGTCATCGTAGGCTTCCTTTCCGGACCTTTCACGCGCAGGTCCCGTCCACGCTAGACGGCTTCCTCGTATTTGTGTGCCAGATGGCCGAACCTGCTTCTGACGCTCGAACCGACCTCAAAGGCTCTTCGCGGCTTCGGGGCTGCAGGGGCGGCTCGAGGCGTTCAGCGCAACAGCCCCAAGGGTCTCATCAGCGGACAGACTGACCACTCGGCGACCAATGAATCAGAAACCTTCGGAGCGAAAGTCATACTCAGCGTTGAGATTCGGGTCCACGCTCGTGAGCAAGCCGTCGTAGAACGCGCGGACCTGCTCCTTCAGCATGTCCTCGTTCGAGTCGATGTAGTCCTGCTTCGCCTTGTCGCTGAGGATCTCGTTGACCATCGCGAGCTGGTCAACGTCGGGCATCGCCCAGCTCAGCAGGCTGCCGTCCTCCACGACACGGTGGAACGACGGCCTGTCGTAGCCGACGAAGATGAACTCCGGCACGGCGATGCGATAGGTGTTTTCATCCTTCTTGGTGATCTTCACCTTCGCTCCGTCGATCCCGAGTTTCGCCTTGAAGTCGTACTTCAGGAACACCGTCTTCTCGGTTCCCGGAACCTTCTTGCCGAGAACTTCGGCGCTCGTCTTCTTGTCCTTGAGCCCTTGAACACTCAGGCTCAGCAACGAGACCTCCTGCGTGCGCTGCATCGCACTGATGACCTGGGAATCGTGGCTCTCGGAACCAATGCCAAAGGGCGACAACCACGATGGGTTCTTGACGACACCGACGATCGCGGCGACCAGGGCGACCACGATGACGAGCGGCAGAACTCGCGCAACTCCGGACCTTGACGACGACATCAGTCCTCCTCTCCACGGCGAAGCCGACGTCGACCCTCCGTCACTCCCGACGAAACCTTGCCGGATGCCAGGCGCGCCCGACCAAGCGTCTCCAGGCCCAGCCGCCTCGCGGCGCCGACTCCATCAGCCCCAGTCTCAATCGCCCTATCCCTGACCTCGCTCGCCGCTTCGGTCCACCGCTTGGCGTCGACAGCGCCCCGGTCGTCTTGAATGCCCAGTAGTTCGTGGAAGGTGACGACCTCCCCCGCGACCCGGTTGGTCGACACCACGACCGCCTTCGCAGACTGAGGGTGCAGCAACACCTTTGCGTTCGCGGTCCCTGCCGCCGCGTCCATGCGACGCAGCAGGCCTTCTGTGGTTCGCGCGATCTGGTCACGACGCTTCTGGCGGGCCGTCCGAAGGCCGATCCGGTGACGGTCCAGTTCGTCGGGCGCTGCCTCCAGGACCCGGTCCAGTTCGAGCACGCCGACGGCATCCTGGAGCTGGAAGCAACGCGCCAGCACGGCCAACCACTCGTGCACGGTCGACTCCGCGTCCTTGGACTTCTTTGCCAGGTCACCCATGGCGTCCGCGCGCTCCAGCTTGCCTGCCAGGGAGTCAAGCTGCCTGAGCGCATACACCTGCGTCCGGGCGATCGTCTCGGACGTGGCCTGCACCTTCGACCACGTGACCTCGGAGACGCGGCCGACTTCATCTCTGACAGTCAGGGCCTCTTCGATGACGAACTCAGCACCAATCATGTCCGCAACGACGGCGTCTTTCTGCCCACGAAGCAGGTCGTCGACCTTCTCGTCGATGGCAGCCAGGTAGTCGGTGATCTCGTCCATCGTCTGCTGCATGGCCAGCTGGGCCATCAGTCCGGCTGCACCGGCCAGGACTGCCGGGTTGGTGAGCATCGATCCCATGCCGGGCTTGTTCACGATCTCGAGAATGCCCTTGAACTTCCCGTCCTCCATCGCGATGGCGCGGCTGGTGTCGGAAGTCGAACCCTTCATCAGCGTCGAGTTCTTGAAGACCTCGGCCGACCTGTCCGTGAGCTTCACCCACTTGCCCGACTGAGCGGCCAGCTGAGAGCCCGCCTCCGCTGCGCCGGATCCCGCACTCAGCGCGGCGCCGAGCCGTGGCAGGCCGAGGTCCCTCGACGGCAGCCGGTGGGAGTCGAGGAAACGGTCGACGGCTGCATGGTCCCCGATGACCGCGACACCATCTCCATCACTGATCAACTGGATCTCGTCATCCATCTTTGGCTCCTGATTCCCCTGTGCTCACGGTCGTGGCGTCGTCAACGTAGCGGCACAAGGCGTTGACCGATCGCAGTTGTTCGGGTGTGTTGACCGGCGCGTCGAGCAGCGCTGGGTTTCCCAGGATGATGCTCATGGATCTCGCCCGTGACACGGCGACGTTGAGGCGGTGCAGGTCGTAGAGGAATCCCACTCCCCTCGGGGCGTCGGCCGCCGAAGAGCTCGTCAGCGAGTAGATGACGACCGCGCCCTCCCTGCCCTGGAACTTGTCGACCGTGCCGACCCGTATGCCGTCCGGCAGCAGAGCGCGCAACGTCGCCACCTGTGCGTTGAAGGGTGCGACCAGGAGGATGTCCTTCTCCCGCAACGTCGCCGTCACGCCTTCGTGATTCGTCCACTGGCGAGTCAGCAGCTCGTCGACGATCTCCCCGATGGCGGCCGCCTCCTCGGGGCTGGATGACTCCCGACCGACGTGCTCGACCGGCACCCAGCGCAGGCCATGGCCACCGAGCTGACCGCCACCCCCGACCACTTGTTGCTCCAGACCGGGCAGCGCGTCGAGCCGCCCCTCATACGCCAGCTCGGACACGAACTCAGTGACCGACGGGTGCATCCGCCGGGTGGTCCCGAGGAAGACGCCACGATCCGCCGGCATGGTGTCGTGGCCGTCGAGCAGGTGCTCCAGAGCGGACACCCCAGCCCCGAAGGGGTGCACCGCCTGGGTCGGCTGGGACAGCTGCTGGGGGTCGCCCAACAGCACCATCGATGTCGCGGCCGGGGAGACCGCCACCGCGTTGGCCAGCGAGAACTGGCCCGCCTCGTCGACCACAAGCACGTCGACGGCCCCTGCCATGTCAGTCCGCGACCACAACCAGGCCGAGCCGCCCACGAGCGCCGTTTCGCCCGAGGTGAGCGCCCCCAGCACCGCGCCGTTGTCGGTCGTCAGCTCGACGAGACCGCCACCGGGCGAGTCGTCCTCGTCGGAGGAGACCTTCTGCAGCGCAGGGCGTTCCACCGCCTCCAACACGTGCCTGATCACCGAGTGCGACAGCGCGGTCACCCCGACCTTCTTGCCCTGATCCAAGAGCGCGCAGATGAGGCGAGCCGCGGCATACGTCTTGCCAGTCCCAGGCGGTCCCTGCACCGCCAACACGTCCCCACCCAAGGAGGTGCCCACGCGGCGGACGACGTCTGCGGGCGACTCACCATCACCGGCCATGAGCGAAGAGGCCGACGGCACCTGCCGATGCAGCAGTCGAAGGGCGAGCGAATCTCCCCCGCGCAGCGCCAGCCTTCCCGTGGACGCGAGAGAGTCTCGGAGCACCTGGTCATTGAGGGGCCCAGGCGGCCCTAGCCCCCGGACAGAAGGCGGGTCGCTCGAGGCGCGCATGGACAGGTCGATCCATCCCGCCTCCGGGTCGGCATCGACCACCTTCCCCACGCTGGCATGCGTGTCGACGTCCTGGGCGTACTGGCCCAGGACCACCTTGCAGTCCTGCGGCGGGAACGGGTAGCGCCACACCTTGGAGGTGACCTTGCCGGTCTTGCTGAGGATGTTGTCGAAGTGGATGGGCTCACCGACATCCCCGATCGCCGTGGCGTCCTCCACCAGCTCGGCCGTGGCGAGCTCGGCATACCGGAAGAACTCCCACCACGCGGGCCGGGCCTCACGTCGGTGCCAGCCGACCAAGCCGGCGAGCAGCTCGTGACCCGCCTCGACCAGGGCTGAGGCCAGCTCGGTCTCGGCGCGCTCGGCGTCGCCGACCTCCTTGACCTCCGCTGGAACGGGGCGGCTCAGGGGGACCCCCAAACCCTCCAGCTCGTCGCGCAACTGCTCGAGCCAGCCATGCAGGTCGTGGGTCGAGCGCACGTCTTCGCGGTTGTAGGCCTCGATCCGTTCGAGGATGCGCTGGTCCTGGTCGACCAACCAGCGCTCGTACTCGATGACCGAGTCCATCGCGCTTCCCACAGCCTCTGCGGTCCCGGCCGAGCGTGTGTGACCCCAGTAGAAGTCCTCGAGCTTCTTGATGGAGTACGAGGGCTTGCTGACCCGCACCCCCTGCCGCACCACTGCATAGAGGTCCACGAGCCGTTCGGCGCGCAGCAGCTGGTCGAGCTCGGCCTCCCGCGTGCCGTACCGGCCCGTCAGCCGTTGCAGCGCGGTCCGCTCGTACGCGGCGTAGTGGTAGACGTGCATCTGCGGGTCGGCCTGCCAACGCAGCATCAGGTGGTCGATGAGGTCCTCGACGAGCTTCTTCTCGGCCGCCGCGTCGTGTGCCCACCACGACGTGAAGGCGCCATGGCGGTCCCACAGCCCGGCCAGGTACTCCCGGCCGACTCCGTCATCAGCCCACGGGTCGCCCTCGAAGTCGAGGTAGACGTCGCCGTCACTTGGCTGCGGAAGTCGTTGGAGCCCGCGTCCCGCCTCTGGGGTGAGCAGTTCGTAGGCCGGCTCACCGGTGGTGCGCTCCTCCACCTGGAGCGTGGCCTGGCGCTGTAGCCCGTGAGCGCTCTGGCTGCCGAGGGCTTCGACAACGGCCCTGGGCTCGGCAGCGGCGAGCTCTGCCATGGTCGTGATCCCGGCGTCGCGCAATGCCTGTCGCTGACTGCCACGGATACCCGCCACCTGCACGAGGTCGTCAGCCTTGAGCCACTCTGTCGCGCAGCGCGTCTCCCACCGGCACTGGGCACAGTGGGCGGTGGGCGTTGCCTCACTGGGGACCGGATCGTTGATCGCGTCGAGGAGCGCCTCACGCCGGCGACGCGCATAGGGCGCGACGTCGACCAGCCGCCAGGGGTGCTGCTCCTTGTCCCCGGTGACCACGACCAGGTATGCCGGTGCCACGCCTTGGAGCGTCATCAGTCGCTCCGCATAGGTCGCCATCTGGAGAAGCGCGGGCACTTTGAGCCGGCGAGCGAGCTTGGTGTCCGCGATGTCGTAGGAGTAGTCGCCAAATTCGCTCGGCCGGTCGCACTTGAGCAGGAAGTCGGCGTAGCCGATCCACTCGCCGTCGTAGAGGGTCGCCTGGTAGACGACGTCGGCGCCGTCGCGCATGGCCTCGACCGTCGCGGCCTCGGCAGCCCGCTTGCCCTCCTCATCGCGGCCCTCGCTCGCGATCTCGACGATCGTGAGGCCCTGCGCACGAAGTGACTCCAGGTAGTTCTTCTCGTGGGCGATGCCCTTCTCGAAGATCAGGTTGAGGGCGTCGTCCGGCTCGGTGGCGCCAAGCTCCGTCGCCGGAGTGTCGAGAGCAGCCAAATCGAGGGTGGTGACGTGCGGGCAGGCGACGTGCTTGGTCAAGTCGGTGGCACTCAGCACCAGCCGCCCATCAACGCGCTGCACGCTACTGAGCCTCATTCGTGGAGCGCGTCGGGAAGGAGGTAGGAACGCCGCCGACGCTGCCTACCGCGGCACGTAAGCGGGTTTGGGTGTCGATCATCCAGTGGATGACCTCCTCCCATCGCTCGGTGTCGCCGATCTTGGGACCGAGCAAGCGGGTCTCGATGCGGCAAGACTTCTTGCCGTGGAGCGGATCGAAGATCAGTTCGTCCGTTCCGAACGCGGTCTGTATCGCGTCCCTGCGGACCTCGAGGAGTCCGAACCGGTGCAGGTTGGTCTCCGCATCCGCCTCGAAGATCAACTCACTCCGACACCCGAACATTGCGTAGGAGAGGCTGTAGACGCAGCCCGTTGTTCCAGTGGGCATGCTCCACCAGTTCACTGAAGGGGCGCTCGCGTTGGTCCATCCGCGCTCCTTGGCCACGGGGACCACGCGACTCCAGAACTCTTGGTACAGCTGGCTCGTGGGCGACGCGGCCGAGGCATCGGCGTCCTTCGCCACCGCCTTTGACCACTCGTTCGGCTTCGCGACAACACGGAAGACGGGGGCGACGAGAGTCTCGGGGGCACCCTCCATGCTCACGAGCGACAACTCGACGCCGAAGAAGCCGATCTCCGTGTCAGTCACGCCGTTGAGCCAGTCGATCGCGGCTCGGTGCTCCTCCCTCACCGATTCGGCGATCCAGACCACCACCTTGGGGTCCGTGCCTCCCGCGTATGCCAGCAGCTGCCCCAAGTGGGAATGGTCTGTATTCCCGAACTGGTTCTCGATGATCACACGGCGACCAGTCCCCACCTCCGAGCCGATGATGTCGAGAGAGAACTTGCCGACCCTGTGTTCCCGGCCCTCCAGCTCGAGGTCCAGACCCAGCTCGAAGGACAGATCCTCAGCGTGCTCGAGCAGCCAAGGCGTGAAGTCGTGCGGCTCGGTGGGCCATGCCTCTTTGACATCCACCCGCTTCAGTCGACTGATCTCGACCATGTCACCTCCATTGCTCAACACTCCCTGCCATCTTCGACCCACCGAGCCAGGGATGGTCACCAAATCGCACTATGTAGTACAAACGTCCAGTTCTCAGACACTGGGGTCCGCAAGCGCGGCCCCACCTCCAGGAAGCTGGAAAGCTGCCCCCCATGGCAGAGAAGAGGGATCTGGAGACGTGGATCGTTCAGGCGCTCAGGGAGCACGGCGGTGAGATGGCAGTGGTGGAGGTTGCGCGCCACGTGTGGAGCCACCACGAGGACGAGCTGCGCGAATCGGGAGACCTGTTCTACACCTGGCAGTACGACCTGAGGTGGGCCGCTCAGAATCTTCGTGACGACGGTGTTTTGGCCGCCAAGGAGGGCCACAGGCGTGGGGGGTGGCGCCTGGCGCACGAGGGCACCAGCGGAATGCGTTGACTAAAGACTTTGGGTATTGCCTCATCTGGGATGATACGTCCATTCTCCCACCTTCGGGCTCCTTGATGGGTATGTTCTGGGTGGTCCGCAGTCATCCGCAGAGGGGCGTTTGAGGTATGTCCAGTGAGGAGATCATTCCTCCCGACGCTCACCTGATGGAGTCAATGCGCGCGGTGGGCTACTCGCTGGAAGCAGCAGTTGCAGACTTGGTGGACAACGCGGTCACGGCGGAGGCACAGAACATCGATCTCGCTTTCGCGAGCGAGCCAAGCGATTTCGTCGCCCTGCTTGACGATGGCAGAGGCATGACGGTGGACCAAGCCCGGGAGGCCATGCGTCTCGCGGGCCGCAGCTCGGTTGAGCAGCGCTCCTCCAACGATCTTGGACGCTTCGGCCTTGGCCTCAAGACCGCTTCGATCTCCCAAGCTCGGGAGCTCGTGCTCGCCTCTCACCAGGGTGACGAGATCGTGGCGTACCGCTGGGACCTTGATCACATCGCCGACTCACGCACCTGGAGCCTGCAGCGCCTCGAGGGCACAGAGGTCGACGACCTTCCCATGATCCAACGCCTGCGGGCACAACCTCGGGGGACGTTGGTGCTGTGGCGGAAGCTCGACCAGCTCCGCAACCAAGTTGGGCAGGGGTCCGCCGCGCTGGATAGTGCCATGGCCGGTGTCCGCGATCATCTGGGGCTCGTGTTCCATCGCTTCCTACAGGGTGAGCACGGCGGCCCCCTCAACCTCACGATTAACAGTCGACGCGTCGAACCCATCGACCCATTTCTGACCGCGCACCGCATGTCGCGGCCCGGACCCGCGGAGTCATTCGTCGTTGACGGCGAGAAGGTGACCGTCCATCCATACACGATCCCCCGACTGGCCGGCCTGACAAGGGCCGAACGAGACCAGGTCCACGCGGCCGGTCAACTCCGCGACAGCCAAGGCTTCTACATCTACCGCGCCATGCGGCTCGTCATCTGGGGCACGTGGTTCCGGATTCAGCCCAAGCAGGATCTGGCCAAGCTGGCGAGGGTTCGGGTGGACGTTCCGAACACCTTGGACCACCTGTGGGCGCTCGACATCAAGAAGTCCGCCGCTCAACCGCCACCTGCCGTGCGAGACAGATTGAGGCGCATCGCCGAGAAGATCATCGTTCCCAGCCGCAAGGTCCACGAATTCAGGGGCATCACCGAGAAGCAAGTTGGCCATGAGGTACTGCTGTGGCAGGTGCGGGTGAATGGTGACGAGTTTGCCTACGAGATCAACCGCGATCACCCGAGCGTCGTCGCCTTGGGCAACGCGCTGGGTCCAGAAGGTTATGCGGCCGCCGGTGACCTCTTGACCCTCATAGAGAAGACCCTGCCTGCGGACGACCTCTTCAACAGACTCACGAAGGACCAGGTTCTCAATTCCACGGTCGCGGACGACGCCCTGCGAAAGCAGGCGGAGGTGCTGTGGCGTCAGTTCCGCAGGGCGTCCACCGACGCGGAGTCCTTTGTTCGCGGGATGCGCGTCACCGCGCCCTTCAACGAGACAGACAAAGCGGAACAGATCCTCAGAGAGGCGACCCAGATCAATGACTGAACAGGTCGAGACCCTGCGCAACGTCGTGACCGCGGCCATGGCCGGGGGCGTCCACTCCGAAGAGGAGCTCCGCTCCTCGATTGCGATGTTCCGCAGCATGGCCATGTTCGACGGAGTGAGCGACGAGGAGTCCGAACTCCTCTTCAAGCAGTTGACCAAGAGCCTTCTCATTGAGCTCGACCTTGGCGTGGCTGTGACCTCGTCCGACTTCGAACCATGGCTCGACTCGACCAAGGCCTCCATCGACTGGCGCCGCTGGAAGACGTACAAGCAGTGGTTGCTTCAGAGTGGGCGTCCACCTCGAGTGGTCGAGCGGCTGGACGAGTTGACCGACGCGGTCCTGGAGTTGGCGGGATCGCCGACGACTGAGGGCACGTGGGCCCGACGAGGCCTCGTCATCGGCGACGTGCAGTCTGGCAAGACGGGTACGTACCTTGGACTGTTCAACAAGGCCGTTGACGCCGGGTACCGGCTAATCATCGTGCTCGCCGGAAGCACGGAGTCCCTTAGACAACAAACGCAAACGCGCGTCGACGAAGGACTGATCGGACGCGACTCGAGGGGTGTCCCCAAAGACAGGGGTGTGATCGGACAGAAGCGCTTTGTCGGTGTGGGTCGGCTCAACCAGACGATCGCCGACGGGATCGGGATGACCACGATCCACCAAGACTTTCGGAAAACGAGCCTGCTGGCGTCAAACCATGGCATGACCACAGACTCGCCTGCGCCCTACGTGTTCGTTGTCAAGAAGAACAAGACCGTCCTCACACACCTTCAGTCATGGCTTGACACCCAGGTTGGGCTCGACGGCAAGCTCGCGCTCCCGCTCCTCTTGCTGGATGACGAGTCCGACTATGCCTCGGTGAACACCAACGCGGACACGAACCCCACGGCAGTCAATGACGCGATCCGCGGGGTGCTGGGCAAGTTCAGTCGTAGCTCCTACGTCGCTTTCACGGCGACCCCGTTCGCCAACATCTTCATCGACCACGATCAGACCGATGACCTGTTTCCCCGGGACTATGTCTACAGCCTTGAGACTCCGACCAACTACGTTGGCGCGGAGCGTACTTTCGGTACGGCCGACGAGCCGCGCGATTCGGGGCTCTTGGACCCGTCCGATGCCGAGTCCTACTTTCCCCGACGTCACAAGGCCGACTTGCACGTCAATGGCCTACCGGAAAGTCTGCGTCACGCAGTCCGCGCATTCCTTCTTACCTGCGCCATCCGCGACGCCCGCCAACAAGGGGGCGGCAGGTCGATGCTCGTTAATGTATCCAGGTTCAAGGAGGTGCAGCGCCAGTGTCACGAGCTGGTTGAGGCCTACACCGTGGAACTCAAGCAGGCGATCGAGTTCCATGCGGAGGCCTACGCAAACGGTTCCCCCAATGAAGCGCTAGCAGCGCTGGAGGAGACGTTCGAGGAGTTCTTTGCGGACGCGGCGTCGTGGACGGACCTTGTCGGACGACTGCAAGCAGCGGTGTCCGACGTTCGAGTTGAACTCATCAACTCCGACCGCGACAAGAAGCTCACCGATGAGGAGATCGCTTGGGATCGACCGCCGCGGATGATCGCGGTTGGTGGTGACGTCCTGAGCCGTGGTCTCACGCTGGACGGGCTCTCGACGAGCTACTTCTACAGGCAGGCTGGCGCGTTCGACACTCTCCTCCAGATGGGCCGCTGGTTCGGATATCGCGACGGCTACGAGGATCTCACCAAGATCTGGATCGATCCGTTGGTGGTGAATCACTTCCGCTTCGTAGCCGCTGCCGTTGAGGAACTGCGCGGCGACCTCGAGTCCATGAAGGCTGCCCGGCTCACGCCCGCCGACTTCGGGCTCGCGGTCAAGAAGCACCCAGACAGCTTGTTGGTCACCGCTCGCAACAAGATGCGCAACGCCACGACGTTCAGCAAGAGCGTGTCCCTTGGCGGTCGTCGTCTCGAGACGACAAGACTCAACAGCGCCGGGACGGTCATAGACCAGAACTTCGGCGCTTTCGAGCAGCTCGTGTCGAGCATCGAGCTGTCGAGCGCCAAGATCAAAGCCAACCGCCGAAACTGGAGCGCCTGGAGCAACGTGCCGAAGGCCCTGGTGGGAGACTTCTTGGCCGCCTACACGGCCTACGAGCAAGACACCATTTTCACAGGCACGAACCTGTCGTCATTTGTCGGCGGGGCCACGTCGCCCAGCCTCCAGACATGGGACGTGGTCATCGCCAACGGCCCGTCGACCGCCCTCGAGCACCACGTGGGTGGCGTCGGATATCGCCCGCCAAGCCGATCGATCTTGTTGGGCGACGGACACATTCTCGTGAGCGGCAGGTCCAGTCGTCTCGCCGGGCCGAGCGATGTGGCTGGCTTGCTGCCCCTTGAGGCAGAACACGAGGTTCGAACGGCCTACATCGCGGCTCACAGCGATCTCAAGAACGCCCCCGAGACGGCCTACTATAAGAAACTCAGCGCTCCCACTCTGATCATCTATCCACTGAGGGTGACGCTGTCGGACCGTGCCCCCAAATCGAAGGACCAACAGGACTTCGTTGCCAAGGAGCTGGAACCACGGTTGCTGACCGCGGTCAAGATCGCCATCCCGGGTGACGCCGCGAACGTGCGTGATCGCGACAAGGACGCGGAGTACATGATCAACACCGTCGCGCAGAAGCAGTGGATCGCTGAGCTCGGGAGTGACGTGGATGAAGACTGACGACACCATGGCGGACTGGCACGGCCTGCTGGCAAGCAAGTCTCAGGCTCAGAGGTTCTTCGCCGCCGAGCACCCACTCGACCTCGTGTACGGCATCGACAGCGAGGGCCGAGCGCTCATGGCTTTGCTGACCGATGCCCCTCCCCCGGTCGAAGATCTGAGCGACGACGTGCGCGTCCACCAGCAGACGCGTGAAGATGGCCGCCACGTCACCACCTGGTCCTTGATGGAGCACCAGCTCTTTGACACCTTCGTGACCCTCTGCTGCGACGTGGTTCAGCGTTCGGACATCCCAGAGGACCGGAGTAGCGCCCTTGATGCGCTGTTGAGAGGGCTGGGAGAATGGCAGCTGCTCTTGCGACCCGGTCAGTACCGGCGTCTGTCTCTCGAAGCTTTGCGCGGCCTCGTGGCAGAACTGCTCGTTGCCAGCCGGACCCTCACAGCAAACCGCCGCCTGCCAGAGGTCATTTCACATTGGACCGGCCCGCTTGGAGCACCCCACGACTTCACGTTCCTGACCGGAGAACTCCATGAGGTCAAAGCCAAGCGCATGGCGGGAACATCTGTGCGAGTCGCATCGGTGGAGCAACTTGATCCACCAGTGGACAAGACACTGACGCTGCACGTGCTAGATCTCGATGAGCGGAGCAACGACACAGAAGGCGTTGTGAGTCTCGCAACCCTCGTTGACGAGGTTCGTGCCGGCCTCGCAACAAGTCCCTCTGTGCGACTCCGGTTCGACCGATTGTTGACCGGTCTCGGCCTCGACCTTACCGACGGCTGGTACGGGGCGACCTGGTTCAAGCCCGGTGCTCACAGCCAGTTCCGCGTTTCCCCAGACTTCCCCAGTCTCCGCAGTAGCGTCTTGCAGCCCCACATCCTCCAAGTGCGGTACAAGCTCGACATCCAGCACCTAGCACCCTGGGCCCTTGATAGCGACACAGCGGACGAGGAGGTCTTGTGAGCGAGTTCAGGGAGGAGCTGCTGAACATGGTCGCGACCCGAGCAGAGGTGGACAGCGACTACATGGTCACAGCCTTCACCAACGAGGTCGCAGAAAGGCTGTCGGACGCAGGGGAGGTGGAGAATCTCGTGGCGATGCACTTCCGCGGCGTGGGGGGCAACGGTCGAAAAAACGTGGGCGTGGACGCCTTCGACACGAGCGACAGCGACGACTCCATATCCTTGGCCGTCACCCTGTTTGAGGGCAGCGACGAGCCCGAGACCCTCACACAGAGCGATGCCAACACACAGTTCGCGATGCTGAAGGGATACCTCTACGACGCCGTCCACGGCACGTTCAAGCAGGGCAGAGAGGCGAGCGAGCCGGCCGTTCATGTCGCGGAGGATCTCCGCATGCGAGCCCGCTCCGTGACCAAATATCGACTGTTCCTCCTCACGGATCGCGTCCTCAGCAGCCGTGCCAAGCACCTGCCCTCAGATGAGATCAACGAGGTCCCGGTTGATTTTCACGTCTGGGACATCGAACGGCTGGAGCAACTGGCTCGGTCGTCGTCCGGACGTACCGAGCTCGACCTGGATCTACGGAAGTGGGCGCCCGACGGGCTGGACGCACTGCGTGTCCCTGGCGACGAGGAGTTCGACACCTACTTGGCCGTCGTGCCGGGCCCAATGCTTGCCGACCTGTACGCGGAGCATGGCAGTCGTCTCCTCGAGAGCAATGTCCGTTCCTTCCTCAGCGCACGGGGCAAGGTCAACAAGGGCATCCGCACGACGGTCCAGTCGAGGCCCGAGAAGTTCCTCGCGTTCAACAACGGCATCACCGCCACGGCGACATCTGTCGAGCTGACCGAGGAAGGGGCCATCAGACGGATCAAGGACCTGCAGATCGTCAACGGCGGACAAACGACGGCGTCACTCTTCTACATACGCCGCGATTCCTCGCCGAAGCCGGATTTGAACAAGATCCACGTCCAGATGAAGCTCGTGGTGGTCCAGCCGGACGAAGCAGAAGCTCTGGTGCCCGACATTTCGAGATTTGCGAACAGCCAGAATGCTGTCAGCGAGGCCGACTTCTTCTCAAACAGCCCCTTCCACGTGCGCATGGAAAACCTCTCGCGCAGGACACTCGCACCGAGTCGGCCGGGGACACCGCACCAGACGTACTGGTTCTATGAGCGGACACGTGGCCAGTACCTCAATGAGAAGAACAAGGGCACGCCCGCAGTAGCGAAGAAGTTTGAGGCTTCCTTTCCTCGGAACCAAGTCATCACCAAGACCGACGCCGCACGGTATCTGGTTGCTTGGGATGGGAAACCACACGTTGTCAGCCAAGGCGCGCAGAAGAACTTCGTAGCCTTCGCACAGAGCGTGACCGCGAAGTGGGAAGTCTCTGACGCCCAGTTCAATGCCGCATATTTCAAAGAGCTCGCTGCCAAGGCCATTCTCTACAACGCCCTTCGAGCGAGGGTGTCGAAAGCCGAGTGGTACGACAAGGGCTATCTCGCCAACATCGTGACGTACGCCATGGCGAAGGTCGCGTACGACCTTCAACGCAGCAAGAGGGGCGTCATGAACTTCCCCGCCATTTGGCAACAACAGTCCGCGCCAGAGCATGTTCTTGAGTACGCCCTCAACGTTGCTCACATGTGCTTCCACACCCTGACGGCTCCCGGGCGCCCGGTGCAGAACGTCACGGAATGGGCGAAACGGGAGCAGTGTTGGGAGGCCGTCCGAGCACAGACCGTTCCCCTCCCATCTGAGGTGCAGGATTGGCTGCTCTCTGTGGATGTCGTTATGGACGAGAAGAGGGACGCAACAAGGGTCCAAAGAATCGACAACGGGATCGAAGCTCAAACCGCGGTGTTTCAGGTCTCTGCATCTGAGTGGTCCTCGATGGAACAGTTCCTGGCGAGCAACCGTCTGCTTTCGCCCAGCGAACAATCGGTCTTGGGGCTCATGACCGGGCGGCGGCCAGGCGTCCCTTCGGAAAAGCAGGCGGCTTGGCTGCTCAAGATCCGAGAGAAGGCCACTGCGCACGGCTTTCACTAGGCAACTGCGTGCCCGACTCGTCGAGCTGCACTCTGCGTGCCAGGGTGTTGGAGTGGCACGTCACGACTCCGGTGAGACATCACCGAGTGAGCCGGATCGCGTGGCGCCCGACGCACGGCTCAGCACACGCTTCTCCAATCAAGCGCGCCAAGCGACAGCACCCGAGCTAGCGCTGCGCAGGGAGCTTCATCGCCGCGGGCTCCGCTACCGGGTCCAGGTGCGGATCCCCGGCCTCCCCCGCCGTCGCCCGGACATCGTCTTCACGCGAGCCAAAGTCGCCGTGTTCGTCGACGGTTGCTTCTGGCACGCATGCCCGGATCACTGCATCGTGCCGAAGGCAAACAGAGAATGGTGGCTGTGGAAGTTCGCCGTCAATCGAGAACGAGATGCTGACACGAACAAAGCACTAGCCGACCTAGGGTGGGCGGTGGTTCGCATTTGGGAGCACGAGTCGATTTCGAGCGCCGCAGACGCGGTCATGACCGTCGTTCGCGATCGGCGCGCAAGGCTGGCGCAGTGCTGAACTGCAGCCTTATCCAACTGGTGCCCAAGTGTCGGCGCAGCCCTTCACTAAGGCGATGAAGTCCCAAACAGTGGTCAGTATCTCATGCTGTTGTCGCTCAAATGTGTCGATGAGGGGACTAGGCACCACCAAGGTGAGGCTCCGGGCCCTCATTTCGTCGGTCTGAGTTTTACTAATTGGAGCTTCGAGGGTGAGGAGATGCTTGGAGCCAACCTTATCCGCCTCCGTGAGCACCTGGCGCCATCGATCCTTGCAAGTGGTCTTCACGCCCAGCATTACCAAGCGCTCTTCAGGGAAGTGACTGCTGACGTACGCCTCTCTGCCCGGAAACAAGAAGTCGGGCCGCTTACGGCCCTCGGTGCGGGCTTGGCGCTCGAATGCCACCCCGTGCAGCGCCAGTAAATGAGCAACGTGGTTCTCTAGTGCGTGGCCTGCTCGCGACCGTCGGCGTTGAAATGTTCTCATCGCCACTTCGAGAGTTCCGTCAACGTCCCCGACAGCTCGTTCGAGCATAGGGCTTACGATGTGGCGCTCAAAGGTTCGATAAAGGGACTCTTCTTGGTCCATCCACGCAACCAAGGACACGTCCGGATCCGCTAGGGGGTCGCAATCGCTAACCGTCGAGCGCGCGAATTCAGAGAATGCTTGGGTGTCAGGAAATTCTGAGCCAAACTTGCTGACGAGGGCGTCCAGATATTGGTCTTTGATGTCCGAGCGTTCAAACCCAAGGGATTCGAGGAGATATCGTGAGGCGAGAGTGAGTGCGTCGTCGCCCAGCATGTCCTGTACGTCCAGAACGGAAGTCGCCTCGAGGTCAAAGAGGTGCTGCAGCTGCAAAGCGACCGTTGAACCCGCAGGGCTGAGAACCACTACTAACTGAGAATCCACCGTGCCTTCACGCGGCTTCGCGATCACCATGTAGTCGCCCTCGCCCGCGCAATCGACCACAGGGTTCGCTGAATAGTACAGACGACACTCGGACCGGGAGGTATGCGCCGATCGCGCGTCGTACCAAGTGACGAGCCCGTCAGCACGCACCGGCTCCGTCTCATCGTCCAGGTACACGAATGCCGCTCGGTATTTGTAACCACCGGGCGGCGGCGCCCCCAGCAGATCTCGCAGACGTGCCACCCCGTTGAACTCGTGCTGGTTGGAACGCTTCGGGTGTGCCTCTACTGCGGAGAGGTACTTTCCCGCGGCTCCGTCGAAGTAGTCCGCGATCGATTCGTGGCTCACCTCAACACCCCGCCGTCGCGCCGATTTGCTCACCCAAGGGGCGGCGGGACAGCAAGTCAGCCAGCGGCAAGCTCAAGCTCCTCGCCCATGCGCACCTTCCAGTCGAGACCCAAGAGGCGGGCCTGCTGCAGCACGATTTCGATCTGGCGGGCCACCGCCTCGGCGACCTTCGGGACGACTGCGTTACCGAACTGTCGGTAGGCCTGCGTGTCGGAGACAACGATTTCGAGGCGGTCCATCGGGAATCCCATCAGACGACCTGCCTCCACCGGTGTGAGACGTCGTGGATTACGACCAAGACCCTGCGAGATCAGGATCTCGGACCCGTCCTTGTGGTAGCGCGCGGAGAGGGTTCGCGTAACGCCGTCAAGGTTTGGCAAGCCGAACCCGAACCCGTTTCCCTTGGCCCTGTGCTTGTCCGCGTAGTTTTGCAAGTAGCGCCAGAGCAGATCAGAGAGTGTGTACTTGGAGTCGACCTCCTCGTCCAAGATGGAGCGCAAAGCATGGGGCCTGCCGTCTGAAACCGGAAACTCGAACGGCACACCCTCTGGAAACGCGGGTGTAAACACTTCGCGCCGGAAACCGATGATGAAGATTCGCTCGCGATGCTGAGGCACCCATCCTGCCGCGTCAATAATGCGCGCGTGGACCTCATACCCCAGTTCATCGAGCCGCGCTGAGATGACCCGCCAGGTCTTGCCTCGGTCGTGTGACACGAGATTCTTCACGTTCTCCAGCAAGAGGACGGCCGGCTTCTTGGCTTCGATGACGTCAGATAGAGCGAAGAACAAGTTGCCCTGCTTAACGTCGTCGAAACCATGTGCACGCCCGAGGGAGTTCTTCTTTGAGACGCCTGCCAACGAGAACGGCTGGCATGGAAAGCCGGCTGCGAGGATGTGATGGTTGGGAACGCTGCTCGGTTCGATGAGATTGATGTCGCCGGCAGGCCTCTCGCCGTACCACGCTTCGTAGGTCTTCTGCGAGTGCTTGTCCCACTCGGACGAGAACACGCACTCACCCCCGATGGACTCGAGGCCAAGGCGAAGCCCTCCGATGCCGGCGAAGAGGTCGATGAAGTCAAAGCTGGAGGTTGACTGGTCAGTCACCGTTGTTCCTATCGAGTCAGTCGACCCAGTGGTGGTTGGAGGGAGTCTGCCAGGGGCTCGGAGGAATACCCTCCAAGCCCCTGGCGTGTCGCTGGATCAGCTGCAGCCGCTGGTGCTGCCGCAGCCTTCGCAGACGTAGCAGGAGCCGGCGGGGCGCATCTTCGTCCCGCAGGTCATGCACATCGGGGCGTCAGCGGAGATGCCCTGGAACTTCTCCATCAGCTCCGCGGACGAGTGCACGTCGACCGAGATCTCCCGAGCCGAAGCGGCACCGGCACCGGACTTCACCTCGGCAGCGGCCGACGGAGCAGCCTCCGCCTTGGTGGCAGCCGCGGCGGGCTTGGCGACGGAGACCGGGGCGGACTGGCTGAAGTTCTCCAGCTCGTCCTCGAGCTCCTCGTCGGACTCGTTGTCCGCCTCGATCGCGGCGTAGGAGCCGGTCTCGAGCTGGCGGGCGCGCTCCTCGGCGGTGTGGATGCCCATGAACGAACGGGTGTCGAAGTCCATGTGGTCCAGCGCCAGGCGACGGAACACGTAGTCCATGATCGACTGCGCCATCCGCACGTCGGGGTCGTCCGTGAGACCAGCAGGCTCGAACCGCAGGTTGGTGAACTTCTCCACGAAGGTCTCCAGCGGCACGCCGTACTGCAGGCCGATGCTGACCGCGATCGAGAAGGCGTCCATCACGCCGGCCAGGGTCGAGCCCTGCTTGCCGAACTTGAGGAAGATCTCACCCAGGTCGCCCGACTCGTAGGTGCCGGCGGTGAGGTAGCCCTCGGCGCCACCCACGGCGAACGACGTGGTCTGCGAGGTACGACGCTTCGGCAGGCGCTTGCGCACCGGGCGGTACTCGATGACCTTCTCGACCTTGGCCTCGGCCGCAGCCGTCGCCTTGTCAGCAGCAGCGTCCTTGGCGGTGGAACCACCGTCGGACAGCGGCTGGCCGACCTTGCAGTTGTCGCGGTAGACCGCGATCGCCTTGAGGCCGAGCTTCCAGCCCTGCATGTGGACGTCCTCGATCTCCTCGACCGTGGCCGTCTCCGGCAGGTTGACCGTCTTGGAGATCGCGCCGGACAGGAACGGCTGGACCGCAGCCATCATGCGCACGTGGCCCATGGCCGAGATCGAGCGCGCACCCATCGCGGTGTCGAAGACCTCGTAGTGCTCCGGCTTGAGGCCGGGGGCGTCGATGACGTGGCCCTTGTCGGCGATGTACTCGACGATCGCCTCGATGGTCTCGCCGGTGTAGCCGAGCTTCTTGAGCGCACGCGGGATGGTGAGGTTGACGATCTGCATCGACCCGCCACCGACGAGCTTCTTGAACTTCACCAGGGAGAAGTCGGGCTCGATGCCGGTGGTGTCGCAGTCCATCATGAAGCCGATGGTGCCGGTCGGCGCGAGCACCGAGGCCTGCGCGTTGCGGTAGCCGTTCTTCTCGCCGAGCTTGACGACGTCGTCCCAGGCCTTGGTGGCCGCACGGTGGATCGAGGTGTCCATCGAGTCGAAGGGGCGGATCGCGTCGTTGGCGCTCTGGTGCTTGCGCATGACGCGCTTGTGGGCGTCGGCGTTGCGGGCGTAGCCGGCGTAGGCGCCGACGACCCCGGCCATCTCGGCCGAGCGCTTGTAGGCGGCACCGGTGAGCAGCGAGGTGATCGCCGCGGCGAGCGAGCGCCCACCCTCGGAGTCGTAGCCGTGGCCGGTGGCCATGAGCAGCGCGCCGAGGTTGGCGTAGCCGATGCCGAGCTGGCGGTAGTCACGCGTGGTGTCGCCGATGGCCTCGGTCGGGAAGTCGGCGAAGCAGATGGAGATGTCCATCGCCGTGATGACGAGCTCGGCGACCTTCTGGAACGTGACCGCGTCGAACGTGTCGTCGTCCTTGAGGAACTTGAGCAGGTTGAGCGAGGCCAGGTTGCAGGACGAGTTGTCGAGCGACATGTACTCCGAGCACGGGTTGGACGCGGTGATGCGGCCGCTCTCGGGGTTGGTGTGCCAGTCGTTGATCACGTCGTCGTACTGGATGCCCGGGTCGGCGCACTCCCACGCGGCCTCCGCGAGCTTGCGGAACAGGTCACGCGCGTCGACCTTCTCGATGACCTCACCGGTGGTGCGCGAGCGCAGCCCGAAGTCGGTGCCGGCCTCGACGGCCTTCATGAACTCGTCCGAGACACGGACCGAGTTGTTCGCGTTCTGGTACTGGACGGAGGTGATGTCCTTGCCGCCGAGGTCCATGTCGAAGCCGGCGTCGCGCAGGGCACGGATCTTGTCCTCCTCGCGCGCCTTGGTCTCGACGAACTCCATGATGTCGGGGTGGTCGACGTCGAGGACGACCATCTTTGCCGCACGACGGGTCGCGCCACCGGACTTGATGGTCCCCGCGGACGCGTCGGCGCCACGCATGAAGGAGACCGGGCCGCTGGCGGTGCCGCCGGAGGACAGCAGCTCCTTCGAGGAGCGGATGCGGGAGAGGTTGAGGCCGGCGCCGGAGCCGCCCTGGAAGATCTTCCCCTCTTCCTTGTACCAGTTGAGGATCGAGTCCATCGAGTCGTCGACGGCGAGGATGAAGCAGGCGCTGACCTGCTGCGGGCTCTTGGTGCCGACGTTGAACCAGACCGGGGAGTTGAAGCTGAACACCTGGTGCAGCAGGGCGTAGGTCAGCTCGTGCTCGAAGATCTCGGCGTCCTCGGCCGTGGCGAAGTAGCCGTGGTCCTTGCCGGCCTTGACGTAGGTCAGCACGACGCGGTCGATGAGCTGCTTGAGCCCGGTCTCTCTGGCGTCGGTGCCCACGGCGCCGCGGAAGTACTTGGTGGTGACGATGGTGGAGGCGTTGACCGACCAGAAGTCGGGGAACTCGACACCGCGCTGCTCGAAGATCGTCTCGCCGGTCTTCCAGTTCTGCTGGACGACGTCGCGCTTCTCCCAGGTCACCTCGTCGTAGGGGTGCACACCGGGGGTGGTGTAGATGCGCTCGACGGTGACGCCTGCGGCGCCCTTGCCGGCGTTCTTGCGGGCACCTGCACGTGCGCCTGCGGTTTCAGTCATGTCTGGTGGCCTCCCTAGCCCCTGGTGCTGCTGTGGTGTCAATTCTCGGTGGTGGCACTGACAGTGCCGGGGTGGTGCTTGTGGTGCGTATGGCGCGGGGCTCAGCCCGGCGGCATACCGGCGGTGCGTCCCTGCTCCGGCTCGGTGCCGGTGGCCTCGCGCTCGGCGCGCAGCAGGGTGATCGCGGCCTCGAAGTCCTCGAGCGACTCGAACGCCTGGTAGACGCTGGCGAACCGGAGGTAGGCGACCTCGTCGAGCTCGCGCAGCGGCCCGAGGATCGCCAGGCCCACCTCGTGGGCCTCGACCTCGGCCTGCCCCTGCTGGCGGATGCACTCCTCGACGCGCTGGGCGAGGAGGGCGAGGTCGTCCTCGGTGACCGGGCGGCCCTGGCAGGCCTTGCGGACGCCGGCGAGGACCTTGCCCCGGCTGAACGGCTCGCTCGCGCCGGAGCGCTTGGTCACCGTGAGGCTGGCCGTCTCGATCGTGGTGAAGCGGCGGCCGCACTCCGGGCACTGGCGGCGCCGGCGGATGGAGCTGCCGTCGTCGGTCGTGCGCGAGTCCATGACCCGGGAGTCGGTGTGCCGGCAGAACGGGCAGTGCATGACGGCAGGCCTCCTCGGAGGTGTCGGACGTGGGTGTGATGGGGTGTGACGCGTGGCGCCGGTGGGCGCTCCCGGCCCGCGCCCTCACGAGTGGGGCTGGGGACGAAACTGTGGACCTGCTGGGGACAACGTGTGGAGAACCGGCCTTGCCCTGTGCACTACATGTGGACGAACTACAGCCGTGTAACCACTAGATGTAGGGATAGTCTGCCTCGCTGCGCCCCGGGACGCAAGCGAGTCCCGGAAACTCCTCCAAACTCCGTAGCGCAGTGTGCATCGCCGCAGGTCAGGGGCCTGCGCAGGGTCGCGACGACACGCCCGAACTGATGCTGATGGGGCTCGTGTGACGCCAGAGGCGCCCCAGATGTGGGGTGCGACGTCGCCGGCCACCCCACATCTGGTGTCGGCCGCACAGGCGCATCTGGACGCCGCCGCTCACGGGTCCTACGCAGGCTGCACGACGCGCCACTGCGCCCCTCGCGCGACGATGGACAGTTGCCGGACACCGCTGCGCGGCAGGGTCAGCCGCGATGCCGGGACTCCCACCCATCTGCAGGGACCGTCCCACGGAGGTTCGCATGACCGCTTCATCCATCGACCGTCGACACCTGGTCCGCACCGCGGCGGGGGTCGCCGTCGGCGGCGTCCTCGTCGCAGGCTCCGGGGTAGCAGCCGCCTCTGCCGACGAGCACGCCGGCCTCATCGGCAGCTGGTGGCTCGAGCACAGTGACGACGCACCCGCACCGCCCTCCCCCGGCATCGCCATCGTGAGCATGGCCCCGGGCGGCGTCATCGTCGCCAACGACATCCGTCCTGCGGGCGTGGTGCGCAACGGCAGCTGGTCGGGCGATGCCGACCACTTCCGAGCGATCCTGTGGGCCCCCCTGGCCCCGCCCACCGGGGGTGCGGACCCGGGCAGCACGCGCGTGCAGATCCAGGGTCGGCTCTCCGGTGGGGTCATGGTCGGAACCGCCGCGATCACCGGGTACTCCCCCGACGGCACCCAGATCTTCAGCGGCACGGGCACGTTCAGGGGCACTCGCCTGCGCGCCTGACCTTCACCCCTGCAGGGCCCCGCCGGCCGAGCCCTGCAGGTCACCCATGCAGGTCACCCCCCGCCCGGCCGAGCCGCTCGGGAAGCCGACTCAGGCCATCGAGAGCAGGAACGCCGCGCTGAACCCGACCACCGTGAGGAGCCCGACGAGGCGTCCGGCGTGCTCGACGGCCTCGGGGACCATGGTGTCGGCGAGCATGGTGAGGATCGCCCCTGCAGCGAACGCCTGGATGGTCGCCACGACCGCCGGGTCGGCCCCGTCGAGCAGCACCCGCCCCAGTGCCGCGGCCACGGTGGCCGCGGCGGTGACGCCCAGCCACAGCCCCATGATCGAGCGCGCGCTGTGCCCGGCGGACTTCATGCCGGCCGACGACGAGAGCCCCTCGGGGATGTTGGAGAGGAACACAGCCGCGACCACGGCGACCCCCACGCCTCCCCCGCCGATGGTGGACACACCGATGGCGGCGCTCTCGGGTATGCCGTCGAGCAGGGCTCCCAGCGCGAGCGCGGTCCCGGCCGCGCCGGCCTGCGGGCCGTTGGGGCTCTTGCGGCGGTGGCCTCCGCGGCTGTCGATCCACCAGTCGCCCAGGAAGAAGACGACCGACCCGCCGAGCAGGCCCAGGACCGTGGAGACTCCCCCGGCCTTGTCGTAGGCCTCGCCCGCGAGCTCGAACGTCAGGGCACTGACGAGCACCCCGGACCCGACCGCCATGACCCAGCCGATGACCCGCTTCGAGGTCGGCAGCCAGATGCCGGCGGCAGCGCCGACCAGCAGCGCCACTCCACCGACGAAACCCCAGAACCCTGCTTCCAGCACGCGCTCACCGTAGCCCTGCCCGGGGACGGTCGCCGCCGCGGTCGGCCACGCCCGGGGACCACAGCAGGACTAGGCCGTCTGCGTGACCCGGGCCGGGCGGGGCGGCGGGACTATCGAAGGCGCAGGGAACCCGTAGCGGAGGAGGTTCTCATGAGCGGAGCAGCAAGGATCGACCGTCGTCAGCTCGTGCGCACGGCGGCGGGGGTGGCGGCCGGCGGAGTCCTGGTCGCCGGGACGGGGGTCGCATCGGCGTCGGCGAGCGACTCGAGCAGCGGCGTCCTCGGCGGCTGGTGGATCGAGCACACCAACGACCCGCCGGCCGACCCGGAGCCGGGCACGACCGTCGTCAGCATCGGTGCCGGCGGCATCATCGTCAGCAACGACATCCGGCCGGCCGGCTCGGTCAGCAACGGCGTCTGGGCCATGGACGGCGACCGGTTCAAGGCGACCTTCTGGGGCACCACCGACCTCGGGCCCGACATGCCTGCCGGCAGCGTGCGCGTCCGGGTTCGCGGGCACCTGAGCGGTGGCAAGCTCGTCGGCACCTTCACCGTCACCGGGTACGACGCGACCGGTGCGCAGATCTTCACCGCCACGGGCACCTTCACCGGCACCCGTATGGCGCCCTGACGCACGTGCTCCCGGAGCCGACCCCGCTGCGGCGGGGCCGGCTCCCGTCGTGTGTGCCGGCGACGGAGCCCGCGCGGCGTTGCCGGTGTGCGCCTCGGGCCCTTGGGCCCTACCCGGCCCCGGTGGGCAGCCCGAGAGTGGGAGCACGACCGCGGGACCTTTCCCGGGCAAGCCCTCAGGGCCACCACGAAGGCAGGAACAGATGAACAGCTACGGACTCGGCGGCAGGGTCGCCGTCATCACCGGCGGCGCGTCCGGCATCGGCCGGGCCTGCGCCCACATCCTCGCCCGCTCCGGCGCCGACGTCTCGGTGTGGGACCTCGACCAGGCCGCCATCGACATCGTCCTCAAGGAGCTCGAGGCGTTCGAGTGCCGGACCCACAGCGCGGTGGTCGACGTGTCCGACTCCGCGGCAGTGGACGGGGCCATGGACGCCACCGTGGAGCACCTCGGACACGTCGACATCGCCGTCTGCAACGCGGGCATCGGCGGGGAGGCCCTGAACAGCGGCGACTACACCGACGAGGGCTGGCACCAGGTCATCGGCATCAACCTCGACGGCGTCTTCTACACCCAGCGCGCGGCGATCCGGGCCATGAAGGCCAGCGGACGCGGCGGCTCGATCATCAACATGGCCTCGATCCTCGGCGCGGTCGGCTTCGCCACGGCGAGCGCCTACACGGCGGCAAAGCACGGTGTCGTCGGCATGACGCAGGTGGCCGCGTGGGAGCACGCCGCCGACAAGATCCGCGTCAACGCCGTGGGCCCGGGCTTCATCCGCACCCCCCTGCTGGACGCCCACCTCGAGCAGTCGGTCCTGGACTTCCTCGCCACGCAGCACGCGTTGCAGCGCATCGGTGAGCCCGAGGAGGTCGCCGAGCTGGTCGCCTGGCTGGCCAGCGACGGCGCGTCGTTCGCGACCGGCACCTACTACCCGATCGACGGCGGCTACCTCGCCCGCTGACGCCGGCCACCGGGCCCTTCGGCGCGTCCCGCTTCAGTCCCGCTTCAGTCCCGCTTCACGCGGTAGTCGATGAACGTCGCGAAGCGGGACTGGGTGACCCCGAGCTGCTCGAGCTCGAGGTCACGCGTGAAGCCCTCGAACAGCCGCTTGCCCGCGCCCAGCACGACGGGCGCGACGATGATGCTCAGCTCGTCGACGAGGTCGGCGTCGAGCGCCTGGCGGATGACGTCGGCACCGCCCATCACGTGCACGTTGCGGTCGCCGGCGGCATCCCGGGCCGCCGCCACCGCCTCGCGCACGCCCTCGATGAAGGTGAACGCGCCGCCGTCGGGCTGCTCCTCGGGCCGGTGCGTGACGATGAAGAACGGTACGTCCCAAGGGTTCTCGTCGCCCCAGTGCCCGGAGGCCTCGTACGTGGCGCGGCCGCCGACGACAGCGCCCATGTCGCGCATGCCCTTCTCCATCCACCCCGCGTCCACCGGCTCCATCTCGCCGCGCGGCTCGTCGTAGCTCCACGGGCCGCCGAAGACCCAGTAGTGAAGACGTTCCCCACCCACCCCCAGGCCGCACCCGGGCCCGTCGTCCGGCCCGGTGACGTAGCCGTCGACCGACATCGTGATCCCTGCGATGACCTTGCCCATCGCCTGCTCCCTCGCTCGTCGTGGGTCGTTCCCGTCAGTGGTACCGACCACCCGGGGCCGAGGAACTCATCGCCCGTGGCTCACGACCGGGACGCGTCCTCGCTGCGCGTCTTGAGGCCGGCGGCCTCCATCGCGAGGTAGCGGTCGGTGGTGGCGCGGTACGCCCGCGCGACGAGCTCCCCCAGCCAGCCGTGCGGTTCGATGCTCAAGGTCACGCGGCTGCCCCCACCGGGCAGCGGCTCGACCACGTGACGGGCCTTGGTGAGGATCGCCGGGCCGCGCATGACCCAGGTGAAGGACGAGCCCGGCTCCAGCTCGGTGACCACCCAGTCGGAGGTGGGGATGCGGGGCTGGCTCAGCTTGGCGCTCGACCCCGGACGCAGCGGGCCCTCGTCGAGCCGGCGCGCCCACCGCACCGATGCCGTCCACTCCGGCCAGCGCTCGATGTCGGTCATCACCTCCCACACCCGGGCCGGCGAGGCGGCGATGTCGACGGTGGTGTGCTGCTCCATCTCGACATTGTCCTCCTGCTGTCGGTCCCTTTCGAGAGGATGGGAGGTATGGATTCTGCGCGCGTCCTCGCTCAGCGACTCGCCACCCAGCGCCTCAGCTCGGCACCCCTGCCCCGGGCTGCCGATGCGGTCCGGCTGCTCACGTGCGTCCAGAGCCAGGAGCGCGACCACGCCTTCTTCTCCTTGGGCCTGCGCACGCGGCACGCCACGTATGCCGCCGTTCGCCGCGAGCACGACAGCGGCGACTTCCTGCGCACCCACATCCTTCGCCCGACGTGGCACTTCGTGGCTCGGGAGGACCTTCGCTGGATCCTGGCCCTCACGTCCCCACGCGTGCTCTCGTCCATGGCGGGGCGCCACCGCCAGCTAGGCCTCGACGACACCCGGCGGATGGACTCGGGGCTGTCGCTGCTGGCCGACCTGCTGCAGGGTCGCCGCCACCTGACCCGCGCCGAGATCGGTGAGGCGTTCGTCGAGCGGGGTTCGGCGATCGAGCCCGGACCCCCGCTGGGGCACCTGCTCCTCGTCGCGGAGCTGCTCGGCCTGCTCTGCTCGGGTCCGCAGAAGGGCGTGCACCACTCCTACGCCTTGGTCGACGAGGTCGTGCCGCCGACGCGTGCGAGGGACGAGGACGAGGCGCTCGTCGAGCTGGTTCGCCGGTTCTTCGCCGGGCACGGACCCGCCACGGTCAAGGACTTCACCCGGTGGTCGTCGCAGACCGTCGCGCGCACCAAGGTGGCTCTGGCCCAGCTCGGCGATGTGCTCGAGCAGGTGGACGTCGGGGGCACCCCGCACTGGTTCGACCCCGAAGTGGTGCCGCGACGCAGCCCGGCCGCCACCTCCGGCTACCTCTTCCCCGTCTACGACGAGGTGGTCCTGACCTACCCCACGGTGCCGTTCCCGGCGGTCGCCGACCACCCGTTCGCCAAGCACCCCGACCCGTTCTGGGCCCGGGTCGTCGTCGACGCCCAGAACGTCGGCCTGTGGAAGCGCAGCGTCCGCGGCGGCGAGGTCGAGGTGGACGTCCGGCTGGCGCGCAGCGTGGACGACCAGGGCAGGGCTGCGGTGCGCGAAGCGGCCCAGCGGCTGGCGGACTTCCTCGAGCTGGAGCTCCGCTACCTCGAGGACGACCGGACACCCCACCTCTGGCGCGGCTAGTCGAGCTCGCTGCGTGGGCGAGGGCTCAGCGGCCGCCCATTTCACACAACATCGGGCGACGGCGACGAGAGTTGATGAATTACACGGTTGGACTTAACGGATGTGCCTGACAAAGCGGACATCGCCCGTCCAGTCTGTTCAGGTTGCCGGGTCCCCGGGCCCTGCCACCTGCGCTCCGGCGCCGTACTGCCCCCCACCCCCCAGGAAGTCATGCGCTCACGCCTCCACCGTGCCTCCGCCCACGCCGTCCTGCGCCTGCTCGCGCTGGCCCTGACGGCGACCGCCCTCGTCGCCGTCGCCCCGAGGGCCGCCGAGGCAGCGGGCCTGGTGAGCGAGTGCAAGGCCTACTCGACCGCCTGCATCTCCTTCAGCGGGTATGCCGGGAAGTCGGTGTGGGGCTACCCCGTGAACTCCTCCGGCAACAACTGCGTCAACTACGTGGCCTACCGGTTGGCGCGCAACGGGGTGCGACAGGAGAGCGGGATGGGCAACGGCGGGCAGTGGGCCACCAGCGCCAAGTCGCGCGGCTACGTCGTCGACAAGACGCCGCGCACCGGCTCCATCGCCCAGTGGAACTACGGCAGCGCCTACGCGCCGAGCGCGGGACACGTCGGCTACGTCGAGGAGGTCACGTCGTCGTACATCGCCATCTCGGACTCCTCGTGGGGTGGCGGCTACTCCTCGCGCTGGCGCGTCTACAAGGGCGACCGCAACTGGCCGAGCAACTTCATCCACTTCAGGGACCAGGCCTACCAGCCGCCGAAGTCCGGCTCGTTCCTGCGCGTGCGGGAGACCAACGAGGTCTACCGGCTCGTCGGCTCGGCACCCATCTACACCTCGACGTGGACCGGCCTCGGGGGCACCCAGCCCACCCACCTCATCTCCTCGACGACCCTGGCCTCCATGCCGGCCCGGCTCGCCGAGGGCACCTTCATCCGCGGCGCGCAGCGCAACGAGGTCTACCGCGTGGTGGGCGGCGCACCGGTGTACGTCTATACGTGGACTCCGTTCGGCGGCGCGCAGGCGACGACGAAGGTCGACCAGTACGCCATCGACAAGGCCGGCACCGGCGGCCACTGGAACCACCTGCTCACCCGGCCCGCCGAGGGCACCCTGGTCAAGGGCGGCCAGCGCGGCGAGGTCTACAAGATCGCAGGCGGCGCACCGGTCGTCGTCACCAACTGGGACAACATCGGCGGCAAGCGGACCCCCATGACCGTCGACCAGTACGCGATCGACAAGGCAGGCAGCGCGACCCGCTACAACCACCTGTCGTACCGCCCGGTGGACGGGTCCTACGTCCGCGGCTACACGACCAAGAAGGTCTACCTGATGAAGGGCGGCGTCGCCCACTACGTCTACTCGTGGGACCAGGTCGGCGGGACCCCGCAACCCACGACCCTCGTGGACCAGGTCGCCGTCGACAAGGCGGGTACGTCGAGCCCGCTCTACTGGACCCACATCAAGGACAAGCTGGTCCTCTGAGCTGCAACTGGGTCAGCAGCTGGGTCAGCCGGCCCGGGTCAGCCGACTGCGGGGATGAGCAGCGTCTGACCGGCGTGGACGTCGGAGCCGGCCAGGTCGTTGGCGACCTGGATGCGGGCGACGGCGTCCGCCAGCGGGAGCTGCGGCAGCTGCGCCGCGGCGACCTCGGACAGCGTCTGGCCCGACTGCACGGTCGTCGCGTGGTCGATCACCGCGGCCGACGCGCCGCCGGAGAGCAGGCTGATCGCGAGCACCACTGCGGCCACCAGCACCGTGATGGTGACTGCCAGCCGCCCGGCCCGCGTGAGGCGCAGCGGCGCCGCGGGGCGGATGACGACGTCGTCACCCGTGGGCACGGAGACGAGCTGCGGGCGGGTCGGTCGCACCGGCATCCGCAAAGGTGCGGGGGTGACGTCCCAAGCGACTGCTGCACTCATCTGGTCCTCCGTGGTGGTCAATGTCTGGTGGCGGTTCGAACGGATGTGCGAACTACCTCTGGACTGATTTCTAGCACGCGTGTTCGAATGCGGCAAGACACGCGTCGAACACATGTTTGGCACAGGCGTTCGAACGCCATACGCTGTGTTCATGCCTCAAGCACATCAGAGGCCACTGACAACGCACCCGTACCACCGTCGCCGGACCTCTTCCAAGACCCCGGCTCACGGCACCTGACCTGCGGAAACGAGGAACCGGCATGAGCGAGGACAACGTCAAGGAGCTCCCCGACCGCGACCACGGCGACGGGCTCACCGTCCGCCAGCGCCGGGTCCTCGAGGTGATCCGCAACTCGGTGGACCGTCGCGGCTACCCGCCGAGCCTGCGCGAGATCGGCGAGGCCGTCGGGCTCACCTCGCCCAGCTCGGTGGCGCACCAGCTGTCCACCCTGGAGCGCAAGGGGTTCCTGCGGCGCGACCCCAACCGGCCCCGCGCCATCGAGGTCGTCTCCCCCGACTCCCCCGCCGACATGCGCGGCTACCGCGGCGGGGCCAGCGCCGACGACGAGACGGCCGTCTACGACGAGACCGGGGTCGGCGACCAGCGCCCGGAGGCCTCCTACGTCCCGGTCCTGGGTCGCATCGCCGCCGGTGTGCCGATCCTCGCCGAGGAGACCGTCGAGGACGTGTTCCCGCTCCCCCGCCAGATCGTCGGGGAGGGCCAGCTGTTCCTCCTGCAGGTCGTCGGTGAGTCGATGATCGACGCGGCGATCTGCGACGGCGACTGGGTCGTCGTGCGCCAGCAGCCCACCGCCGACAACGGCGACATCGTGGCCGCCATGCTCGACAACGAGGCCACCGTCAAGACGTTCAAGCGCAAGGACGGCAAGGTGTGGCTGATGCCGCACAACGAGGCGTTCGAGCCCATCGACGGCGACCACGCCACGATCCTGGGCAAGGTCACGGCGGTGCTGCGCCGGGTCTGAGCCTCACGCCGGTCACCTGCGTCAGATGCCTGCGCCAACGGGCAGCGTCAGTCGCCCAGCGTCTCGAGGTACCTGCTCAGGCGCTGGGTGATGTCGTCCGTGGCGCGGGCCTCGTCCCAGAGCTCCCACCACTCGTTGTCGTCCGGGCGCAGGGCCCGGTGCAGCGCCGAGGTGGCCAGGTCCTCGAGGCGCTCGTCGACCTCGAGCGGCTCCTCCTCGACCCAGCGGGGTACGTGGCGCTCGCGCGCGACGCTCTCGGGGTCGTCGCACGCGGCGACCACCACGGCGGCAGCGATGGCCTCGGCCATCTCCGGCGCCTCGATGTAGCCGTCCGAGCGGATCACACGAGCCATGGCCCGCTCCACGTGGGCGCGGCGCTCGTCGGGCCCTGCCTCCTCGAGCGTGTCGAGGAAGTCCAACGCGTCGTCGTTCTCGAACGGTCCCGTTCCGGCAGCTCCCATACCGGCCTCCCTGTGCCTCGGCTCGCACTGGTCCTTGAGCGGTGTGTCCTCTCGCTGGGGCCGGCTGGTGCCGGTCCCCTCGTCACCGAGAGTGCCAAGGGCTGCCACGAAACGCCAGTGGTCGTTCGGCTGAGGTGGCCATGGACCTTCGTTCGCCTCCGGCCGGGGCAGGCTACCCCAGGCGCTGGTACCAGGCGGTGTCGACGTAGCGGCCGAACTTGTGCCCCACCTCGCGCAGCACGCCCACCTGCTCGAACCCGTGCCGACGGTGCAGGGAGACGCTCGCGTCGTTGGGCAGGGCGATGACCGCGACCTGGGTGTGCACGTCAGGGAGCGCGTCGAGCCTGCCGAGCAACGCGGAGTACAGCTGCGTGGCGATGCCACGCCCCCTCGCGCCCTCCGCGAGGTAGACCGAGACCTCCTTGGTGCCGTCGTAGGCGGGCCGTGGGCGGAACGGTCCGGAGAAGGCGTACCCGAGCAGCTCGTCCCCATCCACGGCCACGAGGACGATGTCGCTCCCGGCGGCGCCCGCGACCTTCTCCCCGAGGTATGCCGCCCCACGTGGCTCGGTGTCGAACGTCGCCACCGAGGTGCGGGCCTGCTCGTCGTAGATCGACGCCATGGACGGGACGTCGGCGGCGACGGCATCGCGGACGGTGATCGCGGTGGCGGCCGGGCTCATATCGGCGATGCTAGGGGGATGACCGACCGGCAGCGCATGTGGGACGAGCGGTATGCAGCCAGCGACCGGGTCTGGAGCTCCGGACCCAACGCCGAGGTCGAGCGCATCGTCTCGCCCTTGCCACCGGGGCGGGCGCTGGACCTCGGCGCCGGCGAGGGCCGGCACGCCCTCTGGCTCGCGTCGCTGGGCTGGCGCGTGACGGCGGTCGACTTCTCGGCGGTGGGTCTCGGCAAGGGTGAGTCCGAGGCGACCCGACGCGGGCTCGCAGTCGACTGGGCGGTCGCCGACGCGCGTTCGTGGCAACCGTCGCCGGGCGTCCTCTACGACCTGGTGCTGGTCGCCTACCTCCACCTGCCCGAGGACGTGCTCGGGCGGTGCCGGCGCTGGCTCGCACCGGGTGGCGCCCTGGTCGTCGTCGGTCACGCGTTGCGCAACCTCACTGACGGCGTGGGCGGTCCCCAGGACCCGGCGCTGCTCCACACCCTCGACGAGCTGCGCGCCGCGTCAGAGGGCCTGCAGGTCGAGCGATGCGAGGAGCTGGTGCGGCACACCGAGGGCGGCGACGCGATCGATGCCGTGCTCGTCGCTAGGCGGCCAGCAGCCTGACGAGGTCGGTGAGGGTCGGGCCGAGCGGGGCGTCGAGCTGGATGGTCGCTTCGGCGTCGCCGCGCGTGGCTCCGCGGGTGATGATGACGACGGGTATCCCCCGCGCCGCCGCCCGTCGGACGAAGCGGTAGCCGCTCATCACCTTCAGGCTCGACCCGAGCACCAAGAGCACCTCGGCTTCTTCAGTGAGTCGAAAACAGTGCTCCACCAACGGTTTCGGCACCGACTCACCGAAGAAGACGACATCGGGCTTGAGGGTGTCCTGCCGGCAGACGAGACAGCGCGGGACGATGAAGTCGGCGACGTCGAGCTCGTTGAGGGCGATGTCGCCGTCGGGTCGGATCTCGTTGCTGGTCACCTCGAACGAGGGGTTGGTGGCCCGCATCCGCTCGTCGAGGTCCCAGCGGCTGGAGAGGTCGCCGCACGTCAGGCAGACGACTCGGGCCAGGGCGCCGTGCAGCTCGGTGACGTCGGTGGCGCCGGCCGCCTGGTGGAGGCCGTCGACGTTCTGCGTGATGACCGCGCCCAGACGTCCGGCTCGTTGGAGCTCGGCGACGGCCTCGTGCCCGGCGTTGGGCCGAGCGAGGTTGAACCGTTGCCAGCCGACGTAGCTGCGCGCCCAGTAGCGCTGGCGAGCCTGTGAGGAGCCGACGAACTCCGAGTACTGCATGGGCGTCACGCGTCGCTTGCCGTCAGGGCCGCGGTAGTCCGGGATGCCGGACTCGGTGGAGATGCCGGCACCGGTGAGCGTCAGCACGCGGCGGCGTTCGAGGAGGTCCGCCACCGCCGCCAGCGCTGCCGGGCTGCTGGCTCCGTCGAGGTGGTAGCCGCCCTGCGCTGGATGCGCCTGCGTCACGTCGGTCACCCCCACAGGTTACGTGGGGGCTGCGAGGGTGGCTCGGCGAGCCGACCCCGGCGGCGCCGGGCTCCTGTCAGTGGCTCACCAGGCGCGCCTTGGCCTCCTGCACCTCCAGCGTGGTGACCGGCTCGTCCTGCAGGTCGGCGACGGTGTTGATGTCGACCCACTCGCCACCGTTGACGCGGTACTGGCCGGTGAGCTGGGAGTCGACCGACACCTGGGCAGCGCGCTGCGCCTTGGCATACGTGTGCTTGATGGCGCCGTCGGGGTAGACGCCGCCAGCGTCGGTCACCGCACCGCTCGAACTGCCGTCGCCGTAGCGGAACGTGTAGGAGCGTGGCGCGATCTTGAACTCGACCGACCACGACAAGAGCTTGACCGGCTGGCTGACCTCCCCCGGCTGGAGTCCGTTGTCGTCAGGCCAGGTGGCGCGGTAGTAGGTGGGCAGGTTCACCAGGGTCACGTTGTCGGCCGGCTGGATGGACACCCGCGGCTTGGAGAACGGCAGCTGCTTGAAGGCCGTCTGGATCTGGCCCATCGTCGGCACGGCCGGTGCGGGCACCCCCGGTGGCGCATTGTCGAGCCCACACATCGTGCGGATCGTCGTCCACTCTCCACCGGCTCGGCGGCTCTGAACCCAGAACAGGATCTCGTCGGACGGCGGAGTGCGGTAGGAGCATGCCGTCATGGCGTACGAGCAGTTGGTGGCCTGGCCTCCAACAGTGTCGGAGATCCGCTTCGGCGCACAAGCCGGAACGATTCGGTACTCGACTCGTGGCGCCTCACTTCGGCTAGCCGGCTTGGCGACGACCTCTTTCGACTTCGGTCTTCCAGACGGGCACGTCTTCGCAGTTGCCGCCGCAGCCGCGTTCGACATCTGACCTCCCAGAAGCCCAGTACCGCATGCGTAGCCGGCAGCGGAGGATGGCGCCGGGGAACCAAGCCAGATACACGAAACGAGGAGGGTCGCCGAGATCACGGGTCTCATCAGCGACATCACAACCCCTTGAAGCTATCGACGAGCCAGCGGTTTTCCTGCCAGACGACACTTGTAGACCAGGTAAAGACTCCGGACTTTGAAGTACGTAGGACGTCGCCGTTCCCATTTAGGACGCGAACAGGCCTCTCCTTGCCAGCAACTTCCACGACCTGCGCGGCCGCGTTGCCAGACACCCAGGTCACGAGCTTGATGTCGAACGATGAGCGCTCGGCACGTTCTCCCTTAGTGCGCATGGTCTGAACCACTTCGAACAATCCCCTGCAGTCGGCACACGAGTCTGTGGAGAGAGATCGAATTCGTGATGAGTCCACCGCCACCAGCGACTGACCTACCTGAGTCCAGTAGTACTTCGCGAAGGCTTCGGCTCCGGCGGCTGTGCGCTTGGTCGCTGCGGCGGGTACCTGCACCTCCGGTGCAGCAGTGGACGTCGTCGACTGAGTCGGCGTCGACGAGGATGAAGACGGCGTGGCGCTCCCCACGCTCGTCGTCCCTGAACCGTCGGGTGGTGCCTCGTCTCCCCCGCTGCACCCGGCAACCAGCCCCAACGCCACTACCCCCGCAGCCGCCACGACGGCCTTCGAGAGTCCAGCTCCCCCACGCATGTGTATCCCCCTTGCTCTCACCGGCACAGCCCGTCCCTGAGCACGACGACGGTACCGATTCTACGGAATACCCGCATTTGCGGGCATTCGTCATCCACAGACAGCCACCCCCGGCCAGCCGAGACGCGTGCTCGGACGCCACGCGACTCATCACCGTTGAGACAACATCTAGGCCTACCGATAACCAGCGGTTATGCTTTGGACCATGATCGACGCTGCTGGCCTCCGCGTGATGAAGGCGATCTCCGACGAGGGGAGCTTCACCGGCGCGGCCTTGTCCTTGGGCTACTCGCAGCCTGCGATCTCGCAGATGGTGCGGCGGCTCGAGCAGCGCACCGGCACCGTCCTCGTCGAGCGCGTGGGCCGTAACGTCCGCCTCACCGAGGCCGGCCAGGTCCTCGCGCGCCACGCGGTGGCGGTCCTCTCCGCGCTCGACGCAGCCGAGGAGGAGGTCGCCGCGATCGCGGGTTTGCGCGCCGGGCGCGTGCGGCTGATGGCGTTTCCCTCGAGCTCCGCGACGCTCGTCCCCCGCGCGCTCGCCCTGGTCAAGCAGCGCTTCCCCGACGTGCAGGTCACCTTCACCGAGGCCGAGCCGCCCGAGTCGCTGGCTGCACTCAAGGCTGGTGAGTGCGACCTCGCGGTCGCCTTCGCCTACGAGGGCACCGACGTGGGGCGCGGCGAGGAGGACATGGACCTCTTCGTGACGCACAAGCTCCTCGATGACGAAGTGCGCCTCGCCCTCCCGCGCTCCCACCCGCTCGCCGACCGGGAGAGCCTCGAGCTCTCCGCGCTCGCGCAGGAGAACTGGATCGCCGGCTGTCCTCGCTGTCGAGGGCACCTGCTGCAGATGTGCGCCAACGAGGGCTTCTCCCCGCACGTGGGCTTCGAGACCGAGGACTACGTCGCCGTGCTCGGCCTGGTCGCCGAGGGTCTCGGTGTGGCGCTCATCCCGGACCTCATCCTCCGCACGGCCCACCACCACGACGTCGTCACCCTCCCCATGACGCCCGCCTCCCGCCGCACCATCAGCGTCGTCACGACGGCCGACCTCCAGAGGGTGCCTGCGGTGCAGGCCACCATCGAGGCCCTCTGCGAGGCGGCAAAGGCCACGCCCCGGGTGCTCGCCAGCAACTGAGCACGACGCCGGTGCGCCCGCTGCCACTGGTCCGAGGCCAGCAGTTCGCCTGACCGTTCGGCCGACAGCCCGCCTCTGCTCGACGAAGCTCACCGCCGGCGCCACGTCACACCCACGTCCTGGTCCTGCGCGACGACCGCCACGTCTCCGCGCTGGTCGGTGCGGAACACGGCATACCTGTTGCGGCGCAACACCTCCAGCGCCTTCGGTGAGGGGTGCCCGTAGTCGTTGTCCTTGCCGACGCTGATCACTGCCACTGGTGCGGCCACCTCCGCGAGCAGGTCCTCGTCGAGGTTGCCTGACCCGTGGTGGGCGACCTTGACCACGTCGAACCGGCCGGCCTCCGCACGCATCTCCGGGTCGCGCCGCAGCTCCAGCAGCACCGCGTGCGCCGCCTCGTGCTCCACGTCGCCGAGCAGCAGCAGGTCGACCGGCCCCGAACGCACGGCCATGACCACGCTGGCGTTGTTGGGGACCGACCCGCTGGAGATGCGCCGCTGCGGCCACCAGACGTCCGCCGTGACGCCGGGCCAGGCCAGGTGGTCGCCCGCGGAGACCTCCCGGACAGGTACGCCGCGAGCCTTCGTCCAGCCCTGCACCTCCTGCCACTGGTAGTCGGGTTCGTGCACCGGCGTGGTCAGCACCTCACGGACCTCCCGCCCGGAGAGGGCACCGGGGAGGCCGTCGACGTGGTCGGCGTGCAGGTGGGTCAGGACGACCGAGTCGAGGACGCCGACGTGGAGCCGGCGCAGGCACGCGTTGATGGCGGACGGGTCGGGCCCGGCGTCGACGAGCACCCCGTGACCGGGTCGGGTCGCGAGCACCAGCCCATCGCCCTGCCCGACGTCGCAGGCCACGAACCGCCACCCGGGAGCCGGCCACGTCGCGGAGGACGTGGGCGCCGCCGCAGCAACGACGAGCAGACAGGCGCACAGGGAGGCCACCGGCCGCACCCGTACGCGGTGCGCCCACCACCGGCCGGAGGTGATGACGAACACCGTGATGGCGGTGAGCAGGAGCGCACCCGGCGCCCCGTCGGGCCAGGGCATCGTGCCTCCCGGGAGCGTGGCGCAGGAGCGCGCAACCCACGCGATCCCGAGCGCCGGCAACGCCCCCACCCAGCACAGGGCCGTCGCACCCCACGGCCACACCGGCGCCACCACGGCGGCCGCGACACCCGACACCGTCGCCGGCGCCACCATCGGTGCTGCCAGGAGGTTCGCCAGCACCCCGACCACGGAGACGCTCCCCTGCAGGAGGACGACCACGGGTGCGCACATCGCCTGCGCCGCAACGGGTATGGCAAGGGCAGGGCCCCACGACCGGATCCTGGCGGGTAGCCGGCGGCCGATGGCTTCACCCCACGTGCGCGTGAACAACAGCAGCCCCAGCGTCGCGAGGGTCGACAGCGCGAAGCCGAACGACCGGCTCAGCCACGGGTCGACGACCAGGAGCACGACGACCGCCGCAGACAGCACGGGGATGCCCGCAGCCCGCCGAGACCTGCTGAGTCCGATGAGGCCGATCGCTCCCATCGTCGCCGCCCTGACGACACTCGGCTCCGGGCGTGCGAGCACCACGAAGCCGGCCAGCACCACGACTGCCACGACGGGGCGCCACCGCCGTCGGACGCCGAGCAGGGCCGCCCCGCCGAGGGCGAACGCGAGGATGATCGCCACGTTGCTCCCCGAGACAGCAGCCAGATGTGTCATCCCCGTGGCCAGCATCGCGTCGTTGAGCTCGGTAGGGGTCCGGCTCGTGTCACCGATCACCAGCGCCGGCAGGAGGCCTCGCGCGTCTGCGGGCAGGGGCGAGGCCGCCGCGCGCAGACCTGCCCGGAGGTGTTCGGCGCCGCGGGCCACCCAACCCGGGCGCGACGTCGTGACCGGCTCGCCCGAGGGACGGACCACGGCCACGACGTCATCACCGGCCTCCGCCACGACCAGCTTTCCGCGCACCTCGATCCCTGACCGCCACGCTACGGTCCGCCACCGCTCGTCTCCGACGACCAGGACAGGGGCGGACACCGTGGAGGCGGCGCCTCGGCCCACCACACGACGCACGTCCATGCGGAAGCGCACGGTGACCCCGTCGCGCCCCGCCTGGGTGAGCACCACCGGGTCGCTCGCGACGATGCCGCGGAGGGTGACCACCGCATGGCCACGGGCCAGCTCCTCGATCGGCCCCGCCTGGCGCACGGCCCGGTGACCCGCCGTCGCCAGCAGGACCAGGGCCACCGTGCCGGCGGACAGGGCCACGACGACGCGCAGGTCGCGCGGTGCGGCCGGACCACTGCGGGTACCGCGTCCGGCCGCGACCGCGACGACCGTCTGGACCAGGGCGACCGTGGCGAGGACCACCAGGACCAGCGGTTCCAGGGCGAGGCTGGCAGCTGACACTGCCCACGCGACGAGCGCAGGGACCAGCAGTCGCAGGTCGAGCACGGCGGACCCGCGGCTGGTCGGATCGCTGTCGGCCCGGCTCGATGAGACGACGGGCACAGGAGTGCCGCGGGACATCAGACGCTCACCTTCGGCTGGAGCTCGGCGAAGATCTTCTCCCCGATGCCGCTCACCTCACCGAGCTCGTCGACGGAGGCAAAGCGCCCGTGCTCCGTGCGCCAGTCGACGATGCGCTGCGCCAGGACAGGGCCCACCCCGGGGAGCTCCTCGAGCTGCGCGGCGGTGGCGGTGTTGAGGTCGAGCTTGCCGCCGGCGCCCACTCCCCCGGCGGCACCGGGACCGCCCGCAGGGCCGGACCCTCCCGAGCTGGGGACGCCTCCACCGGCGGCGCCCTGCGGGGTGACCGCCTCACCCGGCCTCGGTATGCGGACCTGCTCGCCGTCAGCAAGGACGCGGGCGAGGTTGACCGACGCCAGGTCGGCCCCCTTGAGCGCGCCACCGGCCTTGGCCACCGCGTCCGCGACGCGGGCACCCGCCGGCAGCCGGAAGACGCCGGGGCTCTTGACCTGGCCCACCACGTGCACCGTGACGCCACCCGTCGGCACTGCCCCGGCGCCCACCGGCGGCCCGCCCCCTCCCGAGTCGGTCGAGGACGACGCGAACGTCGAGCCGCCGGACGAGTGGCTGACCAGGGCGGAGCCCGACTGCGCTGGAGCCACCACGTGCGGCGCGCTCGCAGCGCGCGCCCACGCGACGCGGACGCCGAAGCCGGCCGCTGCCACGACCACCACCACGAGCAGTCCCACGACAGCGGCGCGGGGGCCGCCGAGACGGGCACCGACCAGCGACGACGGCAGGGTCAGCAGCCTCGGACCGGGCGGCACCGGCCGACGGTGGCGGCCGGACCGCGTGCGGGGACCGTCACCGGAGCCGCTCCCCGGTCGCAGGACCGGTGCGTCGCCCCGAGCAGCGGGAGCCGGCGTGGCGACCGCGTCCGCACCCTCGATCCACTCCCGCGCGGGTTGCCAGGGGACGACGTCGGTGTCCAGCGCACCCGCTCTCCCTGCAGGCGCGGACGGCAGGGCCTCGGCCCCCGTGCGCGGTGCATGCGGCGTTCGCACCGTCGGACCGGGACCCTCGAGCAGGGCGCGGACGCGGGGTGAGGGCTCGGGCGGGCGGCGACGCAACGGCATACGGGCACGCTAGGAAGGGGCGACGCCGGGATCGACGCCACCGTGGGCAGCTGTGGACGGGCCTCCCTGGCCGCCGTGCCTGTGGACGGGCGAAGGCGACGTACGCAGCCCGACCAACCCGTGGGGAAGCGCCCGCCGAACCCGTGGAGAAGCGCCGGTCGAACCCGGGCAGATGCGCCGGTCGAGCAGGAGACGACCACCCCGGCCTCAGGCCGTCGAGGAGCTCCCGCGCCGAGCCGAGATCCAGAGCTCGATGTTGCGCCGGTGGCGGTAGATCACGAGCAGCGCCACGACGACGCACCACGCACCGGTGTCACGTGACCCGACGGGCAGCCACCGGAACCACGAGAGCAGCCCCAGGACGAGCAGCAGCAGGCACGCCGACACCGACGCCCCGGCGACCCACCGCAGCCGCCAGACCAGCAGCACGAAGACCACGACCATCACGAGCGCGAACCACGGCTCCACCGCGAGGATCGCGCCGAGCGAGGTGGCCACACCCTTGCCGCCCTGGCCCTTGAGGAACGGCGACCAGATGTGGCCCAGCACCACCGCCAGCCCCACGAAGAGCGCCGTGACGGTGCCGAACAGGTGCTGCGCGAGGACCACCGGCAGCAGGCCCTTGAGGACGTCGAGCACCCCGACGACGACACCCCAGCGGGGGCCGAGGACGCGTCCGGCGTTCGTGGCACCGGGGTTGCCCGAACCTGCGTGGCGCAGGTCCTTGCCGAGGATCCTTGCCAGGATGGTGGCCGGGTTGACCGCTCCCACCACGAACGCGACAGCCGACGCCACGGGCACCTCGGCCAGCTCCCAGAACGACTCGTGCCCGGCGCCCATCCCGGACCTCAGGCTGTCCGGGGCGACACGGCGACGGCGAGGGTCCCCGGCCCGACGTGGGCACCGACCACGGCCCCGAGCTCGACGACCACCACCTCGTGGGCGGTGGGTACGCGTTCGCGCAGCCGGGCGGCGAGGTCCTCGGCGCGGGTGGCCGAGTCGAGGTGGTGGACGGCGATGTCCACCCCGTGCTCCATACCCTCCGCGGCGGTGACGGCGATCTCCTCCAGCCTGGCCAGCGCGCGTGCGGAGGTGCGCACCTTCTCCAGGGGCCGGATGTGGCCGTCGGCGAGCTCGAGGATCGGCTTGATGGCCAGGGCGGACCCGAGGAAGGCTGAGGCCGAGCCGATCCGGCCACCCCGTCGCAGGTGCTCCAACGTGTCGACGTAGAAGACCACCTTGGATCCGACCGAGCGCGAGAGCACTACTCCTGCAACGTCTTCCGCCGAGGCACCCTTTGCAGCGGCTTCGGCGCCGGACACCACTCCGTAACCCATCGCCATACCCAGCGAACGCGAGTCGACGACCGTCACGGGCACCGGCGACTGCTGGGCGGCGAGGTGGGCAGACTCCACGGTGGAGGACATGTCGGCCGAGATGTGGACCGACACGATCGCGTCGGCCTGCGCCGCGGCAGCCTTCTCGTAGGCCTCGAGGAAGGCCTGCGGCGAGGGTCGCGACGTCGACACCGGCCGGAAGGACCGCAACGCCACCGCCACCTCGGCGGTCGAGACGTCGACCCCTTCGCTGAACTCCGTGCCGCCGATCACGACGTGCAACGGCACCACCTGGATGCCGTGGTCGGCCACGAAGGACTGCGGCAGGTAGGCCGTGGAGTCGGTGACGATGGCGACGTTCACCATCGCAGGCTACAGAGGCACCACGTTGACGAGCTTCGGGGCACGCACGATGACGGTTCGGATCCCGCCCTCCGTGGCCGCCTGGACCTTCGGCAGCGCCAGCACCTGCTCGCGCAGCGCGTCCTCGCTGATTTCGGCAGGCACCTCGAGGCGGTCGCGGACCTTGCCCTTGACCTGCACGACGCACGTCACGGTGTCCTCGACGAGCAGCGCCGGGTCGGCGACGGGGAACGGCGCGTAGGTGATCGTCTCGTCGTGGCCGAGCCGGGACCACAGCTCCTCGGCGATGTGCGGGGCGAGCGGCGCGACCATGACGACGAGCTTCTCGGCGGCCTCGCGGGGTACGGCGTCGAGCTTGGTGAGCGCGTTGTTGAGCTCGATCAACCGCGCGATCGCGGTGTTGAACCCCAACGTCGGGAAGTCCCGCGACACGGCATCGATCGTCTTGTGCAGCGCCCTGGCCGTCGCGTCGTCCAGGGGCGCCTCGACGACCCGCACCTCACCGGTCTCCTCGTCGACGACGTTGCGCCACAACCGCTGCAGGAACCGCTGCGCTCCGACGACGGCCCGCGTCTCCCAGGGCTTGCTCAGCTCGAGCGGCCCCATCGACATCTCGTAGACGCGCAGGGTGTCGGCGCCGTACTGCTCGCACATCTCGTCCGGGCTGACGACGTTCTTCAGCGACTTGCCGATCTTGCCGAACTCACGGGTGACCGGCTGGCCCTGCCACGTGTAGGTCGGCTCGCCGCCGGCGGGGTCCGCGACCTCGACGACCTCGGACGCCTCGACGGGCTGGCCGCGGTGGTCCCGGAAGGCGGGCGCCTGGATGTAGCCCTGCGAGAAGTACTTCCGGAAGGGCTCCTCGCTGCTGAGGTGGCCCAGGTCGTGCAGGACCTTGTGCCAGAAGCGGGCGTAGAGCAGGTGCAGGACCGCGTGCTCGACGCCGCCGATGTAGAGGTCGACGCCACCGGGGTCCTTGGCCCCCTCCGGCGCGCCGGCGACCGGCGTGGCCTGCGGCCCCATCCAGTACGCCTCGTTGCCCGGGTCGACGAACGCGTCGTGGTTGGCGGGGTCGAGGTAGCGCAGGTAGTACCAGCACGACCCCGCCCAGTTGGGCATGGTGTTGGTCTCACGGCGGAACTTGCGCACGCCGCGACCGTCGCCGAGGTCGAGCTCGACGTCGACCCACTCCTGCACCCGGCCGAGCGGCGGCTCGGGCTGCGAGGAGGAGTCGTCGGGGTCGAAGGTCTTGGGAGAGTAGTCAGGGACGTCCGGGAGCTCGACCGGCAGCATCGAGTCCGGGACCGCGTGGGCGACGCCGTCCTCGTCGAAGACGATCGGGAACGGCTCGCCCCAGTAGCGCTGCCGGCTGAACAGCCAGTCGCGCAGCTTGTAGCTGACCGTGCCCTCGCCGAACCCCTTGGCCGACAGCCACTCGATGATCGTCGCCTTGGCCTCGGCGACGGGGAGGCCGTCGAGCGACACCTCGTCGTTGGAGGAGTTGATCGCAGCGCCCTCGCCGGTGAACGCCTGGTCCTCCGGGTGGCCCTCGGACGGCTGCACCGTCCGGACCACCGGCAGCTCGTACTTCGCCGCGAAGTCCCAGTCGCGCTCATCCTGCGCCGGCACGGCCATGATCGCCCCGGTGCCGTAGCCCATGAGCACGTAGTCGGCGACGAAGACGGGCACCTGCGTGCCGGTGACCGGGTTGGTGGCGAACGCACCGGTGAAGACACCGGTCTTGTCCTTGCCCTCGGTCTGCCGCTCGAGCTCGCTCTTGCGCGAGGCCGCCAGGCGGTATGCCGCGACGGCAGCCTGCGGTGACGCCTCGCCGCCCGTCCAGGCCGGGGTGGTGCCCTCGGGCCAGCCACCGGTCGGCACCAGGGTGTCCACGAGCGGGTGCTCGGGCGCCAGGACCATGAAGGTCGCGCCGAACAGCGTGTCGGGACGCGTCGTGAAGACCTCGATGGAGGCGTCGTGGCCCACCACCGGGAACGCGACCCGCGCGCCCTGGCTGCGACCGATCCAGTTGCGCTGCATGGCCTTGACCTTGTCGGGCCAGTCCACGCGGTCCAGGTCGTCGGCGAGGCGGTCGGCGTAGGCGGTGATCCGCATCATCCACTGGCGCAGGTTGGTCTTGAAGACCGGGAAGTTGCCGCGCTCGGACCGCCCGTCGTTGGTGACCTCCTCGTTGGACAGCACGGTGCCCAGGCCGGGCGCCCAGTTGACCGGGGCCTCGGAGGTGTAGGCCAGGCGGAAGTCGTCGAGGACGGCGGACTGCTCGGCAGCGCTCAGCGAGGCCCAGTCGGCACCGCCGGGCACCGGGCGCTCACCGGCGGCGAACTGCTGCACCAGCTCCTCGATCGGCCGGGCGCGCCCCACTCCCCCGTCGGGGCGCACGGCCTCGGGGTCGTACCAGGCGTTGAAGATCTGCGTGAAGATCCACTGCGTCCAGGTGTAGTAGTCGGGGTCGATCGTCGCGATGGTGCGGCGGTCGTCGTGGCCGAGCCCCAGCCTGCGCAGCTGGCGCTTCATGACGACCATGTTGGCCTCGGTGGTCTTGCGCGGGTGCTGGCCGGTCTGCACCGCGTACTGCTCGGCGGGCAGGCCGAAGGCGTCGTAGCCCAGGCAGTGCAGGACGTTCTTACCGGTCATGCGGTGGTAGCGCGCGAACACATCGGTGGCGATGTAGCCGAGGGGGTGCCCGACGTGCAGGCCCGCCCCGCTCGGGTAGGGGAACATGTCGAGGACGAGGAGCTTCTCGCGGTCGCCGACCTTCTCGGGCTCGGCCCAGGGACCGGCCGGGTTGGGCGCGTGGAAGGTGCCCTCCTCCTGCCAGCGGTCCTGCCAGGCCAGCTCGATCTGCTGGGCCATCTGGGCGGTGTAGCGGTGCGGCGTCTCGCTCATGGTGTCCTCGGGTCGTCGTGCGTCGTGGCCAACGGTGGCTGCTCTTGGCTGCGGGTCCGCGGGCCGGGGCTGCTCATGACAAAGCCCCTCGCGCAGGAGGGGCTGGCCGCGGCGGCCTCGGTGGTCCGGGGGCCGACGCGGCTAGGGAAGGAGGAGCTGCCGAGCCATGTGCCTACGGTAGCGCAGCAGCTCGACCCCGGGGTCAGTGGTGGTGGGCGTGCACCACGGCGTGCCCCCTGCCCCGAGCCATGAGCCAGCGGTTGACGGGCACGGTGATGACGAAGGCCAGGGCCAGCGAGGCGGCCAGCGACAGCCAGAACAGGGTCGTGGCGAGGCCCGCGTCCAGCGCGCCGGGGACCACGAGCATGAAGCCGTTGTCGACGAGCTCCATCACGGCGATCGAGACCGTGTCGGCCGCGAGCGCCACACCGAGGGCGGCGCGCACCGGGAGTCCCGAGCCCAGCACCGAGCGCATGGTCAGGCCGTAGCCGAAGACGAAGGCCAGCACCACGGACAGGACGACCGTCCCGAGGTTGTGCAGGCCGAAGGCGGTCCCGACGACCATGCCGAGGACCTCACCGATGGCACAGCCGGTCAGGCAGTGGAGCGTGGCGGCCATGGCCTGCTGCCAGGAGACGACCGAGGTGGTGGGGAGACCGGTGGGGCGACCGGTGGGGAGCTCGGAGGCGCCGTGCGCGTGGGGGTGCGTGTGATCGCTCATGACGTTGGCAACGATACCCCCCGGGGGTGTATTCCGAAGGACCCCTTGGGAGGCGCCGCGGCCTCAGGCCGCACGCCCCGTCTCGGCCAGACCCACGCGCAACCTGCCGAGGATGGAACCCAGCAGCCGCGACACCTGCATCTGGCTCACGCCCAGCTGCTCACCGATCTCCGACTGCGTGCAGTCCTCGACGAAGCGCAGGTGGACGATGCGCCGCTCCCGCTCCGTCAGGCCGTGCAGGGCGTGCACGACCGAGTCGACCCGCAGCATGCGGTCGATGTCGCCGCTCTCCCGGGCCACCACCTCCACGGGCTGGCCGTCGTGGTCGGGAGGCAGGTCCAGGGAGACCGCGCGGTACGCAGCACTGCACTCACGCGCCCTGGTCACCTCCTCGGGCGCCACCCCGAGGGCGTCGGCGAGCTCCGCGGTGGTGGGGTCGCGGTGCAGGTCGTGGGTGAGCCGCTCCTGCTCCGACGCGAGGTCGGCCCTCACCTCCTGCAGCCGGCGAGGGGGCCGCACCGCCCAGCCGCAGTCACGGAAGTGGCGCTTGATCTCGCCGGCGATGGTCGGGCCCGCGTACGCGACGAAGCCGTGCCCGCACCCGGTGCGGTAGCCGTTCGCGGCCTTGACGAGCGCCATGCGCCCGACCTGCACGAGGTCCTCGAGGTCGATGCCGCGCCCGGAGTAGCGCCGGGCGATGCGGTCGACCAGGTCGAGCGTCAGGACGACTGCCTGCTGGCGCAGGACCAGCGCGCGCGAGTGGTCGGGGCACTCCTGCGCCTCGGCGAGGAGCTCGTCGGCCCTCGCGTGGACGTCGTCGGTGCGAGATGGGTTGACGGGCGCCTCGGGCGTCCGGGTCTCCAGCGGTGCAAGCGTTCCCATGCGGGGGTCCCGTCTCTTGAAGGAGAAGACGGTGGCGCCGCTGCTGGACCACGTGTTCCTGAACCACACAACCACCCCCATACCGGACCCGCAACCGCTGCAGCCGGCACCGACCACGGCGTTTGCCTTGCGGACCAGCGGGTAGGCCCCCTTCGCCCCACCGGCACCCCACCCGTACCCGTACCCGTACCCCGAGCACCACCACCGCCGGCGACGCCCGAGGAGGGCCTCGCCGCGACCCCGAGGAGAACCATGTCCCAGGACGCCATCGTCATCCTTCGCGAGGACCACAAGGAGGTCCGCGCGCTGTTCCGCGAGTTCGAGAAGTCGACGACGACCGAGTCCCGCAAGGGCACCATCGTCTCCAAGGTCATCGAGCTGCTGACCGTCCACACCTACATCGAGAACGAGGTCATGTACCCCGAGGTGCGGCGCCTGCTGCCCGACCTGGAGGACGACGTCCTGGAGTCCTACGAGGAGCACCACGTCGCCGACGTCCTCGTCATGGAGCTCGCCGCGATGAAGCCCTCCGACGAGCGGTTCACGGCCAAGACCACGGTCCTCATCGAGAACGTCCGGCACCACATGGACGAGGAGGAGGACGACTGGTTCCCCAAGGTGCGCGAGGGCCTGGGTCGGACACAGCTCCGCGAGCTCGGCGCCCAGCTCCTGGAGGCGAAGAAGCGCGCTCCCCGTTCACCGGCCCAGCCCAGCGCCTTGAAGAAGGCCGTCGACGCGGTCGTGTCCTGACGGTGAGCACCGCCGAGCTCCCCGGCCCCGCCGACGCTCCCCCACTCCCCGAGCTGCTCGCGCAGCTGGCCGACGGGCAGGGTCGTGACAGCAGCCCGGACGACGCGGCCGCAGCCGTCGAGGCGATGGTGCTCCATCCGGACTACCCCTGCCTCGGGGCGCGCTCGGTGTTCAACCGCGAGCGGGCCACGGTCGTCGTGCTGGACGACCTGGCCACCGCCGGGTCGACCGCACGGCTGGCCGAGGCGCTGACCGCCTTCGGCACGGACACCGACCGCTCGGCCGGGTTCGCCTCGCTGGTGGCGGTCTTCCGCGCCGCCTCCCCCGGGGACGAGGCGCAGTTCGAGCGACAGCTCTGGCGCCAGCTGCAGCTCCTGCACGAGGTGGACGACGACGAGTGGAACCCCGACGTGTCACCCGACCCGGCGAACCCCCACTTCGCGTTCAGCCTGGCCGGGACGGCGTACTTCGTCGTGGGCCTGCACCCTGCTGCCTCCCGGATCGCGCGACGTACCCCGCTGCCGACCCTGGTCTTCAACCTGCACGAGCAGTTCGAGGAGCTGCGGCAGTCCGAACGCTTCGAACGGATGCGTGACACGATCCGACGACGCGACCGGGCGCTGCAGGGGTCGGTGAACCCCATGGTCGCCGACCACGGGCGCAGCTCCGAGGCCCGCCAGTACTCCGGCCGGCGGGTCCCTGACTCGTGGGCCCCGCCGGTGACCTTCGACCCCGAGGAGACCCCGTGACGACCACCGGACCGACGACCGACCTGCTGACCCTCGCACCGCAGACGGGCACGGGGTTCCTGCTGCGCACCGGCCAGCAGCTCACCGTCGTGGACCCCACCGGGGGGCAGGTGAGCGACCTCTACTGCTTCGCGGCGCAGGACCACGACGAGCGGCTGTCGAGCGGGCGGACCATCGACTACGCGAACTCGATCTACGTGACCACCGGCCACACGCTGTACAGCAACCGCAGCCGGCCGATGCTCACCATCGTCGAGGACACGTGCGGGCGGCACGACTTCCTGCTGACCCCGTGCAGCCAGGACACGTTCGACCTGCTCTACCCCGAGTTCGAGGGCGCCTACCACCCCAGCTGTCTGGAGAACCTCACCTCGGGGCTGGCGCAGTTCGGGGTCGTCGCGGACCAGGTCGGCACGACGCTCAACATCTTCATGAACGTCTGGCCGGAGCCCGGTGGCGAGCTGCACATCGACCCGCCGACCTCGGTGGCAGGTGACCGGTTGGTCTTCCGCGCCGAGATGGACCTGCACGTCGGCCTCACCGCGTGCTCGGCGGAGAAGTCCAACGGCGGCGTGTGCAAGCCCATCGCGTACCGCGTCGACGACGCCGACTGAGGGCACGCGCCGTGGGGCACCTCGCCGACCGCGTGCGGGGACGGGCACCGGTGCGCTCCGGGGCCGGGGGCAGCGATACTGGGTCCATGACCGAGACGATTCCCGCCGAGGCCACTGAGGCCTTCGCCTCGCTCGCCGCACTCGTGTACGCCGGGACGAGCGCCCAGGAGGTCTTGGACGCGATCTGCCACCGGGCCCTGGAGATCATCCCGGGTGCCGACCACGTGTCCATCTCGACGCTGCAGGCCGACCGCTCGCTGCGCAGCCGGGCTGCCAGCGACGAGGTGGCGCTCCTCATGGACGAGCTGGAGACCCAGGCCGGCGAAGGGCCTTGCCTCGACAGCATCCTGGAGGACTCGGTCCAGCGCGACGACGACATCACCCGTGACTCGACCTGGCCCGCCCTGGCCGAGCTGACGGTGGCCCGCACGCCGGTGCGCGGGATGATCGGCTACCGGCTCCAGCAGGGCAGCGACGCCCGGTCCGCGTTCAACGTCTTCTCGGACACTCCCGGGGCGCTCACCCAGCAGTCCGTCGACATCGGCGCCGTCCTCGCCGCGTTCACCTCGGTCGCGCTGACGGCGGCGGAGCAGAAGGCGAGCGCCGAGAACCTCCGCAAGGGCCTCGCGAGCAACCGCGAGATCGGGAAGGCCGTGGGCCTGCTCATGGCCGCGCACTCGGTCAGCGACGAGGAGGCCTTCGAGATCCTGCGGAGCGCCTCGACGCGCACCAACACCAAGCTGGCCGAGGTGGCCGACAAGGTGAACAGCAGCCACCGGCACCAACTCTCCTGACCTTGCGCCGCGCAGTCGGGCCGGATCGTCCGGACTGTCCGTTTCCCTGCGCCATCACCGGGTAGTCAGCCCACAGCACGTCACCTGACTCCAACAGCGTGGGTCGGGTGACGTGTGCCCGTTTCAGCCCGTTTGAGCGGCTGGGATGCGGGTACTGGAAACCGTGCACCCGACGACGAGGTCGGTGCGAAGCGCCTCGCGGCGCGGTGACCCCAGTGAGGCAGGCATGACGACCACCGACACCCGACGCCCCGTGACCGCCCACGCGGCCCTCGCCCCGGACGAGCAGGCATGGCTCCAGGAGCTCCTCGACCGCCTCCCGGCGAGCTGCCTGCCGGGGACCTACGACGACCTCGCCGCGGCGCTGCTGCGCCAGCACGCCCCGAGCCACCTCCTCTGGCACCTGTCGGTGCTGCCGCGCGCGCGACGGTTCGAGACGACCGAGGAGCTGCTCACCCACCTGGGCGAGGCGACCGGCTCGGCCACGGCGGTGCCGGTCCCCACGTAGGCCGTGGCCGGACGCGGCTTCCGACAGGGGTTTGCGCCGGCGGTGCGCGGGGCAGGGGTCCCGCAGACGGCCGACCGCCCCACCGACGTGCGGTCGCGACGAGAGAGGACTGCACGTGAAGGCACTGACGTGGCAGGGTAAGCGCGACGTACGGGTGGAGGAGGTCCCGGACCCCCGGATCGAGGAACCCAACGACGCGATCATCAAGGTGACGTCGACGGCGATCTGCGGCTCCGACCTGCACCTCTACGAGGTGCTCGGCGCCTACCTCACCCCGGGCGACGTCCTCGGGCACGAGACCATGGGCATCGTCGAGGAGGTCGGGCCCGAGGTCACGCACATCAAGGCCGGCGACCGCGTGGTCATACCCTTCAACATCTCGTGCGGCCACTGCTGGATGTGCGAGCGCGGCTTCTACGCCCAGTGCGAGACCACGCAGGTGCGTGAGCAGGGCAAGGGCGCGACGCTCTTCGGCTACACGAGCCTGTACGGCGCGGTGCCCGGCGGGCAGGCGGAGTACCTGCGCGTGCCCCAGGCGCAGTTCGGGCCCGTCAAGGTGCCGGACGAGATGCCCGACACCCGCTTCCTCTACCTGTCCGACATCCTGCCCACCGCCTGGCAGGGCGTGAAGTACGCCGACGTCGAGCCCGGTGGCACGCTGGCGGTCATCGGCCTCGGGCCGGTGGGCCAGTTCGCGACCCGCATCGCCAAGCAGCTCGGCGCCGGACGGGTCATCGGCGTCGACCTCGTGCCCGAGCGACTCGCCCTCGCGGCCCGTCACGGCATCGAGACCCTGGACCTGCGCGAGGTCGACGACGTGGCGGCGACACTCATCGAGATGACCGGCGGCCGCGGCCCGGACGGCGTCCTCGAGGCCGTCGGCATGGAGGCGCACGGCAACCCCGGCTCCAAGGCCGCCCAGGCCGCCGTCGGCCTCCTGCCGGACACGCTGGCCAAGCCGCTGATCGACCGCATGGCGATCGACCGCCTCGACGCGCTGCACACGAGCCTCAAGGCGGTTCGCCGCGCAGGGACGGTCTCGATCAGTGGCGTCTACGGCGGTGAGGTGGACCCGATGCCCATGATGGAGATGTTCGACCGCGGCATCACGATGCGCATGGGGCAGTGCCACGTGAAGCGGTGGATCGACGAGATCATGCCGCTCGTGCTCGACCCGGCGGACCCGCTGGGCACCGAGGACCTCGCGACGCACCTCCTCCCGCTGGAGGACGCGCCCCGGGGCTACGAGCTGTTCCAGGCCAAGGAGGACGGGTGCGTGAAGGTGGTCCTGCAACCGTGACGGACGCCCGCGGCAGGACCGTGCTCGTCACCGGCGCCTCCAGCGGCATCGGGCGCGCCACGGCCCTGCAGCTCGCCGACGACGGCGCGGACCTCGTCCTGCTCTCCCGCTCCGCCACCGCGCTCGCCGACGTGCAGTCGCTCTGCGAAGCGCGCGGGGTTCGCGCCGTAGTGACGGTGGCCGACGTCAGTGACCGGAGGGCGGTCGAGGCTGCCTTCGAGGAGGCGCAACGGCAGCTCGGCGCCCTCGACGGCGTCGTCCACTCCGCCGCGGCGCTCGCCTACGGCCGCTTCGAGGACGTACCGCCCGAGGTGTTCGACCAGGCGGTGCGGACGACCCTCCTCGGGACGGCCAACGTCGCGCGCTGCGCGCTGGCCGCCTTCGGGGCCTCCGGCGGCGGCAGCCTGGTCGTCCTCGGCTCGTTGCTGGGCAAGATCAGCACGCCCTACATGAGCTCCTACGTCACGGCGAAGTGGGGCGTGCACGGCCTCGTGCGCACCCTGCAGATCGAGGCCAGGAGCACGCCGGGCACCCACGTCAGCCTCATCTGGCCCGGCGGCGTCGACACCCCCGTCTACTCGCAGGCCGGGACCTACCTCGAGCGGCACGGCCGGCCCCCACCGCCGGTGGACCCGCCCGAGAAGGTCGCCCACGCCGTCGTCCGGGCCCTGTGGCACCCCCGCCGCGAGGCCCCGGTGGGTGTCGCCAACCGGGTCGTCGTGGCCGGCTTTCGCCTGCTGCCCGCGGTGTTCGACGTGCTGGTGACCCCCCTGATGAAGGCGGGTGGGCTGTCCCGCGACGAGGCCCTCGACTCCCCCGGCAACGTCCTCGCGCCCACCCCGGAGGGCGAGGCGGTGCACGGGCGGTGGGGACGACACTGGCTGCGACCGGTAGGCGCGGCTGCCGGGCTCGCCGCCGGGGCTGTCCTGGCCTCAGGCGCCATCCGCAGCGCCACCAAGGAGAGGACCTGAGCATGGACGAGCAGACCAGCCACAGCACGCACGACGGGGTCGTCAGCGTGACCCGTCGGGTCGACGCCCCCGGCGACGCCGTCTGGGAGGTGCTCGCCGACGGTTGGGCCTACGCCACCTGGGTCGTGGGTGCCTCCCGGGTCCGCGACGTCGACCACTCGTGGCCGGCCGAGGGCGCCCGGATCCACCACTCCTTCGGGCTGTGGCCGGCGGTCATCAGCGACACCACCCACGTCGAGCGGTCGGTGCCGGGCACCGAGCTCGCCCTGACCGCGCGGGGCTGGCCGGCCGGCGAGGCGAAGGTCGTCCTCACGATCACGCCCCACGACAGCCGCTTCTGCACCGTCACCATCGAGGAGGACGCCGTACGCGGCCCGGGCACCCTGGTGCCCAGGCCGTTGCGGCAGCTGCTCATCGGCCCGCGCAACGTCGAGGCCCTGCGCCGCCTCGCCTACCTGGCCGAGGGACGGCACCGCGAGCGGGTGGCCGGGGCTTGAGGCACCCGCGGGGTGCACCCCGCGGGGTCAGTCCTTGAGGAGCCGGGCCCACGCCGTACGGGTGAGGGCCCGGCGCACCCCACCGGTGGGGCCGTTCGCGCCGATCGCCGCCCTCGCGGCATTCCACCCGCAGGCGCCGTGGACGCCGCCGCCGGGGTGGGCGGAGGCACTGGCGAGGTAGAGGCCCGGCACCGGGGTCTCCGGCCGCCCCAGGCCCGGGACCGGGCGCAGGACGAGCTGCTGGTGGAGCCCTGCGGTGCCGGCGTTGATCGCCCCGCCCACCAGGCTCGGGTCCTCCGACTCCAGGTCGCCGGGCGACTGCACGTGGCGGGCGACCTGGCTGTCGCGGAAGCCGGGCGCCACCCGCTCGACCGCCGCCTCGATGCGGTCGACGTGCTCGGCGAGCTGCTGGCCGCTCCAGTCCAGGCCGCGTGGGACGTGCGTGTAGGCCCACGCGGACTCCGTGCCTTGCGGCGAGCGCGAGGGGTCCGACGTGGTCATCTGCCCGAACAGCATGAACGGCCGCTGCGGGACCCGGCCGACGGTGAGGTCGGCGGAGAAGTCGACGAAGCCGTCCTGGTCGACGCCCAGGTGCACCGTCCCGGCGCCCCGCGCACCCGGGGCGGTCCAGGGCACCGGCCGGTCCAGGGCCCAGTTGACCTTGATGGTGGCGTTGTCCCACTGGAACCTGGCGATGTCCCGGCGCAGCCGACGCGGCAGCGGGTGGTCGGCGAGCAGGTCCTCGTACAGCGCCGGGGCCGGGACGTCGGCGAGCACCCCGCGGCGCGCCCGGACCTCGCTGCCGTCGGCCAGACGCACGCCGGTGGCCCGGCCAGACGCCGTCGTCACCGTGGTGACGGGCGTGCACGTGAGCACCCGCACACCGCGGCTCTCGGCCCGCCGGCGCAGGGCGGTGGCGAGCTCGCCCGCCCCGCCCTCGGGCACCGGGAAGCCGACGTCCTGGCCCAGCATGCACAGCAGCCAGCCGAAGAGCCCGCTCCCGGCGGCGTCCGGGGCGAGGTCGGAGTGCATCGCGTTGCCGGTGAGCAGCAGGCCCGCCCCACGACCCGAGAACCGCTCCTGCCCGAGCCGGCGGACCGGGGTGACACCGAGGCGGGCGAAGTCGAGGGTGCCCGCGGCGCCGAGGCGTCGCAGCATGCGGGCGCCGGACGTCACCGGCGGGAACGGCGTGAACAGGGCGTCGAGCAGCGGGTCACGGATGCGGTCCCAGCCTGCGACGAGCTCGAGCCAGGCGTCCCCGTCGCCGGCAGCCTGGGCCTCGAGCCCGGCAGCGGTGTCCTCGGCACGTGAGCACAGCACGGCGGCACTGCCGTCCTCGAGGGTGTGCGCCAGCACGTTCGGCGCCCTGCGCCACACGAGCCCGTGCTCCTCGAGGTGGAGGTCGCGGATGATGGGGCTGGCTGCGGCCAGCGGGTAGAAGGCGCTGAACAGGTCGGTGACGTAGCCGGGTGCGGTCACCTCGGCGCTGCGGACCGCGCCTCCGACCTCGTCCTTGGCCTCGACGAGCACGACGTCCCAGCCGGCGTCGGCGAGGGCGTTGGCGGCCACGAGCCCATTGGGTCCCGCGCCGACGACGACTGCATCCGCGTTGATCACTCGTGCTCCTTCGGACGGGGTCCTGCTCGGTGCGGCCCACTCTCGCACGGGCCCTACCCGTGGCGCCCCTCGCCAAACGACGAAGGACCGGACACGAGGTGTGTCCGGTCCTTCGTCGTGAGGGTGGAGCTGAGGGGATTCGAACCCCTGACCCCTTCCATGCCATGGAAGTGCGCTACCAACTGCGCCACAGCCCCGAGTTTCCCCGAGGGGGTGTCCCCCGGAGGCGACTGCGGAAGTTTACCCAGTGACCCACCCGTTTCACCAAATCGGGTGCTGCCGCTGCCCCGGGTGCCTCAGGCGGAGGCGTTCCAGGTGGCGATCCGCCACCCGGCGGGGGTCTCGACGAGCTCCGCCCAGTGGCAGTTGCCGAACCCGCCGAGCACGCGCCAGGCCGTCGCGACGTCGAGGTCGACGAGGGCTGCGGTGACGAGGCGGCCGGTGACACCGTGGGTCGCCACGACGGCGGTCTCCCCCGGCCCGAGGTCGGCGAGCAGGTCGTCCAGGGCGGCCCGGACACGGGTGGTCACGTCCGACAGGGACTCACCGTCGACGCCCCGCGGGAAGTCCTCGCCGCGGAAGTGGCGCTCCCGCTCGTCGGGGTACCGGGTCAGCACCTCCTGCGCCGTCAGGCCCTCCCACCGGCCGACGTTGATCTCCCGCCACCGGGCGTCGAGGGTCAGCTCGACACCGGCGGCCGAGGCGACCTCGGCACCGGTGTGGGCGGCCCGGGTGAGGTCGGACGCGACGACGACGGTCGGGGCGAGCGCGGCGAGGGCCTTGCCCGCTGCCCGCGCCTGCTCACGGCCCAGGTCGGACAGGTCGCTGTCGAGCTGCCCCTGCCAGATGCCGGCGGCGTTGTGGCCGGTCTGGCCGTGGCGCAGCACGACGACCTTGCGGCGTCCGGCCGACGCCGACCCGGCCTCCCCGCTCACGCGTCGCGGCGCTTGGGCACGCCCAGGTCGATCTCGGGGCAGTCCTTCCACAGGCGCTCGAGCTCGTAGAAGTCGCGCTCCTCGTCGTGCTGGACGTGGACGACGATGTCGCCGAAGTCGAGCAGGACCCAGCGGCCGTCACGCTCGCCCTCGCGGCGGATCGGCTTGGCGCCCTTCTCGCGCAGCTTGTCCTCGACCTCGTCGACGATGGCCCCGACCTGGCGGTCGGTGCTGGCGGAGACGATGACAAAGACGTCGGTGAGGGCGAGCTGCTCGCTGACGTCGATGCCGGCGATGGTGGTCGCGAGCTTGTCGTCGGCGGCGACGGCGGCCGTCTTGGCCAGCTCGAGGGATCTGTCGGTGGCAGGCACTGCACTCCTACGTTCGTGCCGCTGCGACGGCGGGGGTGCCGGACGCATACAGGCGGTATTTGTTGATGTACTGGACGACGCCGTCGGGCACGAGGTACCAGACGGGTTCGGACCGCTCGACGCGAGCGCGGCAGTCCGTGGAGCTGATGGCCATGGCCGGTACCTCTTGGAGCGTGACCCGGTCGGCCGGCAGCCCCGACTCCGACAGGACGTATCCGGGGCGGGTGACGCCGATGAAGTGCGCCAGCTCGAAGAGCTCGTCGGCGTCCTTCCAGGACAGGATCTGCGCGAGCGCGTCGGCGCCGGTGATGAAGAACAGCTCGTCGTCGGGTCGCTGGGCCTTCAGGTCGCGGAGAGTGTCGATGGTGTAGGTCGGCCCCGGCCGGTCGATGTCGACGCGGCTCACCGTGAAGCGGGGGTTGGACGCCGTCGCGACGACGGTCATGAGGTAGCGGTCCTCGGCGGGGCTGACCTCACGGGTGTCCTTCTGCCACGGCTGGCCCGTGGGGACGAAGACGACCTCGTCGAGCCCGAAGAGGGCCTGCACCTCGGAGGCGGCCACGAGGTGGCCGTGGTGGATCGGGTCGAACGTCCCGCCCATCACCCCCAGGCGCATGCTCAGTGGTGGCCGCCCTGGTGACCCGCGTGGTCGCCGTGGTGCGCCGGACCGGCGACCTTCTGGGCGGTGTTGCGGAACGCCCAGAGCAGCCCGAGCAGGGCGAGGAAGCCGATGAACGCCAGGGCCCCGAACGCCTGCGGGGGCATCGGCAGCTCGCGGGTCTGCCCCTCGGCGGCGGCGAACAGGTTGGACAGAGACGACGTCATGGGCCCCAGCCTACCGGTCGCCACCCGGCCGGGATGCCCACGGGACCCGGCCGGCGCTGTCCACCGATGTTGTGCACAGGGCTGTGCACAACAGCCCTCCCGAGCAGGCACGGGTGTGCACAAGGGTGTGGGAAACCGGTGGACACAGACGGGTTTCCCGAAACCCTTGCGGCGCAGTGGATCCAGTCGCTAGACATCTCTCACGCACTCCGGTCGGAGGGCCTGGCGAGGGGAGACCCGAGCCGGTCCGAGGACCGGGGCAAGGTCAGCCGGATAACGGTGGACCGCCCCGACCGGCTCGTCCGGTGGGGGTCCTGACGGCCTCCGGGCCCCAGGTCCGCGGGCGACGCCGCGGAGGAACTCCGAGACCACTGACCAGATCGCATCGACCCGGGACCCGGTCCGCCGGACCCCGGGGAGCCACCGTCGCAGTGGGCACGACCCGGTCCGCCGGGAGAGTGCGCGGTCGACTGGGGGCAGGGAGGGCGCCGGTTCGCCGGCACCAGCGCTGCACCCGTGGGCACCACCCCCGCTCCGGCGGGGACCGGACCCACACGCGGTACCCCTCCAGACCGGTCCGCCGGTCACGGAGGAGCACCGAGAGGGCCCGTCGAACTCATACTTCGACGGGCCCTCACCTGTTTGCGGGAGCCCGCGTCGCTGCACACCTGCGCCACAGGTGCACGGCCTAGTCTTGGGCCATGCGTCCCGAGCTCAGCATCGTCATCCCCGTGTACAACGAGGAGGACGTGCTGCCCCTGCTCGCCGACAGGCTGCGACCGGTGGCGGACGGCCTCGACGCCACCTACGAGGTCATCACGGTCGACGACGGCAGCACCGACGCCTCCCCCGTGGTGCTGCAGCGACTGCTGCGCGAGTGGCCGCAGCTGCGCGTCGTGCGCCTGCGGGCCAACGCCGGCCACCAGGCCGCGATCTCGGCAGGTCTGGCCAGCGCTCGCGGCGCCTACGTCGTGACCCTCGACGCCGACCTGCAGGACCCGCCCGAGGTCATCCCGGAGATGCTCGCCCGGGCGCGCAGCCAGGGCGTGGACGTCGTGTACGGCGTGCGGTCGGACCGGTCGACCGACTCCCCCTTCAAGCGGGCCAGCGCCCGCGCCTTCTACCGCGTGATCAGGCTGCTGTCGGGGACCGGCGCCCAGGTGGACGCGGGCGACTACCGCCTCATGTCCCGGGCGACCGTGGACGCGATCAACGCCCTGCCCGAGCACCACCGGGTGCTGCGCTTCGTGGTCCCGGCCCTGGGCTTCCCGTCCGACTCGGTGCCCTACCGGCGCGACGAGCGGGCCGCCGGCCGGTCCAAGTACCCGCTGACCGCGATGATCCGGCTCTCCCTCGACAGCGTCACGGGGTTCTCGACCGCGCCGCTGCGGGCGGCCACCTGGCTGGGGCTCCTCGGTGGCGCCGCCGCGTTCGCGCTGCTGGCCTACGCGCTCGTCGCCAGCGCAGCCGGCCAGGCCCTCCCGGGCTGGACCTCCACGGTCGTGGCCGTCGCCGGCGTGGGCGCCGTACAGCTGCTCTGCCTGGGCGTCCTCGGCGAGTACGTCGGCCGGATGTACGCCCACCTGCAGGCCCGGCCCACCTACTTCGTCGCCTACGACTCCCTGACGGGGCCGGTCACCGCCGCGGACGAGCCTCTGCCAGCAGAGTCACGCCAGGCATAGCCTTCACGGGCAGCACGCGCTCGACACCCACCACCGCGCGCAGGGCCAGGTTGACCAGCGGGTGGACCGTGTCGAGGTCCGAGCCGCTCGAGGTCTTGCGGCGCACGGCGACGACGGGCCGCAGCAGGACGTTCCACGACCGCATCCGGGTGACCTCGAAGCCGTTGCGGGCAAGGACGTCGCCCAGGGTCGTCCGGGTGTAGCGGCGCACGTGGTCGACCGCCACGTCGTGCTCTGACCACAGCCGCGGGTCCGCGGGCACCGCGATGAGGAACCGGCCACCAGGGCGCAGCACGCGCAGCACCTCCCGCACGGCGGCGTCGTCGTCGAGGATGTGCTCGAGGACGTCGAAGGCCACGACGAGGTCAAGGCTGGAGTCCTCGACCGGCAGCGCCGTGGCGTCCGCCCGCAGCACGGCGAGGCCGCGGTCGGCCGCCACCTCCGCGCCGTCGGCGCCGTACTCCAGCGCAGCCACCGACCAGCCCGCGGCCTGGAGCACGCGGGTGTTGCCACCGCCCGCGGCGCCGATGTCGAGCGCCCGGCCGGGGGTGAGGCCGTCGACCATGCGCGACAGCAGGTGCCGGCGCTCGCGGTACCACCAGTGGGCGTCCTCGAGTGCGGCCAGCTTGCGGACCTCAGTGCCTTCCACGAGCGCTCATCCTGCCATGCAGCGCCGGTCGGCCCGGGACGCGCGCGCGTGGGCCGGGCCTTTCGTTCAGGAACGCACCTGGCCGTCGCCCTCGACGACCCACTTGGTCGTGGTCAGCTCGGGGAGCGCCATCGGACCGCGGGCATGCAGCTTCTGGGTCGAGATGCCGATCTCCGCACCGAACCCGAACTCGCCGCCGTCGGTGAAGCGGGTGGAGGCGTTGACCATGACGACGGCCGCGTCGACCTCCTGGGTGAAGCGGCGTGCGGCCGCCCTGTCCTCGGTGACGATCGCCTCGGTGTGGCCGGACCCGAACGTGCGGATGTGCTCCATCGCCGTGTCGAGGTCGGGCACCACCCGCACGCTCATCTCCAGGGCGAGGTATTCGGTGGCCCAGTCCTCGTCCGTGGCACGCTCGTGCGGCACCCCTGCACGCTCGGCCAGGCCACCGGACGCGTCGTCGGTGTGCAGGACCACGCCGGCCCCGGACAGCTCGGCGAGCACCTTCGGCAGGAAGTCGGCCGCCACGGCCTCGTGGACGAGCAGGGACTCCGCGGCGTTGCACACGCTGGGCCGGTGGACCTTGGAGTTGACCGCGATCGCGAGGGCCTTGTCGAGGTCGGCGGCGGCGTCGACGTAGACGTGGCAGTTGCCCACGCCGGTCTCGATGACGGGGACGGTCGACTCGGTGACCACCGTCTGGATCAGCCCCGCGCCGCCCCTGGGGATGATGAGGTCGACGAGTCCCCTCGCGGTGAGCAGGGCCCGGACCGCGTCGCGACCACCTTCGAGGAGGGTCACCGCGTCTGCCGGGAGGCCTTGCGCTGCAAGGGCTTCGCGCAGCACGTCGACGAGCGCCCGGTTCGTCGCCTCGGCCGCAGAGCCGCCCCGCAGGATGACGGCGTTGCCGGACTTCAGCCCGAGGCCGGCGGCGTCCACCGTGACGTTGGGCCTGGCCTCGTAGACCATGCCCACCACGCCCATCGGCACGCGCACCTGCCGGAGCTGCAGGCCGTTGGCGAGCGTCGAGCCCCGCACCACCTCCCCCACGGGGTCGGGCAGGGCGGCGACGTCGCGCAGCGCCCGGGCGACGGCTGCGACCCGTGCGGGGTCCAGGGCCAGCCGGTCGAGCAGGCCCTGCGTCATGCCGGAAGCACGGCCGCGCTCGAGGTCCTCGGCGTTGGCCGCGACGATGCGGTCGGTGGCGGCGTCGAGGGCGTCGGCGAGCGCCTTGAGCGCGGCGTCCTTGTCGGCGCGGGTGAGCAGCGCCAGCCGGCGGGAAGCCACGCGCGCGGCGCGGGCCGCCGTGGCCACCTGGGCGACGGCAGCGGGGTCGATCTCAGCCATGGGCCCAGCGTATGCCGGGCGCCCCTCGCCCCGGCGCGCCATCTCAGGGCCACTGGTTGAATGGGGCGGGTGAGCATCCTGTCGATCCAGTCCTCCGTCGCCTACGGCCACGTCGGCAACAGCGCCGCCGTCTTCCCCCTCCAGCGCCTCGGGGTCGAGGTGTGGCCGGTGCACACCGTGCACTTCTCCAACCACACCGGGTACGGCGAGTGGCGGGGTCCGCTCATGCCTGCCGATGACGTGCGTGCGGTCATCCGGGGCGTCGAGGAGCGCGGGGCGTTCCCGAAGGTCGACGCGGTGCTCTCCGGCTACCAGGGTGGCGAGGAGATCGGTGACGTCATCCTCGACGCCGTCGCCCGGGTCAAGGCAGCCAACCCCGACGCGATCTACGCGTGCGACCCGGTCATGGGCAACGCCAAGAGCGGCTGCTTCGTCCACCCCGCGATCCCGGTGCTGCTGCGCGAGCGCGTGGTCCCTGCCGCCGACCTCATCACCCCCAACCAGTTCGAGCTGGGGTTCCTCACCGACACCGAGCCCCGCACCATCGAGGAGACCCTCGCCTCGGTCGAGCTCGCCCGGGCGATGGGGCCCTCGACCGTGCTCGTGACCAGTGTCGAGCGACCGGACGCGCCGGAGCACACCATCGAGATGATGGCGGTCACGGGTGACGGCGCCTGGGTCGTGCAGACCCCACGTCTTCCCATGAAGGCCAACGGATCCGGAGACGTCACGGCGGCCCTGTTCACGGCGCACCTGCTGGAGAGCGGTGACCCCGGGGTGGCCCTGGGCCGGACGGCGAGCAGCGTGTTCGACCTCCTGCAGACCACCCTCGACTCCGGCGAGCGCGAGCTCCAGCTGGTGCAGTCGCAGCAGGCCCTGGCCGAGCCACGGATGCAGTTCGAGGTCACGCGCCTGCGCTGACGCTGCTGCTCCCCTCGGCCGAGCAGCGCGGCTAGAGCATGACGAGGTCGTCGCGGTGGACGACCTCGCGCTCGTACCCGGGCCCGAGCTCCTTGGCCAGGTCGCGAGTGGAGCGTCCGAGCATCCCCGGCAGCTCGGCCGAGGTGTAGTTGACCAGGCCGCGGGCGATGACCTGGCCCTCGGGGCCGCACAGGTCGACCGCGTCGCCGTCGGCGAAGGTTCCTTCGACGGCCGTGATGCCGGCAGGCAGCAGCGACGTGCGCCGCTCGGTCACCGCTCGCACCGCGCCCGGGTCGAGCAGGAGGCGTCCCCGCGGCGTCGTGGCGTGGGCCAGCCACAGCTTGCGCGAGGTGCGTCGCGAGCCGGACGGCACGAACACGGTCCCCACGTCCTCGCCGCCGAGGGCAGCCCGGATGCGGGAGGCGCTGGTGAGCACCGTCGTGATGCCGGCGGCGTTGGCGATGGTGGCGGCCTCGACCTTGGTCAGCATCCCGCCGCTGCCCACGCTCGAACCCGTGCCACCGATGTCGAGCCGGTCGAGCCCCACTCCCCCGACGACCGAGGGCACGCGGGAGCTGCCCGCACGGCTCGGCGGCCCGTCGTAGAGGGCGTCGACGTCGGTGAGCAGCAGCAGCCCGTCGGCGTGCACGAGGTGGGCCACCAGCGCCGCGAGCCGGTCGTTGTCGCCGAACCGGATCTCCTGCGTCGCCACCGTGTCGTTCTCGTTGACGATCGGCACGATGCCGAGCTCGAGCAGGCGGTCGAGGGTCCGCTTGGCGTTGGTGTAGTGCGACCGCCGCGTCACGTCGTCGGCGGTGAGCAGGACTTGGCCGACGGTCAGGCCGTGGGCACCGAAGGCGCGCTGGTAGGCAGCCACGAGGGCTCCCTGCCCCACGCTCGCCGCGGCCTGCTGCGTGGCGAGGTCACCGGGCCGCCGCGCCAGGCCGAGGGGCCCGATACCAGCAGCGATGGCACCCGAGGAGACCAGAACGACCTGCTGGCCCGCGAGGCGACGGGTCGCCAACGCGTCGACGAGCTCGACCAGCCGGCCCTCGTCGAGGGAGCCGTCGCCCGGGGCCGTCAGGGACGACGACCCGACCTTGACCACCAGGCGACGGGCGCGAGCCACGTCGCGCCGGCGGTCTGCGGCGGTCATGCGTCGGCGTCCTCGTCCTTCGCCGTGGCCCAGTGGCCGGCACGGCGCTCGGCGGCGAGCTCGTCACGGGCGGCCGTGCGGGCGGCACGCCGGTCGGCGTAGTCGGCGCGCTTGTCCTCGCGGGTGGGCCGGGACGACGTGTCGAGCCGCAGGTCGGTCCCCCGCTGGCCGAGCAGCTCGGCGCCGGCGACCAGGGTGGGCTCCCAGTCGAAGACGACCGCGTTGTCCTTGGGGCCGATGAGGACGGTCGCACCGGCCACCGCACCGGCGGCGAACAGCGCCTCCTCGACACCGAGGCGCCCCAGGCGGTCGGCGAGGTAGCCGACGGCCTCGTCGTTGGAGAAGTCGGTCTGGCGGACCCAGCGGGTGGGGCGCTCGCCCTCGATGCGGAAGACCTCGCCGTCGGCGGTGTTCTCCCTGACGACCTTGAAGCCACTGTCGTCCACGGATCGCGGCCGGATCACCACGCGCTGCGGGACGGCCGTGGCCGCCTCCAGCTCTGCGCGGGCCTCGCCCACGTGGCGCGCCAGGGCGAAGGTCAGCTCACGCAGCCCGGTGTGGGCGACGGCCGAGACGACGAACACCTCGATGCCGCGGGCCTCGAGGTCCGGCTTGACCATCTCGGCCAGCTCGTGGGCCTCCGGGACGTCGGCCTTGTTGAGGACGACGATGCGGGTGCGCTCGGCGAGGGGGCGGCCCCCGAGGCTCTCGTCCGGCACGTACTGCGCCAGCTCCTGCTCGATGACGTCGAGGTCGGTCATGGGGTCGCGGCCGGGCTCGAGGGTGGCGCAGTCGATGACGTGCACCAGCACCGAGCAGCGCTCGACGTGGCGCAGGAACTCCAGGCCGAGGCCCTTGCCCTGGCTCGCGCCGGGGATCAGCCCGGGCACGTCGGCGACGGTGAAGCGGAACTGCCCCGCCTGGACGACGCCGAGGTTGGGGACGAGGGTCGTGAAGGGGTAGTCGGCGATCTTGGGCCGGGCGGCGGACAGCACCGACACCAGCGACGACTTGCCCGCGGACGGGAACCCGATGAGGGCGACGTCGGCGAGGGACTTGAGCTCGAGCACGATGTCGAGGGCGTCACCGGGCTCGCCGAGCAGCGCGAAGCCGGGGGCCTTGCGGCGGGCCGAGGCCAGCGCCTTGTTGCCGAGGCCACCACGTCCGCCACGGGCGGCGACGAACTCCGCGTCCTGGCCCACGAGGTCGGCCAGGACCTCCCCGGAGCCGTCCTTGACGACGGTGCCGGCCGGGACGGGCAGCACCAGGTCGTCGCCGTCGGCGCCGTTGCGCTCGTCACCGGCGCCGGGCTTGCCGTTGGTGGCCTTGCGGTGGGGGTGGTGGTGGTAGTCGAGCAGGGTGGTGGCCTGCGGGTCGACCCGCAGGACGACGTCACCGCCCCGGCCACCGTTGCCGCCGTCGGGGCCGCCGAGGGGCTTGAACTTCTCGCGCTTGACGGAGGCGACACCGTGGCCACCGTCGCCGGCGGCGACGTGCAGCACGACGCGGTCGACGAACGTGGTCATGGGGCTCTTCTCTCTGCTCTGGTCTGGCGTCCCCGACTGGCGTCAGGGGTCGTGCTGGGGGGACGTACGGAGGGGGCGGGCCTGGTGCAGGCCCGCCCCCTCCGAGGGGGTACGCCGCGTGGCCGGGCCACGCGGCGTACCGAAAGTCAGCTGGCGTCCGCGGTCGCGACCGGGACGATGTTGACGACCTTGCGACGACGCTTGGTGCCGAACTCCACGTTGCCCGCGACGAGCGCGAACAGCGTGTCGTCGCCGCCACGGCCGACGCCCTCACCGGGGTGGAAGTGCGTGCCGCGCTGGCGGACGATGATCTCGCCCGCGTTGACGAGCTGGCCGCCGAAGCGCTTCACGCCGAGTCGCTGTGCGTTGGAGTCGCGACCGTTGCGGGTCGAGGACGCACCCTTCTTGTGTGCCATGTCAGTGCCTGCCTTCTCTGAGGTCTCTGGTGGTCGAAAAGGTGCCGGACTCAGGCGTCGATCGAGGTGATCTTGACCTGGGTCAGGTGCTGACGGTGGCCCTGACGCTTCCGGTAGCCGGTCTTGTTCTTGTACTTCATGATCGTGATCTTGGGGCCCTTGGCGGGCTTGACGACCTCGGCCTTGACGGACACCTTGGCGAGCTTGGCGGCGTCGCTGGTGACGGTGGAGCCGTCGACCACGAGGAGCGGCGTCAGGTCGATGCTGTCACCGGGCTTGCCGGAGACCTTGTCGATGATGAGGACATCGCCGACGGAGACCTTCTCCTGGCGACCACCAGCGCGAACAATCGCGAACACGTGAATCTCTTTCCTACTTCGGGAGGCACGCGCTCTCTGTCTGGACCGTCCGATAGCTACCCGCGCTTGACCGGAGCCAAGACACGGACATCAGAGCGGTGGGCGCACCAAGGGACAAAGATACCGGGTGGGTGCCCTGCCGACCAAACCGGCTCGACAGGGGCTCCCCCAGCACGATCAGGAGGTGGGGGCCACCTCGGCGGAGGCCTCGGCGGAGACCTCGACCGCGTCCTCGCCGACCGGGCGCGGCGGCCCGGCGGGGGCCACCACCCGGCCGCGCTTGCGACGCTTCGGCGCGGCCGGCGCCTGCGCGGCGGGAGCGGGTGCGGACACCTGCTGCTCGGCGGGCTCGCCGTCAGCGGAGGCGGGCTGCTCGGGGGCTGCGGTCGGCTCCTCGCGGCGCTCGGGCGCGCTCGGCGCCTCCGCGGCCGGCGGGGACACGGGAGCGTCCTGGTCTGCAGCCTCGTGCACCTCGACCACCGGCTCGTCCTGCCCGGGGACCGCGAGGAGTGCTTCCTCGTCGTGGTGCTCACCGGCCGACTTCAGGGCCGCGGCGTGGGCGGCTGCGGCGATCTGGGCGGGGGTCGGGCCGTGGTGCACCGGGGCCGCCTGCGCCTGCGCCGGAGCCTGCTCCTGCGAGCCACCCGACCGGCCGCGACGGCCGCGCGAGCTGCCAGCGGCGTTCCCGCCACTGTTGCCGCCGTTGCCGCTGCCGCTGCCGCCGTTGGTGCCGCCGCCGTTGCCACGCTGGGACTGGCCGCCACCCTCGCCGCCGGAAGGCTTGTCGACCGGGTCGGCGTGGACGATGATGCCGCGCCCACCGCAGTGCTCGCAGTTCTCCGAGAAGATCTCGATGAGGCCGGAGCCGACCCGCTTGCGCGTCATCTGCACGAGGCCGAGCGAGGTGACCTCGGCGACCTGGTGCTTGGTGCGGTCACGGCCCAGGCACTCCAGCAGTCGCCGCACGACGAGGTCGCGGTTGCTCTCCAGCACCATGTCGATGAAGTCGATGACGATGATGCCGCCGATGTCACGCAGTCGCAGCTGCCGGACGATCTCCTCGGCCGCCTCGATGTTGTTCTTGGTGACGGTCTCCTCGAGGTTGCCCCCGGAGCCGACGAACTTGCCGGTGTTGACGTCGACGACCGTCATGGCCTCGGTGCGGTCGATGACCAGCGAGCCACCCGACGGCAGCCACACCTTGCGGTCCATGGCCTTGGCGATCTGCTCGTCCACGCGGTAGTGCGTGAAGAGGTCCTCCTCGGAGGTCCACTTGTGCAGCCGCTCCGCGAGGTCGGGGGCGACGTCACCGAGGTAGTCGCTGACCTCGCCGTACGCCTGGTCACCGGCGACGACGAGCGAGGTGAAGTCCTCGTTGAAGACGTCACGGATGACGCGGACGGTGAGGTCGGGCTCGCCGTGGACGAGCACCGGAGCACCGCCCTTGCCCTTGCCGCCGGACTTGGAGTCGGCCTTGGCCTGGATCTTCTCCCAGGTCCGGGTGAGCCGCTCGACGTCGGCGCGCAGCTCCTCCTCGCTCGCACCCTCGGCGGCGGTGCGCACGATGACACCGGCGCGGTCCGGCACGACCTCCTTGAGGATGCCCTTGAGGCGGGCACGCTCGGTGTCGGGCAGCTTGCGGGAGATCCCGGTCATGCTGCCCTCGGGCACGTAGACGAGGTAGCGGCCGGGCAGCGAGATCTGGCTGGTGAGGCGAGCACCCTTGTGGCCGATGGGGTCCTTGGTGACCTGCACCAGCACGGAGTCGCCGGACTTCAGGGCGTTCTCGATGCGCTTGGGCTGGTTGTTGTCCAGGCCGGCGGCGTCCCAGTTGACCTCGCCGGCGTAGAGGACGGCGTTGCGGCCCTTGCCGATGTCGACGAACGCGGCCTCCATCGAGGGCAGGACGTTCTGGACGCGGCCGAGGTAGATGTTGCCCGCCATCGAGGCGTTGGTCTCCCGCGAGACGTAGTGCTCGACGAGCACGCCGTCCTCGAGGACGCCGATCTGGGTGCGGCCCTCGCGCTCACGCACGACCATGACGCGCTCGACGCTCTCGCGCCGGGCCAGGAACTCCGCCTCGGTGATGATGGTGCGGCGGCGCCCGGCCTCACGACCCTCGCGACGACGCTGCTTCTTGGCCTCGAGCCGGGTCGAGCCCTTGACGCTCTGCGGCTCGTCGCTCTGGCGGCGGGCCTCCCGGACCTTGGTGACGGTGCCGGGCGGGTCGTCCCCCTCGCCGGAGGAGCCGCTGCGGCGGCGCCGGCGGCGACGGCGGGTGGAGGTGCCCTCGGCGTCGCCGGCCTGCTCGTCGTCGCCCTCGGGGCCGTGCTGCTCGTCCTCGGCGTCGGCCTCGGAGGTGGCGTCGGTCGACTCGGCGTCGCCCTGGCCGCGACCGCGACCGCGTCCCTTGCCCCCACGACGGCGCCGACGGCGGCCGCCCTCGGAGGTGGAGTCGTCGCCCGAGTCGTCGGACGTGGAGTCGTCGGAGCCGCGGCCCTCTGCGGCCTCGCCCGGGTCCTCGGCGGTGACGGGGCCCGTGGCCTCGTCGGTCGTCTCCTCGGCGTTCCTGTCCTCGGCGTTCCTGTCCTCGGCGCTCCTGCCCCGGCCACGCCCGCGACCGCGACCACGACCCCGGCTCGGGCGCTCGGGCTGCGCGTCCTCGTCGCGGTGGGCCCCGCGCTCGTCGTCGGCCGGCTCGCTCGGCTCGGTCGGCTCGGTCGGCGCGACGGGGGCCTGGACGGCGGGCGCCTCGGCCGGGGCCGGCGCTCCCGCGGCGGCGCTGGCACGGCGACGGCGCGGTGCGGCCTTGGCCGGGTCCGGGGGCTGGAAGATGAGGCCGAAGCTCGGCGCGGTGGCCGCAGCGGCAGCCTCCTGCGCGGCAGCCTCCTGCGCGGCAGCCTCCTGCGCGGCTGCCTCCTGGGCAGCCGCCTCGGCGGCGGCCTCCGCCTCCTCGTCGGTCTCGGCGGCGGTGATGGCGTCGTCCAGCGTGGCTGCGGGCTCCGGGAGCGCGCCCTCGTCGACGACCGCAGCGCCCTCGGCCACCGGCCCAGCGACGGGCTCTTCGACCGGCTCCGCAACGGGCTCGGCCACGGCCTTCGCGGAAGCGCGCTTGCTCGTGGCCTTCTTCGCGGCCTTCTTGGCCGCGGCCTTCTTGGTCGCCTTCTTCGCGGGGGCCGGCGCCGCTTCGGCGTCGGTGGCCGCCAGGGGGAGGTCGGTCGCCTCGTGCGCCGCCTCGGCGTCCGTCACGACGACGTCGACCCCCTCGGGGGCGGGAGCAGAGGCCTTCTTGGTCGCGCGGCGGTGGGCGCGCTTGCGGGCGGGGGCCTTGGCAGGGGCAGCAGCCCCGGTGCCCTGCTCGGGCGCGTCCGGCGCGGCCGCGGGCGACGCCTGTGCTTCCGAGCCGTCGGTGGTGGGGATCTGGTCTTCCGTGGAGGCCATCTCGGCGTCCTTCCGTCACCCACGGGGCGAGGGCCACACCCGAGGGTCCGGGTGGACCCTCCGATCAGCCACGTGGTGCGCGGTGCGTGCAGTCGTGTCGGCAACGGGTGCTGTCGGCACGGAAGTCGGTTGGGCTACGTCCGACGAGGCTCGCGCAGGTCGCGCGGCACCAGGTCAGGCGCCGTCGGCGTCCTCGTCGGCAGCCAGTGGATCAGCCACCCCGGCGGTTGCGGTGTGCAGCGGGCCTTGCGCCAGTCGGGTCACCAGGGGTGGTGTCGGTGGTGCCAGCTCCGTTACTGCTCGCAGCGCGGTCAGGACGTCGTCGGGGCGTACGGCCGGTGTGGTGTGCCGTACGACCACCCGAAGTATCGCACAGTCGGCCCGCTTCGACGGCTCGACATCCACCGACACGAGCGCGGACCTCACGTCGAAGGTCCGTGGACCCGTCTTGAACGTCCTAGTGACCTCCACCCGCTCGTGCGCGAGCAACGTGTCGGCCGCCCTGCGCAGCTCCTCGGCGGTGACCCCCTGGAAGTCGATCACCCAATCGCTGGCCTGGAGGCGGTCGGCGAGCGAGCCCGGAGCCGCCTCGACGACCTCGAGCACGTCGAGGCCCTCCGGGAGCGCCTCGTCGAGGGCCACCCGCAGCGACTCGGGGTCGACCCGCTCGGTCACCGAGACCTCGAAGTACTCGGCCTCGCTGGCGGTGCCCGTGGGCGCGGCGTTGGCGTAGCTCACCTTCGGGTGGGGGTGGAAGCCGGCGGAGAACGCCATCGGCACCCCGGCCCGGCGCAGCGCACGCTCGAGGGCACGCTGGAAGTCCCTGGTCGAGGAGAAGCGCAGGCGTCCCCGCTTGGCGTACCTCACCCGGAGCTTCTGCACCGCCGGTGCGGGGGCGGGGCCTTCGGGGACGCGCTGACGAGCCATGGGGCGCAAGCCTAGGGGCGTAGCCCTCCACCTACGGAATCCGCACTCGCCTGCGACGCCGGTACGGCGCCCCTACCGTGGCACCATGGCCACCCTCGACCGCTCCAGGCTCGCGTCCCTCCTCGCCGCCGAGCAGGCGACGTACACCGACCGCCACCCCCGCAGCCGCGACCTGTTCGCCGCGGCCGACAACCTCTTCGGCCGGGTGCCGATGACCTGGATGAACATGTGGACGGGCGGGTTCCCCCTCTACCTCGACCACGCCACCGGCAACCGCATCACCGACGTCGACGGGCACACCTACGTCGACTTCGCGCTCGGCGACACCGGCGCGATGGCCGGGCACTCCCCCGCCCCCACGGTGGCCGCCGTGCAGCGCCGGGCGGGCGAGCTCGGCGGCATCACCACGATGCTGCCCACCGAGGACGCGCAGTGGGTCGGCGCCGAGCTCGAGCGCCGGTTCGGCCTGCCGCTGTGGAGCTTCACGCTGTCGGCCACGGACGCGAACCGGTGGGCCATCCGCCTCGCGCGCCTCGCCACCGGCAGGCCCAAGGTGCTCGTCTTCGCCTACTGCTACCACGGCTCGGTCGACGAGGCCTTCGCCCTCCCGGGCCCGGACGGCAAGGCCGAGAGCCGCCCCGGCAACGTCGCTCCCCCGGTCGACCTCGACCTCACCACCCGCGTCGCGACGTGGAACGACCTGGCGTCGGTCGAGGCGGCACTCGCCCACGGCGACGTCGCCGCGGTGCTCACCGAGCCGGCCCTGACCAACATCGGGATCGTGCTGCCCGAGGACGGCTTCCTCGCGGGCGTGCGGGAGCTCGCGACGCGGTACGGCGCGCTGCTCATGGTCGACGAGACCCACACCTTCTCCACCGGCTGGGGCGGGGCCACCCGCGCCTGGGGGCTGGAGCCGGACATCTTCGTCATCGGGAAGTCGATCGGCGGCGGCATCCCCTGCGGCGCCTACGGCATCACCACGGAGGTCGCGGCGGCGGTGACGCGGCACACCGAAGCCGGCGACGCCGACATCGTCGACGTGGGCGGCGTCGGCGGCACCCTCGCCGGCAACGCGCTGTCGACCGCTGCCATGCGGGCCACCCTGGGCGAGGTCCTCACGGAGGAGGCGTTCGCGCACATGACCGGGCTCGCGACCGCCTTCACCGCCGGGGTGCAGCAGACCCTCGACGAGCTCGACGTCCCCTGGAGCATCAGCCAGCTCGGGGCGCGGGCCGAGTACCGCTTCGCCCGTCCAGCCCCCCGCACGGGCGAGAAGTCCGCCGCGGCGGCCGACGAGGAGCTCGACGCCTACCTCCACCTGGCCCTGTGCAACCGGGGCATCCTCATGACGCCCTTCCACAACATGGCCCTGATGTGCCCCGAGACGTCCCGTGAGGACGTCGACCGGCACACGGCGGTGTTCCGCGAGGTCGTCGGCGCGCTCTTCGCCTGAGGGGATCGACCCGCCCCGGTGGTCACCGCCGGGAGCCCCGACCGCTCGGCGCACGGCCCGGATTGTCCGGTGACGCTGATCGGGGCCCGGCGTAACTTCGAGAACTGGACCACTTCAGCACGAAGCGGCCGCTGCGACAGATGCGGAGGGTTCAGCGTGTTCATCCAGATCATCCAGGGAAGGTGTCGGGACGCGGAGCAGGTGCACCGGCTGACCGACGAGTGGCGCGAGACGATGGGGCCGACGGCCGAGGGCTGGCTCGGCGGCACCTACGGCATCACCGACGAGGGCGAGTTCGTCGCCGTGGTGCGGTTCGAGAGCCGCGAGGCCGCGGCCCGCAACTCCACGAAGCCCGAACAGGGCCAGTGGTTCGACCGGATGAGGGCCTGCTTCGACGGCGACGTGGTCTTCCACGACTGCGACGACGCCGTGATGTTCCTCGACGGCGGCTCGGACGACGCCGGGTTCGTCCAGGTCATGCAGGGCCGCGTGGCGGACCCCACGGCGTTCCGGCACTTCATGGAGCAGCCCATGGACGTCCTGCACGAGCAGCGCCCGGAGATCATCGGCGGCACGATCGCCATGGAGCCCGACGGCTGGTTCACCGAGACCGTGGCTTTCCGCAGCGAGGCCGAGGCCCGCGTGGGCGAGGGCAAGCCGATGCCCGAGGACGCCCGGCAGCAGTGGGAGGAGCAGATGGCGGCCATGACCGACCTGCGCTACCTCGACCTGCACTCCCCGTGGTTCGCCAGCAGCATGGCGGCGGGTGTCCGTACGGCTTCGGAGCCGATGGCCTGAACGTGCGCCGCCCGCTCGCCGGGCCTTGGGCCTGGGCGAGCGGGCGGCAGTGCTGGGGGCTCTCCGCACGAGCGACCCCAGCGGCTCCGGTGGGGAGGTGAAGGGTCCCACCCACCGGCATGTGTGCGGTCGGGAGGAATCGACCGCGTACACCACGTGCGCCCGGGGACCGGTGGTGACCGCTCACCGGGTGCACCACCATTCGACACCTCCGGCCGGGGCGGCCCCGATGACAAATGTCACCGATCCTGAGAGCGCCTCTCAGCCAGGACTCAGTGTGCGTGTGCCTCGAGCATCGCGTCGCGGCCCGAGCCCAGGACGGTGAGCGGGAGCAGCGTCTTCCCGGTCGGCCCGGTCTCGATCGAGGTGTTCATCTGGGGGCAGACCCCACAGTCGAAGCACGGGGTCCAGCGGCAGTCGTCGACCTCGGTCTCGTCGAGGGCGTCCTGCCAGTCGGCCCACAGCCACTCCTTGTCGAGACCCGAGTCGATGTGGTCCCAGGGCAGCACCTCGGACTCGCCGCGGTCACGCGTGGTGTACCAGGCGACGTCCACCGGTAGCTCGGCGAGCGCCGTCTCCGCCGCGGTCATCCAGCGCTCGTAGGAGAAGTGCTCGCTCCACCCGTCGAACCGGCCGCCGTCGCGCCACACCTGCTCGATGACCCTGCCCACTCGGCGGTCACCGCGCGACAGCAGTCCCTCGACGATGCCGGGCTTGCCGTCGTGGTAGCGGAACCCGATCGAGGAGCCGTAACGGCGGTCGGAGCGGATCGCCTCGCGCAGCTTGGCCAGGCGGGCGTCGGTCTCCTCGGCGCCGAGCTGGCCGCACCACTGGAACGGCGTGTGCGGCTTGGGCACGAACCCACCGATCGACACGGTGCAGCGGATGTCGCGGCGACCGCTGACCTGGCGGCCCGTCTCGATGACCTTCTTGGCCAGCTCGGCGATCTGGAGCACGTCGTCGTCGGTCTCGGTCGGCAGGCCGCACATGAAGTAGAGCTTCACCTGACGCCAGCCCGCGCCGTACGCAGCCGCGACGGTGTTGATGAGGTCCTCCTCGGACACCATCTTGTTGATGACCTTGCGGATCCGCTCGCTGCCGCCCTCGGGCGCGAACGTCAGGCCCGAGCGTCGGCCGTTGCGGGTCAGCTCGTTGGCGAGGTCGATGTTGAACGCGTCGACGCGGGTGGAGGGCAGGGACAGCCCCGTCTGGGTGCCCTCGTAGCGGTCGGCGAGGCCCTTGGTGATGTCGGCGATCTCGGAGTGGTCGGCCGAGCTCAGGGAGAGCAGGCCCACCTCCTCGAAACCCGTCGCGGCGAGCCCGCGCTCCACCATCTCGCCGATGCCGGTGATGCTCCGCTCCCGGACGGGACGCGTGATCATGCCGGCCTGGCAGAAGCGGCAGCCGCGGGTGCAGCCACGGAAGATCTCGACGGACATGCGCTCGTGGACCGACTCCGCGAGCGGCACCAACGGCTGCTTCGGGTAGGGCCACGCGTCGAGGTCCATGACGGTGTGCTTGGCGACCCGCCACGGCACACCCGTCGCGTCGGCCCTCGGGGCCACCCGCTGGATCCGGCCGTCGGGCAGGTAGGACACGTCGTACAGCGACGGCACGTAGACGCCGCCGGTGCGCGCGAGCCGCAGCAGCAGCTCGGCGCGGCCACCCGGGCGACCCTGGGCCTTCCAGGCGCCGATGAGGTCGGTGACCGCGAGGACGGCCTCCTCGCCGTCGCCGACGATGGCGGCGTCGACGAAGTCGGCGATCGGCTCGGGGTTGAACGCGGCGTGGCCGCCGGCAACGACGATCGGGTCCTCGTCGGTGCGGTCGACCGCGTGCAGCGGGATGCCCGCGAGGTCGAGCGCGGTGAGCATGTTGGTGTAGCCGAGCTCGGTGGAGAACGACATCCCGAGCACGTCGAAGTCGCGGACACTGCGGTGCGCGTCGACGGTGAACTGCGGCACCGCGCGCTCACGCATGAGGGCCTCGAGGTCGGGCCACACGGCATACGTGCGCTCGGCGAGGGCGTCCTCGCGCTCGTTCAGCACCTCGTACAGGATCATGACGCCCTGGTTGGGCACCCCCACCTCGTAGGCGTCGGGGTACATCAGCGCCCAGCGGGTGGTGAGCTCCTCGCCGCCGGGTCCGTGCCCGCCGCAGTCCCAGTCCTTGACGGTGGAGTTGAGCTCGCCACCGACGTACTGGATGGGCTTGCTGACCTGCTCGAGCAGGGGCTCGAGGCGGGCGAAGACGGACTGTCCTGGGGTGTGCTCCATGATCTGCCAAGGGTAACCGGCGGGCGCCCGCACGCCGAAAACGCCGAGCACCGGCTCAGGCCCCTCCCAGCGAGCGTCCGTATGGTGCTCGGATGCGTGTGTCCTCCGTCCGGATCATTGCCGCCTTCGGGCTGGCCCTCATGCTGCTGGGTGCCATCCAGGGCATGGGCCGGCACCAGGGGGCATCGGTGACGACCCACCACGCCCCGTCCGCGGTGCGTGACCACCACGCCACGTGAGGCGCCGGTGGACGGCCGTGCTCGGCCTCGTGACCTCGGTGGCGCTGCTCGCGGGATGTGGGCAGCGCGGCACCGACCTCTCCCCGGCGGCGGCCACCGCGACTCGCTCCACGGCGACGACCCCTTCGGTGCCGTCGACGACGGCACCCACCAGCACGGCACCGTCGACCACTCCGCCGGCCACGACGCCGACCACGACGGCGCCCAGCCCCACCCCCACGCCGCACGTCGTCGTGGGGCTCGGCGACTCGGTCACCTCCGGGTACGCGTGCGGGTGCACCGACTTCGTGCGGCTGTACGCCACGATGTTGGGGGCGAGGGCCGGACACCCCGTGCGGCCGGTCAACCTCGGCGTGAGCGGCCTGACGACGACCACCCTCGGGACGCAGCTGTCGGCCCCGCAGACCACCGCCGCGCTCTCGCAGGCGGACGTCGTCGTGGTGACGATCGGCGCCAACGACCTCAGCCCGCTCGTCAGCCAGTGGCAGCACGGCGGCTGCGGCACGACGTGCATGCAGAAGGCCTCGCGCGACGCCGGGGCCGGCGTGGCCGCGGCCCTCGCCCGGGTGCGGGCGACGACCCCGGCGCACGCCCGGATCCTCGTCACCACCTACTGGAACGTCTTCGAGGACGGCGACGTCGCCGACGCCGACTTCGGCCCCGGCTTCGCACAGTGGAGCGACGCGGTGACCCGATCAGCCAACGCAGCCATCCGGGCCGCGGCCACCGCGGACGGCGACCAGGTGGTCGACCTCTACGCGCCGTTCGAGGGCGACGGCGACCGCAACCCGACCGACCTGCTGGCCGACGACGGCGACCACCCGAACGCCGCCGGGCACCGCCTCATCGCCCGCACCCTGCTGGCGGCCAGCACCGGGTGACCCCACCCGCAGCTGCGGAGGGCGCTCCGCGGCGGCGGGTCGGTGGGGCGTGGGCCGGCGGAGCGGTTGCACTGGAGGGCTGTGGGGTGGTGCCCGACGGCGGCATACTGGCCGCGTGGCGACCAGCCGCGTCGGGCAGGCGATGGATGCCGTGCACCGGGTGGGGTTCCTGCCGGCTGACCAGCGCCAGCACGGCGACCTCGACGTGCCGCTGCCCATCGGCTGGGGCCAGACCAACAGCCAGCCGACGACCGTGCGGCAGATGCTGGAGCTGCTCGACGTGCGCCCCGGCGACCGGGTGCTCGACGTGGGAGCCGGGTCCGGCTGGACGACCGCCCTGCTGGCGTGGCTCACCGGCCCGACGGGGCAGGTGGTGGGGGTCGAGCGGGTGCCGGGGCTCGTCGAGTTCGGCGCGGCCAACCTCGCGCGGGCGGACCTGCCGTGGGCCTCGCTGCAGCAGGCGAGGGCCGGCGTGCTCGGTGACCCCGACCATGCTCCCTACGACCGCATCCTCGTCTCGGCGGGAGCGCGGACGCTCCCCGAGCAGCTGGTGGCGCAGCTCGTCCCCGGAGGGGTGGTGGTGGCGCCGGTCGCGGGGCGGATGCTGCGCGCCGTACGACCGCGCTCGGGCGGGGCCCCCGAGGTCGAGGAGCACGGCTGGTACCGGTTCGTGCCGCTGGTCAGCGACCCGCCGGCCGACCCCGCCGCGTCGCCGGCGGACCGGGGGTGAACGACGGCGCCTCCCCCGGACGAGGTCCGGGAGAGGCGCCGTGAACGGGTCCGCCTAGGCGGAGTAGTGCGCGTCGAGCACGTCCTGGTACTTCGTGCTGACCGCCTTGCGCCGCAGCTTGAGGCTGGGGGTGAGGTCGCCCGCGTCGATCGACAGGTCGTGGTCGAGGATCGTGAACTTCTTGATCTGCTCCCACCGGTTGAGGTTCACGTTGAGGGTGTCGACGTAGACCTGCACCATGTCGTGCGCCTGCTTCGACGTCACGATGTCGCGGTAGGAGCCGGAGACGCCGTGGTTGGCGGCCCAGTCCCCGATGGCGTCGGGGTCGAGGGTGACCAGCGCCGTGACGAAGTTGTGGTCGGCGCCGTAGACCATGAACTGGCTGACGTAGGGGCAGATGCCCTTGAAGCTCGCCTCGATCATCGAGGGGGCGACGTACTTGCCGCTCGAGGTCTTGAAGAAGTCCTTCTTGCGGTCGGTGATCCACAGGTAGCCGCGCTCGTCCAGCCGGCCGATGTCGCCGGTGTGCAGCCAGCCGTCGGCGTCCTTGGTCTCGGCCGTGTCCTCGGGCTTGTCGTGGTAGCCCTGCATGACGCCGGGGCCCCGCAGGAGCACCTCGCCGTCCTCGGCGATCCTGGCCTCGGTGCCCGGGAGGGCCCACCCGACCGTGCCGACCTCGTTGGTGGCCGGGCGGTTGACGAACGACGCGGCGCTGGACTCGGTGAGCCCGTAGCCCTCGAGGATCGTCAGCCCGATCGAGCTGAACCAGGTCGCGACGTCGGTGTTGAGGGCAGCGGAGCCGGAGATGAAGAACCGGATGCGGCCACCGAAGCGCGCCCGCACCTTGTGCAGCACGAGCTTGTCGGCGAGGGCCAGCTTCTTCGCCGTCATGCCGGTGGGCTCCTCGCCGCGGGCACGCATCTGCGCGACCTCCCGGCCGACGCTCACCGACCAGCGGAAGAGCTTCTCCTTGAGGCCGCCCTCGGCCGCCATCATCATCGTGATCCGCGCGTAGGCCTTCTCGAAGATGCGTGGGGCCGCGCCCATGAAGGTCGGCTGCACCACGGCCAGGTTGTCGACGATCTTGTCGACCCGGCCGTCGACCGCGGTCGGGAAGCCGATCTGCAGGGGCAGGGTGAGCAGCATCTTCCCGAAGACGTGGGCCAGCGGCAGCCAGAGGTACTGCAGGTCGTCCTCGTGGAGCAGGCCCGTCGCGTCGACCGCGGCGGCGACGTAGGTCCACGAGTCGTGGGTGAGCCGCACGCCCTTGGGGCGGCCGGTCGTCCCGGAGGTGTAGATGATGGTCGCCAGCTGGTCGGCCCGGAGCGCGTCGATGCGGTCCTCGACCACCGACGGGTTGGTGGTGAGCAGCTCGACCCCCATCTGCTCGAGCTCGTCGAGGCCGATGACCCAGTCGCCGTCAGGGGTGCCGTTGAACGTGACGACCCGCGCCACGCGGGGCAGGTCGACCCGGCGGTCGCGCAGCTTGGCCACCTGCTCGTCGTCCTCGGCGAACACGACGGTGCTGCCCGAGTTGGACAGGATGTAGGAGACGTCCGGCGCGATCGTCGTGGGGTAGATCGTCGTCGTCGCCCCGCCCGCGCACATCACGGCGAGGTCGGTGAGGGCCCACTCGTACCGCGTCGACGAGGCGATCGCGACACGGTCCTCGGGACCGATGCCGAGCGCGACGAGGCCGGCAGCGAGCCGGTGCGCCCGCTCGCTCACCTGCGACCAGGTCACCGACTCCCAGAGCTCGCCCGGACCGTCTCCGACGAACCGGAAGGCCTCGCCGTTCGGGCTGGCGGCCACGCGGTCGCGGAACAGGTGCGCCACGGTCGGCGCCCGCCCCTCGATGGCAGCGGTGTTGACTCGTTCGTCCTGCGCGGTGCGGTCGTGCAGCGTGTGGGTCGACATTGACCTTCCTCGGCTCGGCGGTGGGGTTCCGTGGATAGTGCCACGCACTCCATGGTCGCGGGCGGGATCGCCGGGGAATCTGGCCGAAGGTCCCCGTTCAGCCCCCGCGGGTCGACAGGTGGACGTTGTTGACCAGCCCGACCCCGAGCCAGCAGGCGAACATCGACGACCCGCCGTAGGACAGGAACGGCAGCGGTAGACCGGTCACCGGGGTGAGCCCGAGGTTCATGCCGACGTTCTCGAACACCTGGAACAGCAGCCAGGTCGCGACCCCCACCGCCATGAGCCGGCCGAACGCGTCGCGGGCCCGGGCGGCGACCAGCACCGCGCGCAGGACGACGAAGCCGAGCAGCAGGAGCAGCCCGGCCGCGCCGAGGAACCCCAGTTCCTCCCCCGCGACCGAGAAGACGAAGTCGGTCTGCTGGAACGGGATGAAGCCGCCCTGGGTCTGGTGCCCCTGGAACAGGCCCTGGCCCTGCCAGCCGCCGGAGCCGATGGCGATCCGCACCTGCCGGGTCTGGTAGCCGATGCCCTGGGGGTCGGCCTGCGGGTCGAGGAACGCCGTCAGCCGGTCACGCTGGTAGCCGCTGAGCACCGGGGTGGTCAGCGCGAGCGTCACCGCGGCGGCGACGAGCCCGACCGACAGGGCCAGCCACCGTTTCGGGGTGCCGGCGACCGCGACCACCCCCAGCGCCACGGCGCCGAGGACCAGGGCCGAGCCCAGGTCGGGCTGCAGCAGGACGAGCACGACAGGGACCGCGGCCACCAGGGCGGCGAACGCCAGGTCGCGCAGGTCCGGCTGGGCCCCTCGGTCCAGACGCTCGCCGAGGATGATCGCCAGGCCGAGGCACAGGGCCGCCTTGGCGAGCTCGGAGGGCTGCACCGAGAAGCCGCCCGGCAGCAGGATCCACGAGTGGGAGCCGTTGACGGTCGACCCCACGGGGGTGAGGACGAGCAGGAGCCCGCCGACCGCCACGAGGTAGAGCAGCGGCGCCAGGGCCCGCAGCCGCTGGTAGCCGGTGCGCGTCACGGCTGCGGCGATGCCGACGCCGACCGCGGTCGTCAGCAGGTGCCGCAGGAGGTACGCGGAACCGGCATGGTGGCGCGTGGCCGACCAGACGAGGAGCGCACCCACCACGGACAGGCCGAGGGCCGCCACGACCAGGCCCCAGTCGCTGCGGGCCCAGAGCCCGGCGCCACCGCTGGCCCGCACCCAGAACCCGTCGCGTGTGGCGCGCTGGAGGCCGGGGCGGGACACGACGCTCAGGACGGGACGATGGAGGCCAGGACGCGACGGCAGGTCTCGACGTCGCCGGCCATCGCCTCGAGCAGCTCGTCCACCGAGTCGAAGCGCAGCGTCGGCCGGATGTGCTCGACGAACTCGACGGTGACGCGCTCGTCGTAGAGGTCGAGGTCGGTGCGGTCGAGCACGTAGGCCTCGACGGTGCGCAGGGTGCCGTCGAACGTCGGGTTGGTGCCCACGGACACCGCGCACGGCAGGGTGCGGTCGGGCTCCTGCGGCCCCAGGGTGGTCCGCGTGAGCCAGCCCGCGTAGACGCCGTCGGCGGGGACGAGCCCGAGCGCGTCGTCGGAGAGGTTGGCCGTGGGGTAGCCGAGCTCGCGGCCCCGGTGGGCCCCGTGGACGACGGTCCCGGTCATGCGGTGCGGCCGGCCGAGGATGGCTGCGGCCTCGGCGACCTCCCCGGCGGTGAGGTGGCGGCGCACGGCCGAGGACGACCAGCGCTCCGCCTCGCCGAGGTCCTCCAGCACGATGACGTCGAACCCGTGCTGCTCCCCCAGCCCGCGCAGCGTCTCGACGTCACCGGTGTAGCCGCGCCCGAACCCGCGGGTGTCGGCCCCGACGACCAGCGCCTCCACGCCGAGCGTCTCGACGAAGGTGCGGACCACGAACTCCTCGGCCGTCTGCTCCGCGAACTCCCGGGTGAAGTCGAGGACGAGCAGCCCGTCGATGCCGGTCGTCGCGAGCAGGTCGTCGCGCAGGGGCCCGGGCGTGATGAGCTCGAGGCCGTGCTCGGGGGCGAAGATCGCCGCGGGGTGCGGGTCGAAGGTCACCGCGACCGCCGGCACCCCCCGGGCGCTCCCCTCGGCGACGAGCCGCCCGAGGACGGCCTGGTGCCCGCGGTGGACACCGTCGAAGTTGCCGAAGGTCGCCACGCTGGGTCGCAGCGAGCCCGGGGTCTGGGAGGGGTCGGTCCAGCGGTGCACGGAGGACACTCTACGAACCCGCCGGGGCGAACACGACGTGCGACCTCGCTTTGGTGCCGGACTCGTCGAGCACGGCCACCAGGGTGCCGTCCGGGGCGAAGGCCGCCACCGGCTCGGTACGTCCCGGCTCGGCCGAGTCGAGGCGCTGGCCGTAGCCGATGGTGCGGGCCTGCTCCTCGGTGAGCTCGCGCACCGCGAACTGGGCGCGGGCGGCCTGCGCGAGGGGCGTCACGGGTACGGCCTCGGGCCCCTCCAGGGCGCCGAGCGCCTCCAGCGAGTGGGCCCCGTCGAGGTCGAAGGCGCCCACGCGGGTGCGCCGCAGGGCGGTGAGATGTCCACCGACCCCGAGCGCAGCGCCCAGGTCACGGGCGAGGGCACGCACGTAGGTGCCGGAGCTGACGGTCACGGCCACGTCCACGTCCAGCACGGGGACGCCCTGGGCGTCGGCGGGACGGACGTCGAGCACGTCGAAGCGGCTCACGGTCACGGGGCGGGCCGCGAGCTCGACGTCCTCGCCCGCGCGCACCCGGTGGTAGGCGCGCTCCCCCTTGACCTTGATGGCCGAGACGCTGCTCGGCACCTGCTGGAGGTCGCCGGTGAGCGCCGCGACCGCGGCGTCGAGGGCGGTCCGGGTGACCCCGTCGGCGGCCTCGGTCGCGATGACGTCGCCCTCGGCGTCGTCGGTGACGGTCGACTGCCCGAGCCGGATGGTCGCGGTGTAGTCCTTGTCGCAGCCGACGAGGAACGTCAGGAGCTTGGTGGCCCGGCCGATGCCGAGGACCAGGACCCCCGTCGCCATGGGGTCCAGGGTGCCGGCGTGCCCCACCTTGCGCGTCCCGCACAGTCGGCGCGCGCGGCCCACGACGTCGTGGCTGGTCCAGCCGGCGGGCTTGTCGACGACGAGGAGCCCGTCAGGCGCGGGCATCCGACGCCGTACCGTCCTCGTCGATGTACGGGTCGCTGTCCTCGTCGGCGTCCTCGGACGCCGCCTCGTCGCCCACGGCGCCGAGGGAGTCCTCGTCGTCCTCGTCGTCCTCGTCGCGGCGGTAGGGGTCGGCGTCGCCGGCGTACTGCGCGCCGGCAGCTGCCGCGGCCACGGCCGCGTCGCGCTCCTTGGCCTCCCGGAGGAGGTCCTCGAGGTGCGAGGCGGTCTCGGGGATGGCGTCGGCGAAGAAGTCCAGGCTCGGGGTGAGCCGGATCTGGATCTGGCCGCCGACGAACGAGCGGAGCCGGCCCTTGTTCTTCTCGAGCAGGGCGGCGGTCCTCGCGCGCTGGGCCTCGTCACCGAAGACGGTGTAGAAGACCGAGGCGTGCTGGAGGTCACCGGTCACGCGGACGTCGGTGACGGTCACGAAGCCGAGGTCGGGGTCCTTGACGATCGACTCGAGGTTGGCCGCGATGAGGACCTTGATCCGGTCGGCGATCTTGCGGGCACGTCCGGTGTCAACCATGCGCAGTCTCCTAGGTGGGGTGGTGGGGGCACCGCGGCGCCGGGGCTCGCCCCGGACCCGCGGAGCCCGGGGGCGACCAGTCGGCCGCCCCCGGGCTCGCGCTGCCTACGGTCAGGCGCGAGGCTTCTCGCGCATCTCGTACGTGGCGATGAGGTCGCCGATCTGCAGGTCGTTGTACGACCCCAGGTTGATGCCGCACTCGAAGCCCTCGCGGACCTCGGTGACATCGTCCTTGAACCGGCGCAGGCCGGCGATCTCGACGTTCTCCGCCACGACGACGCCGTTGCGGGTGATGCGGGCCTTGGTGCCCCGCTTGATCTCGCCGCTGCGGACGATCGAGCCGGCGATGTTGCCGAACTTGCTGGAGCGGAAGATCTCGCGGATCTCGGCGGTGCCGAGCTCCACCTCCTCGAACTCCGGCTTGAGCATGCCCTTGAGGGCGGACTCGATCTCCTCGATGGCCTGGTAGATCACCGAGTAGTAGCGGATCTCGACACCCTCGCGGTCGGCGTAGTCGGCGTTCTGGCCCTCGGCCCGGACGTTGTAGCCGATGATGATGGCGTCGGACGCCATCGCGAGGTTGATGTTGTTCATCGTGATCGCACCGACGCCGCGGTCGATGATCCGCAGGTCGACCTCGTCGCCCACGTCGATCTGGAGCAGGGCGTCCTCGAGCGCTTCCACAGAACCGGACACGTCGCCCTTGAGGATGAGGTTGAGCGTCTCGACCTTGCCGGCCGCGAGCGCCTCGTTGAGGTCCTCGAGGGAGATGCGCTTGCGGGCCTTGGCCAGGCTGGCCTGGCGGTCGGCAGCCTCACGCCGCTCGGCGATCTGCCGGGCCGTGCGGTCGTCCGGGGCCACCACGAAGGTGTCACCGGCGCGCGGCACCGAGGAGAGGCCGAGCACCTGCACGGGACGGGACGGGCCCGCCTCGGTGAGGTTGTTGCCGTGCTCGTCGAGCATCGCGCGGACGCGGCCGTAGGCCGAACCCGTGACGATGGCGTCACCGACGTGCAACGTGCCGGCCTGGACCAGCACCGTGGCCGTGGCGCCGCGGCCACGGTCGAGGTTGGCCTCGATCGCGACACCGCGGGCGTCGCGGTCGGCGTTGGCACGCAGGTCGAGCGCCGCGTCGGCCGTGAGCAGGACGGCCTCGAGGAGGGCGTCGATGTTCTGGCCCGCCTTGGCGGAGACGTCGACGAACATGGTGTCGCCGCCGTACTCCTCGGCCACCAGGTTGTACTCGGTCAGCTGCTGGCGGACCTTGGCCGGGTTGGCACCCTCGACGTCGATCTTGTTGACCGCCACCACGATCGGCACGTCCGCAGCCTGGGCGTGGTTGAGCGCCTCGATGGTCTGCGGCATGACGCCGTCGTCGGCCGCGACCACGAGGATCGCGATGTCGGTGACCTTCGCACCACGGGCACGCATGGCGGTGAACGCCTCGTGACCCGGGGTGTCGATGAAGGTGATCGGACGGTCGACGCCCTCGTGCACCTTGTGCACCTGGTAGGCACCGATGTGCTGGGTGATGCCACCGGACTCGCCGCCGGCGACGTCCTCGTTGCGGATGGCGTCGAGGAGGCGCGTCTTTCCGTGGTCGACGTGGCCCATGACGGTCACGACCGGCGGACGGGCCTCGAGGTCCTCGTCGTCCTCACCCTCGATACCCGTCTCCAGGTCGATGTTGAAGGCGTCGAAGAGCTCCTTCTCCTCCTCCTCGGGGGAGACGACCTCGATGTTGTAGCCGAGCTCGGCACCGAGCAGCTTGAAGGTGTCCTCGTCCAGCGACTGGGTGGCCGTGGCCATCTCGCCGAGGTGGAAGAGCACCGTCACCAGCGCGCCGGGGTTGGCGTTGATCTTGTCGGCGAAGTCGCTGAGCGACGAACCACGACGGACCCGGATCAGGGTGTCGCCGTTGCCACGGGGCACGCTGACGCCACCGAGCGACGGCGCCTGCATCTGCTCGAACTCCTGGCGCTTCGCGCGCTTCGACTTGCGTCCGCGGACGGGACGACCGCCGCCGCGGCCGAAGGCGCCAGCGGTGGAGCCACGACCGGCGCCGCCACGGAAGCCACCGCCACCGGGACGACCGGCGAAGCCACCACCGGCGGGACCGCCGGGACCACCCGGACCGCGACCGGCGCCGGGGCCACCGGGGCCACGACCGCCACCACGGGCAGGACGCTCACCGGGACGGCCGACCGCGCTGCGGTCGGGCATCATGCCCGGGCTCGGGCGGGGACCGCCGGGACGGGGACCGCCGGGACCGGCCGTGCCACCGGGGCGGGGGCCGGCTGCGCCGGGGCCACCGGGGCGGCTCTGCGGGCGAGGCATGCCCTGGGAGGGCGCGAACGGGTTGTTGCCGGGACGGGCGGGCTCACGCGAGCCACCCTCACGGTTGCCGCCGTCACGACCGGTGCGCATGCCCTGCGAGGGCGCGAACGGGTTGTTGCCCGGGCGCGGGGCGCCGGGACGCGGCGCACCGGACCCGCCGGGACCGGCAGGACGAGGTGCGTTGCCGGGGCGCGGCGAGGCCGGGACACCAGAGGTCTGCTTGCCGCCGTCGCGCGAGGACTGGACGTCCGACCGTGCGGCAGGAGCCGCAGGAGCGGGCGCAGCCTTGGCAGCAGGCGCTGCCGGGGCCGGTGCCGCCGGGGCGGGCGCGGCCTTGGCAGCAGGCGCTGCGGGGGCCGGTGCCGCCGGGGCGGGAGCCGCCGGAGCCGGGGTGGACGGGGTCTGCGCCGCGGGTGCGGCGGGGGCCGCCTCGGCAGCCGGTGCGGCAGCCGCGGGGGCAGCCGGAGCCGGGGTCGCCTTGGCGGGCGAGGGCTTGGCGCCCGCGGAACGCTTCTCCGCGGGGAACGTCTCGGTCGCCTTGCGGACGACCGGTGCCTCGATGGTCGAGCTGGCGGTCTTGACGTACTCGCCGATGCTGTTGAGGTGTGCGATCAGCGTCTTGCTGTCGGTGCCGAGCTCTTTGGCGAGCGCGCTTACACGGACCTTGGCCACGTTTCTCCTGTTCCTGGTCCGTGCCAGGACAGGCGCGGACCGTCGTTACTGCTGGGGGGAGCTCATTGCTGAGTTCTCATCGGGTGCTCATCAGCGTCAAACCCGCTTTCGGTTCCCATAGCGATGGACGGTTGGTTCGAGGTGCTCATCCTGCGGTGGTCCCGGCCCCACCGGTGGTGGGGGCCCGGTCGTGGGCCTCGACGTGGGCCACGACCGCTGCCGGGTCCGGTCCGGCGCCGACACGCAGCGCCCGGCCGAACGCCCGACGGCGCAGGGCCTGGTCGAGACATCCACCTGTCGGGTGCAGCCATGCGCCGCGCCCCGGCATGAGGTGCCGCGGGTCCGGCACCAGCCGGGTCACCCCGGCGTCGTCCGTCTCCGCGACCACTCGCAGGAGGGCCGACCAGCTATCCGTCCCGCGGCATCCCACACACGTCCGAGTTGGTGCCCGAGGCGTCGTGCGGGGGGTGGTGGTGCGTGCTGCGGTCCGGAGTCCAGTCCGGTCGGTCCCCACCAGTCTATCCCCTACCGGCGCCCGGGTGCGTCACCCGTGCTGCCGGGACCCCCGCTGGAGGCCGCGGCACCGGCCGTGCGCGCACCGCTGCGGCCCGCCTGGGGCGCGACCGCGGGGGCGTCCGCCTGGGTGTCGGGACGGATGTCGATGCGCCACCCGGTCAGCTTGGCGGCGAGGCGGGCGTTCTGGCCCTCCTTGCCGATGGCCAGGGAGAGCTGGTAGTCGGGGACCACGACCCGTGCGGACCGCAGCTGGGGGTCGACGATCTCCACCGACTCGACCCGGGACGGCGACAGGGCCGCGGCGACGAACGTTCGGGGGTCGTCGGAGTAGTCGACGATGTCGATCTTCTCGCCGTGCAGCTCGGTCATCACGGCGCGCACGCGGGCACCCATGGGCCCGATGCAGGCGCCCTTGGCGTTGAGGCCGGCGACCTTGGAGTGGACCGCGATCTTCGTGCGGTGGCCGGCCTCGCGGGCCAGCGCCGCGATCTCGACCGAGCCGTCGGCGATCTCGGGGACCTCCAGCGCGAACAGCTTGCGCACGAGGTTGGGGTGGGTCCGCGACAGCCCGATCTGGGGGCCCTTCGGGCCGCGGCGCACCGAGACCACGAAGCAGCGCAGGCGCTCGCCGTGGACGTACTTCTCCCCCGGCACCTGCTCGGCGAGGGGCAGGATGCCCTCGACGGTGCCGAAGTCGACCGTGACGTGGCGCGGGTCCGGGCTCTGCTGGATGACGCCGGCGACGACGTCGCCCTCGCGGCCCTTGAAGTCGCCCATGATCGCCTCGTCCTCGAGGTCACGCAGGCGCTGGACGATCACCTGGCGCGCGGTGGCGGCGGCGATGCGGCCGAAGCCGGTGGGGGTGTCGTCGAACTCGGGGCCGTACTCGCGCGGCGGCCGCTCGTCACCCTCCGCGGGCTCGGGAGCCTCCAGCTCCTCGCGGGCCCACACGATGACGTGCCCGGTCTTGCGGTCGAGCTCGACGCGGGCGTTGCGGTAGGAGTCGTCCGTGCGGTGGTAGGCGACCAGGAGGGCCTGCTCGATCGCCGGGATGAGGATGTCGAGGGAGATGTCCCGCTCGCGCTCCAGGGCCCGCAGGGCGGTCAGGTCGATGTCCATGTCAGCTCTCCTCGGTGTCGTCGTCGGTCTCGTCGACGTCGTCGTGCAGGTCGGTGTCGTCGTGCTCGGCACCACCGTCGTCATGGCCCTGGCCAGCGCCGGGGCGCGAGAACTCGACCTCCACGGCGGCGCGTGCCAGGTCGGCGTACGCGTGCTGCTCGGTGCGGGCCGGCGTCTTCTTGGTCGCGGGCACCTCGATGGTGACGCCCTCGTCGTCCGCGCTGACGAGGCGGCCGGTGACCGGGGTGCCGTCCAGCGGGGTGAGGGTGAGCAGCCGGGTGACGTTGCGGCGGTAGTGGCGCGGCTCGGTCAGGGGCCGGTCGACCCCGGGCGAGGTCACCTCGAGGGTGTAGGGCTGCTCCCCCATGACGTCGGTGTCGTCGAGGGCCTCACCGACGGCGCGGGTGGCGTCGGCCACCTCGTCGAGGCTCAGCGGCTCGGTGGGGGTGGTGGTGGGTCCGTCGGCAGGGTCGAGCACGCGGTCGATCCAGATGCGGACGAGGCGGCGCTTGCCTGCGGGCGTCACGGCCACGTCCTCGACGAGCAGGCCGAGGGACGCGAGGGGCCCTTCCACCGCGGGACGAATCTGGTCCTTGACGCTCAACTGACTCGTCCTCTCTGAAGTTCTGGTGGTGGTGCGCGCCCACTCTATCCACGGCGCAGGCACGACGCATGCCAGCACCGGGGCGCCGCGGCGCCCGTGCCATGATCGCCCCATGCCCGAGGACCGACCCGGTACGCCGTCGTGCCCGACGCGGCGTGACGTGCTCACCCTGGGGGCCCGGTTCGGGGCCGGGGTGGGGGCTGCGGCCCTGCTGTCCACCTCGCTCGCCGCCTGCGGGATCCGCTTCGAGGACGGCCCACCACGCGCAGCGGCAGGCCCCTCGCGCCGGCCCGTGCGGGGCGAGTCGTTCCTGCTCACCCTGCGTCACCACAGCACCGACCTCGCGGCCCTGGCGACGTCCCTCGGCGGACCCGCCAAGGGCCTGCCCGCCCGTCTGGCCCACCTGCACCGGCGCCAGGCCGACGTGCTGCGGGCCGAGCTCCTGCACCTGGGGGTGCCCGCGTCCGTGGTGGACGGCGCCGGCACGCCGAGCGGGACCACGATGACCTCGCCCGGCACCCCACCGACCACGGCAACCAGCCCCGCCGCGCCGTCCCCGACGACGACGTCCGGCGCCACGGGACCCCAGTCCCTCGCTGCCGCCGAGGCTGCGGACCTGGGGCCGACGGCCGTCGCTGCCCTCGCGGGCGTGCCCGCCGAGGTCCTCCCGCTCGCGGGGGCCGTGCTGGCCCAGCGGGCCGCCGCCGCCGCGCTGCTCGGCACCCCCGCGCCGTGGCCGGAGCCGACGTGGTCCGAGCCCTCGCTCGCGGCGTCGTACCTCCAGGGCACCCGCGCTGCCGTCTACGCCTTCCAGGTCGTCGCCGCGCAGTCCCCCACCGGCGCGCAGCGCACCCTGGCCCGCACGACCCTGGCCGTCCTCGAGGCGCGACAGGGGCGCCAGGAGGCGCTCGCCGGCGCTGCCGCGGCCCCGCCACCGCTGGCCTACCCGCTGCCGTACCCCGTCGCGACACCCGCAGCTGCCCGCAGGCTCGCGGCCCACGTCCTCACCGAGCTGCTCGGCGCCGGGGCTCGCGACCTCGGCTCCACCGGTGGCGAGGTCGGGCCGCTCGGCTCCGTCGTCCAGTGGCTGGCCGACACCGAGGTCCTCGCCTCACGGTGGGGTGTGGCCCTCGCCCCGTTCCCCGGGCTCACGTGACCCGCACCCAGGACGCCGCAGCCCTGCTGCCCGAGGACTTCCTGGAGTCGGTCCGACGCCTCACCGCGCAGGAGGGGGCGGTCGGCGGTCCGTCCGGGAGCGAGTGGGCTGCCGGGCTGCCCAGGCTGCTCGCCGACGTGCTCGACGACTGGGGGCTCACCGTCGCCGGGCCGGCGTGCACCGGGTACTCCTCGGTCGTCCTGCCGGTCCTGCGCGAGGGGGCGCGGCTGGCCCTCAAGCTCGGCTGGCCGCACGTGGAGGCGCGCGACGAGGCCCTCGCCCTGCGGCTCTGGGACGGGCGCGGGGCCGTCCGGCTCGTGGCGGCGGACCCGCACCGCAGCGTGCTGCTGCTCGAAGCCCTCGACAGCTCCCGCACCCTCGGCGAGCTCGACGTCGACACGGCCTGCGAGGTCACCGGCGAGCTGCTGCGCGAGCTGCACGTCCCCGCACCCCCGCAGGTCGGCAGGCTCTCGGAGCACGTGCGGCGGCACGCGACCGCCGTGGTGGGAGCGGGTTCGGTCCTCCCCCGGCGGATGGCCGAACGGACCGCCGGCCTGCTGGACGACCTGCTCTCGGACCCCTCCTGCGACGCGACGCTGCTGCACGGCGACCTGCACCACGAGAACGTCCTGCACACCCTCCCCGGGTCCGACCGGCCGCAGTGGCTGGCCATCGACCCGCACGCGGTGGCGGGGCACCCGGGGTGGGAGGTCCAGGCCCTCCTGCGCAACCGCCGCGACGAGCTCGGGACCGGTTCGGCGTTCCGCTACCTCGTACTGCGCCGGGTCGAGGTCACCTGCGACGCCGCCGGGATCGACGAGGACGAGGCGCTGGCCTGGTCGTACGTCCACACCGCGATCCAGGCGGGCTGGGCCGCCAAGGGCCAAGACTCCGACGAGGTGACGTTCGACATCGCCCTCCTGAAGGCGCTCGACGGCTGAGGCCGGCCGACCTGGCACCCCGCCTCGCCGGACCGGGCCCCCCGACGCGCCGACGGCGCGGAACGGGCGCAGACTGCCACCATGCGCTTCGGATTCCACTTCCTCGACTTCACCATCCCCGACGGCCCGGCGTCCTACGCCCCCGCCCTCCGCTCGACCGCGGCCGCAGCAGAGGCTGCGGGCGCGTCGTGGCTCACCGTGATGGACCACTACTTCCAGATGGAGTTCTTCCGCACCGCCCACGACCCGATGCTGGAGGCCTACACCACGCTGGGCTTCATGGCCGCAGCGACCGAACGGGTCAAGCTCGGCACCGTCGTGACGGGCGTGACCTACCGGCACCCCGGGCTCCTCGCCAAGATCGGCACGACCCTCGACGTCCTGAGCGGCGGCCGGGCCTTCCTGGGCATCGGCGCCGCCTGGTACGAGCGGGAGCACAAGGCGCTGGGTGTGCCCTACCCCCCTCTCGCCGAGCGGTTCGAGCGGCTCGAGGAGACCCTGCAGATCCTCCAGCAGATGTGGAGCGACGACGAGGGGCCGTTCGAGGGGAAGCACTACCAGCTCGCGGAGACCATCAACGTGCCGCAGTGCCTCACCCGCCCCCACCCGCCGATCGTCATCGGGGGCAGTGGTGAGAAGAAGACGCTGCGGCTGGTCGCGCAGTACGCGGACGCCACCAACCTCATCGTCTCCGGGGCGGACGAGCTCGCCCACAAGCTGGACGTGCTGCGGCGCCACTGCGACGACCTGGGCCGTGACTACGCGACGATCGAGAAGACGGTCATGGGGCCGCAGGGCGACCCGCTCGCCGACGTGGACGGCTTCCTGCGGACCGCGCAGGCCTATGCCGACCTCGGCGTCGAGCACATCCACCTGCGCGCGATGGCTCCCGACCCGGCGGCCACGGTGACCGAGTTCGGCGAGCGGGTGGCGCCCCGGCTGGCCCAGATCGGCTGAGCGTCCCGGCCGACCGCGTCACCGCGACCAGCGGTACTCCACCTCCGGGCGACCCTGCCCCGCGTACCGGGAGCTGCGGACGACCACCCGCGAGTCGCACAGGTACTCGGCGTAGCGGCGCGCCGTCACCCGGCTGACGCCGACGACCTCGCCGAGCTCGCTCGCCGACAGGCCGCGGCCCTCCGAGGCGTCGCGGAGGGCCCGGGTCACCCGGCTGAGCAGGTCCTCGCTCATCCCCTTCGGCACGGAGGCCCGCGGGGACGGGCGGGCGCCCGCGAGGACCTCGTCGACCTCGGCCTGGGTGTCGACGCGGGTGGAGCCGGGCAGCTGGCGGCGGTAGGTGAGGTAGGCCTCGAGCCGGTCGCGCAGCGTGGCGAACACGAACGGCTTGAGCAGGTACTGGACGACACCGAGCGACACCGCGCCGCGGACCACCTCGAGGTCACGGGCCGACGTCACGGCGATGACGTCGGCGCCGTGACCGGCGGCGCGCATCCTGCGGATCACGTCGAGGCCGTGGCCGTCGGGCAGGTTCATGTCGAGCAGCACGACGTCCACGGGCGTCGACTGCAGGGCCTGGAGGGCTGCGGTGGCCGTGCCGACCGTGCGCACGACCTCGAACCCCTCGACGCGTGCCACGTAGGCGGTGTGCGCCTGCGCCGCGACCGGCTCGTCCTCGACGACCAGGACCTGCAGGGGCTGGTCAGCCACGGGCCACCGCCCCGCCCTCGACGTCCTCGGTGACGGGCAGCCGCACGGTGAACACGGCTCCCGGGCCGCCCTCGACCGACAGCGACCCGCCGAGCCGGCTGACGCTCTGGGACACCAGCGCCAGCCCGATGCCCCGGAGGCCCTCCCGGCCCTGGTCCTTCGACGAGACACCGCGTTCGAAGGCTCGCGCCACGGCACCCGGCGGCAGTCCCGGGCCGGTGTCGGCGACGGTGAGCACGAGGTCGGCACCGTCACGGGCGGTGTCGACCCGGACCTGGCGCTCACCGGGCGACCCGGCGACGGCGTCGAACGCGTTGTCGATGAGGTTGCCGACGATGGTGACGACATCGCGCGCGGGCAGGGCGTCCACCGGCCACACCGCTCCCTCGCCGATCCGCAGGTCGATGCCGCGCTCCCCGGCCTCGGCCGCCTTGCCCAGCAGGAGGGCCGACAGGGCGGGCTCCTCGATGCCGGCCACTACCCGGTCGGTGAGGATCTGGGAGAGCTCGAGCTCCTCGGTCGCGAACTCGAGCGCACGGTCGGGGTGCCCCAGCTCGATGAGCGAGACGATCGTGTGCAGGCGGTTGGCCGACTCGTGCGCCTGCGAGCGCAGCGCCTCGGTCAGCCCCCTCGCCGAGTCGAGCTCCCCGGTGAGGTGCTCGAGGTCGGTGCGGTCGCGCAGCGTGGCGACGTGGCCCAGCGCCCGGCCCTCCCACCGCGCCGGGGCGGTGTTGAGCACGAGCACCCGGGCGTCGGTGACGTGGAGCTCGTCCTCCCGCGGGGTCTCGTCGGTGAGGGCGGCGGTGAGGGGGCCGGACAGGCCGAGCTCGGCCACGGGGCGCCCCACCGCGCCGTCGCCCAACCCGAGGAGCCGCACGGCCTCGTCGTTCGCGAGCCGCAGCCTGCCCTCGAGGTCGATGAGGAGCAGCCCCTCGGTGACGGCGTGCAGGACGGCGTCGTAGTACTCCACCATCTCGCGCAGCTGGCGCTCCCCCAGCCCGTGGGTCTGGCGCCGTACCCGGCGTGCGACGAGCGCGGTCGCGAGGCCGGTGAGGACCGCGGCGGCCAGGCCCGCGGCCAGCAGGGCGACCAGCTGCCCCTCGAGCCGGCGGCTCACCGCCGCCTTGCGGATGCCCACCGCGACGAGGCCGACGACGGCGCCGTCACCACCCGGCCCGGCGCGGACCGGCACCACCGCCCGGCGCGAGGGCCCCAAGGTGCCGGTGTAGTCCTCGACGACCGTGCCGCCGCGCTGCGCCTGCTCGATGTGGCCGATGAACTGGCGCCCGATGAGGGAGGTGTCCGGGTGGGTGTAGCGGGTGCCGGTGGGGCTCATCACCACCACGAAGTCGGTCTGGGTGTGGCGTCGCACGTCCTCGGCGTAGGCCTGGAGGCGGCCGTCACGGTCGGCGGACCGCACCCCGGCGACCACCTCGGGAGAGCTCGCCACGGTCCGCGCCACCGCGAGCGCCCGCGCGGTCGCCTCCTGCGTGCCGGCGCGCTGGGCCTGGGCGTACGCCGCGGCCGTGCCGATGCCCACGACCAGCAGGGCCACGAGGACCTGCAGGACGAACGTCTGGGCCGCCACGCTCCAGCGGCTCGGGGCGCTCGCCCACCGCCCGCGGCTCAGCGCCATGTCGCGCCACCGGGGACCCCGGCAGCGCCTCGGGACCGCCGGAACTCAAAGAACACAAGGGTGACGATAGCCACTGCGACGCCCATACTCGTGCGGAGTTCACCCCTCCCGGGCCGCCCGGGACCGAGTCCACTGGAGCACACGTGAGCACCGCAGCCGACAACGCCGTCGACCGCCCGGCACCCCGCCGTGACCGGACGCACTACCTCTACCTCGCCGTCATCGTGGCGATGGTCCTGGGCATCATCGTCGGGTTCGTCTTCCCCGACTTCGGGATCAAGCTGAAGTGGCTTGGCACCGGTTTCGTCAACCTCATCAAGATGATGATCACCCCGGTGATCTTCTGCACCATCGTCCTCGGCATCGGGTCGGTCCGCCGCGCCGCGCAGGTGGGCAAGGTCGGTGGCCTGGCGCTCGGCTACTTCCTCACCATGTCGACGTTCGCGCTCGCGATCGGCCTCGTGGTCGGCAACATCGTCAAGCCCGGAGCCGGTCTGCACCTCACCGACGCCCTCGCCAAGACCGGCCAGGCGCAGGTCGGCGAGAAGAGCGAGAGCACGGTCGACTTCATCCTGGGGCTCATCCCCGACACGCTCATCTCCTCGCTGACGGCGGGGTCGGTCCTGCAGGCCCTGCTGGTGGCGCTGCTCGTCGGGTTCGCGCTGCAGAAGATGGGTCGTGCGGGTGAGCCGATCCTCGTCGGCATCAAGCACTTCGAGCGGCTCGTCTTCCGCCTCATGGCGATGATCATGTACGCCGCGCCGATCGGTGCGTTCGGCGCGATGGCCGCCGTCGTGGGCGCCACCGGGCTCGACGCCCTGAAGAGCCTCGCCCAGGTGATGATCGCCTTCTACATCACGTGTGCGCTGTTCGTGTTCGTCGTCCTCGGCCTGGTCCTCAAGGTCTTCACCGGCGTCAACGTGTTCTCGCTGCTGAAGTACCTCGGCCGCGAGTTCCTCCTCATCCTGTCGACCTCGTCGTCGGAGTCGGCACTCCCCCGCCTCATCGCGAAGATGGAGCACGCCGGCGTCTCCCGCCCGGTCGTGGGCATCACCGTCCCCACCGGGTACTCCTTCAACCTCGACGGCACCGCGATCTACCTGACCATGGCGTCGCTGTTCATCGCCGACGCGATGGACAAGCCGTTCGGCCTGGGTCAGCAGATCTCGTTGCTGCTGTTCATGATCATCGCCTCGAAGGGTGCGGCCGGCGTGACCGGCGCGGGCCTGGCCACGCTCGCCGGCGGCCTGCAGTCGCACCGCCCCGACCTCGTCGACGGCGTCGGCTTCATCGTCGGCATCGACCGCATGATGAGCGAGGCCCGGGCGCTGACGAACTTCGCCGGCAACTCCATCGCCACCGTCCTCATCGGGCACTGGGTGGGCGAGCTCGACCGCCCGCGCCTGGATGCGGTGCTCGCCGGCGACCTGCCCTTCGACGAGGCCACGATGGTCGACGACGACCACGGGACGGGCCGTGCGGACGAGGTCCAGCGTGCGGAGTCGGTGCCCGCCGGTCGCTGACCGAGCCACGTGACCACCCGGCCACGACAGCAGGCGTCCGGCCGGCTGTCGTGGCCGGTTCGGTTCTGCCACCGGTACTGCCAGCGCGCCAGAGGTGGTGGTCGGTACGGCGCCTGCGCCACCGGTACTGCCAGCGCGCCAGAGGTGGTGGTCGGTACGGCGCCCGCGCCACCAGTGCTGCCCGTGCGGCACACGCGGTGGCGAGCAGTCGGGACAGGGGCGTCGCGGGGTTCCGGGTCAGAGGCGTTGCGGGAAGCCGAAGGTGGTGCGCACCCCCGTCGAGAAGAGCACGCTGGCGGGTGGGGTCGTGCGCGCGAAGGTGCCGAGCCCGGCCGCGACGACCAGCTCGTCCTCGAGCTCGAGGACCTCGGCGGACTGCAGCGGCCACGGGCCGTGGGTGTTGGGCACCCAGAGGGTCCGACCCGCCACCGCGGTGTGCAGGCCGAAGCGCGCGGTGAGGAACAGCTCGAGCGGGGACGGCTGCGCCAGCTGCTCGCCCACGGCGACCGTGACCCGGGACCGTGGTCGACCCACCCCGTCGACGGGCGCTCGTGTGGCCCGGTGGGTCGTGTAGCTGAGCACCCGCCGTCCGTCGGGTGCCACCTGGTCCCGGACCCCCATGGAGGCCCACTGGTAGGGGACGTTGAAGCCCAGCCGCGCCCCGAGGACGACCAGCAGCCGCTGCGCCTCGAGCGACAGGAAGGTGACGCCGTGCCGCCCGCGGTCGTCGACGGAGTACACCCGCACGTTGGTCTCGGCGAAGGTCCCGAGCCACGGCACCGGGGGCCCCGTGCTGATGCCGGCGTCGACCATCCGGAACGGGATCAGGCCGACCCACGCCGACCCGTCGAAGAGGTCGGGCCGCACGCCCCGCGGCAGCAGCGGTGCCAGCAGGCCGGGGTCCACCGGCCAGTGGAGGAACGTGATGTCGCGCCACCACTGGCTCATGATCTGGCGGGTGGGCAGCGGCGGGCCCTGCGGGTCGAGCACCGGGTCGGGGGTCATCGCGTGCCGTCGGGTGCGACACCGAGGTGGGCCACGACGGCGCGCGCGGCCCGGCGGCCGGACACCATCGCCCCCTGGATCGACGAGGTGTCGCGGTGGTCACCGGCGACGAAGCGTCCCTCTCCCAGCGCCACCGGTCGGCGGACCACCAGCGGTGGCGGGACGAACGGCAGGGCGCGGGCGACGTCGTGGCGCACCAGGAGGTCCCACCGTGCCGTCGAGGTGGACCAGAGGCGCGCGACCTCCCGGCGGACGAGCTGCTCGTCGTCAGGGGCCGAGGCGAGGGTCGTGGCCTGGATCAGGCGGCGTCCCGGAGGGGCGTAGGAGGGTGCGGCGTCCGAGACGACGGCGGTGTTGACCACGGGGCCCCGAGCACCGTCGACCCGCAGCCACCGGCTCCTCGGCGCCGGGTCCGTCGTGGAGAACCACCAGGTGCGCAGGCCCTGGGTGGGCGCCGCAGCCAGGACGCTGAGGTCTGCGGCAGCGGCGACGTCGGTGGCGACGACGACGGCACGGGCGGGCACCTCGCCGTCGTCGGTGCGCACGCTCGGCCCGGCGCCGAGGGTGGCGGGGGTGCCCAGCCGTACCGGGCTGCGCAGCCGGGACGCGAGCTGGGCCGGCACCGCGCGCATCCCGTCGCCGGGGACGCCCGGGGTGCCGAGCAGGAAGGACCGCAGCAGCAACCGCACGAACGCAGCAGACGTCCGCCCGCCGTCCTCGGCCAGGACACCCGCGAGGAACGGCTCGAGCACCTCGCGGCGGAGCGGGCCGTCGACGCCGGCCCGGTCCAGCGACTCGGCCAGGGAGCAGTCCGGCCCGGACTCCAGGCGGGACACCGGACCCAGGCTGGGTGCCGCCCAGCGGGCCAGCCGCGCCACCTCGCCAGGGGTCACGAGCCCGCTCGCCAAGGTGCGCGCCAGTGCGGCGGGCTCCCTCCGCGGGTCGGCGAGAAGGGCGGTGACCCCGTCGCGACGCACCTCCACCCCCGCCCCGAACCGTTGCAGCGCAAGGGCTTCCACGTCCAGGAGCTGGCGCACGGCCGGGTACGCGGGGTTGAGCAGCTGGAAGCCGACGTCGCACAGGTGCCCGTCGACGACCTCCGTCCGCACCCGGCCACCGACCTCGTCGGCGGCCTCGACGACGAGGACGTCCAGACCCCGCTCCTCCAGGGTCACGGCACACGTCAGCCCTGCCAGCCCTGCTCCGACCACCACGACGTCATGCATGCACTCACCGTGCCACGCGCGGCGCGCGGATGCCCACGCGGGCCGCACAGGCGTCGTACCGTGACCCCGTGAACGATGCCCGCACCACCGACGCCGAGCACGCGACCGGACCCACCTCCGGTGTCACCGAGCTGCGCACCGAACGGCTGCTCCTGCGCCAGTGGCGACCCGAGGACCGCGAGCCGTTCGCGGCGCTCAACGACGACCCCAGGGTCATGGAGCACTTCCCCGGGCACCTCGACCGCGCCGCCAGTGACGCGATGGCCGACCGGATCGAGACCGCGATCGCCCGCAACGGCTGGGGCCTCTGGGCGGCCGAGGTGCTGCAGACGGGTGATTTCATCGGGTTCGTGGGATTGGCCGTCCCCCGCTTCGAGGAGCACTTCACCCCGTGCGTCGAGATCGGGTGGCGACTGGCCAGCTCTGCGTGGGGGCGCGGCTACGCCCCCGAGGGCGCGCGGACGGCGCTGGCCCACGCCTTCGGCCCGCTGGGCCTGGACGAGGTCGTGGCCATGACCATCCCCGCCAACGACCGCTCGCAGTCGGTCATGCGCAAGATCGGCATGACGCGCGACGAGGCGGCCGACTTCGACCACCCCCTCATCCCCGATGGTGACCCCACGCGGCGCCACGTGCTCTACCGGATCTCCAGGCAGGAGTGGGTGGCTCGCCGCGTCGAGGGCTGACGAGCACCACCGCCCGACCCCGGCCTACGGTGGGGTATGCCCAACCGCCTCGCGCACTCGACCTCCCCCTACCTGTTGCAGCACAGGGACAACCCTGTCGACTGGCAGGAGTGGGGTCCCGAGGCCTTCGAGGAGGCGCGACGGCGCGACGTGCCTGTCCTGCTGAGCGTCGGGTATGCCGCGTGCCACTGGTGCCACGTGATGGCCCACGAGTCGTTCGAGGACGAGGACGTGGCCCGGGCGGTCAACGCGGACTTCGTCGCGGTCAAGGTCGACCGTGAGGAGCGGCCCGACATCGACGCCGTCTACATGGCCGCGACCACCGCCCTGACCGGCCACGGCGGGTGGCCGATGACGTGCTTCCTCACCCCCGACGGCGACCCGTTCTTCGCGGGCACCTACTTCCCGCGACCGCAGTTCCTCCAGCTGCTCTCGGGGGTCACCAGCGCCTGGTCGGACCAGCGCGACCGGGTCCTCGACAGCGGCGCCCACATCGCCGAGAGGCTCCGCGAGCTGTCCGCGCCGGTGACGGGCCACCCCCTGACGGCCGAGGTCCTCGAGACCGCCGTCGAGCGGTTGCGCGGCCAGTTCGACCACGCCGCAGCGGGTTTCGGCGGGGCGCCGAAGTTCCCGCCGTCGATGGTCCTCGAGTTCCTGCTCCGCCACCACGCCCGCACCGGGTCGGCGGACGCCCTCTCCATGGCGAGGGCGACGTGTGCGGCGATGGCCCGTGGCGGGATGTACGACCAGCTCGGCGGCGGGTTCGCGCGGTACTCCGTCGACGCCCGCTGGGTGGTCCCCCACTTCGAGAAGATGCTCTACGACAACGCCCAGCTGCTGCGCGTCCACACCCACCTGTGGCGCGCGACGGGCGACCCCCTCGCCCGCCGCGTCGCGCTCGAGACCTCGGAGTTCCTGCTGCGCGACCTGCGCACCGCCGAAGGCGGGTTCGCGTCCGCCCTGGACGCGGACACCGACGGGGTCGAGGGTCTCACCTACGCCTGGACACCGGCCCAGCTGGTGGAGGTGCTGGGTGAGGACGACGGACGACGGGCTGCCGACCTCCTGTCCGTGACGCGTGCAGGGACCTTCGAGCACGGCACCTCGACGCTGCAGCTCCTCGAGGACCCCGACGACCCCGAGTGGTGGGCAGCCACCCGCTCGACCCTGCTGGCTGCACGCCGAGGACGTCCCCAGCCCGGGCGCGACGACAAGGTCGTGACGTCGTGGAACGGCCTGGCCGTCGCCGCCCTCGCCGAGACGGGCAGCATCCTGGGCGAGCCGTCACTGGTGGCCGCGGCCGAGGCGTGCGCCGAGTTCGTCGTGTCCACCCACCTCGTGGACGGTCGGCTCCGCCGGACCTCGCGCGAGGGCGCCGTGGGCGCAGCCGTCGGGGTGGCCGACGACTACGGCAACCTCGCGGAGGGCCTGCTGGCCCTGCACCAGGCGACGGGTGCCGCGCGGTGGCTGCAGGTGGCCCGCGACCTGCTCGACACCGCGACGGAGCGGTTCGCCGCTCAGGACGGTGGTTTCCACGACACCAGCGACGATGCCGAGCAGCTGTTCACCCGGCCGCGCAGCGCCGCCGACAACGCCGAGCCCTCCGGCCAGAGCGCGCTGGCGGGCGCCCTGCTGACGTGCGCCGCGCTGACCGGGGACCCCGCGATGCGCGACCGCGCCGACGCTGCCCTGGCCGCCGCCGGTGACGTCGCGGCGCGGGACCCGAGGTTCGGTGGCTGGGCCCTGGCGGTGGCGGAGGCCGCGGTCGCCGGTCCCCTCCAGGTCGCCGTCGTCGGTGCCGGTCCCGAGGCCGACGCCTTGCTCGAGGTCGTGCGCCGGTCGCCCTCCCCCGGCCTGGTGCTCGCCCACGGCGAGCCGGACGCGCCCGGCGTCCCGTTGCTGGAGCAGCGGCCGCTGGTCGAGGGCCGCCCGGCTGCCTACGTGTGCCGGGGCTTCGTGTGCGACGCGCCCGTGACCGACGTGGAGGGCCTCAGCGCAGCGCTGCGGTGACCAGTGCCCGGAGTGCGTCGACGTCCCAGCCGGGCTGGGCACCGGGACGGCCGGCCAGGTAGGTCGTGATCGCTTCCACGCTGAGCCCGTGCGTCCCGGACAGGCCGCGCGCGATCATCGCCAGGTAGGGCTGCGTGGGTGAGTTGCGCTGCAGCGCAGACGGATCCGGCGCGGTGAAGGTGAGCACGGGATGGCCCTCGAGCTCACCGACGAGGTGCAGCGACTCGTAGCGGCCGGGGCCCAGGTCGTGTCGGGCGCGGCTCAGGACCGTGCTGAGGTCGAGGTCCTCCCCCGGCAGCCGGTGCATCTCCTGGGCCGCCACGTCTGCGAACTGCTGCTCGCTGACGAGGTAGGCCCGCGCAAGGGTCTCCCCCTGCGCCGTCGCGTCGTAGAAGGCGATGCCCCCACCCCACGTCGGCGACTCCCACGCGAAGAACATGTCGCCCGGCAGGGTCAGCCCCCGGTCGCCGGTCGGTGGGCTGGGGTCGCGGGCGCCCGGGTAGGCGCGCGTCGCGCCGGGCGGCCGGCCACCACCGAGGTAGCACATGAACCGGTCACGGGCGAGGTTGCTCCCGTAGCTCGCGTACCAGACCTGCACCGCCCCCACTGTGCCAGAGACACGGACCGCCGGCGCCCGGAGGCGCACGGGTCAGAGGACGAACGAGCGGTAGGCGGGGTCGTGGGCTGCGAGCGCCGCACGCCCGGCGACGGGGTCGACGAACAGCGCCGTCGCCCACACGTCCGCCCACAACAGGCTGGGGCCCCAGACGGTGACCGAACCCACCCGCTCGACCGCACCACCGGTGCGCGGGTCGCCGATGTGCAGGCCCCGCGCGGCCGTCCCCGAGGTGGCCAGGCCGCCGGTCGTCAGGTCGAGCGAGGCCGCGATGGTCCCGGGTCGGCGGGGGTCCTCGATACCCACCCGCCACGGGGTGGGGTGCGACTCGCGTCCCGCGCCGGCGACGAGGTCGCCACCGGCGTTGACGCAGAACGAGATCCCGGGGACGTTGCCGAGGTGCGCGGCCGCCTTCTCCACGGCCCAGCCCTTGACCAGGCCTGTGGGGTCGTAGCCGCCCGAGCCCGGGTACGCAGCGGTGAACAGCCCGCCGGTGCGCTCCTGGGCCCGCAGGCACAGCTGTGCGACCTCCTCGTGCCACGGGTGGGCCGCGGCTCCGTCGAGCTCGCCCCGGCGCAGACGCATCAGCTCACTGTCGTCGCGCCAGGTGCTGAACAGGCCGTCGACCTTGTGCAGGAACGACCAGACCTGGCCGACGGCCGCGTCGACCTCAGGGCTCTGCACGGTACCTCGCACGTGCACCGAGACCGGCAGGCCCATGACCTGCTCGACGAACGCCCGCCGCGGCGGCCGCGGGGCCTCCTCGGACGAGGCAGCCACCGGCGGGCGCGGCACGGTCGCGACGCTCACAGGTGGGCCTGGTCGATGGCGGACTGCAGGGATTGGATGTAGCCGTCGGAGGTGTAGGTCGCACCCGACACCATGTCGATGTTCGCGCTCTGGGCCTGCACCACCTCACTGTTGAGGACGGGCACCGCGTAGGAGTTGATCTCCTGGTCGCGGTTGTCGTTCCACGGCACCTGCAGGACCTGCGCGGCGGTGATCTTGCCGCTCTTGACGGTGATCTGGACCTGGACGTCGCCGTAGCGCGTGCCGATCGCGTCGCCGGCGTAGGTCTTGGCGGCCGACGAGCTCGACGACGAGGAGGAGGATGACGAGGACGACGACGAGCTGGAGCTGGCGCTGGCGCTCGGGGTCGGTGTCGCAGCGGCGCCGGAGGTCCCCGAGGTCGAGGAGCCGGTGGTCGAGGTGTCCGACGGGGTCGTCGCCGACGGGGTGGGGACGGCCGCGCCGTTGGCGGCCTGGCCGATGACGGGGGCCGCCACCGTCGAGCCCTTGCTCGACGTGGACGTGTGGTAGCTGAACAGCAGCACCAGGGTGGTCAGGGTGGACAGCGCCCACAGGGTGATTCGTCGCATGGTGGGCTCCTAGTACTCGAACCGCTCGAGGTGGATGTGGTCGGAGGCGACGCCGCAGTCGAGGGCGGCCCGGCGGGCCGCCTCCATCCACTTCGGTGCGCCGCAGAGGAAGATGTCGCGCTCGGCGACGTCGGGGACGAGCTGGGTCAGGGCGGCGGCGTCGGTGAGGTGGGCCGCAGCGGCGGGTAGCCAGCTGTCGCGACCCGGCACGCGCGCTCCCTCGACGGTCACGTAGCGGGCGCCCTTCTCCCGGGCGAGGGCGAAGATCTCGTCGGCGAACACGAGCTGGTCACGGCTGTGGGCCCGGTGGACGACCACGACGTCGCCGGGGTCCTGGTCGAGCTCCTCCAGCAGAGCCCGCATCGGGGTGATGCCGATCCCGGCGCCCATGAGCAGCACCTTGCGCCGGGTGCGCACGCCCGCATGGAGCCGACCGTAGGGACCCTCCACCAGCACCCGGGTGCCGGGGGCCAGCGACGCCAGCCGCTCGGTCCCGTCGCCGACGTGGGCCGCCGTGATGCGCAGGGTGCGACCGTCGGGCGCGGCCGAGACCGAGTACGGGTGCGCCCGGCTCCAGCCCGGACCGTCGAGGAAACGCCACTGCAGGAACTGACCAGCGGCCACGTCGAGCCGCTCGACACCACGGCCGGCGACGACCACGGAGGTGACGCCGGGCGCCTCGGCCACCACGTCGGTCACGTGCAGGGGTGACCGCAGCGAGCGCCACAGGGGCACGGCCACACGGAAGCCGAGGACGGCCGCCGCACACACGGCGTACAGGGTCCACCAGAAGACCGTCGAGGCGGTCGAGGCGAGGAACTCCTGCCCCGTCCAGAGCTGGTGGGGAAGCGCCAGGCCGGCACCGAGGTAGCCGTAGAGGTGGATGAGGTGCCACGACTCGTAGCGCAGGCGGCGGCGGGCCTTGCGCACCGAGGTCACGACGACCAGGCAGAGCGCGACGGTGCCGGCGGTGGCGAGCAGCATGCCCGGGTAGTGGAGCACGAGGTCGACGAGGGTGCCCCCGATGCCGGTGGGGGTCCCCGCCGCGTAGCCGAGGGTGATGAGGACGATGTGGGCCCACAGCAGGTTGAACGAGGTGAAGCCGACGAGGCGGTGGGTGCGCGCGAGCTCGTCCTGCCCCCACGCCTGCTCGAACCACGGCACGCGGGCCATGAGGAACACCTGCACGAGCAGCAGCGCCGACGCCACCAGGCCGGTCAGCCGCCCGGTGCTGGTCAACGCCCCTGCCACGGAGCCCAGGTCCTGCACGCCACCGTTGGCGACCCACAGGGCGGCCACCCACAGCAGGACGAGCCAGAACGCGCCCACCGACGCGTCGCGCCACCAGCGCGGGACGGTGTGGACGCGGTGGGTCCGTGCTGCGGTCGCGGCGGGCAGGGCGCCGGGCGACAGCTCCGTGGAGGACAGGTCGATCGTGGTCACACGGTGAACTGTGGGGGGCGTTCCTAGGAGTTTCCTGTGGACAGCCCGTGACCCGGGTTTGGGGTCGGTCAGGCGGTGATGCGGCCGTCGACGAGGACGAGGTCCGCCTCGTCCCGGCCCGTCACGACCAGGCGCGCGTTGGCCTCGTCGGACCCGTCGACCCAGGCCTGCGCGTCGTCCGGCTCACGGCCTGCGAGCACGTGGCGCTCGACGAGCCGGGTCCTGCGCCGGGACGGGTCGAGGTCGCAGAACCACACCTCGTCGAGCTCGGCACGGACGGCCGGCCACCCGCCCTCGGGCAGCAGCAGGTAGTTGCCCTCGGTGACCACGAGGTCGGCGCCCTCGCCGACCTCGATGCTGCCGGGCTCGGGCTCCCCCACCGCGTGGTCGAAGCTCGGCGCCGCCAGCGGCACCCTGGGTACGGCGCGTGCCGTGGCCAGCGTGGCGGCGTACGCGCCCACGTCGAAGGTGTCGGGCGCGCCCTTGCGGTCACGCCGGCCGAGGCGGTCGAGCTCGGCGTTCGGAAGGTGGTAGCCGTCCATCGGCACGTGGGCGACCCGGTCGGCGAGCCGCGGGTCCGCGGCCACGGCGGCGAGCAGCGCCTCGACGAGGGTCGTCTTGCCCGCCCCCGGAGCCCCGGCGATGCCCAGCACCCGGCGTCGGCCGTCGGCCGCGGCCTCGACCAGGGCGGCGCAGCGGTCCAGCAGCCTGGTGTCGACGCCGCGTCCGGTCACGACCACACCCCCAGTACGGAGCCGCCGATGCGCACGATGAAGGCGACCAGCACGAGGACGAACACCACGCGCACGAACCTACTGCCCCGCGCCACCGCTGTCCGGGCGCCGGTGTAGCCGCCGGCGATGTTGGCCACGGCCATGACCAGCCCGATCCCCCACATCACGTGCCCACCCGGCACGAACACCGTCAGTGCCCCGAGGTTGGTGGCGAAGTTGGCGATCTTGGCCTTCGCGCTCGCCTCGAGGAACGCGTAGCCCATGAGGCCCACGAGGGCGAAGACGAGGAACGACCCGGTTCCCGGGCCCAGTGCGCCGTCGTAGATGCCGATGACGAAGCCCGTGACCATCGCGACGACCGTGTGCCGGTGCCCGTCGAACCGCAGGGCCGTCTCGTGCCCCATCGACGGCCTGGCCACGGTGTAGGCGCCCACGACGACGAGCATGACGAGGATGACCGGGTTGAACGCCGACTTCGGGATGTGCAGCCCGAGCAGCGCCCCACCGACCGCCCCGAGGTACGCGACCGCGGCCATGGGCAGGGCCGTCCGCAGGTCGGGGCGGACCCTGCGCCAGTAGGTGACCGAGCTCGTGGTGGTCCCGAAGATGGAGGCGACCTTGTTGGTCGCCAGCAGCTGTGCCGGGCTCGCGGCGGGGAACCCCAGCAGCAGCGCGGGGAGCTGCACCAGGCCGCCCCCACCGACGACTGCGTCCACCCAGCCCGCGCCGAACCCGGCGAGGGCCATGAGCAGGACCGTCGTCAGGTCGACGTCGGGCACCTACCGACCCAGCCAGCCGTCGACGACGTCGAGGATGTCGAGCAGCTCGTGGGCCTTGGCGTCGGGGGTGACGTCGACGGCCACCTGCTGGCTGGCCGGGATGTCGCTGTGCGGCACCCAGATGGCCCGCATGCCCACCTGCTGGGGGCCGTGCACGTCCTCGAACAGCCGGTCACCCACGTAGACCGCCTCGTGCGGCTCGACGTCGACCGCCTCGCAGGCGGCGAGGAACGCCTCGCGGTGCGGCTTCACGACGTGGATCTCCGAGGAGTAGACATCGCCGTCGAGCAGGTCGAGGACGCCGTCGCGCTGGAACACCTCTCGGTGGTAGGCCCGGGTCCAGATGGTGTTGGACAGCACGCCGACCTTGAGCCCGCGGTCGTGCAGCCCCTCCCAGAGCGGCCGCACCTGCGGGTCGGTGTGGGTGTGCGGCTCCCAGAACCGCCGGTACGCCGCGAGCGCGAGGTGGTGCCGGTCGTGCTCGGGGTCGACCCCGGCCTCGGCGAGGATCGCCTCGATGGAGGCGCTCTCGTGGGTCTGCCGCCCACGCGCCCAGGCCTTCTCCTCGGCCGGGTGGATGCGCATGGCCAGCGAGTCGGCCTCGGCGAGGTCGTCGACCGGCATGGCCGGGTCCTCGACGGGCAGCCCGTGGACCTCACGGGCGAAGACGCGCCACTGGCGCGGAAGGTCGACGTCGTGCCAGGGGGTGAGCGTGCCGCCCCAGTCGAAGATGACGGCCCGGGGCGGTGTCACGGCTGCCATCAGCCGGCGACGCCGGTCGCCCCGGCGCCAGCCCCCGAGACGAGGCGGCGGACCGTCTCGACCACGTCACCTACGGCGACCTCGGTGCGCTCACCCGTGGCGCGGTCCTTGACCTCGACCACACCGTGCTCGAGGGACTTGCCGACGACGACGATGGTCGGGATGCCGATGAGCTCGGAGTCCTTGAACTTCACCCCGGGGCTGACCTTGTGGCGGTCGTCGTAGAGCACCGAGATCCCGGCCGCCTCGAGCTCACGGGTGAGCTCCTCGGCCTTGGTGAAGACCTCGGGGTCGCGGGTCATGTCCTTGCCGGCGGCGACGAGGTGCACGTCGACGGGGCTGATCTCCCGCGGCCAGCGCAGCCCGAGCTCGTCGTGGTTGCCCTCGGCGACGCAGGCCACGGCGCGGGAGACGCCGACGCCGTAGGAGCCCATGATGACCGTCTGGAGCTTGCCGTTCTGGTCCAGGACCTTGAGGTCGAGCGCCTCGGCGTACTTGGTGCCGAGCTGGAAGATGTGGCCCATCTCGATGCCACGGGCCGACTCGAGGTCGTGGCCGCACGACGGGCAGGCGTCGCCGGGGCGGACGTCGGCGGCCTCGATGGTGCCGTCGGCGGTGAAGTCGCGACCGGCCACGAGGTCGATGACGTGCTTGCCGGTCACGTCGGCGCCGGTCACCCAGCGCGTGCCCTCGACGACCCGGGGGTCGAGCAGGTAGCGGATGCCGGAGGCCGACTCCGCGCCCAGGGCGCCGGGCCCGATGTAGCCCTTGGCCAGCGCGGGGTGGGCCGCGAAGTCCTTCTCCTCGAACGCCGCGACCTCAGCCGGCTCGACCTGGGCGCCGAGGCGCTTCTCGTCGATCTCGCGGTCACCGGGGACGCCGATGGCCAGCGGCTCGCGCGTGCCGTCGGGGTGGACCAGGACCACGAGGACGTTCTTGAGCGTGTCGGCGGCGGTCCAGGAGCGGTCCTCGCGCGGGAACGCCGAGTTGAGGTGGTCGACCAGCGTCTCGATCGTGGGGGTGTCCGGGGTGTCCTCGGCGTGCGCCGCGGGGGCGTCGTCGTAGGGCAGCGCGTCGGGGACGGGCACCCGCACGGCCTCGACGTTCGCGGCGTACCCGCAGTGGGGGCAGTGGACGTAGGTGTCCTCGCCGTTCTCGGCGGTGGCGAGGAACTCCTCGCTCTTGGAGCCACCCATGGCGCCGGCCATCGCCTGGACGATGACGTAGTGGAAGCCGAGGCGGTCGAAGATGCGGATGTAGGCGTCGCGGTGCAGCTGGTAGCTCTTGTCGAGCCCGGCCTCGTCGATGTCGAAGGAGTAGGAGTCCTTCATGACGAACTCGCGGCCGCGCAGGATGCCCGCGCGCGGACGGGCCTCGTCGCGGTACTTGGTCTGGATCTGGTAGATCGACAGCGGCAGGTCCTTGTAGGAGGAGAACAGGTCCTTCACCGCGAGGGTGAACATCTCCTCGTGCGTCGGGCCGAGGAGGTAGTCGGCGCCCTTGCGGTCCTGCAGGCGGAAGATGTTGTCGCCGTACTCGCTCCAGCGCCCGGACGCCTCGAAGGGCTCCTTGGGCAGCAGCGCGGGGAACAACAGCTCCTGCGCGCCGATCTGGTCCATCTCCTCGCGGACGATGTTCTCCACCCTGCGCAGGACCTTCAGACCCAGCGGCAGCCAGGTGTAGATGCCGGGGCTGACGCGGCGGATGTAGCCGGCGCGGACGAGCAGCCGGTGGCTCGGCACCTCGGCATCGGCCGGGTCCTCGCGAAGGGTTCGCAGGAACAGGGTCGACATGCGCAGTGCCACTTCGGACTCCTCGGGTGGTGGACGAACCACCAGAGGATATCGGGGCGCACCGCGCGGGCTCACCCCAGTTGCGGCGGCGGCCCCGCGCCGGGCCGGCGGGCGGGGTACGCGACCTGCCCCGGCCCGCGCACGGCCGCTGGCAGAATGGCGCCATGGACCCCGACGACCACCGCATCGACTCCGCCGAACAGCTGCGGGCGCTGGTCGGGGAGCCGCTCCCCCGCGTCCGCGACAAGGTGCGCACGAGCCTGCACCAGCTCGACCGCGACTGGATCGCGGCGTCGCCGTTCTGCGTCGTGTCGACGTCCGACGCGGCCGGTCGGTGCGACTCCTCGCCGAAGGGCGACCCGGCCGGGTTCGTGAAGGTCCTCGACGAGAGGACGCTCGCGGTCCCCGAGCGCAAGGGCAACAAGCGGGTCGACGGCTACCTCAACGTCCTGGAGAACCCCCACGCCGGACTGATCTTCCTCGTCCCCGGACGCGGCGACACCCTCCGCGTCAACGGCCGGGCCCGGCTGGTCTCGGACGCCCCGTGGTTCGACGACATGGTGGTCAAGGGCCACCGGCCGGTGCTGGCCCTCGTCGTCGAGGTCGAGGAGGTCTTCTTCCACTGCGCCAAGGCGTTCATGCGCAGCGCCCTGTGGCACCCGTCCACCTGGGACCCGATGGCGGTGGGGTCGCGCCCCGAGATCGCCAGGGCGCTGGAGCGCCCCGAGGACTCCGTCGAGGAGCTCGAGCGCTACTACGGCGCGCAGTACTCCACCGGCCTCTACTGAGGGTCGGCGGGACCGCGGCGCGAGCGCAGGTAACGCAGTCGCGCACTGGTCGCCAGCGCGGACGCCACCCCACCGAGGACGGCCAGGACGACACCGACCCACAACCAGGTGCGCCCGGCCGGCTGGCTGCCCGGCACGACGACGAGGAAGAGCCCGAAGACCAGCAGCGACCCGGTGGACCACACGAGCAGGTTGCCGGCGGCCGCGCTCTCGGGACGGTCGGGTGCGGTGGCCGGCCGGTCGGCGGGCGCGCGGGGACTGCCCGCGTCCGGAGCGTCGGCCTCCCCTGCCATCAGAGCAGCACGGTCGAGAACGTGCCCACGTCCTCGAAGCCGACGTGCCGGTACGTCGCCCGCGCACTGGCGTTGAAGTCGTTGACGTACAACGTCACCCACCGCGCGCGGGTCGTCATCACCTGCTCGACGACCGAGGCCATGAGTGGTGCGGCGAGGCCCTGTCCGCGCAGGTGCGGAGCCAGCCACACCCCCTGGATCTGGGCGCAGCCGAGGGCGACCGAGCCGACATCGGCCTTGAAGACCACGTCGCCGTCCTCGACGGCGACGAAGGTGTGGCCACGGTCGATGAGGGCCAGCAGGGCGGTGCGGTAGGCGGCCCCGGAACCGCTGTAGGGCGGGTAGCCGATCTCGCCCTCGAACATGTGCGCCGCAGCGGGCATGACGAGGTCGACCTCCCCGACGGTGGCGGGACGGACCCGCGGGTCGAGCTCGACGCCGAGGCTGGAGGGGAGCTCCATGGTGCTCATGAGCGGCTGGTTGGCCCGCACGGCCCGCGCCGGCCCCCACGAGGGTGCGAGGTGCCGCCACAGCTCGGCGACTTGGTCGGCGGGGCCGAGGATGGAGGCGCAGTGCCGGCGCCAGCGGCGGACCCGGTCGGCGAAGTAGGCGAGCTCGGACTCGTCGGCCTCGACCGGGACGAGGTTGGCGCTCGACCAGCACAGCGCCTCGAGGCGTCCGTCGACCTTGTGCCCGAGCACCGTGCCGGGCTGGGTGGTGAGCACCCCTTCGAGCAGTCGCGCGGCGACGAACACGTTGGCCGGCAGGTTGCGCGCACACAGCTCGAGGGCAGCATCACGCTCCGACGCAGTCAGGGCGTGGACCGGGTTGCGGGTGCGCAGCACGCAGCCAGCCTAGGCCGTGCGTGCGCTCCGCGCGTCCCCATCCGGCCACGCCGCCGCAGGCGCCCTCACAGGACCTGCGAGAGGAACCGCCGCAGCCGGTCGCTGTGCGCGTCCTCGAACACCGCGCCCGGGGACCCCGACTCGACGACCACGCCCCGGTCCATGAACAGCACCTGGTCGGCCACCGACCGGGCGAAGCCCATCTCGTGGGTGACGACCAGCATGGTCATGCCGCCCGCCGCGAGGTCGGACATGGTGGCGAGCACCCCCTTGACGAGCTCGGGGTCGAGCGCCGAGGTGGCCTCGTCGAAGAGCATGACCTCCGGTTGCATCGCCAGGGCCCGGGCGATGGCGACCCGCTGCTGCTGACCCCCGGACAGGGTGCCGGGGCGGACGTCGGCCTTGTGCCGCAGGCCGACCCGGTCGAGCTGCACCAGGGCCTGCTCGGCGGCGACGTCCTTCGACAGTCCCCGCAGGCGGGTCAGGCCGAGCGTGATGTTGTCGCGGACGGTCTTGTGCGGGAACAGGTTGAAGTGCTGGAAGACCATCCCGACGCGCTGCCGCAGTCGGTCGGGGTCGTCAGCGAGGACGCTGCGGCCGTCGAGCAGGACGTCGCCGGAGTCCGGCTCCAGGAGGCGGTTGACCACGCGGAGCAGGGTCGACTTGCCCGAGCCCGACGGGCCGATGACACACGTCGTCGAGGCGGCCTGCACGTCGAGGTCGATGCCCCGCAGGACGTGGTTGCTGCCGAACGACAGGTGCACGTCACGGGTGGCGACCGAGACGCCGGGGGTGGTGGGCGGTGCCGCGGCGGCTCCCGGGGCCGAGCCCCTGGTCAACCCCTTGGTCGACTCGCTGGTCGCGCCCGCCGTGTCGGGCGTCCGGCTGGTGTTGGCGTTCGTGGTCATCGGTGGCCCTCCTGGGCGAGCTCGAGGGACGGTGCGGCCGGGCCCACCGGGTCGTCGTCGGGGTGCTCGGCCCCGTCGGCGCGCCGGCCGTCCCGCAGCCGACGGTCGATGGCGTTGACGGCGTGCGTGAGCGGCACGGTGATGACGAGGTAGAACAACCCGGCCAGCAGCAGGGCCGACTCGTTGCCGGTGTTGGCCGCCGCGTCCTGGCCGATGCGGAACAGGTCGCGCTGGCTGGCCAGCAGCCCGAGGAAGTAGACGAGCGACGACTCCTTGACCAGCGCGATGAGCTGGTTGACCAGGGCCGGGAGCACCCGTCGTACGCCCTGGGGGATGACGACCAGGCGCATGCCGCTGGGTCGTGAGAAGCCGAGCGCCCGGGCGGCCTCGAGCTGCCCGGCGTCGACGCTCTGGATGCCGGAGCGGAAGATCTCGCCGATGTAGGCGCCGGCGATCAGCGAGAGCGCCAGGATGCCGAGCGGGTACGGGTTCGGTCCCCAGACCGCGAGGCCCAGCGGTGAGAGCCCCACCCCGATGAGCAGGATCGTCACCGCCGCGGGCAGGCCGCGGAAGACGTCGGTGTAGACCCGCGCCGGCCACCGCAGCCACCGGCTGCGGGACAGGCCCGCCACGGCCAGGAGCATGCCCAGCACGGTGCCGACCACCGCCGAGGTGAGGGCCAGGACCAGGGTGTTGGGCAGCCCGACGCGCAGCAGCTCCGGCAGGGCGGTGCGCATGGCGTCGACGTCGAAGAACGTCTGCCACAGGGTCCTCAGGACATCCATCTGCCCGGTCCTCCTCTCGGCGGTGGTGGGTGGTTACTTCGGGGCGCCGATGGCGACCGAGCCGCTGCCCGGCTTGAAGTCGGCCGGGATCTCACGGGTCGGGTAGTACTGCTTCTGCAGCCGGGCCCAGGTGCCGTCGGCGATGACCTCGTCGAGCGCCTTGTTGACGGCCTCGCGCAGGGCGTCGTTCTGCTGGTTCACGGCGTAGGCCTGGCCACCGACGTCGAGCTGCTTGGCGACGGCGACGACCTTGCCGCCGGACTCGCCGGCGGTCTTCTCACCGATCTCGGCCGGGGTGACCCAGGCGTCGGCGGTCCCGGACTTCAGCTGGTTGAGCGCGGCGTTGTAGTCGGGCACCCGCACGGGGTCAAGCTTCTCGCGGGTGGCGAAGTCGTCCTGGACGGTGCCCTGCACCACGACGACGCGCTTCCCGGCGAGCTGGTCGAACGCCGTGATGGGCGAGCCCTTGGGGACGTCGAGACCGAGGAAGCCGAAGTCGTACTTGTCGGTGAAGTCGACGGTCTTCTTGCGCCCCTCGGTGATGCTGATCGAGGAGGACCCGAGGTCGAACTTGCCGGTCTTGACCTGGGCCAGCAGCGAGCTGAACTCGGTGCCGACGAACTGCACCTTGAGGTTCATCTTGGCCGCGACCGCGGTGAGCAGGTCGTTGTCGAAGCCGGTGAACCGGCCGTCCTTGAGGAAGACGTTCGGCGGGGCGTCGGTGAGCGTGCCCACGCGAAGGGTGCCGGGCTGCTGGAGGTGGTACGGGTTGGACTCCGCCGAGCTGCCGCCCCCACCGCACGCCGCGACGGACAGCGCGAGGGTGGCGGAGGTGGCCACGACGAGGGCACGGACGAGGGCGTGACGGCGCACGGACATGGGTCGGTTCCTTGCTCGAGAAAGGGTGGGGAGTCGGCACGGGTCGCCGTTGACCCACGCGCTGGCATGGCGCAGCCCGCGCGGTGGTGCCGCGTCAGAGAGGTCGACGAGGAGGGCGGACACTCCTCGTGAACACGTCAGAAAGTTATCTTACCCATAACTTCGAGTGATAACCGGGGTGACGCTCAGCCCACCATGTGGACGCCCACTGGACAGCTCAGCCGACGGTGACGCTGGGGGCGCCTGCGCTCTCCTCGTCCACCGGCTCGCCCATCTCCTCGGCGATCCGCATGGCCTCCTCGATGAGGGTCTCGACGATCTGCGACTCGGGGACGGTCTTGATGACCTCGCCCTTGACGAAGATCTGGCCCTTGCCGTTGCCGGACGCGACGCCGAGGTCGGCCTCGCGGGCCTCCCCCGGGCCGTTGACGACGCAGCCCATGACGGCGACGCGCAGCGGCACGGTCATGCCCTCGAGCCCGGCGGTGACCTCGTCGGCGAGCTTGTAGACGTCGACCTGGGCGCGACCGCACGACGGGCAGGAGACGATCTCGAGCTTGCGGGGCTTGAGGTTGAGCGACTGGAGGATCTGGTTGCCGACCTTGACCTCCTCGACCGGAGGAGCCGACAGCGAGACGCGGATCGTGTCGCCGATGCCCTTGGAGAGCAGGGCCCCGAACGCCGTGGCGGACTTGATGGTGCCCTGGAACGCCGGGCCGGCCTCGGTGACCCCGAGGTGCAGCGGCCAGTCGCCGCGCTCGGACAGCATCTCGTAGGCCTTGACCATGACGACGGGGTCGTTGTGCTTCACCGAGATCTTGAAGTCGTGGAAGTCGTGCTCCTCGAACAGCGACGCCTCCCAGACGGCGGACTCCACGAGCGCCTCGGCGGTGGCCTTGCCGTACTTCTCCAGCAGCCGCGGGTCGAGCGAGCCGGCGTTGACGCCGATCCGGATGGAGACGCCGGCGTCCTTGGCCGCCGCGGCGATCTGCTTGACCTGGTCGTCGAACTTGCGGATGTTGCCCGGGTTGACCCGGACCGCGGCGCAGCCGGCGTCGATCGCCGCGAAGACGTACTTGGGCTGGAAGTGGATGTCGGCGATCACCGGGATCTGGCTCTTGCGCGCGATCGCGGGCAGCGCGTCGGCGTCGTCCTGGCTCGGGCAGGCCACCCGGACGATGTCGCAGCCGGACGCGGTGAGCTCGGCGATCTGCTGCAGGGTCGCGTTGATGTCGGTCGTCGGCGTCGTGCACATCGACTGCACCGAGATGGGTGCGTCACCGCCGACCTCGACCTTGCCGACCTTGATCTTGCGCGTCTTGCGCCGGGGGGCGAGGACGGGCGGGGGCAGGGCCGGCATACCGAGTCCAACAGTCATGACTGCAGTATCTCCCAGCGGGTCGCGGAGGGTGTGTCCGGCCCCGGAGTCAGCCGCCCAGGCTGATGGGCTTGACGACGTCGGCGTAGATGAGCAGGACCGACATGACGATCAGGACGCTGGACACGGCATACGCCACGGGCAGCGCCTTGGCCACGTCGACGTGGCCGGGGTCGGGCCGGCCGCGGAGGCTGGCGATGCGGCGCTTGGCGCCCTCCCACAGCGCCCCGGCGACGTGGCCGCCGTCGAGCGGGAGCAGGGGGACGAGGTTGAAGACGAACAGCGCGAGGTTGAGCGAGGCCATGAGGCTGAGCAGGAAGACGAACGGGCTCATGCCGGTCTCGCCGCCGATCCACGGGATCTTGCCGGCGGTGGCGTCCCCGGCCATGCGCCCGACGCCGACGACGGACACCGGGCCGTTGGGGTCGCGGGCGCCCGAGCCGAACGCGGCCTGGACGACCCCGACCATCTTCTGCGGGATCTTGAGGATGACCCCGGCGGTGTTGACGAGCTGCTCCCCCACGAACCCCGGGACCGCGGTGACGGACTGCCGCTGGTAGCCGATGACCGGGCCGGACGACACCCCGAGGAACCCGGCGTCGATGACGACGGGCTGGCCGCTGGCGTCGACGAGGGGCTCACCGTCGGGACCGACCTGCTGGACGGTGTTCTTGATGGGCGTGGCGGTGAGGGTCTTCTCGACCCCGTGACGCACGACGACGATCTGCACGCTCTGGCCGACCCGGGGACGGATCAGCCGGCCGACGTCCGCGGTGCGCCTGATCTTCTCCCCGGCCACGGAGACGATCTGGTCGCCGGGCTGGACCCCGGCGGTGTACGCGGGGGTCTTGGGGTCGGAGGCCGCGCACGTCGTCTTGGTGGCCGCGTCCTTGGCGCTGACGACGCACTCGGAGACGGTGGCGACGCGGGCCCCGTCCTCGATGGTGGCGACGCCGTACAGGGTGAGGATGCCGGTGAGCAGCACGACGGCGATGAGGAGGTTCATCACCGGGCCGCCGAGCATGACGACGACCTTGCGCGGCACCGAGAGCTTGTAGAAGACGCGGTCCTCGTCGCCGGGCTTGATCTCCTCCAGGCTGAGCTGGCGCGCCTCGTCGGCGAGCTGGGAGAACCGGCCGGTGCTCGAGACCCGCAGTGTGCCGGGCTTGTCACCGGGCCGCGGCGGGAACATCCCGATCATGCGGATGTAGCCACCGAGCGGGATGGCCTTGATGCCGTACTCGGTCTCCCCCCGGCGGCGCGACCACACCGTCGGCCCGAAGCCGACCATGTACTGGGTGACCTTGACCCCGAACTTCTTGGCGGGGACGAGGTGGCCGATCTCGTGCAGGCCGATGGACACGCCCACGCCGAGCGCGACGAAGAGGACCCCGAGGGCGAACAGCAGCACGGTCATCAGCGCAGCGCCCCCTCGACGTCGGACAGTCGTTCGTTCTCCAAGCCCAGCACCTTCCGTGCCCGGTCGCGCGCCCACGAGTCGGCCCGCATCACGTCCTCAACGGTCAGCGAGGTCGATTCGATCCCCGCGCCGGAGCCTGTCGTGGCACCGGCGTCGTCGCCGTGCTCGTGCACGACGCGGTCCACCGTGTCCACGATGTCGACGAAGGAGATGCGGCCCTCGTGGAAGGCGTCGACCGCGACCTCGTTGGCGGCGTTGTAGACGGCCGGGTGGGTGCCGCCGGCCGCGCCGACCTCACGGGCGAGCCGCACGGCGGGGAACGCCTCGTCGTCGAGCGGCTCGAACTCCCACGTCTGTGCCTGTGTCCAGTCGACCGGGACGTCGACATCGGCGAGCCGCTCCGGCCACGACAGGCCGAGGGCGATGGGCACGAGCATCCGCGGCGGCCCGGCCTGGGCGATGGTCGAGCCGTCGACGAACTCGACCATCGAGTGGATGAGCTGCTGGGGGTGGACGACGACCTCGATCTGCTCGAAAGGGATGTCGAACAGCAGGTGCGCCTCGATGACCTCGAGACCCTTGTTGACGAGCGTGGCCGAGTTGGTCGTCACCACCCGCCCCATGGAGAAGTTGGGGTGTGCCAGTGCCTCCTGCGGCGTGACGTCGCGCAGCGACTCGCGCGAGCGCCCCCGGAACGGTCCCCCGCTCGCGGTGATCACCAGGCGCCGTACCTCCTCGACCCGTCCGCCGCGCAGGCTCTGCGCGATCGCCGAGTGCTCGGAGTCGACCGGCACGACCTGCCCCGGCGCGGCCGCAGCCTTGACCAGGGGGCCACCGACGATGAGCGACTCCTTGTTGGCCAGGGCCAGCACCGCCCCCTCGCGCAGGGCGGCCAGGGTGGGACGCAGCCCGATCGACCCGGTGATGCCGTTGAGGACCACGTCGGCCCCGTGGGCGGCGGCGGCCACCGCCGCGTCGTCCCCGACGACCACCTGGGGCCGGTACCCCGCGCGGCCGGCACGGACGGCATGCGCCCCGATGGCCTCGGCGACGCGCTCGGCCGTCCCGCTCGCGAGTGCCACGAGCTCGACCTCGAAGGTGACCGCCTGCTCCGCCAGGAGGTCGAGGTTGGTCCCCGCGGACAGGGCCACGACCCGGAAGCGGTCCGGGTTGCGGGAGATGACGTCGAGGGCCTGGGTGCCGATGGACCCGGTGGAGCCCAGGATGGCGACGGTGCGCGGAGTGGTCACCGGCCCATTGTCGCAGGAGGGCGGGTCCGGCCCGGTGGGCGCACGCGTGGTCAGGCGGTGGGCGCCTGCGCGCGGCGGCCCAGCGCCCGGTCCGCGGCCACGAACGCGGAGCCGACGACGGCGAAGAGCACGGCGATCGCGGCGAGGTTGACGAGCACCCTCCCCCAGCCGAGAGCGTCGGCGTCGATGAACGGGTAGGGCCACCAGTGGGTGACCAGCCCGCGCACGAGCGTGTAGGCGCCCCAGAGCAGTGGCCAGCCGAGGGACGGCAGCACCGCGGAGCGCACCGCCTGCCCCCGGGGGCCGGCGACCACCCAGGCACCGAGGGCGAGGACGGGCACGACGACGTGGAGCAGCTTGTCGACGACGTAGCTGCCGCCCTCGAGGTCGAGGATCGGCCGCAGGAAGAACCAGTGCACCAGGCCCGTCACGGTGATGCTCGCGACCGTCGCGAGCCGCACGACCCGCCACCTCGGCCCGTCGCGCTCGGGGTCGCGGGCCGACTCGAGCGATACGCCGGCGACCAGCAGGTTGGACAGGATGGTGAAGTAGGAGAGATGAAGCGGACCAGCCGGGTCGCGAGCGCGGGCTGGGCCGTCTCCGCGAGCACGGACTCGCCCGTCACGACCAGCCACAGCTGCCAGAGGACGGCCACGAGGGTGACGGCCGCGACGGTGCCGTGGACGACGCGGCGCGAGGTCGTGCTCACGCCGACCACGGTATCCGCGACACCGGACGCCTGCTCGTCACTCGCGGAAGACGCGCTCCTCGATGAGCTGTTCCTCCACGAGGCGCCCCTCCGGCTCGAACCGGCCCTGCTCGAAGCGCTTGCGGAACTCCAGCGCGATCTGGTCGACACCGCTGCGGTTCTTCTCGATGGACATGACCACCCACTGGCGGAAGCGCTCGGCGTTCTCCAGGTGGTAGACGAGGTGGTGCTTGGCCACGACGTCGTACTTGTCGTTGAGGATGAGGATGACGTCGGACTCGTAGGCGAGGGCGGAGGAGCCGCGCAGGTCGTTGACGCGCATCCGCTTGCCGGCCACGAGGCTGCCCTTCTCGGCCGCGACGATGGCGAGCACCGGCACCTCGAACTCCAGCGCGAGGTCCTTGAGCCGCTCCACGACCACGGCCACCCGCTCCTCCTCGGTGCCGGTGAAGCCGGCCACGGGCACCTTCTGGAGGTAGTCGACGAGGACGAGCGGCGGCTGGGACTCGCGCGCCACGACCGACTCGATGGTCGCCCGGATCTCGTCGAGCGTCGTGTGCAGGCCGCTGGAGGTGTGGACGTGGAGGTGGTCGCCGTACCCCTCCAGCGCGGTCACCGCCTCGACACCACCGGTGGCGGTCTCGAAGCGCTCACGCATGGAGTGGGCGTTGCTGTGGCGGGCCTCGAAGCGCTGCCTGATCTTGGTGAGGCTGACGCCGTCGGTGCCGGCGATGGCACCGGCCTCGATGGCGATCAGGCGCTCGAGGACGCTGTGGGCGTCGTGCTCGTAGGAGAAGAAGATCGCCGACCGGCGGGCGGTCAGGGCGTTGCGCAGCATCTGCAGCGCCATCGCCGTCTTGCCGAGCCCCTGGGGGCCGCCGAGCAGGATGAGCTCACCGGAGCGGAAGCCTCCGGTGAGCGCGACGTCGAGGGTCTCGAAACCGGTCGGCCAGACACGGGCCCCGGCCGCCCGGCCGGTCCGCATCTTCTCGTCGGTCTCGGTGAGGACCTCGGTGAGCGACCGCAGGCGTGGGCCCTTGCGGCCAGAGGGAGCCACCTCGGCAGGGGGTGCCGGGGCCTCCACTGGGTCGAGGGTGGTCATGGCACCGATTGAACCGCGATCGGCCCCCGGACGGGGGCCGATCGCCGACATTCAGCCCCGGGATCTCACGGCGGGGGCCACGTCGCCGCAGGTCAGGTCAGGGGGCGATGCCGACGTACGTCGTCTCGAGGTACTCCTCGATCCCCTCGAACCCGCCCTCGCGGCCGAAGCCGGACGCCTTGACGCCACCGAACGGGGCCGCCGGGTTGGAGATGATGCCCTGGTTGATCCCGATCATCCCGTACTCCAGCGCCTCGCTGACCCGGATCACGCGGCTGAGGTCGCGCGTGAAGACGTAGGAGGCCAGGCCGTACTCCGTGCCGTTGGCGAGGTCGATGGCCTCCTTCTCGGTGCGGAACGACGCGATCGGGGCCACCGGGCCGAAGATCTCCTCGGTCATCATCCGTGCGTCCTTGCGGACCCCGGTGATGACGGTGGGCTCGTAGAAGTAGCCGCGGCCGGGCACCGGGTTGCCGCCGGTGACGATGGTGGCGCCCTGCGAGCGGGCGTGCTCGACGAGCTCGGCCACGCCGTCGCGGGCCTTGCCGTCGATGAGCGGCCCGACGTCGACGCCCTTCTTCGTGCCCTTGCCCAGGGTGAGGGCACCCATCCGCTTGGCCATCCGCTCGGCGAAGTCGTCCACGACGCTCTCGTGCACGTAGAACCGGTTGGCGGCGGTGCAGGCCTCGCCGATGTTGCGCATCTTGGCGAGCATGGCGCCCTCGACGGCGCGGTCGAGGTCGGCGTCCTCGAACACGATGAACGGCGCGTTGCCCCCGAGCTCCATCGAGACGCGCAGGAGCTGCTCGGCCGACTGCTCGACCAGGCTGCGCCCGACGGCGGTGGACCCCGTGAAGGTGAGCTTGCGCAGCCGCGGGTCGCGGATCACCGGCTCGATGACGTCACCGGTGCGCGTCGTGGTGATGACGTTGAGGACGCCGTCGGGCAGGCCGCACTCGCGCAGCAGCTCGGCGAGGGCGAGCATCGTCAGCGGTGTCTGGCTCGCAGGCTTGACGACCATGGTGCAGCCGGCCGCGATCGCGGGACCGATCTTGCGGGTGCCCATGGCGAGCGGGAAGTTCCACGGCGTGATCATGAGCGTGGGGCCGACGGGCTTCTTCATGGTGAGCAGCCGGGTCGCACCGTTGGGCGCGGTCGACCAGCGGCCGCTGATGCGGACGGCCTCCTCGGAGAACCAGCGGAAGAACTCGGCGCCGTAGGTCACCTCGCCGCGCGACTCGAGCAGGGTCTTGCCCATCTCGAGCGTCATGAGGGTGGCGAAGTCCTCGGCTCGCTCGGTGATCCGCTCGAACGCCGCACGCAGGATCTCACCGCGGTCCCGCGGCGGGGTCGAGGCCCAGTCCCCTTGCGCCGCAACGGCTGCGTCGAGGGCGGCCTTGCCGTCCGCGATGGTGGCGTCGGCGACGTGGGCGAGCGTGGCCCCGCTGGAGGGGTCCTCGACCGCGAGGGTGCGCCCGTCACTGCTGTCGCGCCAGCGACCGCCGATGAGCAGGCCCTTCGGGACGGACTCGACGAGTGACTTCTGGGTGGTGGCCATCAGGACTGCTCCTCCGTGGGTGCGGGGTCGTGCCGGTCGTGGGTCTCGTGCGTGTGGTGGTGCCCGGGGATGTGGCCCTCGGGGATGGCGCCGGCGCGGCCGGCGAGCAGCGGCTGGGCCGGGTCCCAGCGCGTGCCGTCGCGGGCGTCGCGCCGCCGACGGGCGATGGCCGAGAGGGCCTCGAGCACCACGCGGTTGGCGAGCGCGGCGGTGATGTCGGCGTGGTCGTAGGGAGGGCTGACCTCCACCACGTCGACGCCGACGACCGGGAGCTCGAGGCAGATGCGGCGTACCGAGTCGAGCAGCTCGCGCGCCGACAGGCCGCCCGGCTCCGGGGTGCCGGTGCCCGGCGCGTGCCCCGGGTCGCAGACGTCGATGTCGACCGACAGGAAGACGCCCTCGCACTCGTCGGTGGCGATGGTGAACGCCTCGGTGAGGCACTCCTGCAGCCCCCGGTGGACGATCTCGGTCATCTCGAACGAACGCATCTGCTGGCCCGCCATCCAGTCCAGGGTCTCCGGCGGCGGCCAGTAGCCGCGCAGCCCGACCTGGAGGAACCGGTCGCCGCGCAGCGCACCGGACTCGATGAGCCGGCGCATCGGCTGGCCGTGGCCCCACAGCGACCCGAACTCGATGTCGCCGGTGTCGGCGTGCGCGTCGAAGTGGATCATCGACACCCGGCCGTGGCCGATCACGTTGGCGACGCCCTTGGCGTCGGGGAACGCGATGGAGTGGTCGCCCCCGAGGACGACGGGTATGGCGCCTGCTCGCGCCACCTTCTCCACCGCCGCCTCCAGGGCCGGCAGCGAGCGCTCGATGTCGCCGGAGTACATCTCGACATCGCCGGCGTCGAGGACCTTGAGGTCGACGAGCCCGTCGGTCCGCAGGGCCAGCGAGGGGCGCGAGCCGTCGTGGGGCAGGTAGTCGGTCATCCGGATCGCCTGCGGCCCGAAGCGCGTGCCGGGGCGGTGCGAGGTGCCCCCGTCGAACGGCGCCCCCACGATGACGACGTCGGCGCCGGCGTAGGTGGACTCGTCGTCGAGGTCGCACCGCTCGACCCCGAGGAAGGTGAAGTCAGGGCCGTACTGCTGCCCGTATCGCGTCATGGTCCGACCCTAGTCCGGTTGCGCTCCAACGGCTTCAGCGGTCCTCCATGCCCCAGGGCGACCCGTAGCCCTCCGGCTTGGGGGCCTTGAGCAGGTCGAGGAAGGGCACCGCGTCGAAGGACTCCGGACCACGCACCCCCGAGCCCTCCCAGACGCCGGTGGCGATGAGCTCGAGGGCGACCACCGGGTTGACCGCGGTCTGCCACACCACGCACTGCGCGCCGTACTCGCGCATCGTGTCCTCGTTGTCGGACACGTGGTAGAGGTACGTGCGCCGGGGCCGGCCGTCCTTGCCGGTGCCGGTGACCCAGAGCCCGGCGCAGGTCTTGCCCTTCATGCGCGGGCCGATCGTGGCCGGGTCCGGCAGGACGGCGGCGACGACGTCGCGAGGGGAGACCTGGACGCCCTTGACGTTGACCGGGTCGGTCCGGTCGAGGCCCAGCGTGTGCAGGGTGCGCAGGATGGTGATGAGCTCCTCTCCGAGGCCGTACTTGAAGGTCACGCGCTCGGCGTCGACCCACCGCGGCATGAGCAGGACCTCCTCGTGCTCCACGTGGACGCACTCCACCGGTCCGATGCCCTCGGGGAAGTCGAAGACCTCCGGCTCGCTGAAGGCCGGGAGGGTGGAGAACCCCGCCTCCAGGTCACCGCCGGCGGCGTCGGCGCGCGCCTTCTCCCAGACCACGGGCGGGTTGAGGCACTCCTCGATGATCGTCCACATCGAGAACCCCGGGGCGAAGGTCTCGTTGCCGTCCTCGTCGTACACCGCGAGGTTCGCGCCGTCGCGGGTGCCGAGCTCCTCGATGTGGGAGAAGAGGTGGTCGGCGGCGTAGCGGGCGAAGACGTCGGACAGGCCGGGCTCCACACCCATGCCGAGGAGCGCCAGCCGACCGGCCGACTCCCACTCCCCCGCCATCGCGAACTGCTCGTCGCCGAGCTTGACGTGCACCTGGGAGTACGGATCGTCCGGGTGGCGCTGGGACAGGCTCATCGCCATGTCGAGGTAGCCCGCGCCGGCCGCGAGGGCTCCGCGGAAGATCGGCATGACGAACCGCGGGTCGACGGCGTTGAACACGTGCGTCGCCTCGTGCTTGAGGGCGAGCGCCGCGACGGCCGCCCCGTCGGAGGCGTCGACCTGGTCGGCCACCAGCCGAGACTCACCCTCGCGGCGGGCGCAGGCAGCGGCCACCGTGGCCTTCGCCCGGGCGAGGTCGTGGTCGGCGACGACCAGGAGCTCGAAGAAGTCGCGCTCGACGGCGATGCGCGCGGCGGCGTCACCGACGCCGCCGGCGCCGATCATCAGGATTCGCATCGTTCCTACGCCTTCTTGGTCCTGCTGCGGGAGATGAGCTGCGCGGTGAGGACGATCCCGACGGACAGCACGAACATGACGGTGCCGACGACGTTGATCTGCACAGGGGTGCCGCGCTGCGCTGCGCCCCAGACGTACATCGGGAAGGTGATCGAGCTCGGGCTCGCGTTGAAGTTGGTGATGATGTAGTCGTCGAAGCTGAGCGAGAAGGCGAGCAGCGCACCGGCCGCGATGCCCGGCGCGACGAGGGGCAGGGTCACCTTCATGAAGGTGGCCACCGGCGTGGCCCCCAGGTCGGCCGCCGCCTCCTCGAGCCGCGGGTCCAGCGACGCCACCCGCGCCTTGACGGCCACCACGACGAAGCTGACGCAGAACATGATGTGGGCGATGAGGATGGCCAGCGCCCCCGTCGACAGGCCCATCATGACGAACAGCGTGAGAAGGCTCGAGCCCATGACGACCTCGGGCGTGGCCATCGGCATGAAGATCAGCAGGTTGGTCGTCGCCCGGCCACGGAAGCGGAACCGCCCCAGAGCGAACGCGACCATGGTGCCCAGGAGGGTCGCCACGAGCGAGGCCGTCACGCCGATGCGCAGGCTGAGCCCGAGCGAGTCGCAGATGCCCGGCGTGCCGCACGGGTTGGCCCACGCGTCGGTCGAGAACCGGACCCACTGGTAGTTGTACCGGCCGTTCGGCTTGTTGAACGAGAACAGCGCCACCACCACGTTGGGCAGCAGGAGGATGAACAGGGTGACCATCGCTGCGGCGGTCAGCAGGTGCCTCCGGACCCAGGCCATCACACCAGCTCCTCGGTGCCGGCCCGGCGCACGTAGGCGGTCACCAGGCTGAGGATGAGGACGAGGAGGATGAAGGACAGGGCCGCCGCGAGCGGGTAGTTGAGCACCCGCAGGAACTGCGCGTCGATGACCTGGCCGATCATCACGGTCTGGGTGTTGCCCAGCAGCTTGGAGTTGATGTAGTCGCCTGCCGCCGGGATGAAGGTCAGCAGGGTGCCGGCCACGACGCCCGGCAGCGACAGCGGCCAGGTGATGCGGCGGAAGGTCTCCCGGGGCGTGGCGTACAGGTCGCGCGCCGCCTCCAGCAGACGGCCGTCGAGGCGGTCCAGGGACGTGAACAGCGGCAGGATCATGAACGGCAGGAAGTTGTAGGTCAGGCCGCAGATGACGGCGAACTTGCTTGACAGCAGCGAGGAGTTCTCCGACAGATTGAGCACCTGCAGGAGGTCCGTGAAGTGGATGGCCCGGGCGAACCGCGCCGGGAGGTAGTCGTCCGCGAGGATCGTCTGCCAGGCGAGCGTGCGGATGAGGAAGCTGGTGAAGAACGGGGCGATGACCAGGACGAGGAGGATGTTCTTCCACGCGCCGCGCCGGCTCGCGATGAAGTAGGCGAGCGGGTAGCCCAGCAGGAGCGCGAGGACCGTGGCCGTCGCTGAGTACCCGATGGATCGGAGCAGCTGGGGCCAGTAGTTCTGCAGCGCCTGGCCGTAGACGGCGACGTTGCCCGTGAAGGTGTAGCCGTTGTCGACGTCGCCCTCCTGGAGTGACTGCGACGCCAGCGTGATCATCGGCACGACGAAGAAGACGAACAGCCACAGCAGGCCCGGCAGCAGCAGCGCGTAGGGAACCCAGTTGACCCGCGCCCTTCGGGCCGGGGGCGGGCCCGACGACGGCAGGGCGGCGCTACTCATCGTCGAGGTCCGCGCCGGCGGTGTCGGACTGCCGCTGGTCGAGGACGAACTCGTGACCCGGGTCCCAGGACATGGCCACGGTCTCGCCGACGTGGGCACGCGCCGACCCGTCGTTCTGCTGCACGACCATGAGCTCGAGGTCCCACGGCATCCGGACCAGGTACTGCGTCGAGACGCCGGTGAACGACGCGTCCGTCACGACTCCGCGAAGGGTGTTGCGGCCTTGCTCCCCGAGTCGCAGCTTCTCGGGTCGCACGCCGACCCACACGTCCCGGATGCCGTCGGGCACGCGGTCGGCGCGGACGACCAGCTCGTGGTCGTGCGTCCGGGCGCGCAGGAGCCCGTCGCCGGCCTCCCCCTCGATCCGTGCCCTGAGCAGGTTGGACTGTCCGAGGAAGTTTGCGACGAAGGTAGAGGCCGGGTTCTCGTACAGCGTCGCCGGGTCCGCGAGCTGCTCGACCACTCCCTGGTTCATCACCGCGATGGAGTCGGCCATCGTCATGGCCTCCTCCTGGTCGTGGGTGACGTGGATGAAGGTCAGCCCCACCTCCTGCTGGATGCGCTTGAGCTCGATCTGCATCTGCCGGCGAAGCTTGAGGTCCAGGGCCCCAAGGGGTTCGTCGAGCAGCAGGACGTCCGGTCGGTTGACGATCGCGCGGGCCAGGGCGACGCGCTGCTGCATGCCGCCGGAGAGCTGCGCGGGCTTCTTGCCCGCCACCGCCTGGAGCTGCACGAGCTCGAGCGCCTCCTGCGCCTTGCGCCGGGCGTCCTTGTCCCCACGCCGCTTGAGCCCGAACGCGACGTTGTCCGCCACGGTCATGTGCGGGAACAGCGCGTAGGACTGGAAGACCGTGTTGACGCTGCGCTTGTAGGCCTTGAGGTCGGTGATGTCCCGGTCGCCGATGAGGATCTTCCCCGTCGTCGGGTCCTCGAGCCCCGCCACCATGCGCAGCGTCGTCGTCTTGCCGCAGCCCGAGGGGCCGAGCAGGGCGAAGAAGCTGCCGGCGGGGACGGTGAGGTCCATCGGCTGCACGGCGGTGAAGGTCTCGAACACCTTGCTCACCCCGACGAGGCGCAGGTCCTCGACGGTGTCCCGCGGCCCGGAGCGCGGCTGCGCCGCGTCGGGGCTCTGCTGGAGGGTCTCCACCACGGCTCAGCCCGCCGTCAGGTCGGCGAAGGCCGCGCTGTACTTGGTCTCCTCGGCGGCGGTAAGCCCCCGGAACACCTGGGTGTTCGCGAGCGTCGCGGCGTCCGGGATGATCAGCGGGTTGTCGGCCACGCTGGGGTCCTCCTTCTGCAGCACCTCCTTGGTGCCCTGGACCGGGGAGATGTAGTTGACGTAGTCCACGACCTGCGCCATCACGGCCGGGTCGTAGTAGTAGTTGATGAGCGTCTCGGCGTTCTTCTTGTGCTTGGCCATCGCCGGGATCACGAAGTTGTCCGACCAGAGCGTCGCCCCGGTCTTGGGCAGGACATAGCCGAGCCTGGGGTTGTCGGCCTGCAGCTGGACGACGTCGCCGGTCCACGCTATGCATGCCGCCGTGTCGCCCGACGCGAGGGGCTTGGTGTACTCGTTGCCGGTGAAGCCCTTGATCTGGCCGGCGTCCTTGGCCTTCTTGAGCTCATCGATCGCGGCGTTGAAGTCGGCGTCGGTGAAGTTGGCGAGCTTCTTGCCCATCGCCATCATCACCAGGCCCACGGTGTCGCGCATCTCCGTCAGCAGGGTCACCTTCCCCTTGAGGGCGGGGTCGGTCAGGAGCTGGTCGATCGTCTCGATCTTCTTGCCCCCGGTCGCGGCAGGGTTGTAGGCGATCCCGGCGAACCCGCTCTGCCACGGCAGGGAGTACAGGCGCCCCTTGTCGAACTCGACGTCCATCAGCGACGCGTCGACGTTCTTGTGGTTGGGGATGTTGGCGAGGTCGAACTTCTGGATATAGCCCTGCCGGATGAGGCGAGCCACCATCCAGTCGGTGCTGACCCAGACGTCACGGCCGGTGTCCTTGCCGTCGGCGAGCAGCGGGCGGACCTTGGCGTAGAACTCGTCGTTGTCGTTGTAGTCCTCGGTGTAGTTGACCTTGATCCCGGTCTTCTTGGTGAACGCCACGAGGCTGGGGCGCGCCTGCGTCTTGTCGTCGACGTCGATGTACTCGGGCCAGTTCGACCAGTTCACGAGCTTCTCGCTGTCGGACATGTCCTGGGCCGCCTTGGCCGAGGGCGCGGCCGAGCCGGAACCCGAGGCAGTGGGGTTCTTGCCCTTGCTGCCGCACGCGGCCAGGGCCAGCGCGATGGCGCCGGCACCACCGGCCATGGCCGTGCGCCGGGTGAGTACCCCTCGGGAGAGGGCGGCACGCAGGGCCAGGTTGTCGAGCTCGGTCATGGGAGCCTCCGAGTGTCTGCCGGGCGGCACTGCTGCCGCACGGCCGGGGTGGGATCAGGGGGACGGGTCGGTCGGGTGGGCGTGGGCTGCGTGGCTCAGCTGTCGATGTTCGCCATGACGTGCTTGATGCGGGTGTAGTCCTCGAACCCGTACATCGACAGGTCCTTGCCGTAGCCGGACTTCTTGAAACCGCCGTGGGGCATCTCGGCGACGATCGGGATGTGCGTGTTGATCCAGACGCAGCCGAAGTCGAGCGCCTTGGACACCCGCATGGCCCGGCCGAAGTCCTTGGTCCACACGCTGGAGGCCAGGCCGTAGTCGACGCCGTTGGCCCAGCGGATGGCCTCCTGCTCGTCGGTGAACCGCTGGACGGTGATGACCGGGCCGAAGATCTCGTCCTGGATGACCTCGTCGTCCTGGTTGAGCCCGGACAGCACGGTCGGCTCGAGGTAGAACCCGTCGCCGAGCGCGGACAGCCGCTGGCCGCCTGCCGTCACCGAGGCGTGGTCGGGCAGCCGGGAGAGGAAGCCCTGGACGCGCTCGAGCTGGTTGCGGTTGTTGACCGGGCCGAGCAGCGCGTCCTCGTCGTCGGGCAGGCCGACCTTCGCCGAGCTTTTGGCGTACTCGCCGAGGGCGGCGACGAAGTCGTCGTGGATGTGCGGAGCGGCGAGCACCCGGGTCGCCGCGGTGCAGTCCTGGCCGGCGTTGAAGTAGCCGGCGACCGCGATCCCCTCGACGGCCGCCTCGATGTCGGCGTCGTCGAAGACGATGACGGGCGCCTTGCCGCCGAGCTCGAGGTGCACGCGCTTGAGGCCGTGGCTCGCGCTCTCGGCCACCTGCATACCCGCCCGGACCGAGCCCGTGATGGCCACGAGTGAGGGCGTGCGGTGCTCGACGACGGCCCGACCGGTGTCGCGGTCACCCGTGACGACGTTGAAGGTGCCGGCCGGCAGGAACTCGGAGGCGATCTCCGCCATGAGCAGGGTCGTCTCGGGCGTGGTGTCCGACGGCTTGAGGACGATGGTGTTGCCGGCTGCGAGCGCTGGACCGATCTTCCAGACGGCCATCATCATCGGGTAGTTCCACGGCGTCACCTGTCCGACGACGCCGATGGGCTCACGGCGTACCCAGCTCGTGTGGCCCTTCATGTACTCCCCCGCCGCGCGTCCCTCGAGCACGCGCGCCGCGCCCGCGAAGAACCGCAGCTGGTCCACCATCGGCGGCAGCTCCTCGCTCGCGGTGAGGGCGTGCGGCTTGCCCGTGTTCTCGGACTCCAGCCGCACGAACTCGTCCGCGCGCCGCTCGATGGCGTCGGCGAACTTGAGCAGGGCCTGCTGCCGCTCGCTGGGGGTCGTCTGGCCCCACTCCTCGAAGGCCTTGGCGGCGGAGGCGTAGGCCGCGTCGACGTCCTCGGCGGTCGAGACCGGGGCCTTGGCCACCACCTGGGCGGTGACGGGGCTGACGATGTCGGACGTGGCGTCCGTCTGCGCGTCGACGTACTGGCCGTCGATGAAGTTGCGCAGGATGCGCGGGCTCGCGGCGCTCGCGGCCTCTGACGTGGCGGTCACTGACACTCCCATGCGTTTCGGGTACGGAATCCGGTGGCTGCACTGTAACCGCATCGCCGCTGATTCCACTAGGTTCTCGGCTGCTGAATGCTGAAATCAACAGTCCGTTTACAGATCGGCAACCGATTCCGTAGCAGGGGGACTTGCGCCAAACGGCGGCGACCGACACCATGGCCGCGTGACCCGCACCCCCGGCAACGGCTCCGATGTGCGCCTCGACGACGTGTCGAAGGCGATCATCGAGCAGCTGCAGGAGGACGGGCGGCAGTCCTACGCCACGATCGCCAAGCGCGTCGGGCTGTCCGAGGCGGCGGTGCGCCAGCGCGTGCAGCGCCTCCTCGACCAGGAGGTCATGCAGATCGTCGCGGTGACGGACCCCCTCCAGGTGGGGTTCCGCCGCCAGGCCATGATCGGCATCCGTGTCGACGGGGACCTCACCCCCGTCGGCGACGCCTTGTCGGCCATGGACGAGGTCGACTACGTCGTCACCACGGCGGGGTCGTTCGACATCCTCGCCGAGGTCGTCTGCGAGGACGACACCGAGCTGCTCGAGCTCCTGACCAAGCGCATCCGCACCCTTCCCGGCGTGCAGACGACCGAGACCTTCGTCTACCTGAAACTCAACAAGCAGCACTACAACTGGGGTACCCGATGACCACTGAGCCCACCGCCGCCTACGAACCGTCCTCCGACCTGCGGACCCCCTCCGGGGCCCTCTACTCCGAGGCGGCCCGCGACCACCTCTGGATGCACTTCACGCGGCACTCCGTCTTCGAGGACCGCAGCGAGGGCGGCCTGGCCCACAGCGTCCCCATCATCGTGCGCGGCGAGGGCCACAAGATCTGGGACGACCGCGGCAACGAGTACATCGATGGCCTCGCTGGCCTGTTCGTGGTGCAGGTCGGGCACGGGCGGGTCGAGCTCGCCGAGGCGGCGGCCAAGCAGGCCAAGGACCTCGCGTTCTTCCCGCTGTGGTCCTATGCCCACCCGCGCGCCATCGAGCTGGCCGAGCGCCTGGCGGCCGGAGCCCCCGGCGACCTCAACCGCGTCTTCTTCACCACCGGTGGCGGCGAGGCCGTGGAGACCGCGTGGAAGCTCGCCAAGCAGTACTTCAAGCTGACCGGCAAGCCCACCAAGCACAAGGTGATCAGCCGCGCGGTGGCTTACCACGGCACCCCGCAGGGCGCGCTGTCCATCACGGGCATCCCGGCGGCCAAGGAGATGTTCGAGCCGCTCGTGCCCGGGGCCTTCAAGGTGCCCAACACCAACCACTACCGCGCCCCCGAGCACCTGCGTGACGACGAGAAGGCGTTCGGCCGCTGGGCCGCCGACCGCATCGCCGAGGCCATCGAGTTCGAGGGCCCCGACACCGTGGCCGCGGTGTTCCTCGAGCCGGTGCAGAACTCCGGAGGCTGCTTCCCGCCGCCGCCCGGCTACTTCGAGCGGGTCCGCGAGATCTGCGACGAGTACGACGTGCTGCTCGTCTCCGACGAGGTCATCTGCTCGTTCGGCCGCATCGGCTCGATGTTCGCCTGCGACGACTTCAACTACGTGCCCGACATCATCACCTGTGCCAAGGGCATGACCTCCGGCTACTCCCCCATCGGCGCGATGATCGCCAGCGACCGCCTGTTCGAGCCGTTCAAGAAGGGCACCAACTACTTCCCGCACGGCTACACCTTCGGCGGCCACCCCGTGAGCGCGGCCGTGGCGATGGCGAACCTCGACATCTTCGAGCGCGAGGGCCTCAACGACCACGTCAAGGACAACGCCCCGCACTTCCGGGCGACCCTGGAGAAGCTGCTCGACCTGCCGATCGTCGGCGACGTCCGCGGTGCCGGGTACTTCTACGGCATCGAGCTCGTCAAGGACAAGGACACGCGCGAGACGTTCAACGACGAGGAGTCCGAGCGGCTGCTGCGCGGCTACCTGTCCAAGGCCCTGTTCGACGCCGGCATCTACTGCCGCGCCGACGACCGTGGCGACCCGGTCATCCAGCTCGCGCCGCCGCTCATCATCGGGCAGCCGGAGTTCGACGACATCGAGAGCCGGCTGAGGTCGGTCCTCAAGGACGCCGAGAAGCACCTCTGAGCCGGCTCACCTCGTGACCCGGCCCCTCTGGTCCGAGGGCATCGCCGAGGAGGGCTCGTACGCCGCGACGTCGGCGCGCGAGCCCTCCTCGCCCTCCCTGCCCTCGCCGTCCCTGCCCTCGCCGTCCCTGCCCTCGCCGTCCCTGCCTTCCCGTGCGGACGTCGTCATCGTCGGCGCGGGCTACACCGGCCTGTGGACCGCGCACTACCTCCTCGCGGCCGAGCCGACCCTGGACGTGGTGCTGCTCGAGGCCGGGCACGCGGGCTTCGGCGCCAGCGGCCGCAACGGCGGCTGGGTGTCGGCGCTGTGGCCGGTGGGCCCGGAGACCCTGGCCCGGGGCCACGGTCGTGCCGCCGCGGCAGCGATGCTCGCCGAGCTGCGCAACACCGTCGACGAGGTCGGCCGGGCAGCGGCGTCCGCCGGGATCGACTGCGGCTTCCACCGGGGCGGCACCCTCGGCCTGGCCCGCTCCACCGCTCAGGTCGAGCGCGCCCGGGCGGAGGTCGCGCACTCCGACCAGTGGGGCATCGGCACCAGGTGGCTCGACGCACAGGAGGCCAGCGCGCGGCTCGCCGCCGACGGCGTGCTCGGCGCGACGTACAACCCGCACTGCGCCCGCGTGCACCCTCGCCGCCTCGTCGACGGCCTGGCCGCCGAGGTCCGTCGGCAGGGCGCCCGTGTCGTCGAGGGTGTGCGCGTCGAGGCGTTGGGGCCGGGGTTCGCGCGGCTGGCCGACGGCCGGAGCGTCGGGGCCACCCACGTCATCCGGGCCACCGAGGGGTTCACCCCCACCCTCGCCCGGCACCGTCGCACGGTCGCCCCGGTCTACTCCCTCATGGTCGCCACCGAGCCGCTGCCGGCCCGGCTCTGGGAGCAGATCGGGCTCGCCGAGCGCGAGACCTTCGCCGACCACCGCCACGTGGTGATCTACGGCCAGCGCACCGTCGACGACCGGCTGGCGTTCGGGGGTCGCGGCGCGCCGTACCACTTTGCTTCGCGCGTCCGACCCGGGTTCGACCACGACGCAAGGGTCTTCGCCGACCTGCGGGCGACGCTGACCGACCTGCTCCCGCAGCTCGAGGGCGTCCGGTTCACGCATGCGTGGGGTGGTCCGCTGGGCATCGCGCGCGACTGGCAGCCGTCCGTCGGCCACGACCCGGCGACCGGTCTCGGCTGGGCCGGGGGCTACGTCGGCGACGGCGTGGCTGCGAGCAACCTCGCCGGCCGCACCCTCGCCGACCTCGTGCTCGGCCGGGCGACCCCCATCACCCAGCTGCCCTGGGTGGGGCACCGCAGCCGTCGCTGGGAGCCCGAGCCCGCGCGCTGGGTGGGCATCAACGCGGGCCTGCGGCTCGCGCACGCAGCCGACGCCGAGGAGGCCCGCACCGGCCGTCCCGCACGGCTCGCGCGCCTGCTCTCGGCGGTGACCGGCCACTGAGGCCGGGCGCCTCGCAGGCTGGCAGACTCACCACCGTGTCCACCCCTCCCGCCGAGCTCTCAGCCGCAGCGCTCGAGTTCGTCACCGTCCGCCACCTCGCCACGCTGACGACCCTGCGCCCCGACGGCTCCCCGCACGTCGTGCCGGTCGGGTTCACCTGGGACCCCGAAGCCCTCGTGGCACGCGTCATCACCAGCGGCACGAGTCGCAAGGCGCGCAACGCCGCCGCCGGCACCCGGGCGGTGCTGTGCCAGGTCGACGGCCGCCACTGGCTGTCCCTCGAGGGCACCGCCCGCGTCCTCGACGACCAGGCCTCCGTGGCCGAGGCCGTGCAGCGGTATGCCGCCCGCTACCGCGTGCCCCGTGAGAACCCCGAGCGCGTCGTCATCGAGATCGCCGTCGACCGCGTCCTCGGCAACGTCTGACGCCGCACCCGTAGGGTCTGGGCATGACCGCCGAGGACAGCAGCAGGCACCGCGAGGTGGAGACCCTCGCCGCCCTCGACGCGGTCCTCGCGTCCGGGCGCCCGCTGCGGGGGCTGCGCCTGCAGGACCTCGACCTGACCCGCCGCGAGGACGCCTTCCTCGCGCGCACCGACGTCGAGGGCCTCGTGGTGCTCGGCGGCCGGCTGTCCGAGGCCCTCGACGTGCACCTGCGGACGCACCACGCGCTGGTCTTCCCCAGCGACCCCCACGCGCCCGTGGACCCCTACCGCGCCACCCTCTACTCACCCCTGGAGCTCTACCGCGGCCTGGCCGACCGCGGGTACGCCGCCACTCCCGACGCGCGGGCCTACCGGTGGGCACGCGAGGCCGCCGCCCACCACGACGCCTTCGTCACGCTGCTGCGGGCCATCCACGACGACTCGGTCACCGACGCGCTCGACGAGTTCGTCGACGGGCGCCCCGTCGTCGGCGTGATGGGCGGCCACGCCCTCGAACGCGGCCGCACGGCGTACGCGGGCGCCGCCCACCTCGGCAGGACGTTGGCCCGGGCGGGTCTCGTCGTGGCCACCGGCGGGGGTCCCGGGGCGATGGAGGCAGCCAACCTGGGGGCCTACGCCGCCAGGGGCGACGGGCTCGACCAGGGTCCCGACGACGGGCTCGACGACGCCCTGGACCGGTTGGCGTCCGTCCCGTCGTTCCGTGAGGACGTCGGCCGGTGGGCCCAGCTCGCGCTCGACGTGCGCGCCGACCTCGGCCCGGGGTCGGGGCGCAGCCTCGGCATCCCCACGTGGTTCTACGGCCACGAGCCGCCGGGCGTCTTCTGCGACGGCATCGCCAAGTACTTCTCCAACGCGCTGCGCGAGGACGGCCTGCTCGCCCGCTCGACGCACGGTCTCGTCGTGCTCGAGGGCGCCGCCGGCACCGTGCAGGAGGTGTTCCAGGCGGTGACGCCGCTGTTCTACGCGACGCCCGGGGCCGTCCTGCCGCCGCTGGTCCTGGTCGGGCACGAGTACTGGACCGACACCGTCCCCGTGTGGGCGGCGGTCGCGGCCCTGGCGCGAGGGCGTGGCATGGACGGCGTCGTGCACCTCGTCGACACGGTGCAGGAGGCGGCCGACGTCGTGACCGCGGGACTCCCCCGCGGCGCGCACGCCTCCGCCGACGCACAGGCGGACCCGTCCCGAGAGGCCCACCCGTGAAGCTGACCGACCTCGCAGGACTGCCCCTGACCTACGCGCCACGCGGGCTCACCCTCGACGGGCCCCTACCGGACGGCTTCCACCACCTCGAGGTCGAGCGCCGCCTCGGCGCCGGCGACGCCGTCCACGCGCGCGCGGCCGAGGCACTCATGCGCTGGGCCCCCCAGCGCGGCATCGGGCTGCGCCCTCAGGCGACCGCACCCCGGGCCGCGTCCGGCGTCGACATCCTCAGCCACCTGGTCGTCCTGCCCGTGCCGTGCCGAGTCGTGTGGACCGTCGAGGACGCCGGTCGCACCGGCTTCGGCTACGGCACGCTGGCCGGCCACCCGGAGAGCGGTGAAGAGGGGTTCCTCGTCGAGCGTCGGGGCGAGGACGTGTACGCCGTGATCCGGGCCTACGCCCGCCCGGCGACGGCCCTCACCCGGCTCGGCGGGCCGCTGACCTGGGTGGGGCAGCGCGTCGCCGCGCAGGGCTACCTGCGAGCCCTGCAGCACGCCGCCGACGGCCGCACCCGGTAGCCCGTCCGACCCGCGCCGAGCCGCGCGGCCGCCTGGCCGAGCCACCTCGCCGAGCCGCCCCGTTCCGGCGGGTCGGGTCAGTCGAACACGATGGTGCGACGACCCCGCAGCACCACCCGGTGCTCGGCGTGCCACCGCACCGCCCGGGCCAGCGCCATCGCCTCGAGCTCCTGGCCCACGGAGGCCAGCTGGGCCGGGCTCATCCGGTGGTCCACGCGGCGGAAGTCCTGCTCGATGATCGGCCCCTCGTCGAGGTCGGCCGTGACGTAGTGCGCGGTGGCCCCGATGACCTTGACCCCCCGGTCGTGCGCCTGGGTGTAGGGCTTGGCGCCCTTGAAGCTCGGCAGCAGCGAGTGGTGGATGTTGATGACCCGTCCCGGCAGGTCGGCGCACAGCTCCGGCGAGAGGATCTGCATGTAGCGGGCCAGGACCACGGTGTCCGCCTCGTAGCGGTCGATGAGCTCGCGCAGCTCCTGCTCCGCCGCCGGCTTGGTCGCCCGCGTCACCGGGACGTGGTGGAACGGCACCCCGTGCCACTCGGCGAGCCCGCGGAAGTCGTCGTGGTTGGACACGATGCCGGGCACCTCGATGGGCAGCGCCCCGCTCTCCACCCTGAACAGGAGGTCGTTGAGGCAGTGGCCCTGCTGGCTCACCATGACGAGCACCCGCGGGCGCCGGGCGAGGTCGTGCACGGCGTACTCCATCGCGTACTCGGCCGCGACCCCGCGCAGCGCGGCCTCGACCTCGCTCACCGCGAGCGGGGCGCCCTCTCGGGCCAGGTGCATCCGCAGGTGGAACTCGCCGGAGGTGGCGTCGGCGAACTGCTGGCTGTCCAGGATCGTCAGCGCGAGGTCGAGGACGACACCGGAGACGGCGTGGACGATGCCGCGGCGGTCGGGGCAGGAGACGGTGAGGACGAACTCGCGGCCGGGATCGGGGACGGTGGGGGCGGTCTGCTGCACGCGCCCAGCCTAGGGCCGGGTCACCAGCACGATCCCGAGGCACATCTCGTCGGTCGTGCCCTCGCCCCACACGACGTAGCGCTCGGGCACCCCCTGCAGCGCCGGGAGCTGGTCACGCAGGCTCTGGTCGTGCCGGCAGGTGACGGTCAACGTGTCGCCGGGCGACAGGTGCACGGCGGGCTGCACGGGGCGGCTGCCCTGGTTGTCGAAGTCCCACACCGGCAGGTCGAGGATGGTCCGGGCGCCCGGTTTCCCGTGGTTGACCTCGACCGTGATCGCGCGACCCAGCAGGTGCATGTGCCCGGCGACGGCCCGGACGGTCTCGGCCTGGCGGACGGTGCGGGTGCACGACTGGGTGGCCGAGGCCCGGATGGGTCCGCAGAGCAGGTGCAGGGCGTTGGCCGCGAACCCTGCCTCGGCGCCGAACCGGCGCTGGACGTCGGCCACTGCCGCCGCGCGGTCGCACAGCGGACCGGTGCGCCCGGGTCGGCACGGCAGCTCGACCGGGCCAGGCAGCAGGACCGTCTGCAGAGCCTTGCGGCTGCCGTCGTCGGCGGCGACCCGGAGCCTGGCGGCACTGAGGTCCGGGGCGTGGCCGGCGAGGAGGTTGTAGTGGACCTGCATGACGATCCGTGACCCCGCCTCCACGGGGAGTCCCACGTCCCGGGGCAGCACCTGCTCACCACCGCCGGGAGCCCACGCACCCAGCCACGGGGCGTCCTCCAGGGCACTTCCCTGGGACTCGATGCCCGTGCCGCCGAAGCAGGTCCAGCCCTGGCCCGGCTGGGCCCGGTCGATGGCCTCGGCGCGCGCCACCGCGTCCGGGGGGACCCGGAACAGGATCACGTGGTGGACCACGCGGGGGCTGCCGGGGAGGACGTCGATGCCGGTGACCATCGACCGCGTACGGATCCCGGGGTCGAGCAGGAAGCAGCGGTAGTCGTCGGTGCCCGGCGCGGCAGGCGCCTTCGGCGTGTACGGCGCGGGCATGCGCACCGTGACGAGGCGCTCCCCCGGGCGCAGCGGCGCAGGCGGCCGGGTCGCCTGCCCGGTGGTGTGCCCACCGTGGGCCGTCGCGTCGGCACCCGCGCCTGCGGCAGCCGGCGTCGCCGAGCCTGTCGCCGTCCGGCCGGCGCCACCGGTCTGCGCCGAGGCACAGCCCGCCAGCAGCAGGACGGTCGCCGCGAGGAGGGCCACGGCGCGAGGAGGTCTCACCTCACGAGTGTAGGCACGCCCCCGGCGAGGTCGCTGGTGTCGGCGCCCGCAGCCGGGCGTCCCAGGAAATCGGTCTGCCGCAGGCTCCGGTCAGGCCGTCGAGGCCGCGAGCTGGCCGCAGGCGCCGTCGATGTCCTGGCCACGGGTGTCGCGGATCGTCGTGGGGATGCCGTGGGCGCGCAGCCGCTCGACGAACTGCTGCTCGACCCCAGGGCGCGACGCCGTCCACTTCGACCCGGGTGTCGGGTTGAGCGGGATGGGGTTGACGTGCACCCAGCCCCGTCCGCGGCCGTTCAGCTTCGACCCCAGGAGGTCCGCCCGCCAGGCGTGGTCGTTGATGTCCTTGATGAGGGCGTACTCGATGCTCACCCGGCGGCCGGTCGCCTCGTAGTAGCGGTAGGCGGCGTCGAGCGCCTCGTCGACGCTCCAGCGCGTGTTGATCGGGACCAGCTCGTTGCGCAGCTCGTCGTCGGGGGCGTGCAGCGACAGTGCGAGCGTCACCGGGATGCCCTCCCCTGCCAGCTTGTCGATGGCAGGGACGAGGCCGACGGTCGACATCGTGATGCCGCGCGCCGACATGCCCAGCCCGTCCGGGGCGGGGTCGGTGAGCCGGCGTATGGCGCCCACGGCCGCCTTGTAGTTGGCCAGCGCCTCCCCCATGCCCATGAAGACGACGTTGGAGATGCGCGTGGGCCCGGTGGGCTCGGGGGCGCCGTCCTCGTCGCCGAGCTCCGCCATGTCGGCGTGTGCGGCCGCGTCGGTGCCCGGCGAACCGGTGGTGGCCGCGGGGAGCTCGCCTCGGCGCAGCATCCGGGCAGCGTGGACGACCTGCTCCACGATCTCGCCCGCCGACATGTTACGGGTGAGCCCAGCCTGCCCGGTCGCGCAGAACGGGCAGTTCATGCCGCACCCGGCCTGGCTCGAGATGCAGATGGTGACGCGCTTGGGGTAGCGCATGAGCACCGACTCGACGATGGCCCCGTCGTGCAGCTTCCAGGCCGACTTCACGGTCATGCCGTCGTCGGCCGTGCGCTGGACGTGGGGGGTGAGCAGCGTCGGGAGCAGGTCGCGGACGAGGTCCTCGCGGACACCCTTCGGCAGGTCGGTCATGTCCTCGGGCGACTCGACGAGTCGCTCGAAGTAGTGCGTCGACAGCTGCTTGGCCCGGAACCCCTTGTGCCCCAGTGCCTCGACGGCAGCCTTGCGCTCGGCCGGGTCGAGGTCGGCCAGGTGGCGCGGAGGCTTCCCGCGACGGGGCGCGGTGAAGGTGAGCGCACCGGGGGCGGGACGCGCGGTCGTGGGCTCGGGCAGGGAGGTCGTCATGGCCCCACCAGTTTCGCAGGCCGTGGGCCAACCACCCAATCCTCTGCCGTGCGCCCGATGGGGCAGGCGTCCGGGGCGGAGCCCGCCCGAGGTGTGGGTGCCCTACGCGGGGACGACCCAGGCGAGCAGCGCCCAGGCGACCGGCGCCACGAGGACGAGGGAGTCGAGCCGGTCCATCACCCCGCCGTGGCCGGGCAGGATCGTGCTCATGTCCTTGATGCCGAGGTCGCGCTTGATGGTCGACTCGGTGAGGTCGCCGACCGTGGCGGCCACGGCGACGCAGGCACCGAGGAGCGCCCCGCCCCACCACGGCCCGTCCAGGAGGAGGACCACCGCGGCCGCGCCACCGGCCACACAGGTGACGACGGAGCCGGCGAAGCCCTCCCAGGACTTCTTCGGGCTCACCGACGGCGCCATGGGGTGGCGGCCGAAGATCACCCCGAACGCGTAGCCGCCGACGTCCGAGAGCACGGTGACGAGGATGAAGACGATGATCCGCCTCGCCCCGTCGTCCGGCGCCAGCATGAGGGCGGCGAACCCGGCCAGGAACGACGGGTAGACCGCCACGAACACGCCACCTACGACGTCGCGCACGGCATCGAGCACCCCGTCGGCGACCCGCCACAGCAGGATGCCGACGCAGGTCAGGCCCAGGGTGACGATGAGCGCCTCGCCCCCGCCGACGTACGCGGACACGATCATGCTCACGCTGCCGACGAGGCTCGGCACGAACGGCACGAGGATCGAGACCTGGGCGAGTGCTCGCCGCAGCTCCCACACGCCGACCCCCACCGCCGCCACGACGATGACGAGCATGAGCTCCTTGCGCACGACCAGCGACAGGATGATCAGCGCGCCGAGGCCGACCCCCACACCGATGGCCGCGGGCAGGTTGCGGCCGGCCCGCGAGGTCTTGGCGCCGCGGGCAGCCGAGCGACCGCCGTCACCGGAGCCGGAGGGGTCCTGGTGGCGGGCGCTTCGGGACTGGGGTGCGGACATGGGCGTCATGGGCTCTGTGGAGCGGCGAGCGCCTCAGACCTCGAGGAGCTCGGCCTCCTTGCCCTTGAGCAGCTCGTCGACGCTCTCGACGTACTTCTTGGTCGTCGAGTCGAGCTCCTTCTCACCGCGCGCGCCGTCGTCCTCGCCGACCTCGCCGTCCTTGACCAGCTTGTCGAGCTCGTCCTTGGCCTTGCGGCGGATGTTGCGGATGGAGACCTTGGCCTCCTCGCCCTTGTGGCGCGCGAGCTTGATGTAGTCGCGGCGCCGCTCCTCGGTGAGCTGCGGGAGCACGCAGCGGATGACGTTGCCGTCGTTGCTGGGGTTGACGCCGAGGTCGGAGTCGCGCAGCGTCTTCTCGATCTCGTGCATCGCCGACTTGTCGAACGGCGAGATGAGGATGGTGCGGGCCTCGGGCGTCTGGAACGACGCGAGCTGCTGCAGCGGGGTCGGCGCGCCGTAGTAACTGACCATGAGCTTGTTGAACATGCCCGGGGTCGCCCGACCGGTGCGGATACCCGCGAAGTCCTCCTTGGCGACCTCGACGGCCTTCTCCATCTTCTCCTCTGCCTCGAGGAGGGTCTCTTCAATCATGTCCGGCTCCTTCTGGGCGTTCCCTGCTGGGACCGCCGGTCGTGGGTGGTCAGTCGTGCGCGTGGGTCGGTCGTCGCCGACTCACCCCGGGGTGACCAGCGTCCCGATCCTCTCACCACGCAGGGCCTTGACGACGTTGCCCTCGCCCTCCATCCCGAAGACGACCATGGGCAGCTTGTTGTCCATGCAGAGGCTGAACGCGGCCGTGTCGACGACGCGCAGCCCCTGCTGCATGGCATCGGAGTAGGTGATCTCGTCGTACTTGGTGGCCTCGGGGTGCGTGCGCGGGTCGGCGTCGTAGACCCCGTCCACGCCGTTCTTGCTCATGAGCACCGCGTCGCACTTGATCTCCAGGGCGCGCTGGGCCGAGACCGTGTCGGTGGAGAAGAACGGCATCCCCGCACCGGCGCCGAAGATGACCACGCGCCCCTTCTCGAGGTGGCGGATGGCCCGGCGCGGGATGTACGGCTCGGCCACCTGTCCCATCGCGATGGCGGTCTGGACCCGGGTCTCGATGCCTTCCTTCTCGAGGAAGTCCTGCAGGGCCAGGCAGTTCATGACCGTGCCCAGCATGCCCATGTAGTCGGCGCGGGTGCGGTCCATCCCCTGCTGCTGGAGCTCGGCCCCGCGGAAGAAGTTGCCGCCGCCGATGACCACGGCCACCTGGATGCCCTCGCGCACCGACTGCGCGATCTGGCGGGCCACCTGACGCACGACGTCGGGGGCCAGGCCCACCTTGCCCCCGCCGAAGACCTCGCCCGAGAGCTTGAGCAGCACCCGGCGGTGCTGGTGGTTGGGGCCGGCGGTGGACGATCCGGCTGGGGCGGTCTGCTCGGGGGCAGAAGTCACGACAGATCCTCCTGGGCTGTGCGGGCGGTCACCGAATACTTCCACACGTTGCCCCGGCGCCCCTACCGCCGCCGTGGGCTCGGGGTCCGCGGCCGACGGGGCTCGGGTCCGCGGCCGACGGGGCACGGGGTCCGTGGCCGCCGGGTACGGGTTCGTGGCCGGCGGCGGCGCATGGCAGGGTTGGCCCATCGAGCTGCGAAGGAGACGCACCATGAGGTCAGGCATCCTCCCCGGGCACCGCGACGAGACGGTCCGGCCCCAGGACGACCTGTTCGGCTACGCCAACGGCACGTGGGTGCGCGAGACGCAGATCCCCGGGGACCGCGGTCGCTACGGCACCTTCGACATGCTGCGGGAGCAGTCCGACGAGCGGGTGCGCCGGCTGATCGACCGGGCCGCGGCCGACACGACGGCCGAACCCGGCTCCCCCACCCGCAAGGTGGGCGACCTCTACCGCGCGTTCATGGACGAGGAGCGGGCCGAGGCGCTGGGCCGCTCGCCGATCGACGACGACCTCGAGGAGATCGCCAAGATCACCGGCACCGACGAGCTCTTCAAGACCATGGGCAGGCTGCAGCGCCAAGGGCTGGCGGGCGTCATGGGGCTCTACGTCGCCCCGGACGCCAAGTCGCCCGAGGACTACGTCCTCTACCTCCACCAGGGCGGGCTGGGCCTGCCGGACGAGTCCTACTACCGCGAGGAGCGCCACGCGGCCGTGCGGGAGGCGTACCTCCCCCACGTGGCCAGGATGCTGGCCCTCGCGGGCGTCGGTGACGGGTCCACCGGTGAGGACTCCCGCGCGGCGCGCGTGGTCGCCCTCGAGACCCGGCTGGCCGGGCACCACTGGGACAACGTGGCGACCCGCGACGCCGTGAAGAGCTACAACCCCAACACCCGCTACGGGCTCGAGGACCGCGCGCCGGACGTCCCGTGGGAGGACTACCTGCGCGGCCTCAAGGCCAAGTCGGCCTTCGAGCACGTCGTGGTGGGCCAGCCCGAGTTCCTCGAGGGGCTCTCGATCCTCCTGGACGAGGTCGTGATCGACGACTGGCGCGACTGGCTGGCCTTCCACCTGGTCAGCTCGGCCGCCCCCCTGCTCAGCCGGGAGTTCGTCGACGCCGAGTTCGACTTCTCCGGCCGGGTCGTCTCCGGCCTGCCGGAGAACCGGGACCGCTGGAAGCGGGGGGTCTCGCTCGTCGAGGGGGCGATCGGCGAGGCCGTGGGCCAGCTGTACGCCGCCGAGTTCTTCCCGCCCGCCGCCAAGGAGCGCATGCTCGAGCTCGTCGGCAACCTCGTCGAGGCCTTCCGCCGCTCGTTCGAGGGCCTGGACTGGATGGGGCCGCAGACCCGCGCCCAGGCGCTGGAGAAGCTCGCGTCCTTCACGCCCAAGGTCGGCTACCCCGACGTGTGGCGCGACTACTCGAAGCTGGAGGTCGACGACGACCTGCTCGGCACCGTACGGCGCGCCAACGAGTTCGAGTGGGAGCGGCAGCTCGGCAAGCTGGGCGGCCCGATCGACCGCACCGAGTGGATGATGCTGCCCCAGACGGTCAACGCCTACTACCACCCGCTGCTCAACGAGATCGTCTTCCCTGCCGGCATCCTCCAGCCGCCGTTCTTCGACCTCGACGCCGACGACGCCGTCAACTACGGCGCCATCGGGGCGGTCATCGGGCACGAGATCGGCCACGGCTTCGACGACCAGGGCTCGCGGTACGACGCCCACGGCGCCCTGCGCGACTGGTGGACCGAGGAGGACCGGGCCCGCTTCGACGAGCGCACCCAGGCCCTCATCGCGCAGTTCAGCGAGCTCTCGCCCCTGGCCTCCCCCGAGGACAAGGTCAACGGCGCGCTCACCGTCGGCGAGAACATCGGCGACCTCGGCGGACTCGCCATCGGCTACTCCGCCTACCGCATCGCCACCGAGGGCCAGCAGGTCCCCGAGCTGGACGGCCTCACCGGCCCCCAGCGGTTCTTCGTCGGCTGGGCGCAGGTGTGGTCGGGCAAGGCCCGCCCCGAGGAGGCCAAGCGCCTGCTCGCCATCGACCCCCACTCGCCCACCGAGGTCCGCGCCAACGCCGTGCGCAACTGCGACGAGTTCCACGAGGCGTTCGGGGTGCGCGAGGGCGACGGCATGTGGCTGGCGCCCGAGCAGCGCGTCCACATCTTCTGAGCAGCCGATGAGCGACACCCTCCGCGACGACCAGCCGGTCACCGTCGCCATCACCCGGCGGGTCCGACCGGAGGACGAGCGGCTCATGCAGGCCTGGGTCGAGGCAGGCACCTCGCTGGCCCAGGGCTTCCCGGGCTTCATGGGCACCGGCTGGCTGCGGCCCGGTCCCGGATCACGCGAGTGGCACATGCTCTACCGCTTCGACTCCCGCGCCAGCCTGCTGCTGTGGGAGGAGTCCCGCGAGCGCACCATGTGGCTGCGGTCGGCACAGGACCTCGTGCAGCACACCAGGGTCGAGCACCGGACCGGCATCGAGGGCTGGTTCGACGAGCCCCGGTCACGGCCCGCCGACGACGTCGCCGAGCCCGTGCCACCGGCTCCCCCACGGTGGAAGCAGGCCGTGACGATCTGGCTGGCCTTCTTCCCGACCAACCTGCTGTTCACGTGGCTGCTGCTCCCGGTGACGCGGGACTGGGTGCTGCCTCTGCGCGTGCTGTTCATGACGCTGCTGCTCACACCGGTCATGACCTACCTCGTGCTGCCGCAGGTCACGCGGCTGCTGCAACCCTGGCTGGTCAGAACCCGGCGTACCTGAGCAGGAACTCGGTCTCGGTGTCGCGCCCGCCCCGCGGGTCGGGACCCGGGTCGACGTCCTGGACCGTCCTCAGCTGCTCCGGCGGGATGCGCTCGGGCAGGTGGGTGTAGTCCCGTGGCTCACGATCCGGTGGCGGCTTCGGCGTGGTCTTCCGTGCTCTCCCCATGCCTCAGTATGCCGCGGAGCCGACCCGGCCACGCGGCGTACGCGGGAACGGCGCGAGGCCCGCCCCCCGAAGGGGACGGGCCTCGTGTGCTGCAGTGGAGCCGGTGAGGGCTCTCGGGTCAGCTGCCGACGCGGAAGCGCGCGAAGGACGTCGCGGTAGCGCCGGCCTCCTCGAGCACCTTGGCGACGGTCTTCTTGGCGTCCTTGGCGAACGGCTGCTCGAGCAGGACGTTCTCCTTGAAGAAGCCGTTGACGCGACCCTCGACGATCTTCGGGAGGGCGGCCTCGGGCTTGCCCTCCTCCTTCGCGGTGGCCTCGGCCACGCGACGCTCGTTCTCGACGGTGGTCGGGTCGACCTCGTCACGGGTCAGCACGGTGGGGCTGAAGGCCGCCACGTGCATCGCGACGTCGCGCACGACCTGCTCGTCGCCACCCTCGGCGCCGACGAGGACACCGATCTGGGCGGGGAGGTCGGGGCTGGTCTTGTGCAGGTAGGACACGACGACCGGGGCCTCGACGCGGGCAACGCGCTTGACCTCGATCTTCTCGCCGATGGTCGCGTTGGCCTCGTCGAGCAGCTCCTGGACGGTGCGGCCGTCCTCGAGGGTGCTCTTGAGCAGCGCGTCGGCGTCGGCCGCACCCGCGGCGACGGCCTGCGTGAGGACCTGGTCGGCGAGGGCGATGAACTTTTCGCCCTTCGCGACGAAGTCGGTCTCGCAGAGGACCTCGACGAGGGTGCCCTGGCCGCCCTCGGCCTTGGCGGTGACCAGGCCGTTGGAGGTGGTGCGACCCTCGCGCTTGGTGACGCCCTTGAGGCCCTTCACGCGAAGGATCTCGGTGGCCTTGGCGCGGTCGCCGTCAGCCTCGTCGAGGGCCTTCTTGACGTCGAGCATGCCGGCGCCCGTGGACTCGCGCAGCGCCTTGATGTCAGCGGCGGTGTAGTTCGCCATGTGTGTGTCTCAGCTCTTCTCTGTCAGAGATGCGGGTGGGGAAGCTCAGGCCTTGGCGTCGGCGTCGGCGTCCGCAGCAGCGGTCTCGCCGGCCTCGGGGGCCGCAGCCTCCGCGGGGGCCTCGGTCGCCTCGGCAGCAGCCTCGGGGGCGTCGGCGGCAGCGGTCTCGCCGGCCTCGGGGGCGACGGTCTCCGCGGTCTTGGCGGCGTCGCCACCGAGCAGCTCGCGCTCCCACTCGGCGAGGGGCTCGTCGCCGGCGACGACACCCTCGGCCTGCTCGCCGTTCTTGCCGGCGGAGCGGGAGATGAGGCCGTCGGCCACCGCGTCCGCGATCACGCGGGTGAGCAGGGTGACGGAGCGGATCGCGTCGTCGTTGCCGGGGATCTTGTAGTCGACCTCGTCGGGGTCGCAGTTGGTGTCGAGGATCGCGATGACCGGCAGGCCGAGCTTGCGCGCCTCGTCGACCGCGAGGTGCTCCTTCTTGGTGTCGACGATCCACACGGCCGAGGGGACCTTGGCCATGTTGCGGATGCCGCCGAGGGTCTTCTCGAGCTTGTCGCGCTCCCGCTTGAAGATCAGGAGCTCCTTCTTGGTGTAGCCCGAGCCCGCGACGTTGTCGTAGTCGAGCTCCTCGAGCTCCTTGAGGCGCGTGAGGCGCTTGGAGATCGTGTTGAAGTTGGTGAGCATGCCACCGAGCCAGCGGTGGTTGACGTACGGCATGCCGACGCGGGTCGCCTGCTCGGCGATGGGCTCCTGGGCCTGCTTCTTCGTGCCGACGAAGAGGATGGAGCCGCCGTGGGCGACGGTCTCGCGGACGAACTCGTACGCGTTGTTGATGTAGGTCAGCGACTGCTGCAGGTCGATGATGTAGATGCCGTTGCGCTCGGTCATGATGAAGCGCTTCATCTTGGGGTTCCAGCGACGGGTCTGGTGCCCGAAGTGGACGCCGCTCTCGAGGAGCTGGCGCATGGTAACGACGGCCATGCCGTGTCTCCTATGTGTCGTTGTCAGTTTCGTCGGACCCACCATTGGGGTGTGGTCCTGCCTGGCGCCTGGCTCGCATCCCACCGACACCCTGGCCGGACTGCTGTGATGCGCCCCGGGTTCGGAGGAGACCTCGTCACCCGGCGAGAAGACGCGCGAATTAGGTCCCCGCGTGCGAGCACACGGTGACCGTCGTCCATCGTACGTGCCGGACCACGTGATCGGGAAATCCGCTCCGACGTCCCCCACCACGCGAAAATGCGCGCGACCGCCCCGGACGGGCCCGGTATGGTCGCGCTCTTGTGACCACCGTCCTGTCCCGCCTCGGCGAGTGGGTGGCCCCCGCCCGGATGGGGGTCCCTTTCCGCTGGAACCTCGCCTCGTCGTGGGCGGGCCAGCTCGGCGACGGCATCGCCCTCGCCGCGGGCCCGCTGCTCGTCGCGTCGCTGACGCGCGACCCCACCCTGATCGCCGCCGCGGCGATGGTCCAGAACCTGCCCACGCTGCTGCTGGGCCTGTATGCCGGCGCGGTGGCCGACCGTGTCGACCGGCGCCGCCTCGTCCTCGCCGCCAACCTGGTCCGGGTCGTCGTGCTCGCCGTGCTCGTGGCCACCATCGCGACCGGCACGGTGTCGATCGTGCTGCTGCTCGTGACGCTCTTCGCGGTCGGTGTCGCCGAGCTGTTCGCCGACACCGGCTGGCGGGCCGTGCTGCCGATGATCGTGCCGAAGGCCGACCTCGGCATCGGCAACGCCCGCCAGATGGCGGGGTTCCTCGTCGCCAACCAGTTCGTCGGGCCCGCCGTCGGCGCGACGCTGTTCGCCCTCGGCTCGGCCGTCCCGTTCGGGGTCCAGGCCAGCGCCCTGCTCCTGGCCGCGGCCCTCTTCGCCAAGGTGCGCCTCCCCCGCGAGCACACCCCCACCCGGCCCGAGCAGCACATCGGCCACGACATCCTCGACGGGCTGCGCTGGATCGCGGGCAACGCCCCCATCCGCACCCTGACCCTGGTCATCTTCATCTTCAACATCACCTGGGGCGCTCCCTGGGGTGTCCTCGTCTACTGGGCGCAGGAGCGGTTGGGCGTGGGCGCGCTCGGGTTCGGCCTGCTCACCACCTGCTCGGCCGTCGGCGGCGTCACGTCGGTGCTGCTCTACGACCGCCTCGAGGCCCGGGTGCCGCTCGCCCGGCTGATGAAGGCGTGCCTCACCCTCGAGGTCCTCACCCACCTCGCCCTCGCACTGACCACCGTGCCCTGGGTCGCGATGGTGATCATGGTCGTGTTCGGCGGCTACGCCTTCGTCTGGGGGTCGCTGTCCTCCGCCGTGCGCCAGCGGGCCACGCCCAACGAGTTCCAGGGGCGGGTCGGCAGCGTCTACTGGCTCGGCCTGATCGTGGGGCTCCTCGTCGGCCAGCTCCTCGGCGGCCTGATCGCCCGGCACTTCGGGGCCGCGGCGCCGTTCTGGTTCGCGTTCGTGGGCGCCGGCGTCACGCTGCTCGCGGTGTGGCGCCAGCTCGACCTCATCTCGCACGCCGAGTCGCCGGAGGAGCACATCGAGGGGGCGTCGGAGGGTGCGTCGGACCGGACGGCGAACGGCGCGCCCGGCGAGGTACCCGGGGCCTGAGCCCTCAGGGGCGCCCGTCCACGGCGCGCTGCACGACCGAGGTGAGGTGGCCGGCATACCGGCTCTGGACCTGCGGGATGCGCCAGTCGTCGCCGGTCACGAGCTGGCGGCAGCGGTAGGTCTCGCAGTGGCAACGCACGACCAGCTCGGGGTCGGTGCTGGCGGTGGCGTAGTCGAAGGTCAGCTCCTCCCCCGGCCCGACGTCGCGGAAGGCGACCAGCCCGGCGCCACCGGCCGCCCAGGCCAGCGTGGGGTCGCAGGAGTGGTTGAGGAGGTCGGCGTCGACCTCGACGACCGCTCCGCGCGGCACCGCACCGGTCGTGAACATCCCTCGCCCGGCGATCGCCGAGGCCCGACGCTCGATGACCATGGCGGCAGGTTACGCCGGACGTCCAGCCCACCGGTCCGTCCGGCTCCCGGAAAGGCACCCGCCGGCCTCGGGGCGAAACCGGGGCGGACCGCATACCGTCGGCGCATGGCCACCCCGCTCGTCCACCGCATGCACGGCTTCGGCACCACGATCTTCGCCGAGATGACCGGCCTCGCCACGCAGCACGGCGCCGTCAACCTCGGCCAGGGGTTCCCGGACACCGACGGGCCGCGCGAGATGCTCGACGCCGCCAAGGCCGCGATCGACGCAGGCCGCAACCAGTACCCGCCCGGCCCGGGGGTGCCCGAGCTGCTCGAGGCGGTGGCCGCCCACCAGTCGCGGTTCTACGGGATCGAGCTCGACCCGCGTTCGGAGGTGCTGGTCACCGTCGGTGCGACGGAGGCGATCGCGGCCACGATCCTCGCGCTGTGCGAGGTGGGCGACGAGGTCGTGACCTTCGAGCCCTACTACGACTCCTACGCCGCCTCCATCGCCCTGGCCGGGGCGGTCCGGCGCACGTCGGTGCTGAGGTTCCCCGACTTCGCGGTCGACGAGGAGTCGCTGCGCACCGCGTTCTCACCTCGCACGCGCCTGGTGCTGCTCAACACCCCGCACAACCCGACCGGCAAGGTCTTCACCCGCACAGAGCTCGACCTGATCTGTTCCCTCGCAAGGGAGTTCGACGCGTGGGTCGTGACGGACGAGGTGTACGAGCACCTGGTGTTCGACGGGGCGACCCACGTGCCCGTCGCCACGCTGCCCGGTATGCGTGAGCGCACCCTGACGATCTCCTCCGCGGGCAAGACGTTCTCGGCGACCGGGTGGAAGGTCGGCTGGGTCGCCGGGCCCGCGGAGGCCGTCGCCGCGGTGCGCACGGTCAAGCAGTTCCTCACCTTCGTGGGCTCGGGCCCGTTCCAGCCCGCGGTGGCCGTGGCCCTGGGCCTCGGGGACGACGTGTTCGACGGCCTCGCATCGTCCCTGCAGGGCAAGCGCGACCTGCTTGTGCAGGGGCTGCGCGGGGCCGGCCTGGACGTGTCGGTGCCGGACGGGACGTACTTCGTCGTCGCGGACGCAGCGGCCCTCGGGGCCACGGACGCCCTGGCGTTCTGCCGGGAGCTCCCGGCCCGCGCGGGCGTGGTCGGGGTGCCGGTCTCGGTGTTCCACGACGACGTGGACGCGGCGCGGACGCTGGTGCGTTTCGCGTTCTGCAAGCGCGACGAGGTGCTGCACCAGGCGGTCGAGCGGTTGGCGTCCCTGCGGAGGTAGGACGGCGGGTCGGGTCCCCTCGGGGCGCGGCTGGTCGGGGTTCGCGCCTGCGCGGCCGTCAACACCCGGCTCGTCCGGAGCTCCTCGTCCACAGCACCGCGTCCAGCACTGGTCCGACGGGAGCGCCACCGGGCACGGTCGAGCGATGAGAGCCCTCCTCGTGCCGGCCACGGTGATGGCCGCGGCGGCCGCGGTCGCCGCCGCCGCGGTCCCTGTCGCTGCCCCCGTCACCGGTCATGCGCCCACCACCGCCTCGGCATCCGCGGCCGGCCGGGTCACGCAGCCCGCGATGTCCCGTGCCGCGCCCGCAGTCGTGGTCGAGCCGGCACCTCCCTCGGGACCGGCCGCGAGCGGTGCTCGAAGGCCGCCTGCGGCTGGACACCCCGCCGCGGCCCCGGGCCACCGGTGGTCGTGGCCCCTGGACCCCCGCCCGGAGGTGGCGCGGCCGTTCCTGCGCCCGGCCACCCGGTACGGCGTCGGCCACCGCGGCGTGGACCTCCTGGGCCGACCCGGCCAGCCGGTCCTGGCGGTGGACGACGGCGTGGTCAGTCACGTCGGGGTCATCGCGGGGCGCGGCACCGTGACCGTGGTCCACGCGTCGGGGTTGAGGTCGACCTACGAACCCGTCACGTCGACGGTCCGCCGGGGCCAGCGGGTGGCGCGGGGAAGCCCGGTGGGCTCCCTGGCAGCAGCCGGCTCACACTGCGGCACCGTGGCGTGCCTGCACCTCGGCGCGCTCCGCGAGGACGACTACATCGACCCGCTCACCCTGCTCGGAGGCGGAAGGGTCCGGCTGCTGCCACTGCGCTGAAGGTTCTGGGGGGCAGCCGCCAGGGGCGGCCACAGTGGTGCGGCGCGGGACCCGCGTCAGGCGCCGCTGGGGAACGGCCACGGGGTGCACCCACCGAGGCTGAGCGTCTGCTGCACCATCACTGGGGCGCGCTTGCCCTTCTGCGGGCACTGGCGGTGCTGGTGGCCGAGGCCGTGGCCGACCTCGTGGTTCACCTGGTACATCCGGTAGCGCGCGACGTCGGCACCGTAGCTGTCGTCACCGAGCATCCACCGCCGCAGGTTGAGGACCGAACGCTCGCCGTTCCAGCAGGACACCTGCGAGAGCGTCTGCAGCGGTGCGCACAGCTTGTCGGTGAGGCTGGGGCTGGCGAGGGTGACCCTGATGTCGACGGGCGCGCCCTTGGCCGCCTCCGCGGGGCTGACGTTGACGAAGTGGATGCCGTCGATGCGCTGCCAGCCACGGGAGTCCAGCAGCACGCTCTGGACGGTGGCCGCCACCTGCGAGGTGTCGACCCCGAGGCCGCCCTCGACCTCGACGGTGTAGTGCACGGCCCGACCCGAGGTGGACTCCTTGGCGTCGGGCACCGAGACGACCGAGATCTTGCCGTTGCCACGCTTCGGCACCGAGGACTCGTCGACAGGCCTGGTCTCCGTGGCCGACGAACCGTCCTCCTCGCTGGGAGTGCCGGTCGTCCGCGACGCCGCGGGTGCCGTGGTTGTCGTGACGCTGCCGGCGGGCACCGCCTTGACCGGGGCCGGGGTGTCGTCGCGCAGGACCTGGCGCACGCCGAACGCGGCCAGCAGGACGAGGACGAGCGACACCGCCAGGGTGCGGCGCAGACGCACCTGACGACTGGTGCGTTGACGTGCGGACCGCTGGGCGGTCCTGCGCGGGGCGCTCACGGGCTGGCTCCGAACCTCTCCTGGGGTGCCTGTGCAGGTGCGGGACGGGCCCCCACCGGGGAATCATTCTCCCCCAGGCCGGCTCCGCCCAGGGCGCGGCACGCCGGGACCCCCTCGGACCACCGCCACCCGACCCCGGCGCACGCGTCGGCGCGGCGCCGGCCGTCAGGCGCGGGGGTGGGCCTGGCGGTAGGACTGCTTGAGGCGGTCGACCGAGACGTGTGTGTAGATCTGGGTCGTCGCGAGCGAGGCGTGCCCGAGGAGCTCCTGGACGAGGCGAAGGTCGGCGCCCCCCTCGAGCAGGTGGGTCGCGGCGCTGTGGCGAAGTCCGTGGGGACCGATGTCCGGGGCATCGGGCACGTGCCTCAGCAGCTCGTGCAGCGCCGACCTGATCTGGCGGGGGTCGGCCCGCCGGCCGCGGCGACCCAGCAGCAGGGCGGCGCCGCTGCCCGCGACGGCGAGCTGGGGGCGCCCGAGCTCGAGCCAGGCGACCAGGGCCTCGCGGGCCGGAACGCCGAAGGGCACGGTGCGCTCCGTGCCGCCCTTGCCCATGACCCGCACCACGTTGCGGTCGAGGTCGACGTCGTCGATGTCGAGCGCCGCGAGCTCCCCCACCCGGATGCCGCTGGCGTAGAGCAGCTCCAGGGCGGCACGGTCGCGCAGGTGGATGGGGTCCTGGTCGTCGCTGGCGACGGCGGCGACGTCCAGCAGCGCCGTGGCGTCGGCCTGTCGCAGCACCTCGGGCAGGTGGCTTCCCCGCTTCGGGGCCACCAGCCGCAAGGAGGGGTCAGCGTCGATGCGACCGGTCTGGCTGGCCCACGCCAGGAACGTGCGCACGGCCGCGGACCTGCGGGCGATGGTCGACCTCGCCGCCCCCGCCTGCGCCTGCTGCGCGAGCCAGGCCCTCAGGTCCTGCAGCCGGACGTCGGCGAGGTCCGCCACCCCGGTCTCACCGAGGAAGGACACCAGGCTGCGCACGTCGCCCAGGTAGGCGCGGGTGGTGTGCTCGGACCGACCTCGCTCGCTGTGCAGGTGCCGCTCGAAGGCAGCCAGCACCTCGGCCCAGCCCCGCCCGGTCGTCTCCACACCGGCCACCGTCGCCCACCGGCCCCGGCAGCACAAGCCGCCACCCCGCGGGCACCCGCCGCAACCCCCCCGCCCGTTCCGCTCGCCCGGGCCCTTCCGGGCCTGGGTCGGCCGCGGGCCCGGGGCGACCGCGGGTCCGGGGCGACCGCGGGTCCGGGGCGACCGCGGGCCTTGGGGTGGCAGCGGGACCGGCTAGCGCGGCGCGGTACGTCGCACGCGACGGTATCCGGACTGGTCCCGGGTCACGAGGTCGTTGGCCACGAGGATGCCGAGCGCACTGACGGCCTCCGAGGTGCTCGTGCCACACTGCCGGGCGACGTCGTCGGCCGTGGTCGAGGACTGGACGCGCAGGACCCCCAGGACGGCACGGTGCACCGGCTCGAGGTCGTCCTCGGGCTCGTGCGGCCCCTCCTTGTGCGGTGCGAGCTCACCGATCGGGCCCACCTCCTGAGCGACCTCCGCGGCATCGGAGACCAGCGTGGCGCCGTCACGGATGAGCACGTGGCAACCGGCGGAGGCGGACGAGCTCACCGGTCCGGGCACGGCACAGACCACCCGGTGGTGGTCGCGCGCCGTGGTGGCGGTGTTGCGCGACCCCGACCGCAGGCCTGCCTCGACCACGACGGTCCCCTGCGTCATGGTCGCGATGAGCCGGTTGCGGCTGAGGAACCGCCACCGGGTCGGCGACGAGCCCGGCGGGACCTCGCTCACCACCGCGCCCGCCCCGGCGACACGGGCGAGCAGCCCCGCGTGCCCCGCGGGATAGGGGCGGTCCAGGCCGCCGGCGACGACGGCCACGGTCGCGCCGTCGACGGCGAGCGCACCCTCGTGCGCGGCCCCGTCAATGCCGTAGGCAGCGCCGGAGACGACGGTGAACCGGCGCTCGGCCAGCCCCGCCGCGAGCTCTCGGGCCTGGTGGATGCCGTAGCCCGTGGCGGCCCTGGCCCCGACGACGGCCACACTGCGGCTGCAGGCCCCACCGAGGTCGAGAGGGCCCTTCACCCACAAGCAGAACGGCGGCTCGGACAGTGCGTCGAGGCCTGCCGGCCACTCGTCGTCACCCGGCACCACCACTCGCGCGCCGAGCGCCCGGGCGATCTCGAGGTCGCGCTGCACGTCGAGGGTCCCGACGCGGGGCAGCACGCGCTGGGCGAGGGCGCTGGCGGGGTCGAGCCCGTGCAGGGCCTCCTGCGCCCCGACGGCACCCACCAGTCGGGCGGCTGCTGCGTCACCCGGCTCGACCAGTCGCGCCCAGGCCACCCGCGCTGCCCGTTCGCCGGCAGGCAGCCGGAGCTGTGTGAGGGCGGTCATGCGGCCACCGGGCCCTGGTTGCGCAGGGTCAGGGCGGTGCCGAGGTCGTCCCTGGTGGGGCCGACCCTGCCGGCGAGGTCCGCGACGGTCCACCCCAGGCGCAGGACGCGGTCGTAGCCCCGGAGGGTCAGCTGGCCGCGGTCGAGGGCACGGTCGATGTCCGCGGTGACCGACCTCCCGAGCCGGCGGGTGCCCCGGCGCAGGAAGGCACCGGGTACGTGGCTGTTCAGCTGCCAGGGACAGCCGCTCCACCGCTCCGCCTGGACGGCCCGTGCCTCGGCGACCCGGGCGGCCACGGAGGCGCTGGACTCTCCGGGCTCGCTCCCCAGGGACGACAGGCTCACCGCGGGGACGTGGACCTGCAGGTCGACACGGTCGAGGAGTGGCCCCGAGAGGCGCCCCACGTAGTTGCGCTTGGCCAGCGGGGTGCACGAGCAGCCGATGCCCTTGCCGAACCCGAGTCCGCACGGGCACGGGTTGGCTGCCATGACCAGCTGGAACCGCGCGGGGAACCGCACCGCGGTCCGCGCGCGGGCCACGACCACCTCGCCGGACTCCAAGGGCTGCCGCAGCGCCTGAAGGGCTCCGGTCCTGAACTCCGGGGCCTCGTCGAGGAACAGCACCCCGTGGTGCGCCTGCGAGATCGCCCCCGGACGCACGGCGCTGCTGCCGCCGCCGATGATGGCCGCCTGGGTGGCGCTGTGGTGGGGCGCGACGAACGGGGGCACTCCCTCGACGTCGAGCTCTGCCGCGGTCACGCCGAGCAGGGACCTCACCGCAAGCACGTCGATCGACTGCTCACGGGTCAGGCGTGGGAGCACGGACACCAGCCGCTCCGCGAGCATCGTCTTCCCTGACCCCGGCGGGCCCAACAGGAAGAGGTGGTGTCCCCCTGCAGCCGCGAGCTCGAGGGCGGTCCGCGCTTCTGGCTGGCCGACGACGTCGGCGAGGTCGTGGACCGGACGGGAGGCCGCCACCGGCCGGGTCGCCGACTCCGGCACCCCGAGGTCGAGACGGTCGGGGCCGAGGCGGTACGCGGCGACGAGGTCGTTGAGGTGGCGCACGGCGTGGACCCGGATCCCGGGCACGAGGGAGGCCTCGGCGGCGTTGTCCTCGGGCACGACCACGTCGGTGCACCCGGCCCGGGCGGCGCACAGGACCGCAGGCAGGATCCCGCGCACCCGTCGTACCTCGCCGTTGAGCCCCAGCTCGCCGAGGTGAACCGTGTCGGCGACCCTGGCGGCAGGCACCAGGTCGACGGCCGCGAGCACGGCCACCGCGATCGGCAGGTCGAACCCGCTGCCGTTCTTGGGGATCGACGCGGGAGACAGGTTGACGGTGATCCGGTCCTGGGCGAGCGAACGGCCGATGCTCGCGGTGGCTGCCTTGACGCGGTTGGGTGACTGGGCGCAGGCCGTGTCGGGCAGCCCGCCGAGCATGAAGGCCGGGAGCCCACCGGACAGGTGCGCCTCGACGTCCACGACCGCGCCGTCGAGGCCCTCGAGGGTCACCGATCGCGTCCGGCCGAAGCTCATGCCCCGACCCCCACCAGGTGGCAGAGCCTCGCCGGCCCGGCGCCCGGTCGCAGGATCCCGATGACGTCGATCCGCACCCGCTGGGCGCGCACGTCGTGCACCTGCAGCCACGCAGCCGCCAACGCACGCAGGCGCACCGCCTTGCGTCCGTCGACCGCCTCGACGGCCGAGCCGAAACGGGAGGTGCGCCGGGTCTTGACCTCGCAGAACACCAGGCAGTCACCGTCGCGCGCCACCAGGTCGATCTCACCGCGGGCACAACGCCAGTTGCGGTCGATGACCGCCATCCCCTGGTCCTGCAGGTAGCGCGCGGCGAGCTGCTCGCCGTACGCGCCGAGCGCTCGCCGTCGGTCCGGGGCCGGTCGCCCAGTCGCTGGTTCCATGCCCCAAGGCAAGCGGTACGGCGTGGGGCGGGCCACGCCGCAACGTCGACCTGTGGACGCGGCCGGGCCCGCGGCCCTTCCTGTGGACGAGCCGGTCGGGCAAGGACGACCGCCCGGCGGAACCGGTGCTAGAAGCCGGAGTCCTTGGGCAGCTCGAGGTCGGACTTCGCGAGCTCCTCGACGTTGACGTCCTTGAACGTCACCACCCGCACCTGCTTGGCGAACCGGGCCGGGCGGTAGATGTCCCAGACCCAGGCGTCCTGCATGGTGACGTCGAAGTAGACCTCTCCCCCGTCACTGCGGACCTTCACGTCGACGGAGTTGCACAGGTAGAAGCGGCGCTCGGTCTCGACCACGTGCGAGAACAGCCCGACGACGTCGCGGTACTCGCGGTAGAGCGCGAGCTCCATCTCGCTCTCGTACTTCTCGAGGTCCTCGGAACTCATCGCGTGCTCATCTCCGGTTCGTTCGCGGTGGTGGCGGTCTGTTCCGCACCCTCATCCTGCCCCGGGACCCCGGGCAGCCGCCACGACCTGCGGTGCAGCTCCGTGGCGCCGTGGAGCTCGAGGGCCGTGAGGTGCTCGGGCGCGGCGTACCCCTTGTTGACCTCCCAGCCGTAGACCGGGTGCTGTGGGGCGTAGGCCTTCATCATGGTGTCGCGCTCGACCTTGGCCAGGACCGAGGCGGCCGCGACCGAGGAGCACTTGAGGTCGGCCTTGATCATGGTGGTCACCGGTGGCGTCGCGGGCGGCTGCTCCCCGGCGAACGCGAACAGCCCCACCTCGTCGGGCGCGGTGAGCCAGTCGTGGTTGCCGTCGAGGATGACGAGGTCGGGGACGACGGGCACGGCGGCCAGCGCCCGGCACCCGGCGAGCCGCAGCGCGGCGATGATCCCGATCTCGTCGATCTCCGCCGGTGAGGCGTGGCCGACGGCGTGGGCCAGGCACCAGCGCCGGATCCTGGGCACCATGGCCTCGCGGGCGGCCGGGGTGAGCAGCTTGGAGTCCTTGACGCCGGTGGGGGCGCTGCGGCAGGTCTCGTCGATGAGCACGACCCCGACGCTCACCGGGCCGGCGAGGGCGCCGCGGCCCACCTCGTCCATGCCGGCGAGGACCCGGTGCCCGTCCCGCTGCAGTGCGCGCTCGACACGCAGGCTGGGCTTGCGGGAGCCGGTGCGTGCGGTGGCCCCCACGGCTCAGCCCCCGCTGTCCGTGGTGCCCGTGCTGCCGTCGGTGTCGTTGCCCGGCACCTCGGCCCCGCCGCTGCCGGTGGTGGTTCCTCCGGCCGGTGCCTGCTGCCCCACCGTCGCGCCCTGGGAGCTCGGTGCGGGCACCTTGGCGAACACGGCATGGGGGTTGGACAGCCACGTCAGGTGGTCCAGCGGCCAGACCAGCGCGACCGCGCGACCGACGATGAGGCGTTCGTCGACCGAGCCCTGGCTGCCGTTGTCCTCCGGGCTGTCGTGCGCGCGGGAGTCGGCGGAGTTGGAGCGGTGGTCACCCATCACCCACACGCGGCCCCTGGGCACGGTGATGTCGAAGTCCTGCTCGCTCGCCGCGTCGCCGGGCTTGAGGTAGGGCTCCTTGATCGCGGCACCGTTGATGGTGATGCGGCCGCCCTCGTCGCAGCACACGACGTGGTCGCCCGGCAGGCCGATGACCCGCTTGATCAGGTGGTTCTCGGAGTTGTCGGGCAGCAGTCCGACGAACGTCATGGCCTCGCGAACCGCGGTGACGACCTTGCCGTGCGGCACCGCAGGCGTCTCCTCGAGCCAGTTGCCGGGGTCGGCGAACACCACGATGTCGCCCCGCTCGAGGTCGATGGGGCCCGGCGTGAGCTTGCTGACGATGACCCGGTCGTTGAGGACGAGGGTGTCCTCCATCGACCCCGACGGGATGTAGAACGCCTGGAGCAGCCAGGTCTTGACGATGAACGAGAGCACCAGCGCCATGCCGACGACGATGGCGAACTCCTTGACCGCTGCGCCGACCACGGCCAGCGGGCCCGCCTCCCCGCCATCGTCCTCGCGGTCGCCGCCGCCGACACCGGCGGCGTCGACACCGGCGGCGTCGACAACGGCGCCGTCGCCGCCGGCCGCGTCACCCCGGTGGCGGGGGCGGGTGGCGTCGTCGTCGTCCATCTGCCCTGCTCCCAACGTGGGGGGCACGCCCGTGTCGTGCCGGTCGTCGTCGCGGGCTCCGCTCGCGGGGTACTCGGCGTGAGCCGGTCGGCGCGGGTCCGCCGGGTCCGCCGGGTCCCTTGGGTCCGCGGGGTCCGCCGCATCGTCGTGGGGACCGTACGCAGCCGCAGGCACGTCGAGCTCGGGCTCGAGCCAGGCCGGGTCGTGCCCGGACGCGCGGCCCTCACCCCGCGCCGTCCCGCCGTCACCGGGGGCGACAGGGGCGTCACCGGTGGCGTCGACGGGCTGGCCGGGCTCGAGGTCGTGGCGCAGCCAGGGGCCGGCCGGAGCGTCGTGGACGCCGCGCTGGGTGCTGCCGTCCTCGGCGCCGGGGCCCTGGGGGCCGGAGGACGCCTGGTCGCGGTCGAACCCGAGCCAGCTGCGGTCCTCCCCACCGGGGGCGCGGGTCACCGCTGGCCTGCCCGGGGGATGTCCGCGAGGGCGGCGGGGCTGGGCAGGCCGCCCAGCCGGCCGAGGGGCCAGAACGTCACGACTGCGCGACCGACGACGTCCTGCACGCGCACCATGCCGCCGCCCGGGTCGCCGAGGTGGGCGCGGGAGTCGGCGCTGTCGCTGCGGTGGTCGCCCATCACCCAGAGGCGCCCGGCCGGGACCGTGACGTCGAAGGTGAGCTCGCTGGGCTTGTCGCCGGGGTACAGGTAGTCCTCCTTGACGGCCTTGCCGTTGACGGTGAGGCGCCCGTCGGCGTCACAGCACACGACGTGGTCGCCGGGCAGGCCGACGACGCGCTTGACGAAGTCCTGCTCACCGAGGTCGATGCCGACCGCCGACGCCGCGCCCGAGAGGGTCCGCCCGACCAGGCCGTCGGCCTGGTGGGGGCTGCGGTCGGCGACGGCGAAGGTGGTCGTCCCGTCGAACACGACCACGTCGCCGCGGGTGAGGTCGTCACCGGACGCGAGCTTGTTGACCAGGATCCGGTCGCCCGGCTCGATCGTGGGTTCCATCGACCCGGAGGGCACGTAGAACGACTGCACGAGGAAACCCCGGACCAGGAGCATCACCACCACCGCCACGCCGGCGAGCAGCAGCCACGAGGGCCCCTGCCTCCGGTCGTCGGCGGTCGCGCCGACCGCGTTCGCGGGGGCGTCGTCGACGGGCGCGGACACCGCCGCCGCGTCAGCGCGTGCTGACGCGGCGGCCGGTTCCTGCTGGGGTGTTCCGGGTCCGGGGTTCATCGCTTCCGGAGCCTAACCCTCGAGTCTGGGTCGGTCGTGCCGGGGCACCCGAGGGTCGAGATGACTTCGCCCTACTTGGCGGGGGTCGTCTCGCGCTTCTCCTTGATCTTGGCGGCCTTGCCGCGCAGGTCGCGCAGGTAGTACAGCTTCGCGCGACGGACGTCACCGCGGGTGACGACCTCGATCTTCTCGATGATGGGGGTGTGCAGCGGGAACGTGCGCTCCACGCCGACACCGAAGGAGACCTTGCGGACGGTGAAGGTCTCGCCGACGCCACCACCGTGGCGGCGGATCACGACGCCCTTGAAGACCTGGACGCGCGAGCGGGTGCCCTCGACGACCTTGACGTGGACGTTGATGGTGTCACCGGCGCGGAACGCGGGGACGTCGTCGCGCAGGGATGCCTTGTCGATCTCGTCGAAACGCTGCATGGCGGATTCGCTTTCTTCTCGGCGCCACAGGTCGCCCAGGGTGTAGTCGTGCTTGGTGTGGTGGTGCGTACTGCCTGCGCCGCGTGCGTGGCTGGTGGGCCGGGCACCGGGGCCGGTGCCGTCGCACTCCCCCTGTGGCAGGGGCGTGGGTCGAGCAGACGCAAGGAGTCATTCTGCCACGAGGGTGCTCTGCCGCCGAAATCGCGGCCGACTAGCGTTGCCCGCGTGAGCATCAACCCGGGCTGGCCGGTCGCCGTCGCCCTCGTGGCCCTGCTGGTCGTGGCCCTCGGCGCCCACCGGGTCAACGGCTACGGCCTCGAGCGCTCCTCGCTCGTGGCCGCCGTCCGCGCCATCGCCCAGCTGGGCATCGCCGCGGTGCTCATCACCTCGGTCGTCTCGCACCTCTGGCTGTCGGTGCTGCTCGTGCTCGTCATGTTCGCCCTCGGGGTCCTGACGACGTCCCGGCGCGTGGAGGCGCCCGCGTCCTGGCCGGCTGCCGCCCTCGCCATGGCCGCCGGGGTCGTGCCCGTCCTCGTGGTCGTGCTGGCGACCGGCACCATCCCGGCGGAGGGCATCGCCATCATCCCCGTCGCCGGGATCATCGTCGGCAACGCCATGACCGCCCACACCCTCGTGGGACGCCGGGCGTTCGCAGCGCTGCGCGACGAGCACGCGCAGTACGAGGCGGCACTGTCCTTGGGCCTGCTGCCCGGCCAGGCCATCCGCGAGATCGTCCACCGACGCGCGCCCGAGGCGCTGCTGCCGGGTCTCGACCAGGTGAAGACCACCGGGGTGGTCACGCTGCCGGGCGCGTTCATCGGGGTCATGCTCGGCGGGGGCTCGCCCGTGCAGGCGGCGACGGCACAGGTCCTCGTGCTGTTCGGCATCATGGCGGCCCAGACCGTCACCGTGGGTGTGGCCGAGCGCCTCGTGGCCGCGCGGCGGCTCGTGTCGCCCGACCTGCGCGCCGCCCTGGTCGACTGAGCAGGACGCGCTAGCCGCGCCGCCGCTTGGTGAGGTCCACGGTGCCGGGGTAGGCGCCCTCGCCGGGCACGGCGCGGTACCCGGCCCTGCGGTAGGTGCGCAGGTTGCGCTCGCTGGCGCGCCCGGTGTTGATCCAGTACGTGGAGACGTCCGCAGGGGCCACGGCCTCGGCGTGGGCGAGCAGCGCCCGGCCCAGCCCGCGGCCCTGGAGGTCAGGGGCGACCATGAGCCGGCCGACCTGCCAGGTCGTCTCGTCCGTGGGGTCGCGGCGCGCGCGCACGGAACCGACGAGCCGTCCCTCGGAGCGCACCGTCCACGTCTGCCACTCGCCCAGCCCGGCCACCACGTCCTCGAGCGACTCGACGAGCGGCGGGATGTCGAAGGACGCGTTGGCCCGCCCCTCGGTGACCCAGCAGGCGCGCGAGAGGGTGAGCAGCTCCGGGGCGTCGGCGGGGGTGGCGAGCGCCACGTCGAAGGAGGCCAGCGCGCCGGACGCGGACGAGCCCGGCGCAGCCTGGGAGCCGTGCAGGAGGTCGGGGCGGCGGGCCGCGGTGCGCTCGAGCCGTTGCTGGTGGCGCCAGCGCGCGATCGCGCCGTGGTCGCCGGACAGCAGCACCGTCGGGACGTCGCGGGTGACGCCGGGGGCGGACTCCCACGACGCGGGCTTGGTGAAGACGGGGTACTCGAGCAGTCCGTCCTCGTGCGACTCCTCGACGAGCGACTCGGCGTTGCCGATGACCCCGGGCAGGAGCCGGGCGACGGCCTCGACGATCGCCAGCACGGCGACCTCTCCCCCGTTGAGCACGTAGTCGCCGAGGGAGACCACGGACACCTCGAGGCCGAGGTCCTGCGCGGCGTACTCGTAGACCCTCTCGTCGATCCCCTCGTAGCGCCCGCAGGCGAAGGCGAGCCACGGCTCGGCGGCCAGCTCGCGGGCCATCGCCTGGGTGAACGGCGCGCCTCCCGGTCCCGGGACGACCAGCCTGGGGCGGGCGCCCTCGGCGCCCGACCCGGCGACGGCGGCGAGCGCCTCGGCCCACGGCTGGGGCTTCATGACCATGCCGGCGCCACCGCCGTACGGGGTGTCGTCGACGCTCTTGTGGCGGTCGTGGGCGAAGTCGCGCAGGTCGTGGACACGCAGGTCGAGCAGGCCGTCGCGCCGGGCCTTGCCGATGAGCGACAGGTCGAGCGGCGCGAGGTAGTCGGGGAAGATCGAGACGACGTCGAGGCGCATGGTCGGGTGGGTCACTCCCCGGCGAGCTCGAGCAGGCCGGGCGGCGGGTCGATGACGACGCGACGGGCCTCGAGGTCCACCTCGGGGACGATCGCCTCGACGAACGGCACGAGGGCCTGCCCGCCGGTGGCCAGGGTGACGACGAGCAGGTCCTGGGCGGGACCGGTCTCGAGGCCGGCCACCTCCCCGACGGCGGCACCCGTCGTGTCGACCACGGCCAGCCCCACGAGCTCGTCCTCGTACCAGCCGTCCTCGTCGTCGTCGGCGTCGTCGACGACGTCACCGAGGGCGACGAACAGGCGGGTGCCGCGAAGGCCCTCGGCGCCGGTGCGGTCGGGGACCTCCTCGAAGCCGAGCAGCCAGATCTCGCGGTGGAGGCGGGCCGTGGCCAGGGTCAGGGCGCGGGGCACCCCGGAGCCGGCCGGCGCCTCGGTGGCGAAGACGACACCGGGGACGAAGCGGCGCTCGGGGTCATCGGTGTGGGTCTGGACGGTGACCTCACCGCGCAGGCCGTGCGGCTTGCCGATGCGGGCGACGAGCAGCTGGTCGGTGGCAGGCATGGCCACGATCCTCTCAGGGTGGGTGGGGACATGCCGAGGGCCGCCGGGACGTGGTCCCAGCGGCCCTCGGAACGACCGGTTGTCGGTGCGCGGTCAGCGGACCTTGTCGGTGTCGACGATGTCGACCCGGACGGTATGGCCGCCGGCCAGCGCACCCATGACGGTGCGCAGGGCGCTCGCGGTGCGACCGGAGCGACCGATCACGCGCCCGAGGTCCTCGGGGTGGACCCGGACCTCGAGCACCTCACCGCGGCGGAGCTCCTTGCGTCGAACGGCAACCTCGTCCTTGTGGTCGACGATGCCCTTGACGAGGTGCTCGAGCGCCTCCTCCAGCACGGTCAGGCCTTGTCCGTGGCGGCGGCCTCGGCGGCCGGGGCCTCCGTGGTCGCGGCCTCGTCAGCCTTGGCCTCCTCGGCCTTGGGCTCCTCGACGGGGGCCTCGTCAGCCTTCTTGGCGGCCTTCTTCTTCGGCGTGGTGGCCGTGTCGGTGCCCGCGTCGGCCTTGCCGGCGGCGGCGATGGCAGCCTCGTAGAGCTCCTTCTTGGACGGCTTGGCAGCCTTGACCTTGAGGGTGCCCTCGGTGCCGGGCTCGCCCTTGTACTTCTGCCAGTCACCGGTGACCTTGAGCAGCGCGGCGACGGCCTCGGTGGGCTGGGCGCCCTGGCCGAGCCAGTACTGCGCGCGGTCGGAGTCGATGTCGATGAGCGAGGGCTCCTCGGTGGGGTGGTACTTGCCGATCTCTTCGATGGCCCGGCCATCGCGCTTGGCGCGCGAGTCCATGACGACGACGCGGTAGAACGGTGCACGGATCTTGCCCATGCGCTTCAGACGGATCTTGACGGCCACGGTGGTGGTGTCTCCTTGTTCGTGTTGTGGGCACGGCGAGACCGCGCACGGTTCGCGCGGGGTGCCGGAACCCGGTGTAGGCGTTCCAGAGCCAGGAGGCCAGTCGCGGCGGCCGGAGGCGTGCTCCGTGCCGTACGAGGGGCCCGTGCCTGGACGGGTACAGCCACCCATTCTGCCAGATGGCCGGGGGTGCCCCCGACCACGCGCTGCGCGGCTACCGCGGGCGGGCTCACCAGGGGCTGGGGCGGTAGTCCTTCACGAAGCACCCGTACACGTCCTCGCCCGCCTCGCCGCGGACGATCGGGTCGTAGACGCGGGCGGCGCCGTCCACGAGGTCGAGCGGGGCGTGCCATCCCTCGGCGGCGATCCGCAGCTTCTCGTGGTGGGGGCGCTCGTCGGTGATCCAGCCGGTGTCGACCGCGGTCATGAGGATGCGGTCGGTCTCGAACATCTCCCCCGCGCTGGTGCGGGTCAGCATGTTGAGCGCGGCCTTGGCCATGTTGGTGTGCGGGTGCCCGGCGCCCTTGTAGCGGCGCGAGAACTGGCCCTCCATGGCCGAGACGTTGACGACGTAGGCCCGCCGGGCCCCGGCTGCGACCGCGGCCCGCATCGCCGGACGCAGCCGGGACACGAGGATGAACGGCGCCGTGGCGTTGCAGAGCTGGACCTCGAGCAGCTCGAGCGGGTCGACCTCTTCGACCTTCTGGGTCCAGGAGTTGTTGACCTGGGTGTCGGGCAGCAGGCCACCGGCGTCGAGAGCAGTGCCGGCGAGGTGGGCGTCGAGGCTCGCGTGGCCCGCCGAGAGCGCCATGGCCGTCATCGAGGCGGCCGAACGCTCGGCGAGCACCTGCTCGGCGTGCTCGGGCGACTCCCCCTCGTGGTGCGCGACCTGGTGCTCGCGCAGGGTGCCGATGAGGTTGGCCGGGTGGGCCTCGCTGATCCGGTCGAACGTCACGAGCTCGGGCAGGTCGACACCCTGCGGCAGCGGGGCGTTCTCGCCGTCGACGAGGTGGCCGTAGGAGCCCGGTGAGCGGCGGACCGTCTGGGCGGCGTTGTTGATGAGGATGTCGAGCGGGCCGGCTGCGGCGACCTCGTCGGCGAGCGCGACGACCTGCGTGGGGTCGCGCAGGTCGATGCCGACGACCTTGAGGCGGTGGATCCAGTCGGCCGCGTCCTCCTGCGCCGCGAAGCGCCGGGCCGCGTCACGGGGGAACCGCGTGGTGATGGTGAGGTGGGCACCGTCGCGCAGCAGGCGCAGCGCGATGTACATCCCGATCTTGGCGCGGCCGCCGGTGAGCAGGGCGCGACGGCCGGTGAGGTCGGTGCGCTGGTCGCGCTTGGCGTGGCTGAGCTCGGCGCAGTCGGGGCACAGCCAGTGGTAGAACGCGTCGACGAGGGTGTACTCGGCCTTGCAGATGTAGCAGCCGCGCGGCTTGATGAGCTCGCCGGCGTGGGCACCGCGGACGCTGGACACCAGCGGGATGCCGCGGGTCTCGTCGTCGATCCGCATGGGCGATCCGGTCGCGGTGCGGGCGATGACGGCCTCGTCGTGCTCGACCTGGGGGCGCAGGGCCTCGCGGCGACGCGTCTTGCGGACCCGCTTGTACATCCGGCCGGTGGCCCGCTTGATGGTCTCGATGTCGGGGTGCCCGGCGTCGAGGTCGGGGAGCTGCTCGAGCACCCGCAGGGCGGTGGCCAGGTCGTCGGGGTCGATCTGCTGCAGGTCGGTGGGCGCGGTCATCGGCTCCGCCACGCGTCGGGGTCGGCGGCGAGGGCGGACACACGCTCGGGCAGCTCGCCGGAGAGCACGTCGGCGAGCGATGTCTCGTCGAGGACCGAGCGCAGGCTGGCGCGCACCGCGACCCACACCGTCGGCAGGTGCTCGGCCACGCCCTCGTAGCTGGTCTCGTGGGGCCGCAGCCCGCGCACCTCCGCGAGCGGGCCGTCCACGGCCCGGAAGACGTCGCCGAGGGTGATGTCGCGTGGCTCGCGGGTCAGGGCGTAGCCCCCGCGCGCGCCTCGGGTGCTGCGCAGCAGACCGGCGTTCTTGAGGTCGGCGGCGATCGTCTCGAGGAACTTGCGGGGCAGTGACTGGCGCAGCGCCAGGCTCTCCACGCTGACCGGGCCACTGGCCGTGGCCGACGCCTCCGCGAGGATGAGCATGGCCCGGACTGCGTATTCAGTGCGTGCCGAGATGTCCACGGAGGGCATCCTCCCGCATGCCCGGCAGACATCCGAATCCGCACCTCGCGGAGGGCGCCTCAGATCGCGGCGCTGGCGCCCACGAGCTGCGGGTCCTGCCCCCGGGAGGCACGGGCGAACACGGTCTCGCCGACCCGCAGGTCGAGGTCGGCCGCCTGCGAGCGCGTCATCTGCACGGCGAACCGCTCCCCCGGGTCCGTGGCCAGGTCGACGCGCACCTCGAAGCCGAGGCGCACGATCCGCTCCACCCGTGCACGGACCCGCGCCGGTGCCGCGTGGCCCTGCGGGACGAGCTCCACGGAGGCCTCGCGCTCGAGCTCGATGTCGTGCGGGCGCACCAGAACCCCGTTGAGGGTGGCGACCGACCCCAGGAAGGACATGACGAAGTCGTTGGCGGGGCTGTCGTACAGCGACACGGGGTCACCGACCTGCTCGATGCGTCCCTTGTTGAGGACGGCGATGCGGTCGGCGACGTCGAGCGCCTCCTCCTGGTCGTGGGTGACCAGGACCGTGGTCACGTGGACCTCGTCGTGCAGCCGGCGCAGCCACTGGCGCAGGTCGGCCCGCACCTTGGCGTCGAGGGCGCCGAAGGGCTCGTCGAGCAGCAGCACCTCGGGGTCGACGGCGAGCGCCCGGGCGAGGGCCATCCGCTGGCGCTGGCCGCCGGAGAGCTGGGCCGGGTAGCGGTGCTGGAACCCGTCGAGCCCGACGATCTCGAGGAGGTCGTCGACCTTCCTGGCGATCTCGGCCTTCGGGCGCTTGCGGATGCTCAGCCCGAACGCGACGTTGTCGCGCACGGTCATGTGCTTGAACGCCGCGTAGTGCTGGAAGACGAACCCGATCCCGCGCTTCTGCGGTGCCACCGCGGTGAGGTCGCGTCCGCCGATGACCACCGTCCCGGCGTCGAGCCGCTCGAGCCCGGCGATCGAACGCAGCAGCGTCGACTTGCCCGAGCCGCTGGGGCCGAGCAGCGCCGTGAGCGTGCCGGCCGGGATCTCGAGGCTGACGTCGTCGAGGGCGGCGAAGTCGCCGTAGCTCTTGCTGGCACCGGTCACGGTGATCATGTCGTGCTCCTCTTGCGGTCGAGAACGGTCATCAGCAGCAACGTCAGGACGGCCAGGCCCATGAGGAGCGTGGCGGCGGCGTAGGCGCCGTAGACGTTGTGGTCGTCGATGTAGCGGGAGTGGACGAGCAGGGTCAGGGTCTGCGACACGCCGGGGAAGCCGGAGCTGACCATGATGACCCCTCCGAACTCGCCGAGGGAGCGAGCGATGGTGAGCACCACGCCGTACGTCAGGCCCCAGCGGATCGCCGGGATCGTGATGCGCCACAGGGTCTGCCACGAAGAGGCGCCCAGGGTGGCGGCGGCCTGCTCCTGGTCGGTGCCGATCTCGTGCAGCACCGGTTCGACCTCACGCACGACGAAGGGCAGCGTCACGAAGATCGTGGCGAGCACCATCCCCGGCAGCCCGAAGATGACCTGGATGCCCAGGCGGTCCAGGCCGCCGAACCAGCCGTCGACACCCCACAGCATGATCAGCGACACGCCGACCACGATGGGCGAGACGGCGAACGGCAGGTCCACGACGGCCTGCAGCAACCCGCGGCCCGGGAAGCTGCCGCGGACGAGCGCGAGGGCGGTGGCGACGCCGAACACCACGTTGAGCGGGACCACGATGGCCACGATGAGCAGCGACAGGTTGAGCGCCGAGATCGCCGCGGGGGTGCGGACGGAGTCGATGAAGGCGCCCAACCCGTCGCCGAAGGTGCGCCACAGGATGAGCGCGATCGGGACGGCGAGGAGGGCGAACAGGTAGCCCAGGGCGATGGTGCGCAGCGTGAGCCGGGTACCGGTCGAGGTCCTCATGCGGACGCCTCCTCGCGGCGCTGGCTGCGGCTGGCGAACAGCCGCAGGACGAACAGGGTGACGAACGCGATCGCCAGCAGCGCCACCGAGACCGCGGCCGCGTTGACGGGGCGGTCGATCTCGATCTGCTGCTGGATGTACTGCGACGTCACCTGGGTCTTGCGGGGGATGTTGCCCCCGATGAGCACCACCGAGCCGTACTCCCCGATGGCCCGCGCGAACGACAGGCCGGTGCCGCCGATCACGGCCGGGGCCAGGGTGGGCAGCACGATCCGGCGGAACGTCGTCCAGCCCGAGGCGCCGAGGGAGGCCGCGGCCTCCTCGACCTCGCGGTCGGCCTCGATGAGCACCGGCTGCACGGAGCGGACGACGAACGGCAGGGTGACGAACGCGAGGGCGACGAGCAGCCCCGGCCTCGTGGCGTTGAGGTGGATGCCGATGGGGCTGCTCGGGCCGTACAGCGAGAGCAGCACGATGCTGGCGACGATGGTCGGCAGGGCGAACGGCAGGTCGATCAGGGCGTCGACGAACCGCTTGCCGGGGAAGTCGTCACGGACGAGCACCCACGCGATGAGGGTGCCCATGACCGCGTTGACCAGGGCCACGACGACCGACACCAGGATGGTGACCCGCAGCGAGGCGAGCGCGACCGGGGCGGTCACGGCGTCCCAGAAGCCGGACCAGCCCTGGTCGAAGGAGGCCACGGTGAGCGCTGCCAGCGGCAGCAGGACGATGAGGCTGAGCCAGAGGCCGACCAGCCCGACCCCGAGGGGGCGGCCCAGGCCGTGGCGCGCCTTGGGCGCCCCCGGGGTCGGGGGCGCCTCCGGCGCCGGCAGGGCCGGCACCTCGGCCCTGCGGAAGAGGGTGGCAGTCATGGCTTACTGCGTCGCCTTGTCGTAGATGAGGGCGATGGAGCCCGTCTCCTTCTTGAACAGGGTCCCGTCGACGGTCTTCCACCCTCCGAGGTCGTCGATCGTCCAGAGCTTCTGCGGCGCCGGGAAGTCGGCGGCGAAGTCCTTGGCGACGTTCTGGTCCACGGGGCGGAAGCCGGCCTCGGCGAAGAGCTTCTGGGCCTCCGGCGTGAACAGGTAGTCGTCGAACGCCTTGGCCTTCGCGAGGTTCTTGCTCTTGGACAGCACCGCGACGGGGTTCTCGATCTTGAACGTCGTCGGTGGCGTCACGTGCTGCACGGGGTCACCGCTGCGCTCGGCGAACAGTGCCTCGTTCTCGTAGCTGAGCAGGACGTCACCGGTCCCCTGCAGGAACGTCTCGGTCGCCTCGCGTGCGGACTTGGGCTGGACCTTGACGTGACCGGTGACGAGCTTTTCGATGTAGGCGAGGCCTGCGGCCTGGTCCTTGCCCCCGTTGCTCTTGGCCGCGTACGGGGCGAGCAGGTTCCACTTCGCGCTACCCGAGCTGAACGGGTTGGGGGTGACCACCTCGACACCCGGCTTGAGCAGGTCGTCCCAGTCCTTGATGCCCTTGGGGTTGCCCTTGCGCACGACGATGGTGACCACCGAGCCGAACGGGATCCCCTTGTACTGGTTGGCGTTCCAGTCCTTGGCCACCAGGCCGGCGTCGACCAGGCGGGTGATGTCGGGCTCCACGGAGAAGTTGACGAAGTCCGCGGGGGCACCTGCGGCGACCTTGCGGGACTGGTCGCCGGACGGGCCGTAGGACTGCTCGAACTGCACTCCCTTGCCTGCGGCGGTCCTGGTGAAGGCCGGGATGACCTTGTCGTAGCCCACCTTCGGCGCCGAGTAGGCGTAGAGCTGCAGCGTGCTCTTGACCGCGCCGCCCCCGCCGGCCGAGGCCCCGACGGTGTCGCTCGATCCCCCGGCGCACGCGCTCAGCACCAGCGCCCCGGCGGACAGCACCCCCGTCACGGTGACGATGTTCCTGTGTCTCATGTGTCTCTCCCTCTTCCGGCGGTGTGCCAGAACCCCTTAGTCCTATGAGTTAAGTAGGAGTTTCTGCGAGGGTACGTATGGGGGTCAACCGCCCGACCGGGCCATCTCGGATGGTGGCGTGACTACTCCAACTGGTGGATGACAGGCCCCGGCCCGGCGTGCGCGGTGGTACGGCGCGTCAGACCTCGGCGCCGCGCAGCACCACGTGCGCGGGGGCGGACAGCGCGCGGATCTCCCGCCGCGGGTCGGCGGTGTAGACCACGAGGTCGGCGTCGGCCCCCTCCTCCAGGCCGGGGCGGCCGAGCCAGGCGCGGGCGCCCCACGTGGCTGCGTACAGCGCCTCGGTGGCGGTCAGGCCGGCCCTGGTGAGCTCGTGGGCCTCGTCGGCGACGAGGCCGTGCCGCAGCGAGCCGCCGGCGTCGGTGCCGAGGTAGATCGGGATGCCGGCCTCCCGGGCGGCGGCGATGGTGGCGTAGCGCCGGTCGTGCAGGGCGATCATCCGACGGTGGTAGTCGGGGAACTTCTCCCGTGCCGGCTCGGCGATCGCCGGGAAGGTCGCGATGTTGACCAGCGTGGGGACGATGGCGATCTGCTGCTCGGCGAACTGGGCGATGGTCTCGGGTTCCAGGCCCGTGGCATGCTCGATGCAGTCGGTGCCGGCCGCGGCGAAGTCGTAGAGGGAGGCCTCGCCGAAGCAGTGCGCCGTGACCCGCGCCCCCTCCTCGTGCGCGGCCGCGATGGCGTCGGTGAGGACGTCGACGGGCCAGCACGGCGAGAGGTCGCCGGTGTCGCGGTCGATCCAGTCCCCCACGAGCTTGACCCAGCCGTCGCCGGCCCGGGCCTCGAGCCGCACGCGCTCGACGAGCTGGTCGGGCTCGATCTCGTGGGCGAAGTTGCGGATGTAGCGGCGCGTGCGCGCGATGTGGCGCCCGGCCCGGATGATCTTGGGCAGGTCGTCGCGCTCGTCGACCCACCGCGTGTCCGCCGGTGACCCGGCGTCGCGGATGAGCAGGGTGCCTGCGTCCCGGTCGGCCAGGGCCTGCTTCTCCGAGGTCGCGTCGTCGACCGCGCCGTGGGCGTCGAGGCCCACGTGGCAGTGGGCGTCGACCAGCCCGGGCAGGACCCACCCGCGCAGCGTCTGCACGTCCGAGCCCGCAGCGGTGGGCCGCTCGAAGGTCAGCCGCCCACCGACGACCCACGCATCGGGGCGCACGTCCTCCGGGCCGACGAGGACCTCACCCTGCAGGTGCAGCACCGTTGCCATGCGCCGACCCTAGCGAGGGCGCCCCGGCTCGGCGCGCGCGGCCGCCGGCGTCCTCAGGACTGGTCGGCGAGCGGTCGCACGAAGCGGCGAAGGGCCTCGACGACCACGTCCGGGGCGTCGGTGTGCACCCAGTGCGAGGCGCCCTTGACGGTCAGCTGGCGCACCTTCGGGAACAGCGCCTGCATGGCCGGCAGGTCCTCGTCGGCGATGTAGGCCGACTCCGAGCCCGCCACCCACAGGACCGGCCCCTCGTACGGCGCGAGGTCACCTGCGGTGTCCGGCCAGTCCGCGATGAGCGACCCCGTGCCCTTGGCCGCGTCCGCGGAGAACAGTCCGAGGTTGGCCTGCCAGCGCCACGAGTCGCCGTCGCGGCGCAGGTTCTGCAGCAGGAACGCCTTGACCCCCGGGTCGGGCTCGTCGAAGCGGGCCTCGGCGTCGGCCCGGTTGGCCAGCGACCCCAGCGGCAGCCGCTCCATCTCGGCGATGTAGCCGCTGAACCGGTCGAGGCTGCCGTAGGACTTCGGCGCGATGTCGACGACCACGAGGCGGGCCACCAGGTCCGGGTGCTGCAGCGCGAGCAGCATCGCCGTCTTGCCCCCGAGGGAGTGGCCGACGACCATCCAGCGCGCGCCGGGGTCGATGGAGCGCAGGGTCGCCGCGACCGCGTCGGCATACGCACTGAACGAGAACTCGGTGCTCCACGGCGACCGTCCGTGGTCGGGCAGGTCGACCAGGGTGCAGCGCGCGCCCGACCCGTCGGGGCCGGCGAGGGCCTTGGCGACCTGGGTCCAGTTGCGCCCCTGGCCGAAGAGGCCGTGGAGGAACGCGACCCGGGGGCCGCCGGTACCCACCGACAGGGTGTTGAGCGGTGCCGGCGTCACGGCGCCGGCGGTCACCGGCCGAGGAACTTCTCGAAGCCGGCCGGCAGCTTGGCAGGGTCGATGTCCGAGGGTGCCCCGGCGGGCCCGGACCCGAAGGCGGAGCCGCCACCGGCCTTGACGCCCTTGGCCTTCTCGGCGGCAGCGCGCTCCTCGGCGGCCCGCTTGGCGGGGTTGCCCGACTTGGACTTCTTGCGCTGGGGCTGCTGCTTGCCGCGCTTGCCCCCGCCCATCCCCGGCATGCCCGGCATCCCGGGGAGGCCACCGCCGCGGGCGAGCTGCTTCATCATCTTCTGCGCCTCGGTGAAGCGCTCGAGCAGGCCGTTGACCTCGGACACCTGCACGCCCGCGCCCTTGGCGATGCGCAGCCGGCGGGAGCCGTTGATCTGCTTGGAGTGGGTCCGCTCGAAGGGCGTCATGGAGCGCACCATCGCCTCGATGCGGTCGAACTCGCGCGGGTCGAGGTTGTCGAGCTGGGCCTTCATCTGGCCCATGCCCGGCATCATGCCGAGCATCGACTTCAGCCCACCCATCTTCTTCAGGGCGGCCATCTGGTCGAGGAAGTCGTCGAAGGTGAAGTCCTCCTCGGCGAGGAACTTGCGCTGCATCTCCTCGGCCTGGCGGGCGTCGAACGCCTTCTCCGCCTGCTCGATGAGGGTCAGCACGTCACCCATGTCGAGGATGCGCGAGGCCATGCGGTCGGGGTGGAAGACCTCGAAGTCCTTCACGCCCTCGCCGGTGCTGGCGAACATGATCGGGCGGCCGGTGACCGACGCGACCGACAGCGCGGCGCCACCGCGGGCGTCGCCGTCGAGCTTGGACAGGACGACGCCGGTGAAGTCGACACCCTCCTGGAAGGCCTGGGCGGTCTCGACCGCGGCCTGGCCGATCATCGCGTCGATGACGAACAGGACCTCGTCGGGCGAGATCGCGGTGCGGATGTCGGCGGCCTGCTGCATGAGGTCGGCGTCGACCGCGAGGCGTCCGGCGGTGTCGACGATGACCACGTCGTGCTGGTTGCGCCGCGCGTGCTCGATACCGTCCCGCGACACCCCGACCGGGTCGCCGAAGGAGCGGGTCCCCTCTCCCGTGGGACCGACCGCGTCGTGGCCGCCGACGTTGCCGCGCTCGGGGGCGTAGACGGGGACGCCGGCGCGCTCGCCTACGACCTCGAGCTGGGTGACGGCGTTGGGGCGCTGGAGGTCGGCGGCGACGAGGATGGGGGTGTGCCCCTGCTCCTTCAGCCAGCGCGCCAGCTTGCCGGCGAGGGTGGTCTTACCGGCACCCTGCAGACCCGCGAGCATGATCACGGTGGGCGGGTTCTTGGCGAACCGGATCGTGCGCGTCTGGCCACCGAGGATGCCGACGAGCTCCTCGTTGACGATCTTGACGACCTGCTGGCCCGGGTTCAGCGCGCCCGAGACCTCCGCGCCGAGCGCGCGCTCGCGCACCGCCGAGGTGAAGTGCTTCACCACGGGCAGCGAGACGTCGGCGTCGAGCAGGGCGAGGCGGATGTCGCGCACGGTGGCGTTGACATCGGACTCGGACAGCCGCCCCTTGCCCCGGAGGTTCTTGAAGGTGGCGGTCAGGCGGTCGGAGAGAGACGTGAACACGGGGCCTAGGCTAATCGGTCGGCGAGGAGCACACCGACACGCCTCACGAGCCGGTCACCACCACCCGAAGTCCCGGACTTCGGGGCTCCCGGGCGCGGTATCACCCGAAGTCCCGGACTTCGGGCCTCCCGGGCGCGGTATCACCCGAAGTCCCAGACTTCGGGCCTCCCAGGGGCCGGACAGCCGAAGTCCCAGACTTCGGGTCTCCCGGGCGCGGAATGCCCCGAAGTCCCAGACTTCGGGGCAGGGTCGCTGGCTGGTCAGACGCCGCCGACACGCCTCACGAGCCGGCCACCGTCCCGTCGCAGGTGTCGATGACCATCGCCACGGTCTGCGCCACCTTGGCCGGCGTGAGGAGCCGGCCGCCGAACTCGGTGACGTAGAACGTGTCCAGCGTCTGCCCCGCGTACGTCGCGATGTGCGCCGACCGCACGGAAAGCCCTGCCTTGGCGAACCCCATGCCGAGCTCGTGCAGCAGGCCGGGCCGGTCCTGGGCGCGCACCTCGATCACGGTGGCCTCCTGCGAGGCGTGCGGGACCACCAGCGCGCGCGCCTGTCCCGGCGACCCCGTACCGGCCTGGGCACTCGGGCGGGAGGCGAACTGGCGCCGGCGGTCGAGCAGCCCCAGCGGCCCGCGGTCGCCCTGGGCGAGGCGCTCCAGGCCACGGACGATGCGCTCCTCGTCCGGGGGCTCGGTGCTCGGGCTCTCCACGTGCCACTCGTTGGCGGCGACCCCGTCGACGGTGCGCAGGATCGCGGTGCGCACGACGAGCCCGTACGCCGCCAGCAGGCCCGCGGTGTCGGCGAACAGCCCCAGCCGGTCACGGTCGAAGACGTCGATGCGGTAGGAGCCGCCCTGCGGGCGGATGACGACCCTGGGCTCCCCCGACGCCACGGACTCGAGGTCCGCGGCGTCGACGGCAGTGGTCTCTGCGGGTGGCGGCATGCTTCCTTCCTCCCACCCGGTGCGGGCGGCTTCGGCGAGCTGGCGCAGCAGGGTGGCGCGCCAGTCGGTCCATGCCTGTGGGCCGGCTGCCGAGGCGTCGGCCTCGGTGAGGGCCACGAGCAGGTCGAAGACCTCCCGCGAGCCGCCGACGCACGCCCGGGCGGCCGTGACCGTGCCGGGGTCCTGGTGGTCCCGCCGCGTGGCGAGGTCGATGAGCGTGAGGTGCTCGCGCACCAGCGTGGTCACGACCTCCACGTCGGCGGCCGGGTAGCCGAGCCGGGTGGCGATGGCGGATGCCAGCGGTGCACCCGTCGCGCTGTGGTCGTGGGCGCCGGCCACCTTCCCGATGTCGTGCAGCAGCGCCGCCAGCAGGAGCAGGTCGGCCCGGCTGACGCCGCGCACCAGTCCCCCGGCGATGACGACGGTCTCGATGAGGTGGCGGTCGACGGTGTGCCGGTGCACGGGGCTGCGCTGGGGGCGCGAGCGCACGGCGGCCCACTCGGGCAGCCAGCGGTCGACGATTCCCGCCTGGTCGAGCCCCTCCCAGACCCCGATGAGCCCGGGGCCGGTGGCCAGCAGGTCCGCGAACAGGTCTCGAGCGATCTCGGGCCACGGCTCCGGCAGCGACGGCGGCTGGCCCGCCAGGTTGGCCAGGGTGGTCGGCGCGATGGGCAGGTTGTTGCGGGCCGCCACGACCGCCGCCCGCAGGGGCAGCAGGGCGTCCGTGGACAGGGTGCTCCGCGGCCCGAGGACCACCTCACCGTCGTGCTCGAACATGCCGAACCCCAACGGGTTCAGCTGCGGACGACGGGGCCCCACCCGAAGGGTCCGCGCGCGCTGGGACTGGCCGGCGCGGCGTACGGTGCCGTCGAGGGCGTAGGCGATGGTCCGCCCGGCCGTCGCGACCTCGGTGAGCAGCTCGTCGGCGTCCTGGTGACCGAGCAGCGCAGCGACCGCGTCGTGGTCCTCCCGGGTGAGGCGGTCGCGTCCCTTGCCCGTGACCACGTGCACGGCGTCGCGCACGTCGAGCAGGGTGCGGTGGGCCTCGTCGACCCCGCCGTGGGGGCGGTCGGTGAGCCACGCGGCGACGAGGGCGTTCAGCACCGTCATGTCGCGCAGGCCGCCGTGCGCCTCCTTGAGGTCCGCCTCGAGGCTCTGGGAGAGGTCGCCGTGCCGCGCGTGGCGCGCCCGCAGCCCGTCGACGAGCTGCGGCAGCCGGCGCCGGGCGTTGGCCCGCCAGTCGTGGGAGACGGTGGACCGCGCCGCCGAGACGACCTCGGGGTCCCCGGCGACGCACTGCAGGTCGAGCAGCCCGACGGCGGCGGTGAGGTCGCCCGAGGCGACGGTGCGGCACTGGTTGACGGTGCGGACCGAGTGGTCGAGGCGGATGCCGGCGTCCCACACCGGGTACCAGATGCGGTCGGCGAGCCCGCGCAGGTCCTCGCCGCTCAGCGAGCGCCCGTAGTGGAGCAGGACGAGGTCGACGTCGCTGAGGGGGCCGGCGTCGCCCCTGGCCAGGCTGCCGACCGCGGCCAGGGCGATGCCCTCGCTGCCGCGGCCGTCGAGCGCGTGCTCCCACGCCTGCCCCAGCCAGTCACGGGTCAGGGCGGCGATGGCGGCGCGGCGGGCCTGCCCCGCGCCGGGGGCGTCGAAGCCGCGGGCCCCCGCCAGGTCCAGGCGTCGGGCCGCCAGGTCGGTCTGCTCGACTGTCATGGCCCCACTGTGCCCGGGCGTCGTTTCGCAGAGTGCGCAACCGTGTTACGTCCGTGTTAGCGCGACGACGTGAGAGGGCCGGCGCCCGGGACCTGAGGTCCCGGGCACCGGCCCGATGGGTGTGGTGGTCAGGTGGTGCGCCTGTCGCCCTCGCTCAGAGGGCGTCGACACCGCGCTCGCCGGTACGGACCCGGACGACGTCCTCGACGGGGACCGTCCAGATCTTGCCGTCGCCGATCCGCCCGGTCTGGGCCGACTTGAGGATGACGTCGGCCACCGAGCCGGCGTCGATGTCGTCGACCAGGACCTCGACCCGGACCTTCGGCACGAAGTCGACGGTGTACTCGGCACCGCGGTAGACCTCGCTGTGGCCGCGCTGGCGGCCGTAGCCGGACGCCTCGCTGACGGTCATCCCGGAGATCCCGTAGGCCTCCAGGGCCTCCTTGACCTCGTCGAGCTGGTGGGGCTTGATGATGGCGGTCACGAGCTTCATGCGGACGCTCCCTCGTGGGTCTTGGTCGCCGTGGTGGAGATCGCCGAACCCGAACCGGATCCGAACCGTCCACTCGCGAGGCCGTTGATGTCGTAGCTGGTCTCAGCGTGCTCCTCGAGGTCGATGCCAGCGACCTCGGCCTCGGTCTCGAGGCGGAAGCCCATCGTCCTCTGGATGACCGTCCCGATCACGTAGGTCACCACGAAGGAGTAGACGAGCACGGCCAGTGCTCCGACGACCTGGCGCCACAGCTGGTCGACGCCACCGCCGTAGAAGAGACCGTCCACACCGGCCGGGGCGCTGGCGCTCCCCAGGAAGCCGATGCCGATGGTGCCGACGAGGCCGCCCACGAGGTGGACGCCGACGACGTCGAGGCTGTCGTCGAACCCGAACCTGAACTTGAGGCCGACCGCGTAGGCGCAGACCGCTCCGGCGAGGACGCCGAGGACGACCGAGCCCACGGGGGTGAGGGCCGAGCAGGCGGGGGTGATGGCCACGAGGCCCGCGACGACGCCGGAGGCGGCACCGAGGGAGGTCGGGTGGCCGTCGCGCAGCTTCTCCACGAGGAGCCAGCCGAGCATCGCCGCACCGGTGGCGGCGAGGGTGTTGACCCACGCGACCGCGGCGGTGCCGTTGGCGGCCAGGGCCGAGCCGGCGTTGAAGCCGAACCAGCCGAACCACAGGATGCCCGCGCCGATCATCACGAGGGTGAGGTTGTGCGGGCGCATCGGGTCCTTGCCGAACCCGACCCGCTTGCCGAGGACGAACGCGAGGGCCAGGCCGGCCGCGCCGGCGTTGATGTGGATGGCCGTGCCGCCGGCGAAGTCGATCGCCTTGAGCTGGTTGGCGATCCACCCGCCCTTGTCGGCGGCGAAGCCGTCGAAGGCGAAGACCCAGTGCGCGACCGGGAAGTAGACGATGGTCGCCCACACGACCGTGAACAGGGTCCAGGCGGTGAACTTCGCCCGGTCGGCGATGGCGCCGCTGACGAGGGCCACCGCGATGATCGCGAAGACCGACTGGAAGGCCACGAACGCCGCGGCCGGGATGGTGCCGAAGACGCGCTCCCCCAGCAGGCCGTCGAGGCCGAAGTGCTGGAAGGGGTTGCCGATGAGGCCGTTCCACGACTCGCCGAACGCCTCGCTGTAGCCCCACAGCACCCAGGACACCGAGATGGTGCCGAGTGCGATGAAGCTCATCATCATCATGTTCAGGACGCTCTTGCTCCTGACCATGCCGCCGTAGAAAAGGGCCAGACCGGGGGTCATGAACAGCACCAACGCGGCACTGGCCAGGACCCAAGCGGTGTCGCCGGTGTTGATCTCCATGGCCAGAACTGTGCCGAGGGCGCGTTTCCGGGGTGCGCGGGACGTGTTACGGGCGTGTTAGCGGATCGTCGCAACGGTAAGCATCAGGTAAAGGGCGGGTGCACGTCTCGCATGGTGGGAGCGGCGGTGGGCACGCCGGTGGGAGCGGGCCGTCGGGAACGCTCAGAAGGCGGAGACGACCTCGGGTGCCCGCTGGGGCCGGCTCAGGGCCCGCACGACCGCGGTCTGCCCGTGGCGCCGCACTGCGACCCCGGTGAGCAGGCCGAGCACCGGGGTGATGACGCCCTCGGGGTAGGTGGGCGCCTCGAGCCCGACGCTGCTCGCGAGGTCGTCGCCGTGCACGACCATCTCCATCATGCGGGTGGTCAGGAAGTCCTCGGTGGTCAGCGCCCAGCCCTGCCACGGGATGAAGATGGTGTCGGGGTCACGCGGGCGGGTCAGCAGGTCCGGCAGGGCGTCGATGTCCTCCCGTGCGGCGGCGAGCACGGCGTCCGGACCGGCCAGGGCGCGCTCGTTGTCGCCCTCCCGGATGCCGACGTTGACCTCGTCGTCGAGGTCCGCGCGCACCCAGGCGGCGCTCTCGTAGTGCGCGAGCAGCGGGATGGGCTCATCGGGCCGCGGGTCGGCCTGCAGGCCCCTGGCGGTGTTGCCCGCCTGGTTGAGCAGGTGGTGGGTCAGCCCACCGACGGTCATCCCGGCGCAGCTGCTCTCCTGCGACCAGGAGTCCCGTACCGGTGCGGTGTTGGCCAGCTCCCAGGTGAGGTCGACGGCGGCGAGGAAGGCGGCGACGTGGTCGGCTCGGCTCATCCCGCGATGCTAGCCAGCGCTTCCCACCGGGGCACCCGAACGCTCCTCGCGGCGCGCGAGCCGCGTACGCAGCCGCGCCGCGTACTGCTCCAGGGGCAGGAAGGCGAGCATCATCACCAGGTGCGGCCAGAACGCGATGGTGATGGCTGCGTAGGTCATGGCGTGGAAGACGAACCAGGCCGCCACCACACGACGGCGCCAGCGCTCCGACAGCACGAAGATCACCGGTGAGGTCAGCTCGGCGGTGAACAGCACCCACTGGAAGGCGTGCAGGGTCCACGGCGCCTCGAGCAGCCACTGCGCCCACGGGGTGCCGCGGCGGACCACCGCGCGGACCATCGTCGCCGAGTTGACCCAGTCCCAGCCGCCGAACCGGACCTTGGCCCAGGCCGACAGGAAGTAGGTGGCGACCGCGGCCAGCTGCACGGCACGCAGGGCCAGCCCGGCCGCCTCGCTGCGCCTGCGGTCGTCCAGGTGGGCCAGCCCCACGGTCGGCAGCAGGGCGAGGGCGACGACGAAGTCGGCCCGGTCGTGGTCGACCTTGCCGTAGCTGAAGGCGACGTACTGGTACCAGACCCAGCCCACGGCCACGGTCCACCCGAGCAGGCGTGGGGCGCGCCCGGTCATCGCGGCGAGCGCCGCCGCGACACAGCCCCACTTCAGCACCTGCACCAGGAGCACGGTCGCGGCCGGCAGGTGCAGCACCCTGCCCATGACGAGCGGCTCGTACCAGACCGGGTCGGCCCAACCGTGGTACCAGCCGGAGGTGTGCAGCCCGAGCACGTCGACGACCACGAAGGCGAAGACGAGCAGGCGCAGGGTGGCCACCCGGGCCAGGGGCATCGGCGTGAAGAGCCACCCCCAGAGGCGGCTCACGGCGCGGTCCACTGCGCGAGGACCTCCGCACGCACCTCGCCGGTCGGCCGGCTGTCGACGACCACGACCTGGCGGCGGACGACGCGCAGGGCGGTCCAGGCCGCGGAGGTCGGGCGCAGCTCGGCGTGGCTGCGCGCGAGGGTGCCCAGGCGGGCGGGGTCGGCCTCGATCTGCGGGATGCGACCCTCGATCTCGGCGCGGTTGAGCCCGGTGTTGCCGGGTGTGAGCGGGGCGGGGACCCACTTCCCCGGCGCGTCGGCGGTCTGCACCTCGATGCCGGTGGACCAGACGGCGCCGGTGGGGGCCTGCGACGTGGAGAACATGCGCCAGGGGCTGAACGGCCACCAGTGGTCGTCGCCCACGAGGGAGCCCGCGCAGAACAGGCCGGTGAGGACCAGGACCACTGCGGCACGCCAGGCCTTCGCCGCGGCGCCCAGCCGCACGACCCCCGTCTCCACGCCCACAGGGTAGGCCATGGGGTGTGGCTCAGCGGGTGGCGTCACGGGCCACCCCCGCGGCGAAGAGGTCCCGCCGCCGGCCGAACCACGCGGCGTCGCGCCGAGGGCGGTCGGCGTGCCCCTCGCCCAGCATCCGCACGAAGGCCGGGTCGCCCTCCGCGGCCAGCTCCTCGATCGTCCTCGCGTGCGACTCCATGCAGTCGAGCACGGCGTCCGGCACCCGCTGCCGCTGCCCCGCGTCGGCGGCGTACCCGTCGACGACCGCCGCGAACTTGTGGAGCCGGTCGGCCATCGTCACCTCGCCCATCTCCAGGCGGACCGCGGCGGGGTCGTGCCACAGCGGCGTCCACGACCACAGCACGTAGGCGAGGTCCTCGAGCGGGTCGCCCGGAGAGGCGAAGTCGAAGTCGATCACCGCGAACGACCCGTCGGCACGCAGCACCGTGTTGTAGGTGCCCACGTCGTGGTGGACGACCACCTCGCCGGGTCGCAACGAGCGGCCCGGCGAGACCCGCCACGGCAGCGCCGGGTCGGGGGCGAACCCCGCCTGCGCCTCGTGGAACGCCCTCAGCCAGGCGCCGATGGCGCGACAGGCGTCGAGCGTCTGGAACTGCGCGGGCAGCTGCTGCGGGCCCAGCGCGCCCGCGACCCCCTCGACGTACGTCAGCACCTCCCGCCCCTGCGCGTCGGTGCCGAGCGGGCGCGGTACGGCGTCGAAGCCGACCGCCGCGAGGTGGTGCAGCAGCGCGTGCACGGCGGGCGTCCAGTGGCCGGCGCGGCGGCGCACCGTGTCGCCCACGCGGACGACGTGCCCGGTGTTGCCACCGTGGAGCACCTGCTCCTGGTCCACGGGCGTCACCGCCACGCCCGGCGGGCGAGCCAGGTGGTCAGGAGGGCGAGGAGCACCAGCGCGGCCGAGGACGAGGCCGCCCAGACGACCTGCCGTCCGCTGACCGGCAGGGAGGCGGGACGTGGGCCCCCGGAGGTCGCGCCCGGCGCCGGCGCGGTGGTCGCGGTCGGCGAGGTGCTTCCCGCGGAGGCGGTCGAGGTGGTCGACGGTGTCGTGGAGGGGCCGGTCGGGGTGGTCGCGGTCGCGGGCAGGGCGGGCGGCACGTCGACGACGCGCACGGTCGAGCGCACCCCCTCGCTGCCCACGAGCAGCCGGTCGCCACCGGGGGCCAGGGCGATGGTCTCGCCCTGGCGCTGCAGGGGCAGCAGCGCAGACCCCACCGCGCGGAAGGTCGACGGGTCGAGCCGGACGACCTGCGTGTACGTCCGCACGAGCAGGCCCGACCCGTCGGCCAGGAAGACCGCATCGGTCGCGAAGGCCGGGGCCGGCCCGACGCGGGTGAGCCGGTTGACCCCGCTGCGGCTCGGCTTCGGGGGCAGGACGTAGACGGCGCCGCTCGCCCCCTTGGTCACGACGTGGACCCGGCCGGTGCGGGGGTCGACGGCCAGCGACTCCGCGTCGTGGGGGCCGTCCGGGTACACGAGCTCCCACGACGCCCAGCGTCCCGAGGTCCGGCCGAGGTCGGGCTCGTCGAACCAGAAGATGCGGACCACACTGCGGCTGGCGGTGTTGTCGCCCAGGTCGCCGACGAGGACCCTGCCCTGCGGGGTGACCGCGAGCGCCTCGACGTCGCGCACCGGGGCGCCGTAGGTGTGCACTCCGGTCGTCCGGCCGGTGCGGGTGTCGACGGCGAAGAGCCTGGGGCCGTCGCCGGAGTCGTTGGCGGTCCAGACGGTGTGCGGGTGCCGACGGCTCAGCGCCAGGCCGGAGGACTCGGTGACCCGCTCGTCGAGGACCGGGAAGTCGCGCTGGGTGTCCGCGGCCGCGCGGGAGGCAGCCCACGGCAGCGCCAGCAGGCCTGCGGCGAGCAGTCCGGCGGCGAGAACGGGGCGTGCCCTGGGGAGCGGCACCCTCAGTCGAGCAGCGCGTCGACGAACGCCTCGGGGTCGAACGGCGCCAGGTCGTCCGGGCCCTCCCCCAGGCCGACGAGCTTGACCGGCACGCCGAGCTTGCGCTGCACGGACACGACGATGCCGCCCTTCGCCGTGCCGTCGAGCTTGGTCAGGACGATGCCGGTGACGTCGACGACCTGGGCGAACACCTCGGCCTGGCGCAGGCCGTTCTGGCCGGTGGTCGCGTCGAGGACCAGCAGCACCTCGTCGATCGGGCTCTGCTTCTCGATGACCCTCTTGACCTTGCCGAGCTCGTCCATGAGGCCGACCTTGTTGTGCAGCCGGCCCGCGGTGTCGACGATGACGACGTCGGCCTCCATCTCGGCGCCGGCCTTGACGGCGTCGAACGCGACCGCGGCCGGGTCGGCCCCGTCACGGTCGGACCGTACGGTCGGGACTCCCACGCGGGCGCCCCAGGTCTCGAGCTGGTCGGCCGCCGCGGCCCGGAAGGTGTCGGCGGCACCGAGGACGACGTCCTTGTCCTCGGCGACCAGGACCCGCGCCAGCTTGCCGACGGTGGTGGTCTTGCCGGTGCCGTTGACCCCGACGACCAGGACGACGGCCGGGCGCCCCTCGACGCGGCTGCTCGCCACCGCACGGTCCATGGTCGGGTCGACCAGGCGCAGCAGGTCCTCGCGGAGCCAGCCGCGCACGGTGGCCTCGTCGGTCGTGCCCTCTACGGCCACCTGGGTCCGCAGCCGGTCGACGAGCTCGGTCGTCGCCTCGACACCGAGGTCCGAGCCGATGAGGGTGTCCTCGACCTCCTCCCACGCGGCCTCGTCGAGCCGGCCGCGCGACAGCAGCGCGAGCAGGCCCTTGCCGAGGGCGGAGTTGGAGCGCGACAGGCGCGCACGCAGGCGGGTCAGGCGGCCCTGGGCCGAGGCCGGGCGCTCCAGCGTCGGGGTCGGCTCGACCTCGGGCAGGGTCTCCGGCTGGCCGGGAGCGGGCAGCGTGTCGACGCTGCCGGCGTCCTCGACGGAGCGCTTGGGCGCGTCCCGCGGTGGCGTGGCGTCGTCACCGACACCGGGCAGCACGTCCGTCCCGCCGGTGCGCCCGGACGCGGGCCCCTGCCGAGTCCGTCCGCCGCGGCCCCGCACGAGGCCGACGACCAGGGCCCCGAACACCACGAGGAGCCCGACGGCGATGGCGATCCATTCCCAGAGCTGATCAATCACGCGCGCCATCCTCTCACCTGCGCGCTGCCGCGCCTGACACGACGGTGCCCCGCCGACCGTGGTCGACGGGGCACCGTTCACTGCTTCGACAGGCCTCGGCCCCGGGCTGCGGGGCCGTGGCCGGTCACTGCGGGGCGGGGATGCTCCACATGCCACGGCCGTGCGTCGCGGCGTAGAGGTTGCCGTCCGGCGCGACCTCGATGTCCATCACCACGGTGAGCGGCAGGCCGGAGCCGAGCCGCTGCCACGACGTCGAGCCGGACGCCCGGTAGAAGGCACCGAGGTCCGTCCCCAGCACGAGCGCACCGTTGGCGAGCCGCTTGATGCTGCTGGCCGGCACGTCGGGCAGGTTGCCGCTGGCGTCGGTCCAGTGGGCACCGCCGTCACTGGTCTCGTAGAGGTGGCCGACCCCGGCACCCGGGCCCTCGGTGAACCGGCGCGAGAAGCCGTTGATGGCGGCGTACGCGTGGTTGCCGTCGGCCGGGTCGATGGTCAGGCCCTGGACGAACCGGTTGGGGAAGGCGGAGTCCAGGGTGAGCTGGTGCCACGTGCCACCGGCGTTGGTGGCGATCCCCCGGGTGAACCCGTTGTTGTTGCAGGGACCGCACCACGAGACGTACGCCGTGCCGTTCTGCATCGACACCGCGGTCGCCGAGTGCCCGGCGCCGAGGTCGAACACCTTCGTCAGCGCCGACTTGTCGCGGGCTGCCCACACCTTCGAGGCGGTGTAGACGTACTGGCCGCCGAAGATCGCGTTGTCCGGGTTGCCGCCGTCCAGGCCGATGGGGGCGATGAACCGCGCGTTCGGGTCACCCGGGTCCAGCGACCACGAGGTCGCGGTGCCCTGGTTGACCGTCGAGTTCGGGTTGGTGGCGCAGTTGTTGGTCACGTAGACCGCGAGGTTGGTGTACTCCTGCAGCTGGTTGCAGCCGTTGCGCGGGTCCGCCGCGCCGTCGCCGCCGTCGCCACCGAAGTTCGAGCCCATCTCGGTGTCGCCGTTGGTGCCGTTCGGGGCCACCTTGCGCAGGTTGGAGACGCCGTTGTCCTGCAGGCCGCCGGAGACCACCACGCCCGTGCCGGACGGGTCCTTGCCCACCGACGAGGAGTAGTACTGCAGGGCCCCGAGGGTCCCGTCGCGCGACACCGACACCAGGTCGGTGGCGTTGCCGTTGGCGTTGACCGTGCCGTTGACCGGCCGGCGGTAGACGCCACCGTCGTTGCCGAACAGCACCACGGGCTTGCCGCCCGACGTGCCGACCGTCACCGAGTGCTGGTCGGGGTGCCCGGCCAGCGGGCAGGTGTTCTTCGCGTCGTCGTAGCTCCAGCAGGGGAAGTTGAAGTTCCAGTACGGCGAAACGGCCGACCAGTGCGAGCCGGCGTCCTTGGTCTCGAAGACCTCCTCGAGGCCCGCCCACACGTGGTCGGCGTTCGCCGGGTCCACCTGGAGGAACTGGTTGTACCAGGCCTGCACGCCGACGGCGTACCCCTTGCGGTCCAGGGCCGAGCCGCTGTTGTGCAGCTGGGCCGAGTCGGCGATCTTGTTCCACGGGCCGAGGGGCGAACCGGTCTTGGAGACGAAGATCCCCGCGAGCGAGGACGCCGAGTTGATCTTGCTCGGCTGCTGCACCATCGCGTAGAGGCGGTCGCCGTTCTTGCTGAAGGCGAACGTCGAGTAGCCCACGTCGTTGGAGTTGGTGATGCCGCCGAGGGTCACCGGGAGCTTGTGCCAGCTCGAGGGCCCCTGCGTGAAGTCGTTGGTCTCGTAGAAGCCGTTGTAGGTGTCACCCGAGCGCCAGCCGATCGCGGCGACGACGTGCTTGGGGTTCTTCGGGTCGACGGCGATGTCGTTGACGATGTTCTTGTACGCCGCGTCGGTCGGTCCGGAGGAGGTGTTGCCGGTCCAGTCGGAGCCGGCCGGCACCAGGACGTGGCCGGCGTCGTCGGTGATCCGCGGCATCCACGAGGGGCTGGGGGCGAAGCCGAAGGTCCAGGCGCCCGCCTTGCTGCCGGCCGCGTGGTACCAGATGCCCCGGTTGGTCGCGGCGAAGACGGTGGAACCGCCCCAGCGCAGCCGGCCGATGGTCGTGGACTCCAGCTCCTTGCCACCGACGCGGTCGGTCGGGGCGAAGGTGCCGGACGCCGGGTTCGCGAGGCGGAAGACCCCGGCGCCGACGTAGGACGTGCCACCGGTGTTGGCCTCGCCGGTGGAGAACCACAGCGACCCGTCCGAGCCCGCGAGCTGGAGGTCCCCGCCACTCAGGGACGGCAGCGCGTCGGCGATCGGCGTCCACGCTCCCCCACCGGTGGTGGAGCGCCACACGCCGCCGTCGGCGCCCGCGGCGTACACGTGGTCGGCCGAGTCGGCCGCGAGCCCCGTGATGCGCCCGGTGACGTAGCCGGACCCGCCGGAGGAGTTCGAGTAGTAGTCGCGGTAGCGGGGGTCGTCGGCGTTGTAGGGCACCTTGGTGACCTCGTGCCACGTGCCCGCGGTCGAGGGGAGCGCCTGGATCTGGGAGTAGGCGCTGCCGTAGGCGCCGGGGGCCACGATGCCGGGGGCGGTCCGCGCCTGCGCGAACTGCTCGGCGATCGTCACGGCCTCCTTCGACTCGTTCTGGGCCTCGGTGGGGTTGCCGCCGGCGATCATGAGCGCCTTCTCCATGACCGCGCCGTTGTAGTGCCTGTCGCGCCACTGGTACTTCAGCCACGCCTCGTTGAGCTCGTGGCGGCCGAGGAAGCCGGCAGAGCCGCCGACGACCAGGGCGAGCCCGACTCCTCCGGCGACCAGCCGGCGGGTTCGGGTGGTGGGGGATCTCATCGTGTTGTCTCCTCCGACAAGGGGGTGGGCCCGGTCGGGCCCGCCCCAGCATCGGCTGAACGGATGAGGACACCCCATGACGATTGTCACGGGGTGTTCAGTGAACGCGCGGGTCTCAGCCGGCGCGGTGCCGCCCTGCGTCCTCGGCGCTGTCGCGCTGGACGGTGTCGCCGACCTTGTCGCGCGTGGCGCTGAGGACGTCGCTGGTCTTCTCCACCGTGGCCTCGATGGTGGCCTCGGTCTTCTCCTTGACCGTCGCCACGATCTCCTCGCCCTGGGGGCTGAGCAGCACGCGGCCCTCCCTGCGTGCCGGGACGGCGACCACGGCGACGACGGCGACCGCCAGTCCGACGCACAGCACCATTCCGATGATCAGCGCAACCATGGGTCTAGGGTGCCCTGCCGCACCGCGGCTGGCCAAATCGACACCCCGCCCGTGGACACCTGCCGCGCCGGTGGACGAGCAGGGCCGCGGCCCCGCCTCAGGCGCTGCGTGCTGCGACGTCCCGGATGCGCTGGGACACCACCGTGGTGACGCCGTCGCCGCGCATCGAGACGCCGTACAGTGCGTCGGCGACCTCCATCGTCCGCTTCTGGTGGGTGATGACGATGAGCTGGCTGGAGTCGCGCAGCTCCTCGAAGAGGGTGATGAGGCGACCGAGGTTGGCGTCGTCGAGCGCCGCCTCCACCTCGTCCATGATGTAGAAGGGGCTGGGCCGCGCCTTGAAGATCGACACGAGCAGCGCCACCGCCACCAGGGACCGCTCGCCACCGGAGAGCAGCGAGAGCCGCTTGATCTTCTTGCCGGGCGGGCGTGCCTCGACCTCGATGCCCGTCGTGAGCATGTTCGAGGGGTCCGTGAGCGTGAGCCGTCCCTCGCCGCCGGGGAACAGCCGCCCGAAGACCTGCTCGAACTGGGCTGCCGTGTCGTGGTAGGCCTCGGTGAACACGCGCTCGACGCGCTCGTCGACCTCTCGCACGATGTCGAGCAGGTCGCGCTTGGACTTCTTGAGGTCCTCGAGCTGCTCGGTGAGGAACTTGTGCCGCTCCTCCAGCGCCGCGAACTCCTCCAGCGCCAGCGGGTTGACCCGGCCCAGGGCCGACAGCGCCCGCTCGGCCTTGCGCAGCCGCTTCTCCTGGACGTCACGGACGAAGGGCGCCGGCTCCGGCAGCGTGTCGGGGTCCTCGTCGGGCCCGGCGATGTGGGGCACCGGCTGGTGGGGGCCGTAGTCCTCCATGAGCACGGCCGGGTCCATGCCGAGCTCCTCGACGGCCTTGGCCTGCATGGCCTCGATGCGCAGCCGCTGCTGGGTGCGGGCGACCTCGTCGCGGTGCACGGTGTCGGTGAGCTCACGCAGCTCGTCCTGGAGCGTGCTCACCTCACGGCGCACCTGGGCGAGGGCCTGGTCGCGCTCGGTACGGGCGGTCTCGGCCGCGGCCCGCTGGCCGGCCGCGGTGTCGAGGGTGCCCGCCACGAGGGAGACCGCGTAGGCGGCGCCGCGGCGGACCGCCTCGGCCATCGACGCCTCGCGCTTGCGGCGCTCCTGGCGGGCGGCGAGGCGCTGGCGCGCGGCGAGCTCGTTGCGGGCTGCTCCCTCGAGGGAGTCGGCGCGCCCCTTGAGGGCGCGGGCCCGCTCCTCCTTGGTACGCAGCGTCAGGCGCAGCTCGGTCTCGGTCGCCCGCCCGCGGCTGGCCTCGGCCTCGAGCCGGTCGCGCTCGTCGGTGCTCGGGTCCTGGGACTCGGTCGGCTCGGCACTCGCCTCGTCGAGGCGCTCGGTCAGCGCGGCGAGCTCGGTCCGGTCGGCCTCGAGCGCGGTGGTGGCGTCGGCGATGCTGCGCTCGGTGCGCTCGGCCTCGGCCTTGGCGGCCCTGACCGTGGCACCGAGGTGGCCGAGCCGTTCGGCGACGGCGGCCATCTTGGCGTCGGAGTCGTGCAGCGCCTCCAGGGCGGCCTCGACCTCGTCGGCCGCGACCCGGTGGCGCTCCTGCGCACCGGTGAGGGCGAACCGCGCCTGCTCACCGCGGCGGGTGGCCTCGGCGACGCGGTCGCGGGTCTCGTCGACGGCGGACTGGATCTCGATGAGGCTCGGGGCGTGGCTGCTTCCGCCGCGGACGAAGCCGGGGGCGAACACGTCGCCGTCGGCGGTGACCGCGGTGATGCCGTCGCCACGGGCGACGAGGGCGGCCGCCAGCGCGGGGTCGGCGACCAGCGCCACCCTGTCGAGCAGCTGCTCGACCGCGGGGCGGACGGTGGCCGGAGCCTGCACGACCTCACGCGCCCAGACGGCCGAGCCCTCGAGCTGCGGCCAGCTCGCCGGGTCGCTGGACGTGGCGGTCTGCCCGACGAGGAAGGCCGCCCTGCCGGCGTCGTCGTCGCGCAGGGTGACCAGGGCGCGGGCGGCGTGGTCGACCGACTCGACCGCGAGCGCGTCACCGGCCCACCCCAGGGCTGCGGCGACCGCGGCCTCGTGCCCGCCCTGCACCTGCAGCAGCGAGGCGACCGAGCCGACGATGCCGTGGCGGGAGTCGGCGGCGGCGAGCAGGGTCGCGGCGCCGTCCTTGCGCGACAGGCTGAGCTCGAGGGCCTCGAGGCGGGCAGCGGAGGTGGTGCGGTCGCGCTCGGCGGCCCGCTCGGCCTCACGGAGCTCCTCGACCTCGGCCTCGGCCTTCTCGAGGACCGCGGCGGCCTTCTCGTAGGCGCTGTCGAGTCCCTCCTCGCCCTCCTCGTCGACGGCGACGGACGCCTCGAGGCTGGTGAACTCCTGCTCCGCAGCGGCGGCCCGCTCCAGCGACTGGGCGACGATCCCCCGCAGGCGGCCGATCTCGGCCTCCCCGGCCTCGATCCGGCTTCGACGGGCGCCGACCTGGCCGGCCAGCTTGGCGAGTCCCTCGCGGCGGTCGGCAGCGGCCCGGAGCAGCCGCTGCAGGCGCTGCTGCTCCGCGGCGTACGCCTGCTCCGCCTCCGTGCGGGCGGCGACGGCCGCCTCGAGCCGGGCCGCGGCCTCGCGCACCTCGGCGAGCAGTGACTCCTCCTGGCGGCGCGCCTCGGCGGCCTGCGCCTTGAGCTCCTCGGGGTCGCGGCCGGTGGTCTGCTCGTCCTGGCTGTCCTGGCTGAGCAGGCGGACGCGCTCGGCCGCCAGCGACTCGGTCGACGACAGCTTGTCGCGCAGCTGCTGCAGGCTGAACCAGCGCTCCTGCGCCCGCGTCAGCTCCGGGGCGGCGTCCTGCGCCTGCTGCTCGAGGACGGCCAGGCGGCTGCGCAGCGCGGCCAGCCCCTCCTCGACCTCGGTGCGCTTGGCGATGAGGGCCGACTCGTCGGCGACCTCCTGCTCGAGGGTGGAGGTGAGCTGCACGAGGTCGTCGGCGAGCAGGCGCAGGCGGGCGTCGCGGGCGTCGGCCTGGATGACGGCGGCCCGGCGGGCGGCCTCGGCCTGGCGGCCGAGCGGGCCGAGCTGGCGGCGGATCTCACCGGTGAGGTCGTTGACCCGGGTGAGGTTGGCCTCCATCGACTCGAGCTTGCGGAGCGCCTTCTCCTTGCGCTTGCGGTGCTTGAGGACGCCGGCCGCCTCCTCGATGAAGCCGCGGCGCTCCTCGGGGGTCGCGCGCAGCACGGCGTCGAGCTGGCCCTGGCCGACGATGACGTGCATCTCGCGGCCGATGCCGGAGTCGGACAACAGCTCCTGGACGTCGAGCAGGCGGCAGGACGTGCCGTTGATGGCGTACTCCGAGCCGCCGTTGCGGAACATCGTCCGCGCGATCGTGACCTCGGTGTAGTCGATCGGCAGCGCGCCGTCGGAGTTGTCGATGGTCAGCGCCACCTCGGCGCGACCGAGGGGTGCGCGGCCGGCGGTACCGGCGAAGATGACGTCCTCCATCTTGCCGCCGCGCAGGCTCTTGGCGCCCTGCTCCCCCATGACCCAAGCGAGCGCGTCGACGACGTTGGACTTGCCGGAGCCGTTGGGGCCGACGATGCAGGTGATGCCGGGCTCGAGGCGCATCGTGGTCGCCGAGGCGAAGGACTTGAAGCCCTTCAGGGTCAGGCTCTTGACGTACATGCCTTGGAGGTCGTCTCTCGTCGCGTGGTCCGGATCGCGCTCACTGTACCGGCGGGGCGGTGGCGCCCCGTGGTGCGCGCGGGCCGCCACGCCGGGTACGGGCCTCGCCGAGGGGCCCGTGTGGCTGGTGTGACGACAGTGCCGTCGGACAGCGCCGGAGCCTGCCGCGCGCGGTCCGGCTCAGTCGCGGGCGATGGCCTCGTGGTGGTGGATGACCTCGGCGATGACGAAGTTGAGGAACTTCTCCGCGAACGTCGGGTCGAGCCCCGCGGTGTCCGCGAGGTCGCGCAGCCGGGCGATCTGCTCCTCCTCACGCGCCGGGTCCGCCGGCGGCATACCCTCGCGGGCCTTGAGCTCGCCGACCCGCTGGGTGCACTTGAAGCGCTCCGCGAGCAGGTGGATGAGGGCTGCGTCGATGTTGTCGATGCTCGCGCGCAGGCGGTGGAGGTCGGCCGTCGCAGTGCTGGACGGGGTGGGACCGGGCTCCGGGAGTGGCTGTGCGGGCTGGGTCACCCGGCAATCGTAGGCGCGCCCGCGCCGACGGCGTCCGGCTGTCTCAGATCCTCGCGCAGCTGGTCGTTGTCCCTCTGGAGGCGGTCGACGAGGTGCTCGAGGTCGGCGACGCGGCGGCGCAGCTCCAGGGCTTCGTGCATGAGTCGCTGGTCGTAGGCGACGCGGTAGCCGACGAGGGCCTTGGCCATGATGTCTCCTCGGGGGACGACTCGTGGTCGTCGGGGTGCCGGTGTGGGGGCCGTCTCTCAGGGTGACATCCAGCCCAGCCCCGGTCAATGGAGGCCCTACTTCTCGACGAACCCCATGACCCCGTCGCGCGGCGCCCCCCACGCGGTGACGCAGACCTCGACCTCACCGGGCCGGAGGTGCTGGCTCGGCTTCTCCTCGAGCAGGGCCACGAACTCGCGCAGCTGGTCCGGGTCGCCCTGGGCGACGACCTCCACCCGCCCGTCGGGGGCGTTGCGCGCGTGGCCCACGAGCCCCCGCTCCAAGGCCCTCGCGCGCACCCACCAGCGGAACCCGACTCCCTGCACCCGGCCGTGCACCCAGACGACGGCCCTGGCCGGTCCCTCACGATCCATCTGCACCACCCTCTCCCCCCTGTTGTACAACCGCGGAGGTCCTGCTGTCAGCCGCGACGTGCCCTGCGGCGGGGCTGGCACCGGGGGCAGGAGTACGACGACCGGTTCATGAACGCCTCGCGGCGGATCGGGGTGCCGCACCGGTCGCAGGGTCGGCCCTCCTGGCCGTAGGCGTGCAGCGAGCGGTCGAAGTGGCCGGAGGCGCCGTTGACGTTGACGTAGAGCGCGTCGAAGCTCGTGCCGCCCTGGCCGAGCGCCTCGAGCATGACCTCGCGCGCGTGGTCCAGCACCCGCGCCAACGTCGGCTTCGTCAGGGACGAGCACAGCCGCTCCCCGTGGACCTGCGCCCGCCACAGCGCCTCGTCGGCGTAGATGTTGCCGACCCCGGAGACGAGGGTCTGGTCGAGCAGGGCCCGCTTGACGGCCACGTCCTTGCCCTTCATCCGGCGCACGACGGCGGCCTGGTCGTAGCCACCCTCGAGGGGGTCCGGGGCGATGTGGGCGACCGGCTCGGGCACGTCGTCGGGCGTCAGCTCGGCGAGCGCCATGCCGCCGAAGGTGCGCTGGTCGACGAAGCGCAGCTGCGGCCCGTCGTCGTCGAAGTCCACCACCGCGTGCAGGTGCTTCTCGCGCGGGGCGTCCGGCGCCTCCACGAGGAGCTGGCCGCTCATGCCGAGGTGGGTGACCAGCCCCTGGCGCGAGCCGTCCGGGCCCGACAGGACGAGCCAGAGGTACTTGCCGCGGCGCCGCGCGTCCTCGACGTGGTTGCCGGCGAGCCGATCGGCGAGGTCCCTGGGGCCGGGCAGGTGGCGGCGCGCGACCCGGGTCCCGAAGAACTCGGCGCGCTCGATGGTGCGGCCGACCACGTGGTCGGCCAGCCCCCGTCGCACGACCTCGACCTCGGGCAGCTCAGGCACGTGGTGCGGGGTCCTCGGCGGACTCGTCGGCGGAGGCGGTCTTCGCGGACAGGCGGGCGGCGCGGGCCGTGAGGGCCCGCCAGGCCACCTCGGCCGCCTTCTGCTCCGCTTCCTTCTTGGATCGCCCGGTACCGGTGCCGAGCACCTCGGCGCCCACCACCGCCCGCGCGTGGAAGGTCTTCTCGTGGTCGGGGCCCTCTTCGTCGACCTGGTACTCGGGGACACCCGAGGAGGTGGCCGCGGACAGCTCCTGCAAGCTCGTCTTCCAGTCCAGACCTGCACCCAGGGTCGCGCTCTGCGCCATCAGCGGGTCGAGCAGGTGGTGCACGAATGTCGCCGCCGCCTCCATGCCGGCCGAGAGGTAGACGGTCCCGATGACCGCCTCCATCGTGTCGGCGAGGATCGAGGCCTTGTCGCGGCCGCCGGTGCTCTCCTCGCCGCGCCCCAGCATCACGTGGTCGCCGAGCCCGATGGTGCGGGCCACCTCGGCGAGCGCGCGCATGTTGACCACGGCGGCCCGCAGCTTGGCCAGCTGGCCCTCGGGCAGGTCGGGGTGCGTGGCGTAGAGCGTGTCGGTGACGACGAGGCCCAGCACCGAGTCGCCGAGGAACTCGAGGCGCTCGTTGTTGGGCAGGCCGCCGTTCTCGTACGCGTACGAGCGGTGGGTCAGGGCACGCAGGAGCAGCGGCTCGTCGACCGGCGCCTGCACCACCTCGGTGAGGTGCTGCAGGAAGTCGTCGACGGGCCGCTGCGTCGCGCTGCCCCCGGCAGGAGTCGGAGTGGAGCTCACGCGGTGGTCAGACCGGCTCAGCCCTGGTGCTCGGTGCGCTCGGCGGTCGTGTAGTGACGGCCCTTGTAGGTGCCGCACGACGGGCAGGCCAGGTGCGGCTGCGTCGGGGCCTTGCACTGGGGGCACGTGGTCAGCGTGGTCGCCGTCGTCTTCCAGTTCGCGCGACGCGAACGGGTGTTGGAGCGCGACGTCTTCCGCTTCGGGACAGCCACGTCAGTTCCTCTTCTCTTCGATGGTGCTCGGGGTGGTGGTGCTGGCGTCGGCGGACAGCGCGGAGAGCGCGGACCACCGGGGGTCGATCACGTCGTGCTGGTGGTCGGGATCGTCGGCCAGGTGCGCTCCGCACTCGGAGCACAGACCCGGACAGTCCTCCCGGCACACCGGCTGGAACGGCAGTGCGGGCACCACCGTGTCCAGGAGCACGGGTTCGAGGTCGAACAGGTCGCCCTCGAGCTTGTGCTCCTCGGTCTCGTCGTCGTCCGCCCCCACCTCGCGGTGGTGGGCGGCACGGTCGGCGTAGGCGAACAGCTCCTGGAAGTGCCCGTCCACCTCGTGGGTGACCGGGTCCAGGCACCGCACGCAGGCGCCGGTTGCCGTGGCGTGGACCGAGCCGGTGACCAGCACGCCCTCGACCACGGACTCGAGCCGCAGCTCGAGCTCCATCGGGGCACCCTGCGGCACCGCGATGACCTCCGTGCCGAAGTCGGCAGGCGCCTCGACGGTTCGCTGGACCTGCACCATGGATCCGGGTCGCCGACCGAGGTCCGTGGTGTCGAAGACCAGCGGCGATCGGGGGTTGAGGTGTTCCATGGCTCCAGCTGTGTCGAGTGACTCGGTCCGTACCTCGGGCGAGGACGTAGACCGACGCACGAGGTTACCGGAGCGCGCCGTACTCCCCAAATGCGCGGCTGCGCCCTGCAGACCTCGCGGGCTGGACCGCCCTGTCCCCACGCGCTAGTGGGGCCAGAGGTCTCTACGACGCGAAGCGCCCCCGGTGCGGACCATGGGTCAGCGCCCCCGGTGCGGACCATGGGGTCCCGCACCGAGGGCGCCGACGGTTCTGGCTAGTAGGTCGTGGGGATGTAGGCGTAGCAGTCGGAGTGCCCGGTCTTGTTGAGTGTCCCCATGAGCAGGTTGCCGGTGTACTTGCCCACCACGCCGTCGACGCTCAGCCCACCGTCGGACTGGAGCTGACGCACCCACTTCTGCGTGGTGGACCCGAACACGCCGTCGACGGACATGCTGATGCCGTAGTGGTAGTTGAGGGCGACCTGGACGCACTTGACCTTGTAGCCGGAGGCGCCATACGCGATCTGCGGCGCCGTCGTGCTCGCGCTCGCCGCACCGGCCCCCACTACGCCCATCGTGGCGCTGACCGCCAGAACCGCCCCTGCAAGCTTTGCTCGCTTCATTTTTCTCCCGTTGTCGCTTGCTTGCCTCCGTTCGAAGGCATCGAGACGTTATTGGGCGCACAGGGGCAGGATCCAGATCAAATGCATGGATCTGCGTGATCTGGCAGTGCTCTTTGACGACGAAGCCCAGCTGCCGCTAGGGGGGCCCGCCCTTACGACCGTCAGGAGCGGGTGAGCCGTGCCGTGAGCTCGTCGCGCACCCGGTCGGTGACCAGGCCGCTCACGTCGCCGCCGTAGCGAGCCACCTCCTTGACCAGGGAGCTCGACACGTGGGCGAGGCCGGGCTCCCCGGGGAGGAACACCGTCTCGAGGCCGGTCAGGTGCCGGTTCATCAGGGCCATGGGCAGCTCGTAGGCGAAGTCGGTGTCGCTGCGCAGGCCCTTGACGACCACGTCGGCCCCGACCTCCCGGCAGACGTCGACGAGCAGCCGTCCGCCGAACACCTCGACGCTCACCCCCGGCAGGTCGCCCAGCGCGTCCTCGATCAGCGCCCGGCGCTCGTCCGGGGTGAAGACCCCCTGCTTGGCCGGGTTGTGCAGGACGGCCACGACCACCTCGTCGAAGAGCGTTGACGCCCGTCGGATGGCGTCGACGTGCCCGAGCGTCACGGGGTCGTAGGAGCCGGGGCACACACACCGTCTGGTCACAGCGGCACGCTAGCAGCGGTGCGGCCCCGGCCCCCTGCTCCGGCGAGTGGGCTCAGCCCGTGCTCACTCGTCCTCGTCGTCGGCGGGCAGGAGGCCCTCCTCGTGCGCCTTGGCGACGATCTTGCGGACGTTGTCGATCGAGCCGGCGTCGGCGTCGAGGAGGCGGTTGCGCTCGGCAGCCCACTTCTCGCCGAGGTCCGCGCGGACCTCCTCTGACACCTCGGTACGGGCCGGGTTGAGGATCGTCTGCTCCTCCTCGCCGATGTGGTGGTTGAGGGCCGTGGCGAGGTCCTCGACCGCGTCGTCGAACTTCTGGGTGTCGGTGCCCTTGCACTCCAGCAGGGCGAGCAGGGCCTCGTTGCCCTCGGCGTGCTCCTCCTCGCCGTGCTCGGCCTCGTGGTCGGTGATGGCGTCCTTGCGCTCGAGGTTCGGGTAGACCTTGGACTCCTCTGCCTCGCCGTGGGCGATGAGCACGGCGGACAGCGCCGCCCGGGCGGCTGCGCGGTCGGCGGTTGCGTCGCGCAGGTCGCGCAGGAGCGCCTCGAACAGGCGGTGGTCCTCGAGGATGAGCTCGACGACGTCACCGGAGGTGGGGCGGGGGATCTCATAGTCCGTCATGGCCTCACCCTCTCTCACCAGCGGCGTCCGCACACTTCTGGGGCCGTGGTGCCAACGGGTCCCACCCATCGGACGTCCGGTTTGCATGCCCCCGGCAGGTGCGTGACGGTGGACGGGTCCTGACCTCTAGGGAAGAGAGAGCCGATGCTCACCCTCACCGAGAACGCCAGCACGATCGTCAAGACCCTGGTCGACCAGACCGAGCCCGGCGACGACGCCGGTCTGCGCTTCAGTCAGGAGGACCCGTCCGCGGGCGCCCTCACCGTGACCACCGCCGAGGAGGCGCTGCCCGGGGACGCCGTCGTCGAGCACGACGGCGCGAAGGTCTTCCTCGACGAGACCGCAGCGGTCGCCCTCGGCGACCAGGTGCTCGACGCCAGCGTCGACCAGTCCGGGGCGGTGCAGTTCAGCATCATCCCCGCGGCGGCACCGACCGCCTAGGACCTCGCGGCCGGACACGGCCACCACGGCCTGTGCGAAGGGCCCGGACCACTGCGGTGGTCCGGGCCCTTCCGCGTGTGGGTCACCCGCGCCGGACACGACTCAGGCGGGCTCCTCCGGCAGCCGCGGACCCGCGAACCAGATCTTCGTCTCGCCGTACCGCCGCTCCCCCTCGGGCTCCCAGGCCGCGGGCCAGCGGGGCTCCGGGGAGCGGGACGACCGCTCGACGACGACGAGGGCGTCGTCGGTGAGCCAGCCGTGCCCGGCGAGCAGGGCGAGGTCCTCGGCGAGCTCGTCCTCGGTGAGGGCGTACGGCGGGTCGCTGAGGACCAGCCCGTACGGCGCCGCCGGTGACGTGCTGAGCACCGTGGCCACCGGCGCGCGCCGGACGAGGGCGCCGGGGAGGCCGAGGGCGCGCACGTTCGACTCCGCCACCCTGGCGGCGGCTGGGTCGGACTCGACGAGCAGGACCCCGGCGGCCCCACGGCTCAGGGCCTCCAGCCCCAGCGCGCCGGAGCCGGCGTAGAGGTCGAGGACCAGGGTCCCTGCGACCACCTCGAGGTGCTCCAGCCGCGAGAACAGGGCCTCCCTGACGCGGTCGCTGGTCGGGCGCGTGCCTGCACCGGGGGGTGTCGCCAGCCGCAGGCCGCCGGCACGTCCACTGATGATCCGCGTCACGGCGGCAACGTAGCAGCGGTGAGCCTCCGTCCCGCCGGGGGCCGCGGGCTCAGGGCTGGTGGACGGTGGGGTCGTCGCGCAGGACGTCGAGCAGCAGTGCCAGCACGGCGTCGGGGCGCTCGAGCGACGGCAGGTGGCCGGCCCAGTCGAGCTCGACGGCCTCGGCGCCACGGATCCCGGTCGCGAGCACGGTGGCCGTCCGCTTGAACAGCTCGAGGTCCTTCGCGCCGGAGACGACCAGCGTCGGCACCGCGACGGCGGCCAGGTCGACCTCCACCCGCCGCGGCCGGGGTCCCGGCTCCTGCGCGTCTGCCTCGAGCTGCACCTCGAACGCGTGCCGCTGCATCGTCGCCACCCGCTCGCGGGTCCCGTCGTCGGCCTCCGGGCCGAGCCACGTCCGCACGTTGAGCTCGACGGCTGCCTCGACGTCGCCTGCCTCGAGCAGCCGGTCCTCCTCGTCGCCGAAGGCCGCGGCATCCGGGGTGGGCTCGACGCCTCGCAGGGCCGCGCAGAGCAGCACCAGTGAGGACACCCGCGCCGGGTGCAGGGTGGCCAGCTCCAGGGCGACGCGTCCGCCGAAGGACGACCCGACCACGGCGGCGTCGGTGATGCCGAGGGAGTCCAGGAGGGCGTCGAGGTCGTCGGCGTCGGCGTACTCCTCAGGGGGCAGCGGCGAGTCCCCGAAACCGCGGAGGTCCGGGCGCACCACGCGGAAGCTGTGGCTGAGGGAGGGCACGAGGGCGTCCCACATGCGGCGGTCGGTGACGCCGGAGTGCAGCAGCAGGACGGCGGGACCTGTCCCCAGGTCGTCGTGGGCGAGGATCATGCGGCCACCCTAGGTCTGCGGGGACGGGTGGGTCGCGGGGATTTGCCGCCGGTGGTCAGCCGCGCTCGAGGAAGGCGGCCTGCTCCTCGTCCACGCGCTCGGCCACCGCGGCGGCGAGGACCGGGTGCTCCGCGAGCTCGGGGTCGCCCCCCACCAGGGCGGCCGCGTCGTCGCGGGCCTGCAGGATGATCTCCTCGTCGCGCACGAGGGACAGGAACCGGAAGCTGCCGCGTCCCATGGCTCGCCCGGACCTGCCCCCGCCGCTCTGCCGTCCGCTCAGCACGTCGCCGGTCCCCCGCAGCTCGAGGTCGAGCCGGGCCAGCTCGAACCCGTCGTTGGTGCCCGCCACCGCCTCGAGCCGCTCGACCGACGACTCGGCCTCGGACGACGTCATGAGCAGGCACAGCCCGGCGTGCCGCCCTCGCCCGACGCGGCCGCGCAGCTGGTGCAGCTGGGAGACGCCGAACCGGTCGGCGTCGACCACGACCATGACGGTGGCGTTGGGCACGTCGACGCCGACCTCGATGACGGTCGTCGACACGAGGACGTCGACCTCGCCCCGGGTGAACGACCGCATCACCGCGTCCTTGTCCTCCGGGGCCATGCGCCCGTGGAGGACCGCGACGGTGAGGCCGGCGAGGGCCGGGTTCTCGCGCAGCACCGCCTCGACGCCGTACACGCTCGCGAGCTCCCTGGGCGCTGGGCCGGTGGCCGGCTCGTCGTCGCCCTCGGTGGCCACCACGACGGCCACCTCCTCGTCGTCCGCGGACACGGCGCTGCCCGCCGAACCGGTGCCGTCGTCGCCGATCCGCGGGCACACGACGTACGCCTGGCGGCCGGCCCGCACCTCCTCGGCGACGCGCTCCCACGTGCGCTGCACCCAGGCCGCGCGGTCGGCGGGCACGACGTGCGTGGTGATCGGCGAGCGGCCCCGCGGCAGCTCGGAGAGCGTCGAGGTCTCCATGTCGCCGAAGACCGTCATGGTCACCGTGCGCGGGATCGGCGTGGCGGTCATGACCAATACGTGTGGAGGCTGGGAACCCTTCTCCCGCAACGCATCTCGCTGCTCCACGCCGAAGCGGTGCTGCTCGTCGACGACGACCAGGGCGAGGTCCTGGAACTGCACCTTGTCCTGGATGAGGGCGTGGGTGCCGATGACGATCCCGGCGTCGCCGCTCGCCGCGGCGAGGAGGTTCTCCCGGCGTGCAGCGGTGGACTGGCTACCGGTGAGCAGGGCCACGCGCGTGCCGATGGCGCTGCCTCCGAGCATCCCGCCCTCCGCGAGGTCGCCGAGCATCGTGGTGATGGAACGGTGGTGCTGGGCGGCCAGGACCTCGGTGGGCGCGAGCAGCGCCGCCTGGCCACCGGAGTCGACCGCGGCCAGCATTGCGCGCAGGGCGATCACCGTCTTGCCCGAGCCGACCTCGCCCTGCAGCAGGCGGTTCATGGGGACGTCGCGGGCCATCTCCTCGGCGAGCGTCCGGCCGACCTCGCGCTGACCCGCCGTCAGCTCGAAGGGCAGCCGGGCGTCGAAGGCCGCGAGCAGCCCGCCCTCCCTCGGCGTGCGGCCGGTGGTGCGGTCGGCGGCCCGGCGGGCGCGCTGCTGCGCCAGCAGCGTCTGGAAGACCAGCGCCTCCTCGTAGCGCATGCGGTGCCGCGCCCGCTGCACCTCCGGGTACGCCGCGGGCACGTGGATGCCGCGGAGCGCCTGGAGCCGTCCCGGCAGCCCGTGCCGCGAGCGCAGGGTGGCGGGGATCGGCTCGGGCACGTCCTCGAGGTGGTCCAGCACGATGCGCACGCACTCGGCGACGGACCAGTTCTGCAGACCCTTGACCTGGAGGTAGACGGGGATCGGACCGCGCTCGGTGGCCGCGGTGCCGAGGTCCCCCTCGACCACCTGGTAGGCGGGGTGGGTCAGCTGCCACCGCCCCCGGTACATCCCGACCTCGCCGGCGAAGACCGCGCGCACCCCCGGCACCAGGGCGTCCTTGTGGCCCCAGGCCTTGAAGAACGCGAGGTCGACGTCGTTGCGCCCGTCGGTGATGGTCACGTTGAGCATCTCGCCACGGCGCTTCTGCATCCGTCGCGTGACGGCCGTCTTCACCTCGGCGACGGCCACGACGTACTTGCCGACGTGCAGGTCGGACAGGTCGGAGGTGTGCTCGAGGTAGCGCCGGGGCCAGAACTCCAGCAGGTCGCCCACGGTGTGCAGCTCGCGGTGCTTGGCCAGGGTGCCGGCGGTGCGGGCACCCAGGAGCTTGTCGAGCCTGGTGCTCTCGTCGACCACGCCTACTCGACTCCCAGCAGCAGGGGGTAGTGCGGCTGGCCGCCGTCGATGAGCGTGACGGTGACGTCGCGGTGGTGGCGCTCGACCCGCTGGCCGAGCTCCTCCACCAGCCCGTCCGGGACGTCCTCGCCACCCACGACGGTCACGAGCTCACCGCCGCTGGACAGCAGTCGCTGCACCACGTCGAGGGCCACTTCCGCCAGGTCCTGGCCGACCACGACCACGTCGCCGCCGACGGCCCCGAGGACGTCGCCCGGCTCGCACGGACCGGCGCTGGTGAGGGCCTGCTTGCTCGCGACCGCGACGGCACCGTGACGCGTCGCGGCTGCCGCGTGGCTCATCTCGGCCGCGTTGCGGGCGACCCCGGCCGCCGCGTCGAACACCGCGAAGGCGGCCAGGCCCTGCACCGCCGTCCGCGAGCGCACGAGGTGCACGTCGAGGCCCTCCTGCTCGGCAGCACTGGCGGCAGCCCGCGCCGCCAGCTCGGTGTCGCGGTCGTTGGGCAGCAGGATCACCGACAGGGTGTGGCAGGCGCGGATGGCGTCGAGCAGCTGGCCGGCCGAGGCGCGCTGGCCGGGACCGCTTGCGACCACCACGGCGCCGGCCTCCTCGAAGACGGCGGCCAGACCGGGGCCCGCGGCGCAGGCGACCACGCCGACACCGCTCGAGGGCCGGCGGTGGGAGGCCTGGTCGGAGAAGTGGGTCACCCGCACGCGGTAGGGGCGGCCGGCGTCCAGCCCCGCCTCGATGGCGGCGCCGACGTCGTCGACGTGGACGTGGACGTTCCACAGGTCCGGCCCACCGACCACGAGCAGGGAGTCACCGAGCTCGTCGAGCACCGTACGCAGCGTCGCCGCCCGCTCCTCGTCGCTGTCGCGCAGGAGGTACATCACCTCGAAGGCGGGGCCCCCCTCGGTGGCGTCGGCGAGGCTCGCGGGTGGTCCGCCGTCGTGCCCGGTGGGCTCCACGACCCCACCATGGGTGCTCCAGCCCTCGCGGCGGCGCATGGAGGGGTCCTCGGCGAACGGCTCCATGCGCTCCCCCACGTGGGCACCGTCCTGGTGCACCACCCGGGCGAGCGCCTCGAGCAGCAGGAGGTAGCCGGCTGCGCCGGCGTCGACGACCCCGGCGCGCTGGAGGGCCGGCAGCTGGTCGGTCGTCGCCCGCAGCGCCTCGGTCGCCGCATCCAGGGCCGCCTCCACGACGGCGGCCAGGCCCTGGCAGACGACGGCGCCACCTGCGGAGGCCGCGGCCTCGGCGACGGTCAGGATGGTGCCGTCCTCGGGACGGGTGACGCTCGCGTACGCCCGGCGGCTGGCGCGCTGCAGGCCGTCGGCGACGACCTCCGCCCCTGCCTGCGGCAGGCCGCTGTCGGCGATGGCCTCGGCGAACCCGCGGACGAGCTGGCTGAGGATGACGCCCGAGTTGCCCCGCGCGGTGAGCAGCATCGCGCGCGACAGGGCGGTGCACTCCTGCTCCAGGGTCGCGGTGCCGAGGATCCCGGCCGCCTCGTGCTCGGTGCGCACGGAGTCGAGGGCGGAGTCGAGGGTGAGGTAGAGGTTGGTGCCGGTGTCGCCGTCCGGCACGGGGAAGACGTTGAGCGCGTCGATCTCCGCACGGCGGGCCGCGAAGGCCGCCCGGGTGAGCACGGCCCACCGCCGCGCATCCACGGCGGAGAGGGCTTCGAGCACGGTGGCAGGCTAGTGCCCAGTGCCGTCAGCGGACTCGTTTTGGTCGCAGCAGCCCTCCTCGGCTACTCTTGACCGGTTCCCGTGGACCGTGTTGGTGCTGGCCTGTGCCCGCGCCCGGACCGCTGCGGGGATCCAAGTCTCGTCACATCGAATTCAGGAGAACACCCGTGGCTGCCAACTGCGACGTCTGCGGCAAGGGACCGAGCTTCGGTCACAACATCTCGCACTCGCACCGCCGCACCAAGCGTCGCTGGAACCCCAACATCCAGCGCGTCAAGGCGCTGGTGGGCGACGCAGGTGTGACCCCGAAGCGTCTCAACGTCTGCACCTCGTGCCTCAAGGCCGGCAAGGTCAAGCGCTGACCCTGACCCACCGGCACTGAACGAAGCCGACCTCCCCTCGGGGACGGTCGGCTTCGTCGTTCCCGGGTACGGCGCCCCGCGCCGTACCCCGCGCCCACGCCACACTCCTCTTCGCCTGCCTCTCCGCGCCCCACCGTCTGGACTTTGGGTGCCAGGGCGCACGCGGAACGGCGCGTTCCGGCACCCAATGTCCCGGCGCGAGCGCGAGCGAGAGCGGGCGCTGCGGTCGGTCAGCCGGCGAAGTGGTCCCAGCCCCGCGGCGCCTGCGGCGAGCCGTCGAGGGTGACACCCTCCCCCACCTCGACGCGCCCGAGCGGCCGCCACCCGTCCGGGAGTGCGCCCGCGAACGTCGCCAGCAGGCTGTGCTCCTCCCCACCGGCCAGCACGCACTCGAGCGCCTCGGCGCCACCGACGACCTGGGCCAGGACATCGGTGTCCGGGCGCAGCAGCTCGGAGTCGAGCGCGATCCTGACCCCGCTGGCGCGGGCGATGCGGTCGCCGTCGCGCAGGAGCCCGTCGGACAGGTCGAGCATCGACGTGGCTCCTGCGCCGGCAGCGGCGGGCCCGGCCTCGACCGGTGCCACCGGGCGCAGGTGGTGGGCGACGCACTCGGCGCGGAGGCCGTCGACCTCGGCGAGCGCACCCAGGTCCTGCTGCAGCAGGGCCAGGCCAGCGGCCGAGCGGCCGAGGGTCCCGCAGACCGCGACCGTGTCGCCGGGCGCCGCCCCGCTGCGCAGCACCGGTCGGCGGCCACCGAGGTCCCCGAGGGCGGTGACCGAGACCATGAGCGTCCCGGTGGGCGCCGACGAGAGGTCTCCACCTGCCACTGCCACCGAGGACTCCTGCGCCAGCCGGCCCAGGGTGCAGGCGAAGTCGACGGCCCACTGCACCGGCGTCTGCGGGTCGGCCACCAGCGTCACGAGCAGCGACGTCGGGACCGCTCCCATGGCCGCCACGTCGGCGACGTTCTGGGTGAACGCCTTGGTGGCCACGTCGGCGGCCGTGGACCACTCGTCGACCCAGTCCCGCCCGCGCACCATGGCGTCGGTCGTGGCCACGACCGAGCCGCCGGTCGCGATGACGGCGGCGTCGTCCCCCGGCCCGATGAGCAGCCCGTCGTGGGCCGCGAAGTACGGGAAGATCTCGGCCAGCAGGTCCCCCTCCGACACCTGTGCCAGCGTGCGCGGGCCCGTGACCATGACTTGACCTCCTCGTGACGGCCCGGGGGAGACGGGCGGGACACCGGCACGGTAGCGTCTGGCGTGGCCGTGGCGCTCCGCCGCGGTCGGGTTCTCGGGGGGCCGGAGTACCGGCCACCCGGACAAGACATGATCCATCTTCGACAGAAGTTGAGGTGCCTAGTGGTGGTCCAGGCCTACATCCTGATCCAGACCGAAGTCGGCAAGGCGGCGTCCGTCGCGGAGGCCATCGCCGGCATTGCCGGGGTGGTGCTGGCCGAGGACGTCACCGGCCCCTACGACGTCATCGCCCGCGTCGAGGCCAACACGGTCGACGAGCTGGGCAAGCTCGTGATCGCCAAGATCCAGGACGTCTCGGGCATCACCCGCACCCTGACCTGCACCGTCGTCCACGTCTGAGGTGCACCGCGCCGCCCGTCGGCGGCGCCTGCTCGTCGCAGCCGCCGGCCTCCTCGTCCTCGGGGTGGCCGGCGGTGTGCTGTACGCCGTGCGGCACCACGGCATCGAGGTCGCGGCGCCGCCCCACAGCCGGGCCTGCGAGGCCGCGATGTCGCTCATGCCGTCGACGGTGGCCAGGCAGCCCGCGTCCGACGCCTTCGTCGCCGCGAAGGGCGACCCGCGCGACATCCGCGTGTGGGGCGACCCTGTCGTTATCGCCACCTGTGGCTGGCCGGCCCTCGGCCCCACGTCCGAGCAGTGCCTCGACGTCGACGGCGTCGACTGGGTCGCCCAGCCCCTGAGCGACGGCGTGCGGTTCACGACCTTCGGCCGCGCCCCCGCCATCGAGGTCCTGGTCCCCCACGCCTACGACCCTGCGCCGCTCCTGCTGCCCGCCTTCGGTCCCGCCGCCAAGGCCCTCCCCAGCACCGGCCGCACCTGCAGCTAGCAGACGCCGGAGCGGCGTGGGTAAGGGCCCGAGGCGCGCCGACTGGGTCTGGCAGGAGCGACGGAGCGGACCGGAGGCGCGAGAGCTACCTAAGGCCGACGGGACGGGTCAGCGCCAGCTGGAGCAGCTCGTCGATGAGGTCGCGGTAGGGCAGTCCCGTCGCCTCCCACATCTGCGGGTACATCGAGTGCGGCGTGAACCCGGGCATCGTGTTGATCTCGTTGACGACCACGTCACCGGTGTCGGTGTAGAAGCAGTCCACCCGCGCGAGGCCCTCGCAGCCGAGCGCCTCGAACGCCGCCCGCGCCAGCCGCTGAACCTCTGCGGCCACGTGGTCGGGAACCGCTGCGGGACACGAGAGCACGGCACCGTCGTCGAGGTACTTGGCCTCGAAGTCGTAGAACTCGTGGCCGCCGGCGGCCGTCACCTCGATCTCGCCGACGTGCGAGACCCGCGGCTCGTCGGTGCCGCGTCCCTGCAGCACCGCGCACTCGATCTCGCGACCGACGATGCCCTGCTCGACGACCACCTTGAGGTCGTGCGTGCGCGCTATCTCGATCGCCCCCTCGAGCGCCTCCGGGGTCGAGACCTTGGAGATGCCCATGCTCGAGCCGGCCCGCGCCGGCTTCACGAACACGGGGTAGGTCAGGGCTGCGACCGCGTCCATCGCCGCGGCCGGGTCCCGGCGCCACTGGGCGTCGGTGATGACCACGTACGGCCCGACCGGCAGCCCCGCCCCGGCGAAGATCACCTTCATGTGGTGCTTGTCCATGCCGGCCGCGGAGGCGAAGACACCCGAGCCGACGTAGCGGATGTCGGCCATCTCGAACAGGCCCTGGATGGTCCCGTCCTCACCGAACGGCCCGTGCAGCAGCGGGAAGACCACGTCGACCTCGCCGAGCGACTTCGGCACCTCGCGTGGCTCGAGCGCCACCAGGGTGCGGTCGGTGGTGGCGAGGGGGATGACCACGCCGGCTCCGTCGGCCGTCACCTCGGGCGTGCTGGTCGAGGTCAGCGAGAGCCGGTCGGGGTCGCCGTCGGTGAGCACCCAGTGGCCGTCGCGGGAGATGCCGATCGGCACGACGTCGTACGCGTCGCGGTCGATGGCGCGCATCACGCCGGCTGCGGTGGCACAGGAGACCGCGTGCTCGGAGGAGCGGCCGCCGAAGACGACGGCGACGCGGGGCTTGCGGGCTGCGGGCTGGTCCGGAGTCATCGCGGACGAGCGTATCCGGCCCACCGGGCGGGCACGGACACGGCTCGCGGACGCGCCGCCTACGCTGGCCGGGTGACCCACGAGCACCTCTCCCCCGCGTCCCGCGTCGTCGCCCTCGGCCGCCAGCCCCGCGTACCCGGCGCCGGTGTCAACGCGCCCCTCGAGCTCTCGTCGACCTACATCGCCGACGGCCCGGTCAACTACGCGCGCGGCGGCAACCCGACGTGGACGGCGTTCGAGGAGGCCCTCGGTTCGCTCGAGGGAGGTGAGGCGCTCGTGTTCGCCTCGGGCATGGCCGCGGTCTCGGGGGCGGTCTCGCTGCTCCCCCACGGTGGCGCCGTCGTCGTGCCCCACCACGCCTACAACGGCACCACCGCCCTGCTCGACCAGCTCGCCGGCACCGGGGCTGCCGTGGTGCGCCGCGTCGACCCCACCGACCAGGCAGCGGTGCGGGCGGCGCTCGAAGGGGCGGCCATGCTGTGGCTGGAGTCGCCCACCAACCCGATGCTCGAGGTGTCCGACCTGCGCGCGCTCGCCGCCATGGCCCGCGAGGTGGGCGCGCTCACGGTGTGCGACAACACCTTCGCGACCCCCCTGGTGCAGCGTCCCTTGGAGGACGGGGTCGACGTCGTCCTGCACTCCGTGACCAAGTACCTCTCCGGCCACTCGGACGTCATCCTCGGGGCCTTGGTCACCGCGGCCACCGAGGCCGGCCGCGAGCTGCACGCGCGCCTGTCGACGGCCCGCCTGCTCGGCGGCGCCATCGCCGGACCGATGGAGACCTGGCTGGCCCTGCGCGGCCTGCGGACCCTCCACGTGCGCCTCGAGCGCGCCACGACGAACGCCCGAGAGCTCGCCGCGCGCCTCGAGGGCCACCCCGGCGTGGAGACCGCTCGCTACCCGGGGTTCGGGGCGGTCATCGCGGTGGAGGTACCCGGTGGGGCCGAGGGTGCGGAGCGCGTCGCCGCCGCGACGGAGCTGTGGACGCACGCGACCAGCCTCGGCGGCGTGGAGTCGCAGATCGAGCGGCGTCGCCGGCACCCGGCCGAGCCCCCGACCGTGCCGGACAACCTGCTGCGGCTGTCGGTCGGCATCGAGGACGTCGAGGACCTCTGGCGCGACCTCGACCGAGCCCTGCGGGGCTGAGGCCTACTCCGCCTCGTTCTTCAGCGCCCGGAGCATCAGCGCCCCGACGACCTCCTGCGGGCTGCGACCGTCGTGCACGACTGCGGCCACCTGCTCGATGATCGGCACCGACACACCGTGGTCGTGGGCGAGCTGGAGGATCGACTCGCAGGACTTCACGCCCTCGGCCGTCTGACGGGTCACCGCGACGACCTCCTCGACGCTCATCCCCTTGCCGAGGTTGACGCCGAACGTGCGGTTGCGCGACAGGGGCGACATGCAGGTGGCGATGAGGTCGCCCACCCCGGCCAGTCCGGAGAACGTCACCGGGTCGGCCCCGAGCTTCATGCCCAGGCGCGAGGTCTCGGCCAGGCCGCGCGTGATGATCGACGCCTTGGAGTTGTCGCCCATCCCGAGGCCCTCGGCCATCCCGACGGCGAGGGCGATGACGTTCTTGACCGCTCCCCCGAGCTCGACGCCGATCACGTCGCTCGAGGTGTAGGGACGGAAGTAGGGCGGGTTCGACGCCTCGGCCACCATCTCGGCGACGCGCTCGTCGATGCAGCCCACGACGCTCGCGGCCGGCTGCTTCTGGGCGATCTCCTTGGCCAGGTTGGGTCCGGACACCACGACGATGCGGCCGGGCTCGACGCCGCCCGCCTCGGCGATGACCTCGCTCATCCGCTTGGTCGTGCCGAGCTCGACGCCCTTCATCAGGGAGACGACCGCGGCGTCGCGGGGCAGCACGTGGGCCCAGTCGGCCAGGTTGGCGCGCAGGGTCTGCGAGGGCACTGCGAGGACGACGATGTCCGCCCCGGCCGCAGCCTCGGCGGGGTCGGCCGTCGCACGGATCCCCGGCGGCAGGGCGATCCCGGGCAGGTAGTCCTCGTTGCTGCCGGCGTTGATCTGGTCGACCATCGCCTGGCGCCGGCCCCACATCGTCACGGGGGTGCCGCCGTCGGCGAGCACGGCGGCGTACGCGGTGCCCCAGCTGCCGGTGCCGAACACCGCGGCCCTGGTCACTGGCCTCCGCCCTTGCGCCGGTGGAAGTTGCCGGTCTCGGGCAGGCCGTGCTTGCGGGAGTCGAACCGCTCCGGCGGCGCCTTCTCCCCCCGGATGGTCTCCAGCTCCAGCGTGATGGCGTCGACGATCCGGTCGGTCGCCTGGCGCAGCAGGGTCCCGGTCATCGGCTGGTCGTAGAGATCGCTCAGGTCCACCGGCGGTCCGGCGCTCATCTGCACCCGGGTGCGCGGGAAGAGGTGCAGCCGCTTGGAGTACGGAGGGAGCATGTCCTGCGGGCCCCACTGCGCGACGGGGATGACGGGGCACCGCGTCGTCAGGGCGATGCGGGCCGCGCCGGTCTTGCCGACCATGGGCCACAGCTCGGGGTCGCGGGTCAGCGTGCCCTCGGGGTAGACGCCGACGCACTTGCCCTCCTCGACCGCGGCCACCGCGGCACGGAACGCGTCCGCTGCGCGACCGGTGTTGCGGTAGACCGGGATCTGCTCGGCTCCCCGCAGGATCGCTCCCACGACGGGGATCCGGAAGACCCCCTCCTTGCCGAGGAAGTAGGGAGGGTGACCGTTGTCGTAGAGGAAGTGGGCGAAGGTGAAGGGGTCGACGTAGGAGAGGTGGTTGGGGCAGACCACGAACCCGCCCGAGGCCGGGAGGTGCTCGGTACCGCGCCACGTCCGCCTGGTCAGCAACAGCATCAGGGGTCGCACGATCGCCACCGCGAAGCGGTAGGCGAAGGGCAGGGCGCGTGTGCCGCTGGCGGTCACGTGGGGTCTCCGTGGTCAGGTCGGGGGCGTCGGGTCGAGTGTGCATCCTCGCGCGTGCGGGGGTCGGTGTCGAGCGACCGCGCCACCACTGCGACGATCGGGTCGATGTCCTCTGCGAGCCCTGCCCCGACCGGTCTCCCCTGGTACGTCGTGGTGCCCGTCAAGGGCGGCACGGCCGCCAAGTCGCGCCTGCACCCGCCTGCCGGCGTGGCCCGCGAGGACCTGGCCCTGGCCCTCGCCACCGACTGCCTCGCGGCCTGCTGCGACGCCGTGCCGCCGGCCCGCGTCGTCGTCGTGACGTCGGACCCGCGGGTGGTCGCGGCCGCGGCCGCGCTGGGTACGACGGTGGTCGCCGACCCCGCCCGCGGGCTGAACGCCGCGGTCGAGGCCGGACGGGACCATGTCCTCACGAGCTCACCCGGTGCGCCGGTGGCGGCCCTGCTCGGCGACCTGCCCGCGCTGCGGGCCCCCGACCTGCTCGCCGCCCTCGGTGCTGCCGCGGGACATCCGCGGTCGGTCGTGCCCGACGCGTCGGGTGAGGGGACGGTCCTGCTCACGGCCCACGACGCCGAGGGTCTCGCCCCGGCGTTCGGGCCGGGTTCGGCCCGTGCCCACGAGCAGGTCGGCCACACCAGGCTCGAGCTCGACCTGCCCCGCCTGCGCACCGACGTCGACGAGGACGTCGACCTCGCCACTGCCGCGCGGCTCGGCCTCGGACCCGCGACCCGTCAGGCGCTGGCGTCCGCCGCCCACGGGGATGTCCGGACGTCGACGGGCAACGGGTCCGGCACCGTGCGGGCTACGCTGCCGGACATGCAGGGCAGCGTTCACACCTTCGACGAGCACTCCGGGGCAGGCTCGGTGCTGCTCGACGACGGCCGTGAGGTGCCGTTCACCGGTGAGGTGTTCGGTGCCAGCGCGCTGCGCCACCTGCGTGCGGGACAGCGGCTGAGCCTTGACCTCGGCCCCGACGACCGCGTCGTCGAGCGGCTCTGGATCGTCGGCATCGGCGACGACCAGCCCATCGGCTGAGGCGCGTCAGCCCACCTGGTAGTCGGCGCCGAGCGCGTCGAGCTTCTCCGAGAACCGCTCGTAGCCGCGGTAGATGAGCTCGATGCCGTGCACCTTGGACTGCCCCTCCGCGGCCAGGGCCGCGATGAGGTAGCTGAAGCCGCCGCGCAGGTCGGGGACGGTGATCTCCGCGCCGCGCAAGGGCGTGGGGCCCGAGATCACGGCGCTGTGCCGGAAGTTCGCGCGCCCGAACCGGCACGGCGAGCCGCCGAGGCACTCGCGGTAGAGCTGGACGACGGCGCCCATCTCCCCCAGCGCCTCGGTGAACCCCAGCCGGTTCTCGTAGACGGTCTCGTGGACGATCGACAGGCCGGTCGTCTGGGTCAAGGCGACGACGAGCGGCTGCTGCCAGTCGGTCATGAAGCCCGGGTGGACGTCGGTCTCGAGCACGAGGGAGTTGAGGGTGCCCCCGGCGTGCCAGAAGCGGATGCCCTCGTCGTCGACGTCGAAGTCACCGCCGATCTTCCGGAACACGTTGAGGAACGGCATCATCGCCAGCTGCTGGGCGCCCCGGACGTAGACGTCGCCCCGGGTGGCGAGCGCGGCGCAGGCCCAGGAGCCTGCCTCGATGCGGTCGGGGATGGCCCGGTGGTCGTAGCCACCGAGGCGGTCCACACCCTCGATCTTGATGACCCGGTCGGTCTCGACGCTGATGATCGCGCCCATCTTCTGCAGCACGGCGATGAGGTCGAGGATCTCCGGCTCGACGGCCGCGTTGCGCAGCTCGGTCACACCCTGGGCGCGGACCGCCGTGAGGAGGACCTGCTCGGTGGCTCCCACGCTGGGGTACGGGAGCTGGATACGGGTGCCCTTGAGGCCGTCCGGCGCGGTGAGGCGCAGGCCCTCGGGGCGCTTCTGCACGTCGGCGCCGAACTGGCGCAGGACGTCGAGGTGGTAGTTGATCGGCCGCTCGCCGATGCGGCACCCCCCGAGGTCGGGGATGAACGCCTCGCCCAGGCGGTGGAGCAGGGGGCCGCAGAGGAGCACGGGCACGCGCGAGGACCCGGCATGGGCGTCGATGTCGGCGACGTGCGCCTGCTCGACGTTGGTGGGGTCGAGCAGCAGCTCACCGTCACGGTCCGTGGAATCGATCTTGACGCCGTGGAGCTCGAGCAGGCCCGAGACGATCTTGACGTCGGAGATCTCCGGGACGTTGCGCAGGCGACAGGGACCCTCTGCCAGCAGGGCGGCCACCATCGCCTTCGAGACCAGGTTCTTGGCCCCACGGACCTCGAGGTCTCCGACCAGCGGTGAGCCACCATTCACGGTGAGGATGTCTGCCATGGCGCAAGCATCCCAAAGAGCCGAAGAGGCCGACACCCCGAGGGGGGTGCCGGCCTCTGGAGAGCCCTGGGGCTCAGGCGCGCTTGGCGGTGCGCTTGGTCGCCGTCTTCTTGGCCGGGGCCGCCTTCGTGGTGGCCGTGGCCTTCTTGGCGGGGGCCGCCTTCTTGGCCGGGGCCGCCTTGGTGGCGGTCGCCTTGGTGGCGGTCGCCTTGCGCGTGGTGGCCTTGGCGGTGGTGGCCTTGGTCGCGGCCTTGGTCGCCGTGGCCTTCTTGGCGGGAGCGGTCTTCTTGGCCGGGGCCACCTTGGTGGCGGTCGCCTTCCGCGTGGTCGCCTTCGCGGTGGTGGCCTTGGTCGCGGTCGCCTTCTTGGCGGTCGTGGCCTTGGCGGTCGTGGCCTTGGTCGCCGCCTTGGTCGCGGTCGCCTTCTTGGCGGTCGTGGCCTTCGCGGTGGTGGCCTTGGTCGCGGCCTTGGTGGCCGTCGCCTTCTTGGCGGGTGCCGCCTTCTTCGCCGGGGCCGCCTTGGTGGCGGTCGCCTTCTTGGCCGTGGCCGTCTTCGCAGCAGCCGTCTTGGCCGTGCCCGCAGAGGCACGGGCCCCGGCGACAGCGGCCTTGGGCAGCGAGCGGGGGTTCTTCACGACCTCCTTGAACGCCGACCCGGCGCGGAACTTCGGGACCACGGTCTTCTTGATCTTCACCGCGGCACCCGTGCGGGGGTTGCGACCGGTACGGGCGGCCCGAGCGGCCTGCTCGAAGGTGCCGAAGCCGGTGATGGCCACGCTGCCGCCCTTGGCGACCTCACGGATGACCACGTCGACGACGGCGGTCAGCGCCTCGCTGGCGGCCTTGCGGCTGCCGAGTCGCGACTCGAGCTCCTTGATCAGTTCTGCCTTGTTCACGGCTTCCCCTCCACAGGGTTGGTGGTGTCAGACGACTCGGTCCGACGAGGTGGGCGGCCGAGCCAGTGCCCGACGTGGATCTGACGTTAGGGCGCAACGGGGGCCCAGTCCACCATCCGGACCGGCTTATCCATTGTGTCGCAACGGATTCAGGGCCTCGTGAGCACCGCGATGGGGCCTTCCGAGGGCGTCCTTGCCGTCCGTGGACGATGAGCGAGAATGAAGACGCCCTCACCAGAGGCGTTGTAGCGCAACGGTTCTCAGCGAACAGGTCGGCACGCCAGGGGTCGAACCGGGACGTGAAAGGGCCCGAGCACGGTGTGCTCGGGCCCTTTCACCGCGAACCCGCCGGTCCGCCAAAGGTTTTCGACGTCGTGTCGGCGCGCCGTGTGTCAGACGACGCTGGTCGACGGCTTCCAGGAGGGACGACGGGCCTCGAAGTCGGTCACGTCCTGCTCGTGCCGCAGCGTCAGGCTGATGTCGTCCAGCCCCTCGAGGAGGCGCCAGCGCGTGTAGTCGTCGACCTCGAACGGCGCCACGATGTCGCCGGCGGTCACCGTCCGGGAGACGAGGTCGACGGTGACGGACGCCCCCGGGTCGTTCTCGAGGTACTTCCAGATCAGCTCGATGTCGTCCTGGGCCAGCTGGGCGGTGAGGAGTCCCTGCTTGCCGCTGTTGCCCCGGAAGATGTCGGCGAACCGGGAGGACAGCACGACGCGGAAGCCGTAGTTCATCAGGGCCCAGACGGCGTGCTCGCGCGACGAGCCGGTCCCGAAGTCGGGGCCGGCCACGAGGACCGAGCCCGCGGAGTACGCGGGGTTGTTGAGGATGAAGGTCTCGTCGCGGCGCCAGGCCGCGAACAGGCCGTCCTCGAAGCCGGTGCGGGTGACCCGCTTGAGGTAGACCGCCGGGATGATCTGGTCGGTGTCGACGTTGCTGCGGCGCAGCGGGACGCCGATACCGGTGTGGGTGGTGAACGCGTCCATCACTTGCTCTCCTCGCTCGAGGCTCCTGCGGCACCGGCGACGGCACCGGCCTCCACCAGGTCGGCCGGGCTGGACAGGGTGCCGCGCACGGCGGTGGCGGCCGCGACCAGCGGGCTGACCAGGTGGGTGCGCCCACCCTTGCCCTGGCGGCCCTCGAAGTTGCGGTTGGAGGTGGAGGCGCTGCGCTCCCCCGGCGCGAGCTGGTCGGGGTTCATGCCGAGGCACATGGAGCACCCGGGCAGGCGCCACTCGGCACCGGCCGCGGTGAACACCTGGTCCAGCCCCTCCTCCTCCGCCTGGACCCGTACGCGGGCCGAGCCGGGTACGACGAGCATGCGGACGCCGTCGGCGACCCGGCGGCCCTTGACCACCTCGGCGGCGGCACGCAGGTCCTCGATGCGGCCGTTGGTGCAGGAGCCCACGAAGACGGTGTCGACCCTGATCTCGCGGAGGGGCGTGCCGGCGGTGAGGCCCATGTACTCGAGGGCGTGGCGTGCAGCGGCCTTCTCGTTGTCGTCGCCCATCGTCTCGGGGTCGGGGACCGCGGCGCTCAAGGGCAGGCCCTGGCCCGGGTTGGTCCCCCAGGTGACGAACGGGGTCAGGGTGTCGGCGTCCAGGTGCACCTCGGCGTCGAAGACCGCGTCGTCGTCGCTGCGCAGCTGCGACCACTCGGCCACCGCGGCGTCCCAGTCGGCACCGACCGGGGCGTGGTCGCGGCCCTGCAGGTAGTCGAAGGTCGTCTGGTCCGGGGCGATCATCCCGGCGCGCGCCCCCGCCTCGATCGACATGTTGCACACCGTCATGCGGGCCTCCATGGAGAGCTCGCGGATGGCGCTCCCGCGGAACTCCAGGACGTAGCCCTGTCCCCCACCGGTGCCGATCTGCGCGATCACAGCGAGGACGATGTCCTTGGCGGTGACACCCGGCTGCAGCCGACCCTCCACGTTGATGGCCATGGTGCGGAACGGCTTGAGCGGCAGCGTCTGGGTGGCCAGGACGTGCTCGACCTCGGAGGTGCCGATGCCGAAGGCCAGCGCACCGAAGGCCCCGTGGGTCGAGGTGTGGCTGTCGCCGCAGACGATCGTCATCCCCGGCTGGGTGAGCCCGCGCTGCGGTCCGACCACGTGCACGATGCCCTGCTCCGCGTCACCCATCGGGAAGAGCCGGACGCCGAACTCCTCGCAGTTGCGGCGCAGCGTCTCGACCTGGGTCCTGCTGACGAGGTCGGTGATCGGCCCGGGGGTCGTGGGGACGTTGTGGTCCTCGGTGGCCAGCGTCAGGTCGGGCCGGCGCACCGGGCGACCCGCGAGCCGCAGGCCGTCGAACGCCTGGGGCGAGGTCACCTCGTGGACGAGGTGGAGGTCGATGTAGAGCAGGTCCGGCTCGCCCTCCGCGCGCCGCACCACGTGGGCGTCCCACACCTTCTCGGCCAAAGTTCCTGACACGTGTTCCCACTCCTCCGTCGCGTCCTGCGTCCTGCACGCGCGCGTGTCTGTCGGTGCGCCACGCCGCGCGGTTCTCCGAGGTTTGCACGCACGACACGCCCACGGATTTGCGTCTCATCGAATGAGACGGCAATATCATCCCATGGACAACACGAGTGGAGTCGGCGTTCTCGACAAGGCGGCCATCGTCCTGGGCGCCCTCGAGGCCGGGCCGTCGACCCTTGCGCAGCTGGTGACCGCCACCGGCCTCGCCCGCCCCACGGCCCACCGGCTGGCCGTCGCCCTCGAGCACCACCGGCTGGTCACGCGCGACCTGCAGGGCCGCTTCGTGCTCGGGCCGCGCCTGGCCGAGCTCGCCGCGGCCGCCGGCGAGGACCGCCTGCTCGCCGCCGCAGGTCCGGTCCTCGGAGCCCTGCGCGACCACACCAACGAGAGCGCGCAGCTCTTCCGCCGCCAGGGCGACCACCGCATCTGCGTCTCGGCCGCCGAGCGGCCCGTCGGCCTGCGCGACTCCATCCCGATCGGCGCGACGTTGTCGATGCTCGCCGGCTCGGCGGCGCAGGTCCTGCTCGCCTGGGAGGAACCGGACCGGCTCCACCGCGGGCTGCACGGGGCCAAGTTCACGGCCACGACGCTCTCGGGCGTCCGCCGCCGCGGCTGGGCCCAGAGCGTCGGGGAGCGCGAGGCCGGGGTCGCCTCGGTGTCCGCGCCCGTGCGCGGCCCGTCCGGACGGGTGGTCGCCGCGGTGTCCATCTCCGGCCCCATCGAGCGCCTCTCCCGCCAGCCCGGGCGCCTGCACGCCGCCACCGTGATCGCCGGCGCCAACAAGCTGACCGAGGTGCTCGCCCGCCACCACGCCCAGCAGCAGCAGCAGAACCACGCCTGACCGCCTCCCCCGTCCCCACTCATTGCCCGGAAGCCACCGCTGGAGCCTCGTTCGAGGCTCCGGCGGTGGCTTCCGGGCAATAGGTCGAGAGGGGCTCGCTCAACGCCCGGGCGCGGCGATCCGCTCATGGGCAGTCTCGCCGCGGCGACCGACGGGGACCGTCCCCGAGATGGCCGCGAGGCCGAACGGTGCGGGACCGGCGTAGACGCTCTCGGCCGCCGACACGGCATACGTCTCATGCCAGATGGTGACGGCCGACGGGTCGGTGCGCGCCGCGCGGTAGAAGGCGAGCCAGGCCGGACGGTGCTCGAGCGGGGTGGCGTTGGCGTAGGCGTAGATGTCGTCGACGCTGCGCCACCACTGGATCATCGTGGTCCCGAGGCCGTGCACGGTCGAACGGCTCCCGAGGTAGCCCAGGGACTCGGCCTCCCCGCGGGCGGCAGCCGCCTTGTTGCGCTCGAGCTCCACGATCATCTTCGGCATCGCGCGCACCGCGGAGCCGACGACGCCGACCCTCCACGGCTTGTGGACCCGCAGGCCGATGAGGAAGACGGCGAGGGGGCCCTCGTAGGCGTGGGTGACGCGCTCGACCATGACGTTCTCCTTGGATAGTGACACTGCCCATCGCAGTTCTGCCATATTGGGCAGTGGCACTATCCGATGTCAAGACCCAGGAGGCACCGATGCGCATCTCCGAGCTGGCCGAGACGACCGGCGTGCCCGTCCACACGCTGAAGTACTACCTGCGCGAGGGGCTGCTCATGCCGGGCGTGGCCACGAGCCGGACCCGCGCGGAGTACGGCGAGGAGCACGTCGAGCGCGTACGCCTCGTGCGCGCGCTCGTCGAGCACGGTGGCGTGGGCATCTCCGGGGTGCACTCGATCCTCTCGGCGCTGGCCGCTCCCCCGCCGTCGCGCCACGAGCTCCTGGGCGTAGCCCACTGTGCGCTGCCGACCCCGGGCGACCAGGGGCCGGTCAGCGAGGAGGTCGCAGCCCTCGTGGCCGACCTCGGCTGGCCGGTGTGGGACCGGGCCCCGGCCGTCCGCGCCCTGAGCGCGGCGGTCACGGCTGCCCGTGACGCGGGCATCCCCCTGCCACCGGAGACGCTGCGCCGCTACGCCGAGGCGATGGCAGACGTGGCGTCGGTCGACCTCGACGCGGCGCTGGCGGCCGGCGACCCCGCTGCCGCGATGCACACCGTGGTGGTCGGCACCGTCATGGTCGACCCCGTGCTGGTGGCGCTGCGCCGCCTCGCCCAGGAGGCCGTCAGCGCCGGGCGCGGCTGACCGGGCGCTCGGCGGGCTCCTGGCACAGCACGACGAAGAAGGCCCCCGCCCTGGTGGGCGGGGGCCTTCTCACGATGTAGCCCCGACGGGATTCGAACCCGCGCTACCGCCTTGAGAGGGCGGCGTGCTAGGCCGCTACACAACGGGGCCCTAGCTGGTTCGCCTGTCGCCTTGCGGCTCCGGGCAGCGGAGAGAACCTTACCGAATGGTGCGGGATTTCTCCGAATCGGCGTGTGTCCCAAGGGACTTGCGCCAGAGCTGGGGTACCAGGACTCGAACCTAGAATGACGGTACCAGAAACCGTAGTGTTGCCAATTACACCATACCCCAAGGGGTATCACGCCCAGCGCGCCCGAAGGCCTTCAGGGGGTGAACCGAGAAGCGATACTACCGGTCGCCCGGAGCCTGCCCAAATCGGCTCCTCGCTACGACTCCCTCAGCTCGCTGCGGAGCTTGAGGACGGTCGTCCCGTCCTCCTGCTCGATGACGTAGGCGGGGTCGTCGTCACTGCCCTTGCGGGTGATCTGCGAACCCTTGACGGTCCTGGTCACGGTGTCGTGGTGGACCTCGACGACCGTGCCCTCGGCCACGCCCTGGCCCCACTTCCAGGAGACGCTGCTCCCCTTGCGCAGAGCCATCAGGCCCCTCCCTGGTCCCGGCCCTCGCGGGCATCCGCCTCGGCGACGGCCTTCAGGGTACGCAGGGTCTGCTCGATCCCGCGACGGTTGCGCGAGGGGAAGCCGAGCGCCTCGACGAGCAGCCGCTGCGGGGCGGCGTACATCGAGTAGTCGAAGGACTCCGTCACGCGGGTGCCTCCCCCGGCGACCGGCTCGAGCTCGTAGCGCCAGCGGTGGCCGCCGAAGTGGCGCCACGCGATGCGGCGCCCCTCCTCGAACTCCACCACGCGGTTGCTGATCCGGTACGGAACGCCACCCAGCTTCATGTCGACGCCGAAGGTCGCGCCGCGCTCGAGCCGCTCGGGCCCGGACACGGTGTCGCGTACCGAGCCGGAGCCGTCGATGCGGGCGTGCTGGCGCGGGTCGGCCAGGATGCCGAAGACGACGTCGGCGGGCGCGGCGACGTCGATGGAGGACGAGACGACGTGGCTCATGCGGCCAGCTCGTCGCGCAGACGCGTCAGCCGCGCCAGGGTCGACGTCTTGCCGAGGATCTGCATGGACTCGAACAGCGGCGGGCTGATGCGCTGCCCGGACACGGCGGTGCGCAGCGGGCCGAAGGCGAACTTCGGCTTGATGCCCATGCCCTCGACGATCGCCGACCGCAGCGCCGCCTCGATGGCAGGGGCGTTCCAGCCGCTCTCGTCACCGAGGACGCCACCGCGCGAGTCGTCGACCCCGGAGAGCGCCTCGACCGCCGCCGCCAGGACGGCGCCGGCGTCGTCCTTGAGCTGCGCCCGGGCGTCGTCGGCCACCCCGACCTCGTCGTCGCCGACGTAGAAGGGCCCCACGAGGGCAGCAGCCTCGGTGAGCAGCGCCATCCGTGTCTGGATGAGCTCGGTCACCTTGGCCAGCCTGGCGAGCTGGCCGAGGCTCGGCTCGGCCGGCAGGACACCGGCCCGCTCGAGGTAGGGCAGCAGGCGCGACGCGAGCTCCTCCACCGGCAACTGGCGGATGTGCACGCCGTTGAGCCACTCGAGCTTCTTGAGGTCGAAGATGGGGCCGACGGGGTTGACCTTGCGCCAGTCGAAGTCCGCCGAGAACTCCTCGAAGGTGAAGACCTCCACGTCCTCGCCGCTCTCCCCCTCCTTCGGCGGATAGGCAAGCAGGGCAAGGAAGTTCACGAGCGCCTCGGGCAGGTAGCCCTCCTCGCGGAACCACGTGAGCCGGGCCGCGGGGTTCTTGCGCTTGGAGATCTTCGACTTGTCGGTGTTGCGCAGCAGGGGCATGTGCGCCCACTTCGGGGGCTCCAGGCCGAGCCAGCGGTAGAGCAGGATGTGCTTGGGGGTGCTGGAGATCCACTCCTCGCCGCGCACGACGTGGGTGATGCCCATCTCGTGGTCGTCGACGACGACCGCGAGGTGGTAGGTCGGGAAGCCGTCGGCCTTGAGGATCACCTGGTCGTCGGGGCGCGGCGCCGAGACCCGGCCGCGGATGAGGTCCTCGAACTGCAGCTCCACGTCCTCGGGGACGAGCATGCGCACCACGGGCGTCTCGGAGAACCCCGGCAGCTGCGCCCGCTCCTCGCGCGTCTTGCCGTGGCAGAGGCGGTCGTAGCCAGTGGGCTGCTTGGACTTCTGCTGGATCTCGCGCATGGTGGCGAGGCGCTCCGTGGAGCACCAGCAGTGGTAGGCCTTGCCCTCGGCGAGCAGCCGCTCCACGTAGGGGCGGTAGGTGTCGAGCCGCTCGGACTGCCGGTACGGCGCGTAGTCGCCGCCGACGTCCGGCCCCTCGTCCCACTGCAGGCCCAGCCAGTGCAGGGTGTCGAACACCTGCTGCTCGCTGTCCTCGCGGAAGCGGGCCCGGTCGGTGTCCTCGATGCGCAGCACGAACCTGCCGCCCTGCTGGCGCGCGAACGCCAGGTTGAACAGGGACATGTAGGCGGTGCCGACGTGGGGGTCGCCGGTCGGGGACGGGGCGACGCGGAGGCGTGGGGCGGTGGGGGTGTGCTCACTCATGGTGGACCCGATTCTAGGGAGCCGCCCCGCGCGGGGCTCGCCGGTGGTGGCTGCCGCCAGCCGGGAAGGGGGTGGCTTTCCGGGGCGAACCGGCTCAGACTGCCAGCGTGACGGGGGTGGCGCAGCAGGGGCGCAGGGCACGGCCGCGGCCGGTGGCGGTCGCCATCGGCGTGCTGGTGGCGATCATCGTGGTGTTCTTCATGCGCCGGCTCGTCACCGACGTCCCGCACGTCGTGGCGGGCACCGTGCCGGACGACGACCTCGCCGAGAAGTACGTGGCGCACCCGTGGCTGGCCTACGGACACATCGTGCCGGGCATGGTCTACCTGCTCGGTGCCCCGTTCCAGCTCTCGCGCACGTTCAGGAGCCGGCACTACGCACTGCACCGGCGGCTCGGACGCGTGCTGCTCGGGTGCGCCCTGGTGTCGGGCGTGCTGTCCGTCGTCCTCGGCGTCGTCTTCGCGTGGGGGCGCGGCGCCGAGACGTCGGCCACGGTGGTGTTCGGGTCCTGGTTCGTCGTGACGCTGCTGCTCGCGTTCCGTGCGATCCGGGACGGCCGGGTGGCCCAGCACCGGCGGTGGATGGTCCGGGCGTTCGCCGTGGGGCTCGGGGTGGCCACGATCCGCATCTGGGTCGGCATCTTCACCGGCATCCAGATCGGGCTGCTCGGGATGGGCGACGCGACCATGCCCCTGCGCGCCACCTTCGGCGTCGCCTTCTGGCTGGGGCTGTCGATGCACGTGGTGTTCGCCGAGTGGTGGCTGCGCCGCACGCCCGACCTCGACGGCTAGGAGGTACGGCGCGGAGCCGGCCCCGCACCGTACCTGCTCGGTCAGCGGCGGACGAACGGGTTGGACAGGGTGCCGATGCCCTCGATCTCGACCTCGACCCGCTGGCCCGCCTCGACGGGACCGACCCCGGCCGGCGTCCCCGTGAGGATGACGTCGCCGGGCAGGAGCGTGAACGCCTTCGACGCGTGGGAGACCAGCGTGGCTACGTCGTGGACCATGTCGGCGGTGGTGCCGTCCTGCACGAGCTCGCCGTCGCGGCGGGTGCGCAGCGCGAGGCGTGAGGGGTCGAGGTCGGTCTCGATCCACGGACCCAGGGGGCAGAACGTGTCCATGCCCTTGGCGCGGGCCCACTGGCCGTCGCCGCGCTGGAGGTCACGCGCCGTCACGTCGTCGGCGCAGGTGTAGCCGAAGACGACCTTGGCGACCTCGTCGGGCTCGATGTCCTTGCAGATCCGCCCGATGACCACGGCGAGCTCGCCCTCGTAGTGCACCTCGTCGGTGAGGTCGGGGATGACCACGGGCTCGCCCGGGCCCACGACGGCGGTGTTGGGGATGAGGAACATGAGGGGCTCGGCCGGCGCCTCGCCACCCATCTCCTTGGCGTGGTCGACGTAGTTCTTCCCGATGCCGATCACCTTGCTGCGCGGGATGACCGGCGCCAGCAGCCGCACGTCCTCGACGAGGTGCGTCGCCCCGGTCAGCTCGATCTTCGTGTAGAGCGGGTCGCCGGTGATCTCGGCGATCTTCTCCCCTGCCCCGTCGACCAGTCCGAAGACCGGGTCCTCACCCGTCGTGAATCTCGCGATGCGCATGCTCCCGAGACTAACCGGCTCAGCGCGCGGAGAACTCGCGGCGGTAGCGCTGCGGCGAGGTGCCCACGACCGACTGGAAGTGCGTGCGCAACAGGGCCGCCGAGCCGAACCCGCTGTGGGTGGCCACCGAGTCGACCGGGAGGTCGGTCTGCTCGAGGAGCTCGCGGGCCCGCAGTACCCGCTGCTGCACGATCCACCGGTGCGGGGTGGTGCCCGTCTCGGCCACGAACCGCCGGGCGAAGGTGCGCTCCGACATCATGGCCAGCCGGGCCAGGTCGGGCACGGTGTGCGGCTCGTCGAGGTTCTCGGTGATGTGGTTGAGCACCGGCTGGATGCTCTCGCAGCTGGTCTCGGGCAGCGGCGACTCGACGTACTGGCGCTGGCCCCCGTCGCGCTGCGGAGGGACGACCATGCGGCGCGCGATCCGGGTCGCGACCGCGGAGCCGAGCTCGCGGCGCACGAGGTGCAGGCAGGCGTCGATGCCTGCGGCAGTGCCGGCGCCGGTGATGATCGACCCCTCGTCGATGTAGAGGACGTCCATGGAGACCCGGGTGCGGGGGAAGCGGCGGGCGAACTCCTCCGCGTAGCGCCAGTGCGTCACCGCGCTGAGCCCGTCGAGCAGGCCGGTCTCCCCCAGGACGAACGCGCCGGTGCAGATGGACAGGATGGTGGCGCCTCGTCGGTGCGCCTCACGGATCGTCTCGAGCAGGGCCTCGGGGTACTCGTCGCGGACTCCCCCGGCGGGGATGACCACGAGGTCGGCGTCGACGGCGTCGGCCCAGGCGTGGCTCGGCACGAACTGCCCACCGCTGGTCGTCGCGACCGGCTCCCCCGCAGCCTCGCCACAGGTGATGAAGGTGAACGGGGGGACCCCGTCGTCGGTGCGGTCGAGGCCGAAGACCTCGCACGCCACCGACATCTCGAACATGGCCATGGGGTTGGTGGCCAGGGCTGCGACCGTCGTGAGCGCCATACCGCCCATGATGCCACGCCAAGTGGCAGAAAGGTGGCCCTAAGCGTCAGTTCTGCCACTCGTGGCCGGATCTTGCCGAGCGCATGATTACTGACATGACCATCATCCTGCTCCTGGCCTTCGTCACCACCGTCGTCGCCGCCCTCGAGCGGCACCACCGCCGCACCTGGGCGCTCCCCCGCGCACCCCACGGCGCGGACTCCACCATCGCCTTCAGCGACCTCGACCACGACGTCGACCGCGTCCTGCACGACGTCGACGCACGTCGCTGAGCCGCGCTCAGCGCAGCTGGCGCTCGACGGCACGCGCCATCACCGCGTACCCCGCGTCGTTGGCGTGGAAGTCGAAGCGCGGCGGGGCCATCCACGTCCACGTCACGATGCGGGCGAGGTTGGTCGGCAGGGTGCCGATGCCCTTCACGACCACCGGGGTCGTGACCGTGGTGTCGAAGGCGCCCGCGACGTCGGCCACCCTCGCGCCGGCCGCCCGGGCGCTCCCGGCGATGGCCGCGTTGAGCTTCGTCAGCTCGACGACCGACTGCTGCCCGGGACCCGACGTGCCCGAGCCGCCGAGCAGGTCGAGGACGAGGAACGGGTCGTAGTAGTTGAGGACCACGACCTGCACGTGCGGGGCGGCCGCGCGCAGGCGGCTGGTGATCTGCGGCAGGTTCTTCGCCAGGGTCGCGAGGGCGGGTTTCGTGCAGGACGGCTCGAGGCCCGCGAAGCCGCAGCGCGCGACGTCGTTGCCGCCGATGTCCAGCGTCACGAGGCGCACGTCGGCTGCGTGGTCGCGCAGGAACTGCTCCGCCTCGGCGAGCTGGCTCCCGCGGTCGTAGGTGCAGCCGCCGCCGTCGAGCATCGAGGTCGTCGTCTCGCCCGAGCAGGCGAGGTTGACCAGCTCGGTGGTGCCGGCGCGGGCCTCGACCGCCTTGCGGACCGCTCCTACGTAGCCCTCGGCGCGGTGGTCGACGCCGTTCTGGAAGCCCGCGGCGAGTGAGTCGCCGAGGGCGACGTAGTAGCCGGTCCCGGGCGGTGCCGACGCGGGCGTGGTGATGGCCGTGCCTCCCGGCGTGGCCGGGTCCCGCGTCGCGGTCGGGGTGCCGGACGGCGCCGGCGAGGTCGTGGCGGCGGTGGGTCCGGTGCGGGTGGGGGACGACGTGGACGTCGCCGTCGTGCCGCCGCCGAGGACGTCGCTGAACGCCCCCGAGGCGAACCCCAGGACCGTTCCCGCCCCGAGGAGCAGCACCACGGCGGTGATCGCGGCGGCGAGGCTGCGTCTGCTCATGGAGCCACGGTGCCACGCCCGGCTGGGAGCCCGCGCAGCCGGGATACCCTTGCGGTGATGGAGCCCACGGTGTTGACGCGCGAGCAGTGGCGCGAGCTCGAGGTCTCCCACGAGCAGCGTGCCGACGCCGCCACCGAGGCCCACCGTGCCCGGCGCAGTGACCGGGTCGCCCACCCCGTCGAGGACTTCCTCTTCACGTACTACCCGTTCCGGCCCGCCCTCCTGCGGCGCTGGCACCCCGGACCCGGGGTGGTCCTCGAGGACGCCGCCGGTCTCCCCCGGGCGGGGTGGCGGCACTACCGCGGGGTGGGCCATGACGTGGAGCTGGACGTCGCCGGGTACCTCGCCTCCCGAGGCGCGACCGTGGACTTCGTCCGCGGGCTCCTCACGGCGACCGCCGCCCGCCCCGCCCAGCTCGGCTGCTTCGGGCTGCACGAGTGGGCGATGGTCTACCGCCAGACCGCCGAGGAGGTGCGCCACCGTGAGTGGCCGCTTCGGCTGGGCGCGGGGGGCACCGACGCCCTCGTCGAGGGCATGCAGATCAGGTGCACCCACTTCGACGCCTTCCGCTTCTACACCCCGCCGGCGCGCTCGCTCAACCTCCTGCAGCCGACGCGGGAGACCCAGGTCGCCCTCGAGCAGCCGGGCTGCCTGCACGCCGGCATGGACCTCTACAAGTGGGCGATGAAGCTGGCACCCGCGGTCCCCGGTGACCTCGTCCTGGACTGCTTCGACCACGCCCGCGCGATCCGCGAGCTCGACATGCGCGCCTCGCCGTACGACCTCTCGGCCCTCGGCTACGAGCCCGTGCGCATCGAGACGCCGGCGGGACGGGCGGAGTACGCCGCGGCGCAGCGCGGGTTCGCTGAGCGCGGGCAGGCGCTGCGCGACCGGCTCGTCCATGCCATCGACGCCCTGCGCACCCCCGCGCCCGCCTGACGCGGCGCCCGCTTGACCCCGGGCCTGCCTGACGCCACACGCCTACCTGACCCCGGCGCCCGCAGGGTGGTCCGTTTCGTGACGTCGGCGGCCGGGGCCCTAGTCTGGTCGCCGTGTCCAAAGTTCTGACGTCCCTACCCGTTGGTGAGCGTGTCGGGATCGCCTTCTCAGGCGGTCTGGACACCTCGGTCGCCGTCGCCTGGATGCGGGAGAAGGGTGCGGTCCCCTGCACCTACACCGCAGACCTCGGGCAGTACGACGAGCCCGAGATCGACACGGTGCCCAGCCGCGCCGGCCAGTACGGCGCCGAGCTCGCGCGCCTCGTGGACTGCCGCAGCGCGCTGGTCGAGGAAGGGCTGTCCGCCGTCGCCTGCGGCGCCTTCCACATCCGCAGCGGTGGCCGCACCTACTTCAACACCACGCCGCTGGGCCGGGCCGTGACCGGCACCCTGCTGGTGCGCGCCATGAAGGAGGACGGCGTCGACATCTGGGGCGACGGATCCACCTTCAAGGGCAACGACATCGAGCGCTTCTACCGCTACGGGCTGCTGGCCAACCCGTCGCTGCGCATCTACAAGCCGTGGCTCGACGCCGACTTCGTCCACGAGCTCGGCGGGCGCCAGGAGATGTCGGAGTGGCTCACCGCCCGCGACCTCCCCTACCGGGCCAGCGCCGCCAAGGCCTACTCCACCGACGCCAACATCTGGGGCGCGACCCACGAGGCGAAGACGCTGGAGTTCCTCAACGAGTCGATGGAGATCGTCGAGCCCATCATGGGCGTGCGGTTCTGGGACGAGTCGGTGTCGATCGCGTCCGAGGACGTCACCGTCCGCTTCGAGCAGGGTCGCCCGGTCGCCATCAACGGCAACGACTTCGGCGGCGACGCGGTGGCTTTGGTCGACGAGGCCAACAAGGTCGGTGGCCGGCACGGGCTCGGCATGTCCGACCAGATCGAGAACCGCATCATCGAGGCCAAGAGCCGCGGCATCTACGAGGCACCCGGCCTGGCGCTGCTGCACCTCACCTACGAGCGGCTGCTCAACGCGATCCACAACGAGGACACCATCGCCAACTACCACGCGGAGGGTCGCCGCCTCGGGCGACTGCTCTACGAAGGCCGTTGGCTCGACCCGCAGTCGCTGATGCTGCGCGAGTCGCTGCAGCGCTGGGTCGCCTCGGCCGTCACCGGTGAGGTCACCGTGCGGCTGCGCCGCGGCGACGACTACTCCATCCTCGACACCACGGGCCCGGCGTTCAGCTACCACCCGGAAAAGCTGTCGATGGAGCGCACCGAGGACGCCGCGTTCGGGCCGGTCGACCGCATCGGCCAGCTCACCATGCGCAACCTCGACATCGCCGACTCCCGCGCCAAGCTCGAGCTGTATGCCGCGCAGGGTCAGCTGGTCGCGCGCCACCATGCGCTCGTCGGTGACCTCGAGCCCGGTGGTGCCAAGGCGATCTCGTCCAACCCGTTCGTGAAGTCCGAGGGCGACGACGAGGCGCTCGACCGCGCGGCGATCGAGTCGGGCACCGACTGACCGCTACTGCGGCGGAGAGAGCAGGCCGCGCTGGATGGCGATCGACATCGCCTCCAGCTTGCTGTGGGCACCGAGCTTGGCCGACAGGTTGGCGACGTGGTTGCGGACGGTGTTGACGCTCAGGGTCAGCTCGGTCGCGATGGCGGCGTTGGACAGGCCCTGGGCCAGCATCGCCAGGACCTCCTCCTCGCGGGGGGTGAGCGTCGGCGTCGGCGCGCTCACCCTCGTCAGCCGGGGGAGCAGTCGGGCCAGCATCTCCGCCGAGACCGAGGCCTCCCCCTGCGACGCCGCACGCACGGCCGAGGTGACCTCGGCGAGGCTCCTGGTCTTGGAGAGGAACCCCGCAGCGCCCGCCTGCAGCGCCCGCACGAGCACGTCGTCGGAGCTCGATCCCGTGAGCACCAGCACGTTCATGCTCGGGCGCAGGGCCTTGAGGTCGGCGATCGCGTCGACCCCGTCGCCGTCGGGGAGCCGCCGGTCCAGGACCAGCACGTCGGGGGCGCCGGACTGCACGCGCGCCCGGGCCTGGCCGAGGGTGGACGCCACGCCCACCGAGACGATGTCGGGCTCGTCCTCCAGCACGCGGGCAAGGCTCGAGGCCATCACCTCGTGGTCGTCGACGATCAGCACCCTGATCGGCTGGTCGTTGCGGTGCGCCGGGTTCGCGCCGTCGTCTTCGCTCATGGATGGGCCCCTCCTCCGCGCCTAGTATCCATGCACCAGCTCAGGGGGCGCGCGCGCACCGCCCGACCACGCCGTACGGGCGCGACCATGGACGCCTCCCGGGTGTCCCCCGACCAGGCGCCCGTCCCTCCTCACAGGACAGGCAGGTCCGTGCCCGCGGTCCGCGTGCTCATCGCCGACGACCACCCCCAGATGCTGGGGGCGATGGTCCACGTCGTCGAGTCCGACGACCGGTTCACCGTCGTCGGCACCGCGACCACCGGGGACGACGCCGTCCGCCTCGCGGGCGAGCTCGAGGTCGACGTCGCCCTGGTCGACGTCCGCATGCCGGGAGGCGGCCCCGCCGCGGTGCGAGCCTTCCAGGCCCTGCCCTCCGCGCCGGTCATCGTGGCGGTGTCGGCCGAGACCACCGCGGGTGTGGTGGCGGCCATGGTGCGGGCCGGGGTGGTCGGCTACCTGGCCAAGGGCCGTATCGGGGAGAGCCTCCCGGAGGTGCTCGCGCGCTGCGCCGCGGGAGAGGTGGTCCTCGCCACCGGCTCGGCGGCGGGGGCCCTGCGGCTGCTGCTGGACCGCTGACCTGCAGGGTCGCCCCGTGGTGGGGGCGCCGCGTCGTGCCTACGATGGGCCACCAGTGGCCGGGACGGATCGTGCCGGACGACGGAGGGGGGACCGCCGCATGACGCAGGACGCATGGCTGTCGACGGAGGGCGGGGTCGTGGTCGGCCCACAGGTCGTCTTCGCGATGGACGCCGACGGCACGTGCACCATCTCGGCGGGCCCGGGCCTGGCTGCACTGGGGTTCGCGCCGGGTGAGCTGGTCGGCCAGAACCTCCGCGAGGTCTACCGCGACGACCCCCTGGGTTCGGAGGCCCTCGATGCAGCGCTGTCGGGACGGCGCTACCACGGCGAGCGCGAGTACCTCGGACGGCGGCTGGCCCTGTTCTTCGAGCCGATCCACGACGCTGCCGGGGTCCTGACCGGTGCCGTCGGGATCGCGACCGACGTGACCGAGCAGCGGCAGGCGGAGGCCCAGGCGCGCGTCCAGGACCGGCGGACCGTGGAGCTCGCCACCGACCTGAGCCGCTTCAAGGCCCTCGTCGAGGCCTCCCCCGACTTCATCGCCATCGCCGCCCTCGACGGCACGGTGGAGTACGTCAACCCCGGCGGCCGCAAGCTCATCGGCATGGCCCTCGACGCCGACGTCACCGCGACGACGATCTCGGACTACCTCACGCCCGAGGGCCTCGCCCTGTCCTTGGAGGTGGAGCAGCCCGCGGTCGTCCGCGACGGCCACTTCGAGGGCGAGACGACGTTGAAGCACCAGGACGGACACGCCATACCCGTCGCCGTCGCGAGCTTCCTCATGTTCGACATCACCACCGGTGAGCCCTTTGCGCTCGCCACCGTGCAGCGCGACATCAGCGAGCGCGTCGCCGCCGACCGGGTCATGGCCGACCTGATCGAGCAGCGGACGGCGCTGCTCACCCGGCTCGTGGACGCGCAGGACGCCGAGCGGGCCAGGATCGCCGCCGACGTGCACGACGACCCGGTGCAGGCCGTGGCGGCGGTCGACCTGCGCATGGGCCTGCTCCGCCGACGGCTGCGGGAGCAGGCACCGGCACTCCTGTCCGAGCTCGACGGCCTCCAGGAGACCCTGGCCGCGGCGACCGACCGGCTGCGGTCGCTGCTGTTCGACCTCGAGCCGCCGGACCTGTCCGAGCGGGGCCTCGCCGGGGCGCTCCAGCGGGCGGTCGACGAGATCTACGAGGGCACCGAGGTGCAGGCGCACGTCGACGGCAGCCTCGAGCCGGACCTCCCGGAGGCTGCCCGGGCAGTCGCCTACCGCATCGCCAAGGAGGCACTCGTCAACGTCCTCAAGCACTCACGGGCCCACCAGGTCCAGGTGACGTTGACCGCGGTCGTCGGCGGGATGCAGCTCGACGTCGACGACGACGGGGTCGGCCCGGGTCCTGCCGTCGGCCCTTCGGCACCCGGGCACCGGGGAGTCTCCGGGATGCGCGACCGCGCCACCCTCGCAGGTGGACGGTGCACGGTTGGGGACAGCCGGCTCGGGGGCACGCGGGTGTCCCTGTGGCTGCCGGGCCCGGAGGCGGCGCCGACCTCGACCCCCGGTCTCGGGGCCGGGCTCGGGCTCACGCTCGCCGCGAGCCGCAGCACCAGCCTCGGCTTCGCGCAGGGCGTGCCCGGGAGCCCGGCCCCCGCGAGCAGCCGCCCGTCCTGAGCCGCTCGCCCACCACCGCCCCTCCGGGTATCCGCCTTCCCACGCGCTTCCCACGCGCGCGCCGAACCACCCCGGGAGGCAGGAGGGCGGCTGAGTCGGTGCATGCGCACTACGAGGACTGGGGCGCGGGCACCGCGACGGCAGGCTGGTCCATCGCGCATCGTGGGAGCACGTCGGCCGGTCCGCGTCCCCTGAGGGCCGGCCGACGCTTCATGCCCCGGACCGGTGGCCGTTGTCCCCCGGACCCGCTGACCAGTGTCGATGTACTAGTCGAGATGCGACGCAGGCATGGTGTGGCCCCCCGCAGCGCCGGACAGACTGGTGCCCAGAGCCCGGTGGTCCCCCCGCGTCACGCGCACTGGGCTCCGCGCGCGACGAGCACCGTTCGGCCCCCTCCCCTGCATTGGGCCGGACGGTGCTCGTCCCCGCGTCAGTCCCGCGCCCGTCCCCCGCGCCCGTCCCCCGCGTCAGTCCCCGTCCGCGCCGTCCTAGCGGACGGGTACGCCTGCCCGGACCAGCCCGTAGGTGACGCCCTCGACCAGGGCGCGCCACGAGGCCTCTAGGATGTTGCCCGCCACACCGATGGTCTCCCACGACGTCTGGCCGTCCGAGGTCTCGATGAGGACGCGGGTCACCGCGTCCGTGCCGTGGGCGGCGTCGAGGATGCGCACGCGGAAGTCGATGAGCTCGAGCTTGGACAGCTCGGGATACGCAGGCATGAGCGCCTGCCGCAGGGCGTGGTCCAGGGCGTTGACCGGGCCGTTCCCCTCACCGGTGGCCACGACGCGCTCCCCTCCCGCGCGCAGCTTGACCGTGGCCTCGGACAGCGCGTTCTCGTCACCGCGGGCGTCGGTGATCACGCGCCACGACTCGACCTCGAAGAACTCGTAGCCGTGGCCCTCCACCTCGCGGCGCAGGAGCAGCTCGAAGGACGCGTCCGCAGCGTCGAACGTGTAGCCGCGCAGCTCCAGGTCCTTGACCGTCGCGAGGACCCGCGCGAGCAGGTCGTCGTTGCCGGCCAGGTCGTAGCCGAGCTCGCGGCCCTTGAGCTCGATGCTCGCGCGACCAGCCATGTCAGAGACCAGCATCCGCATGTCGTTGCCCACGTGGGCGGGGTCCGTGTGCTGGTAGAGGTCGGGGTCGATCCGGATCGCGCTGGCGTGCAGGCCGGCCTTGTGCGCGAACGCACTCGCCCCCACGTAGGGCTGGCGGCTGTAGGGCGGGACGTTGGTGATCTCGCTGATGGCGTGCGCGATCCGCGTCGCCTCACGCAGGCGCTCGGTCTCCAGCAGCGGCAGGCCACGCTTGATCTGCAGGTTGCTCACGACGGTGAGGATGTCGGCGTTCCCGGTGCGCTCGCCGTACCCGTTCACCGTCCCCTGCACGTGGGTGGCCCCCGCCTCGACCGCAGCCATGGAGTTGGCAACGGCGCAGCCGGTGTCGTTGTGGCAGTGGATGCCGACGCGGGCCGAGGTGGTGCCGACGGCGTCGGCGACGACGGCCGCCACCTGGTCGGGGAGCATGCCGCCGTTGGTGTCGCACAGCGCCACCACCTCGGCGCCGGACTCCATCGCCGCGCGCACCACCTCGAGGGCGTAACCGCGGTCCGCGGCATACCCGTCGAAGAAGTGCTCGGCGTCGAGGAACACGCGCCGTCCCTCGGCGGTGAGGAACGAGACGGTGTCACGCACCATGTCGAGGTTCTCCTGCACGGTCGTGCGCAGGGCCGTCTCGACGTGCCGCACGTGCGACTTCGCGACGAGGGTCACGACCGGTGCCTCGGAGTCGAGCAGGGCCCGGACCTGCGGGTCGTCGGCAGCGCGACCGCCGACCCGCCGGGTGGCCCCGAACGCCGCGAGCGTGGCGTTCCTCAGCCGGAGCTCGTGCTGGGCGCGGGCGAAGAACTCGGTGTCCTTGGGGTTCGCGCCCGGCCAGCCACCCTCGATGAAGCCGACCCCGAGCTCGTCGAGGTGCGCCGCGATGGCGAGCTTGTCCGACACGGAGAGGTTGAGCCCCTCCTGCTGCGCGCCGTCGCGCAGGGTGGTGTCGTAGACGTGCAGGTCGCTCATCGTGGTGGTTCCCGTCGAGTCGGTGGAGTCCGGTGGTGCTGCCCGGTGGTGCTGCCCGGTGGTTGCTGCCCGGTGGTTGCTGCTGGGTGGTGCTGCGTGGTTGCGTCGTCCTGGTGGTTCATTCTCCGCCGTCACGCCTCCGTGGCCATCGGTGGCGGCCGGTGGGAGGTCCTGACAAAGCAAAAGACCCCCCGGGTGCGGGAGGTCTGCGCGACGAGGATGTCTCGTCGCGCTAGTCGATAATCACCATGGTGGTCGCCATGTGCCAGGAGGTCACGAGAGCACTGTGGCACGCGGTGTCCGCCCGCTGAACCCCCGGTCCGGATCGTGGTCACCACGCGCCATACCCCCCCGTCGCTCCCCGCACCCGCCCCATCGTGGCCCGAAGTTTGGGACTTCGGGCCAACAAGGCCGCCTCATGCCCCGAAGTCTGGGACTTCGGGCCAAAATGGCCGTCCATGCCCCGAGGTCTGGGACTTCGGGGTACGGGGCGAGCGCCGCGCCGGGCCCCTCCTCGCCCGTGTGCCGCGCGCCCAGTGCGCGAGCCGACACCGCCCCAGCGCGGGCCGCACAGGCTCGCCCGGGAGGATGTCCCGGTGCACCCGACCTCCTTCGCCACGTCGACCACCGGCAGCGACCTCTGGGGCCAGGTGAGCGGCCGGCTGCAGCCCGAACCCCTGTCGACCCCCAGCACGAGCGGCTTCTGGACCGTGCTGCTGGTGGTCGTGGTCGTGATCGGCGTCCCTGCGCTGTGGCTGCGGTCGCGGGTCGTGGTGACCGTCGTGCACGAGCTCGGGCACGGCCTGGTGGGGATGCTGTTCGGGCGGCGCTTCACCGGCCTCGTACTACGCGGCGACATGTCCGGGCACGCCGTCACCGTGGGCCCGTCGCGTGGCGCCGGTCGCATCCTGTCGACGTGGGCGGGGTACCCGGCCCCGGCCCTTGTCGGCGCCACCGCGGTCCAGGCCGCCGGCGCCGGGTGGGCGCCACCGGCCCTGGGCGCCACCGGCCTGGTGCTGCTCGTCTGCCTCGTCCGGGTGCGTTCGCTCTACACCGCGGCGGTCATGGTCGCCCTGACCGCGGTGACCGGGGCGCTGTGGTGGCAGGGCGGTCCCACCCTCCAGGGCGCCGTGGTCCTGGGTGTCGGGACCTTTCTCGTGGTCGGGGCCTGGCGACACCTCGGCGCGGTGGTGGCCCAACCGTCGCCCAGCTCCGACCCGGGGGTGCTCGCACGCCTCACCCACCTGCCCGCCTGGACCTGGAACGCCGGCTACGTCGCTGTCCTGGCCGCGGCGAGCTGGTGGGCGCTCGGGGGCGCGCTGGCACTGGGCTGAGCCGGGCCCGACCCGCGGTGGCCACGCGGTCCCGGCCCGAGCCGGCCCCGGCCAGCGAGGTCAGACCAGGCGCGTCATCCAGTGGTGGGTGTCCTCGGCCCGGCCGTACTGGATGTCGAGCAGCTTCTCGCGGATCCCCTTGGTGACGGGTCCGTAGTCGACGCCGCGCCGGTGGTCGCAGCTGCCGCCGTCCCACCTGAGCTCCCCGACGGGGGTGATGACCGCTGCGGTGCCGCACGCGAAGATCTCGGTGATCTCGCCGCTGGCCGCGCCGTCCTTCCACTCCTGGATCGGGATGCGGCGCTCCTCGGGCTCGAGGCCCATCTCCTTGGCGAGCGCCAGCACCGACGAGCGGGTGACCCCCTCGAGGATGGAGCCGGTGAGCTCGGGCGTGACGAGCCGGTTGTCGCGGGTCACGAAGAAGAGGTTCATGCCGCCGAGCTCCTCGACGTAGGTGTGCGTCGAGGCGTCGAGGAACACCGCCTGGTCGCAGCCGTGCTCGATCCCCTCGAGCTGGCCGGCCAGGCTGGAGGCGTAGTTGCCGCCGCACTTGGCCGCCCCGGTGCCGCCGTCGCCGGCGCGGGCATAGTCGGTGGTCAGCCACAGCGTGACCGGCTTGATGCCGCCGCTGAAGTAGGCGCCTGCGGGCGACGCGATGACGGAGTAGGTGACCTCAGCGGCCGGGCGGACACCGAGGAACGCCTCCGACGCGTACATGAACGGACGCAGGTAGAGGCTGGCCTCCCCCGACGTGCCCGACGGCACCCACGCCTGGTCGACCTCGACGAGCGCCTTGAGCGAGGCGATGAAGTCGTCCTCGGGCAGCTCCGGCAGCGTCATGCGGCGGGCGCTGCGGATCATGCGCTGGGCGTTGGCCTCGGGGCGGAAGGTCCAGATCGACCCGTCCTCGTGCCGGTAGGCCTTCATGCCCTCGAAGATCTCCTGGGCGTAGTGCAGGACCGCCGCCGAGGGCATGAGGGTGATGGGTCCGTACGCGGTGACCTTGCCGTCGTGCCAACCCTCGCCCTTGGTCCACGTCGCCGTGACCATGTGGTCGGTGAACGTCGTGCCGAACCCGGGGTTGGCCAGTACCGCCTCGCGCTCCGCTTCCGGCCGCGGGTCGGTGCGGCGGGTGACCTCGAAGGTCAGCGGGGCGGTGGTCTGGCTCATGGAGTCCTCCTGCGTCGTTGCGGATCTCCTGCCGAGGTTACCTGTCCGGCTGGCACCCCCGGCAGGAGACTGTGGCGCAGCCGCGGCTCAGAGGCGGGAGGCGATCGCGTCGCCCACCTCGGTGGTGCTGCATACCCGGTCGCCGCGCTCGGCGAGGTCCGCGGCCACGGCCCGCTCGACGCGGGCGGACTCCTCGGTGCGCCCGAGGTGCTCGAGCAGCATGGAGACCGACAGGATCGTCGCGGTCGGGTCCGCCTTGCCCTGGCCCGCGATGTCGGGCGCCGAACCGTGGACCGGCTCGAACATGCTCGGGGTGGTCCGCTCGGGGTTGATGTTGCCGCTCGCCGCGAGGCCGATGCCGCCCGCGATGGCAGCCGCGATGTCGGTGATGATGTCGCCGAACAGGTTGTCGGTGACGATGACGTCGAACCTGCCCGGGTCCGTCGCGAGGAAGATCGTCGCCGCGTCGACGTGCTGGTAGGCGGTCTCGACGTCCGGGAACTCCGCCCCGACCTCCTCGACGGTGCGCCGCCACAGGTGCCCGGCGTGGGTGAGGACGTTGTGCTTGTGGACCAGCGTCAGGTGCTTGCGGGGACGGGCGGCTGCGCGGGCGAACGCGTCGCGGACGACCCGCTCGACGCCGAACCGCGTGTTGACGCTCACCTCGGTGGCGATCTCCTGCGGCGTGCCGGTACGCAGCGAGCCACCGTTGCCGACGTACGGCCCCTCGGTGCCCTCCCGGACGACGACGAAGTCGATGCCGTCGGGGGCCACGCGCTCGACGGCCAGCGGGCTCTGGACACCCGGGTAGAGCTTGGCCGGACGCAGGTTGACGTAGTGCTGCAACGCGAACCGCAGCGGAAGCAGGACGCCGCGCTCGAGGACGCCGCTGGGGACGGTGGGGTCACCGATGGCGCCGAGCAGGATCGCGTCATGGCCGCGCAGCTCGTCGAGGACGGAGTCGGGCAGCGTCTCCCCGGTCGCGTGCCAGCGGCGCGCGCCGAGGTCGTACTCGGTCGTGTGGATCTTCGGCCCCGAGTCCCCCGTGACGGCCTCGAGGACCTTGAGGCCCTCGGCGACGACCTCGGGCCCGATGCCGTCCCCACCGATGACGGCGAGGTTGACGGTGTCAGCAGGGGTGGGGTGCGGAGCCATGGAGCCAGCCTAGGAGGGGTCTTGCACTCTGATATGGACGTCTCACATGACGAACGACCCCGGCTCGGCGCCTGGGGTCGTTCGTCATGGGGTGCGGCTTCTTGCCGCCGCGGGTCGGGCTGCGTCAGTCGTCGGAGTGACCCTGCTCGCGCAGGTCCATCGACTCCTGCAGTGCCTGACGTGCCTTCTGGGCTTCTTCGCTCATGTGGATCATTCCTTCACGGATTCCCCTGTGTCGCACAGGGATCGGGTTCGAGGGGTTCAGCGGGGGCTACTCCCGGATGACGGGGTGCCACGGTCAGCCATGCACGCGGGATCTCCGCGGCGAGGTGGCTGACTACCGGAACTCGCCGCGGCGGGTAAGAATTACGAACCGCTGCGCCATGCCTTCGAGATTACGTGGACGTCCAACTATCCGGTACCCGGTTCCCACGCAGTGAGACACCTCTGGACGGGACGGCTCGCCCCGGGTCCTAGGGTGATCCGGTGCTCCCCGATGGCTACGTCCTGCGCCCCCTCTCGGCCGACGCGTCGAGCGCCCTGGCCGCCGCCGCAGCCCGCAACCGCGAGCACCTGCGCCCCTGGGAGCCTCTGCGCCCGGAGTCCTTCTTCACCGAGGAGGGCCAGCGCGAGGTCATCGCAGGACGGCTGCGCCAGGTCGAGCTCGGGCTCTACGACTGCTGGCTGCTCTGGCACGGGACCGAGGTGGTCGGCTCGGCGAACCTCCAGAACATCGTGCGTGGAGCCATGCAGGGTGCCGACGTCGGCTACTGGGTGGACCACGCGCACCTTCGACGAGGCCTCGCGGTCGCACTCCTGCAGCACCTCGTGCAGCGTGGCCACGACCTGGGGCTGCACCGCCTCGGGGCCAGCACCATGGTGGCCAACGTCGCCTCGCAGGCCGTGCTGCGCCGTTGCGGTTTCGAGCAGTGCGGTCTCGTCCCCGAGTTCCTCTACCTCAACGGCGCGTGGAGCGACAGCCTGCTGTTCAACCTCGTCCTGCACGACGGACCACCGCGAGCCTGAGCCACCGCGCGGCAGACTCGCCGCTCACCTACCGGCGGCCCGGCGGTGCGGCCCCCGGATGCAGGTATGCCGCCCGCTCAGGTGAGCGGGCGGCATACCGGAGGTGCCACGGGGGCACCGGTGGAGCGGGGAGTGTCAGCCGGCGAGGTCGACCACGCTGACCTCGGCGCCCACCTCGGAGACGATCGCCTGCAGGACGTCGCCCGGGATCGCGCTGTCGACGGTGAGGGCGACGAGCGCCTGGCCGCCCTTCTCGTTGCGGGCCACCTGCATGCCGGCGATGTTGACCTGCGCGTCGCCGAGCAGGCGACCGACGGTGCCGATGACGCCAGGGCGGTCGACGTAGGTGAAGAAGGCGAGGTGCTCGGTGAGGGGCACCTCGATGTCGAACCCGTTGACGCCCACGATCTTCTCGATGAGACGCGGGCCGGTCAGGGTGCCCGAGACGCTGACCGACGAGCCGTCGGCGAGGGTGCCGTGCAGGGTGGTGACGTTGCGGAAGTCCTGCGTCGACGGGTCGGTCAGCAGGCGCACCTCGCAGCCGCGCTGCTCGGCGAGCAGAGGCGCGTTGACGTAGGTCACCGGGTCCTCGGTCACGTCGGTGAACAGGCCCTTGAGGGCGGCCAGCTTCCAGATCGACACGTCGTGCGCGGTGATCTCACCCTTGACGTCGACGTCGAGCTGCACCGGCACCGACCCCGCGAGCGCGGTGAAGATGCGCCCCAGCTTCTCGACGAGCGCGATACCCGGGCGCACCTCCTCGGGCACGGCCCCGCCCGACACGTTGACGGCGTCGGGGACGAGGTCGCCACCGAGGGCCAGGCGGACGGACTTCGCGACGGCGACCCCGGCCTTCTCCTGCGCCTCGTCGGTCGAGGCGCCGAGGTGCGGCGTCACGACGACGGACTCGAACTCGAACAGCGGGCTCTCGGTCGTGGGCTCCTTGGCGAACACGTCGATGCCCGCGCCGGCCACGCGGCCCTCGCGCAGGGCCTCGGCCAGCGCCTCCTCGTCGACGATGCCGCCGCGCGCCGCGTTGATGATGCGCACGGTGGGCTTGACCTTGGTGAGCGCCTCCTTGCCGATGAGTCCGAGGGTCTCGGGGCTCTTGGGCAGGTGCACGGTGATGAAGTCGCTCTGTTCGAGCAGCTCGTCGAGGCTGACGAGCTGGGCGCCGAGCTGCCCCGCGCGCTGCGCCGAGACGTAGGGGTCGTAGGCGAGGATCTCGACGCCGAAGCCCTTGAGCCGCTCGGCGACGAGCTGGCCGATCCGGCCGAAGCCGACGACGCCGACCTTCTTGTCGAGCAGCTCGACACCGCCGTACTTGCTGCGCTTCCAGGCGCCGCCCTTGAGCGCCTGGTTGGCGGGCGCGATGTTGCGGGCCGTGGAGAGCAGGAGACCGACCGCGAGCTCGGCGGCGGAGGTGATGTTGGAGGTGGGCGCGTTGACGACCATCACGCCGGCCTGGGTGGCGGCGGGGACGTCGACGTTGTCGAGCCCGACACCCGCGCGCGCGATGACCTTGAGGTTCTTCGCGGCGGCGATGGCCTCGGCGTCCATCTTCGTGGCGGAGCGGATCAGCACCGCGTCGACGTCGGCCAGGGCCGGCAGCAGGGCCTCGCGGGACGCTCCGTCGACGTTGCGCACCTCGAAGTCGGGCCCGAGGGCGTCGATGGTGGCGGGCGAGAGTTCCTCGGCGATCAGGACGATCGGCTTGCTCACAGGTCAGTCCTCTGGGGTGGGAAGGGCATGGACAGGGTGTGGTCCGGCACCGCGCTGTGCCGCTGCCAGCATAGGCGCGCTCTCACCATGTGGATGCAGTGGCTCGACATCTGGAACGCGCGTCACATCGTCTGCTGGCCTGCGCCGCAGCCTCGCGCCCAGCGCCAGGGAGGTCGCGAGGAGCACGGCCACCGCGGCGAGGCCGACGAGCGCCCACGGCCACGCGAGCCCGTCGAGCCAGGCTCGAGCCACGGCGAACCCGACCGTCGTGTAGAGGGCGGCCCAGGCGAGCGAGCCCACCACCGTGGCCGGCAGGTAGCGCGACATCGGCATCCGCAGCGAGCCTGCCGCGGCGTTGACGGCCGTCTGCAGGCCGACGGTGAGGAACGCCAGCGTCACGACCGGTGCACCCAGCCTGCGGACCACGCCCTCGGCCCGAGCCACCACCGGACGGTCGAGGTGGCGCCCGAGGCGGCTGCGTCCCCCGCCACGGCGCAGCCCGCGCCCGGCCCAGTACGTCAGGTGGGACCGCGCCATGCCGCTGGCGAAGAACAGGGCGAACACGGCGGCGTACGGCCAGCCGTCGACGGGGTGCTCCACGCGGCCACCCTACGGCCACGCAAAACGCCGGTTGCCCGCCGAACCTTGCGTTGTCTTCGCGCGGGTCGACGGGCAACCGGCGTTTTGCCGGGGTGGGGTCAGCGGGCCGCGCCCTCTGGCCCGCTTCCGCGGCGGCCTCCGGGCCTCGCTCCTTCGTCGCTCGTGTCCTCGGCCGCCTGTCAGCGGGCCGCGGAACCCTCGACGTAGTCGTTGTCGGTGTCCTTGATCCACGACATGAGCTTGCGCAGGTCCTTGCCCGTGGCCTCGATCGGGTGCTGGGCGCCCTTCTCGCGCAGGGCCGTGAACTCGGGGGCGCCGGCGTCCTGGTCCTCGATGAAGCGCTTGGCGAACGCCCCGTTCTTGATGTCCTCCAGCACCGCCTGCATGTTCTCCTTCACCCGCGGGTCGATGACGCGGGGCCCGGAGACGTAGTCGCCGTACTCGGCCGTGTCGGAGACCGACCAGCGCTGCTTGGCGATGCCGCCCTCGACCATGAGGTCGACGATGAGCTTGAGCTCGTGGAGCACCTCGAAGTAGGCGATCTCGGGCTGGTAGCCCGCCTCGGTGAGGGTCTCGAAGCCGTACTGCACGAGCTGGCTCGCGCCACCGCAGAGCACGGCCTGCTCACCGAACAGGTCGGTCTCGGTCTCCTCGGTGAACGTCGTCCGGATGCCGCCGGCGCGCAGGCCGCCGATGGCCTTGGCGTACGACTTCGCGAGGTCCCACGCGGTGCCGGAGGGGTCCTGCTCGACCGCCAGGAGCACCGGCACACCGCGGCCGTCGACGTACTCGCGGCGCACGAGGTGGCCGGGACCCTTGGGGGCGACCATGAGGACGTCGGAGGTGGCCCGGGGCTTGATGTAGTCGAAGCGGATGTTGAAGCCGTGCCCGAAGAGCAGCGCTGCGCCCTCCTTGAGGTTGGGCTCGATCTCGTTGGCGTAGACGGTGCGCTGCACCTGGTCGGGCGTGAGGATGACGACGAGGTCGGCCTCCTTGACCGCCTCGGCGACCGTCTTGACGGTCAGGCCCTCGGCCTCGGCCTTCGCCCGGCTCCGGCTGTCCTCGGCCAGGCCGACGCGGACGTCGACCCCCGAGTCGCGCAGGTTGAGCGCGTGGGCGTGGCCCTGGCTCCCGTAGCCGATGACGGCCACCTTCTTGCCCTGGATCACACTCAGGTCAGCGTCGTCGTCGTAGAACATCTCGGCCACGGTGGCCACTCCTTCGGTTGTCTGCTGCTGGGTTCGGTTGGGTCTTGAGGGGTCAGGCGCTGCGCAGGGCCCGGTCGGTGATCGACCGCGAGCCGCGCCCGATGGCCACCATGCCCGACTGCACGAGCTCCTTGACCCCGAAGGGCTCGAGGACCTCGAGGAACGCCGCGAGCTTGTCGCGGTTGCCGGTGACCTCGATGGTGAGGGTGTCGCTGGCGACGTCGACGACCTTGGCCCGGAAGAGCTGGACCGTCTCGAGGACGTGGCTGCGGCTGTGCAGGTCGGTGCGGACCTTGACGAGCAGGATCTCGCGCTGCACCGAGGCCGTCGGCTCGAGCTCGACGACCTTGAGCACCTCGACGAGCTTGTTGAGCTGCTTGGTGACCTGCTCGAGCGGGAGCGCCTCGACGTCGACGACCACGGTCATCCGTGAGATCTCCGGGTGCTCGGTCGGGCCGACCGCGAGGGAGTCGATGTTGAAGCCGCGGCGGGAGAACAGCGCGGCGATCCGCGCCAGGACACCGGGCTTGTTCTCGACCAGGACCGACAGGGTGTGCTTGCTCATCGTCGTCACTTCCCTTCCCCGCGCTCTGACCCGTCGACACCCTCGGGCTGGGCCGTGGCCTCGTCCTCCTCGCGGTCCCACTGCGGGGCCGTGTCCTTGGCGACCTGGATGGCGTCGTTGCTCACGCCCGCCGGGACCATCGGCCACACCATGGCGTCGCGGTGGACGACGAAGTCGACGACGACCGGGACGTCGTTGATCTCCATCGCCTTCTTGATCGTGGCGTCGATGTCCTCGGGGCGCTCGCACCGCAGGCCCACGCAGCCGTACGCCTCGGCGAGCTTGACGAAGTCGGGGATGCGGCTGCCGACCGAGGTGTGCAGGTCGGTGTTGGAGTAGCGCTCGTTGTAGAACAGCGACTGCCACTGCCGGACCATGCCGAGGCTGCTGTTGTTGATGATCGCGACCTTGATCGGGATGTTGTTGATGACGCAGGTCGCCAGCTCCTGGTTGGTCATCTGGAAGCAGCCGTCGCCGTCGATGGCCCACACCGTGCGCTCCGGCTGGGCGACCTTGGCGCCCATGGCGGCCGGCACGGCGTACCCCATCGTGCCGAGGCCACCCGAGTTGAGCCACGCGTTGGGCCGCTCGTACTGCACGAACTGCGCCGCCCACATCTGGTGCTGCCCGACCCCGGCGACGTAGACGGACTCGGGGCCGCTGATCGCCCCGATGCGCTCGATGACGTGCTGCGGCGCCACGGTCTGGCCGCCCTCGGGCGTCGTGTAGCCCAGCGGGAAGTCGGCTTTCCAGGCGGCGGTCTGCTCACGCCAGGCGGTGTAGTCGCCCATGGTGCCTGCCGCGTGGTCGGCGGTCACCATCTGCGTGAGGTCCTTGACCACCTCGAGGACGTCGCCGACGATCGGCACGTCCGCGACGCGGTTCTTGGAGATCTCGGCCGGGTCGATGTCGGCGTGGATGACCTTGGCGTGCGGCGCGAACGTCGACAGCTGGCCGGTCACGCGGTCGTCGAACCGGGCGCCGAGGGTGATGAGCAGGTCCGACTTCTGCAGGGCCGTGACGGCGGCGACGGACCCGTGCATGCCGGGCATCCCGAGGTGCAGCGGGTGGCTGTCCGGCACGGCGCCGCGGGCCATGAGGGTGGTGACGACCGGGATCTGGGTCAGCTCGACGAACTCGCGCAGCGCGTCGGACGCGCCGCTGCGGATCACGCCGCCGCCGACGTAGAGCACCGGCCGCTCGGCCGCCGCGATGAGGCGGGCCGCCTCGCGGATCTGCTTGGTGTGCGGACGCGCCACCGGGCGGTAGCCCGGCAGGTCGAACTTCGGCGGCCAGCTGAAGGTGGTGCGGGCCTGGAGTGCGTCCTTGGAGATGTCGACGAGCACCGGTCCGGGGCGGCCCGTCGAGGCGATGTGGAAGGCCTCGGCCACGACGCGCGGGATCTGCGACGCATCGGTGACGAGGTAGTTGTGCTTGGTGATCGGCATCGTGATGCCGCGGATGTCCGCCTCCTGGAAGGCGTCGGTGCCGATGGCGGCCGAGCTCACCTGCCCGGTGATCGCGACGACCGGTACGGAGTCCATGTAGGCGTCGGCGATCGCAGTGACGAGGTTGGTCGCGCCCGGGCCGGAGGTGGCCATGCACACGCCGACCTTGCCGGTCGCGCTGGCGTAGCCCTCGGCCGCGTGGCCGGCACCCTGCTCGTGGCGGACGAGGATGTGGCGGACCTTGACCGAGTCGAGCAGCGGGTCGTACGCGGGAAGGATGGCGCCGCCCGGGATGCCGAAGACCGTGTCGACCTCCATCGCCTCGAGGGCGAGCACGAGGCTCTGCGCGCCGGTGACCTCGACGGGCTCCTTCGCCCGCGCCTGCTGCTGCGCCTGCTGGGCCTTCTGGGCCACCTGGGACGGGCTGGGGGCCGGCGTCGTCCTCGTGTCGCTCACGTCTGCACCGCTTTCGGTTCGGGTCCCGCTCACTGGTCCTGCTCCACCTGCTGGTCCTGCTCAACGCTGGTCCTGCTCAACGCGCTGGTTCTGCTCACAAAAAAACCCTCCAGTCCCGGTGCGGGACAACGGAGGGCAGCGCGCCGGCCCTGTCTGACAGGGCCTGCGCGCTAGGGAAGTACGAGAATTCGTGCCACACGAGGACTCTCCTCCCGGGCCCCCGCCGTGTCAACGCGCGAGACGGCCGGTCTCGCGATCCGGACCTGTCGTCTCAGTCACAGGTCCGGACCGCACCGCTCAGCCGCAGACGGCGCCGCCGCTGGCGCTGCCCACCAGCTTGCGGTACTTCGCCAGGACGCCGCGGGGGTACTTGGGCGCCGGCGGCTCGAACCCCTCCGCCCGCCGGGCCAGCTCGGCCTCGTCGACGTGGACGTCGAGCAGGCCGTTGGCGACGTCGAGGGTGATCCGGTCGCCGTCGCGGACGAAGGCGATGGGGCCACCGTCGACGGCCTCGGGCGCGACGTGCCCGACGCACAGACCCGTCGTGCCGCCGGAGAACCGGCCGTCGGTGAGCAGGAGGACGTCCTTGCCGAGCCCCGCCCCCTTGATGGCGCCGGTCACCGCGAGCATCTCGCGCATACCCGGACCGCCCTTGGGGCCCTCGTAACGGATGACCACGACGTCGCCGGGTGCGAGCGAACCCTGCTCGACCGCGTCCATCGCGGCGCGCTCGCCGTCGAAGACGCGGGCGGTGCCCTCGAAGACGTCGGAGTCGAAGCCAGCGGACTTCACCACGGCGCCGTCGGGGGCCAGCGAGCCCTTGAGGATGGTGATGCCACCGGTCTTGTGGATGGGCTCCTGCATGGCGCGCACGACCTTGCCGTCGACGTCCGGCGGCGCGATGTGGGCGAGGTTCTCGGCCATCGTCCTGCCCGTCACGGTGAGGCAGTCGCCGTGCAGGAGGCCGGCGTCGAGCAGCGCCCGCATGACGACCGGCACTCCCCCGACGCGGTCGATGTCGGTCATGACGAACTGGCCGAAGGGCTTCACGTCGGCCAGGTGGGGCACCTTCGAGCCGATGCGCGCGAAGTCGTCCAGGCTGAGGTCCACATCGGCCTCGTGGGCGATGGCGAGCAGGTGGAGGACGGCGTTGGTGGAGCCGCCGAACGCCATGACCACGGCGATGGCGTTCTCGAACGCCTCCTTGGTCATGATGTCGCGGGCGGTGATGCCGCGGCGGAGCAGCTCGACGACGGCCTCACCGGACTTGCGGGCGAAGCCGTCGCGGCGGCGGTCGGTGGCCGGCGGCGCCGCCGAGCCCGGCAGGGACATGCCGATCGCCTCGGCGACGGAGGCCATGGTGTTGGCGGTGTACATGCCGCCGCAGGCGCCCTCGCCGGGACAGATGGCGCGCTCGATGGCGTCGACGTCGGCCCGCGACATGAGGCCGGCCGCGCAGGCCCCCACGGCCTCGAACGCGTCGATGATCGTGACCGTCTTCTCGCTGCCGTCGGACAGTTTGGCGATGCCGGGCAGGATCGAGCCGGCGTAGAGGAAGACGGAGCTGAGGTCGAGTCGGGCCGCGGCCATGAGCATCCCGGGCAGCGACTTGTCGCAGCCGGCGAGCAGCACCGAGCCGTCGAGGCGCTCGGCGTTCATTACCGTCTCGACCGAGTCGGCGATGACCTCGCGGCTGACGAGGGAGAAGTGCATCCCCTCGTGGCCCATGGAGATCCCGTCGCTGACCGAGATGGTGCCGAACTCCAGCGGGTAGCCACCCGCGGCGTGGACCCCGTCCTTGACGGCCTTGGCGAGCCGGTCGAGCGACAGGTTGCACGGCGTGATCTCGTTCCACGAGCTGGCGACGCCGATCTGGGGCTTGACCCAGTCGTCGTCCCCCATGCCGACCGCGCGGAGCATGCCGCGGGCGGCGGTCTTCTCCAGGCCGTCGGTGACGTCGCGGCTGCGCGGCTTGATGTCGACGCCGGTGGTGGGGGGCTCGGTGGTCGTCATGGCTGCATCCTAGGACCGGGGTCCAGCACGTGGGACGCCGGTCTCATTTCGTGAGTGGGACCGTCGGAGGCGGTCAGCCGCGGGCGATGTGGCACCGCTCGAGGGCCGCCGTACCGAGGCCCAGCTCGTCCCAGGACCCGGAGTGGCGAAGCACGGCGACCGTGCTCGTCGGGAAGCCCGCGGCCAGGCAGTCGTGCGCCGCCGTGGAGCCGTTGCCGTCGGACAGCTCGCTGGCCAGGGCGGCCATCGTGGGGTTGTGCCCCACCACGAGCACCACCTGCGCCTCCCCCGCGCTCTCGCGCACGGTCCGCAGGACGGTCTCCACCCCGCCTGAGTACAGGGACCCGTCGTACTGCACGGTCTCGCCGCAGGCGCCCCCCATCTCCGCCTCGACCCAGGTCTGGCGCGTCCGCGTGGCCGTGGAGCAGAGCACGAGCTCCGGGCCCAGCCCGTGCTCGTGCAGCCATGCCCCGACGGCTCGCGCGTCGCGACGCCCCCGCAGCGTGAGCTGCCGCTCGTGGTCCGGTGTGCCCAGGCCCTGCTCCGCCTTGGCGTGGCGGACCAGGATGAGCACCTTGTCATCGCCGGCGCGGGTCATGAGTCGAGCATGGCCCTCTCGTCGGCCGACAGCCAGTCCGGGGCGGGCGGCCGCCTACAGGGAGAGCTCGGGCTTGATGCGCAGCGCCGACCACCGTCCGGCCCTGCGCGCAGCCCGGGTCGACAGGAGGAACGCACCCACGAGGTAGGCCCCGAGGACCGCGAGGTCGAGCGCCAGCCGCCCGGACGAGCCGCCGTACATCAGCCTGCGGATGCCGTCGACGGCGTAGGACATGGGCAGCACGTGGTGGAGCGGGTGCAGCGGCGTCGGCAGCGTCTGCCAGGGGAAGGTGCCCCCGGCACTGACCAGCTGGACGACCATGAGCACCAGGCCCAGGAACTTGCCCGGCGCCCCGAGCCGGGCGGCGAGGGCGTGCAGCACCATCACGAACGTCGCGGACACCGCCACCATGAACGCCACGAGGGCCACGGGGTGCGCCGCGGAGATCCCCACGCCACGCATGACGACCGCGTAGACGAGCACCGCCTGGACCAGCCCGAGCAGCGCAGGGGCGAGCCACCCGCCCAGGGCGCTGCGCCAGCTCGGTTGCCCCGTCGCCAGCGCCCTCGACGAGAGCGGCTTGACCAGCAGGAACAGCACGTACGCACCGATCCACAGCGACAGGCTGAGGAAGAACGGCGCCAGGCCGGCGCCGTAGCTGGCCGCGGACGCGAGCGAGCTGCCCTGCACGCCCACGGGGTTGCCGAGGGTCTGGGCCACGGCCTTGCGCTGTGCGGCGCTGGGGTCCGGGATCGAGGAGAGGCCCTTGGTGAGGCCGTCGTGGAGCCGGGTCGCGCCCGCGTGCAGCTCGTCGAGCCCCCTCGCGAGGTCACCGGCGCCGGAGCGCAGCCGGGTCGCACCGTCGAGGGCGTCCTGCTGGCCGCCGGCGAGACGGCTCGCGCCCGCGGCGAGGGCACGGTTGCCGTCGGCGAGGTCGTGCGCCCCCGTGGCCAGGGCCTGGCTGCCCGTCGCCGCCTGGTGGATCCCGGCGTGCAACGGGCCCGCGGCGTCGGCGAGGCGGTTCGCGCCGGCGGCGACCTGCTGGGAGCCTGCGGAGAGCTGGTCGAGCCGGCCGGAGGCGGTCTGCACCTGGGCGTTCGCGTCGTTGAGGGGTCCGCTCACCGCCGTGGCGGCGTCGAGCACCTGCTGCACCTGGGCGTCGGTGAAGCCTGCTGCGCGCAGCCGCGTGGCCAGGTCGCCCTGGGCGGAGGTCAGTGTGGTCACCAGCTGCCCGGATGCCGTCGCAGCCTGCCGGCCCGCTGCGGCGACCCGGGCGTTGCCGTCGGCGACTTGCTGGGCACCGGTGGCGAGCGCACGCGTGTCCGCGGGGAGGGAGGCGGTGCCCCGGTCGAGCCGGGCGAGCCCCGCGCCCAGCCGGTCGGCCCCGGACGCGAGGGACTGCGCCCCCGTGGCCGCCTTGGCCGCGCCGGCCGACAGGTCCCGGGACCCCGCGACGAGCTGCTGCTCGCCCGACACGAGCTGGTCGGCGCCGTCCCGGAGCTTCGTGGCCCCTGAGTCCGCCTTGGCCAGTCCGTCGGCGAGGTCGCCGGCACCCTTGGCCGCCTCGGCGACCTTGTCGTGGATGGTGGCGAAGCCCACGAGCAGCTGGCTGGCGGCAGTGGAGCTGACCTGCGACGCCACGCTCTTGGTCACCTGGGCGACGAGCTGGTTGGCGATGGTGCGGGCGAGGTAGTTGTTGGCGTCGTTGGTCAGGACCTGCAGCTGCGCCTGCCTCGGCTTGAACTGGGCGCTGGAGGCGAGGTCGGCCGAGAAGAGGGCCGGCACCACCAGGGCGAAGTCGTAGGCGCCGTCGTCGACGCCCTGCTCGGCCGCAGCGCGGGAGACCCGGTGCCAGCCGAAGCTGTGCGAGTCCACGAGCTCGGTGGCCACCTGGTCGCCGACCTCGAGCCGCTCGCCGTTGGCGAGCGTGGTCCCGGCGTCCTCGACGACGACCGCGGCCGGCACCCGGTCGAGGTTCCCGTACGGGTCCTTGTTGGCGTACAGGTAGAGGCCGCCGTAGAGCGTGGGGACGAGGACGAGCGCGGCCAGGGCGGCCCTCGGGAGGCGTCCCGCGGTCAGCCTGCGCAGCTCGGTGAGGGCCAGCCGGAGCGCGGTCACCGGGCCACCCCCAGCTCGAACGTGGCCGACGGGACCGCGAGCTGGCGGGCCGTCGGGTGGGTGACCAGGGCGACGACGGTGAGCCCCTCGGCGGCGAGCCGCTCGGCGGCGAGGTACCACGACCCGGGGTGGCCACCGAACCGGTCGGGTGCCGCGACGACGAGGACCCGCGTCACGGCCCGCGACGCGGCCACGTCCATGAGCAGGAGCGTGCGCTCTGAGGGTGCGAGGCCCTCGAACCGCCCTCTCCCGTCCTGCACGCCGTGGCCCTCGAGGAAGGCGCGGGTGGCGGCCCGGCTCGCGGGACGACCGGCCAGGGCGAGCTGCTCGGCCACCGCGGAGCGCACGCTGACGGCGTCCTCCGGCGCGGTGACGTCGGGGACGTCGACCAGGGCCACGTGGCGACGCCGCAGCTCCTCGCCCGGGTCGCCGTCGAGCCGCACCTCCCCCTCTGCGAGCGGCGCCCGCCCCCCGAGCGCCAGCGCGAGCGCGACGTGCCCGGGTCCGGGGTCGCCCGCGACGAGGGTGACGCGACCGGGGACGGCGGTCAGCGAGGTCGGCAGCAGGAGCGGGCCGTGCAGGCCCGCGACGCTGACGTGGTCGGCGGTGAGCTCCATGGGATCTGCCCTGTCCGGCGCCACCCGTGCCGGGCGACAACCATCGATACACAACTGTATTCGATACAGAAGTGTATTCTCGCCGCATGACGACCGCCAGCCAGGACGCCGTGAGCCGCACCACGTCACGCTCCCCCGAGGCCGCGACGCCGGTCAGCGCGCGGCGGCGGGCCACGAGGACGCGGCTGCTGGCGGCGGCCGAGGAGGTGTTCGCCGAGCGGGGCTTCCACGGCGCCAGCGTCGAGGACCTGTGCGAGCGCGCCGACTTCACCCGCGGCGCCTTCTACTCCAACTTCGCCTCCAAGGACGAGCTCCTGCTCGAGCTCTACGCGGAGCACGCCGCCCGGCTCCACACCCGGGTCGCCGAGGTCGCCGAGACCCCCGGCCTGTCCCTGGAGGAGGTCCTCGAGGGGGTCTTCGACGTGTGGGACGACGACCCGGAGGCACGCCGGCGGTGGCACCTGCTCACCAGCGAGTTCGCCCTGCACGCCCTGCGCGACGAGCAGGCACGCGCGGCGTGGGCCACCCTGCAGGGCACGCTCCGCGAGGAGCTCGCGACCCTCGTCGACCGCGTCGTCGAGGGTCAGCAGCTGCGCCCGGCCGTGGCCAGCACCGAGCTGGTCCGGCTCATTGGCATCGTCCTGCACGGGGGCTTCGAGCAGCACCTCCTCGAACCCGAGTCCGTGCCGGCCGGCTCCCTGGAGCGGACCTTCCTGCCCCTGCTCGTGCGCGCCGCGACGGACGGACCTGCGACCGTCGGGACGGCGACGGGCGGGCGCTAGCCTCCTCTGCATGGACCAGCCACCCCCGATCCTGGACGTGCCGGCAGCGACGCCGACCGACCGAGCGTGGCTCGACGAGGCCGTCCGCCGCATCCAGGCCGACGCCAACCGCAGCGCCGACACCCACCTCGTGCGGGTGCCGGTCCCGGGGCTGCCGGACGTCGACGTCTACCTCAAGGACGAGTCCACCCACCCGACGGGCAGCCTCAAGCACCGGCTCGCCAGGTCGCTGTTCCTCTACGCCCTGTGCAACGGCGAGCTGCGCGAGGGCACCACGGTCATCGAGGCCTCGAGCGGGTCGACCGCCGTGAGCGAGGCGTACTTCGCCCGCATGCTCGAGCTGCCCTTCATCGCCGTCATGGCCCGCAGCACCAGTGCGGAGAAGATCGCGCTCATCGAGCGCGAGGGCGGCCGCTGCCACCTCGTCGACGACGCGGGCGAGGTCTACGACGTCGCGCGCCGGCTCGCCGCCGAGCTCGACGGCCACTACCTCGACCAGTTCACCTACGCCGAGCGCGCCACGGACTGGCGCGGCAACAACAACATCGCCGAGTCCGTCTTCGAGCAGATGGCCCTCGAGCGCCACCCGGTCCCCCGCTGGGTGGTCGTCGGCGCCGGCACCGGCGGCACCAGCGCGACGATCGGCCGCTACGTGCGCTACCGCGGGCTCGCGAGCCAGGTCTGCGTGGTGGACCCGGAGCACTCGGCCTTCCTGCCTGCGTTCCGCTCCGACGAGGCCGGGGTCGCCGCCGCCTGCGGGTCGCGCATCGAGGGCATCGGCCGGCCCCGGGTCGAGCCCAGCTTCGTGCCCACGGTCGTCGACCGGATGATGCTCGTGCCCGACGCCGCGTCGGTCGCCGCGATGCGGTTCCTCACCGAGCGCACCGGGCGCCGGGCGGGCGCGTCGACGGGGACCAACCTGTACGGCGTGCTGCGGCTCGCGTGCGAGCTCACCGGCGACGGGGGTGGGGGCAGCATCGTCTCCCTGCTGTGCGACGGCGCGGAGCGGTACGCCGCGACGTACAACGACGACGCGTGGCTCGCCGCGCGCGGGCTGGACCTCGCGCCGTACACCGCCGTCCTCGAACGCGCCTGGGACGAAGGCGTCTGGACCGGCTGAGCCTCAGCCGCCCGACACCGCGTTGATGACGTGGACCGTGGCCTGCGGACCCACCGGGGTGTGCACGCCCTCGGCCCGCTTGGCGTCCTCGCCATCGACGAAGACGTTGACGTGCCGCCGGATCTCGCCCCGCTCGTCCCGGACCCGCGACGCGAGGATCGGCCACGGCCCGAACGCCGCGTCGAGCACCTCGGCGAGGGTGGCCGGCTCCTCGAGCTCGACGGGCAGCTCGGCCGCACCCTCGGCGAGGTCGCGCAGCAGTCCGGGGAGCACCACGCGGGCGGTCACTGCAGCGTCACCGCCCGGACACAGAGCACGTCGGGCAGCTGCTCGGCGATCCGGCTGAACGAGTCGCCGCCGTCGAGGGAGGCGAACACGTCACCGTTGCGGGTGCCGAAGTAGAGGCCCGGCTCCTCGTGCTGGTCGGTGCCCGCCGCGTCACGCAGGACGTTGGTGTAGCTGGGGTGCGGCAGACCGGTGTCCTGGGTGCGCCAGGTGGCACCCGCGTCGTCGGAGCGCTGGACCTGCAGCACCGCACCCGGCGGGATCCGCTCGCCGTCCGAGGCGATGGGCACCAGCCACACGCTGTCGCCCTGCGCCGGGTTGGCGACCGCGGTCATGCCGAAGTTGGTCGGCAGCCCCGCCTCGATCGAGGTCCACGTGACGCCGTCGTCGTCGGAGCGGTAGACGCCCCGGTGGTTCTGGGCGTAGAGGCGCGTGGGCACGGCGCTGTCCCGCGCGACCTTGTGCACGCACTGGCCGAACTCGGGCCAGGGGTCGTGGGGCATGAAGTAGGCGTGGATGCCGGTGTTGCCCGGCGTCCACGACCGGCCGCCGTCCCGGGTGTTGTAGACGCCGCCGGAGCTCATGGCCACGAGCATCGAGTCGGCGTCGGTCGGGCTCGGCAGCACCGTGTGGATGGCGCCGCCACCGGCCCCCTCCCCCCACTGCGGACGGTGCGGGTGGTCCCACAGCCCGCGGTTGAGCTCGAAGGTCTCGCCGGCGTCCTCGCTGCGCCACAGGCCGTGGGGTTCGGTCCCGGCCCAGACGACCTGCGGGTCGTGCGGGTCGGCGACGAGCTGCCAGGTGGCCTTGAGGGCGGTGTCGGTGTCCTCGGGGAAGCGGATCGAGCCCTCGGGGTGCTCGACCCACGACGCCCCGAGGTCGTCGGAGTGCTGCAGCGACGGCCCCCAGTGGGAGGAGCGGAACCCGACCACCATCCGCGGCGTCTCGCGGCGGGTGTCGAACAGCAGCGACAGCACCTCGCTCATGAGGAAGTGCGGCCCGTCGAGCTCCCACCGGCGACGGTCCTCGCTGCGAGCGAGCCACAGCCCCTTGCGCGTCCCGATGCCCACGATCGTCTGTGTCATGCGCCCCATGCTGGCACTCCTCGCTCTCGACGACTACGTCCGAGGAGATGGACCCGGCCCGGGCGCGAAAGTCATCGGCGGCGGACGGCTTGAGGGGCGCCTCCCGACCAGCGGGCGGGCGCCCTTCAGACCAGGTTGCGCAGCGGACGCCCCGCGGCGTACGCCCCGAGCTGCTCACGCAGGAGGCGCACGGCACGCGGCATGAACGCGGTGGACGCACCCCCGACGTGCGGGGTGATCACTACGCCCGGGGCGGACCAGAGCGGGTGCCCGGCAGGCAGCGGCTCGGGGTCGGTGACGTCGAGCGCGGCCCGCAGCCGACCGGCCTGCAGGTGGCGCACGAGGGCGTCGGTGTCGACGACGCCGCCGCGGGCGACGTTGACGAGCAGGGCGCCGTCGGGCATCGCGGCGAGGAACGTGTCGTCCACGAGCCGTGTCGTCGCGTCGCTGAGCGGCACGATCACGACGACGACGTCGTGGTCCGGCAGCAGCGTCGGCAGCTCGTCGACCCCGTGGACCGAGCGCACGAGCTCGTCACCCGCCCGAGCGCGGCTCGCCACCGCGGTGAGCTGCACCTCGAACGGCGTGAGGCGCGCGGCGACCGCTCGACCGATCGAGCCGTACCCGAGGACGAGCACCCGCTTGTCCGCGAGCGCCGGGTGGATCGCCGACGGCAGCCAGCGCCCCTCCTGCTGCGCGGCGTGGAAGTCGGGGAGGTCGCGCAGCGAGGCGAGGGTGAGGGCCACGGCCAGCTCGGCGGTGGAGGCGTCGTGCACCCCGGCGGCGTTGGCGAGGGCGACACCGTCGGGCAGCAGCGCCTGGACGTCCTCGTAGCCGGCGGTGAGGAGCTGCACGAGCTCGACGGAGGTGGCGTGGCGGATGTTGGGCATGCGCGGGCCCGCCCCCTTGTAGGGAGGCACGACGACCTTGACCTCGTCGGCGCGCTCGGGCGGTCCGTCCATGTCCCACACCGCGAGCTCGAGCCCCGGGACCGGTCCCACCGCGTCGACCCAGTCCTGCCCAGGCAGCGTCACGAGCGTCATGGGCCCACGCTAACCGGTGCCGGTCGAGCACAATGGGGTATGCCGCGCAGACCGGAAGCATCGCCCGCGGGGGCACGACGCGCACGGGTGGTCGCACCGACGGCACCCGCTGCCGCGCTGTTCGTCGCGGTCCTCGGGCTCGGCGCGTGCAGCGGGGGCTCGGGCACCACCGGTTCGCTGACGCCACCGGTCGTCGGCACGACCAGCTCGTCCGCCGCCGGGTCCTCGACCTCGACGGGTCCGGACGAGGCCACGACGTCGGGCTCGGGCCCGGCCACCTCCCGGTCCACCACAGCACCCGCCTCGACGCGGCGGTCGACGGTCGCCCGCGACCTCGACGTGCCGTGGTCGACCGCGTTCCTCCCCGACGGGTCGGCCCTGGTCACCCTGCGCGAGCAGGCCAGGCTGCTCCAGGTCCGCGACGGCAGGACGCCGGTGGACCTCGGCCGGGTCGGGGGCGTGGTGCCCGACGGCGAGGGGGGCCTGCTCGGGGTCGCGGTGTCGCCGGGTTTCACCAGCGACCACACCGTCTTCCTCTACACGACCACGGCCCAGGACAACCGGGTGCTGCGCGTGACGTTCCAGGACGGCAGGACGACCCTGCAGCGGGCCATCCTCACCGGCATCCCCAGGGCGCGCAACCACGACGGCGGCAGGCTCGCGTTCGGGCCCGACGGCTACCTCTACGTCACCACCGGCGACGCCGGCCTGACCGAACGCGCGCAGGACCGGTCCTCGCTCGGGGGCAAGATCCTGCGCATCACGCGCGACGGCCGCCCGGCGCCGGGCAACCCGTTCCCCGGCTCACCGGTCTGGAGCTACGGCCACCGCAACGTCCAGGGCATCGCCTGGGCACCGGACGGGACGATGTACGCCAGCGAGTTCGGGCAGAACACGTGGGACGAGCTCAACCGCATCCAGCCCGGGCGCAACTACGGGTGGCCGGTCGTGGAGGGCCGTGCCGGGCGGCGAGAGTACGTCGACCCGCTCGTGCAGTGGCCCACCTCCGAGGCATCCCCGAGCGGCATCGCGTACGCCGACGGGGCGGTGTGGATGGCTGCGCTGAGGGGCGAGTCGCTGTGGCGGGTCCCGGTGCCCGGCGGCCGCGCCGGGACACCCGAGCGCCTGCTGCACGGCCGCTACGGGAGGCTGCGGGACGCGGTCCTGGCCCCGGACGGACGGCTGTGGGTGCTCACCAACAACACCGCCCGCGGCACCCCGGCCGCCGACGACGACAAGCTCCTCGCGTTCCCCCTGCGCGACCTCACCTGAGGCCGCTCCGAGCCCACCTCGAGCCGGCACTGAGCCGCCCAGCACGGGCACGCACGGGCGAGGTCCACGGACTCAACCAGACGGTGGAGCCGGGTCTACAGCACCGGAGTCGTGTGGCCTGCGTATCCCGGGCGTCCAATCGGGGAGACGCAGACAGCGTCGTCGAGCATGCGGGGAGTCGGACGGACATGGACATGAGCAGGAGTCGAGGCAAGAGCAGGAAGACGCCCGGGGACTGGCGCCAGCGCTGGCGCGCCGGCGTCCTGGTGACGGCACTGGTGGGCGGCGGCCTCGCTGCGACGGCGACCTCGGCCGTCGCCTCGGTGGCCCCGGACGCCCCGACCAACGTGGTGGCCACGGCCGGCGACGGCCAGGCCACGGTCACCTGGACGGCCCCGGCCTCCGACGGCGGCGCGGCCATCACCCAGTACAAGGTCGCGTCCCAGCCCGGTACGGCGTCGGCCACCGTGGCGGGCACGGAGACGACCGCGACGGTCACCGGCCTGACCAACGGCGTGACCTACACCTTCACCGTCAAGGCGACCAACGCCGACGGGTTCACGTCGGTCGCCAGCGCCAAGAGCGCCCCGGTCGTGGTGGGCGGCGGCACGCCACCGACGAAGCCCGACGCGCCGACCGGCGTCGTCGCCACCGCAGGTGACTCGATGGCCTCGGTGAGCTGGACGCCCCCCGCCAACGACGGCGGCGCGGCGATCGACAGCTACATCGTGGCCAGCCAGCCCGGCAGCACCACCGTGACGGTGGACGGCGCCACGACGACCGCGGACTTCCCCGGCCTCGCCAACGGCACCGCGTACACCTTCACGGTCCGCGCCGTGAACACCGTCGGCCGCTCCCTCCCGAGCGCCCCGAGCGCCGCGGTCACCCCCGGCGGCCCGGCCTCACCGCCGGACGCACCGACCAACGTCGTCGCCACCGCCGGTGACGGCCAGGTCACCGTCACGTGGACCGCCCCGGCCTCCAACGGCGCTGCCATCCAGAAGTACCGCGTCAATGTCCAGCCGGGCACCGGCTACGCCGAGACCGTGGACGCCTCGACGACCAAGGTCTTCGGCGGGCTCACCAACGGCACGACCTACACCTTCACCGTGAGGGCCTACAACAGTGCCGGGGTCTCCGCCGCCAGCCTCCCGAGCAACCCGGCCACCCCCGTGGCCGCCCCGCGGACCGCACCCGGCGCCCCCACCGGCGTCACCGCGTCGGCCACCGGCAACACCGCCACGATCCGCTGGAGCGCACCCGCCTCCGACGGCGGGAGCCCGATCACGCAGTACCGCGTCACCGCCAGCCCCGGTGGCACCAGCACCACCGTCTCCGCCCCGGCGCTGACGACGCGGCTCAACCTGTTCGGCGGGACCTACACCTTCGTCGTGCAGGCAGTGAACTCGACCGGCCCCTCGGCGCCCAGCGCGGCGAGCAACAGCGTCCACAGCGTCGCCACCATGTGGAGCGACTTCAACGGCGACGGCAAGGCGGACATCCTCGCCCGCAAGCCCGACGGCGAGCTGTGGCTCTACAGCGGCAACGGCACCGGCAACTTCGGTAGCCCGGCCGCCAAGCGCATCGCGATCGGCTGGCAGGTGTACGACCGCATCCTGTCCCCGTCCGACTTCAACGGCGACGGCCGCGGCGACATCATCGCCCGAAAGCCCACCGGACAGCTCTACCTGTTCCTGGGCAACGGCAAGGGCGGCTTCCTCAGCTCGACGCCGACCCTCCTCGGCTCGGGGTGGCAGGGCCTGGACCGGCTGGTCTCACCCGGCGACTTCAACGGCGACGGGCACACCGACATCATCGCCCGCAAGCCCACCGGCGAGCTGTACCTGTTCACCGGCAACGGCAAGGGCGGGTTCACCAACCCGGCCTACCGCCAGATCAGCAGCGGCTGGCAGGGCCTGGACCGGTTGATCTCTCCCGGCGACTTCAACGGCGACGGGCACACCGACATCATCGCCCGCAAGCCCACCGGCGAGCTGTACCTGTTCACCGGCAACGGCAAGGGCGGGTTCACCAACCCCTCGTACCGCCAGATCGCCAGTGGCTGGCAGGCCTTCGACCGGCTGCTGTCGCCCGGTGACTTCAACGGCGACGGCCACCCGGACGTCGTCACCCGCAAGTCGACCGGGGCGCTCTACCTCTACACCGGCAACGGCAGCGGCACGTTCGCGGCGTCCCGCCAGATCGGCAACGGCTGGGGCATCTACGACATCCTCACGGGCGGCTGAGGCACAGGGACGGAGCCACCCCCGCTGGTCCCAGCGGGGGTGGCTCCGTCGTGTCGGCGTGAGATCGCGCCGGGGTGGCTGCGCCGTCAGCTGGCGCCGAGCTTGGCGAGGATCATCTCCCGCGCCTTGCCGGCGTCGGCCTGGCCGCGCATCTCCTTCATGACCTGGCCGATGAGGGCACCCGCGGCCTGAACCTTGCCGTCGCGCACCTTCTGGGCGACGTCGGCGTGGGCCTCGATGACCTTGTCGACGGCGGCCTCGAGCGCACCGTCGTCCTGGACCAGCTCGAGCCCGCGGGCGTCGGCGACCTCGGTCGGCGTGCCCTCGCCGGCGATGACGCCGTCGAGCACCTGGCGCGCCATCGAGTCGTTGAGCCGTCCGTCGCGGACGAGCCCGTCGAGCTCGGCGATGTGGGACGGCGTGACGCCGAAGTCCTCGACCGACCGGCCCTCGGCGTTGGCGCGCCGGGCGAGCTCGCCGGTCCACCACTTGCGGGCACCAGCCGGGCTGGCGCCGGCCGCGACGGTCTCCTCGATCAGCGCCACGGCGCCGGCGTTCATCACGTCACGCATCTCGAGGTCGCTGTAGCCCCAGTCGGACTGGAGCCGCTTGCGGCGCTCACCGGGAGGCTCGGGCAGGGTGGACCGCAGGGCGTCGACCGTCTCGCGCGTCGGGGCGACGGGCACCAGGTCGGGCTCGGGGAAGTAGCGGTAGTCCTCCGCGTCGGACTTCTCGCGGCCGCTGGTGGTGACGCCGGTGTCCTCGTGCCAGTGGCGCGTCTCCTGGGTGATCTTCTCGCCGCGGTCGAGGACGGCCGCGTGGCGGGTGATCTCGTAGCGGACGGCGCGCTCGACGCTGCGCAGCGAGTTGACGTTCTTGGTCTCGGTGCGGGTGCCGAGCGGCACGGCCGCCTGCTCCTCACTGGTCGCGTCGCCGACCTTCGGCCGGAGGGAGACGTTGGCGTCGCAGCGCAGCGAGCCCTGCTCCATCTTCACGTCCGAGACCCCGAGCGCGCGCAGCAGCTCGCGCAGCGCACCGACGTACGCCTTGGCGACCTCGGGTGCCCGCTTCCCCGCACCGGTCAGCGGCTTGGTGACGATCTCGATGAGGGGGATGCCGGCGCGGTTGTAGTCGACCAGCGAGTACTCGGCGCCGTGGATGCGACCGGTGGACCCGCCGACGTGCAGCGACTTCCCGGTGTCCTCCTCCATGTGCGCCCGCTCGATCTCGACCCGGTACGTCGTGCCGTCCTCGAGCTCCACGTCGAGGTGGCCCTCGAAGGCGATCGGCTCGTCGTACTGCGAGGTCTGGAAGTTCTTCGGCATGTCCGGGTAGAAGTAGTTCTTCCGGGCGAACCGGCACCACGACGCGATCTCGCAGTTGAGCGCGAGGCCGATGCGGATGGCCGACTCGACGGCCTTGGCGTTGACGACCGGCAGCGCGCCCGGCAGGCCGAGGCAGACGGGGCAGACCTGGCTGTTGGGTTCCGCGCCGAACTCCGTGGCGCAGCCACAGAACATCTTGGTCGCGGTGTTGAGCTCGACGTGGACCTCGAGGCCCAGGACGGGGTCGTAGCGCTCGAGCGCCTCGTCGTAGTCGACGACGGCCTCGGTGACGGCGGTGGCCATCGGGGTCACGCTCCCTTCGCGGAGAGTTCGGGGGCCTTGGTGAGCAGCGGTGCGCCCCAACGGTCGTTGAGCATCCGCTCCAGGGCCGAGCCCACGCCGTACAGGCGCTGGTCCTGGGTGGCCGGGGCGAGGATCTGGATGCCGGTCGGCAGGTCGTCCTCGTCGGCGAGGCCGCTCGGCAGCGACATGCCGGGCACGCCCGCGAGGTTGGCCGGGATCGTCGCGACGTCCTGCAGGTACATCGACATCGGGTCGTCCAGCTTGTCGCCGAGCTTGAACGCGGTGGTGGGCGCGGTCGGGCTCACCAGCACGTCGACCTTCTCGAACGCCGCGGAGAAGTCGTTCGCGATGAGGCGCCGCACCTTCTGCGCCTGGCCGTAGTAGGCGTCGTAGTAGCCGCTGGACAGGGCGTAGGTGCCCAGGATGATGCGGCGCTTGACCTCGTCGCCGAAGCCGGCGTCACGGGTCGCGGCCATGACCTGCTCGGCGCTCGGGTCGTCGACCCCCTCGGGCAGGACGCGCAGGCCGTAGCGCATGCCGTCGAACTTGGCGAGGTTGGAGGACGCCTCGCTCGGCAGGATCAGGTAGTACGCGGCAAGCGCGTAGTCGAAGCTCGGGCAGCTCACCTCGACGACCTCGGCGCCGGCGTCCTGCAGCAGGGCGACGGACTCGTCGAACCGCGCGCGCACGCCCGCCTGGTAGCCGTCACCGCCGAGCTCCTTGATGACACCCACGCGCAGGCCCTTGACCTCGGCCCGGCGCGCGGCCTCGACGACCGCGGGGACCGGGGCGTCGATCGACGTCGAGTCCATCGGGTCGTGGCCGCCGATGACGGAGTGGAGCAGGGCCGCGTCGAGCACGGTCCGCGTGCACGGACCGGCCTGGTCGAGGCTCGAGGCGAGGGCGACGAGGCCGTAGCGGGAGACGCCGCCGTAGGTCGGCTTGACGCCGACGGTGCCGGTGACCGACGCGGGCTGGCGGATCGAGCCGCCGGTGTCGGTCCCGATGGCGAGCGGGGCCTCGTACGCGGCCACGACCGCGGAGGAGCCGCCGCCGGAGCCGCCGGGGATCCGGGTGAGGTCCCACGGGTTGTGCGTGGGCCCGTACGCCGAGTGCTCCGTGGAGGAGCCCATGGCGAACTCGTCCATGTTGGTCTTGCCGAGGATGGGCATGCCGGCTGCGCGCAGGCGGGCCACGACGGTGGCGTCGTACGGCGGCACCCACCCCTCGAGGATCCTGGAGCCGCACGTCGTGGGCAGGCCCTTGGTGGTGAGGACGTCCTTCACCGCGATGGGCACGCCGGCCAGCACGTGCAGGTCCTCGCCGGAGGAACGGCGCCGGTCGACGTCGCGGGCGGCGGCGAGCGCCCCCTCCCCGTCGACGTGGAGGTAGGCGTGGACGTCGCCGTCGACCGCGGCGATGCGGTCGAGGTGGGCCTGCACGACCTCGACCGAGCTGAGCTCTCCGGAGTCGAGGGCGTGGGCGAGCTCAGCAGCGCTGGAGCGTGTGATGTCGGAGTTCACGAGTGGTGGTCCTTGGTCTGTCGCGCGGAGGCGAGGTCGTGTGCGGTGCGGCCGGGGCGGCCGGTCAGTCTTCGGCGAGGATGCGCGGCACGGAGAACCGCTGCTGGTCCTGTTGCGGCGCGCCTGCGAGCGCGGCCTCGGCGCCGAGGGACGGACGGACCTCGTCGGGGCGGGTGACGTTGGTCAGCGGGAGCGGGTGCGACATCGGCTCGATGTCCCCTGCCGCCACCTCCTGCACCTTCGCGACGGATTCGAGGATGACACCGAGCTCACCGACCATGCGGTCGAGCTCGGCGTCGGAGAGGTCGATGCGGGCGAGGCCGGCGAGGTGGGCGACGTCGTCCCGGGACAGTGCGGACATGCGGGCCAGTCTAGGGGCGCCGCCGGAGGGGTCCCGTCCCGCCGCCGCCCGGTTCGTCATGGCACGTCCGGGTCGTCCCTGCCGTGGCACGATGTGCGCGGCGCCACGGACCGGCCGTGGGCAGGTCCGGCAGGAGGCACATGCGCGCGGTGGCGAAGGTGGCCGTCGAGGGCAGCGACTGGGTGGGCGTGGTGCTCACCGGCGCGATCCTGCTGCTGGTCCTGGGGGTGATCGCCTGGGTCGAGGTCGTCGTGTGGCGGGCCGTGGTCCGCGCCGTTCGTGCCCGGGACCCGTGGCAGCCGTTCCTCCCCGACGAGCTCGGCCAGTACCAGTTCGCCAACGGCCGGTGGTCGTCCCTGCGCGCGACCGAGCGGCGGGGTGGCTTCGCGCTCGGGTGGCGCTGGGCCTTCACCGCCCTCGTCGTGGCCACGGACTGGGCCGTGCTCGGCGTGTTCGTGTGGTTCTTCGTGCGCTGGATCCTGCCGAACCTCTGAGCCACCCGACGTGTGCCCCGGCAGGCGCTACTGCTCCTCGTCGTCCTTGCCGGGGACCTGCTCGCGCACGTTGTTGAAGATCCAGTCCCGGACGTTGTAGGGCAGGTCCTCCTTGGCGTCGTCTAGGTGGCGTCCGCCGGCGTTGCGGACCGTCTCCGGGAACGTCGCCCGGTGGTCGCCCGGCGGGTCGGCCGGGTCGTGAGGCGCACGCGGGGCGTCGGGCCTGCCCGGGGCGCGGTGGCGACCGGTGGGCGGCGCCTCGTTGGGCCGGATCTTGCCGAGCAGCGACTTAATCTGGCGCAACCCGTCCTCGAGCAGCTCGACCAGGCGCTCGAGCTCACGGCTGGAGCTGACCAGGGCGTCGATCTTGGTGGAGCAGCGGCCGACCACGGAGGCGACGCGCGTGCTGGCCTGCTCGACGACCAGCGGGGTCGCGAGGCCCAGGCTGAGGGCCAGCTCCGCGGCGTAGCTGATGAGGGCACCGACGAGCTCGGAGAGGACGTCGCGCACGAAGCCGTGGACGAAGCCGACCAGTGCGGCAGCGGCCTGCAGCGAGCCGGCGACCCCCTCGCACTCCTGCTTCATGGTGTCGGTGACCGCCTTGAGCTTGCGGGCCTCGCCCCGGTAGGCGGCGACGGCGGCACCCGACATCAGGCCGAGGTCGGCGTCGAGGCGGTGGACCAGGCCGTCTGCCACCGAGCAGAGCTCGGAGGCGACGTTGCTCCAGGTGCCTGCGTAGGCCGCGACCCCCTCGGGGTTGCCGGCGAGGTCGTCGAACCAGCCCTTGATGGGCTCCAGGTGGTCGATGAGGAAGCCGAGGCCGGCGGCGATCAGGCTGCCGAGGGGGTCGGAGACCGTCGCCGCGAGGTCGAGGGCGGTCGAGACGCCGCCGAGGCCGGCGGACACCCAGTCGCCGCCCGCGAGGGAGTCGCACGTGCCGACCACGCTGTCGAGCAGGCCGGCCCCGGAGAACGCCCCGCGCTCCTCCTCCCCCGCGACGAGCGACGCGGGCCCGATCTGCGTCTGGCCCATCAGTACGCGTCCTTCATGGTGAAGCTGACCGACTCGTCGTCCTGGTCGTACTGGCGCGCGACCGAGCGCAGCGCCTCGGCCGCCGCCGCGAACTCCTGCTGCAGCGCGCCCAGCGTCTCGTGGTGTGCCGTCCGCTGCCCGGTGAAGGTCTCGGCGAGCCAGCCGACGATCTTGCCGAAGTCGTCGCCGCCGAGGGTCGTGCCGGTGGCCGACGAGCAGCGCTGCAGGTCGTCGGCCAGGAAGTCCACGGACTTCGCGTGCTCGCGAAGGGTGTCGGTGTCTACGTCGATGGCCATGCGCTCGTTCCCCCTGTGGTGTGACGTCGATCGGTCGTGCCGCGGCGAAGGCGACCGTTGGCTCAGCGGCCCCAGTTGATGTCGGCGCCCGGCAGGCCCCGGCCGGGTGCGCCCGGGTCCTCGAGGGACCCGAAGCGCCCGGTCACCTCAGCGCGCATGCGGTCGGTCGTGCTGGAGTCGGCGCCCCACTCCTGCTCGGACGCCTCCATCACCCTGCGCCCCACGTCGCGCTGCGCCGCCTTGACCGCCTCGACCACGAGGGCCGCCACCTCACGGCCGCCGCGCTGGGCGGCCTGGTCGCTCACCTCGAGGTCCACGAGCATCCCCGACACCTCGACGGTGGCGCTGACCGCGCCGCGGTCGGCCGTGCCGTGGCCGCGCAGCGTGTCGATCTCCTGGCGCCACGCGGTGGCCCGGCGCGCCCGCTCGACCGCTTCCTGCGTCTGGCGGGCGATGGTCTCGCGTGCGGCGTCCGCCGACGAGTAGTCCGGAATGGTCCCCATGGTGGACGAAGGTAGCGCAGCGGACAGTTGGGGCCAACGGGGAGAACTCCCCGTCCGCGCGGTGCCGCGGATGTCTACGATCGGGCCATGTCCCACGACCTGCGACGTCCTTCCCGCAACGAGCGCGTCGTGGTCCGGACGCCGTGGCCGCTGCTGTGGGTCGGGGGGCCGGCAGCCGCGGCCCTGTGGGTGGGGATGTGGGCCGCCGTGCGGCTCGCCGTCACCCAGGGCGACTGGATGGCACCCTTCCGGGGCTCGGGCATCGGGGCCGTGGGCAGCGTCGTCGGCTGGCTCATCGTCCTCGTGCTCCTCGTGGTCCTGCCCGTGGGCGTCTGGTACGCCGCGTCGTACCGGGAGGTCCTCGACCCACGGGGGGTGAGCCTGCGCGTCGGCCGCCGACGCACCCACACCCCCAGGGAGCAGGTCGTCTCGGTCCACTACGTCGACGCCTCCGCGGTCGACGGCCGCCAGCGCCCCTCGCGGGTCTTCGTCATGGCCGACGGCCAGAAGCAGCCGGTCGCCAGGTTCACCGCCCGCGACCGGGGTTGGCGCCGAGCGGTCGACATCCTGGCGCAGTGGCTGCGCGAGAGCCCGGAGCTCGCCGCCGACAGCCGCACGCGGGAGTTCTTCGCACCCCACCTCGACGGGCCGGCCTGACCCGACGTGACCCATCGCTCACCCTGCGACGGCTGCTGCCGGTCCTAGGCTGGGCCCCATGGACGCCCCCCTGCCGACCGAGCTGTTCACCGCCATCGACCACGTCGGGATCGCGGTCCCCGACCTGGACGCGGCCGTCGTGTTCTACCGCGACACCTACGGCATGACCCTCGCCCACGAGGAGGTCAACGAGGAGCAGGGCGTGCGCGAGGCGATGATGGCCGTGGGCGACAGCGGCTCGCACATCCAGCTGCTGGCGCCCCTGACGCCGGAGTCCACGATCGCGAAGTTCCTCGACCGCTCCGGCGCCGGCGTCCAGCAGGTGGCGTTCCGCGTGGACGACCTCGAGGACGTCAGCGCCGTGCTGCGTGACCGCGGGATGCGCCTGCTCTACGACGAGCCGCGTCGCGGGACGTCGAACAGCCGGGTCAACTTCATCCACCCCAAGGACGCCGGCGGGGTCCTGGTCGAGCTCGTCGAGCCGGCCCACGAGACGCACTGAGGCGCCGGCGCCTCCGACGCCTCCCCGGGTGAGGTAGGTCACCGCGTGACCGGAGTCTCACTGCTGAACGAACCGCGTTACCCAGCAGTAGTTTCGGGCCAGCCGAGCCAACGACGCCGACGACGCCGAGGAGCCACATCTCATGCAGGACATCCGCGACGCCATCCTCTCCGGGGACCGCACCGAGCAGACGTACGCAGCCCTCCCCCTCCCCGCGACCTACCGGGGGGTCACCGTCCACAAGGACGAGGTGGACCTCTTCGAGGGCCTCGAGACCCGCGACAAGGACCCCCGCCGGTCCCTGCACGTCGACGACGTGCCGCTGCCCGAGCTCGCACCCGGTGAAGCCCTGGTGGCGGTGATGGCCAGCGCCATCAACTACAACACCGTGTGGACCTCGATCTTCGAGCCGGTCTCGACGTTCGGCTTCCTCGAGCGCTACGGCCGCACCTCGGAGTACGCCAAGCGGCACGACCTGCCCTACCACGTGGTCGGCTCCGACCTCGCCGGTGTCGTCCTGCGCACGGGCCCGGGCGTCCGCAAGTGGAAGCCGGGCGAGGAGGTCGTCGCGCACTGCCTGTCGGTCGAGCTCGAGGACGCCGACGGCCACAACGACACGATGCTCGACCCCCAGCAGCGCATCTGGGGCTTCGAGACCAACTTCGGCGGCCTCGCCGAGCTGGCCATCGTCAAGACCAACCAGCTGATGCCGAAGCCCGCCCACCTCACCTGGGAGGAGGCCGCCTCGCCGGGGCTGGTCAACTCCACCGCGTACCGGCAGCTCATCTCCCGCAACGGCGCCGGGATGAAGCTCGGCGACGTCGTGCTCGTCTGGGGCGCCTCCGGCGGCCTCGGCTCCTACGCCACCCAGATGGCCCTCGCGGGCGGGGCCACCCCGGTCTGCGTCGTCTCCTCCCCCGACAAGGCCGACATCTGCCGTTCCCTGGGTGCCGAGCTCGTCATCGACCGCAACGCCGAGGGCTACCGGTTCTGGAGCGACCCGACCACCCAGGACCCGAGGGAGTGGAAGCGGTTCGGCGCGCGCATCCGTGAGCTCACCGGCGGCAAGGACCCCGACATCGTGTTCGAGCACCCTGGTCGCGAGACCTTCGGTGCCAGCACGTACGTCGCGCGCAAGGGCGGCACGATCGTCACCTGTGCGTCGACGAGCGGCTACATGCACGAGTACGACAACCGCTACCTCTGGATGAACCTCAAGCGGGTCATCGGCTCGCACTTCGCGAACTACCGCGAGGCCTGGGAGGCCAACGACCTCGTCAACCGCGGCCTCATCCACCCGACCCTGTCGAAGACCTACGCGATGGAGGAGGTCGGCCAGGCGGCATACGACGTCCACCGCAACCTGCACCAGGGCAAGGTCGGCGTGCTCACCCTCGCCCCCGAGGCCGGGCTCGGGGTGACCGACCAGGAGAAGCGCGCCCGCCACCTCGAGGCGATCAACCGGTTCCGCAACACCTGAGGTCGGGGGTGGCCCGCGTGCCGCTGTGGACACGCCCGTCGCCGAGCCGCGTCGTCGCCCCGGCCGTCACCTGCGGTGGCATAGGGTCGGGGCATGTCGGTGCTTGATCGGTGGCGCGAGTTCCGGCGCACCCAGCGCGAGGCCCTGCGGGCCAGCAACCACCCCCACCGTGACGCGCCGTCCGGCTCCTCCGCGGCAGACGCCCTCGCGGACATGCTGCCGGGCCTGCGGATGCAGCCGCAGGGTCCGGGTGCCACCGCCGAGGCGTCCGCAGCAGTAGACGGCGCCGGGCAGGGCACGGGCGCGTCGACCCCGGTCGGGGAAGGGGTGGACGCCACCGGCAGCGAGGGCGCTGCCGTCGGCACCAGCACGCGGTACGGCATGGCCGGACGCCCCCTCAACCGGCAGTCCCCGTTCTACATGGGTTTCGTCGGAGCCCTCGGCGTCCTGGCGGCGCTGCTGCTCTGGCACACCCTCGGCCGGCTCACGACGGTCGTGACGATCCTCGTCATCTCCTTCTTCATGACCCTGACCCTCAACCCGGTGGTCGAGACCCTCACCCGGCGCGGGGTCAGGCGTGGCGGCGCCGTGGCCATCGTGTTCGCCGGCCTCGTGGTCGTCTTCGCCCTGCTCGGCATCGTCGTCGTGCCCCCCGTCATCACCCAGGGCGGGCAGCTCGTCGCGCAGGCCCCGGACTGGCTCGACCAGGTCCTCAAGAGCCGCTGGGTCCACAACCTCGACCAGCACTACGGCCTCGTCGAGAAGATCCAGGGCGAGTTCAAGAAGCGCATCACCGACAGCAGCTTCCTCAGCTCGGTCTTCGGCGGCGTGCTGGGGGTCGGCGCCGCGGTCGTCACGGGCATCTTCCAGGCGTTCACCGTCCTCGTCCTGACCCTCTTCCTGCTCGCCTCGCTACCGCGCGTCAAGCAGGCGGCGTACGCCGTCGTGCCGGCGTCGCGCCGCCCGCGCGTCGTGTCGCTCTCCGAGGAGATCATGCGGCGGACCGGGTCCTACGCCATCGGCCAGGTCGCCGTGGCCACGATCAACGCGGTCTGCTCCTGGATCATGATGACCATCGTCGGGATCCCGTATGCCGCGGTGCTCGCCGTGTCCGTCGGTTTCCTGGGCCTGGTCCCCATGGTGGGGGCCACGCTCGGCGCCTCGGTCGTCTGCCTCGTGGCCGTCTTCGACGAGCCGCGCAAGATGTTCATCGCCCTCGCCTACTACGTCATCTACCAGCAGATCGAGAACTACGTCGTCTCGCCGAAGATCATGCAGCGCACCGTCTCGGTGCCCGGTGCGGTGACGGTCGTGGCGGCCCTCGCGGGCGGCACGCTGCTCGGGGTGCTCGGCGCGCTGCTGGCCATCCCGGTGGCCGCGGGCCTCCTGCTGCTCTACGAAGAGGTCCTCCTCCCCCGCCAGCGTCGCCACTGAGCCGGTCGCGCTGACGGGCGCCCACCTGCGGTTCCCCCTCGGCCGTGGCGGCCGAACAGCTCGGACCAGCGCACCCGGTGGCCGGTGATCACGAGGGCGCGCCGGTACACGGCGGCCCCGGCTCCCACGAGCAGCACCGCCGTCGCGGCCGTGAGCGCCATCGCGGCGACCAGCTGCCACACCGGGACCTGGCCGCCGGACCACCGGATGGGCATGGCCATGGGTGCGCTCAGCGGGAACAGCGAGATGGCGGTGCTCCAGCCGCTCGACGGGTCGCCCGTCACCACCATGATGCTCAGGAGGTAGCCGAGCACGAGCACCGAGGTGACCGGCGCGACGGCGGCGCTCGCCTCCGTGACCTTGTCCACGAGCGCTGCGGACGCGGCGAACAGGAAGGCGTAGAGCCCGAAGCCGAGCACGAACCAGACGATCGCGAGGGCGAGGTCGCCGCTGGCCACGGCCGGCAGCCCGACGTAGCCGAGCCGCACCGCGACGGCGAGCGGCGTCGCGAGCACGAGCAGCTGGGCCAGCGTGGCGGCTCCGACCGCCGACACGGTGCCGACCAGCACCTGGCTGGGACGGAGCACGGCGAGCAGCACCTCGGAGACGCGGGTGGACTTCTCGACCGCGACGGCCGACGCGATCGTGCTGCCCGCGAACGTGATCGCGAGGTACAGCGCGATACCGACCCCGAAGCCCACGGCGGCGCGCTCGGTGCTGTCGGCTCGGCCCACCACCACCTGCGGGGGTGGCCGCACCGCGGCCACCGAGGCGATCTGGGCGGGTGTCAGCCCGGCGCCGCGCAGGCGCGCGGTGACCTCGATGGAGGCGACGGCCTGCGCGACGACCGCGGGGAAGCTCTGGTCCACCCCGGTCCCGGTGTAGAGCGTCCCGTCGGCGAGCCCGGCGGTGGCGTCACCGTCGCGCACGGCGGCGCGGACCGCGGCAGGGGTGGCACGCGCGGCGTAGTCCACCGAGTAGCCACCCTGCCCCGCGGCCGCCTGCAGGGCGCCGCGCAACGGTGACGGCACGGCTCCCACGGTGGCCAGCGTGTAGTGGGCGGATTGGTCGAGCACCAGCCGGGGCACCACGACCGCGGCCGCCGACGCGAGCAGCAGGACCGCGGTGATGATCCGGTAAGCGCGAGAGCGGAAGGTCTCCAGCAGGCTGCGCTCGGCGACCAGGGCAGTCCCCCGCCACCACGTCATCGGACGGGCTCCCGCACGCGCTCGCCCGAGGCGGCGGCGAGGAACAGCTCGGAGAGCGTGGGCAGCTCGAGGCCGAAGTCGAGCACCGGCCCCACGGACCTCGCCGCGTCCAGCACCCGCAGCGGGTCCACGCCCGGCGGCACGGCCAGCCGCAGGTCGTCGGCGTGGTCGCTGACCACGCGGACCCCGTCGAAGGCGTCGAGCCACCCCCGTTCCGCGGAGCCGAGCTGCAGGCGCAGCCGTCGCTGCCCCGACGCGGCCCGCAGCCTCGAGACCGACCCGGCGAGGACGGTGCGGCCGTGGTCGACCATGACGATGTCCTCGCAGAGGTCCTGCACGAGGTCGAGCTGGTGGCTGGAGAAGACGACCAGGCACCCGTCCTCCGCACGCCGCCTCAGCATCGCCGAGAGCTGCTCGACGGCCACCGGGTCGAGGCCGGCGAAGGGCTCGTCCAGCACCACGACCTGTGGACCGTGCACCAGCGCCGTCGCGAGCTGCAGCCGCTGCTGCATGCCCCCGGACAGCCGGTCCGTCCGCTCGTCCCACCGGTCGCCCAGCTCCAGCTCCCCGAGCAGGTCCCTGGCCCGCCGGGTGGCCTGCTCGCGGGAGAGCCCGTGCAGCCGGCCGAAGTGCACCAGCTGCGCCCCGGCCTTCATCGACGGGTACAGCCCGCGCTCCTGCGGCATGTAGCCCCAGGCCCGCCGGTCGTGGACGTCGGCCAGGCGCCGTCCGTCGAGCCACACCTCGCCACCGTCCGCCGTGAGCACGCCCAGGAGGATGCGCATGAGCGTCGTCTTCCCGGCCCCGTTCGGCCCGAGCAGCCCGGTCAGACGGCCCGAGGGCACCTGGCAGGTGACCCCGTCCAGCGCCACCCGGTCACCGAAGGCGTGGACCACGTGGTCGACGCGCAGGCCGTCCGACACCCGTCCACCGTCACCCCCGCCCGGTGGCCACCCCAGAGGCGAACGTCCCCTCCGGACGCCCGGCCGGAGCCGCCCTCAGCGGTAGGAGCCGGTGGTGTGCCGCCGCTCGCGGGCCTGCCAGCAGGTCGTATGCCAGTGGCGACGGTCCTCGAGGCCGCCGATGCCCTCGGCGGGCCAGGCGACGACGTGCGGGGTGCCGAGGGCGATGTCCTGCTGGCACCCCGGGCACAGGTAGGCGCGCGTCGACGAGGCGCCGGTGACGCGCCGTACGAACCACTCGGCGCCACCGTAGGACTCCCGTCGGGTGAGCCCGCCGACCGCGCGGTCGACGTTCAGCGGGACGTCGTCGCGGCGGCGCCGGTTGGCTCGGGGCATGGCCCCGATTCTCGCAGAGGGCACCGCGGGCAGCGCGCGAGGTCAGGCGTAGGTGCGGAAGCCGCGCCCCGTTTTGCGACCCAGGTAACCGGCCGTGACGAGGTGCTCGAGGAGCGGGGCCGGGGCGAACCCGCGCTCGCGGAACTCGAGGTAGAGCTCGCGCTGGATGGCCAGGGCGACGTCGAGTCCCACCACGTCGAGCAGCTCGAACGGACCCATCGGCAGCCCACAGCCGGTCTTCATGGCGGTGTCGATGTCGTCGGCCGAGGCGTAGCTGGCCTCGAGCATCTTCACGGCGTCGTTGAGGTAGGGGAAGAGCAGGGCGTTGACGATGAACCCGGACCGGTCGCCGCACGTCACGACGTGCTTGCCCACCCGGGCGCAGACGTCCTGGGCGGTCGCGACGACGTCGGGCGCGGTGGACACGGTGTGCACGACCTCGACCAGGCGCATGACCTGGGCGGGGTTGAAGAAGTGCATGCCGACGACGTCCTGCGGGCGGCTGGTCGCCGCGGCACACTCGACCACCGGCAGCGAGGACGTCGTGGTCGCGAGGACCGCACCCGGCTTGCAGATCTCGTCGAGGTTCTCGAACAGCGCGCGCTTGACGGCGAGGTCCTCCACGACCGCCTCGATGACGAGGTCGACCGTCGCGAGGTCCTCCAGCGAGGTGGAGCCGGTGAGGTGGGTCAGCGCCTCGTCGCGGTCCTCCTCGGTCAGCTTGCCGCGCTGGACGGCCTTCTCGAGGGACTTCGTCACGGCTGCGGTCACGGCGTCGACCTTGGGCTGGCTGCGCGTCACGTAGGTGACGTCGTACCCGGCCTTCGCGAACACCTCGACGATGCCGGTCGCCATCGTCCCCGACCCCACGACGCCGACGGTGCGGACGGCCCGGGGCTCCACACCGCCGCCCTGCGCCTGCGTGGTCGGCGTCAGGGCGTCGTCCACGAGCTGGGAGCTGCCGGGCTCGGCATACGTGTAGAAGCCGCGGCCGCTCTTGCGGCCCTTGAGGCCCGCGCTGACCATCTGCTTGAGGATCGGGCTGGGCGCGTGGAGCCGGTCGCGGCCCTGCTTGTACATCGTGTCGAGGATCTCGTACGCGGTGTCGAGGCCGATGAGGTCCATGAGGGCCAGCGGGCCCATCGGGTAGCCGCAGCCGAGCTTCATGGCGGCGTCGATGTCCTCGCGGCTCGCGTACTTGCTCTCGAACATCGCGACGGCGTGGTTGAGGTAGCCGAACAGCAGGGCGTTGGCGATGAAGCCGGCCTTGTCGCCGACGACGACCGGCCGCTTGCCCAGCCGCTGGGCCAGGGCCTTGACGTCCTCGAAGACCTCGTCCTCGGTGACGACCGTGCGGATGACCTCGACGAACTGCAGCACCGGGGCCGGGTTGAAGAAGTGCATGCCGACGACGCGCTTGGGGTTGCTCGTGGCGACGGCGATCTCGGTGACCGACAGTGAGGAGGTGTTGGTCGCGAGGATCGCGTCGGGACCCACGACGGCGTCGAGCTTGGCGAAGACCTCCTTCTTGAGGTCGAGGTGCTCGGGCACCGCCTCGATCACGAGCTGGCAGTCGGCCACGTCGTCCATGCTCGAGGTGAAGTGGACGCGCGAGTGCAGCGCCGCCTGGTCGTCGGTGGAGAGCTTGCCGCGGGAGACCGCCCGGTCGGTCGAGTGCTGGAGGACGCCCCGACCCTTGTCCACCGCCGCCTCGTCGACCTCGATGGCGACGACGTCGATGCCGTTGCGGGCGAACACCTCCACGATGCCTGCACCCATGGTGCCGAGACCGACGACAGCGACCTTGCTGAACTCACGAGCCATGCGGCGCAGTCTGTCAGAGGCCGTCCGCCACGTGGACCCCCGGCCGGGGTGACGGTCGCCACCCGCGGGCGTCACCCGTACGCCGGGCACGCTGCGCAGCGCACCGGGCAGCGACCCGGCTCACCACTCGTGGCCGGCTCACCACTCGTGGCCGGCTCCGATGAGCGCCGACTCCATGTCGAAGCGCTGTTCGCGCGACAGCCCCCGGATGGCCGTCGGCGCCGGCACGTCCACGGCACGGCAGTAGTCGCGCAGGGCGTGGTCGTAGGCGAGCCGGGCCGCCATGAGGCGCTCCGCCTTGTTGGGGAGGTTGGACTGGTCGACGTGCCGCACGTGGCCGGCCAGGCGGCTGACCTCGAGGGCGAGCAGCACCGGGGGCAGGGGCTCGGGCTGCGGCCGGCGCCGGGCCACCGCCAGCTCGAGGCGGCGGAGCAGCGGTCGCAGGATCCTGGGGGCCCTGCCGGTGTTGACCCAGCGCAGCACGGCGATGCCGGTGGCGACGACGATGGCCAGCCCGGCGACGTTGCCCAGCAGGAACAGCATGGGTGCTCACCTCACCTCACTTCCGAGTGTGCGCCCGCGGTCGCGCCGGCGCAATGAGGTCCCGGTCACGACCACGTCACCGTCCGCCGTAGAGTGGCGCCTCGTGCGACTGGTGATTGCGACGTGCTCGGTGGACTACGACGGGCGCCTGTCCGCCCACCTCCCCCTGGCGACGAGGCTGCTGCTCGTCAAGGCCGACGGCTCGGTCCTGGTTCACAGCGACGGTGGCTCCTACAAGCCCCTCAACTGGATGTCACCTCCTTGCGCGATGGCCGAGGTCACCCCCGAGGAGCACGAGGCCGCCGAGGGCGTGCAGACGGTGTGGCAGGTGCAGCACGCCAAGTCCGAGGACCGCCTGCGGGTGCTCATCCACGAGGTGCACCACGACTCCTCCCACCAGCTCGGGGTCGACCCCGGCCTGGTCAAGGACGGTGTGGAGGCCCACCTCCAGAAGCTGTTGGCGGAGCACATCCACACCCTCGGCGAGGGCTGGTCACTGGTGCGCCGCGAGTACATGACCGCCATCGGCCCGGTCGACATCCTGTGCCGCGACGCGGGTGGGGCGTCGGTGGCCGTGGAGATCAAGCGCCGCGGCGACATCGACGGCGTCGAGCAGCTCACCCGCTACCTCGAGCTCATGAACCGGGACCCGCACCTGGCGCCGGTCACGGGCATCTTCGCCGCGCAGGAGATCAAGCCCCAGGCGCGCACCCTGGCCACCGACCGGGGCATCCGCTGCGTCACCCTCGACTACGACGCGCTGCGCGGGATCGACGACACGACCACCCGGCTGTTCTGAGCGCGCTCTTCTGGCCGAGCTGCTCTGACCCGGGCGCTCAGACCCGGGCGCTCAGACCACGGCGCGGTCGGCCGACCCGGGCCACGAGCACACCCGGAAGCCGTCACCGTCCACCTCGACCTCGGCCACCCCGCAGTTGGGCAGGAACGCCCGCTCGACCAGGTCCTGCCGGACGGCGCCGTCGACCCGCGGCTGGACGAACGACATCACGCCGCCGTGGCTGAAGACGAGCACCGTCTCGCCGCGGTGCAGGTCGGCGATCGCCTGGAGGGCCTCCCGGTAGCGCGCCACGACGTGGGCGCCGGTCTCACCGCCGGGGATGAACCGGCCCAGGTCGCCGTGCATCCAGGACTTGAAGACCGACGCGAGCTCGGGGTCGTCGTGCGGTCGGCCCGCCAGCGCTCCCACCGAGAACTCGGCGAGCCCGTCGACCGCCACGCTGTCCACTCCCAGCAGGCCCGCTGCCAGCCGGCCCGACTCGACGGCCCGCTCCAGCACGCTCGTGTAGACGCGGGCGACGCGGCGCTCCCGCAACGTCCCCGTGAGCGCCGTCACCTGGTCGCGCCCGCGTGCGCTCAGCCAGCCGCCCTCGTCGCAGAGCACCGACGGGTGCCCGTACTCCGCGTCGCCGTGCCGCGCGACGAGCAGGGTGGCCGGGCAGTGGAGGTCGCTCACGCCCTCGAGCGTATGCCGCGTGGTCGGCGCGTGGGGGGCGGTCAGGCTGCGCGGGTGACGCTGTCCAGGAAGGCGTGCAGCCGGCCGAGCATCCGGGCCGACTGGTCCTCGACGGACAGCGACTCCTGGAGGCGGGCGCCGGCTCCTGCGCTGCGCAGGCCGCGCACGTAGAGCGAGCAGGCGAGGTCGGCACACAGGTAGGTGCCGACGGAGTTGCCCAGCTGGCCCGACCGGCCGGCCCTGCGCGCGGTCATCAGCGCCACCCCGTCACCGGGGTGGGTGGTCAGGCACACCGCACACATGTTGCGCCGCCGCCGTCCGGCGGAGGAGTCGGCCAGCCGCAGCGCGACCCCCGTGGCGGACCCGTCGGTCGGGGCCACCACGTAGGCCCGCTGGGGTGCGGCGGGGTCGCGCCAGCCGAGGAAGTCGAGGTCGGCCCAGGGCCGGGTGGCCAGGTCCTTGGGTAGGGTCAGCCGCTTGGCCTCGCCCTTGGTGGCGTTGACGAAGGACGTCCTGATCTCGGTCTCGGTCAGCTCCTGCATACTATGAATCATAGGCCAAAAACTAGGAGTCCTAGGAAAGGGATGGCGTGGCACGAGCAGGACTGACGGCGCAGCGGTTGACGGCGGCCGCGGCGGACCTCGCCGACGAGGTGGGGTTCGAGGCCGTGACGCTTGCAGCGCTGGCGCGCCGCCTGGGCGTCAAGGACGCCAGCCTCTACTCGCACGTGGGTGGCCTCAGGGAGCTGCGGACCCGCGTCACGGTCCTGGCCCTCGCCGAGCTCGCCGACCTCCTCGCCGACGCCGTGGCCGGTCGCTCCGGCAAGGACGCCCTGGCGGGCTTCGCGACGACCTACCGGCAGTACGCCCTCGACCACCCCGGTCGCTACGCCGCCATGCAGCAGGAGCTGGACCCCGCCACGGCGGCCGCCAGCGCGGCCCCACGGCACGGCGAGCTGGTGCGGGCCGTGCTGCGCGGGTACGGCCTGGACGACCCCGACCAGACCGACGCCGCGCGCCTCGTGCTGTCGATGGTCTACGGGTTCCTGGGCCTGGAGGCGATGGGCGGCTTCAGCCACCACTCGCGCGACCTGCAGACGTCGTACGCCCGCTCGGTCGACGCCGTCGACCACGCGCTGCGCAGCTGGGCCGACGGGTCAGCGCAGGGCTAGGAGCCCCAGCAGTCTGGCCGCCTCCGCGCGCATGGAGTCCCGCGCCGGCCCGAGGTACTTGCGGGTGTCGACGAGCTCGGGGTCTGCGGCGAGGAGGCGGCGCACCTCGGCGGTGAAGACGCTGCCGAGGTGGGTCGCGATGTTGACCTTGGTCATGCCGGCGCGCACCGCGGCGACCAGGCCGTCGTCGGGCACGCCCGAGGAGCCGTGCAGCACCAGGGGCACCGGCACGACGTCACGGATGGCGGCGACCAGCTCGAGGTCCAGGGCCGCGGTGCGCTCGGTCATCGCGTGCGACGACCCGACGGCGACCGCCAGCGCGTCCACCCCGGTGTCGAGCGCGAACTGGCGCGCGTCGTCGGGACGGGTCCGCACCCCGGGTGCGTGCACACCGTCCTTGCCCCCGATCTCGCCGAGCTCTGCCTCCACGTCGACGCCGTGGTCGTGGCAGCGTGCCACGACCTTGCGGGTGGTCGCCCTGTTGGTGGCGTCGTCGAGCCGCGACCCGTCGAACATCACCGACGTGAAGCCGAGGTCGATGGCCTCGTGGACGAGCTCCACCGACACCGCGTGGTCGAGGTGGAGGACGACGGGTACGGACGCCCGCTCGCCCAGCGTCCGCGTGGCCAGGGCAAGGGGCGCCAGGGATCCGTGGAAGCGCACGGCGTTCTCGCTCACCTGGAGCACGACCGGGAGGCCGGTGTCCTCGGCCGCCCCGACCAGGGCCTCCGCGTGCTCGAGGTGGACGACGTTGAACGCCCCCAGCCCCCGTCCTGCGTCACGGGCCTGCCCGAGCGGCTCCCTCAGCGGTACCAGCACGGCTCAGCTCCTTGTCGTCTCGACGCGCACGTCGGCGCGCAGGCGGTCGATGTCGGCGGGGTCCACGACGCCCGCGGTGGGTTGCAGCACCGCGGCGGCGGACCACGCCACGGCCTCACGGAGGCACTCCGACCACTCGCGCCCCTGGGCGATCCCGGCGGCGACGGCGGCCACGGCTGCGTCGCCCGCGCCGGTCGGGTTGCCCCTGAGGTGCTGGCCGAGGGCGGCCCGGACCACCCCGCCGTCGGGAGCCACCGCGAGGATGCCGTCAGCGCCGAGCGACACCACCACGTGACGGGCTCCCCTGTCCTGTAACAGTTTTGCTCCTGCCAGCGGGTCGTCCACACCCGTCGCCTCACGGAGCTCGTGCAGGTTCGGCTTCACGACGTCGGGGTTCGCGGCAAGCGCCCCGAGGAGCGCGGCGCGTGAGGCGTCGACCACCACCGGTACGCCGGCCGCGTGCCCGACCCGGGTCAGGTCCGCGTACGCGTGGTCGGCGAAGGTGGTGCTGACCCCGGCGCCCCCGGCCACCGGCGGGAGGCTGCCCGAGGCGACGAGCACCCGTACGGGGTGCTGGTCCACGAGGTCGGCGACGTGCTCCACCAGAGCCGACCAGGCCTGCGCCGGCCAAGGGGCACCGGGCTCGTTGAACGCCGTGGCGTCACCCTCCTGCCGGCTGACGACGGTCGTGGTGCGCCGGGTCGGCGCCGACGACCGGGCGAAGCGGTGCGCCACCCCCCTGGCGTCGAGGTCGGCCCTCAGCTGGTCCCCCGTCGCGCCACCGACCGCGCCGGTGGCCAGCACCGGCTCCGAGCAGCAGTGCAGGACACCGGCGACGTTGAGGCCCTTGCCACCAGCGACCTCGCGGACCGCGAGCACCCGGTGGCTGGCGTGCGGCACGAGCCGCTCCACGTCGTAGGTCACGTCGAGGGCCGGGTTGGGGGTGACGGTCAGGATCACGCCGGGCCCCTCACACGAGCTCCTCACATCGGCTCCTCACACGAGGTCCCACGCGAGGCAGGCCGCACCGAGGCAGCCGGCGCGGTCGCCGAGCAGTGGCCGCTCGACCCGCGGCATCCGCTGGAACGTCAGCCGGTCGCGAACCGCTGTGCGGAGCGGGCCCAGGAGGGTCTCCCCGCTCTGGGCGAGGCCTCCGCCGACGAGCACCAGGTCGACACCGGTCAGCGTCACCGCCATCGTCACCGCCCGTGCGAGCGCCTCGACCGCGACGTCCCAGACCGCTTGCGCCGCAACGTCTCCCGCTTCGACGAGGGAGGCGACACGCTCGGCGCTGGCACGTCCCGCACCATCAGGCGCCGGCAGCGTGGAGGACGCGTAGGCGCGTTCGACCGCCGCTGCCGAGGCGATGGCCTCGAGGCACCCACGCGCCCCGCAGCCGCACTCCGGGCCGGTCGGGTCGACGACGACGTGACCCAGCTCCCCCGCGTAACCGTCGGCCAGCAGCACGTGGCCGTCCACCATGAGGGCGCCCGCGATGCCGGTGCCGACGGGGACGAACAGCACGTGCCGGTCGTCACGGGCGGCACCCAGCCGTGCCTCGGCCACGAGCCCCGCTCGCACGTCGTGGCCCAGCGCCACGGGCAGCCCGAGCTGTCCGGAGAGCGGCGCACCGACGGGGAGGTCACGCCAGCCCAGGTTGGCCGACCAGCGGGCGACCCCCTGCTTGTCGTCGACGAGCCCGGGCACCACCACACCGCAGGCCACCACGTGGTGCGACCCGGCGTCGGCCGTCAGCAGGTCGCGCACGACCCGCTCGAGGTGCTGGACCAGGACGCCCGGGAGTGCGCAGCCGGCGGGCGTCGGCACCGTCGCCGACACGACCTCGCGGCCGCCGCGCGCCACCAGCGCCGCCTTGGTGCGGGTGCCGCCGACGTCGACGGCCGCGACCAGGTCGGTCGCGCCTGCCTGGGGCCCCACCGTCAGACCACTTCCACGGTGACGCCGGCCGAACGCAGGTCGGCGACGGCATCCTCGGGAGCGCTGGTGTCGGTGACGACCAGGTCGATGCGGGAGGGAGGGCAGATGCGGGCGAACGCCCTGCGGCCGAGCTTGGCACCGGAGGCGACCACGACGACCCGCTGGGCACGCTCGACCATGAGCGCGTTGATGCCCGCCTCCCCCTCGTGGTGGCACATCGCCCCGGCCGAGCCGGAGACCGCGTCCACGCCGAGGAACACGGTGTCGAGCCAGAGCTCACCGAGCACCATCGCCGCGAGCGGGCCGGACAGCTCGTAGGACTCGGTCCGGGCCACGCCACCGAGCGAGACGCAGCGCACGAAGGGGCGCAGCACCATCTCGGTGGCGATGTTGAGCGCGTTGGTCACCACGGTGATCGCCGGGCGTCGCGAGGAGCTGGCGAGGTCGGCACGCGCCGCGAGGCGCCGCGCGACCGCACTGGTCGTGGTGCCGCCGTTGAACCCCACCACCGACCCCTCGACCGCGAGGTCCGCCGCGTACGCCGCGATGCGGTCCTTGGCCGTGTCGGTGCCGGCCTGCTTGTAGCGGGCGGGCAGGTCGTAGGCGACCGCGGACGCGACGATCCCGCCGTGCGTCCTGGTGACGAGCTGCTGCGCCGCGAGGTCGGTGAAGTCGCGCCTCACCGTGGCCTCGGAGACCCCCAGCGCCTCGACGACCTCGCCCACGCTCAGCCGGCCGTTCTCGGCGAGGAGCCCCAGCAGGGCACTCCACCTGGCGCCGCGGTCCTGCGGCCTCGAGCTCGGGGCGCTCACTTGACCGACCCGGCCGTCAGGCCTCCCACGAGGTGCTTCTCGATGATGGCGAAGAGGATGACGACCGGCACGATCGCGATGATCGAGGCGCCGAACAGCTGGTCCCAGTTCTGCTCGTAGCCGGTGACGTAGGAGTTGATGCCGACGGTGAGCGGCTTCTTGTTGTCGTCGAGCATGAGAGTCAGGGCGACGACGTACTCGTTCCAGGCCGCGATGAAGGTGAAGATCGTCGCCGTCACGAGGCCGGGCAGCGTCAGCGGCAGCATGATCCGCCGCAGCCGCGTCACCGGGCCGCACCCGTCGAGCTCCGCCGCCTCCTCGACCTCCTTGGGGATCGAGGCGAAGAACCCGTGCAGGATCCACACCGCGAAGGCCAGGTTGAACGCCGCGTTGGTGAGGATCAGCGCGAGGTAGGTGTTGACGAGGTTGAGCGAGAAGAACTCCCGGTAGATGCCGACGACCAGCGAGGTCGGCGAGAACATCTGCGTGATCAGCACCAGGAAGAGGAACGCGATGCGCCCGCGGAAGCGGAAGCGCGCGGTGAAGTAGGCGGCCGGCACGGCGACCAGGACCACGATGACGGTGGAGGCCACGGCGACGATGACCGAGGTCGTCAGCCAGGCCCGGAACCGCTCGTCGCCGACGACCTCGCCGAACGTCGTCCACTTCCACACCCGAGGGAGCAGTGACGGGGGCGTCGTGACCACGTCGCCGCTCGGGCGGAACGCGTCGAGCAGCATGACGAGGTAGGGCCAGAGGAAGGCGAGCGCCACGCCGAGCCCGATGACGGGCAGGGCCGCGGGGCGGATCCTGCGCCAGCCGGTGGTTCCGTTCACGACTCCTCCTCACGCCACCGCGAGACCCGCAGGTAGGCGACGACGGCCACCAGGATGAGCAGCACGTTGAACAGGCCCGCGGCCGCCGACTGGCCGACGTCCTTCTCGGCGCTCTTGAACGCCAGCTTGTACATGAACGTGATCGTCGTGTCGTGGCCGAACCCCGGGTTGGACTCGTTGAGCGTGTAGATGATCGGGAAGCTGTTGAACACGTAGATCATGTTGAGCACCGTCGCCACGAGCACGGCCGGCCGCAGCAGCGGCAACGTGATCAGCCGCCACACCTTCCACGGCGAGGCACCGTCGATGCGTGCCGCCTCGTACACGTCGCTGGGGATGGCGTGCAGCCCGGCGACGAAGACGTACGCCGTGAAGGGGATCGAGACGAAGACCCCCACTGCGACCATCGACGGCATGATCCACCGGTCGTCGCCGAGGAAGTCGATGGGCGTGTCGACGACGTGGAGCTTCAGCAGGACCGCGTTGAGGGTGCCGTAGTAATAGCTGTAGATGAGGCTGAACAGCCGTGCGGTGATCACCAGGGACGCCGCCCACGGCACGATCACCGCCCAGCGGACCACGCGCCGGCCCCAGAAGTCCTTGGTGAGGAACTGCGCCAGCCCGAGGCTGACGAGGATCGTCAGGACGACCACCGCCACCACCCACACCAGGGTGTTGGTCAGGACGGTGCCGAGCGAGTCGTTCGCCAGGACGGCGCGGAAGTTCGCCAGCCCGGCGTCGCCCTTGCGCAGCCCCGTGATGGAGTAGCGCGAGAGCGACGCCTTGACCAGCTCCACGGCCGGGTAGACGACCACTCCGCCGATGAGGAGGAGCGCGGGTCCCAGCCACAGCAGCGCGACGGGACCCGACGCCTCACCTCGTCTCTTCATGGTCAGCTGCCGGCCTCGGCGGACTTCTGCAGCTTGTCGAGCACGGCCTTCGGGTCGCCCGTGACGGCGGTGCCGAGGTTCTGCTGCACGGCCAGCTTGACCTTGTCCCACGTGGGGTCGTCGGTCGGCGTGAGGTGCGCGTTGGGCAGCGTCTCGAGGTAGGTCGCGAGCTTGGTGTCGGACTTGAACTCCTCGATGCCGGACTTGGTCACCGGCAGGAAGCCCTCGGCCTTGATGAACGAGTTGACCTGGTCCTTCTGGTAGTACAGGTCGTAGAAGGCCTTGACCGCGTCCTGGTTGCCCTTCTTCTTGAAGGCCATGAGGTAGTCGGTCACGCCGAAGGTCTGCGGCTCACCGCCGTCGGCCTTGGTCGGCATCGGCGCGACGCCGTAGTCGACCTTCTTGGCCGCGTCGAGCGTGGCGGCCAGGGGCGAGAACCCGACGACCATCCCGACCTTGCCGGAGGCGAACAGGTCGAACGCGTCCTGCCGGTTGGTCTTGCCGGGGTTGTTCTGCGTGAGCTTCTTGGTGGCCAGGGACTTGAGGAACGTGAGCGTCTCGACGTTCTCCGGGGAGTTGATCGTCCACTTCCCGTCCTTCTTCCAGTCCCCACCGTTGTTGAACATCCAGATCGAGAACTCGCCCTGCGACTCCTCGGGCCCGAGCGGGAGGCCGTAGCCGATGCTGCCGTCGCCGAGACCGGCGATCTTGGTGGCGTCCTGCTCGAACTCGGCCCACGTCTTCGGCGGCGCCGCGATGCCGGCCTTCTTGAAGAGCGCCTTGTTGTAGAACATGGCCCGGGCCGAGCTCAGGTCCGGCATCCCGTACATCTTGCCCTGGTAGGTGCCGGACTTGACGAAGGCGTCGAGCAGGTCGGACTTCACCGAGCTGGAGAGCACGTCGTCGGCGCTGTAGAGCAGGCCGTCCTTGGCGTAGCTGGCGTAGGCGTTGAGGTTGAGGATGTCCGGCGGGTTGTTGTTCTGGACCATCGTCGAGCTCTGCTGGTCGATGTCGTCCCAGCTGACGATCTGCACCTCGAGGGTGTTGCCGGTCTTCGCCTTGTAGTCGGAGGCGAACTTGTCCCAGAACGCCTTGGTGTGGTCCTTGGAGTACTCCGCGGCGACCAGCTTGATGGTGGTGGCCTTCTTCGCGGAGCCGTCCCCGCCCCCTGCCGACCCGGCCCCGGTGCCGCCGGAGCAGGCTGCCAGGGCGAGTCCTGCGCCGAGGGCGAGCACGCCCCAGCGCAGCGCCGCTGTGTGTCCTGAAGTCGTGGTGCGCACGTCGCTCCTCGTGTTCGTCGGTGGCTGCTTCGACAGCCGACGATTCGATTGATCGTTTCCTGTCGTTTGAAGCACGCTTCGCTCAGGTTCGCCGAAGCATGAGGGAAACCATGGCCTCGCACCGAGCCCCTCGTCAAGCACTTGCGGGCCACATTCGCGATCGATCTGGCGCCCAGCCGTCACAAAGCAGCGCAAACCCGGCACGTCTTGACTGATCGAATCTGAGTGAGGAACACTTCAGCCACTCTAATCCGCTCATAGATAGGGCCCCGATGTCTGCCTACACCAGCCATGCGTCCGCCGAGATCACCACCCAGCCGGCCGACTGGGCCGCGGTGCTGGGTCGCGTGGAGGAGGCCGTCGCAGTCATCCCCCGCCCCGGGGACCACGTCGCCGTCGTGGGGTGCGGCACCTCCTACTACATGGCCCAGGCCTACGCGGTGCTGCGCGAACAGGGGGGCCATGGCGTGACCGAGGCCCACGCCGCCAGCGAGTTCCCGTCGGGACGGACCTTCGACCACGTCGTCGCCATCTCGCGCTCGGGCACCACGACCGAGGTCATCGAGCTCCTCACCGCGCTGCGCGAGCAGGGGGTGCGCACGACCACCGTCGTGGCCACGGCCGGCACCCCCTTGACCGAGCTCGGCACCGACTGCCTGCTGCTCAGCGAGGTCGACGAGCAGTCGGTCGTCCAGACCCGCTTCGCCACGACCACCCTGTTCCTCCTGCGTGCCACGCTCGGCGAGGACCTCGCCCAGGTGGTCAGCGACGCCGAGGCCGTCCTGGCCGAGGACGAGGACACCGCCCTGGCCGGGGTCGCTGACGCCGAACAGCTCACCTTCGTCGGTCGTGGCTGGACCGTGGGGCTCGCCCAGGAGGCGGCGCTCAAGCTGCGCGAGTCCGCGCAGTTCTGGACCGAGGCCTACCCGGCCATGGAGTACCGCCACGGCCCGATCAGCATCACGACGGCGGGCCGGGCCACGTGGGCGTTCGGCGAGGTCCCCGCCGGGCTCGCCGAGGACGTCCTGGCCACCGGTGGCCACTTCGAGCACCGGGACATCGACCCCCTCGCCGACCTGCTGCGGGTCCACCGCCTGTGCCTGCTCAAGGCGCGACGCGCCGGGGTGGACCCGGATCGACCGCGACACCTGACCCGGTCCATCATCCTGTCGTGACCTCCGCGCCCCACCACGCCGACCGCCTGCTCCTGACCGGACGGGTCGTGACCCCCGACGGGGTGGTCGACGACGGCGTGGTGGCTGTCGAGGGCGGCCGCGTCGTCCACGCGGGTCCCCGACCCGGCACGGCTCACGGGCTCGGCGAGGGCTGGGCGGGGGTGACACCCCCGCCGTGGTGGCGCGAGGGGCTCACGCTGCTGCCGGGCCTCGTCGACGTGCACTGCCACGGCGGCGCGGGTGGCGAGTTCGGGTCGGGGGCGCCGGAGTCCGCCGGAGCTGCGGAGCACCACCACCGCCACGGCACCACGTCGGTCGTCGCCTCCCTCGTGTCCGCCCCGCCCGACACGCTGCGCGCCGGAGTGAGGACCCTCGCTCCCTTGGTCGGGTCCGGCCTGCTCGCCGGAATCCACCTCGAGGGCCCGTTCCTGTCGACGGTGCGCTGCGGCGCCCAGGACCCTGCTGCCCTGACCGACGTGGACCTCGCGCTCGTCGAGGAGCTCTGTTCGCGCGCGGGCGGCGGCCTGCGCCACATGACGTTCGCCCCCGAGCGCGACCCCCGTGGCGAGCTGCCGTCGGCCCTCGCGGCCCACGGCGTGGTCGGGTCACTGGGCCACACCGACGCCGACCACGACACCTGCGCCGCCGCCCTCGCCGCGGTCGCAGGGCACGGCGTGGCGGGCAGGCGGGCGCTGGTCACGCACCTGTTCAACGGGATGCCGCCGCTGCACCACCGGGCTCCCGGCCCCGTCGGCGCCGCCCTCGGCGCAGCCGTGCGCGGCGGCGCCGTCGTCGAGCTCATCGCCGACGGCGTGCACCTCGCGGGCGCCACCGTCCGGCTGGTCTTCGACACCGCGGGCCCGGGGGCCATCGCCCTCGTGAGCGACGCCATGTCGGCCAGCGGGCTGCCCGAAGGAGCGCACACCCTCGGCGGGCGTTCGGTCACGGTGACCGGGCGGGAGGCACGGCTCACCGACGGTGGCTCGCTCGCCGGCGGGGTCTCGACGCTGCTCGAACAGGTCCGGTGGTGCGTGCAGGACCTCGGCATCGACCTCGCCGATGCCGTCGCCTCGGCCTCGACCACCCCCGCGCGCGCCCTCGGCCTTGCCGGCGTCGGCGTGCTGGCGCCGGGGGCGCACGCCGACGTGGTGGTCGTGGACGAGTCGCTGCAGCTCGAGCGTGTCCTGCGCCGGGGCGCCTGGCTCTGACGCCGTACGGCGCCTCTCCTCCCCCTCCCTCTCCCCTCCCGAGGGGTCCGGGTACGGCAGTGGGCCCCTGCCTCGCGGCAGGGGCCCACTGGTCACGCGTGGTGGTGGGTGCTCAGCGCACGACCACCGACAGGGCCGCTGACGTGGAGGACAGGTAGACGGTGGAACCGCCGTACACCGCCTTCAGCGAGTGCGTGCCCTTGGCCAGGACGGGGGCCTTGAAAGTGGCCTTGCCGCCCGTGACCGTGGCCGTACCCAGCGTCTTGGTGCCGTCCATGAACGTCACCGTGCCCGTGGCGAGCGACGGGGCGACCGTGGCGGTCAGCGTCGGGCGGAAGCCGTAGCTGAAGTCGCGGTCGTCTGCCGCCAGCGTGGTGGTGGTCGTCGCCTTGACCCGGACCACCTGCGAGCGCAGGCCGTCGGTGTTGAGGTGGTGGACCAGCATCAGGCCGATCGGCTTGTCCGTGGCGTAGGCCGCGTCGTTGCGACGGATCCGGAGCGACTGCCCCGGAAGGTCGGTGTTGAGCAGCGTGCCGAAGTCGCCCCAGGCCGACAGGGCGGGCGAACCCACGCTGATGGTCATGGGCGCCGAGGACGAGCCGATCGAGTCGACCGAGCCGGCCTCCGCCGTGGAGGACTCCACCCAGTACTTGAGCTTGGTGGAAGCGTCCTTGACGAGCCCGGCCTCGGTGAGGACACCGAGCGACACCGGCAGCACCAGCGAGTCGCTGTTGAAGACGTTGGTGTCGAAGGAGCCGTCGATGCCGTTGAGGAGCTGGTCATCCAGCACCTTGCCGTACGTCGGCGAGCTCTTGCGCAGGTCGACCAGCTCCGAGAGGAAGTAGTCGTAGTCGTCCGTCGTCGACACGCGGGTGTTGTAGACGGCTGCGTCGGGCCCGGCGTTGGTGGCGTCGGTCTCGAGCAGGACGTCGAACTCGGTGTACGAGGCCGGCGTGCGCCACGGACCCCAGCTGTTGACGGCGAACGTCAGCGTGCTGTCGTCCAGGTTGCCCGCCAGGTTGTAGTCCGAGCCGGCACCCACGTAACGAAGGTCCGCGGAGCGGTCGTCGTTGAACGCGATGCAGTTGGTGACGAGCGTGCTGCTGCAGCTCGGCATCTTCGAGCTCATGCCCTGCAGCTGGACCGCCGAGACGGAGGACTGGTAGCCGCCGGGCGCGTACCCGTTGGCACCACCCTGGTCGACACCCGTGCCGGTGAGGGCGAGGTTGCCCCACTTGACCGAGCCGGTGCCGCCGGTGACGGTGGCGTTGCCCGAGGACGACATGACCGAGGCCGGACGCGGAGCCGACCACACCGGGACGCGCAGGGCGCCACCGGTCGTGGCACCCACCGGCGTGAGGACCATGCGGCCGCTCGCGTCGGTGCGGAAGCTGCGCTGCAGCTGCAGGTCCAGGGGGTCGGCCGAGGTGGTCGGGTCCTGGACGGCGAGCAGCTTGGCCTTGGTGATCGTGGCCGTGACCTTGACGTCAGCCGAGGCGCCCGCCGCGAGGTTGAGCTGGCTCGGGCTGAACGAGTAGGTGACGCCCGGCGTGGTGTGCGCCGCCTTGTAGGAGATCGTGTAGGCCGCGGACCCGGTGGGCCGCTTGTTGACGACCTTGACCGTCTTGGTCAGCGTGGTCGTCGGGGCGGTGACCGCCACGGGACCGAAGGAGACGCTGACCGCACCCGGGGTGTCCTTGCTGTAGGCGAGGGTCGAGGTGCCGACAGCGTTGTCCACCTTGACGCGGCCGGAGCCGACGCGCTCGGGGCCGTAGACGGCACCGGTGTGGTTCTCACCGACGAAGACGTCCTGGGTCGCCGTGTTCATGATGGCGGCCTTGACCTCCTCGACGCTCCAGTTGGAGTGCGCGCCACGCACGAGCGCGGCCTCGCCGGCCACGTGCGGGGAGGCCATCGAGGTGCCGCTCTCGGCGATGCCCTCGTTGCCCGTGCCGACCGCCACCGAGAAGGTGGTGACACCCGGAGCAGCGACGTCGGGCTTGATGTTGTTCGTCACGCCGATGCCGCGCGAGGAGAAGCCCGCGAGCTGGTCGATGGCGCCCTTGTTGACGATCGAGACCGAGTTGCGCAGGTCGTTGGTCATGGTGACCTTGACGGGCGTGCCGGCGTCGAGCTGGCTCTTGATGGCCTCGGTGCCCTGGTTGACCAGGAGCATCGCCGGGATGACGTCGGAGCCGGTCACGCCGGCCGAGAACGAGTTGACGTCGCTGCCGAAGATGACGCCGGCGGCGCCACCCGTGGCGGCGTTGCCGGAACGCCCTGCCGAACCACAGCGACGGCCGGTGCCGTCGAGCCACATGGTCATGACGATCTTGCCTGCCACCTTGGTGGCGTCGCCCGGGGAGAGCGGCGAGCAGGCGTCGGTGTTGTTGGTGGCCGACGGCGGCTGGGTCCAGTCACCGAGCGTGACCACGTTGGTGTTGGTCAGGCCGGGCTCGTTGGCCCAGTCGTACGCCACGGACTTCAGGGCGGCGAAGATGTCGTCCTGCTTGCCGTCGACGGTGTCGGCCGGCTCGATGCCGGTCGGGCTGTCGACCTTGAGGCCGTCGACGACGTCGTTGCCGTCGTCGGAGGCGGCCACGGCCAGCACGCGCGTGGCGTTGCCCGGGGCGCCGCCGACCTCGTAGACGTCGCCGCTGTTGCCCATGGAGGCGACGACGACGGTGCCGAGGGCAGCGAGGTTGTTGCTGGCGACGGAGTCGGGGTCGTCGGGCGAGCCGTAGCTGGAGCCGAGCGACATGTTGACGACGTCGAGGCGGTCGGACAGGTCACCGTCACCGTTGGGGTCGGCAGCCCAGTCGAGGGCCTCCCCCACGATGCTGGTGTCGCCGTCGCAGCCGAAGACCTTGAGCGCGTAGAGGCTCGCACCCGGCGCGACACCCGGGCCGATGCTCAGCGAGGCGGGGTCGATGTCCGAGGAGTACCCGCCGGTGTAGGTCGAGCCGTCCTTGTTGACGCCCAGGCCGGCCGTGGTGCCCGAGACGTGGGAGCCGTGGCCCTCGCAGTCGATGGGGTTCGGGTCGGGGACGGGGGTGCCGACACCCTCGCTGGGGTTGTAGGCGTCGCCGGCGAAGTCGTAGCCGCCGACGACCTTCGGGGTGGGCGTGAACGTGTTGCTCGCCGAGGCGGCCGCGAAGGCCGCCTTGGTGCCGGGGCCGCCGAAGTCGGCGTGGGTGTAGTCGATGCCGGTGTCGATGACACCGACGCGCACGCCCTTGCCGGTCTCGCCGCGGCCCTTCCAGACCTCGGGGGCGCCGATGAGCGGCACGGACGAGGAGTTGGAGGCCTGCTTCGGCGTGATCCGGTGGACCGCCTTGACGCCCGGGAGGGCGGCGAGGGCCTGGACCTTGCTGGCGTCCGTGCGGACCGCCACACCGGAGTACAGCGCGTGCGCGCGGTACAGGGTGCGGGCCTTGGTCGCGGAGTCGCTGAAGTGCGACTCGACCGTGGCCTGCGCGCGCTTGATCGCTGCCGTCTGGTTGCGCGAGGCCGTCTTGGCGGCCGTCGTCCCACGGGCCCGGGCCTGCCCGAACGCCGCGGAGGCGGGGGCGGCGTCGAGCTCGATCATGACGTCGACCTGGCCCTTGGCGCCCACGAGCGAGCGGTCGACCTTCTCGGCACCGCTGCGCTGGGTGCCCAGCAGGTAGGAGCCGGCACTCTTCAGTCCCTTGGGGACGTCCACATTCGAGCCGCGGTGCTTGACCGGGCTCGGGTTCACGCTGGCGGAGGCACTCGAGGTTCCGAGCGCGGCGGCCGCCACGACCGACAGGGCACTGACACCGACCGCGGCTACATAGCCGCGGTGGCGCCGCCCCAGATGATGCATCGACACGGGGTCTCCTTCGTCGCGCGGCCACACAACCATTCGCCCCCCACTTGGGCCGGGCGCGTGGAGGACACCCGCCCCCACTGATTCACCGCGCGCGGGGCGAACATAGGCGACGAAACGGCCCCGTGGGTGGATATCCACGAAACACGCACCAAGACTTGACGCACGCACCACCCGCCGCACCGGCGACCTGCATCCGCGACGCCCGACGGACGCTCGGGACGGGGTGCCGGCAGCCTGTGGGGGACGTGTTCCGCGCCCCGGTCAGGCCGGGACCGGGCGTCCCTCGCCGAGCCCCCGTGAGCGCCGGACGACCTGGACGAGCTCGCCCATGATGCCGTTGAGCCCGAAGTCCTTCGGCGTGAACACCGCGGCCACCCCGAGCTCGCGCAAAGCCTTCGCGTCGGAGTCGGGGATGATGCCGCCGACGATGACCGGGACGTCCGCCGCGCCCGCGTCCCTCAGCCCGTCGAGGACCTCCGGGACCAGCTCCATGTGCGAACCCGACAGGATCGAGATGCCGACCAGGTGCACGTCCTCGGCCACTGCTGCGGCGACGATCTGCTCCGGCGTCAGCCGGATCCCCTGGTAGACCACCTCGAACCCTGCGTCACGGGCACGCACGGCCACCTGCTCGGCGCCGTTGCTGTGGCCGTCGAGACCGGGCTTGGCCACGAGGATGCGCAGCCGCTCGCCCAGCTCCTCGCCGGTGCGGCGCACCAGCTCGCGCACCTCCCGCAGCTCGTCGGTGCCGCCGTCTCCCACGCCGACCGACCCCGACACCCCGGTGGGGGCGCGGTACTCGCCGAACACCTCCCGCAGCGCCTGCGCCCACTCCCCCGTCGTGACCCCCGCACGGGCGGCCTCGAGGGAGGCCTCCATCAGCGGGGCCCCGGACCGCGCTGCCTCCGTGAGGGCCGCCAGGGCGTCCGCTGCCCGCTCGCGCGACGTCTCGTCGGCGTCCCGGGCCTCGCGCCAGGCGCGCACCGCGTCGACGGCCCGGGCCTCCACGTCGTGGTCGACCGTCTGGATGGCCGTGTCGAGGTCGGCAGTGAGGGGGTTGGGCTCGGTGGTCTGGAAGCGGTTGACGCCCACGACGACGTCCTCGCCGGACTCGATCCGCCGCCGCCGCTGGGAGTGGGAGGCCACCAGCGCCGACTTCAGGTAGCCGGACTCGACCGCCGCGACGGCCCCGCCGAGCTCCTGCACCCTGTCGATCTCGGCCCTGGCCCCGGCCACGAGCTCGGCCACCTTCGCCTCGACGACCGGCGACCCGGAGAACAGGTCGTCGTACTCGAGCAGGTCCGACTCGAACGCCAGCACCTGCTGCATGCGCAGCGACCACTGCTGGTCCCACGGACGGGGCAGGCCCAGTGCCTCGTTCCAGGCCGGCAGCTGCACGGCTCGGGCGCGCGCGTCCTTGCTCAGCGTCACGGCGAGCATCTCCAGGACGATGCGCTGCACGTTGTTCTCGGGCTGCGCCTCGGTGAGGCCCAGGGAGTTGACCTGCACGCCGTACCGGAACCGGCGTTGCTTGGGGTCCTGCACGCCGTACCGGTCGCGGGTGACCTCGTCCCAGAGCTGGACGAAGGCGCGCATCTTGCACATCTCCTCGACGAACCGGACCCCTGCGTTGACGAAGAAGGAGATCCGCGCGACGACGTCGCCGAACCGCTCCTGCGGCACCTGCCCCGAGTCGCGTACGGCGTCGAGGACCGCGATGGCCGTCGACATGGCGTAGGCGATCTCCTGGACCGGCGTGGCCCCGGCCTCCTGCAGGTGGTAGCTGCAGATGTTCGTCGGGTTCCACTTGGGCATCTCGGCGACGGTGTAGGCCACCATGTCGGTGATGAGCCGCAGTGACGGCTGGGGCGCGAACACGTAGGTCCCGCGCGACAGGTACTCCTTGATGATGTCGTTCTGGGTGGTGCCCGCGAGCGCCCGCACCGCCTCGGCCGGGTCACGTCCCTCCGCGGCCGCCTGCTCCTCGGCCACCACCTGGTAGAGCGAGAGCAGCCACATCGCCGTGGCGTTGATGGTCATCGAGGTGTTCATCCGGTCCAGCGGGATCTGGTCGAACAGCGCCCGCATGTCCCCGACGTGCGACACGGGCACCCCGACCTTGCCCACCTCTCCGCGGGCGAGGGGGTGGTCCGGGTCGTACCCCGTCTGGGTGGGCAGGTCGAAGGCGACGGACAGTCCGGTCTGGCCCTTGTCGAGGTTGCGCCGGTACAGCGCGTTGCTCGCCGCCGCGCTCGAGTGCCCCGCGTAGGTGCGCATCACCCACGGTCGGTCACGCTCGGGGCGCGCCGGTGCGGCGGGTGCGTCGGGGGCGGGCGACGGCGCGGCGACAGGCTCGGCAGGCTCGGACATGGGCCGAACGTACCGGCGGGCCGAAGGCCTGCGGGAGGAGCTCAGGCGGTGACAGCCGCCACAGTGTCGGCCTCGGCCGACTCGCGCAGCACGAGGGCCCGGTCGAGGCGTGACGCACGCAACAGGCGTCCCGTGCGCTCGGTCATGTCGATGACGGCCAGCCGGCGCCCGGCGCGACGGGCCCGCGTGTAGGCCTCCACGATGACCCCCAGGCCGGTGGCGTCACCGATCTCGGCGTCGGCCAGGCGCATGAGGACGTCGCCGCAGCCGGTGTCGATGATCTCGTGCAGGAGCAGCCGCACGTCGGGGACGGAGTGCACGTCGATGCGTCCGGTGATGGCGACCTCCTGCCCCGTGTGCAGGGCGCGGACCGCGACGGGGAGTACCCCGATGGAGCTGACCGACATGCGAACCCCCTTGTCCGTGGAGACATTCACTCACAAGGACGCCGTCGACGGGGGTACGAGTTGTGTCGAGCCTGATCAAGATCTGGTAAAGGTCCCGGCCGCCCGGCGGCTGTTTCGCTATGGCACCCGGGACGAACCGGTCGTCGCCGGGCGTCTCGCTCAGAGGAAGGGCGCCTCGTCGGGCTCGCGGGTGACGTCCGCCCCGAGCCCCTGCATGCTCTCGGCGAAGCCGGCGTAGCCGCGGTCGATGTGCTGGGCCCCGCTCACGGTCGTGACCCCCTCGGCCACGAGGCCGGCGATCACCAGGGCGGCACCGGCGCGGATGTCACTCGCCTCGACCGGCGCGCCCGAGAGCCGCTCCACGCCGTGCACCATGACGTGGTGCCCGTCGATCCGGGTCTCCGCGCCGAGCCGGTTGAGCTCCTGGACGGTGCGGAACCGCGCCTCGAAGAGGTTCTCGGTGATCATCGCCGACCCGTCCGCGACGGCGTTGCAGGTCAGGGCGAAGGGCTGCAGGTCGGTCGGGAAGCCGGGGTACGGCAGGGTCGCGACGTCGAAGGCCCGCGGGCGACGGCCACCGGAGTCGACGCGGAAGCCGCGGTCGGTGTCGGTGACGGTCGCCCCGCTGGCCTCGACGAGCTCGAGGGCGGCCACGAGGTGGGCGCTGTTGGCGCCGACGACCTCGACGTCGCCCCGGGTCGCGGAGGCGGCGAACGCCCAGGTGCCGGCGGCGATGCGGTCGGGCACGACGGCGTGCTCGGTCGGTGAGAGCCGGTCGACGCCCTCCACCTCGATGACGGAGGTTCCTGCCCCGGAGATGCGGGCGCCCATGGACCTGAGCATGTCGGCGATGTCGGCGATCTCGGGCTCGCGCGCGGCGTTCTCGAGCCGGGTGGTCCCCCGGGCCAGGACGGCCGCGGTGAGCACGTTCTCGGTGGCGCCCACGCTGGGGAAGTCGAGGCGGATCTCCGCACCGTGGAGGCCGTTCGGCGCCTCGGCGACGAGGAAGCCGTGGGTGACGTGCACCTGGGCCCCGAGCGCCTCGAGCCCGGCGGCGTGCAGGTCGAGCCCGCGCGAGCCGATGGCGTCTCCCCCGGGCACGGCCACGTCGGCGGACCCGGTGCGGGCCACCAGCGGCCCGAGGACCGCGGTGGACGCACGCAGCGCCCGCACGAGGTCGTAGTCGGCCCGGTGCCCGATCTGCTCGGGCACCGTGATCTCCACGACCCCCGCCGGGGCGTCGTAGTCGACGGTGCACCCGAGCCTGCGCAGCAGCTCGGCCATGATGGTCACGTCGAGGATGGCGGGGACGTTGGTCAGGCGCGTGCGCCCCACCGCGAGCAGCGCGGCCGCCATGAGTTTGAGGGCACTGTTCTTGGCACCCCACACGGCGACCTCGCCGCGCAGCGCGGTGCCTCCGACGACCCTGAATCTCTCAGCCACCGACCCACCCTATCCGCGCGGCGCCGACCCATCTGACAGGCTGCTGCCATGGTCAACCTGACGCGCATCTACACCCGCACCGGCGACGACGGGCAGACCCACCTCGGGGACATGAGCCGCACGAGCAAGACCGACGTGCGGCTGCTCGCCTACGCCGACACCAACGAGGCCAATGCCGCCATCGGGGTGGCCCTGGCGGCCGGGGAGCTGCCCGACGACATCCGCGCCACGCTCCTGCGCGTGCAGAACGACCTCTTCGACGTCGGCGCGGACCTCTGCACCCCCCTGCAGCCCACCTACGAGTACCCGCCGCTGCGGGTGGAGCAGGCCTGGGTCGACGAGCTCGAGGCCGACTGCGACGCCTACCTGCAGCGCGTCGAGAAGCTCCGCTCGTTCATCCTGCCCGGCGGCACGGTGGGCTCGGCCCACCTGCACGTGGCGACGACGGTGGTGCGCCGTGCGGAGCGGGCCGCGTGGGCCGCCATCGCGGCATACGGCGACCAGCCCGGGACGGGCACCAAGGGCGAGGGCGGGGTCAACCCGCTCACCGCCACCTACCTCAACCGCCTGTCGGACCTGCTCTTCGTGCTCGCCCGCGTCGCGAACCTGCCGATCGGCGGGGACGTGCTGTGGCAGCCCGGCGGCGGCCGCGCCCAGGCACCCGGTCAGGAGAAGTGATCCCGGTCAGGCGACGTTGACGTTGAAGCCGGGCGGCGAGCTCTCCAGCCAGCTCCGCATGGCCGTGTAGGCCGCGGGCGCGAGGGCGATCCGGAACTCGTCGCCGTCGTAGCGGCACGCCACGGTGACCGCCTCGGGCAGCCCGGCAATGGCCTCCTGCGAGGTCTGCGGTGGGCCGAGCTCGAGCCGTGGCCGCTCCCACGTCCGCACCGGTCGCGGCGAGGGGCCGATGAGCGTGTACCACTCCAGGGTGCCGCCGGAGAACCGCAGCAGCCCCAGGCGGTAGGAGGAGCGGTCCTGGGCCCGCAGGGCGCACAGCATCAACGGGGCCCCGGACGACAGGAGGCGCCGGCGTACGAAGATGTACGCCAGCGCCAGGACTGCGAGCAGGGCGAGCGCCCCCACGATGATCTCGACGAACATCACGGGCGCCATGCTCACCCCTTTCCGGCTAGGCCGGGATCTGCGAGGCGTCGACCGCCTCGGCGACGATGATGACCTTGTCGCGGTCGACGGACAGGAACCCTCCGTCGATGCGGGCGGAGGCGTCGCTGCCGGCGGTCCGGATGCGGACGTCGCCCTCGACGAGGATGCCGAGCAGCGGGGTGTGGCCGGGCAGGATGCCCAGCTCGCCGTCCACGGTCCGGGCCAGGACCATGTCGGCCTCGCCCTCCCAGACCTTGCGGTCGGCGGCGACGAGTTCAACCTGCAGGGTGCTCACGGTGTCCTCCACGGGAATGCGTACTGCTCGAGTCTAGCCACCGTCGTGGGGAGCCCCTCGACGGGTGGTGAGCCGTGGGGCCAGCCAGAGCGGCTGGCCCCACGACCTACGGGTGCTGCTGCGACGCGCAGGCGTCGCCGTGCGTCGGACGCGTCGGCGTCAGAGGTTCTTCTCGATCTCGGCGGCCTGGCGCTCGACGTCGTCGAGGCCACCGCACATGAAGAACGCCTGCTCCGGCACGTGGTCGTAGTCGCCGTCGGCGATCTTGGTGAACGCCTCGATGGTGTCGGACAGCGGGACCGTCGAACCCTCGATGCCGGTGAACTGCTTGGCGACGTAGGTGTTCTGGGACAGGAAGCGCTGGATGCGACGGGCGCGGTTGACGAGGATCTTGTCCTCTTCGGAGAGCTCGTCGATGCCGAGGATGGCGATGATGTCCTGCAGCTCCTTGTTGCGCTGGAGGATCTGCTTGACGCGCACCGCGGTGGTGTAGTGGTCCTCGGCGATGTAACGACGGTCGAGGATGCGCGAGGTCGACGTGAGCGGGTCCACGGCGGGGTAGATACCCAGCGAGGCGATCTCACGGGACAGCTCGGTCGTCGCGTCGAGGTGGGCGAACGTCGTGGCCGGGGCCGGGTCGGTGTAGTCGTCGGCCGGCACGTAGATCGCCTGCATCGAGGTGATCGAGTGACCGCGCGTCGAGGTGATGCGCTCCTGGAGGGTGCCCATCTCGTCGGCGAGGGTGGGCTGGTAGCCCACGGCGGACGGCATGCGGCCGAGGAGGGTCGAGACCTCGGAACCGGCCTGGGTGAAGCGGAAGATGTTGTCGATGAAGAGCAGCACGTCCTGGTTCTGGACGTCGCGGAAGTACTCCGCCATGGTCAGCGCCGACAGCGCCACGCGAAGACGCGTGCCCGGCGGCTCGTCCATCTGGCCGAACACGAGGGCGGTCTGGCCGAGGACGCCGGCCTCCTCCATCTCGACCATGAGGTCGTTGCCCTCGCGGGTGCGCTCACCGACACCGGCGAACACCGACACACCACCGTGATCGCGGGCCACACGGGCGATCATCTCCTGGATGAGCACCGTCTTGCCCACGCCGGCGCCGCCGAACAGGCCGATCTTGCCACCCTGGACGTAGGGGGTCAGCAGGTCGATGACCTTGATGCCGGTCTCGAACATCTGGGTCTTGGACTCGAGCTGGTCGAAGGCCGGGGCCTTGCGGTGGATGCCCCAGCGCTCTTTGACCTCGAACGTCTCGCCCTCGGCGAGGTTCATGACGTCACCGGTGGTGTTGAACACCTTGCCGAGGGTCTGGTCGCCGACGGGCACGGTGATCGGGCCGCCGGTGTCCTGCACCTGGGTGCCGCGGACGAGGCCGTCGGTGGGCTGCAGCGAGATGGCGCGCACCATGTTGTCGCCGATGTGCTGGGCGACCTCGAGGTTGAGGTTCTTCTTCTCCCCCGAGAGCTCGACCGTGGTGGTGAGCAGGTTGTACTGCTCGGGCATGGCGTCGGCGGGGAACTCCACGTCGACGACCGGGCCGATGATGCGGGAGATGCGGCCGATGCCACCGGGGGTGGCGGCCTGGGTCTCTTCAGTGACAGTGGCAGTCATTGGTTTCTCTCTACCTTCTCAACTGGCGTCGGCGAGGGCGCTGGCGCCGCCCACGATCTCGCTGATCTCTTGGGTGATCTCGGCCTGGCGGGCCTGGTTGGCCAACCGGGTGTACTTCTTGATGAGCTCCTCGGCGTTGTCCGTGGCCGACTTCATGGCCTTCTGGCGCGCGGCCAGCTCGGACGCGGCGGCCTGGAGCAGGCAGTTGTAGATGCGCGCCGTGACGTACTTGGGCAGCAGCGCATCCAGGACCTGCTCGGCACCGGGCTCGAACTCGTAGAGGGGCAGGACGTCGTCCTCCGCGGGGGGCTCCTCGCCCTCGACCACCTCGAGGGGCAGCATGCGGATGACGTCGGGCTCCTGGTTGACCATGTTGACGAAGCGCGTGAAGACGATGTGGACCTCGTCGGCTCCACCGTCCTCGTAGGGGCGGTTGAACGCCGCCACGAGCTCCTCGCCGATCTCCCGCGCCACGTCGAACGTGGGCTGGTCGGTGAACCCGGTCCACTCGGCCGCGAACTCGCGCTTGCGGAACCGGTAGAAGCCCACCGCCTTGCGGCCGACCAGGTAGGGGACGACCTCCTTGCCCTCGCCGCGGAGCTCGGCGATGAGGCGCTCGCTCTCCTTGATGACGGAGGAGCTGTAGGCGCCGGCGAGGCCACGGTCGGAGGTCACGACGAGCACCGCCGCGCGGCGCACCTCGGCCGACTCGGTGGTGAGCGGGTGGTCGACGTTGGAGAACGTCGCCACGGCCGACACCGCACGCGTCAGGGCGCGGGCGTACGGGGAGGACTCACGGACGCGCTGCTGGGCCTTGACCACGCGGGACGCGGCGATCAGCTCCATGGCGCGCGTGATCTTCTTGGTCGCCTGGACGGACCGGATGCGCTGGCGGTAGACCCGCATCTGCGCTCCCATATGTTGCCGCCTCTCTCGTTCGTTCCTGGTGCGGCCCGGGGCCGCGGATCACGTTCTGGGGGGGTGCCGCCCGGAGGCGGCGACGCTGTCACCGGGTGCCCACCGTGGTGGGCACCCGGTGGGGGTCAGCGCTTCTGCTTGACGATCTGCTCCTGCTCGACCTCGTGCTCGAGCTCGCCCGGGTCGGCCTCGTGGCCGACGGGGGTGTTCTCGGCGCCGGAGGCGGCGAACTGCTCCTTGAACGCCTTGACGGCGTCCTCGAGCCCGGAGCGGGTCTCGTCCTCGAACTTCTTGGACTCGCGGATGGCGTCCAGGAGGCCCTTCTTCTCGCGGCGCAGGTAGTCCAGGAACTCGGTCTCGAAGCGCGAGACGTCCTCGACGGCGATCGAGTCGAGCTGGCCGGTGGTGCCGGTCCAGATGGACACGACCTGCTCCTCGACCGGGAACGGCGCGGCCTGCTTCTGCTTGAGGAGCTCGACGAGGCGGGCACCCTTGGCGAGCTGGGCACGGGAGGCCGGGTCGAGGTCCGAGGCGAACATGGCGAACGCCTCCATCGCGCGGAACTGCGCGAGGTCGAGCTTGAGGCGACCGGAGACCTCCTTCATGGCCTTGATCTGCGCGGCGCCACCGACACGGGAGACGGAGACACCCACGTCGATCGCGGGACGCACGTTGGCGTTGAAGAGGTCGGCCTGCAGGTAGATCTGGCCGTCGGTGATGGAGATGACGTTGGTCGGGATGTACGCCGAGACGTCACCGGCCTTGGTCTCGATGATCGGCAGGCCGGTCATCGACCCGTGGCCGAGCTCGTCGGACAGCTTCGCGCAGCGCTCCAGGAGGCGGGAGTGCAGGTAGAAGACGTCACCGGGGTACGCCTCGCGGCCCGGCGGGCGGCGCAGCAGCAGCGACACGGCGCGGTAGGCCTCGGCCTGCTTGGACAGGTCGTCGAACACGATGAGGACGTGCTTGCCCTGGTACATCCAGTGCTGGCCGATGGCCGAGCCGGTGTACGGCGCGAGGTACTTGAAGCCCGCCGAGTCGGACGCGGGGGCCGCGACGATGGTGGTGTACTCGAGCGCGCCGGCCTCCTCCAGGGTGCCGCGGACGGCAGCGATGGTGGAGCCCTTCTGGCCCATGGCGACGTAGATGCAGCGCACCTGCTGGTCGGGGTCGCCCGAGTCCCAGTTCTGCTTCTGGTTGATGATCGTGTCGACCGCGACCGTGGTCTTGCCGGTCTGGCGGTCACCGATGATGAGCTGGCGCTGGCCGCGACCGATCGGGGTCATGGCGTCGACGGCCTTGAGGCCGGTCTGCAGCGGCTCGTGGACCGACTTGCGCTGGACCACGGTCGGCGCCTGCAGCTCGAGGGCGCGACGCTCGGTGGTCGCGATCTCGCCGAGGCCGTCGATCGGCTGGCCGAGCGGGTTGACGACACGGCCGAGGAACGCGTCGCCGACGGGCACGGAGAGCACCTCGCCGGTCCGCTTGACCTCCTGGCCCTCCTCGATCCTGGAGAAGTCACCGAGGATGACGACGCCGATCTCGTGGACGTCGAGGTTGAGCGCGAGGCCCAGCGTGCCGTCCTCGAACTCGAGCAGCTCGTTGGTCATGCACGAGGGCAGGCCCTCGACGTGGGCGATGCCGTCACCGGCGTCGCTGACGCGGCCGACCTCTTCGCGGGAGGCCGTGCCGGGCTCGTAGGACTGAACGAAGTTGTCCAGTGCGTCCCGGATCTCCTCCGGACGGATCGAAAGCTCCGTCATCTGATCTCTTCTCCCTTGAGTGGTGCAGTGACCGGTGCCGAGGGGCTCGGACCGGAAGGCGTGGTGGTGGTCGTGCTGTGCAGTTGTCGTGCGGTGCCGTCAGCCGGCGATGTGCCTGCGGGCCTCGTCGAGGCGACGCAGCACGGTGCCGTCGACGACCTCGTCGCCGACCTGGACACGGATGCCACCGAGCACCTGCGGGTCGAGGACGACCTGCAGCACGATGGACTTGCCGTAGATGGAGTGCAGCGCCGCGCTGAGACGCTCACGCTGCTGGGGCGTGAGCTCGGTCGCCGCGGTGACGACGGCCGTGACCTGCTCGCGCCGACGGGACGCGAGGGCGAGGTAGCCCTCGAGGGTGCGGTCGAGCTTGCGGCCCCGGGGGGCGAGCACGGCCTGGCGGGCCAGCCGCACGGTCGTCCCGCTGGACCTGCCCTCGAGGAGCTGGGTGATGACGCCGGCCTTGGCCTGGGCGTCTCCCTGGCGGTTGGTCAGGCGGTCACGCAGCTCGGGGTTGCCGGCCACGATGCGCTCGAACCGGAACAGCTCGTCCTCGACGCGGTCGATCTCCCCGTCGGCCTCGGCCTGGGAGAGCAGCGACTCGATGCCGAGCTCCTCCACCGAGTCGGACAGGTCGCGCTCGGTGGCCCAGCGCTGGCCGACCACGGTGCGGAGCAGGTCGGTCGTCGGCTGGGACACCTTGCCGCCCAGGACCCGGGAGACCAGGTCGCGCTTGGCCTCTGCGTCCCGGGACGGGTCGGCCAGCGCGCGGCGCAGCGTGGCGCTGCCGTCGATGACGCCCACCACGGCGAGGAGCTCCTCACCGAGGGTGCGGCGGTCCGCCCCCGCGCCGAGCGCGGCCTCGAAGGCCTTGCTCGACTCGATGGCGGCTGCCCGCGACGAACCACGCATCAGGCGCCCTCTCCGACCTTCTCGGGCTGGATGTTCCCGGCCTCGAGCTCGGCGAGGAACCGGTCGACCGTGCCGCGACGGCGGGTCTCGTCCTCGAGGGACTCACCGACGATGCGGCTGGCCAGCTCGATCGACAGCCGGCCGACCTCGCTGCGCAGCGAGACCACGGCCTGCTGGCGCTCGGCCTCGATCTGCTTGTGCGCCGCCTCGGTGATGCGGTTGGCCTCGGCCTGGGCGTGCCCGCGCATCTCGACGACGATCGCGGCACCCTGCTCCCGCGCCTCCTCACGGATGCGGGCAGCCTCGGCGCGCGCCTCGGCGAGCTGGGCCTGGTACTGCTCCAGCGCGGCCTGGGCCTGCTGCTGGGCCTCTTCGGCCTGCTGCATGCCGCCCTCGATGGCAGCGGTGCGCTCGGCGTACGCCTTCTCGAGGTTGGGCACGACCTTGGTGGCCACAACCCAGTAGAGGATCGCGAAGGCGATGACGCCGAAGATCAGCTCACCCCAGAGGGGCAGGATCGGCAGGCGCTCGCCGGTCTTGTCCTCGGCGGCGGCCGCGACAACCACCTGCGTGATGCCGGTGAAGTGCTGCACGGGTTCTCCTAGTGCTGTGGTGCCAGGGGGCGTGGGGCTGGGTGGTTCGGCTTACTTGAAGACGAACGCGAGAACCAGACCGAAGATGGCCAGCGCCTCGGCGAGGGCGAAGCCGAGGATCGCGATGCCCTGGAGGACGCCGCGAGCCTCGGGCTGGCGGGCGACACCGTTGATGTAGGCGGCGAAGATCAGGCCGATGCCCACACCGGGGCCGATCGCAGACAGGCCGTAGCCGAGGATGGCGATGTTGCCAGTCATGTCAGAGGTCCTCTTTCGGGTTATCAGTCCGTCGGCACGTCGCCGAGCGGGAGTTCGTTGGCTATTCAGTTGTGGGTCGGGCGGGTCCTGCACCGGGCCGACGTGCGGTCGCCCCGGACGGTCTCAGTGCTCGTCGGCGAGGGAGCCGGCGATGTAGGTGGCTGCGAGCAGCGTGAAGATGTAGGCCTGCAGGAACTCGATCAGTCCCTCGAAGGCGGTCAGCACGAAGGCCATCCCGAAGGAGCCGACGCCGGCCGCCTTCAGGCCGATGCCACCGTGGATCAGCATGTACTCGCCGCCGGTGATGAACAGCAGCAGGAGCATGTGTCCGGCGAACATGTTGCCGAAGAGTCGCAGGGCGAGGGTGAGCGGCCGGGTGACGAAGTAGGTCAGCAGCTCCAGCGGGATGATCAGCACGTAGATGCCCTTGGGCAGGCCCGGCGGGATCATGTGCTTGATGTGGCCCCAGGCGCCGTTCTTCTTGATGCCCACCGCGTGGTAGATCACGAACACCAGCAGCGTCAGCGCGATCGGGAAGCCGATGCGGCTCATCGTGGGGTACTGGATCGGCGGGATGATGCCGAACAGGTTGTTGACCAGGATCAGCATGAACATGCTGAACAGCAGCGGGACGAACCGCAGGAAGTCGTGGCTGCCGATGATGTCGCGGGCCACGCCGTTGCGCACGAAGTTGTAGGCGCTCTCGGTCACCCACTGGCCCTTGCCGGGGACGACCGCGGCGCGCTTGGTGGTCGCCACGAGGACCCACGCGATCAGCGCCACCGAGATGGCCAGCACGACCATCGGGCGCGTGATCGCGAAGTCACCGTGACCGATCAGGGGCTGGTAGAACTCGGCGGGCGTCGGGGCGTGGAAACCGCCCCCGTCGCCGCCGGCAGCAGCCGGGCTGATGGCACCCAGCACGTTCAGACTCACAGGTTCTCCTCGAGCTTTGCGTTCGGAACACTCCACTGGCCGATGAGGGCAACGGTCACGCGCCCCGGCCCTGCATGCACTGGGCGGACCTGACCTGCGGAAGTCATTGCGTACCGTACCGGAACCACACGAGGTACAGCGACAGGGCCATCCCACCCACGATCCCCACGGCGACCAGCCAGGACGTGCCCAGCCAGCGGTCGAGTCCCCACCCGATCGCACCGAACATCGCCGGACCGGTGATGAGGTACGAGACGACGTTCCACATCCGCGCCTCCTCGAGGCGCTGGTGCCCCGCGTCGGCCTTCTGCAGCGGCGTCTGCCGGTCCTCCGGGGACGACCCCGGGGGCGGCGTGGAGGGCGGATCGGTCACGGTGGGCTCCTGTGGTCATCTGGCCGAACCCTCATCCTGCCCCGGATCCTGCGGGGCGTCGAAGACGAGCCGGCGGGAGCGCACGAAGGCGATGACCTGGAAGACCTGCCACACCAGGGCGACGGCGAGGACGGTGGCGCCGAAGGCGGTCCCGTCGAGCCACGAGGCGTCCTTGAGGGCCATGATCACCACGAGCAGGAAGATCATCTGGCCCATGAAGACGGCCAGGGCGCTGGCGAGGAAGCGGAGCGGGTCGAGGGCGCCGCCGAGCCTGCGCATGACGAGCAGGCCCAGGGCGAAGAAGGCGAGGGCGATGACGAAGCCGAGTGCTGCCCCGAGGGCTGCCCGTCCGCCTGCGACCACCGCTGCGACGACCACGGCCACCGGACCCACCGCGAGGGTGGGGAGGAAGGCTCCACGCAGCATGACCGCGAACGGGTCACGGTCGGCGTGAGGGGCTGTGGTCATGGATCTGCTGCCTGATTCGTCGGGGCTGCGGGGGCCTGGCGAACGGTGGTCCACACCCGCCTTGGGGTGCTTGTGAAAGGTATCACAAGCGCTCCACCGAGCACCAACCGCACCCCTCCCCTCCCCCTCCCCGGTCCCAGGGACGCCGGAAGGCCCGGCCCCTTCGCAGGGGCCGGGCCTTCGGGTACGGGTCGGTCAGGCCTGGCGGGCCCGCACCAGCCGGCGGACGGTGCCGAAGACACCGAGCGCGGCGAAGAGCACGAACATGACGGCCTGGGAGCCGTAGCCCGACAGCACGTTGCCGGTGAAGAGGTTGGCGCTCACGAAGTCGACCACCGACGGGTAGCCGAGGGACTGGCCCTGCGGGGTGTTGTAGAAGTCCACGAGGTCGGCCGCGACGACGGCGAAGAAGGACAGGGCCACGCCGCCGAGCACCACCAGCACGAGCGGCACGAGGCCACGGTTGGGCGTCCGGGTCGCGCCCTTGGTGTAGAGGGCAGCCGCAGCGCCGGCGATGACGAAGCTCGAGATCGAGGCGACGAAACCGAGCTCCCAGATGAGGACGGCGACGGCCATGCCCAGCGGGACGGCCGCGAGCGAGAACAGGATCCCCCGCGACACGATCTCGACCGGTCGGGCCTGGGCGTAGAGGCCGCTCGCGTCGAACGGGCCCACCTCCGGGAGCACCGGCGCCGGCGACGGCGTGGGGACGGACGCCCTGGGCGGGTCCGGGATGAGGTTGTCGGTCGTGCTCATGGTTCCCCCTGCATCGGGCGCCGCGACGGTCGCGGACGTCTCGTTCGGGGCGTGACGTTAGGACATGCAGGGCCCCACCGGGGGGCGAACCGGGCAAACCGGCCGGCGCTAGCCTGCGACCCGTGACCGCACATCCCCCGACCGGGTCCCCCCTCATCGGCCGTTTCGTCCGCCTGGACCCCGTGCGACCGGCTGATGCCGCCGGCCTGCACGCCGTCCACTCCGACCCCCGCGTCTACACGCAGGGCTACGTCATGGCGCCCCCTTCCCCCGACCTCGCTGCCACGCAGGCGCTGGTCGACAGGACCGTGGCGGCCCGCGCGACCGGCCGCACGGCGTACACGGTGCGCCTCACCGGGGCCGGTGGCCTCGGCGACGAGGGCACCGTGGTCGGCACCTCCTCCCTCGGCGACGTCGACCTCGTCAACGAGCGCGTGCACCTCGGCTGGACCCTGTACGCGTCGCGGTGGTGGGGCACGCAGGTGAACCCCGAGTGCAAGCTCCTCCTGCTGGGCCACGCGTTCGACTGCGGGTTCGGGCGGGTGAAGATCCAGACCGACGCCGTCAACCACCGGTCGCAGGCGGCGATCGCGAAGCTCGGGGCGACGCGGGAGGGCGTGCTGCGCCGTCACACGCGCAGGGCCGACGGCACGTTCCGCGACACCGTGGTGTTCAGCGTGCTGCGCGACGAGTGGCCGGCCGTGCGGGCCGGGCTCGAGCAGCGCCTCGCCTGACCGCGGGCGCGGACCGGCGTCCGGCCGGGGTGGTGCGTCCGTCGGGCCCTAGCCGATGCGCCGGACGCGGCCGCCCGTCGGGGCCCACCGGGGCAGCCAGATGGTGAGCACACCCACGACGACCACGGCAGCGAGCACGCCGGCCCCCGCGACCCGGGCGTCCTGGATGAAGATGAAGCTGACCGAGCCCAGGGCGGCCACCGCCGCCCACATCCACAGCAGCAGCACCGCGCGACGGTGGCCGTGGCCGATCTGGAGCATGCGGTGGTGCAGGTGCTGCTTGTCCGGGCTCCACGGCCGCTCGCCGCGCCGGGTGCGGCGCACCACGGCGAGCAGGATGTCGACCAGCGGCAGCAGGATGATGGCCGCGGGCACCACGAGCGGCAGCAGCGTCGCCGCGACCGGGTTGGTGCTCACCTGCGACGGCGTGACGTTGCCCGTCGTCGAGATCGTGGCCGCCGCGAGCAGCAGCCCGAGCAGCAGCGCCCCGGAGTCACCCATGAACAGCCGCGCCGGGTGGTAGTTGTGCGGCAGGAACCCCAGGCAGCAGCCGATCAGCGCCGCGGAGATGAACGTCGCCGACGAGAACACGTTGGGCGGGTCGAAGGTGCGCGAGATGCCGTAGCTGTAGATGAAGAACGACGACGCGGCGATGACGACGACCCCGGCCGCCAGCCCGTCGAGCCCGTCGATGAAGTTGACCGCGTTCGTGAACAGCACCACGGCGAACACGGTGAGGCCGACCATGATCGGCTGCGGCAGCACCGTCACCCCGCCGATCGGCAGCTGGAAGAGTGTGACGCCGTTGAACGCCATGATCCCGGCGGCGATCATCTGGCCGCCCATCTTGGTCAGCCAGTCGAGCTCACGGATGTCGTCGATGGCACCCAGGACGCAGACGATCGCGGCACCCCACAGCACCGCGTTGAGCTCCGGCCCCAGCCGGAAGACCTGGCCGAGGAACGGCAGCTTGCTCGCCGCGAGCATCGACGCCGCGAAGCCGAGGAAGATCGCCACCCCGCCCAGCCGCGGGATCGGTGTCGAGTGCACGTCGCGGTCGCGCACCGGCGTGAACGCGCCGGTGCGCACCGCGACGGCGCGCAGGAGGGGCGTCGCGGCATACGTGATCACCGCGGCGACCATCAGGACGAGGAGGTACTCGCGCACTCAGGGCGCCTCTCGGGTGGGTCGGGACTCAGCCTCGAGGGTATGCCGGGAAGCGGGTCACGAGGTCCGTCACGCCGGCCCGGACCTCCTTGGAGACCGCGTGGTCGGGGTCGGCGTCACCCTCGACGACGGCCTTCGCGATGAGGTCGGCGATGGTGCGCATCTCGTCGGTGCCCATCCCCTGCGTGGTCACGCAGGGGGTGCCGACGCGGATGCCGCTGGCGATGTTGGGCTTCTGGGGGTCGAACGGGATGGCGTTCTTGTTGAGGACGATGCCGGCCGCGTCGGAGCGGGCCTCGGCGTCGGCGCCGGTGACGCCGACACCCTGGAGGTCGTGCAGCGACAGGTGGGTGTCGGTGCCGCCGGTGGTCGGGCGGATCCCCTTCTCCCCCAACGACGTCGCGAGGACCTTGGCGTTCTCGATGACCTGCTTGGCGTAGGCCTGGTACTCGGGGGTGGCGCACTCCTTGAAGTTGACCGCCTTGGCCGCGATGGTGTGCATCTGCGGACCGCCCTGCATCATCGGGAAGACGGCCTTGTCGAGCTTGGTGGCGTGCTCCTCCTTGCAGACCAGCGCACCCGAGCGCGGCCCGCGCAGCACCTTGTGCGTCGTGAAGGTGACGACGTCGGCGTACGGCACCGGGCTGGGGATGGCCTTGCCGGCGACGAGGCCGATGAAGTGGGCGGCGTCGACCCAGAAGACCGCCCCGACCTCGTCGGCCAGCCTGCGGAAGAACTCGAAGTCGATGAGGCGTGGGATGGCCGAGCCGCCCGCGAGGATGACCTTGGGCCGGTGCTCCTTGGCGAGGCGCTCCACCTCGTCGTAGTCGATGTCCTCGGTCTGCTTGTCGACGCCGTAGTGGACGGCGTTGAACCACTTGCCGGAGAAGGAGACCTTGGTGCCGTGGGTGAGGTGGCCGCCCATGGGCAGCGCCATGGCGAGGATCGTGTCGCCGGGCTGCATGAACGCGCCGTAGACCGCCTGGTTGGCACTCGCGCCGGAGTGCGGCTGGACGTTGGCGTGGTCGGCGTCGAAGAGGGCTTTGCAGCGCTCGATGGCGAGGTTCTCGGCCTTGTCGACCTCCGAGCAGCCGCCGTAGTAGCGGCGCCCCGGGTAGCCCTCGGCGTACTTGTTGGACAGCGTCGAGCCGAGTGCGGTGAGCACCTCGGGGCTGGACATGTTCTCCGAGGCGATGAGCTGCAGGCCGCTGCGGATGCGGTCGAGCTCGGACACCAGGACCCCGGCGATCTCCGGGTCGAAGGCGGACAGGGCGCCGAAGTCGGAGCCGTAGAAGGTGTCAGCGCTCTGGGTCATCGCGTCTCTCCTGGGGTGCTGCTGTCTGGAGTGTTGTCTGGGGTGCTGTCCGAGGCCGGATCCGCGGGCAACTCTAGGGCCTGGGTCGGCTCGGGCTCCGGGGCGTCCGAGTCGGTGTCGGCCGGGTCGGTGTCGGCCGGGGCGTCCGCCTCGGTGTCGGCCGGCTCCGGGTGGAGGACGGCGTCGAGCTGCTCCTGCGTGACGGCGCCGGCGCGCAGGACGACGGGCACCTCGCTCGTGCAGTCGACGATGGTCGAGACCTCGGTGGAGGTGGTCGGGCCGGCGTCGAGGTAGACGGCGACGGCCGCCCCGAGCTGGGCCGCCGCGTCGGTGACGGTCGTCGCGGGCGGGCGGCCGGTGAGGTTGGCGCTGGTGACCGCCATGGGGCCGACCTCGCCGAGGAGGGCGAGGGCGGTGTCGTCCTTCGGCATGCGGACCGCGACGGTGCCGTTGGTGTCGCCGAGGTCCCACATCAGCGACGACTGTGCCTTGAGCACGAGGGTGAGCGGCCCCGGCCAGAACTCGCGGATCAGGTCGCGCGCCCACTCGGGCACGTCGGTGGCCAGGCCGTCGACGGTGCGGACGCTCGGCACGAGGACGGGCGGGGGCATCTCTCGACCGCGGCCCTTGGCGGCGAGGACCGAAGCGACTGCCTCGGGTGAGAAGGCGTCGGCCCCGATGCCGTAGACGGTGTCCGTGGGGAGGACGACGACGCCGCCGTCGCGGACGACCTCGACGGCGGCGGCGATGCCCTCGGCACGGCCGGACTCGGTGGTGCAGTCGTACACAGGACTCATGGGAGCCAGCGTAGTTGCGCCCTCGGACCGGCCGCGCCGGAGGCTCAGCGGACGATCTTGAAGTTGAACATCCCCGTGCCGAGGGCACCCATGAGCCGCAGCCACACCGGGAGCAGCATCTCGGTGCCGCGGGCCGTGCTGATGTCGCCGAGGTCGATGACGTCGGTGTGGCCGAAGCTCTGCAGGAGCTCGGTCACCGTCGCCTTGGCGTCCGCGTCGTCGCCGGAGACGAACACCGACGAGGCCTCGCCCAGGGACGTCGGGCGGACCATGAGCTCGGCCGTGAGGGTGTTGAGCGACTTCACGACCCGCGCCTGCGGGAACTCGCGCTGGATCTGCTCGCCGAGGCTGTCGGTGTCCTTGACGAACAGGGTGGGAGGGAAGCCCTGCGAGAAGTCGAGGGGGTTGCTGATGTCGAGGACGACCTTGCCCGCGAGCGCGTCGGCACCGGCAGCCTGCAGGGCCGGGATGGCGGCCGCGCCACCCGTGGCGTTGACGACGAGCTCGGCGTCGGCGACGGCGTCGGCGAACGTCGCGAGCCGCACCTGCGGGTGCTCGGTGGCCCACGCGGCGTACGGCGGGTTGCCCATCCCGTCGGGCTCGGTGCGGGCGAGGGTGGCCTGCGGGTCGCGCGTGCCGGTGACGACGTCGTGGCCGAGCTCGACCAGACGGCCCGCGAGGGCCTGGCCGACCATGCCGGTTCCGAGGACTGCGATCTTCATGGGGTGCTCCTTGGTTCGTGAAGTAGACAGGTCTGTCTACCGATGGGGCGACCATAGCAGACAGATCTGTCTACCGACACGGTATGCTGTGCGCAGACCCTTCGAGGAGGCCCCAGCCGTGCCCACGTCGACCACCCCCGCCGAGCCCGCCGCACCAGTGGCGCCCGCACGCCCCAGCGCGGCTCGCGACCGGATCCTCGAGACAGCCTTCGCCCTCTTCTACGCCAGGGGCATCCGGGCCGTCGGCGTCGACCTGATCATCGCCGAGTCCGGGGTCGCCAAGGCGACGTTCTACAAGCACTTCCCCGCCAAGGACGACCTCGTCGTGGCCTACCTCGACAAGGTCGACGGCATCTGGTCGGGCCAGCTCCACGCCGCAGCCGAGGCCGCGGGCGCGGCGCCCGCCGACCAGCTCGTGGGGTTGTTCGACGCCCTGCAGAGCGCGTGCCGACGGGAGGGGTACCGAGGGTGCGGCTTCATCAACGCAGCCGCCGAGTCCCAGCCCGGGACCCCGGTCCACGACCGCACGGTGGCCCACAAGGCCTCCGTCCTCGCCTGGGTGCAGGAGCTCGCCGAGCGGGCCGGTGCGCGCGACGCGCGTGCCCTGGCGCGCTCCCTCACGCTGCTGCTCGACGGCGGGCTGGCGAGCGGAACGCTCGACGCCGCACCGGAAGCCCCGGCCGTCGCCAAGGACACGGCTCGAGCCCTCGTCACCGCCGCCCTGGCCTGAAGCCGTCACGCGCCGCGCCGGAGTCGGTGCGCCGGAGGCGGGGCGCCGTCAGGCGCGCGTGGCCACCGTGGCGCGGGGGCGGCCGGTGAGGTCGCGCTCGTCGTGGACCTCGCGCCACGAGCCAGAACGCTCGAGCGCGCGCGGCAGCGACTCGCCCTGGCTGTCGGCGTGCTCCATCACCAGGACCCCGCCCCGGCGGAGCAGCACCGCCGCGCGGGCGGCGACCGCCAGGGGGATGGCGAGCCCGTCGTCGCTGCCGCCGTAGAGCGCGAGCTCGGGGTCGTGGTCGCGGACCTCGGGGTCGACCGGAACCATGCCGAGCGGGATGTAGGGCGGGTTGGACACGACCACGTCGACGGCTCCCTCGAGCTCGGGGAACGCGGTTGTGGCGTCGCCGTGCACCAGCGCCACCGGCAGCCTCGTGTCGGCGACGTTGCGCGCCGCCCAGGCGTGCGCGTCCTCCCCCAGCTCCACGGCGTGGACGGTGGCCGTCGGCAGCTCGTCGGCCACGGCGAGCGCGATGGCCCCCGAACCCGTGCAGAGGTCGACGACCACCGGCGACGCGCCGGCCGCGCGTGCGGCGTCGATGGCGAGGCCGGCGACGACCTCGGTCTCGGGCCTCGGGGTGAACACCCCGGGCCCGACCGCCAGCTCGAGGCGGCGGAACGCCGCCCGCCCGGTCAGGTGCTGCAGCGGCACCCGGTCGGCCCGCTGCTCCACGAGCGCGCCGTACGCCGCGGGGTCGGGTGCCGGGGCACCCACCACCATCGCCGTGCGGACCTGCGCGGCGGTCCTGCCCAGGACGTGCGCTGCGAGCGCGACCGCGTCGACGTCCGGGGACGGCACCCCTGCCTCGGCCAGCCGGGCGGCGGCCCCGCGCACCGCTGCCCGCAGGTCGCCGGGCTGCTGCGCGGTCACCGGCTGGAGGCGCCCGAGGCGTCGGCGACCGCAGCCATCCGCGCGGCCTCGTCGGCGTCGACCGCTGACTGCACCACCGCGTCGAGCTCGCCGTCGAGGACGGTGTCGAGGTTGTAGGACTTGAAGCCGGTCCGGTGGTCGGAGACGCGGTTCTCCGGGAAGTTGTAGGTCCGGATGCGCTCGCTGCGGTCGACCGTGCGGATCTGGCTGCGGCGGGCCGCGCTCGCCTCGGCGTCCGCGGCGTCCTGGGCCAGCTGGTGCAACCGGGCCCGCAGCACGCGCATCGCCGACTCCTTGTTCTGGAGCTGGCTCTTCTCGTTCTGGCAGGAGACCACGGTGCCGGTCGGCAGGTGGGTGATCCGGACGGCCGAGTCGGTGGTGTTGACCGACTGGCCACCGGGGCCGGAGCTGCGGTAGACGTCGATCTTGAGGTCGTTGGGGTCGATGGTCACCTCGACCTCCTCCGCCTCGGGCATGACGAGCACCCCTGCTGCGGAGGTGTGGATGCGGCCCTGGCTCTCGGTCACGGGCACCCGCTGGACCCGGTGGACCCCGCCCTCGTACTTCAGCCGCGCCCACGGGGCGTCGCCGGGCTCGGGTGTCCCCTTGGCCTTGACGGCCATCCGCACGTCCTTGTAGCCGCCGAGGTCGGACTCGGTCGCGTCGATCAGCTCGGTCTTCCAGCCGCGGCGCTCGGCGTAGCGCAGGTACATCCGCAGCAGGTCGCCGGCGAACAGTGCCGACTCCTCCCCGCCCTCGCCGGCCTTGACCTCGAGGATGACGTCACGGTCGTCGTCGGGGTCACGGGGCACGAGCAGGCGGCGCAGCTTGTCCTCGGCCGCGTGCAGCGTCGCCTCGAGGGCGGGGACCTCGGCAGCGAACCCCTCGTCGTCCTTGGCGAGCTCACGAGCCGCCTCCAGGTCGTCGGTCGCCGCGTGCCACGCGTGGTACGCCGCGACGGTCGGGGCCAGCGCGGCGTACCGCTTGTTGAGGCGCCGCACGAGGTCCTGGTCGCCGAAGACCTCCGGGTCGGCGAGCTGCTTCTCCAGGTCGGCGTGCTCCTGGACGAGGGCTGCGGCGGACTCCAACATGGGGGCTCCTGAGGTCGTGCGCGGGTGGTGCTGGGACGTACTGGGCGGTGCCAAGCGCTGCCTCACCCACCGGACGGGTGCGGGGTTCAGCGGCGCAGGTAAAGCAATGCGCCGGCCCCGACCACGAGGGTCGGGACCGGCGCATCGGAGGAGCTACTTGCTCTCGGCCGCGGCCTTCTTGCCATAGCGGGCCTCGAAGCGGGCCACGCGACCACCGGTGTCGAGGATCTTCTGCTTGCCCGTGTAGAACGGGTGGCACTGCGAGCACACCTCGGCGCGCATCTCGCCGGAGGTCGCAGTGCTGCGGGTCTTGAACGTGTTGCCACAGGTGCAGGTCACCGTGGTCTCGACGTATGCGGGGTGGATGTCCTTCTTCAAAGCGTGCTCCTTGGTCATGTGGCCGGGTCGGCGGGGCGGGTGCCTCGGGCCGTGAACCGGTCAGCGGTCAAGTGTGCCAGACAGCGGCGCACATCTCCTAAACGGTGCTCGACCGTGCGGCATTCCCCGGGCGGCTGCGCCGCGGAGCCGGGCTGAGCACGAGCGGCAGCCGGATCGTCATCGTGGTGCCGACCCCCTCCGTCGACTCGAAGCCCAGCTCGCCCCCGTGCCCCTCGACGATGGCCCGCACGATGGCCAGGCCGAGCCCGGTGCCCGGGATGGCCTGAGCGTTGGCGTTGGAGGCACGGAAGAAGCGGTCGAAGAGCTTGGCCTGGTCCTGCTCGGGGATCCCGATGCCGGTGTCGGCGACCGCGATGGTGACGCTCTGGCCGTCACGCTGGGTCGAGATGGTGGCCACTCCCCCGGCCGGGGTGAACTTCACGGCGTTGGAGCCCAGGTTGATCAGGGCACGCTCGAGCTGGATCCGGTCGACGTGGACCTGGAGGCAGGGGTCGACCTCCTCGACGACGAGGCGCACGCCCTGGGCGCTCGCCACGGGCTCCAGCATCTCGCTGACCCCCCGGACGATCTCGGACACCAGGACGTCCTCGGGGTCGGACTCGAGACCGGAGGCCTCGATCTTGTTGAGCACGAGGAGGTCCTCGATGAGGCCGCGCAGCCGCGTCGCGTTGCGCCCGATGACCCTCAGCGCGGCCTGCTGGCCCCCGCTGAGGTCGCCGTAGTCACCGTCCTCGAGGAGCTCGAGGTAGCCGCTGATGGAGGTCAGCGGTGTGCGCAGCTCGTGGCTCACGGTGGCCATGAAGTCGGTCTTCTGGCGGTCGAGCTCGGTGAGCCGGCGCATCTGCTCGCCCTGCATCTCGTTGAGCCGCAGCTGCGCGATGGCCTGGGCGAGGTAGCCGGCGCACTGCTGGGTGGCCTGGATCTCGTAGCGCCGCCAGCGACGGTAGATGTCGACCGTCATCAGGGCCAGCACCCCCAGGCCGCGCTCGCCCACACCCACGGGGACCATGACCATCGACCTGGCACCCGTGGCCCGGTGGAACGCAGCAGCGCGCTCGTCGCGCGAGACGCTGGGGTCGAGCAGGTCGCGGATGACGAACACCGACCCGTCACGGCGCAGCTCGCGGTTGACCTGGGGCACGAGGCTCATCAGCGACGGCGGGAGCGGCGGCAGCGGCGGGAGGTCCTCGCGGTGCCACTGGACCCGCTCCTCGACACCCTCCTGGCCGTCGCCCAGCGTGTAGAGCAGCACGCGGTCGGCATGCATACCGGTCCCGAGGCGGGCGCAGACGAGGCGCAGCGCCTCCTCGATGTCGTCCACGCTGCGCACCATGTCGGCGACCTCGAGGGCGAGTCGGTGCATGAGCAGCACCTGGTCCTGCTCCTCGACCAGGGCCCGGTTCGTCTTCGTGAGCTCGTTGAAGTCGTCTGCGAGGGCGCGGATCTCCGCCGCCCCGCCCGAGGCGTCCGCCAGCGCGAGGTTGTCGCCGCCACGTTGCCGGGCCACGACCTCGCGAAGCCGGGCGACCGGGGCGGACAGGGAGCCGTCGATGCTGCGCCACATGAGGTAGGCGCCGACCACCGAGAGCAGGGTGAGCGCGATCATGATCGACAGCAGCCGGTCGAACGCGCCGGCGATCCGGGAGCGCGCCTGCGCCCGGCCGGCGATGAGCTCGGACTCCAGCTGGCTCGAGACCGAGCGGAACTCCGCCATGCGCCCGTCGGCCCCGGCCAGGACGCCGGCGTCGGCCGACGCCCCCTTCACGCCCGGCTGGGCGACCCACGCGAACCACGCCCTGGCCGCGGTCTCCTGCCGGCTGGTCAGGTCTGCGTACGTGGCCCGCTCCTTCTTCGTGAGCACGTCACGCCGCAGCACGGTCTCCTGCAGAGTCACCAGTCGCTCGACCTCGCTGAGCGAGCCGCGCAGCGCCGACCCCTCGGCGACCCCGGCCGCGGTGCGGCGGCTCCAGGCGGCGTCGGCGTCGGTCATCCGCTGGCGGATCGCGGTCGTCGCGTCGATCGCCGGGGAGAACGCCATGCTGGTGCGAGCGGTGTCGCGTGAGTTGGAGCGCACGGTGAGCAGCGCGGCCCCCGCGACGACCGGGACGATGCACAGCATCGCGACGACCAGCAGCCTCAGCTGGCCGGAGACGGACCACAGCGAGGGCCTGGTCAATCCGCCGCCTCGTCGAAGCCCGCGCGGGTCATGACGCCCCAGACCTGCTCCTTCTTGCGCAGGCTCGCCCACCAGCCGCCGAGCCGCCACCAGACGGTGAGCTGCCGGTAGCCGATGTTCTCCAGGACCGCGGCCGCGAGCGTGGTCAGCAGGTCGCGCCACCGGTTGTAGCGGTGGAACGCCCACTCCTCGACGGACATCGCCGCGAGGGTGACCAGGATCGCCAGGCCGTAGGCCAGCACGAGGAACAGCAACGCGTACGGCACGTTGACGATCCCGAGCGCCAGGCCGAGGACGACGACGACGATGCCGAAGCCCTCGAGCAGCGGCGCGAAGAGCTCGAAGACCCAGTAGTAGGGCAGCGCGAGGAAGCCGATGCGGCCGTAGCGGCGGTTGAAGAGCATCCCGCGGTAGGCCCACAGCGTCTCCCAGAGGCCCCGGTGCCAACGCCTGCGCTGGCGCGCCAGGACCGACAGGGTCGAGGGCACCTCGGTCCAGCACACGGGCTCCGGCACGAACTCGACGGCGTAGTCGCGGCCCTCGTCCATCATGCGGCGGTGGATGCGCAGGACCAGCTCGAAGTCCTCGCCGATGCTGTCGGGGTCCAGTCCCCCGGCGTCCACGACGACGTCACGGCGGAACATGCCGAAGGCGCCGCTGATGAGGATGAGCATGCCGAGGCGGGACCACCCGGTGCGGCCCACGAGGAACGCGCGGAGGTACTCCACGACCTGGATCCGTGCGACCCACTGGGTGGGCATCGCGAGCCGGACCAGTCGCCCGGAGACGACCCGGCTGCCGTTGACGGCCCGGATCGTGCCGCCCGTGGCGACCATCCGCGTGGGGTCGTCGGTGAAGGGCTTGCTCACGCGCAGCAGGGCGTCGGGCTCGAGGATCGAGTCTGCGTCGATGAAGGCGATGAGTGGCTCGACCGCGACATTGACGCCGGCGTTGATGGCCTCGGATCGACCGGAGTTGGCCTTGCGCACCACCACGAGCCGGGTGTGCCCGTCCCGCGGCACGTAGACCCCGAGGATCTCCGCCCGGACCGGGAGGTCCATAGGGACCTCGCGCGGGATCTGGACCAGGTCGAAGGCCTCACGGAGCACGCCGAAGGTGTTGTCGGTGCTGCCGTCGTCGACGACCACGACCTCGTGGCGGGGGTATCGCAGGCTCAGCATCGCCGTGGTGGAGGTGACGATGCCGACCTCCTCGTTGTGGGCCGGCATGACCACGGAGACGCCTAGCGCCAGCTCGCCTCCGAGGGTGTCGACCGAGGCGTCGCGCATGCGCAGGTAGCGGCGGAACTGGAACCCGGCGGTGATGATGAGCAGGAGGAACGAGAGGTTGATGACGACGAAGTACACGAGGATCGGCACCGAGGTGACGTCGTAGAGCCACTGCACCACAGCGCTCAGGCCGTCCCGGAAGCCGTTCACCGCTGTCCCGCCCTCAGGGCGGCGAGCACCAGGGCAGTACCTGCCGCAGGCTCGTCCCGACGCCCGTCGAGCGTCGCCATCCCCCGCGGCCCGATGGCGACAAGGGACTCCGCGGCCATCTCTGCCAGGCGCGGGTCGTTGGCGTCGAGGAGGCCGACGAGGTCGTCGTGGGCGAGGGGCGAACCGATGCGACCCATCGCCTCCGCACAGGCGCGGCGCAGGTCGGTCGGCTGGTCCGGCCGGGTGTGGCGCGCCAGCAGCGCGACCTCGGAGTCCTGCCCGATGGAGCCGAGGGCCTCCGCGGCCTCGACGCGGACCGTGACGTCGGGGTCGGCAGCGATGAGCTCGCGCAGCTCGGGCAGGGCCTGCACGAACGTGCCGACACCTGCCACGTGGGCGGCCACCATCCGCGTGCGGGGGGCCGGGTTGCGCATGGCCGCCCGCAGCACCGGGGCGATCTCCACGCCCATCTCGAGCAGCGCGTCCGCGGCGAGGCCGGCGGGGATTCCCTCGCCGGTGCCCACCGAGCGGAGCAGGGGCGCGGCGAGCCAGGGGTCGGCGAGGTAGGAGGCGGCGTAGGCGGCGCTGGCCCGCACCTCGGACGCCTCGTCCTCGAGGGCCTCGGAGATCAGGGCCGTGCTGTCCTCGACCCGGGCGAGGCCCAGCAGCTGTACGGCGCGGGCACGGCGCACGGGTGAGCGGTGGGACACCTCAGCCTTGGCCCGCTCGAGGGCACCGTGGTCCTCCAGGACCGTGACGAGCTGGTTCGCGGGCTCGCCGCGCACCTTGGCCAGCAGGGCCACCGCGGCCTCGTCGATCGCGTCTGCGGTCTTGCCGCGGGCACTGCGCAGGATGCGCAGGCCACCGGGCTCACCGGCGGCGAGCTCGATGAGGGCACCCCGGACGGGGGCGAGGGACTGCGCGGTGCGCCGCTCGCGGCGCAGGCGCGTCACCTTCGACCAGATGACGCTCAGGGCGAGCACGAGGCAGGCCAGCAGGACGAGGAGCTCGATCCCCAGGAGGAGCTGGCGGGTGGTCACCGGGCTCGGGCGAGCATCCCGTTGACCCGGTGAAGGAGCTCGCGCGGGCTGAACGGCTTGATCACGTAGTCGTCGGCCCCCACGGCGAAGCCAGTGTCGACGTCGCTGTCGCGGGACTTGGCGCTGAGCAGCAGGACCGGCACGGCACCGTGCTCGCTGTCGCGGATCTTGCGCAGGACGTCGATGCCGGACAGGCCGGGCATCATCACGTCCAGGATCACCAGCGCCGGGCGCTCGGCCTGGAACGACTCCCAGGCGGCGAGCCCGTCGGCGACGGCCTCGACCGCGTACCCCGACTGCGTGAGCTTGAACTCCACGAGGTCGCGGATGTCTGGGTCGTCGTCAGCGATGAGCACGCGGGCGCCATCCGGCATTGCCACGGCATGTCCTTTCATCCCGGTCATTCATTTCCACTAGTACAAATGTATGGGCTCCGGGGCTGAATCGACGCACTGGGCGCGCGTCCATGGGATTCCCACAGCAAACCCAGCCGAACGGCGTACCTCCCGCCCCCACGAGCGGGGGACGAGGAGACCGGGCCGTACCCGCACAAACACGAGCAAGCCCTGCCCGACCAACGCGTCCGCACGCGACCGGGGCCCGCCACCTCTTCGGTGCCGAGCCCCGGTCGGACTGGTGGGTGTCCCACCAGGCGGTCAGCTGTGCTCTTCGTCCCCGGGTCGCAGCGAGGAGTTCTGCTGCACCTGCATGAGGAACTCCATGTTGCTACGGGTCTTCTTGAGGCGGTCGATGAGCAGCTCGATGCCCTGCTGCTGGTCGAGGGCGGCGAGCACCCTGCGCAGCTTCCACATGATCTTGAGCTCCTCGCCCGAGAGGAGGATCTCCTCCTTGCGGGTGCCCGAGTTGTTGATGTCGACGGCCGGGAAGATCCGCCGGTTCGCCAGGCCACGGTCGAGCTTGAGCTCCATGTTGCCGGTGCCCTTGAACTCCTCGAAGATCACCTCGTCCATGCGCGACCCCGTCTCGACGAGCGCCGTGGCGAGGATGGTGAGCGAGCCACCGTTCTCGATGTTGCGGGCGGCGCCGAAGAACTTCTTCGGCGGGTAGAGCGCGGCGCTGTCGACGCCACCGGACAGGATCCGGCCGCTCGCCGGGGCGGCGAGGTTGTAGGCCCGGCCCAGCTTGGTGATGGAGTCGAGCAGCACGACGACGTCGTGCCCCATCTCCACGAGGCGCTTGGCGCGCTCGATGGCCAGCTCGGCGACCGTGGTGTGGTCCTCGGCCGGGCGGTCGAAGGTCGAGGAGATGACCTCGCCCTTGACCGCGCGCTGCATGTCGGTGACCTCTTCGGGCCGCTCGTCGACGAGGACGACCATGAGGTGGCACTCGGGGTTGTTGGTGGTGATCGCGTTGGCGATGGCCTGCATCACCATCGTCTTGCCCGCCTTGGCGGGGGCGACGATGAGGCCGCGCTGGCCCTTGCCGATCGGGGCGACCAGGTCGATGACCCGGGTCGTGAGCAAGTGCGGGTCGGTCTCGAGGCGCAGTCGCTGCTGGGGGTAGAGCGGCGTGAGCTTGCCGAACTCGACCCGCTTGCGGGCCTCCTCCGGCGACATCCCGTTGACCGTGTCGAGGCGCACCAGCGCGTTGAACTTCTGACGCTGGTTCTGCTGCTGGTCGTCGGACTGCGCCTTGACCGCGCCGGTGACGGCGTCGCCCTTGCGCATGCCGTTCTTCTTCACGGTGCCGAGCGGGACGTAGACGTCGTTGGACCCGGGCAGGTAGCCGGAGGTGCGGACGAACGCGTAGTTCTCCAGGACGTCGAGGATGCCGGCCACGGGGACCAGCACGTCGTCCTCCGCGACCTGCGGCTCGTTGTCGTAGTCGCCGTACTCGCGGCCGCGACCGCGCTTGTCACGGTTGCGGTTGCGGTTGCGGTTGCGACGGCGGCCACCGCGGCCGTCGCCGTCTTCGTCGCCGTAGCCCTGCTGCTGGCCCTGCTGCTGGCCCTGGTGCTGCTGGCCGTCCTGCTGCTGGTCGCGCTGGCCCTGGCGGTCGTTGCGGTCGTCGCGGGCCTGCTGCCGGTCGTTGCGGTCGTCGCGGGCCTGCTGCCGGTCGTTGCGGTCGTCGCGGGCCTGCTGGCGGTCGGCGCGGTCGTCGCGGGCCTGCTGGCGCTCGCCGCGGTCGGGCTGCTGGCGGTCGCTCCGCTCGCCCTGCTGGCGGTCCTCGTGCTGCTGGCGCTCGGTGCCGGACTCGCGCGCCTGCTGGCGCTCCTCGCGGGCCTGCTGGGTGCGCTCACGGCGCTCGCCACGCTCGCGGCGGGTGCGCGGGGCCCCTTCCTGCCCGGAGTCCGCGCCCTCGGCGCGGGAGTCGGAGTGGGTGCGGGACTCGGTGCGGGACTCGCTGCGGGGCTCGGTGGCGGCGGGGGCGCTCTCGGCGGCCGGCGCGGTACGGCTCACGGCCGGCTCGCTCGTCGCGGAGCGGCCGTTGTCCTGGCGCGGCGCGGGGCCACCGGACTGGCGGTCCTTGATGGCGGTGACGAGGTCACCCTTGCGCATCTTGGCGGTGCCGGTGATGCCCATGCTCGCGGCGAGCCCCTGGAGCTCGGCCACCTTCATGGTGCTCAGCGCGCCGGAGCGGCGCGGCTTCTCGTCCTGCGACGACGCAGTGTCGAGAGTGGTGGTGTCTGTCACGAAGGATCCTTCCCCCTCGTATGCGGCCGGGTTCAGATCCCGGGCCGGTGCTTGGGTCAGGCGATGCTGACCAGTGGAGCCACATGCGGCACAGCGAGGCGGGCGGCGTCAAGGCCGCCAGCATGTGGAGGGTGCAGCCCGCTGGTGGATGGGCGGGGGCGCCATCGGCTGCGAGTGCGTGCTCAATGTAACACCGTTGCCTGCGCCGGAAGTCCATCGTGCCCAGATTGTCGCCTCAGCCACCGAGGCGTCTGACCTGCGCACCTGTCGTCGGCACACCGGGCGACAGGACGTCCCACGCGTCGTCGACGAGGGCCTCCACGCCCCCTGCGGCGTCCCGCGTGGAGAGCACGAGGACCGAGGGACCTGCGCCGGAGATCACGGCTGCGTGACCGGCGGCCCGGAGCCGGTCGACCAGCTCCATGGACCCGCCGAAGGACTCGCGCCGGGCCTCCTGGTGGAGCCACTCGCGGGTGCCGGCCAGGAGGTGCTCGGGGTGCGCGGAGAGCGCCTGGACCAGTAGCGCGGCCCTGGCCGAGTTGTGGGCGGCGTCGCCGTGCCTGACGTGGGTGGGCAGCACCGAGCGGGCCTTGGCCGTGGACAGCTGCGTGGCCGGCACCAGCACGAGCACGTGGACGTCGGGGTGCAGGTCCATGCGCAGGGTGTGCGTGGGGTCGTCGCCACCGTCCGACCACGACAGCGTCAGGCCACCGTGGACGGAGGCCGAGGAGTTGTCCGGGTGGCCCTCCAGCCGCGCGGCGAGGGTGTTGGCGAACGCGAGGTCGAGGTCGCCCCCGGCACCACGGGACACGTCGTGCAGCCCTTGTGCCGCAACGATTCCCGTGACGATGGCCGTGGCCGACGAGCCCAGCCCGCGCCCGTGGGGCACCTCGTTGCGGCAGCGCAGCCGCAGGCCCTCGGGGGGCGTGACGCCGAGCTCCTCCCAGGCGCGCACCATCGACCGGTGCACGAGGTGCGTGGCGTCGAGCGGCACCTCCCCCGCACCCTGCCCCGCCACCTCGATGTGCAGGCCGGGCGCCTCGGTGACCGTGGCCTCGCAGGTGTCCCAGAGCCCGAGCGCCAGACCGACGGAGTCGAAGCCCGGGCCGAGGTTGGCGCTGCTCGCCGGCACCCGCACCTCCACGGCCGCCCCCGGTCGCAGGGCAGCCGCCATCAGCCGTCCAGCCCCAGGGCCTGGGCTGCGGTGAAGGCGTCGACAGGGACCCGCGTGGGGGTGACGTCGGAGCCGTCGGCGTTGCGCAGGGCCCACTGCGGGTCCTTGAGGCCGTGTCCCGTGACGGTGCAGACGATCGTGGCGCCGGCGGGCACGTGACCCGCCTCCGCGGCCTGGAGCAGGCCGGCCACCGAGGCAGCCGAACCCGGCTCGACGAAGATGCCCTCACGCGACGACAGCACCCGGTGGGCGTGCAGGATCTGCTCGTCGGTCACCGACTCGATGCGGCCGCCGGACTCGTCGCGCGCGGCCTCCGCCTGCTTCCACGACGCGGGGTTGCCGATCCGGATCGCCGTGGCGACCGTGTCGGGCTCGTCGACGGGGTGACCGAGGACGATGGGTGCCGCACCCGCGGCCTGGAAGCCCCACATCTGCGGCAACCGCGTCGCGGGACCCGGCTGCTCGGAGTCGCGGTGGTACTCGCGGTAGCCCTTCCAGTAGGCGGTGATGTTGCCGGCGTTGCCGACCGGGAGGCAGTGGATCTCAGGAGCGTCACCGAGTGCGTCGACGACCTCGAACGAGGCGGTCTTCTGGCCCTCGATGCGGGCGGGGTTGACCGAGTTGACCAGCTCGACGGGGTAGGCCTCCGCGAGCTTGCGCGCCAGCGTCAGGCAGTCGTCGAAGTTGCCGGCGACCTGCAGGAGCGTGGCCCCGTGGGCGATGGCCTGGCTGAGCTTGCCCATCGCGATCTTGCCGTCCGGCACGAGCACCGCACACGCCATGCCGGCCTTGGTGGCGTAGGCCGCCGCGCTCGCGCTCGTGTTGCCGGTGGACGCGCAGATGACCGCCTTGGCTCCGTTGCGCGCGGCGACGGAGATCGCCGCGGTCATGCCGCGGTCCTTGAACGAACCGGTGGGGTTGAGGCCCTCGTACTTCACCAGGACGTTGGCGCCGGTGAGGGAGGACAGGTGCTCGGCCGGGATGAGCGGCGTGCCGCCCTCCTGGAGCGTGATCACCGGCGCACCGGCGAGGGTCGGGAGGCGGTCGGCGTACTCGCGGATGACGCCCCGCCACAAGGTGGCCATCAGGCGCCCTCCACCCTCATGACGGAGGTGACCTCGCGCACGGTGTCGAGCGCTGCGAGCGCCTCGACCGTGGCGGACAGCGCAGCGTCGGGGGCGGTGTGGGTGACCACGACGAGGCTGGCCTCGGTGGGCGAGCCGTCCTCCCCCTCGACGACCTTCTGGCGGACCGTCTCGATCGACACGTCGTGCGCGGCGAAGGCCGTGGCGACCTGGGCGAGGACACCCGGACGGTCGGCCACCGCGAGGCTGATGTGGTACCTCGTGAGTGCCTGGCCCATGCTCAGGACGGGCAGGTCGGCGTAGGCGGACTCCCCCGGTCCGTGCCCGCCGCCGACCCGGTGGCGCGCCACCGCGACGACGTCGCCGAGGACCGCGCTGGCAGTCGGGTCGCCGCCGGCTCCCTTGCCGTAGAACATGAGCTGGCCGGCCGCGTCGGCCTCGACGAAGACCGCGTTGAACGCGTCACGCACCCCACCGAGGGGGTGGGACCGGGGGATCATCGCGGGGTGGACGCGGACGCTGACACCCGGCGTCGGCCGGCCGTCGGGGCCGGCGACCTCCGTGCGCTCGCAGATCGCGAGGAGCTTCACGACGCAGTCCATCTCGCGCGCGGCCTGCACGTCGGCGGCGCTCACCTCGGTGATGCCCTCACGGTGCACCTGGTCGCTGGACACGCGGGTGTGGAACGCCAGGGACGCGAGGATGGCCGCCTTCGCGGCGGCGTCGAAGCCCTCGACGTCGGCGGTCGGGTCGGCCTCGGCGTAGCCGAGCGCCTGGGCCTGCTCTACGGCCTCGGCGAACCCCATGCCGGTGGTGTCCATCTTGTCGAGGACGTAGTTGGTGGTGCCGTTGACGATGCCGAGGACCTTGCGCACGTCGTCGCCCGCGAGCGACTCCCGGATGGGCCTCAGGATGGGTATGGCGCCCGCGACCGCGGCCTCGTAGTAGAGGTCGACGCCGTGCAGGGCCGCGGACGCGTACAGGCTCGGCCCCGCCTCGGCGAGCAGCGCCTTGTTGGCGGACACGACCGACGCGCCGTGGGCCATGGCCTTCTCGATGAGTCCCTTGGCCGGCTCGATGCCGCCGATGACCTCGATGACGATGTCGGCCCGGGTGACGAGGGAGTCGGCGTCGGTCGTGAAGAGCGACGGGTCGACGGGCAGGTCCGAGCGGTCGCGGCCCGCGCGGCGCACCGCGATCCCCACGAGCTCCAGCGGGCGGCCCACCCGGGCCGCGAGGTCGTCGGCGTGCTCGACGAGCATGCGGGCCACCGAGGACCCCACCACGCCGCACCCGAGCAGGGCGACGCGCAGCGGCTCGCCGGCCGTCGCCTTCTGGCTGTCACTCACCACGTGCTCCTCAAGCGCCCCGGAAGGCTTGTCGCGGACCGGCCCATGGTGCCGGTGACCACGGTGTGGACGCTCATTGTTCCGTCATCCGGACGTTCTCGTGCCGCATCGGGGGCAGCACGGGAAATCTCCTCACCCGACATCCAGGGCCAGCAGATCCTCCACCGTCTCGCGCCGCACGATGACCCGTGCCTTCCCGTCGCGCACCGCGACCACCGGGGGACGCGGGGTGTGGTTGTACTGGCTGGCCATGCTGCGGCAGTAGGCCCCCGTGCCGGGCACGGCGAGCAGGTCGCCGGCCGTGACGTCGTCCGGGAGGTACTCGTCCATGACGACGATGTCGCCGCTCTCGCAGTGCTTGCCCACGACGCGGGCCAGCCGCGGCGCGCCCTCCGAGCGGCGGCTCGCCAGGGTGCAGGAGTAGTCGGCGTCGTAGAGGGCGGTGCGGATGTTGTCGCTCATGCCGCCGTCGACCGAGACGTAGGTGCGCTTCGCCCCGCCGCCGAGGTCGACGTCCTTGACGGTGCCCACCTCGTAGAGGGTGAAGGTGCTCGGGCCGGCGATGGCCCGGCCCGGCTCGATCGACACCTTGGGTGCCGGGGTGCCGGGGCCGCCGTCGCCGACGGCCTTGAGCTCACGGGTCACCAGGTCGGCCATCTGCTCGCCGAGCCGCCGCGGGGACAACGGCTCGTGCTCGGAGGTGTAGGCGATGCCGTAGCCGCCGCCGAGGTCGAGCTCCGGCATGTGCACGCCGTGGACCCTGGCCACGTCGGCGTGCAGCCCGATGAGACGGCGGGCGGAGACCTCGAAGCCCGAGGTGTCGAAGATCTGGGAGCCGATGTGGGAGTGCAGCCCCAGCAGCTCGAGGGTGTCGGCGTGCTCGAGGATCCGCGCCACGGCCTCGGCGGCCCGTCCCCCGGCGAGGGAGAACCCGAACTTCTGGTCCTCGTGGGCGGTGGCGATGAACTCGTGGGTGTGGGCCTCGACGCCCACGGTCACGCGCACCATCACCGGCGCCCGCACCCCGAGCTCGGCCGCGACCGCTGCGATGCGCTCGATCTCCTCGAACGAGTCCACCACGATGCGGCCGACGCCGTAGGCCAGCGCCTGGCGGATCTCTGCGACGCTCTTGTTGTTGCCGTGCAAGCCGATTCGCTGCGCCGGGAAGCCGGCACGCTGCGCGACCGCCAGCTCGCCACCGGAACACACGTCGAGGCACAGCCCCTCGTCGGCCACCCACCGGGCCACCTCGGTGCACAGGAACGCCTTGCCCGCGTAGTAGACGTCGACTCCCCCGAGCCCTGCGAACGGCTCGGCGAAGTCGTCGCGGAACGCCCGGGCCCGCGCGCGGAAGTCCTCCTCGTCCAGGACGTACGCGGCCGTACCGAACTCCCGCGCGATACCGACCACGTCGAGGCCGCCGACGGTGAGGCGGCCCTCGTCGTCACGGGTGACGGTCTGCGGCCACAGCTGCGGCATCAGCTCGTTGACGTCACCCGGGGTGGGCAGCCAGTGCGGCGGCCCGCCGTACCCCTCGGCGTGGAGGGCGCCTGCCTCGTGAGCGCGCATCGTCGTCCTGCCTCTCCCTGCTCCGTCCGCGTGCCCGCCGGTCCCGCCGGCGTCGCACCAGCGTCACACGACGGACCGCGGTGGGGTCACATGCGCTCGGGTGCCGAGACCCCGAGCAGGTGCAGGCCGTTGGCCAGCACCTGGCGCGTCGCGTCGTTGAGCCACAGCCGGCTGCGGTGCAGGTCGGTGACCTCCTCGTCGGCGGTCATCGGCCGCACACGGCACGTGTCGTACCACTTGTGGAAGTGGCCGGCGAGGTCCTCGAGGTAGCGCGCGACACGGTGCGGCTCGCGCAGGTGCGCCGCCTGGGCGACCACCCGGGGGAAGTCGCCGAGGATGGCCAGCAGGGCCGCCTCGGTCGGGTCGCCCAGCAGGGCCGGGTCGAAGCCGTCCTCGCGCAGGACCCCGTCCTCGCGCGCCAGCCGCGCGACGTTGGAGGTCCTCGCATGGGCGTACTGCACGTAGAAGACCGGGTTGTCGTTGGTCTGCTTGCGCAGCTCCTCGCCGTCGAGGGACAGCGGGCTGTCGGCCGGGTAGCGCGACAGGGAGTAGCGGATCGCGTCGGTGCCGATCCACCCGATCAGGTCGCGCAGCTCGATGACGTTGCCCGCCCGCTTGGAGAGCTTCGCGCCGCCGAGGTTGACCAGCTGGCCGATCTGGACCTCGATGTTGTGTTCCGGGTCGTCACCCGCGCAGGCGGCGATGGCCTTGAGGCGGTTGATGTAGCCGTGGTGGTCGGCCCCGAGCAGGTAGATCTTCTCGTCGAAGCCGCGGTCCTTCTTGGACAGGTAGTAGGCGGCGTCGGCGGCGAAGTAGGTGGGCTCACCGTTGGCCCGGATCAGCACCCGGTCCTTGTCGTCGAGGAAGTCGGTGGTGCGCAGCCAGACCGCACCGTCCTGGTCGAAGACGTGGCCCTGCTCGCGCAGCCGCTCCACGGCCTGCTCCACGGCTCCGGCGTCGTGCAGGGACTTCTCGGAGAACCAGACGTCGAACCGCACCCCGAAGGCGTCCAGGGTGTCGCGGATGTCGGCCAGCTGCAGCGGGTAGGCGATCTCCTTGGCCACCTCGAGGGCCTCTGCCTCGGGCAGGTCGACCACGTCGGGGCGCTGCTCGAGGACCGATGCCGCGAGGTCGTCGATGTAGGCGCCGGGGTAGCCGCCCTCGGGGGTCGGCAGCCCCTTGGCCCGGGCCAGGACGCTGTGGGCGAACTTGTCCATCTGCGCACCGGCGTCGTTGAGGTAGTACTCGCTCGTCAGCTGTGCACCCGAAGCCGTCAGGAGCCGGCCCATGGCGTCACCGAGCGCCGCCCAGCGGGTGTGCCCGAGGTGCAGGGGCCCGGTGGGGTTGGCCGAGATGTACTCGAGGTTGATGACGTGGCCGGCCTCGGAGTCGTTGCGACCGTATGCGGCGCCCGCCTCGACGATGCTGCGCGCCAGCTCGCCGGCCGACGCCGCGTCGAGGGTGATGTTGAGGAACCCGGGTCCGGCGATGTCGACGGCCTTGACCCCGTCGACCCGGCCGAGCCTGTCGGCGAGCAGCGCCGCCACGTCGCGCGGCGGCATACCGGCCCCCTTGGCCAGCTGCAGCGCGACGTTGGTGGACCAGTCGCCGTGGTCGCGGTTCCTCGGGCGCTCCACGCGGACCTCCGCGGGCACGTCCACGGCGAGGTCGCCGGCGGCGACGGCGTCGGTGAGGGCGGTGCGCAGGGCAGCGGAGAGCTGTTCGGGAGTCACCGGGCAAGTCTAGGGTGACCTCAGTGGGCGGGTGAGTGGCCCCTGCCGCCGGTCATGTAGCCACGGACGAGCTCGATGAGCTGCTCGGGGTCGAACGGCTTCGACACGAACGCGTCGAAGCCGGAGGCCCGGGCCTGCACCCTGTCGTGCTGCTGCACCGAGGCCGTCACCATGACGACCGGGATGTCGGCCAGCCGCGGGTCGGCACGGATCCGGCTGATGGCCCACCACCCGTCGCGCGGCTCCATCTGCGCGTCCAGGGTCACGACTCCCGGGAGCTCCTCACCCCGGTCGGCCCGACCGGTCAGCAGGTCGAGCAGGGAGCCGCCGTCGCAGGCCTCCTCGACCTCGAAACCCTCGAGCTCGAGGTTCACCCGGATGAGGCGACGGATCGGCTCGGTGTCGTCGCACACCACCACCAGTCCCCCGGGTTCCATGGAGCACACCCTAGGCTGCTAACCTCACCGAGCGCGTCCACCACAGGACGTGCATCGGCCCCCGTAGCTCAGGGGATAGAGCACCGCCCTCCGGAGGCGGGAGCGCAGGTTCGAATCCTGCCGGGGGCACCAACGAGGCCAGTCGCGACGCGGCTGGCCTTCGTGGTGCCGAAGTGGTGCCAGATCGCCCGGGTCCCGGCCTGAACAGGGCCATCTGCCACCACGTCGACGAGGCGGCCCACCACGTCGTCGGGCCGCCTGTGGATGACCGCGGACCGGTATTGCGCTCCTGCGCCACGCTGCCGTCATGCCCCGTCGCCCGACGCAGCTGCCCGCGCACCTCGCCACACGCGCCTTCAGCACCACCGAGGCGTTGTCCGTCGGCCTGACCCACGGCCGGCTGCGTGGCGGCGACCTCGAGCGACCGTTCGACGGCGTGCGGCGGCTGGCGCTCGAGGTGGGCGACGCGGGCTCGGCCGGTGCAGGCGTCGGGGCCCTGGTCCTGGCCGATGCGAGGGCAGCTTCGCTCGTCCTGCCCCGCGACGCGGCCTACTCGCACTGCACCGCTGCCCTCCTCCACGGACTGCCCCTGCCCCGGAGCCACGAGCACGCGCGCCCCCTGCACGTCATGCGGCCGGCCGGGCGCAACCCGGTCGACCGTCCCGGCGTGAAGCCGCACCTCGGCCTGCAGTCGCGTCGCATCGTGCCCGTCGGCGGCGTCCTGGTGGTCTCGGCGGCAGACACCTGGGTCGACCTCGGTGGCCTGCTGGGGGTGGAGGACCTGGTGGTCGTCGGCGACCGGGTGGCGAGGATGGCGGGCAGCACCGAGCCGTTGGAGGAGGCCCTCGACCGCCGGGGCCGGGGCGCCCGCGGGGTCAGGGCGCTCCGTGAGGCGCTGGCCTGGGTGAGGGTCGGCGCTGACTCGGCCATGGAGACCCGCAGCCGCCTGCTCTTCTGCCGCCACGGCCTCCCGGAACCGGAGGTCAACGTGCCGGTCATGGCGGCCGACGGGTCAGGGTTCCTGTGCCGTGGCGACTTCGTCTGGCGGGCCCGCAAGGTCGTCGGCGAGTACCAGGGCGCCCACCACTTCGGCAGCTTCCGCCGCGGCGACGACGACATCAGCCGGCGGCTCCTCGTGGAGGACGACGGGTGGAAGTACGTCGAGCTGACCCGCTCGGACCACGTCAACCCGGCCCGGCGACGCGCCCTCCTGCATCGGCTGGCCGCCTACCTCGACGTCGAGGTGGTGGCAGAACGTCCTGACCCGGCCTGGACAGGGCGGTTTGCCACCACCTCGAGGTGTCAATGACTGGTGAGACCCTCGAGACGCGTCCAGCCGCCCGCGGACGTGCAGGTGGTCCGCGGTCAGCGCTGGGAGGCGTCGGTGACCTCGCCGACGAGCTCCTCGATGACGTCCTCGAGGAACACGACGCCGATGTCGACCCCGTCGGTGTCGACGACCCGGGCCAGGTGGGCCCCGGTCAGCTGCATGGTCCGCAGCACGTCCTCGACCTCGTCGGCGGCCTGCACGGTGGCCAGCTTGCGCACCCGCTTCACCGGGACGGCGATGTCACGCTCGGTGTCGTCGGCGTAGAGCACGTCCTTGAGGTGCAGGTAGCCGGCCAGCGTGCCCGCGCGGTCGACGAGCGGGTAGCGGGAGAAGCCGCGCTTGGCCACGAGCCGCTCGACGTCGTCAGGGGTCGCGGTGACGGGCAGGGTCACCAGGTCGTCGAGGGGCACGGCGACGTCGACCGCGTCCTTGTCGCTGAACTCCAGCGCCGCGCCGACCAGCCCGTGCTGCCCCTCCTCGATGAGCCCCTCGTGGTGGCTCTCGGCGAGGATGTGCTCGACCTCCTCCACCGTGAACGTCGAGGCGATCTCGTCCTTGGGCTCCACGCCGAACAGCCGGACCAGGGCCTTGGCGAGGTGCTCCATCACCGAGATGACGGGGCGCAGCGCGCGCGTGACGACCATCAGGACGGGGACCAGGACCAGCGCCGAGCGCTCCGGCCCCGCGAGCGCGAGGTTCTTGGGGATCATCTCCCCCACGACGACGTGCAGGTAGACCACGACCAGCAGGGCGAGGGCCAGCGCGGCACCGTCGGCGACACCGGTCGGCAGCGAGAGGTGCTCGACCACGGGTTCGAGCGCGTGGTGCAGCGCCGCCTCCGAGATGGCACCGAGCAGCACCGAGCACACGGTGATGCCGAGCTGGGCGCAGGCGAGCAGCGACCCCATCTGCTCGAGGGCGTCGAGGCAGGTCTGGGCGCGGCGCGAACCCGCGGCGGCGAGCGGCTCGAGGGTCGAGCGTCGGGCAGCCATGGCCGCGAACTCGGCGCCGACGAAGAAGGCGTTGAGCAGGAGCAGCAGGACCGTCACCCAGACGGCGGCGGCGCTCACCGTCGCTCCTCGTCCGTCGTACGGCGCGCAGTACCCGGCTGCGCGCCGCCGCCCGCGCCGCCCGCACCGTCAGCGCCACCCGTACGCCTCGCACCGGCGCCCTCACCGCCCTCGTCCTCGGACGGCTCCTGGGCGCGGAAGCGGAGCCGGTCGGCCCGCATGCCGTCCATGGCGAGGACCGTGATCTCCCACCCGGGGATGCTCACCGTGTCGCCGACGACGGGTATGCGGCCGAGCTCGGCCATCACGAACCCACCGGTGGTCTCGTAGGCGGGGCCGTCGGGCACCTCGGCGCCGAGGCGGTCGCGCACCTCGTCCGGGCGCCAGAGCCCGGGCACGGTCCACGACCCATCGGTGAGCTCGCGGCCGGTCGTCCGGAAGACGTCGTGCTCGTCGGACACCTCGCCCACGATCTCCTCGACGACGTCCTCGAGGGTGACGATGCCGGCCGTGCCGCCGTACTCGTCGACGACGATGGCGAGCTGGAGGCCGTGCTCGCGCAGCATGAGCAGCAGGGGGTCGAGGCGGATCGTCTCGGGGACGAGCAGGGGCGGCACCATCAGGGCCGAGACGGGCACGTCCGGGCGCCGGTCGTGCGGCACGGCGATGGCCCGCTTGACGTGGACGACCCCGTCGATGTCGTCCCAGTCCTCACCGGTGACCGGGAAGCGGGAGTGGCCGGTACGGCGCGCGAGGCGGACGACGTCGTCGGCGGTCGCGGTGCGCTCGATCGACGAGGACCGCGCTCGCGGGCTCATGACGTCGGCCGCGGTCTGCTCACCGAACCCCAGCGACCGGGTGACGAGGCGTGCCGTCCCCTCGTCGAGGGTGCCGGCCTCGGCGGAGCGCCGTACCAGCGAGGCCAGCTCCTGGGGGGTGCGCGCCCCGGACAGCTCCTCCTGGGGGGTGATGCCGAGGGCGCGCAGGAACAGGTTGGCCGAGCCGTTGAGGACCACGATCAGGGGGCGGGACACGGTCGCGAACGCGCGGACCGGCATGGCGACCACCTTGGCGGTCGCCAAGGGTGCGGAGATCCCGAGGAACTGAGGGAGCAGCTCCCCGAACACCATGGAGAAGACCGTCGCGACGGCCAGGGCCAGTGTCGAGGAGACCGAGTCGAGGGTGCCGCCGGTGAGCCCAAGCCCTCCGAGCGGGGTCTGCAGCAGCTTGCCCAGCGAGGGAGTGGTGAGGAAGCCGAGGACGAGGGTGGTCAGTGTGATCCCGACCTGGGCCGCGGACAGCTGGGTCGACAGGCGGCGCAGCGAGCCCAGCACGGTCTCGGCGCGGCCGTCGCCGGAGTCGATCGCCTTCTGCACCGTCGGGCGGTCGAGCGCCACGAGGGAGAACTCCGTGGCGACGAAGACAGCGGTCCCGACCGTCAGCCCCACGCCGGCGAGGACCAGCAACCATTCGGTCATAGTGCGGCCATCCTAGGGTCGCGCGACGCGCCGGGGACAAACCGCGTTGACCCTCCCCCTGCGTGAGTTGGGAGGATGGCGCCATGGACCTGAGACCGGGGGAACGATGACGAGCACCACCACGACCACACCCACCACCGGCGCCAGCGGCGCCGGTCGCATCGAGGTGCGCAACCTCACCAAGCGGTTCGGCAGCTTCACCGCCGTCGACGACCTGTCCTTCACCGTCGAGCCCGGCCGGATCACCGGCTTCCTCGGCCCGAACGGCGCGGGCAAGACCACGACCCTGCGCATGCTGCTGGGCCTGATCACGCCGACGAGCGGCACGGCCACCATCGGCGGCCGCCGCTACCACGACATCGAGTCACCGATGTCCGTGGTCGGCTCGGCCCTCGAGGCCACCAACTTCCACCCCGGACGCACCGGACGCAACCACCTGAGGGTCCTCGCGGACACCATGGGCGTCGGTCCGGCGCGCGTGGACGAGATGCTCGAGCTGGTGGGCATCCCCGCGGCCGCCCGCAAGCGCGCGGGGGGCTACTCCATGGGTATGCGGCAGCGGCTCGGCCTCGCCGCGGCCCTGCTGGGCGACCCGCAGGTCCTGATCCTCGACGAGCCCGCCAACGGGCTCGACCCTGAGGGGATCCGCTGGCTGAGGGGGTTCCTGCGCCACCTGTCGAGCCAGGGCAAGACCGTCCTCATCTCGAGCCACATGCTGCAGGAGGTGGAGCAGACCGTCGACGACGTCGTCATCATCTCCAACGGCCGCCTCGTCAAGCAGGGCCCCATGAGCGAGCTCCACGGCAGCGGCGGGGCCATCGTCAGGACCACCGACCCTGATGCCCTTGCCGGCGCACTCCGTGTCGCCGACGTGACGAGCTCTGCACAGGACGGCGCCCTCCTGGTCGACACCACGGACCTGCGACTCGTCGGCGACGTCGCCCTGCGTGCAGGCCTGCCCGTGTACGAGCTCCGCACCGCGACGACCGACCTGGAGGACGTCTTCTTCCAGCTCACCGAGGGCACGAACCGCAACCTCGGCCCATGGACGCCGACCGACGGGAATGCCCTCACCGGGCAGGAAGGGGCACAGGCATGACCGCCGCCGTCCGCGCCGAGTTCCGCAAGTTCTTCACCACCCGCATGTGGTGGGGCATGGCCATAGCGATGTTCGTCGCAGGAGCCGGCCTCGCCGTCGCCTTCGGCTTCCTGTACACGAGCGACTCGTTCAACAACGGCTCCGGCCAGGGAACGCCCACCGGCAGCCCGGAGCAGATCGCCAACAGCGTGTACACCAGCGGTCTGAGCATCGGCTACCTCCTCACCCTGACCATCGGGGTGATGCAGATCGGTGCCGAGTACCGCCACAAGACGATCACGAGCACCTTCCTCGGGGTGCCGAGGCGTGGGCGTGTCATGGCGGCGAAGGTGCTTGCCCTGCTCGGGATCGGCGCCATCTACGGGATCATCTCGCTGGTCGGGTCGATCGTCGCCGGTGCTCTCATCCTCAACGCCAAGGGCTTCGAGCCGTTCCCGACCTCCGGGGTCTTCAGGACGCTTGCCCTCAGCCTGCTCGTGCTCGGCCTCTGGGCCCTGATCGGACTCGGGGCGGGCATCCTCATCCCCAACCAGGTGGCCGCCCTGCTCATCGCGGTCGGGGTGGCGTGGATCGTCGAGCCGCTGGCCGGGTTCGGGCTGAGCTTCTGGGACTTCGGGCGCGAGCACATCGTGCCCTACCTCCCGAGCGCCGCGACCCAGGCCATGGTCAACGGGGTGTCCTCGGGCAACCCCAACGCCAGCCAGCCTCTGGCGTGGTGGGGCGGCGCGCTGGTGCTGGCGGCGTACGCGGCGGTGCTCGCCGGGTTCGGTTCCTGGCGGACCGTCCGGAGCGACATCAGCTAGGCGGCCGACCCCGACGGTGGACAGTCGTGGGGCCGGTTTCCGCGAGGAGGCCGGCCCCACGGCATACCCGCAGGTGGGGAGGGGTATCGCGCGGGCGCGGCACCGCGCTCGGGGCCTGCTCCCCCGGATGACGCCACGCAGGCCGACGGGGCTAGGCTGGGTGTACCCATTGCCCGTCATTGTCGACGCTACGAAAGAGGCGTATCCGCCGTGCCCGACCAGTCCCCGACCAGCGACCCCATGGCGGCCTTCGGGCCGAACGAGTGGCTCGTGGACGAGCTCTATGAGCAGTACAAGAACGACAAGAACTCCGTCGACAAGGCGTGGTGGTCGTTCTTCGAGGACTACCAGCCGGAGGGCGGCGGCAACGGGTCCGGGGCCAACGGTGGCGCCCCGGCCGCGGCCGCACCGGCCGAGGCGAAGCCGGCCCCCACCCAGCAGGCCGCGAGCGCCCCGGCGGCCGGGCCAACAGCCCAGGCCGGCGCACCGGCGTCGGCCACCACCGCCAAGGCGTCGTCCGCCACCGACTCCGGCAAGGCGCAGGCCACGACCACCGACCGGTCCGACGCGAAGACGGACACCGCCGTCGCCGACAAGCCGGAGGACAAGGAGGCCGCGGCCGCCAAGGAGCAGCCCAAGCCCCGCGACCCCGAGGCCCCCAAGGCGACCGGCCCGGTCAACCAGGACGAGGTCAGGCCCCTGCGCGGCGCGAGCGCCCGCACCGTGACCAACATGGAGTCGTCGCTGTCGGTGCCCACCGCGACCAGCGTCCGCGCGGTCCCGGCCAAGCTGCTCATCGACAACCGCGTCGTCATCAACAACCACCTGGCCCGCTCGCGCGGCGGCAAGGTGTCGTTCACCCACCTCATCGGCTACGCCCTGGTCAAGGCCCTGGGCCACATGCCGGAGATGAACAACGGCTACACCACCGACGAGAAGGGCAAGCCGGCGCTGGTCGTGCCGGGCCACGTCAACCTCGGCCTCGCCATCGACCTGGCCAAGCCCGACGGCACCAGGCAGCTGCTCGTCCCGTCCATCAAGTCCGCCGAGGCCATGGACTTCGCGCACTTCTGGACCGCCTACGAGGACGTCGTCAAGAAGGCCCGCGGCGGCAAGCTGACCGTCGAGGACTTCCAGGGCACCACCCTCACGCTGACCAACCCCGGCACCATCGGCACCGTCCACTCGGTCCCCCGCCTCATGGCCGGCCAGGGCGCGATCATCGGCGTCGGCGCGCTCGAGTACCCCGCCGAGTGGCAGGGCGCGAGCCAGGAGACGCTCAACCGCAACGCCGTCTCCAAGATCCTCACGCTGACCAGCACCTACGACCACCGCATCATCCAGGGCGCCCAGTCCGGCGACTTCCTGCGGATCGTCCACCAGCTGCTGCTCGGCGAGAACGGCTTCTACGACGAGATCTTCGAGTCGCTGCGCCTGCCCTACGAGCCGGTCCGCTGGGTCCAGGACATCTCCGCCCACCACGACGACGACGTCAACAAGACGGCGCGCGTACAGGAGCTCATCCACGCCTACCGCGTGCGCGGCCACCTCATGGCCGACACCGACCCGCTGGAGTACCGCCAGCGCCGCCACCCCGACCTCGACGTCACCAGCCACGGCCTGACCCTGTGGGACCTCGAGCGCGACTTCGCGACCGGTGGGTTCGGCGGGGCGCCGATGCTGCGCCTGCGCAAGATCCTCGGGATCCTGCGTGACTCGTACTGCCGCACCATCGGCACCGAGTACATGCACATCCAGGACCCCGAGCAGCGCCGCTGGCTGCAGGCCAAGATCGAGGTCGGCTACGCCAAGCCCGGTCCCGACGAGCAGCTGCGCATCCTGCGCCGCCTCAACGCCGCCGAGGCGTTCGAGACGTTCCTGCAGACCAAGTTCGTCGGCCAGAAGCGGTTCAGCCTCGAAGGTGGCGAGTCGGTGATCGCGCTGCTCGACCGCATCCTGTGCCGCGCCGCCGCCGACTCCATGGACGAGGTGTGCATCGGTATGCCGCACCGCGGCCGCCTCAACGTGCTCGCCAACATCGCGGGCAAGTCCTACGGGCAGATCTTCCGCGAGTTCGAGGGCAAGCAGGACCCCAAGTCCGTGCAGGGCTCCGGCGACGTGAAGTACCACCTGGGCACCGAGGGCGAGTTCGTCGCCGAGGACGGCAGCAAGACCAAGGTCTACCTCGCGGCCAACCCCTCCCACCTCGAGGCAGTCAACCCGGTGCTCGAGGGCATCACCCGGGCCAAGCAGGACCGCCTCGACCTCGCCGGTGAGGACTTCACCGTCCTGCCGCTGCTCATGCACGGCGACGCGGCGTTCGCCGGCCAGGGCGTCGTGGCGGAGACGCTCAACCTGTCCCAGCTGCGCGGCTACCGCACCGGCGGCACGATCCACGTCGTCATCAACAACCAGGTCGGCTTCACCACGTCGCCCAGCGCCTCGCGCTCGTCGACCTACTCGACCGACGTGGCCCGCATGATCCAGGCGCCGATCTTCCACGTGAACGGCGACGACCCCGAGGCCTGCGTCCGGGTCGCCGAGCTCGCCTACGAGTTCCGGCAGGAGTTCAACAAGGACGTCGTCATCGACATGGTGTGCTACCGCCGCCGTGGCCACAACGAGGGCGACGACCCGTCGATGACCCAGCCGCTCATGTACAACCTCATCGAGGCCAAGCGCTCGGTCCGCAAGCTCTACACCGAGGCCCTCATCGGCCGCGGCGACATCGGGCAGGAGGAGGCCGAGGCGGCGCTGCGCGACTACCAGCAGCAGCTCGAGCGCGTCTTCGTCGAGACCAAGGCGGCCCTGAAGGAGGCGTCCGAGGAGGCCACCAACCCGACCCTGGCGGGCACCGACGCCGAGGGCCACTCCGGTCTGGAGCCGCCGTCGGCGCAGGCCAAGGACACCAGCCCACGGTCCGCAGACCAGACGGCCATCACCGCGGACGTGCTCCAGCACATCGGCGACGCGTTCGTGAACCCGCCGCCCGGCTTCACGGTCCACCCGAAGCTGGCGCAGGCCATGGAGAAGCGCGCGGCGTCGACCCGTGACGGCGGCATCGACTGGGCCACCGGCGAGCTCGCGGCGTTCGGGTCCCTGCTCATGGAGGGCACCCCGGTGCGCCTCGCCGGCCAGGACAGCCGCCGGGGCACGTTCGTCCAGCGTCACGCGGTGCTCATCGACAAGCACACCGCCGAGGAGTGGACCCCACTGCTCTACCTCGGTGACGGCCAGGCCCGGTTCTGGGTCTACGACTCACTGCTGTCGGAGTTCGCGGCCATGGGCTTCGAGTACGGCTACTCCGTGGAGCGCCCCGACGCGCTCGTGCTGTGGGAGGCGCAGTTCGGCGACTTCTTCAACGGCGCGCAGACCGTGGTCGACGAGTTCATCTCCTCCTCCGAGCAGAAGTGGGGCCAGCGCTCGTCCGTCGTGCTGCTGCTCCCCCACGGCTACGAGGGCCAGGGACCGGACCACTCCTCCGCCCGTATCGAGCGCTTCCTGCAGATGTGCGCCGAGGACAACATGACGGTCGCCTACCCGTCGACGCCGGCCTCCTACTTCCACCTGCTGCGCCGCCAGGCCTACGCCCGCCCCCGCCGCCCGCTCATCGTCTTCACCCCGAAGTCGATGCTGCGGCTCAAGGCGGCGAGCAGCATGCCGGAGGACTTCACCACCGGCACGTTCCGCCCGGTCCTGCCGGAGCGCAAGGAGCTCGATGCCGCAGCGGTGACCCGCGTGCTGCTCGCCAGCGGCAAGGTCGTCTACGACCTCGAGGCCGCCCGCGACAAGGCCGGCGACTCCGCCACCGCGATCGTCCGGGTGGAGCAGCTCGCTCCCCTGCCGGCCAAGGAGATCGCCGCCGAGCTCGCGAAGTACCCGAACGCCGACGTGGTCTGGGTGCAGGACGAGCCGCGCAACCAGGGCGCGTGGCCGTTCATGGCGCTCAACCTGCCGCAGGCCCTCGCCGACCTCGGCGAGACCCGTGCCCTGCGGGTGGTGTCGCGCAAGGCCTCTGCCTCGCCGGCCACGGGTTCGAGCAAGCGTCACGCCGAGCAGCAGAACGAGCTGATCACGGCCGCCCTGGCGCGCTGACCCACCGCCCCCGGGAGGGGCACCTGACGAGGCCACGCGGCTGCGCGCCGCGTGGCCTCGTCCGTGCTGCGGGACGACCCGGTTAGGGTTGCAGCGTGTACTTCACCGATCGTGGAATCGAGGAGCTCGCCTCACGACGGGGCGAGGAAGAGGTCTCCTTCGAGTGGCTGGCCGAGCAGCTGCGGACGTTCGTCGACCTCAACCCCGAGTTCGAGACCCCCGTCGAGCGACTGGCCACCTGGCTGGCCCGGCTCGACGACGATGACGAGTGAACGAGACGACCAGATGACGACGATGAGGACCAGCGCGTGAGCGAGCCCACCTTCACCCCGAGTGCCGAGTTCCAGGTCGCCTCCGACGGCCCCCGCGACGTCGCGATGGTCTTCCTCGGCGCGTCGATGGTGGCCGGGGTCGGCGACCCCAAGGGCCAGGGCTGGGTCTCCCGGGTCGTGGGGCGCACCCACCACCCCGACCTCGAGCTCACGCCGTACAACCTCGGGGTCCGCGGCGACACCTCAGCCGACGTCCTGGGGCGCTGGAAGAACGAGTGCGCGCCGCGCTGGCGCGGCCGCTCGGAGAAGCGGCTGGTCATCTCGGTTGGGACCAACGACGCCGCGTCCGGTGTCACCCTGGCCCGCCACCGGCTCAACCTCGCGAACATCCTCGACGACGCCGCGAGCGCCGGCATCGGCACGTTCGTGGTCAGCCCTCCCCCCACCGACGACGACGAGCTCAACACCAAGCTGGACGTCCTCGTGGAGGCGCAGGCCGACGTCTGCTCCCGGCGCGAGGTGCCGTTCGTCGACTGCTACCGGCCCCTGCTCGGTCACGAGCAGTGGCGCACCGACCTCGCCGCGAGCCGGGTGGCCCACCACCCCGGCCAGGCGGGGTACGGCCTCATCGCGTGGCTGGTGCTGCACAACGGCTGGTACGACTGGCTGCAGATCTCGCCCAGCTGAGGGCCGTCGGCGGCGCCACGCCGCCCGCTCAGACGGTGAAGACGATCTTCCCGAAGACGTCGCCGGACGCCATCTTGGCGAACCCGTCACGCGCCTGCTCCAGGGGCAGGACGGTGTCGACCACCGGCTCGATCCCGCGGTGGGCGACGAACTGGGCCAGCCGCTCGAGCTCGCCCCGCGTGCCCATGGTGGAGCCCACCACGCGCAGCTGCTTGAAGAAGATCTTGGTCAGCTCGGCCTTGGCCGGGGCGTCGCCCGAGGTGGCCCCGGAGATGACGATGGTGCCGCCGGGGTTGAGCGAGTTGACCGAGTGCGACCAGGTGGCGGCGCCGACGGTCTCCATGACGGCGTCGACCCGCGCGGGCAGGCGCTCGCCGCTACCGAAGGCGCGGTCCGCCCCGATCTCGACGGCGCGGCGGCCCTTCTCCTCGTCGCGCGAGGTGACCCACATGCGGTACCCGGCGGCGTTGCCGAGCTGCACCAGGGCGGTGGCCACTCCTCCGCCCGCGCCCTGCACGAGCACGGTGGCGCCCGGCGTGAGGGCCGCATTGGTGAACAGCATCCGGTAGGCGGTGAGCCACGCGGTGGACAGGCAGGCCGCGTGCTCCCACGACAGGCCCTCGGGCTTGGGGACGAGGTTGCCGTTGGGGACCCGGACCTGCTGGGCCAGGGTGCCGTCGTGCAGCTCGGACAGCAGGGTGCGCCGGGGGTCCAGCGTCTCGTCACCGCGCCAGCCGTCGCTGGGGATGACGGCGTGGACGATCACCTCGTTGCCGTCGGGGTCGACCCCGGCGCCGTCGCAGCCGAGGACCATCGGCAGCCGGTCTGCCGGCAGGCCCACCCCGCGCAGCGACCACACGTCGTGGTGGTTGAGGCCGGAGGCCTTGAGGGAGACCGTGGTCCAGCCCTCGCGCGGTTCGGGGTCGGGGCGCTCGCCCACCTCGAGGCCGGAGAGCGGGTCGTCGGCGGACTGGCTGGAGGCGTAGGCGGCGAGCATGCCCTCGACCCTAGCCCGAGGCCCGCGGACGGGCCCGTCCGAGCGCCGCCGCGGCGGCCTGGGCCGAGTGGTGGGCGCGCCTCATCCGTTCGGCCCTTTACCGGGCAAATCCTCCCTTCGGGGGTGCCCAAGCCGGACACCCGCTTCATACACTCGCGGAGCCGTTTGAGGACTCGGGAGCGACAGGGGAGGTGGGGCGCCGGTGCCGACCGCACGGGAGCAGCGCCGCCTGCGCCTGCACCGCTGGCTCTGGGCCGTGGTCGACGCCGTGGTGCTCGTGGCGGCGCTCTACATCGGCTCGTGGATGCGCTTCGACTTCCACCCCGGGCCCGTCTTCGTGACCAACCTGGCCATCCTGTCGGCTGTCGCCGTCGCGACCCACCTGCTCGTGGGCATCCTGATCGGCCCGTACGCCGTGGGGCACGAGCGCGGGTCGTTCGAGGAGATCGCCGACATCGCCAAGGCAGTCGCCGTCACCGGGACCGTGCTCGTGGCCGTGGTGCTGGGCTTCCGGTGGCAGGCGACCGTGCCGAGGAGCGTCCCGTTCATCGGCGCGACGTTCGGGCTCGTGGGCATGTTCGCGAGCCGCTTCCTGGTCCGCACCTGGCGCCTGCGCGACCGCAAGACCGAGCCCGAGGTCGACCGCGCCATCGTGTTCGGTGCCGGCGAGGCCGGGCGCCGACTCACCCGCAGCCTGCGGCGCGACGGCGAGGGCGGCTACCACCCCGTCGCGATCCTCGACGACGACCGCAGCAAGGGGCGCCTGCGCATCGAGGGCATCCGCGTCCGCGGCACCCGCGCCGACCTGCAGGACGTGGCTGACCGCCTCGGCGCGACGACCCTGATCATCGCCCTCCCCCGCGCCCACGCGAGCACCATCCGCGAGCTCACCGACCTCGGCACGACCGCAGGCCTGAAGATCCTCACGCTGCCGCCGCTCGGCGACATCATCGGCGGACGACCCACCGCCAGGGACCTTCGCGACGTCGACGTCGCCGACCTGCTCGGGCGCCGCCCCGTCGAGCTCGACAACGTCGTGATCGCCGAGCAGATCAACGGCCGCTCCGTGCTCGTCACGGGTGCCGGTGGCTCGATCGGCTCCGAGCTGTGCCGCCAGATCGCCCGCTTCGGGCCCGCCAAGCTCTACCTGCTCGACCGCGACGAGTCCGGCCTGCAGGCGACCCAGCTGAGCCTCGTCGGCCACGGCCTGCTCGACGACGACGCGGTCGTGCTCGCCGACATCCGCGACACCGCCCGCATGGCCGAGGTGTTCGCCGCCACGAAGCCCGACATCGTCTTCCACGCTGCGGCGCTCAAGCACCTGCCCCTGCTCGAGGCCAACCCGATGGAGGCCTGGAAGAGCAACGTCGTCGGCACGGTCAACGTCCTGACCGCTGCCGCTGCCGAGGGTGTCGGCACGTTCGTCAACATCTCCACGGACAAGGCCGCGAACCCGACGTGCGTGCTCGGCCACAGCAAGCGCGTCGCCGAGCGGCTCACCGCCGACTTCGCCCGCTCCTTCCCGGGCCGCTACGTCTCGGTGCGGTTCGGCAACGTCCTGGGCTCGCGCGGCTCGGTCGTCCACGCGTTCACCGCGCAGATCGAGCGCGGCGGCCCGATCACGGTCACCCACCCCGACGTCGAGCGCTACTTCATGCTCATCCCCGAGGCGTGCCAGCTCGTCCTGCAGGCCGCCTCCCTCGGCGCCGACGGCGACGTGATGGTCCTCGACATGGGTGAGCAGGTGAAGATCGTCGACGTGGCCCACACGCTGCTGCAGATGTCCGGACGCCGCGACGTCGACGTCGTGTTCACCGGCCTGCGTCCCGGCGAGAAGCTCGCCGAGGAGCTGTTCTCGACCGACGAGGCGCCCGTCCCCACCGACCACCCGCTCGTGGCCCGCGTGCAGGTCCCGGCGCTGCCGGCCGCGGACGTCTCGACCAGCATGCCCGTCTCCGACGAGGCGGTGCGCGCCTGGATGCGTGCAGCCTCCTCCTCCGCGCTCGGCCGGTCCGGCGTCGTCGAGGCGGCCGAGGCGCTGCTGGGCGGGGCATGACCGACCCCGAGCTCGAGGCGATCGAGGCTCGGTACGCGCGCCGCGCGGCCATCCCCGCGGACCGTTACTCCTTCGCGAGCGCCGACGTACGACGCGGCTCGACCTCGGCCGACCGTGCTGTGCTGGGGGCGCTGGCTGCGGCGGCCCTGACCGACTTCCCACGGATGCGCGTGCTGGAGGTGGGTTGCGGCGAGGGTGCGAACCTCTTGCGCTTCCTGCGCTGGGGCGTCGACCCGAGCCGCCTCGTGGGCAACGAGCTGCTGCCCGACCGCCTGGCCCTGGCTCGCCGGGTCCTGCCCGCTGAGGTCGTGCTCGTGCCGGGCGACGCCCGCTCGCTCGAGCTCGAGCCGTTCGACGTCGTGCTGCAGTCCACCGTCCTCTCCTCGATCCTGGACGACGAGGTCCAGCGTGGCGTGGCGGAAGCCATGTGGCGCCTGACCCGCCCCGGCGGAGCGGTCCTGTCCTACGACTTCACCGTCGGCAACCCGCGCAACCCCGACGTGCGCGGCGTCCCGGTCAGCAGGCTGCAGGAGCTGTTCCCGCACGGGCGGCTAGGCGCGCGCCGCGTCACCCTCGCCCCGCCGGTCGCCAGGCGCGTGGCGTCGGTCGGCCCGGTGTACTCGGCGCTCGAGGCCGTGCCCTGGCTGCGGACCCACGCGGTCGTGACCGTCCGCAAGCCCGGCTGAGTCAGTCGCGGACCACGGCGGCGACGGTCTGCAGCAGGATGCGCAGGTCGCCCGGCAGCGTGCGGTGCTCGACGTAGTCGACGTACATGGCCGCCTTCTGGGGCAGGAGCACGTCGCGGTAGTGCGCCTCGGGGTCCTCGGCGGCGGCGAGCAGGTCCGACTCGTGGCGGAAGGCGATGCTGACCGGGTCGGTGATGCCCGGCCGCACGGACAGGATGACCCGCGCCTGCTCCGGGTCCCAGAGCGCTGCATACCTCGGCACCTCCGGCCGCGGGCCGACCAGGCTCATGTGGCCGGTCGCGACGTCGATGAGCTGCGGCAGCTCGTCGAGCTTGGTGCGGCGCAGGAACTGGCCCACTCGGGTGACCCGGCTGTCGCCGGTGGGGCTGACGAGCGCTCCGTCGTGGCTGGCGCGCATCGAGCGGAACTTGTGGAGCCGGAACACCTCACCGCCGAGGCCGACGCGCTCCTGGCGGAACAACGCGGGGCCGCGGCTGTCCACCCGCACCGCGACGGCGATGGCGAGCAGGACGGGAGAGAGCACGACCAGGGCAGGGACCGCGACCGCGAGGTCGAGGAGGCGCTTGGCCCGGTCGGGCGGCGCCGCGGGCGTGGACATCATCGCAGGACGGTGGCCACGGTCTCGACGACGCGTTCGACCTGCGCGTCGGTCATCGAGGAGAAGGCGGGCAGGCTCACCACGCGCTCGAACTCGGCGGTCGCCACCGGCAGCTGCTCGGGTCGCAGCTCGAGGCTGTCGCGCCAGTAGGGCTGCAGGTGCAGCGGGATGAAGTGGACGCTGCACCCCACGCCGCGCGAGGCCATCTGCTCGATGAAGGCGGTGCGGTCGACCGGGGCGTCGTCACGCAGCCGCACGACGTAGAGGTGCCAGGCGTGCTGCGTCCCGTCCTCCCCCACGGGCGGCAGGTCGAGGGGAAGTCCGGCGAGGGCCTCGGTGTAGCGGGTCGCGATCTGCTCGCGGCGCTTGCGCATGGCGTCGGCGCGACGCAGCTGGACCCGGCCCATCGCGGCGGCGGGGTCGGTGAGGTTGTACTTGTAGCCCGGCGCCACGACGTCGTAGTGCCACGAGGGGGCGGTGCTGCGGTAGCGGTCGAAGACGTCGCGGCTGATGCCGTGCAGGCGCATGGTGCGCACCCGCTTGGCCACGTCGGGGTCGCGCGTGACCACCATGCCGCCCTCGCCGGTGGTGATGGTCTTGGTGGCGTAGAAGCTGAAGACGGTGGCCAGGCTGTCCCCCGCCCCGACCGCGGTGCGGCCGTCGTGGGCAGGGAACGAGTGCGCGGCGTCCTCCACGACCCGCAGACCGCGCTCGTGGGCGAGCCTACGCACGGCGGGCTCGACGGGCAGCCCGGCGAAGTGCACCGGTATGACGGCAGCCGTCCGGTCGGTGATCGCGGCCTCCAGCCCGGACGCCGTGAGGTTGAGGGTGGCCCGGTCCACGTCCACCACGACGGGGGTGGCGCCCAGGTAGCGGACGACCTCCGCGGTGGCGGTGAACGTCCACGTCGGGACGACCACCTCGTCGCCCGGTCCGACGCCCGCGGCCTCCAGGGCGAGGTGCAGGCCGGCGGTCGCCGAGTTGACCGCCACGGCCTCGACCTCGCCGTCGGCGCCGCCGACGAACTCCGCGAACTCCCGCTCGAACGCCGCAGCCCGCGGCCCGGTGGTCAGCCACCCGGAGCGCATCGCCTCCGCGGCAGCCTCGATCTCCTCCTCGCCGATGTCGGGGAGGGCGAAGGGCAGGAACGCGTCGGGAGAAATGCCGGACCTCCGTCATGTGCGGCCGTGGGGCGGAATGCCGCGGTTATCATGACACGCCCCCGCCTGCTGCGAGTGGGCCCCGGAGGACCGCCGTCGACCACCAGAGGGGAAGTTCGCGTTGTCGCGCAGGAAGGTGCTGGTGTTCAACCAGTTCGCCATGCCTCGCACGCAGTGGGGACTCACCCGCAACGCAGAGCTGTTCTCCCGCCTGACGGGTTGGGACGCCCGCATCGTCGCCGCGAACCGTGACCACTACGGGCAGGGCACCTTCACCACGACCGACCCGCTGTTCACGCTCGTCCCCGTGCCGGCCTACGCGGGATCGTCCGTACGGCGTGTCGCCGGGTGGGTCCTCTTCGCCGCCAGGGCCACCGCGATCGGCCTCAGGATGCGAGGAGTGGACGCGGTCTACGGATCCAGCCCCCACCTGCTGGCCCCCCTCGCCGCCTGGGTGGTGGCCGCAGCCCGTCGCAAACCGCTGGTGGTCGAGGTGCGCGACCTCTGGCCGGAGTCGATCGTCGAGGCGGGCCTGCTGCACCGCGGGAGCCGGTTGCACCGCCTGCTGGTCGGGCTCGAGACGTTCCTCTACCGCCGCGCCCGCAGCATCGTGGTCGTCACCCCCGGCTGGGAGGACCACTTCGCCCGGCTCGGGATCGACCTCGCCAAGGTGGTCGTCATCCCGAACGGCACCGACGTCGATGACAGGCCGGTCGACCGTGCTGCCGCGAGGACGCGTCACGGCATCACCGGCTTCACCGCGGTCTACGCCGGCGCCCACGGTCCCGCCAACGGGCTCGACCAGGTGCTCGACGCGGCGAAGGGACTCCCCGAGGTGCGCGTGCTCCTCCTCGGGGCGGGGTCGGAGAAGGCACGATTGATGGAGCGGGCAGCCCGCGAGGCGGTCACCAACGTCGAGTTCCGAGACCCCGTACCCAAGGACGAGCTCCGCGAGGTCCTCGCCGCGTGTGACGTGGGCATCCACGTGCTTGCCCCGTGGCAGCTGCTCCAGGCGGGCCTCAGCCCCAACAAGGTGTTCGACTACCTGGCCGCCGGTCTTCCGGTCGTGAGCAACTGCGCGACCGGGCTGCGTGACGTCATGACAGACGGGGAGTGCGGTCGTCTCGGCGGCCCCGACGACCTGACCGGCTGCCTCTCGGCAGTGCACGAGGCAAGCGACCATCAGCGGGCGCTGTGGGCCACCGCCGGGCGCACCCTCGTCACCGACCGCTTCTCACGCACTGCTTCCGCCACACTGCTCGAGTCGGTGCTCGTCGAGTCCTGCCGTGGGCCGGAGTACGGGCACCACACGCAGTCGAGCTCCCCCCACGGAATCACCTCAGAGAGAGCCGGGAACCCATGAAGAGCGCCCTCATCAGGCTCGCGACCACCCGCCCGTCCCTGGCAGTCCGCAGGACGTTGTTCCGTGGAAGTGAAAGGTACTGGGACCGCAGGTATGCCAAGGGCGGCAACTCGGGCGCCGGGTCATACGGAGCGAAGGCCCAGTGGAAGGCCGACGTGGTCAACGGATGGGTCGCCGAGCACCGCATATCGAGCGTTGTCGACTGGGGCTGCGGCGACGGCAACCAGCTGGGTCTGGCTCAATACGAGCGCTATCTGGGCCTTGACCGCTCTCCTACCGCCATTCGCATGTGCTTGGAGCGCTTTAGCGATGACGCGACCAAGAGCTTCATGGCTTTCGACCCCGCAACCCTTTCCGACCCCGCTCGGTGGCTCGTCGGCGACATGGCACTGTCCATGGAGGTGATCTTCCATCTCACTGAGGACTGGGTGTTCGAGGACTACATGAACCGCCTGTTTGCGAGCGCAGAGCGGTACGTGGTCATCTGCAGCAACGACACCACTGGGACCGAAGCTGGTCCGACGGAGAAACACCGCCAGTTCACTGCTTGGGTCGCGAAGAACCAGCCAAGCTGGGAGCTGCTACAGCAGGTGGCCCCGCCCGCAGAGGTCGACATGATGGCGTCGTTGTACCTCTACGGACGGACCTGACAGATCGCCGACAGCGGTCATGATCGTTCACGCTCTCAGGACGCGGCAGGCATTTGCGCGTCAGGTGTTCTGGACACTGCTGATCCAAGGGTCAGGAGCACTTCTCGCGTTTGCCACCGTGGCGTGGCTCGGGCGTACGCAGGGCCCGGTCCCACAGGGAGTCTTCAGCCGTACGAAAACCGAACTCGAGTTCTTGGCGAGCGTCGCGTCACTCGGTCTTCCCCAAGCGCTGATGTACTACGCCCAGACGCAGAGGCTCTCCGTCTCGCGGGCCCTGAGGATCTCCTCCGCGGCAGCCGTTCTGGGTGCGCTGGGTGCCGTGGTCTACGGACTTGTGCGCGGAGAGGGCCTCGCAGTGGCGGCCGTTGCAGCCGCCGTGTTTGCGATGGTCTGGCAAGGCAATCTACGAACCATCCTCCTAGGCGTCTCTACGGCACGATCCTTCAACATCGTCACTGCTGGCCCGCAGGCATTGGTTCTCGTCTGGGTGGTCGCATCGACTTCTACTCTGGGGATGAACACTGCCGTGGCAGCCAGCGGCTACGCAGTCGCCTTCGGTGTCGTGGCGGCGGCAGCCGGCGCGCGCCTGTGGAGGCGTGCAGACACACAGGTGGAGCAGGAGGTGGACGCCCGACGTCTTGCCTCTTATGGAATCGCGACGTGGGTCAGCGCCATGGCGGTCACCGGGAGCCTGCTGGCGTGCACCCTCTACGTCGATGCCACCCTCGAACCGCGGGCCTTGGGTCTCTTCACGGCCACGGTGGTCCTGGCACAGGTCGCTCTGACCCCTCTGAACTACCTCCTACCCCTGCTACTCAAGCGCTGGGTCGCGTCCACGGGCCACCGCCGCTGGCCCTACCTCGTGATCGGCACCGCTCCGCCCCTGGCGGCAGCGTTGGTCTTCAAGGTCGCAGGCACTTCTTGGGCCGACGGGAAGCTGGGAGAGTACGCCCAGGTCAGTGACTCCCTGTGGGTGGTTTGTGCAGTCGTGGGTCTCGAGGTCGCCGTTCGCCTGTTGGCGGCCGACCAACTCGCCAGAGGTCGCCCGTGGGCTCCGGCCGTCGCAGACGTTGTCCGCATGGCTTCGATAGCCGCTGCGTTGGGCTTGCTTCGACCGGGCAACTCCCTGGAGGTCGTCGATGTCTGGGCTCTGGCATCTTTGTGGGCCCTGCTGACCCTCGTGGTGCTTGAGCTCCAGTCCCGTCGCGCGAAGGTGTCCCCCAACGCTCCTCTGTTCGACGGAGTCGCCCCATGACCACGGCCGCCCAAGTGGGCTCGCTTCACTTTCGGAGGAACGACGCATGAAGATCGTCCTTCTGGCACCCGCTTCGTCGATCCACACCCAGAAGTGGGCAGACGGCCTTGTGGAGCGCGGCCATGAGGTCGTCGTCGCGACACAGCACCCGGCTACCTCTTGGCCAGGTCCCGACGGACCTCGCGTGCTCGTGCTGCCCTTCCGAGGTCAGCACGGCTACTTCCTGAACGCTCCGATACTGCGCCGACAGTTGCGGGCGCACCGCCCGGATATCCTCAACGTGCACTACGCGAGCGGCTACGGCACGACCGCAGCACTGTCTGGCTACACCCCGTCCTTGCTGTCGGTGTGGGGCAGCGATGTCTTCGACTTCCCACGCGGATCCCGACTCAAGGCTCGCCTACTACGGTTCAACCTCAACGCAGCCACCCGGCTTGCGTCCACGAGCAACGTGATGGCCCGGCACACCCAGAGTCTGTTGCCGGGCGCAGCCGCACCATTCGTCACTCCCTTCGGGGTGGAGACAGGACGTTTCGCGCCTAGCCAGCACAAGGCCCCCTCCCAGGGGGTCGTCATCGGCATGGTTAAGGCCCTTTACCCCAAGTACGGGGTTGATGTCCTGATCCGGGCATTCGCGCAGGTCGTGGAAGCCGCTGATGACCAACGGGACATCAGACTCCTGGTCGTCGGCGACGGACCCGAGCGAGCGGAGCTCGAGGCGCTGGCCCAGCAACTGGGCCTTTCAGGCGTCGTCGAGTTCCGCGGGGCCCTGCCACATCGGGACGTCCCCGAGATTCTCCGTAGTCTGGACATCTTCGTGGCCTCCAGCCGGCTGGACAGCGAGAGTTTCGGTGTGGCCGTCGTCGAGGCCAGCGCTTGTGGACTCCCAGTGGTGGTCACGGACGTCGCGGGGCTCTCCGAAGTTGTGGAGGACGGCGTCACGGGCTATGTCGTGCCTCGTGACGACCCCGGCGCGCTTGCCCTTGCGGTGTTGTCGTTGGTTGACGATCCGCGCGAGCGCGATCGCATGGGAAGCGCCGGACGCGCGACCGTCGAGGCGCGCTACGACTGGCAGCGCTGCCTCGACACCATGGTCGACGCCTACCAGAGCACCATCGATGCTGCCGGTAGGGGACATCGCGCCTCAGGCGAGGGCTGACACCGCGGCGGCGACGGTGTCGCAGACGCGGTCGTCGAAGACGCTGGGCACGATCTCCCCCGCGGTCGGCTCTGGCACGAGCGACGCGATGGCCCGGGCTGCGGCGAGCTTCATCTGTTCGGTCACCTGGGGCGCTCCCGAGTCGAGGACGCCGCGGAAGATACCGGGGAACGCCAGCACGTTGTTGATCTGGTTCGGGAAGTCCGAGCGCCCCGTGGCCACCACCGCGGCATACCGAGCCGCCAGGTCCGGGTGCACCTCCGGGTCGGGGTTGGCCAGGGCGAAGATGATGGCGTCCGGTGCCATACGGGCGATCTCTGCCTCGGGCACGGTGCCGCCGGACAGCCCGATGTAGACGTCGGCGTCGACGAGCGCGTCCCCGAGCCCACCGGTGAGGCCGCGAGGGTTCGTGGTCGCCGCGAGGCGCCGCTTGTGGTCGGCGAGGTCCGCCCGGGAGGGCGCGATGATCCCGCGGGAGTCGCACACCACGAGGTCGGCGACACCGGCGCGGGCGAGCAGCCTGGTCACTGCGACCCCGGCCGCCCCGGCCCCGGCGACGACCACTCGCAGGGACGCCAGGGGTCGGCCCACGACACGAGCCGCGTTGAGCAGTCCGGCAAGCACCACGATCGCCGTGCCGTGCTGGTCGTCGTGGAAGACCGGGATGTCGAGGCGTTCCTGGAGGCGTCGCTCGATCTCGAAGCAGCGCGGCGCCGAGATGTCCTCGAGGTTGATCCCGCCGTAGGTGGGGGCGATGCGGGCGATGGCGTCGACCAGCTCCTCGACGGAGCCCGAGTCCATGCACACCGGGACGGCGTCCACGCCACCGAAGTGCTTGAACAGCACGGCCTTGCCCTCCATGACGGGCATGGCCGCCAGCGGCCCGATGTCGCCCAGCCCCAGGACCGCCGTGCCGTCGCTCACCACGGCCACGGTGTTGCGCCGAGAGGTGTACCGAGCCGCCAGCGCCGGATCGAGGGCGATGGCGCGGCAGACGTCGGCCACACCCGGCGTGTACAGGAGCGAGAGGTCGGCACGGTCGCGCAGGGGCGACGTGGCGTGCACCCCGAGCTTGCCCCCCTCGTGGGCGCGGAAGACGGGGTCGGACGGGTCGTGGGTCGGGTACGCGGGAGTCGCTGCATTCGCAGACATGGAGGAAGTCACCTCAGGGAAGAGAGGGAGGAGATGCGTGGGGCACAGCCAACGCAGCCGGACGGTCAGTCGGGCCGGGGTGTGGCCAATCAAACGCACAGTCGCGGGGGTTACCCGCGAGTTCATGGTGACATATGGCCCTGGCGCCGGACACCCTTGTGACGGGACTGTGACACGGATCGCGTCGTCAGGTGGCAGGATGCCGACCAAGCCTGACGGCGCCCTCGCCGACACACGAAGCACCACCTGAGGAAGGACCCACCTCGTATGACCCAGCGTCTCCGTCCCACCGCCGTCCTCGTCGCCGGGCTCGCCACCGCGGGCCTGGCCCTCTCCGCGTGCGGCTCGGACAGCCTCGACAGCAACAGCACCCCGTCGAGCTCCTCGAGCTCCAGCTCCTCGAGCAGCCAGACGGTCGACCCCGCCCTCGCCGCCAAGGTCCCGCAGAAGATCAAGGACGCCGGCAAGATCGTCGTCGGGTCGGACGCCTCCTACGCGCCCAACGAGTTCATCGACACCGACGGCAAGACGGTCGTCGGGATGGACGTCGACCTGTTCAACGCCGTCGCGGCCAAGCTCGGCCTCAAGGCCGAGTTCCAGAACGCCGGTTTCGACACGATCATCCTCGGGGTGAAGTCGGGCAAGTACGACGTCGGGGTCTCCTCGTTCACCATCAACGACGAGCGCAAGAAGAGCGTCAACATGGTGAGCTACTTCAACGCCGGCACGCAGTGGGCGGTCAAGAAGGGGAACCCCAAGAAGGTCGACCCCGACAACGCCTGTGGCCTCAACATCGGCGTCCAGAAGGGCACCGTGCAGATCGACGACCTCACCGCCCGCTCCAAGAAGTGCACCGCCGCGGGCAAGCCGGCGATCAAGCAGATCATCGACGCCGACCAGAGCAAGGTCACCGCGAGCGTCATCTCCGGCAAGTCGGACGCGATGCTCGCCGACTCCCCCGTCGGTCTCTACGCCGTGAAGCAGACCGGTGGCCAGCTCGAGGCGCTCGGCGACATCTACGACGCCGCGCCCTACGGCTTCGTCGTCCCCAAGGACCAGACCGACTTCGCCCAGGCGATCGCCGACGCCCTCAAGGCGATGGGCACGGACGGCAGCTACAAGGCCATCCTGACCAAGTGGGGCAACGACACCGGCGCCATCACCGACTTCGCCGTCAACCCCTGACCGGCGCCGCGCACCTCCTGATCCGAGGCACACATGTCTGAAGGCACCCAGGACCGGCCGGGCCGCATCTCCGCGCGGCCGGTCCCCCACCCGGGCCGGTGGGTGGCGATCGCGGTCATCGCCATCCTCGTGGCCATGATGGTCAGCTCGTTCGTCACCAACCCGCGCTGGGACTTCCCGTTCGCGCTGAGGGTGATGAACTTCAACCCGGTCCTGCGCGGCCTGATGATCGGCACCATCGTCGGCACGGTGGGCTCGATGGTCATCGGCGTCGTGGTCGGGGTCGTCGTCGGCATCATGCGGCTCTCGACCAACCCCGTCCTGCGAGGGGTCTCCTTCGTCTACACGTGGTTCTTCCGGGCCATCCCCCGCTACGTGCTCCTGACGATCCTCGGCACCGGCCTGGGCTACCTCTACAGCACCTTCGACATCGGGGCGCCCTTCGGGCAGCAGATCGCCAAGGCACTCGGGCTGTCGAGCGACCTGACGTTCCTCACCCTCGACGTCAACCAGTTCAGCAGCACCCTGGCCATGGGCGTCATCGGGCTGGGCCTCTCCGAGGCCGCCTACATGGCCGAGATCGCCCGCTCGGGCATCCAGTCCGTCGACGTGGGCCAGCGCGAGGCCGCGCAGGCCCTCGGCATGTCGTCGGGCAAGACGATGCGCCGGGTGGTCCTCCCGCAGGCGATGCGCGTCATCATCCCGCCGACCGGCAACGAGACCATCGCCATGGTGAAGGACACGTCGCTGCTCATCGCCCTCCCGGTCAACACCGAGCTCTTCTACCAGGTGTCGGTCATCGGCTCCCGGACGCTGAAGATCATGCCGACCTACGTCGCCGCCACCGCGTGGTACCTCATCGTGTGCAGCGTCCTCATGGTCGGCCAGTCCTTCCTGGAGAAGCGCTTCGGCCGCGGCTTCGGCACCACCTCGAGCGGGCCCGGCGGCATCCGGGCGCGGATGTTGGCGCTCAAGGGCGGGGCGGGAGGCGCCTGATGACCACGACCACCGACACCACCCAGCCGCTGGTCCACGCGGTCAACGTCACCAAGGCCTTCCACGGCAACGAGGTCCTCAAGGGCATCGACATGGACGTCCGCAAGGGCGAGGTCGTCTGCCTGCTCGGGCCCTCGGGCTCAGGAAAGACGACGTTCCTGCGCTGCATCAACCAGCTGGAGACCATCGACGGCGGCCGCATCTGGGTCGACGGCGACCTCATGGGCTTCGACGACCGCGGTGGCACCCTGCACCACCTCACCGACCGGCAGGTGGCGGCCCAGCGCCGCGACATCGGCATGGTGTTCCAGCGTTTCAACCTGTTCCCCCACATGACCGCCATCCAGAACGTCATGGAGGCGCCGATCCAGGTCAAGGGCGGCCGCAAGTCGCAGGTCAAGGAGCGGGCGCTCGAGCTGCTCGGCAGCGTCGGCCTCGCCGACAAGTGCCAGGCCTACCCCGCCCAGCTCTCCGGCGGCCAGCAGCAGCGCGTCGCGATCGCGCGCGCGCTGGCGATGGAACCCAAGCTCATGCTCTTCGACGAGCCCACCTCCGCGCTCGACCCCGAGCTCGTCGGCGAGGTGCTGCGCGTCATGCGTGACCTCGCCAAGAACGGCATGACGATGATCGTCGTGACCCACGAGATGGGCTTCGCCCGTGAGGTGGCCGACCGGGTCGTCTTCATGGACGGCGGCGTCGTGGTCGAGCAGGGACCCCCGTCCGAGGTCATCGACAACCCCCAGCACCAGCGCACCAAGACGTTCCTCAGCCGGATGCGCCAGGAGGAGCAGCACTGATGGCGGTCGGCCTCGGGGTCGTCGTGGTCCGGGGACGCTCGATGGAGCCGACCCTGCACACCGGCGACCGGATGGTCGTGCTCCACGGCGCTCCCCCGCGCGTGGGCGGCCTCGCCATCGTGCGGCTCCCACCGGACGACGACGGCGTACCCCGCCCGCTCGCCATCAAGCGCGTGACCATGCGCGACCCCGCGGATCGCACCCGGTACTGGGTCGAGAGCGACAACCAGGGCCTGCTCGGGGTCGCGGACTCGTGGACGCACGGCATCGGCTCCCTCGCGCGCGACCAGATCCGCGCCCTGGTGCTCTTCCGGATCCCCCAGCGGCTGCGCCTCCCGGGCTCGCGCAGGGGGCGTCGTGCACCCGAGGCGGACGCGGGGTAGGTTGAGCGAGCACGTGATCACCCATCTCGCAGAAGGGATACGCATGCTCTCCCGCATCTTCCGCACCACCGAGGTCAGCGCCCACTGCGACCTGCCCTGCGGTGTGTACGACCCCGCACAGGCCCGCATCGAGGCGCAGTCCATCAAGGCGATCATCGCCAAGGTGGCCGACAACAACGACCCCGACTTCCGCACCCGTGCGATCCTCATCAAGGAGCAGCGCTCCGAGCTGGTCAAGCACCACCTGTGGGTGCTGTGGACCGACTACTTCAAGGCTCCGCACTTCGAGAAGTACCCCCAGCTGCACACCCTCTTCAACGAGGCCACCAAGCTGGCCGGCGCCACTGGCACCAAGGGCGAGCTCGACGCCGGCAAGGCCGACGAGCTGCTCGCCAAGATCGACGAGATCGACGCGATCTTCAAGGAGACCAAGGCCGCCTAGGTCCTCCAGCACGCACGAAGGCGCCCGTCCCGGAATACCGGGGCGGGCGCCTTCGCGTGCCGTCCTGCGGAAGCCGCCGAACGAGACCGATCAGACGCTGCCGGCGACCTGGTTGAACAGGCCGGACAGGTTGCCGCCCAGGAGTGCGACGGCGACGATGATGACGATGGCGATGAGGGCGACCATGAGGCCGTACTCGACGGCGGTGGCGCCCTGTTCGTCCATCTTCGCCCGGAACTTCGCGATGTGCCTGCTCATTGGGATCCCCTGACTCCTGCGTGGATGTGGTGCTGCGGCTGGATCCTCGCAGGTCAGCCGACCCCCACCCATCCCCTGTTGCGGCAGACCTTCTGCACGAAGGGGTGACCCGTTCCTTGTCGGTGCTTGCGACGTCGGCGTAGAGTTTTCGGTTGTTGCATGCGACATGACGTCGGTCGTCCGCACCCCCGCCGTCTGCACGAAGTATCGGGATCCACGGCACACCCTGGGTCTGCGAAGGGGGGCGGACGGGGCTGCACACAGCGCCCAGCACGGCTCGGCCCAGGCTGCCAGCACGCCACAAGGGGCACGCTCGTGAAACGACCTACCTTCCTCGCCCTCGGCACAGCCACCCTGCTGGGCCTCTCAGCGCCGATGCTGCCCGCGGTGGCAGCCCTCGGCGTCACGGCGCACGTCAGCACCTCCACCCGGACGGCCGGCTCGACCAGCTCGACCTCCGGCTACCACGAGCCCGTCTGCCAGGCCCGCTCGTCCCTGTGCGCCGACTCCTACGACAACCCCGCCGACGAGTACGTCGGCCACGACGAGCCCTCGGTGCTGTTCAAGTCCGGGGTGCGCGGATCCGGCAACGACATCACCTACACCATGACCCTCCCCCGGGAGCCGAAGACCAGGCCGACCGCCTCCGGGGCTTCCGGGTCCACCTGGAACTTCCAGCTGCGCCCCACCTTCTGGTTCGGCCTGACGTTGTGCGACACCGAGTCCGCGCCCGAGTACACCAAGACGTGCACTCCGGACTCCGACGCCAACAACCTCGTCGGCACCAACCCCTCCGCGGCCGACTACATCGGCAAGCACCCGGGCAACGCCTACATGGAGCTGCAGTTCTACGGCCCCGGCTACGTGCCCCAGTTCGAGGGCTTCGGCTGCACCGCCCACCAATACTGCGCGGCCATGACGATCGACAGCTTCGTCAGCAACCAGAACACCGGTGTCGCCAACACGTCGGCCTGCGACAACTACCTCCTCGGGGGCGTCGAGCCGATCAACTGGGCCTACATCACCAGGAGTGGTCGCTCGCAGGCGCCGGCCAACCCGCTGTTCACCGGCACGTTCGACAACCCGGACCTCAGCGCGGTGACCCCGAACGCCGGCAAGGACCTGTTCATGGACCCCGGCGACCGGATCCGGATCCACATGCACGACACGACTGCGGGCCTGCGGATCGACCTGTCCGACCTGACCAGCGGCCAGCACGGCTCGATGACCGCGTCCGTGGCGAACGGCTTCGGCCACATCCTGTACACGCCCACGTCGAGCACGTGCCAGGCAGCGCCGTACGCCTTCCACCCTGAGTACTCCACGGGCAACCCGCGGGGCAACACCTGGTCGGCCCACACCTACAACGTGGCGATGTCCGACGAGATCGGCCACTTCGAGAACTGTTTGGCCATCGACGCCAACTTCAACTGCACCAAGCCCGGCGCTCAGGACGCCTCGGGCCTCGACGAGGACGACGGCAACAACTTCTGCGTCCCCGGCTCCGACTCCACGCTCGTGAAGATCAACGGGTGCCTGAGCTCGGACGAGGACTTCGACGGCCAGTCCTACCGCAACGACTGGCCGGGCACGCTGCGTGACGTCGCCCGCGACCAGGCGCTGCACCCCTCGCCGGTGCTGTTCACCAGCCCGGTGACCACCGGTGGCGCCAACTACTCGAAGGTGGCGTTCGAGACCGACCTGCCACGCATCGAGGCGGCGGACTCCCAGGACAGCGCACCGTTCTGCGACCGCACGACCGGCGCCAACTGCGTCAACCCGCCTCGCGGCGCCGAGTTCTACCCGATCTTCACCACGACCCGGGCCAACGGGACGTGCACCTGGCAGGAGGGCGGGCGCTTCATCCCCGGCACCACCAGGACGTTCGGTGGCACGTCGACCAGCGAGTACGGCCCGCTCCTGAAGACCGTCTACCCCGTGGCCGGGTCCACGACGACCACGCGCTACAACAACTTCAACAGCGGCGACCTCGCCAACCCCTGCCGCGCGCAGTGACGACCGTCTGAAGGGAGTGGCCCCGGGTGGTTCGGTCCGCCCGGGGCCACTCTGCGTTGTTACCCATGTGACGCCTGTGACCTCCCACGGTTACCCACGAGTCGGGCGTACCGTGCACATCGGACTGCCATCCCGCAGCCACCACCACTTCATCTGGAGGCCAAGGTGAGCATCGACAGCGAAGTCGACCACGACACCGTCCCACCCGCCAACAAGGGCCTGCTGGCAGTCGCCGCTGTCCTGCTGGCCCTGCCGATGATCGCCCTGTTGTGGGTGAGCAGCTACTCCCGCAAGGACCCCGTCCTCTGGGGGTTCCCGTTCTTCATCTGGTACCAGTTCCTCTGGGTCTTCCTGTGCTCGGCGATGACGTACACCGCCTACCGGCTGGTCCTGCGCGCCCGGCCGCACCGCCCGATGGCCGGCACCACCGGCACCCACGGTGAGGGGCAGACCCGATGAGCACCCTCGTCCCCGCAGCGACGGGCACCGGCGGCGTCAACGGCGTCGCCCTCACCGTCCTCATCCTGCTGTTCGCGCTCGTCACCGGCATGGGCTTCTGGGCCACCCGGTGGCGCCGGGCCGACTCGATGGAGTCGCTCGACGAGTGGGGCCTGGGCGGCCGACGGTTCGGCACCTGGGTCACCTGGTTCCTGCTCGGCGGTGACCTCTACACGGCGTACACGTTCGTCGCGGTGCCCGCGGCGATGTTCGCGCTCGGCGCCGTCAGCGGCTTCTTCGCGGTGCCCTACACGATCGTGCTCTACCCGATCATCTTCATCTTCATGGCCCGGCTCTGGTCCGTGAGCCACCGGCACGGCTACGTGACCCCCGCCGACTTCGTCAAGGGTCGCTACGGGTCGCGGGGGCTGGCGCTGGCGGTGTCGATCACCGGCATCCTCGCGACGATGCCCTACATCGCGCTGCAGCTCGTCGGCATCCAGGCCGTCCTCGAGGTGGCCGGCGTCGGCGGGAGCAACGCCCTCGCCAAGGACCTGCCGCTGTTCATCGCGTTCGCCCTGCTCGCTGCCTACACCTACTCCAGCGGCCTGCGGGCGCCGGCGGTCATCGCGTTCGTCAAGGACGCGCTGATCTACCTCGTCATCATCGTCGCCGTGATCTACCTGCCGTCCAAGGTCGGCGGCTGGGACCACGTCTTCGGCGCCGCCGAGGCGAAGATGGCCAAGACCAGCCCCGTCACGGGCAAGCCGACCGGTGCGTTCATCCCGAACGCCCAGCAGTACTGGGCCTACGCGACCCTCGCGTTCGGCTCGGCCCTCGCGCTGTTCATGTACCCGCACTCGATCACGGCGACCCTGTCGAGCTCGAGCCGCAACACGATCCGGCGCAACGCCTCGATCCTGCCCGCCTACTCGTTCGTGCTCGGCCTGCTGGCCCTGCTCGGCTGGGTGGCCATCGCCGCCGGCACCAAGCCGATCGGCCTCGACGGCAAGCCGAACGCGCAGCTGGTCATCCCCCAGCTGTTCGAGGACATGTTCCCGAGCTGGTTCGCCGGGGTGGCGTTCGCCGCCGTGGCGATCGGCGCCCTGGTCCCCGCGGCCATCATGTCGATCGCGGCGGCCAACACCTTCACCCGCAACATCTACCGCGACTTCCTCAAGCCCGACGCCTCGCACGCGCAGGAGGCCAAGGTCGGCAAGCTCGTGTCGCTGCTCGTGAAGGCGTTTGCCCTGATCTTCGTGCTCACGCTCGACAAGCAGAACGCCATCAACTTCCAGCTGCTCGGTGGCATCTGGATCCTGCAGACGTTCCCGGCGATCGTGTTCGGCCTGTACACCCGGTGGTTCCACCGCTGGGCGCTGCTCGCCGGCTGGGCCGTCGGCATGGTCTACGGCACCATCACCGCCTACAACGTCATCAACCCGGCGACCAAGGGCCACTTCGGCGGCTCGCTGGACATGATCCCGACGATCGGCAAGATGGGCTACATCGGCATGACCGCCTTCGTCATCAACCTGGTGATCGCCGCGGTCCTGTCGTTCGTGCTCAACGCGATGAAGGTCGACGCCGGCCACGACGAGACCATCAAGGGCGACTACTTCGCCGACGCGGGCGACCCCCGCGTGGAGAAGAACGTCGCCCTGGACGCGCACCTCACCACCGGTACGCCGTAGCGCGGCACCGTACGACGTCCACGAGGAGGGGCGGTGCCGGGACCAGGTCCCGGCACCGCCCCTTCGTCGTCCTCGGTCAGGCCGAGCCCGAGGGAGCCGCGCGACGGCGCCGCTCCAGCACCCGTGACAGCGAGTCCACCACGCGCGGGTCGTACTCGTAGCCGAGGCCGAGGTGGATGCGCTCCATCGCCCGGTCGTCGCGCGTGCCCTCGGGTCCGATGAGGTCGTCGTAGGCGTTGGCCACCTTGATGATTCGGCTGGCCATGGGCAGCTCCTGGCCGAACTCGCGCACCTGCCGGTACGGCGTCGTCTGCGCCTCCAGGATGGTCGCGACGTTGTCGAGCACCCCGGTGCTGCGGACGATCTCGGCACCGTCGTGGGCGATCCGCTGCTGGTCCGCGGGCGCCGCCATCACCGTCGCCCCGTGCGGGATCGGTTCGCGCAGCGCGATCTGGCCCAGGTCGTGCAGCAAGGCGGCGTACTCGAGGTCGGTCAGCTCACGCTGGCCCATGCCGAGGTCGCGCCCGACGGCGACTGAGGTGTCGGTGACGCGCTGGGCGTGGTTGGTGCCGGTGTACCCCGCGAGCTCGGTGAGGCTCGAGAGCGCACCGATGGTCTGGCGGTAGGTCATGCGGATGGTGGCGTAGCGCTGGACGGCGAAGTAGGTGAGCACCAGGGGGAAGAGGAACAGCGGCAGCGCGGCGATCCCGATGGCGAACTCCGCGAGGGCGATGAGCGCACCCGAGGCGACCAGGGCGGTGGCCAGGCCTGCGGCCGAACGGATCTCGTCGAGGACGGCGGGCACCAGGGGCGCGTGGTCGCGACCGGCCCGGACCGCCGCCTCGAGGGTGAGGTCGACGAGCATGGCCACGCTGCCGACGAGCAGCATGACGACCCCGACGAACCAGCGCTGGTCGTCCCAGGTGTCCTGCCACGACAGCAGCGTCCGGCCGTCGAACGTCGCGTAGCGGTAGATGAGCGGGGCGACGGCCGCACCGACGATGCGGGCGGCCGTGTCGGCCCAGCGCACGCTGCCGTTGACCACGCGCAGGAACACGGTGCCCGCGACCATGCCGAGGCAGATCGTGGAGACGATGACTGCTGCACCCATGGGCTCGTCACCGGGACCACGCACTGCGGAGAGAGACAGGCCGAGCGCCGCCGCGGTGGACATCGGCGCGGTCTCGCGGCCGGTGAGGATGGTCAGCCGCGCCGTCTCCCCCAGGGCGATGGCCACGAGGAAGACGCTGAGGTGGACCAGGTCGCCGCGACCGAGGTGCGGCACGTCGTCGACCGCGGTCCAGAAGGCGGCGAGCGTGGTGACGAGGCCGGCGACCACGACGGGCACCGTGAGGTCGACCCGGCGGATGTGCATCCTGCTCACGACAGCCCCTCCGCCACCGGCACGACGGGCACGGCCTCGAGCGAGCGCCCCGGGGCGCCCATGATCCGCCGGCGCAGGTCGGGACGGCTGGCCAGCAGGTCGGAGGTCTCGGGCTCGTCGTGGTCGATCGCGACGCCCGCCGCCATGAGCTCCTCGTCGCTGCGGACGGTCGGCGTCCACTCGTGGCGGGTCAGGGCACGGCCGAGGGCGTCGACGACGAGGGGGTCGAACTGGGTGCCGGCTCGCTGGTTCATGACGTCGAGGGCCTCGCTCACGGTCAGTGCCGGTCGGTAGGCGCGCGAGGTGGTCAGCCCGTCGAAGACGTCGGCGACGGCCACGACCCTGGCCGAGAAGGGGATCTGCTCACCCGCGAGGCCCGCGGGGTACCCGAGCCCGTCGAAACGCTCGTGGTGGTGGGCGATGCCGTCGACCGAGCCCGAGAGGAAGTCGATGTCCTGGACCATCCGCACGCCGGCGAGGGCGTGGTCGGCGATCGTGACGAGGTCGTCGTCGGTCAGCTCACGACGGGCCCGCAGCAGGCGGGTCGGCACGCCGAGCTTGCCGACGTCGTGCAGCATCCCGGCGGTGCGCACGTCCTGGATCTCCTTGTGCCCCAGGCCAAGGCTCTCCACGAGCCAGGCACTCAGCTGGGCGACGCGCTCGCTGTGGCCGGCGTTGTGCGGCTCCTTGGTCTCCACGGCGGTGACCAGGGCGCGCAGGGTGCTCTCGTGGGCACGGAACTCGTCGCCGTACTGGACGAACGCCCATCGCGCCACGAAGAGGGGCGCGAGCACGAGCACCGCGCTGAACCAACCGACGCGCGCGGGGATCCACAGCACGACGAAGAGGAAGCCGATGACGCCGTAACCGATGTAGGCGAGGCCGGTGGTGCTCAGGAGCTTGTAGACCTGGGTGCGGATCGGGCTGCCCGTGGCGACCCGCAGCACCCCGGCGAGCAGGAGGGCGTTGAGCATGCACTGCGCGATGTCGGTGACGATGAGCGGCAGACCGACGCCGATCAGGATCCGCCCCGCGGAGGTCATGGTGGACGCGTCGTCGAGGCCGCCGACTCCGCGGTAGACGAGCCCTCCGAGCGAACCCATGCTGCTGAAGAGGGCGATGTTGAAGACCCGGACGATCAGCTTCTCCGGATCGACCTGGATGACGGTGGCCAGTCCCCCGACCACTGCTGCCCCGACGGGGCCACCGATGACGGCGGCCGCGAGGAGGATGATGCTGAGGAACGAGAGGGTGACCCGCTCGCCCACGTTGGCGCCGCGGAGCATCCAGCTCGCGATGCCGAGACCCGACAGGACCGCGACCGCCAGCCAGCTGCGCGGCTGGCCCGAGGTGAGGACGCCGGCGACGACCAGGGCGACCGCGACCGTGACCGCGAAGGCCACGTAGAGCACGGTCGCGCCGTCACTGCGGCGCGCGCGGGTGGGGGGCCCGGGACTCTCGGTGCTCACGACACCAATCTAGGCCCCGGGGTTGCCGGTGAGGCGCAGGCTCAGCTGGTCCAGCCCCAGGCGCGCTGGGCGGAGAAGTCGCTCGGGCCGTCGTTGGGGGTCCAGACGAGGGAGTCGTCGTTGCCGAGGATGGACTCGAAGATGGTGGTGATAGCCTTCATGACGGAAAACTCCTTCTGCTCGTATGAGGTCCTACTCATCCGTTCGGACCAATCGAGCGGTCAATGCACCGGGTAGCCAGGGGTGCTACTGGGTTGCAGGACTATGATGGCCCCCCACCGGTTCGCCCGCTTGCGGACCAGGGGGTTCTTTGCCAAATCTTGAAGGTCTTCTCCGACCTATGGCCGCCTCTGACGCGCTAAGTGGGCCTTTTGGCTTCACCCCCGCCGGGAGCACCCCGCGAGTTGTGAGACAATGGCCACCGGCAGGGCGCATCTTTGTGCCACACCACCAGCGACGGAGTGACTCCCATGAGCAAGCGCGCCCGCAAGCGCCGCTCGCGCAAGGGCAACGCGGCCAACCACGGCCGCAAGCCCAACGCCTGAGCCAGCGCACGACGCACGAGAGCGGCGGCCGGATCCGATGGATCCGACCGCCGCTCTCTGCGTGCTGGGGTCTGCGGTGCCGCTACTCGGAGATCTCGTAGCGGATGGTGGTGATGCGGGCCATGATCTGCGTCCGCAGCTCCACCGGGGCCTCCTCGCAGGCGCACGAGCGCTTCACGAGCGCCTTGAGGGCCTGGTCGAGGTCGTACTGCTTGAGGCACGGCGAGCACGCCTCGAGGTGGTGGGCGATCTTTGCGGTGTCGTCGCGGGTCATCTCGCCGTCGAGGTACTCGTAGACGCGGTGCAGCACCTCGGAGCAGTCCGTGCCGGCGGCGTCGCCCTGTCCTGAGTCAGGTCCACACATCATGAGTCCGCTCCCTGGGTCGCGAAGCCGCGCTCGGCGGCATACTCGGTCAGCAGCTCGCGCAGCTGCCTCCTGCCTCGGTGCAGCCGGGACATGACGGTGCCGATCGGCGTGTCCATGATCTCGGCGATCTCCTTGTAGGCGAACCCCTCGACGTCGGCGAGGTAGACCGCCATCCGGAAGTCCTCCGGCAGCTCCTGCAGCGCCCGCTTCACCTCGGTGTCCGGCAGGTGGTCCAGCGCCTCGGTCTCGGCCGAGCGCAGCCCGGCGGACGAGTGCGACTCGGCCCGGGCGAGCTGGTAGTCCTCGATCTCCGCGGCGTCGGACTGCAGCGGCTCGCGCTGCTTCTTGCGGTAGCTGTTGATGTAGGTGTTGGTGAGGATGCGGTACATCCACGCCTTGAAGTTGGTCCCCGGACGGTACTGGTGGAACGCGGCGAAGGCCTTGGTGTAGGTCTCCTGCACGAGGTCCTCGGCGTCGGCGGGGTTGCGCGTCGTGCGCAGCGCGGCCGAGTAGAGCTGGTCGAGCAGGGGCATCGCCTCACGCTCGAAGCGCGCCTGCCGGTCTTCCCTCGACTCGGTGGCCACGTCGACGGTCGCGTCGGGGGCAGGGGTCTCAGTCATCACCCTCCAGCCTAGCCCGCGCCGGGCGCGGTCCGGCTCGTCGGTCGTGGCGGACAGGCCGAGCGCGACCCGCCCGTTGGCCGCGCCGGTCGGAACCGGGGCCACGGTGGTGCCGCCCTCCGGCGGCGAGGCGGTCAGCAGTTGCACGTGCGGGGCTCCTGTGCTGGGGGTACGGGGTTCCCTTGGGTCAACCGACGCCGCCGCGGGCTCATTCCCGCGCGCCGCGCCTGCGACCGGCGGCCACGACGCCGTACGGGTGGCGCCTGCCGGCCGCGCTGAGTGCCGTCAGCGGCCGGCGACCTGCTCCAGGAAGGTGCGTGCCGCCACCACCACGTCCACCGGGTCACGCCCGAAGCTGTGCGTCCCCTTGACCGCCGACACCAGGTCGGCTGCGGGCAGCTCCGCCCTGACCTCCTCCGGCGTCCCGAACGGGTCACGCAGCCCCTGCACGACGTGCAGCGGCAGGCCCGCGGCCAGCGGCTGGCGCAGCTCGTCGGCCCGAGACCTCTCTGGCGCTCCGGGCGGGTGCAGCGGGAAGCTCAGGCACAGCACCGCGTCGGCGTGCACCGCTGCGGCCGTCCGGCAGGCGACGCGGGCACCTGCGCTGCGACCGCCGACGACCAGGGGGCCGGGCAGCTTCCCCGGGCCGGTCACGAGCGCCCGGACCACGGGCACCCACGCCTCGTCCAGGGTCGGCGGCCGGGTCGCCACCTTCAGTCCCTTGAGCCGCCAGGGCTGGTCGACCAGGACCACCGCCCAGCCGAGCCCGGTCATCTCGCGCGTCACGGACACGATGTCGCCGGTCCAGCCCTGGCCGCCCGCCCCGTGGCCGAGGACGAGGGTCGCCCGCGCCCCGCGGGGACGGTGGACGGTGGCCCGTGCAGTGCCCTGTGGCGTCGGGACGTCCAGCACCCGGGTGGGTCGGGGCAGACCCGCCGTCACGACGAGCCGCCGACGATCTCCCCCGTCATCGGGTCGACCACCCCGTCGAGCTCGTCGAGCCCCGCCGGCTCCACGAGCTGGGGGCCGTTGCTGCGGTTGGAGGAGACCGCGGCGCCCACGGGGTGGGCCTCGAACCGCCCGGGGCGGTGGAAGGCGAGGAGGCGACCCACCTCGTCGAGGTCCGTCATGGTGGGGTCGAGCCAGGTGGCCCAGTCCTCGCGCTCCAGGACCAGTGGCTGGCGGTCGTGGATGCGGTCGAGCCCCGGGTCGGCGTCGGTGGTGACGATGGTGAACGTCGTCAGCCACGCCTGCGGGTCGTCGGGGTCCGCGATGTCACGGTCGCGCCAGAACTCGTAGAGGCCGGCGAAGGCCACGACGTCGTCATCGGCCCGGTGGATGAAGAACGGCTGCTTGCGCGGGTTGCCCTTGGCGTCGACGGCGACGGGCGACTTCTGCCACTCGTACCAGCCCTGCGCGGGGACGAGGCACCGGCGTGAGCGGGCCGCCTTGGCGAAGCTGCCCTTCTCCAGCACCGACTCCGCCCGCGCGTTGATCATGCGCATGCCGACCTTGACGTCCTTGGCCCAACTCGGCACCAGCCCCCAGGTGAGCAGGCGCAGCTGCCGCACCCCGGACGCCGGCAGCTCACCGTGGTCGGCCTGCCCTCCGCCGGCCTGCTCGCGGTTGGCCTCCCGGGGCACCCGGGACAGCACGACCGGGGCCAGCTTGCTGGGGGCGAGGTTCCAGTCGGGGGTGCCGGCCGGAGGGCTCTGCGGGTTCTTCAGGACGGTGCGCGTCGGGTCCGCGGTGCGGTCCTGCTCGACCTCGAACTCCTCCACGAGCTCGTCGGGGTTGGCAGTCGCCGCATACCGTCCGCACATGGTGGACAGGGTACGCAGCGACGCCGACCCGGCCATACGGTAGGAAGGGAGGCGCAGGCCGAACGCCTCGCGCACCGACTTCCCGCAGCCACCACAGGAGTGACCATGACCCTCGTCCGCCGCGTGGCCCGACCGATGCTGGCCGCGATCTTCGTCGTCCAGGGCCTCGAGCAGCTCCGGCACCCGGCAGCGCTCAAGGCGAAGGTCGCGCCCTTCGCCGAGCAGGTCGCCCCGCTGGGCCTGCCGAACGACCCCGAGCTCCTCGTGCGGGCCAACGGCGCCACCATGGTCGGCGGTGGGGCTCTGCTCGCCACCGGACGCGTCCCGCGCCTCGCGGCCCTCGCGCTCGTCGGCTCGCTGGTGCCGACCACCTATGTGGGACACCGGTTCTGGGAGGAGACCGACCCGGCGACGCGCAACGTGCAGCGCATCGGGTTCCTCAAGAACGTGGGCCTCATCGGCGGGCTCCTGCTCGCGAGCGTCGACACCGAGGGCAGGCCCGGCCTGGCCTACCGCGCCGGCCTCGCGACCGACTCCGCGAAGCGCGCCGCAAAGCGCACCAAGCGCGAGGCGAAGGTCGCGGCCAAGGCCGCACGCCGCGAGGCCAAGCTGGTCGCGACCCAGGCGCACGATGCCCTCACCTGATCCCGCACACCCCGTGGAGGGCGACTGGCACACCCCGGTCGCCGACGGTCGCGTCGACGACGAGGTCCACCTCCCCGGCAGCAAGTCGCTGACCAACCGCTTCCTGGTCCTGGCCGCCCTGGCCAACGGCCCGTCGCTCCTGCGCAGACCGCTGCGGTCGCGTGACACGCTGCTGATGGCGCAGGCGCTGCGGCAGCTCGGAGCCGGCGTCGAGGACACGACGGCCGCCCAGGGCTCGCGTCCGGACTGGCTCGTCACGCCGGCCTCGCTGCGCGGCGGCGGCTCGGTCGACTGCGGGCTCGCGGGCACCGTGATGCGCTTCCTGCCGCCGGTGGCCGCCCTGGCGTCGGGCACCGTCGACTTCGACGGAGACGCCCAGGCCCGGGTGCGGCCGATGGGCCCCGTCCTCGACGCGTTGCGAACCCTCGGAGTCGACCTCGACGACGACGGCCGTGGCACCCTGCCGTTCACCGTCAGGGGTCGCGGACACGTGCGCGGCGGGACGGTCACGCTCGACGCCTCGGCCTCGTCCCAGTTCATCTCCGCCCTGCTGCTGGCGGGCGCCCGCTACGACGAGGGGGTCACCGTCCACCACCGGGGCAAGCCCGTCCCGAGCGAGCCCCACATCGAGATGACCGTCGAGACGCTGCGCGACGCCGGAGTCATGGTCGACGACAGCGAGCCGGACACCTGGCGGGTCGAACCGTCCGAGGTCAACGCGCTCGACGTCCAGGTCGAGCCAGACCTGTCCAACGCCGCGCCCTTCCTCGCGGCCGGGCTGGTCACCGCCGGGCGCGTCACGGTGCCCGGCTGGCCGCACCACACCACCCAGGCGGGCGACGCGATCCGCGACATCCTCGACGCCATGGGCGCCGACGTCTCCCTGACCCGCGAGGGGCTCACCGTGACCGGCACCGGCCAGGTGTCCGGCATCGACGTCGACCTCCACGACGCGTCGGAGCTGACCCCGGTGGTGGCGGCCGTCGCCGCCCTCGCGGACTCCCCCACCGTCATCCGCGGCGTCGCCCACATCCGTGGCCACGAGACCGACCGGCTCGCGGCGCTGGCGCGGGAGCTCGGCTCGCTCGGCACCTCGGTCACCGAGACCGACGACGGCCTGCGCATCGAGCCGAGGGCGATGCAGGCCGGGCTCTTCCACACCTACGCCGACCACCGCATGGTGATGGCCGGCGCCGTCCTCGGCCTCGGGGTCCCCGGGCTCCGTGTCGAGGACGCAGCCACGGTGGCCAAGACGCTGCCGGAGTTCGTCGACCTGTGGCACGGGTTGGTGGCACCGGGCACGAGCGCAGCGGGCGCAGTGACTGCATGAGCCGCAAGGCCTCCGACTACGACGAGAGCGACGTCCGGGTCCGTCCCAGCCGGCGGGGCTCACGACCGCGCTCCAAGGACCGCCCGGCCCACGAGGACGCCGTCTCCGGCTTCGTCATCGCGGTGGACCGCGGTCGCTACACCGTGGTGATCCCCCGCGGCCCGGGACGCAAGGCAGCCCCCGAGCGGCTCGTGACCGCCATGAAGGCGCGCGAGCTCGGCCGCAAGGGGATCGTCGTCGGTGACGACGTCGACCTCGTCGGCGACACCAGCGGCAACCCCGACGGGCTGGCCCGTATCGTGCGGCTCACCCCGCGGCGTTCGGTGCTGCGCCGCAGCGCCGACGACACCGACCCGGTCGAGCGGGTCATCGTCGCCAACGCCGACCAGCTCGTCATCGTCTCCGCACTCGCCAACCCCGAGCCCCGCCCGCGGCTCATCGACCGGTGCCTCGTCGCGGCGTACGACGCCGGGCTCGACCCGCTGCTCGTCCTCACCAAGGCCGACCTCAAGGACCCCACCGAGTTCCTCGGCAGCTATGCCCCGCTGGGCGTCCCGCACGTGGTGACCTCCACCGGCGAGTCCGGGTTCGACGGCCTCGAGGCACTGACCGAGCGCCTGATCGGGAGGATCAGCGTCTTCGTCGGGCACTCGGGCGTGGGCAAGTCGACCCTGGTCAACGGCCTCGTGCCCGACGCCCACCGTGCCACCGGCATCGTCAACGACGTCACCGGCCGCGGCCGCCACACCTCGTCCTCCGCGGTCGCCCTGCGGCTGCCGGGCGACGAGGGCTGGGTCATCGACACCCCTGGCGTGCGCTCGTTCGGCCTCGCCCACGTCGACCTCGGCCGGATCATCCAGCACTTCCCGGACCTCGAGGCGGGCACCACCCAGTGCCCGCGGGGCTGCAGCCACGACGAGGAGGAGTGCGCCCTCGACGCCTGGGTCGCCTCCGGTCAGGCCGGTCCCGCGGGGGCCTCGAGGCTCGAGTCGCTGAGGAGGCTGCTGCGGGCCCGCTCGGGCGAGGCCGACTGACCGCCCACGGCGACGCGCCGTCCCCACACCAGGTCTCCTGCGAACGCGAGAACCGTTGCCAGCAAAGGCATCCCGAGGAGCAGGCCGATCTGCACCCGGTAGGGCGCCGACAGCATCGTGTACTCGTCGAGCCGCTCGCTCCACCACAGCAGCACCGCCGGCCCGACGACCACCACGAGGGTCGCGAGACGGGCAATCGGGTGCCTGCGGCGCAGCAGCAGGCCGCCGACGACGAACGCCGGCAGGAACGGCAGGCCCTGCCCCGCGAACATGACCATGCCGGGCACCACCGCGAGCCTCGCCACCCGACGCCAGCCGTGCCGCGACCGCGCGACCGACGAGACCGCCACCCCGGCCCCGAGCACGGCGCTCAGCACCACGATCGCGAGCGTGCCCGCCCAGCTGAACTCGGGCACGGTCGACACGAGGCGCATCCAGACCCGTGCCGCCACGCCCCACAGGGCGCCGAGGACAGCGCCCAGCGCCGCGGCCCTCGGTAGTCCGGATGGCGCGCTCCGCCATAGGGGTGAGGTGCTGGGGCGGTCCATGGGGTCTCCTTGGCTGTGGCGGAAGGTGCTGACACCACACAGACGCAGGTGTCGGCCCGGCGGGTGACAGGTCCGGTCGACGCGAACGACGCCGCCCCGGACGTCACCCGCCAGCGCCACGAAGTCGTCTGTCGAGGTGATGGGACCGATGGAAGTGGTGACGACGGGCCGGGTCCGGGAGGCGGTACCCCCCGCCGCCACCGACCTGGTCGGCGCGCTGTTCGTGGCCGAGGCCGCACGGCTGGTCTCCCTCGCCCGCTTCTTCGTCGACGACCGCACGGCCGCAGAGGACCTGGTGCAGGAGGCGTTCATCCGGCTCGCCCGTTCGAGCCACCGCATCCGCGACGAGGACCGCGCCGCGGCCTACCTGCGCTCGATCGTCATCAACCTCGCGCGTGACCACAACCGTCGCGGTCTGGTGTCACTGCGGCACCGACCACCTGCCGTCCCCGACGAACCCTCGGCGGAGGAGACCGCCTCCGTCCGGGAGTCCCGGCGCGAGGTGGTCGAGGCCCTGCGGGCGCTGCCCCGGCGCCAACGGGACTGCGTGGCGCTGCGCTACTACCTCGAGCTCGGCATCGACGAGATCGCATCCACGCTGGGGGTCTCCCCCAACTCCGTCAAGACGCACCTGACCCGCGGCCTGCGGTCGCTGGCCGCCCAGCTCGAGGAGAGACGATGAGCGCACTCGAGGACCGGCTGCACGAGGCCCTCACCGGCGAGGGCAGGAGTCGTACTCCGTCGCCCGACCTCTTCTCGCGCGTCGTCGAAAGCATCCACGACGACACCCGCCGCCGGCGCCGGTTGCGCACCCTCGTCGCGCTCTGGGCCGCCGGGGCGACGCTGGCGGTCGTCGCGGTGGTCACGCTCACGCCCCGAGGAGAGGACGGACTCGAGATGCCCTGGTGGATCCTGGAGGTCGCCACGAACGCCGTGCTGCTGGCGGTCGCGCTGTGGCTGGGCCCCTTCATCAAGCGCTTCGGCCGCGCGTACGCAGCCGACGTCTTCCACGACAACCCGCTCACCGGCAAGAGCTACATCGTGCTGACGGACATCGTCTACTACCTGATCTTCGCCGCGTACATCCTGTTCTCGGTGCACTTCGCACCTCAACAGGGCTGGGGCAACGAGATCTCCGAACGCGTCACCGCCGAGCAGCTGACCTTCGAGGTGGGTCGGGTGGGCGGCATCCTGCTCGTCATCGGCATCCTGCACGGCCTCAACATCGTCCTCATGCCCGTGCTCGGGCGGCTGTTCTCGCTCAACCGCCGGCTGCCGGGGTCCTGAGGCAGGACGCGACTGCGCCGCTCCCCCAACGGGAGAGCGGCGCAGTTCTGGTGGTGCGGGTGGTCAGACGGTGTTGCCGACCTCGTCCTGCCGGTCCGAGACGTCGACGGTCTCGATGATCTCGCGCGGCTGCGCGAAGTGGCAGGCGGACAGGTGCGCGGCGACGCCGTCGGGACGCATCTCCAGCAGCGGGATGTCGGTCTTGCACTTGTCCTGTGCCTTCCAGCACCGGGTGTGGAAGCGGCAGCCCGACGGCGGGTTGGCCGGCGAGGGGACGTCGCCCTTGAGGACGATCTGCTCCTTCTTGTCGCGCAGCGTCGGGTCCGGGACCGGCACGGCCGACAGCAGGGCCTGGGTGTAGGGGTGGGTGGGGCGACCGTAGATGTCGTCCTCCTCCCCCAGCTCTGCCATCTTGCCGAGGTACATCACGCCGACCCGGTCGGAGATGTGGCGAACCACGGACAGGTCGTGCGCGATGAAGATGTAGGACAGGCCGAGCTCGTCCTGCAGCTTCTCCATGAGGTTGACGACCTGCGCCTGCACCGACACGTCGAGCGCGGAGACCGGCTCGTCGCAGATCAGCACCTTGGGGTTGAGCGCGATGCCGCGGGCGATGCCGATGCGCTGGCGCTGTCCACCCGAGAACTGGTGCGGGTAGCGGTTGATGTGCTCGGGGTTCAGGCCCACCAGGTCGAGGAGGTCCTGGACCGCCTTGCGACGGCCCTTCTTCGGCACGACGTCCGGGTGGATGTCGAACGGCTCCCCGACGATGTCGCCGACCGTCTTGCGCGGGTTGAGCGACGTGTAGGGGTCCTGGAACACGATCTGGATGTCACGACGAAGCCGGCGCATGGCACGACCGCGCTGGGCGTACATGTCGACGCCGTCGAAGACCAGCGAACCCGAGGTGGGCTCCTCCAGCCGCATGAGGAGGCGGCCCAGCGTCGACTTGCCACAGCCGGACTCACCGACGATGCCGAGCGTCTCGCCCTTGAGGAGCTCGAAGCTGACGCCGTCGACGGCCTTGACGTGACCCACCGTGCGGCGCAGCACGCCGCCCTTGATCGGGTAGTGCTTGACCAGGTCGGTCGCGGTCAGAATGGCCTCAGCCATTGAGGACCTCCTCGGCAAAGTGGCAGGCGGACTCACGGCCGGGGGCGACGAGCCGCAGCGCGGGTCGGTCCTCACGGCAGACGTCCTGGGCGAACTTGCAGCGCGGGTTGAACGCACAGCCCGACGGGATGCGCATGAGGTTCGGCGGCAGGCCGCCGATGGCCGCGAGCTGCTGGCCCTTCTGGTCCAGGCGCGGGATCGACTCGAGCAGACCCTTGGTGTAGGGGTGCGCGGGCTGGCGGTAGAGGTCGTAGACGTCTGCCCGCTCGACGATCCGGCCGGCGTACATGACCGCGATCTTGTCGGCCACGTCCGCCACGACACCGAGGTCGTGGGTGATGAGGATGAGCCCCATCTGGCGCTCCTCCTGCAGCTCCTGCAGGAGCGACATGATCTGCGCCTGGACGGTGACGTCCAGGGCCGTGGTCGGCTCGTCGGCGATGAGCACCGCCGGGTCGAGCGCGATCGCCATGGCGATCATGATGCGCTGGCGCATACCGCCGGAGAACTGGTGCGGGTAGGCCTTCACCCGCTCCTTCGCCGCCGGGATCTGCACCCGCTGCATGAGCTTGACCGCACGCTCGAGGGCGTCGGACCGGTTCATGCCCCGGTGGATCCGGAACATCTCGGCGATCTGCCAGCCCACCGGGAACACCGGGTTGAGCGAGGACAGCGCGTCCTGGAAGACCATCGAGATCTCCGGGCCGCGGGTCCGCCGCCGCTGGTCGGCCGGCATGGTGAGCAGGTCCTGCCCGCAGTAGCGGATCTGGCCCTTGGGGACCACCGCCGGCGGCACGTCGAGGATGCCCATGATCGCCTGGGCGGTCACCGACTTGCCCGACCCCGACTCACCGAGGATGGCGAGCGTCTCGCCCTCGTAGAGGTCGAAGTTGACGCCGTTGATGGCGCGGGCGATGCCGTCGGCGGTGTGGAACTCGACGTGGAGGTCGTCCACCTCGAGGAGCAGCCCGTCCTGCGGGTGGTACTCGGAGCCGGTCGCGGTTTTGGCGCGACGTCGGCTCGTGGTCTCAGTAGTCGTCATCTGTGAGTCTCTCCTGCTCAGCGTGACTTCGGGTCGAAGGCGTCGCGCACGGCGTCACCGAGCATGATGAAGGCCAGCACCGCCAGGGACAGGAACAGGCTGGGGAACAGCAGGATGTGCGGGGTCGTCCGCAGTGCCACCAGCGCGTCCGAGATCGCCACACCCCACGAGACGGCCGGGGGCGTCAGGCCGATGCCGAGGAAGCTCAGCGTGGCCTCGACGGTGATGAAGACACCGAGGTTGATGGTGGACACGACGATGACCGGCGCCAGGGCGTTCGGCATGACGTGCGCCCGGATGATCCGGAACGGGCTCGCCCCGAGGGCGCGGGCCGCCTGCACGTAGTCGTTCGGTTTCACCTGCAGCACGCTGGACCGCATGAGGCGGGCGATGCTCGGCCAGCCGAACACGGCCATGACCAGCACGACCTTGCCGACGACGACCAGGTAGGGCGAGTTCTCGTCGTTGGGGAACGTGGACATGAACAGGATGCCGCCGAGGAGCAGCGGGATCGCGAAGAACATGTCCGTCACGCGGGAGACGAGCGAGTCCAGCCAGCCGCCGTAGTAGCCGGCCAGCACGCCCATGGTGACGCCGATGATCACGGTGACGATGGTGGTGAGGACACCCACGAGGATCGAGGCGCGGGCGCCATAGATCGTGCGCGAGTAGATGTCGTAGCCCTGGATGTCGCGGCCGAACCACGCGTTGGCGTTGGGCCGCTCACGCGCCTGCTTCAGCACCGCGGCGTTGGGGTCGACGTTGGTGAACAGCTGCGGCACCGCGGCCATCACGATGAACAGCACGATGAGCGTGACCGACACCCAGAAGATGGGGTTGCGCTTGAGCTGCCGCCAGGCGTCGGAGGCGAGGGAGCGTCCCTCGTCGGCGCCGCCGCCGGCGGTGGGGGCGCCGGCCTCGGCGCCTACTGCAATGGTCGATGCCTCAGTCATGGCTGATCCTCGGGTCGAGCACGCCGTACAGGAGGTCGACGAGCAGGTTCACGACAAGGAAGACGAGCACCAGGATGGTCACGGTGCCCACGACACTCACCGGGTCGCGGTTGCGGATGCCGGTGAACAGGAAGCCACCGACGCCCTGGATGTTGAAGATGCGCTCGGTCACGATGGCGCCACCGAGCAGGCCGCCGAAGTCGGCACCGATGAAGGTGACGACCGGGATGAGCGAGTTGCGCAGGGCGTGGACGCCGAGCATGCGCGGACGCGACATGCCCTTGGCCACGGCGGTGCGCAGGTAGTCAGCGCGCAGGTTCTCGACCAGGTTGGTGCGGGTCAGTCGCGCGGCGTACGCGATCGATGCGCTGCCCAGCACGAAGGCGGGCAGGATCAGCCGGTAGACGGTCGCGTCGGAGCCCACGGTCGCGGGAAAGATCGGCCACTTCAGGCCGAAGGTGTACTGGAGCGAGACACCGATGACGAAGACGGGCACGGAGATGACGAAGAGCGTGCTCACCAGGACGAGGTTGTCGATGAACTTGCCCTTGCGGATGCCGGCGAGGACACCGGCGATGATGCCGATGACCGTCTCGAAGATGATGGCCATGGCCGCGAGCTTCGTCGTCACGGGGTAGCGCTGCGCCAGCTCGTCGACGACCTTGATGTCACGGAAGTTCGTGCCGAGGTCGCCCTGAAGCAGGTTGCCCATGTAGGTGAGGTAGCGGACGTGCAGCGGGTCGTTGAGCCCGTGCTTGTCGCGGAACTCGGCGACGAAGGCCGCCGGGCAGGGGCGCTCACCGCAGAGGCCGATCGTGGGATCGCCCGGGAGCGCGTAGACCATGGCAAAAATGATGAACGTGGCGCCAAGCAGAACCGGGATCATCTGGATCAATCGCCGCAGGATGTACTTGTACACGTCACCTCCTCTGGTTTGACGCCACCGGGGTGGGGGGTGTTTCCCGTTGGCGTGGCTGGACGAGCCGGGACGCTACATGACGTGGGCGCCGCAGCCCATCACAACATAGTCGTATGGGGGGTGCGGGGGGCAGGAGGCGGTGTCTCCCCTCGACTGCTCCCGGACAGGCCATCGGCCTGCCGACACTGGGCCGGCAGGCCGACGGCGCTGCGGGTGGATCGCCCTGCGGTCACAGGGCTCTCCGGGGCGGCTTACTTCAGCGCGAGGCTGGAGAAGTCGATGGTGCCGAACGCGGTGATCTTGACACCGGTGACCTTGTCGGACCAGCCGAAGGTGGCGGTGGAGTACCACATCGGGATGGCCGGCATGTCGTTCGCGAGGAGCGCCTCAGCCTGCTGGTACTTGGCGTTCGCCTGGGCGGCGTCCGTCTGGGCAGCAGCCTCGTTGAGGAGCTTGTCGAACTCGGGGTTGCTGTAGTCACCGTCGTTGGAGGACGCACCGGTCTTGAAGATCGGGGCGAGGAAGTTCTCGATCGACGGGTAGTCCATCTGCCAGCCGGTGCGGAACATGCCCTTCTGCTTGCGCGCCGCGATGTTGGCACGGAAGGTGGAGAAGTCCACGACCGGGGTGGCGACACAGTCGACACCGAGGGCACCCTTGATGGAGTTGCAGGTCGCCTCGACCCACGCCTTGTGAGAAGCGTCGGCGTTGTAGGCGATCGTCATCTTGCCACCCTTGAAGCCACCGGCCTCGTCGAGCTTGGCCTTCGCCTTGGCGGCGTCGAAGGTGCACCACTCGCCACACTGGTTGGCCTTGTAGCCGTCCACGACCGGGGAGACCCAGCCGGTGGCGGGCTGACGGGTGTTGTTGAAGATCTGCTTGATGATCGTCGGACGGTCGATCGCCATGGAGATCGCCTGGCGGATCTTCGGGTCGGCGTAGTTCGGGTCGACCTTGCTCGGCGCGAAGGTGATCGTCTGGATGACGCCGACGGCCTTCTGGGCGTTGCGGTCCGGGAGGTCCTGCTTGTACTTGTCGTCGATCATCGCCGAGGAGGGAACCTCGTCGGTCACGTCGAGGTTGTTGGCCTGGACGTCGGTGTAGGCAGCGTCAGCGTCCTGGTAGATCTTGAACGTGATGTTGTCGAGCTTGCCACCGAACTTGCCCGAGTAGTCAGCGAACTTGCTGAGCTTGATCTCGGTGTTCTTGGTCCAGGAGTCGAACTTGTACGGGCCGGCGCCGATCGGCTTCTCGCCGAAGGCCTTCGGGTCGTTGAAGAACGAGTCGGGCAGCGGGGAGAACGCCGAGTAGCCGAGGCGGACCGGGAGGTTCGAGACCTTCTCGGTGGTCTTGACCGTGAAGGTGTAGTCGTCCTTGACGACCAGGCCGGTCAGCTTCTTGGCCTTCGGGGTGTAGCCCTTGCAGGGGTCCTCGGAGTCCTTGCCCGCGCACTGCAGGTCGCCGTAACCCTCGATGGGCTCCATGAAGTAGCCGGAGGACTGGGCGTTGGGGCCGTAGGCGGCGTAGTTCCAGGCGTCGACGAAGTTCTTCGACTTGACCTCGGTGCCGTCGTGGAACTTGTAACCCTTCTTCAGGGTGATGGTGAAGTTCTGGTTGTCCGTCGACTCGATCTTGTCAGCGATGTCGTTCTCGGGAGCAGCCGTCTCGGGGTTGTAGTGGACGAGCTTCGCCGTGATGGCGTCGAGCACGTTGCCACCACAGGTCTCCGTGGTGTTGCTGGGGATGAGCGGGTTCTGGGGGTTGCACCCACGGACCGTGACAGTGCCGCCGGTCTTGCCGCCGCTGGCACTGGAGCTGGTGCCCGGGTTGTCGCTACCGCCACCGCACGCTGCAGCAAGCAGCGCGACAGAGGCAACACCGGCAACCATGGTCACCGTGCGAGTAGTTCCTCGCATTGATGTCCTCCTACTTAAGGGGTCAGCCGTCCTGAATCGGACGGATCGGTCCGGGCTGCTCACCGGGTGGAGCGCAGCCCTGTAACGCACAGGGCGTTCGTGTTGTGGCACCCATGAAAGAGCAAGCAGGGAGTAAAGGCGACGTTCTCCGCCAACCCGAGACAAAAACGTGATCGTCGCGAGGCCTCCCCGAGAGCAGATCTTCGGTGGGCGCGGCTTTTGGCCGCGTCGGGGCGTTCGTCCCGAAGTCGGGCTGTGTGGCGGTCCCCCGCCCGGCGACCCCGACGGGCTAGCGTGGGCAGGTGCCCTACGACGACGACCTGCGCCTCGCCCACGTCCTGGCGGACGCCGTCGAGCGGATCACGGTGGCCCGCTTCCGCGCGGAGGACCTCGTCGTCGAGTCCAAGCCCGACCTCACCCTGGTGAGCGACGCCGACAAGGCGGCCGAGGAGCTCGTGCGCAGCCAGCTCAAGCGGACGCGGCCGCGCGACGCCGTCGAGGGCGAGGAGTTCGAGACCACCGGCCACGGGCCTCGGCGCTGGGTCATCGACCCGATCGACGGCACCCACAACTTCGTGCGGGGCGTACCGGCCTGGGCCACCCTGATCTCGCTGGTCGACGAGGGCATGCCGGTCCTCGGCCTCGTCGCGGCGCCGGCCCTCGGGCGGCGTTGGTGGGCCGCCAACGGCTCCGGCGCGTGGTCGGGTCGCTCGCTGGCCGCGGCCAAGCGCATCCACGTCTCGGCCGTGTCGCGTGTCGAGGACGCGTCGCTGTCGTACTCCAGCCTCGCCGGCTGGCGCGGGATCGACCGCCACGCGCAGTTCCTCGAGCTGACCGACGACTGCTGGCGCACCCGGGCCTACGGCGACTTCTGGTCCTACATGCTCGTCGCCGAGGGGGCGGTGGACATCGCCGCCGAGCCCGAGCTGGCGGTCCACGACATGGCCGCCCTCGTGCCGATCGTGACCGAGGCCGGCGGCCGCTTCACGTCCCTCGCCGGGCAGGACGGTCCGTGGGGCGGTAATGCCTTGGCCACCAACGGGATCCTGCACGACGAGGTCCTCGAGCGGATCGGGACCGACGCACGGGTGTGAGCCTTTGCGGGCCCCGAACCGGCCCTCGCGGTACCGGCACCAGCTCCGTGACCGCCGGGAGGCAGTCCCTCAGCTCGGGACGACGGTGACCTCTCCACGGCCCAGGCCCCGGATGCCCTCGGCGTGGGCCGACGCGTCGCCGACGACCACGACCGTCCACTCCCCCTGCACCCATCGCCGGTAGGCCGTCGCGAGGTCCTCCGCCGTCAGGGCACGGATGCGTTCGAGGTTGCTCGTCGTGAACTCCGTCGTCAGCCCCTCCAAGGCCAGCGTGGCGGCCTCGTCGGCGACCGAGTCGGCCGTGGCGAAGCGCCCGGGAGCGGTCTTGCTGACGAAGTCGACCCCGGCCCTGACCTCGTCCTCGGTCAGCCCGTCACGCACGCCGTCGAGGATGTCGAGCAGCAGCCCCACCGACTCCACGGTGGAGTCGGCACGCACCGACCCCGAGGTGAGGAAGAGCCCGCCCGCGCTGCGGGGGCGGAACACCGAGCGGATGCCGTAGGTGTAGCCCTTCTCCTCGCGGAGCACCGCGTCGACCCGCGCGTTCGGTGAGCCACCGATGACGAACCCGAGCACGGGGTACGGCGCCCAACCACCTTCCGCGCGCCGGTCCGGCCCGGCACAGCCCACGAACAGCTCGCTCTGCACCGAGCCCGGCCTGTCGACCAGGACGATGCGCGCCGCGTCGGACGCGCGCACGGCGGGTGCTCCCGGGGTGACCTGCCGCGTCGCCTGCCAGCTACCCAGGGTCTGCTCGAACGCCGCCACGACGTCGAGGCCGGACAGGTCCCCGGCCACGACTGCGGTCATGCCCTGCGGGCCGACGTGACGGCCGTGGAAGGCGACGACGTCCTGGCGGGTCAGGGCGCCGACGGTCTCGGCCGACCCCGCGCTGGGGCGCGAGGCCCGGTCGTCGGCGTCGTAGAACGTGGCCACGAACTCGCGGGCCGCCCGTTGCGGCGCGAGCGCCCGCTCCTGCTCGATCTCGGCGAGCCGGGTGCGCCGGATGCGCTCGACCTCGGCCTGGGGGAAGACCGGTTCGGCCAGGGCGAGCCTCAGCAGCTCCAAGGCCTCGGGCAGATGGCGCTTGGGGACGTCGAGGTCGACCCCGAGGCCGGCCTCGTTGACCGATGCGCCGAGCGCGATCCCCTTGCGCTCCAACAGTTCTGCGAACTCCTCGGGCGAGTGCTCGGCAGTCCCCTCGTCCAGCAGCCGGGCCATCGCGGTGGCGACGCCCTCCACGTGGCGTGGCTCGGCCGACAGCGGCAGCGGGAGCGCCGTGCGCACCGAGACGACGTACTGCCCGGGGATGTCGTAGGCGAGGAGCTCGATGCCGTTGGCGAGGGTGTGGCGCTCGGGCACGGGGAAGCTCCACGGCCCGGGCGGGGCGACCTCGGGACGGGTCGGCTCGCTGCGGTCGTCGGTCACGGTGCTCATGCGGCGTCCTCCTCGGCGGCCACGAGGTGGCGCACGACTGCCCTGCTCTCCGGGCGCAGCCAGGTGGCTGCGGCCTCACGGACCTGCTCAGGGGTGACCTGGCCGATGCGGTCCAGGAACGTGTTGACGAACTGCGCGTCGTCGTGGAGCAGGACGTGCTGGCTGATGAGGTCGGCGCGCTCCTCGTGCCCTGCGAGCGCGGAGAGCCAGCTGCGCTCGGACTGGGCGAGCGCAGACTCCATCTCCACGGCCGTCGGGCCCTCGACGGCGAAGCGCTCGAGCTCCTCGACGACGGCCGCCTCGAGGGCGGAGGGGTCCTGCCCGTCGGCGACGTCGAGGACGAAGAACCCGAGCGACACCCCGTCGACGAACCCCATGGCGTGGGCCTGGACGGCATTGGCGACCTGCTCGCGACGGACCAGCCGCTGCACCAGGCGGGAGGTCGACAGGCCACCGAGGGCGTCGATGGCCAGCGCCGCCGCGAAAAACTCCTCGGTGTTGTCGACCGGGAGCCGGAAGGCGATGTGCACCCGGTCGTTGGGCACCGCGCCGGGCCGGTCGACGGCGACGGGCTCGGTCAGCGGCGCGAGCTGTGGGAGGTTGTCCCGCGGCGCCTCGGCCGAGGCCGGGAGGTGGCCGAAGTAGCGCTCGGCCGCAGCGAACCCCTCCTCCGGGGTGAGGTCGCCGACGAGGGTGAGCACGGTGTTGTTGGGACCGTAGTAGCGCCGGAAGAACGCGTGCACGTCCTCGAGGCTCGCGGCGTCGAGGTCCTCCATCGAGCCGATCGTCGGGTGGTGGTAGGGGTGCTCCGGTGGGAACACCGCGGCATACACCTCGATCAGGGCCTTGCCGTAGGGGACGTTGTCGTAGCGCTGGCGCTTCTCCTCCTTGACGACGTCCCGCTGGTTGTCGAGGTTCTCCTGGGTCACCGCGTCGAGGAGGTGGGCGTGGCGGTCGGCCTCCATCCACAGGGCCAGCTCGTAGGCACCCTTGGGCACCGTCTCGAAGTAGTTGGTGCGGTCGAACCAGGTCGTGGCGTTGAGGCGACCGCCCTCGGCCATCAGCCGGGTGAAGTGCTCACCGCTGGCGATGTTGCGCGACCCCTGGAACATGAGGTGCTCGAACAGATGGGCGAACCCGGTGCGCCCCGGCGTCTCGTGGCGCGAACCCACGTTGACCCACAGGTTGACCGTGACGGTCGGGACGCTCGGGTCGGGCGAGACGACGACCCGCAGGCCGTTCGCCAGGGTCCGCTGGTGGATCGGGTAGTCCAGGGGCATGGCCAAACCCTAGGCGACGGGCCCGACCGCCGCGCCGGCTACAGGGTCTTGCTGCCCTGCTCCCGCGCCTGGGCCACGGACTGGGCCGGCGGTCGCCGGTCCGCGGGCACGCGCGGCAGGGAGGGGGCGTACTCCTCCCCCAGCTGCTCGATGGCGGTGCGCGCGAACACCTGCTGCTCCGTCACCGTACGCTCGGACCGGCCACGGCCGACGAAGCTGACGGCCCAGTGCAGCAGGGTGGTCAGCCGGTGCTTGAACCCGATGATGTAGACGAGGTGCACCGCGAGCCAGAGCACCCACGCTGCGAAGCCGCTGAAGTGCAGCTTGCCGATCGAGGCCACCGCACTGAACCGGGAGATGGTCGCCATCGACCCCTTGTCCTTGTACGTGAACGGGCCTGCGGGCGGCTTGCCGGCGAGGCGTCGCTTGATCTGGTCGGCGGCGTAGCGCGACCCCTGGATGGCGACCTGCGCCACCCCCGGGTAGCCCTTGAGCGACGCCATGTCGCCGACGACGAACACCTCGGGGTGGCCCGGGAGGGTGAGGTCGTCGTCGACCTGGACGCGGCCCGCGCGGTCGACCTGCGCCCCCGACTGCTCTGCGAGCTGGGCACCGAGCTCCGACGCCTGGACACCGGCGGCCCACACCTTGGTCACGGCCTCGATGCGGCGGGTGCTGCCGTCGGAGTCCTTGACGTCGATTCCCGTGGCGTCGACCCCGGTCACCATGGCGCCGAGCTGGACCTCGACCCCGAGGCTGCGCAGCTTCTCCGCCGCCTTGGCGCCCAGGTGGTCACCGAACGCGCCGAGAACCGTGGGCGCGGCGTCGAGCAGGACGATGCGCGCGCGGCTGGTGTCGATGGCCCGGAAGTCGCGCCGCAGCGTGCGCCGCGACAGCTCGGCGATCTGGCCGGCCATCTCGACCCCGGTGGGACCGGCGCCGACGACGACGAACGTCATCAGCCGCTGGATCTCCTTGGGGGTACTGGCCAGCTCTGCCCACTCGAACGCGCCGAAGATGCGGCCGCGCAGCTCGAGGGCGTCGTCGATCGACTTCATGCCGGGGGCGTAGCGGGCGAAGTGGTCGTTGCCGAAGTAGGACTGACCGGCCCCTGCGGCGACGATGAGCGAGTCGTAGAGGGTGACCGTCTCGCGGTCGAGGACCCGCGAGGTGACGGTGCGGGCCTCGAGGTCGATGTGGGTGACGTTGCCGAGCAGGACGCGCGCGTTGTCCTGACGGGCCAGCACCTCACGCGTGGCGGGGGCGATCTCGCCCTCGGAGAGGATGCCGGTGGCCACCTGGTAGAGCAGCGGCTGGAACAGGTGGTGCGTGGTCTTGGCGATGAGCGTGATGTCCACGTCCGCACGCTTGAGTGCCTGGGTGCCGAACAACCCCCCGAAGCCGGAGCCGATGACGACGACGCGGTGACGCTGACTGGTCTGGACCTCGTGCGACATACCCACAACTCTCCTGTGAAAGACGAAGGACGGCCACCCCACGGGGGGTGCCGTCCTCGATGACGCTCCTGCGTTCTGGTCAACAACCCTAGCGCGAGCGGTATGCCGCGGACCCGCCCCGTGCTGGGGGTGCGACCCGCATCACGTCGGGCGTCTCAGCCTGTGGCCGGAGGGACGCTGCCCGACGGGGTGGGTGCGACCGGGTCCGGCGCCGGGGGTGCCGTCGTGGTCGTCGGCGCCGGGGTCGTGGAGCTCGAGGACGAGGTCGTCGGCGGGACGGGCGTCCTCGTGGGCGGCGCGGTCCTCGGGCCCGACGAGGTGGTCGACGAGCCGGTCGACGAGGCGCCGCCCGTGCTCGGCGTCGACGTCCGGGTGGGGCTGGTCGGGCGCCCCGCCGACGTGGTGGTCGTGCTGGAGGTGGTCGTCGTCGAGCTCGTCGAGGTCTCGGGCACCGGTAGGTCGCTGGCCCGGCCACCAGAGGCGACGCGGAACGCCACGTCGTCCAGCGCGGCCAGGCCGTGCCGGCTGAAGAAGTCGACCCAGTCGGACACCGCCGTGACGTAGTCGCCCGAGTAGTTGTAGGACAGGACCGCCGAGCGCAGCTGGCCGTCTGAGCGCAGGTCGCGCCCGTCGGCGCAGAGGTAGCCAGCGGTGGCGAGGGCGGCGTCGAAGACGTTCTGGGGGTCGCGCCGACCGTCACCGTCCCCGTCGCGGCCGGCCCAGCGCCACGTACCGGGCAGGAACTGCAACGGTCCCATCGCACGGTCGTAGCTGCTGTCACCGTCGTAGGCCCCGCCGTCGGTGTCGTGGACGACCGCGAACGGCCCGCCGTCCAGCAGCGGTCCGTAGATCTGGGGCGTGACCCGGTGGTCGGCGTCGATCGAGCGTCCGCCCACCGACCCCGACTCGACCTGGCCGATCGCCGCGAGGTGGGCGGTGCTGAGGTGGCAGCTCCGGGGCGACTTCGCCACGGCGGAGACGTAGGCCTTCGCGAGCACGGCCTGCGGGGTACCGGGCGCCGGCATGGCACCGGTGGCCGCCCTGCGGGGTGGTCGTGGCGGCTTGCGCAGGACCGCCGCCCGGGCAGCGGGGGCGGCGGCCACGGCCTGGACCACGACGGCGCTGGTCCGGTCACGGTCGTCGAAGGACCAGGTGTCGGGGACGTCGGCCGTCGACACCACGACGGGCGCAGGGAGGGCGGCGCGGTCGGCCGCGGGTTCCGCGGTCACGGACCGCTGCACCACGGCAGCCTGGAGGCCGAAGGCCGCGACGAGTCCGCCGAGCACGGCCAGCTTGAGCACCTTCACGCAGTCCCTCGCCCCCTCCCGACCATCGCAGCCGACCCGTGGCAGTCAACCCCCGCAGCCTGCCGCGGGTTCGGCGGGGCGGCACGTCCTCGAGGCGCGAACGGCACGAACGGTTGAGGCCAGAACGGACACTGGCCCCACCGACCCCAGCAGCAACGACCCCGCTGCACCGGTTGCGGCCCAGCGGCAGCCGCGTCAGAACAGGCGCTGCGCGCGGGTGTCCTCGGACTCCTCCAGGGCCAGCAGGAAGCGTTTGCGGTCGAGGCCGCCGGCGTAGCGGACCAGGCTCCCGTCGGCGCCTATGACCCGGTGGCACGGGACGACGATCGCGATCGGGTTGCGCCCGTTGGCGGCCCCTACTGCCTGGCTGAAGCCCACGTCGCCCAGGACCCGTGCAAGGTCGCCGTAGCTGCGCGTCTCGCCGTACGGGATCTCGCGCAGCAACGCCCAGACCCGCTGCTCGAACGCGTTGCCGGCCGGCGCCAGCCGCAGGTCGAACTCGGTCCGGTCCCCGGTGAAGTACTCACCGAGCTGGCGCACCGCCTCGCCGAGGACGGGGTCCGGGCCGTCGCGCAGCCCGAGCACCGCGGGGTCGGCCGCCTGCTTGCCACCGGCCAGGTGCACGCGCACCAGCGCCCCGTCCTCGGCGACGAGGGTCAGTTCGCCCACCGGCGACGGCACGACCGTGTGCACCCTCATGGCGCGACAGGCGGGTCGAGGGCCGCGGCGAGGCGGGCGGCGTACTCCTGCGCCTCGTCGTCGGACGCGTACTTCGTGCGGGGCCAGAAGAAGCCCCGCAGGCCGTCGCCCTTCGTCCGCGGCACCACGTGGACGTGCAGGTGGGGCACCGACTGGGACACGACGTTGTTGACCGCGACGAACGAGCCCTGCGACCCGAGCGCCCGGACGACACCTGACGCCATGCGCTGGACCGCCCCCATGAGCACCGGGACCAGCTCGGCGGGCAGGTCGGGCAGCGTGTCGACGTGGATCCGGGGCACCAGCAGCACGTGCCCCTTGAACAGCGGCCGGGTGTCGAGGAACCCCAGCACGTACGGCTCGTCGAGCACGACGTGCGAGGGCACGGTGCCGTCGACGATCCCGCAGAAGAGGCAGTCCACGCCAGCGACCCTAGTCGGCGCCGCCGACAGGGACGGGGCTCAGGCCTTCTTCGGCGGTCGCGGCAGGAAGTAGCTGGTGCGCTCGCGGTACTCGGCGTAGCCGGGGCGCTCCCCCATGTGCTTCTCGAGCAGCCTCGCGCCGGTCGCGAAGACGAGGAAGTAGGTCATCACGACAGGCGACAGCACGGTGAGGACACCCGGCCACGCGCTCGCGGCGACGAGGTAGATGCCCCACCAGACGCACGAGTCGCCGAAGTAGTTGGGGTGGCGCGTCCACGACCAGAGGCCGCGGTCCATGACCTTGCCCTTGTTGGACGAGTCGGCCTTGAACGCCCTGAGCTGCGCGTCGCCGACCGCCTCGAAGGTGAGGCCGACCGCCCACAGCAGCAGGCCGACGACGGCGACCACGGTGACACCGTGGCCCGCGGCTGCACTCACCTGGATCGGCAGGGAGACGAACCACACGGCCAGGCCCTGGACGAGGTAGACCTTGCGGATCGCGACCCACGTGGGGTTGCCCTCCTCCTTGGCGAGCATCTCCTCGTAGCGGGGGTCCTCACCCTTGCCGGCGTTGCGCCGGGTCACGTGCCACGCCAGGCGCAGGCCCCACGCCGCCACGACGAGCACGAGCGCGAGGCGCCGCCAGCCGGTGCCGTCACCGACGAGGCCCGCGACCACGGCGACCACGACGAAGCCCAGGCCCCACGTCGTGTCGACGACGCTGACCCGGCCCTGCTTGGCACCGACCACCGCGGTCACCGCCATGAGGACGACCACCGCGAGCAGCGAGGAACCTGTGACGGCAAGGAAGTTCGAGCCGTCGAAGGTCATGACCAGACCGTCGGCCGCTGCGGCGGGAGCCCGGAGGCGCCACGGTCCGGGCGGACCGACAGGATCTGGTCGACGCCCATGCGCCCGTCGCGGAAGGCCATCGACCCACCGACGAGGTAGAGCCGCCAGACGCGTGCGACCTCCTCGCCGACGAGGGCGACGGCGCGATCCCAGTTGGCCTCGAACGTGTCGTACCAGGCGTCGACGGTGCGGACGTAGTGCTCGCGCAGCGCGTGCACGTCACGCACCTCGAGCCCGGACTCCTCGATGAGGTCGACGGTCTGCCCGACGGGGCGCATCGTCATGTCGGGGGCGATGAACGACTCGATGAAGGGTCCGCCACCGGGGTGCCGGCCACGGCGCGACATCTGCTGGATCAGGACGCGGCCACCCGGGCGCACGCGGTCGTGCAGCACCGAGGTGTAGGTGCGGTAGTTGCGCTGGCCCACGTGCTCCCCCATCTCCAGGGAGACGACGGCGTCGAAGTCGTTGTCCGGGACGTCGCGGTAGTCCTGCAGGCGGATCTCGACCCGGTCCTGCAGCCCGCGCTCGGCGATCCGGGCGTCGATGAACTTCTTCTGCTCGGCGGCGATCGTCACCCCGGTGACCTGCGCGCCGAAGTGCTCGGCGGCGTACAGGCTCATGGAGCCCCAGCCACAGCCGATGTCGAGCAGGCGCATGCCGGGCTCGAGGCCGAGCTTGCGGCAGACGAGGTCGAGCTTGTCGCGCTGGGCGTCCTCGACGGTGTAGTCGGGGTCGTCGGAGGTCCAGTACGCGCACGAGTAGGCCATGTGCGGGTCGAGGATGAGCTCGTAGAACTCGTTGGACAGGTCGTAGTGGTGGTGGATGGCCTGCTTGTCCCTGCCGAGGCTGTGCAGCCGGCCCTTGAGCACGGCCTGGCTGGCCGGGGGCGGCAGGGGCCGGCCGAGCGCGCCTGCACCCTTGGCCACCTTGAGGACCGCGGCGACCGTCGCGGGAGTGGGGCGGATGCCGCCGAGCCCACGCTCGTGCGCGACCTCCCACACGTGGGTCAGTGCTGCGTTGAGGTCGCCCTCGACGTCGAGCTCACCGGTGACGTAGGCCTGCGCAGCCCCGAGCTCTCCGGGGTGGCGCAGCAGGCGGCGCAGTGCCCGCGGGGAGCGCAGCACGACCCGCGGCGCGTCGGAAGGGCCGGCGGCGCTGCCGTCCCACGCGGTGAGGTGCACCGGGAGCGCGCCCCCGACGAAGGGGGCGAGCGCCTCGGCGATCTCGGTCGCGACACCGGGCGCGGTGGCCGTGGTGGTGCGCGTGCTGGTGGTCTGTGTCGCGGTCATCGGCCGCCTTCCCTCTGGAGAACGAGCTGCTGGACGTCGAGGTAGCCGGAGCGGAAGCCCGCCCGCGAGTACTCGAGGTAGAAGTGCCACATGCGGTCGAACACCTCGTCGAAGCCGAGCTGGTGGATCCGGTCGAGCGCACCGAGGAACCGCTCGTCCCACAGCCGCAGGGTCTCGGCGTAGTGCTGCCCGAAGGACAACCGCTCGGTGACCCGCAGCGACGTCTCGGCGCGGTTGACGTCGACGAGCGCCTGGGTCGAGGGCAGGAAGCCGCCGGGGAAGATGTACTTGTGGATCCACGTGTAGGTGTAGCGCGTGGCCAGCATGCGGTCGTGCGGCATCGTGATCGCCTGGATCGCGACCTTGCCCCCGGGGGCCAGCACGTTGTCGATGGTGCGGAAGTACTCGCCCCAGTACTCGTGCCCCACGGCCTCGATCATCTCGACGGAGACGACCGCGTCGAACTCGCCGTCGACGAGGCGGTAGTCGAGCAGCTCGACGTCGACCCGGTCGGCGAAACCGGCGGCGGCGATGCGCTCACGGGCGAGTGCCTGCTGCTCCGATGACAGCGTCACGGACAGGACCGTGGCCCCGCGCCGGGCGGCGCGGATGGCGAGCTCGCCCCAGCCGGTGCCGATCTCGAGCACCCGCGTACCGGCGCCCACCCCCGCCGAGTCGAGCATCCGCTCGACCTTGCGGCCCTGGGCCTCGGCCAGGTCCTCCCACGTGGGCAGCGTGCGCGGGTTGTTGAGGGTGACGCGCTCCCCCGCGAGCGGGCTGCCGGGTGCGTCGTCGCCCGTGAACAGGGCCGAGGAGTAGCTCAGCGTGCTGTCGAGGAACGTCGCGAACATGTCGTTGGACAGGTCGTAGTGGCGCGCGATGTTGTTGCGGGTGTTGCTCGTCGTGTTCTTCTCGGTGTGCGGGGCCCGGGCGACGTAGAAGGCGCGCAGCCGCTGCAGCGGCTCGGGGATCAGGGTGCCCATCTGGGCGGCGAAGATCTCGAGCAGGCCGCCGAGGTCCTCGGCGTTCCAGTCCCCGCCCATGTAGGACTCGCCGAAGCCGATGAGGCCCCCGGCTCCGACAGCTGCGAAGAACGCGTCGGGGCGCTCGATCACCATGAGGGGCGCGGCAGGGTCGCCGATGCCCCCGCCGACGATCGCCTCGCGACCGATCTGCACCCGCACGGGCAGCCGGCGGACGACGGACAGGAAGATGCGGCGCGCTACGGCGCCCTCGATGGCGCGACGGGCCTTCGCCCTGCGGGCCGTCAGGTCGGGCCAGCGGGTGGGGTCGATGACCGGGCTCGTGGAGAGGCCGGCGGTGGCGGTGGTCACTGGACTGCCTCCTGGTGGTGGGAAGGTCGGGGCTGGACCGGCAGCCGCCGGAGCCACAGCCAGATGCCGTGGATGCGGATGCGTGCCGAGACGGCCAGGGGTTCGAGCGGTTGGGTGAGCGCCAGGCGCAGGACCGTGCTGGTCCGCACCGGCAGCGCGCGGCCGGTCATGCCGGCGACGAACGGGGCGTGGCCCGGACGGCGCAGGACGACCTGGACACGGAGCTGGTCGTCCGGTTCGGGGACGAGGAGGCTGTAGGAGCCGGAGACGTCGTTGAAGGGGCTGACGTAGAGCGCCTTGTCGACCTCCGCCCGCCCCCGCTCGTCGGCGTGGACGAGGTAGGCGTGGCGGTCGCCGTAGGTGTTGTGCACCTCCACGACGGTGCACACCAGGCGTCCTTCGCGGTCGTGGCACCAGAAGACGCTGATCGGGTTGAACACCGTCCCGAGCACCCGGGGTACGGCGAGCATCATCACCCGCCCGCCCTCGAGGTCCACCCCCCGGGAAGCCAGGAAGGTGTCGACGTTCTGGCGCAGGGTGCGACCCGGGTCGCCGAGGTGGTCACGGGACTCGAACCGCGCCAGCGGCGCGAGGCGTCCCAGCTGAGGAAGGTCGTCGACGTCGACGAGCCACTGCTGGCTGCGGGTCCGGAACCGGTGTGCCACCGGCTCCTTGCGCGCATGGTGGACCGAGGTCGCGTAGATGCGCGTCGATGCCGGGGCCCTCACCGCACCGCTGCTTCCGTCGGCACCGGCCGTCCTGCCGGCTCGTGCCAGTCGATGCCCAGCGCAGCCGCGGCCCGCACACCGGAGCGTGCGCCGTCCTCATGGAACCCCCAGCCGTGGTAGGCGCCGGCGAAGGCGATCCGCTCGGTGTTGATCCCCGGCAGACGCCGTTGCGCCGCAACGGATTCCGGCGTGTAGAGCGGGTGCTCGTAGTGCATCGTGTCGATGACCTTCGACTGGTCGACGCAGTCGACACCGTTGAGCGTCACCAGGAACCGGGGCCCCTGCACATCGAGGCGCTGGAGCCGCGTGAGGTCGTAGGTCACCAGGACACCCGTGCCGGCGTCGGCCGCCGGGCGGCGCCAGTAGTTCCACGAGGCTCGGGCGCCGTCGCTGCGAGGCAGCACCGACTCGTCGGTGTGGAGCTGGGCGACGTTGCTGGAGTAGTGGATCGCGCCGAGCACCTCGCGCTGCGAGGGGGTCGCCTCGGACAGCATGGCGAGTGCCTGGTGCGGGTGGACCGCGACGACGACGGCGTCGTAGGTCTCCGAGCCACCACGGGCGTCCTCGACGACGACGCCGAGCGGCGTCTCGACCACGGAGCGCACCGGGCTGGAGAGACGGACCTCGTCGAGGCCTGCGGCGAGCGCCTCGACGTAGCGCTTGGAGCCCCCGGTCACCGTGCGCCACGTGGGCGATCCGAAGACGGTGAGCATGCCGTGGTGGTCGAGGAACTCGAACAGGTAGCGCGCCGGGTAGTCCAGCGACAGCGCCGGGTCGCACGACCACACCGCGCCGACGACCGGCTCGAGGAAGTGGCGCACGAAGTAGGGCGTGAAGCCGACTCGCTCCGCGAAGGCGCCAAGGGTCTCGTCGCGGTCGTCGTCGCCGGCGGTCCGGCCGAGAACCGCTCGCGCCTCGCGGTGGAACGCGCGCACCTCGGTGAGCATGCGCAGGTAGGCGCGGTCGGTCAGGTTGCTCCTGCGGGGGAACAGCCCCTTGGCCTTCTTCGCACCGGCGTACTCCAGCCCGGACTCGTCGTCGCGCACGGACATGCTCATGTCCGACTCCTGCGTGGCCACGCCGAGCTCGCCGAAAAGGCGCAGCAGGGTCGGGTAGGTGCGGTCGTTGTGGACGATGAAGCCCGTGTCGATGCCGAGGGTGCGGCCCCCCACCTCCACCTCGTGGGTGTCGGCGTGGCCGCCCAGGCGGGCGTCGGCTTCGTACAGGGTCACGGGGCCGCGCGTGCTGAGCACGTGCGCGGCCGCGAGTCCTGCGATCCCGCTGCCGATGACGGCGCGGCGTGGTGCTGGCATGGTGTCCATCCGATCGTGGTCAACTGCTGGTCGTTCGTCGTGCGGGCCCGGTCGGATTGCCTCAGCCGGGGTGCGCCCGCTGGACCGCGGGCTCCAGCCGCGGTCGGCGGACCACCCTGCGGCTGACCTCCCGGGAGAACACGGCCACGACCGTCTCCAGCGGGCCGCGCAGCGGTACGAGGGCGAAGAACGCCCCCACCACCGCCACCACGAGCACCTGGTCGCCGAAGTGCTCCGGCGCCTCCCAGTCGGGCCACCAGCCCTGCGCCATGACCAGCACGTGGAGCGTGTAGAGCGACAGGGTCATCGCACCGGCGCCGAAGAGCGCGGCCCAGATCTCCGGCCGGCGCCGCACGAGCAGGACGCACACCCCGAGCACGGCCATCGCGGAGCCCGTCGTCTGGGCCAGGTCGAGCGTCGTCCCCGAGTGCGGGGCCACCGTGGCCAGCCACCACCACGAACCCGTCGGGGTGGTCCCTGACAGTCCGTGGGTCAGCAGGGCACCGAGGGCGCCGGGGTCGGTCCGCAGGTCGGGGTCCGGGAAGGCACCGTCGGGGTACGTCGAGGCGAGGGCCGCCCGTGCACCGGGGCGGTCGAGCAGCACCCGGGACAGCAGGGTCGCGGCGACGGCCAGGCCGACGCCGAGGGCCGCGACGCGCGCCGCCGTCGCGGTGCGGTGAAGGTCGAGGCGCCCCAGCGCCATACCCGCCAGGAGGTAGGCGAGCCAGACGCCGGCCGGGTAGTAGCCGGTGAGGAGGAGCTCCGAGAGCAGGTGGGCGGGGCGCAGGAGGTCGCTGGGCGTGGGGCTGCCCACCTCGTGCGGTGGGAGGTGGGGGCGGAGGAGGTGGGCCGCGAACGGCGCCACCAGGGCCCAGGCGGCCGCCCACGCGGCGAGGGCGCGGGCACCCAGCCCGAGGAACGGCAGGCCCAGCACGAACAGCACGCCGTACGACGCGAGGATGACCGCGATGACGGTGGGCACGGTGCCGAGGGCCAGCCCCAGGGCGCCGATGAGCAGGGCACGCACGACCAGCCGCACCGAGGCCGCGCGGCGCTCACCACCGTGCACCGGCATCTTGCGCCCGCTGACCAGGGAGACGCTCACGCCCGCGAGCACGGCGAAGAGGGCGGACGCCCGCCCCCCGGCGACCTGCTGCACCCAGGGCACCTCGTCACCGACCCGTCCGGGCAGGACGTGCGTGGCCATCATGCCGACGAGGGCGAGCGCACGCGCGACGTCGACTCCCACGATCCGGGCCGCCGCGACCGCGGGCAGCACGGGCTCGCTCATGAGCACATCCTGTCAGCAGCCGCGCCACGGCGCGCGTCTCGCGGCGCACGGCGACAGGAGGCGTGGACGGACCGGTCCCCGACGCGCTGGAGCGGGTCACAGCGCGTCGGGGCCGTACCGGGCAGACCGGGAGGGGCCATCCACGGTCCGCCCGCGCGGGGCTGCCGGTGGGGCAGCCCGGGGTCACGGGTGGACGACTAAAGAAACGGGCTCGGGGTCTCCGTGTCCAATCTCTGTCCAGAGTCTCCTAGGACGATGGTGCCCCTCGGTCGCGGCGTTGTCCAGCCTCTGACCAAGGATGCGGACTAGCCTTCCTGGGGTGTACTCCATCGGGCACGCGGCGCAGCTGACCGGTGTGCCGGCCGCCACCCTCCGGGTGTGGGAACGGCGCTACGGGCTCGTGCGCCCGGAGCGCTCCGAGGGCGGCTACCGCCTCTACGACGAGCACGCCCTGCAGGTGCTGCGGGCGATGTCAGCGCTCGTGGCTGCGGGGTGGGCACCCCGGACCGCCGCCGCCCACCTGCTCGCCGGTGCCGAGGCGTTCGACGGGCCACGCCCCGCAGCGCCCCCGGCTTCCCCGGCCTCGACCCCGTGGGACACCACCGCCCTCGCCCAGGGCGCGGTCGACCTCGACCGCGAGGCGGTGTCAGCAGCCCTCGACACGGCGTTCGCCTCCCCTGACCTCGAGCAGGTCCTCGACGACTGGCTCATGCCGTCGCTCGAGAGGGTCGGGTCGTGGTGGCGCGACGGGCTGGTCGACGTCGCCGGTGAGCACGTCGTGAGCGCGGCGGTAGAGCGACGGCTCGGCGCGACCCTGGACGCCGTGCCCGTCCCCGCCCGCGGGCCGCTGGTGGCCGTGGGGCTGGCCCGCGGATCGCTGCACGAGCTGGGGGTCCTGGCCTTCGCGGTCGCCCTGCGACGCCTCGGGGTCGACGTCGTCTACCTCGGTGCGGACCTGCCGCCCCAGAGCTGGGTCAGTCTGGTCCGCGCCCGGCCGCCCGCCGCCGTCGTCATCGGGGCACCCATGGTGACGGACGTCATCGCCGTCCGGGAGACCGTCGACGCCCTGCGCGCTGCACGTCCGCAGCTGCCGGTGTTCGTCGGCGGCTCGGCCCAGGACGAGGTCGGGCACGGCACCCGCACCCTCGGGCACGCGATGCGGCGAGCCTCCCGCACCCTCGTCGAGGAGCTGGGCGCGGGCGGGGCCCCCGCCTGAGGAGCTGGGCGCGGGCGGGGCCCCCGCCTGAGGCGCGGGCGCGGGCGGGGCACCCGCCTGCGGCGCGACCGCCCGGCCCACACCGCCGGTGCGGCTACCGCTTCTCGAGGGCCTCGGTCAGGAGCGCGACCAGGGCCTCGAGCTGGATGTCCTCGGAGGAGCTGACGTCCTCGTCGGAGCCGTCCAGGGCACGAGCCGCGAGGCCGGCCTTGCCGTCGATGAGCTGGGCCACCTTGGGGTCGATGGTCTGAGCGGCGATGATGCGCCACGCGGTGACCGGCTCGCCCTGGCCGATGCGGTGCACGCGGTCGATGGCCTGCGTCTGCTCCGCGTCGGTCCACGACAGCTCGGCGAGCACGACGTTCGACGCCACCTGCAGGTTGAGGCCGACCCCGGCGGCGGTCAGCGAGCAGACCACCACGGCCACGTCCGGGTCCTCCACGAAGGCCTTGATGGCTGCCTCGCGCTGCCTGGGCGTCTGGTCGCCGCGGATCGAGGAGTAGCGCAGCCCCCGCTTGGCGAACGTCTCCTCCGCGACGTCCATGACGTCGATGTGCTTGGCGAAGAACACGACCTTGCCGACGCTGCGTGCCAGCTGGGCGGCGTAGTCGGCGGCGAGGCCCGCCTTCGCCTGGCCGATGCGACGCATGACGCCGAAGACGTTCTCCTCCGTGGCCGAGGGGCTGGTGTCCTCCCGCTCCCACCGGGCCACGCGCCGTACCAGCTCGTGGTCGATGCCCTCGACGAGGACGCTGGACCTGCGCGTCTCCATCGCGCTGTCGTAACGCGCCACGAGGCGCCGCGCCAGCTCGCGCTCGGCGGCCCGGATGGAGCGTCCGGCCTCGTCGTCGAGCTCCACCGGGAGGTCGGCGATCCGGCGTGCGGGGATGTCGGAGGCGACGTCGACCTTGCGGCGCCGCACGATGCCCTGCTCGATGACGCTGGTGCGGGCCGCGGCGTAGAAACCGGGGTCCGCGGGAGTGAGGCCGGTCTGCTCCAGCGCGTGCATGAGCGGGCCGAGCGGCTTCTTGTCGTCGACCCAGCCGAGGAACTGCCAGATCGCCCGGAAGTCCTCGATGTCGTTGATGAGCGGCGTCCCGGTGAGGGCCATGAGGAGCGGACGGACCGTCCGGGTGCGGATGCGCTCCGAGAGCTGCAGGACGTGCTGCGAGCGCTGCGAGGTCTTGTTCTTGATGAAGTGGGCCTCGTCGACGACCATGCCGCGGAACCCGAGGTTGCCCAGCCAGCCCACGTGGCGGTCGAGGACCTCGTAGTTGACGACGACGATGTCGGCGAACCCGTCGATGTCCTCGCCATTGCCGTGCACGACCGTCACCGGGTGCTCGGGGGTCCACAGCTGGGCCTCGCGGGCCCAGTTGGTCTTGACGACGTTGGGCACCACCACGAGCAGCGGGTAGGCGTCGGCCGCCTGCGCGGCGAGCAGCGCCTGCGCGGTCTTGCCGAGGCCCGGCTCGTCGGCGAGCAGGAACGTGCGGTGGCCCTGCGCCGCGGACTCGACGAGCTGCGCCTGGTGGTGCATGAGCTCCATGCCCGGGGGCGTCCTGACCGTCCCCGGCTCGGGGAGGTCCATGCACGAGGAGGCGCCGCCGTACTCGAAGGAGCGGAACAGCGGGCCGAGCAGCTCCCAGCTGCCGAGGCGCCCGGTCACCGGGCGGTGGTGCTCGACCGCGGAGAAGTCCGGGGCGAGGAAGGGGTTGGAGAGCTGGCGGGCGACGACCGACTGGGGCACGACGCGGCGGTCCACCGTGGCCGACACCGTCTCCGGCTCCGGCTCGGGCTCCTCCTCCTCGGGGAGCTCGAGCCCCGCGGCTGCCTGCATCTGGCGGCGCAGGTCCTTGGCGTCGTCGGAGACCGTGGCGTCCTCGGCGAGCAGGACGAGCAGGGAGGTGTCGCGCGCGGCCGTCTTGGCCAGGATCGTGGCGAGGCCGTCGAGCCGCTTGAGCTGCTCGGCGCGCTGGCCCTCCGACATGGTCGCGTCGGCCTTGATGCGCGCGCGCTCCTCGCGCACCAGGAGGGCGACCACCTGGAACGTGGTGCGGCCGGAGGGACGTACGCGGCCGCGCTGGGCGGCGGTCTCGACCTCGCGGACCGCACGTGCGAGCACGGGGATGATGCCCTCGTTGTCGAGCTCGCGCCCGCGACGGCCGGGGCGCGAACCCCCTTGACCGGTGCGGCGGGACCCCTCGCCCCGACCGGGACCCCCGGCCGAACCCCCACTGCGGGCGGCACCGTTCTGGCGCTGGCCTCGAGCCAACTGACTCCTCCTCCGCGAAGACCGCGACGAGCTGGTGTGCGGACTGACAACCGGCACGCACGTCACGGCCGGACGATCGGACGTCGGGCTGGCACGAGGACCCCCACGACGTGACTCGGTCCCACCCAGCTGCGTGGGACCGGGGCGGCCTCGCGGCTCGCCCACTGGTGGCACCGACGAACCCCTTGGACGACAGCCGCCGAGCGCCGGGCCGAGCCGGTGCGAGATGGGCGGTCCGGCCGGGAGCCGGTGCTGGTCAGATCCTACCGTCCACCACCGGTACGGGACGACGACAGGCTGGTCACGGCACCAAGTGGCACCCGAACCGTACGTAGTGCGCATATCCCACGACGTTGTGGGTATTCTCTGGCCACTGGACGATGGGCCGAGGCGGAAGAGTCGAGATGAGCACTGTCACCCCGCACGAGGCACCGCTCCCCGGCGCCCCCCATCCCGACCTGCCCCCCGAGGCGGCGGTTGCTGCCGTCGACCGGGCGGAGCCCGCATCCGGCCCCGCGCAGCCCGTGACGGACACGATGCCACCGGCACACGACCCCGTCGGGACGGTGACGGACGAAGCGCCGGACAAGGGCGAACTCGACGTCAACGAGCCGTGGGACGAGCCGTTCAACCCGCTCGTCGCCGTCGCGGCAGGCACCTCGGAGCCGGCGGCGCGGTTCCGCTTCGACGTCGTCACCGGCTCGTGGTGGTGGTCGCCGGGCATGTTCGCCCTGCACGGGTTCGAGGCCGGCGACGTGGAGCCGAGCACCGACCTGCTGATGGCGCACAAGCACCCCGAGGACCTCCTGGCCACGGAGGACACCCTGCGCGGGGTGCTCGCGACCGGGGAGCCGTTCTGCTGCCGCCACCGGGTCGTCGACGCGCACGGCCGCATCCGCGAGGTGCTCTCGGTGGGTGAGGGCTTCTGTGACGACGACGGCAACGTCATCGCGGTCCAGGGCTACTTCGTCGACCTCACCGACGCCTTCCGGCAGCAGGCGGGCGGCGGCCGGCCCCAGACGCCGACCTCGCTCGAACGCGTCATCGCGCTGGAGCAGGCCAAGGGCATCCTCATCGGCGCGTTCCGGCTCACGGCCGGGGCTGCACTGGAGCTCCTGCGCTGGCGCTCGGAGGAGACCGGCACCGAGGTCGAGCTCATCGCGCAGGGCCTCGTCGCCGAGTTCGTCTCGGTCGAGGAGGACGACGACCTCAGCCCGGCACGACGCGCCTGCACCTACCTGGGCCTGAAGCCCCTCGAGGACGACTGAGCGCAGACGCGTCAGCGGACGGTGAAGGTCTTGTCGTCCGTGGCCGGTCCGGCTCCGGCGCCGCCCGAGGGGTCGTCGGTCGACAGCGTCACCGTGTAGGTGCCCGGCCCCAGGCGTGCCGTGAACGACAGCGCACCGAACCCTCCGGTGCCCGTGCCACCCATGGCGGACCCGTGGGCCACCAGCACCCCTGCCTTCGTGCGCACGGCCCAGGCGAACGTGGCCTCGAACGACGTGCCGTACCCGGTGAACCTGACCACGCCGGCCTTGCGGACCTCGCCGTACTGGGGTGAGGTCACCCAGGCGCGGGCCTGCACGTCGAGCAGCGGGGCCCGGCGGACGGGGGTGCCGATGCGCACCACTCCCCAGACGTCGGCAGCCTTGCCGTCCTTGGTGATGGTCACCGTCGTGGCCGGAGTCCCGCGCTGGTACGCCGCGGCGCTGGCCGTGTAGACGAGCTGCTGGATCGCGGTGGCCGCCAGCTCGCTGCCCAGGTTGGTGTTGGCGAAGGCGTCGGCGGAGAGGTCGACCGTGACGGCGCTGCCGCGCTGCGACACCCTCACCCGGGTGGCCGGTCGCCACGGCGTGGAGTAGTCCGGGTCGAGCGGGGACAGCCGGGTCATGGCGCTCACGGCGGAAGCGACCGTCCCTCCGGCGTCCGGGACGGTGCGGAACTCGCGGTACAGCCTGAAGGAGCGCTGGGACTCACCGATGTAGTAGACGGGGACGTTCGGCAGGGTGCGTCCGTGCAGCGTCGTCGACCCGCGTGGGACCGAGGTCGTGGTGCTCGGCGAGGTGGAGGACGAGCTGGCGGTGCTGGACGGGCTGGGCGCGGTGGCCGAGCTCGCCGGGGGTGATGACGAGATGGACGACGTCGACGTCCCCGACGGGGCAGGGTTGCCCGCCCCCGCACACGCGCCCGCCGCGGCGAGCACCACCACGGCTGCCGTCACCACGCGGGCCGTTCGACCTCTCATGGCGCCCCTCCTTCGTCTGCCTTCCCCCAGCACACCGCAGGCGCGTGACCCCGCCCAGGGCCGAAAGCCCTCCCCTACTGCTCGAAGGGGATTCGCCTCGTGAGCGGCAGCCCGTGAGCCCGGCCCGGCCCGCGAGCCCTTTCCGCGAGCCCTGCCCGAGCCCTGCCCGGGACCAACGGCCCTGTGGGCCCTGTCGACGCACCCACACACTGGGTGCCCGGACACCAGAATGGAGGCTGCCATGAAGGCACAGCCCGGGGACCGCATCGTCCTCGCCCCCGTCGTCGTGGAGGGGCCGGTCAGGGACGGGGAGGTGTTGGAGGCCAGGGGCCCCGGAGGCACACCACCCTTCCTGGTCAGGTGGAGCGACGGGCACGAGGGCCTCCTCTACCCCGGCCCCGGCGCGGTGCTGCGCATCGGGGCACCCGCGGCCGGGTACGGCCACCCGGAGCAGCCCCACGACGGGCAGCCTCACGACGGGCAGGGTCACGACGGCAACGGCCACGCGGCCGGGAGCGCGCACGGCGCCCACACCGCAGGGGTCTCCCCGGCCGCCGAGCCCCACGCCACAGAGCGTCGTCACGTGCACGACTGGCAGGTGCGCATCAGCATCTTCGGCTCCGACGACGAGACGGACGCCCACGTCGTCCTCGTGGCGGACGCACCGACGCGGCTGACCGCCAGCGGACACAGCGACCGCAGCCCCGACGACCTCGTGACCCCTGAGATCGGCGAGGAGGTCGCGGTCGCCAGGGCTCTGCGGCGGCTCGCCGACCAGCTGCTCGAGACGGCGGCCGGTGACATCGAGGACCGCACCGGCGAGCACGACGTCACCCTCCGCCCGCGCTGACGCCGGTTGGTGCTGCTGACGCCGGTGGGTGACGGGGACTCAGGGCACGCAGCGCCGACTCACGGGACGTAGCGCCGGGCGCCGGCGAACTGCACGGCGTACGACGGTGTCGAGACGGGGATCGTCATGACCGCCTGCCCCGTGGCGGGTGACTGGACCATCTGGCCGGAGCCGGCATACATCGACACGTGGTGCACGTAGCCCGAGGACGTCGCGTAGAAGAGGAGGTCGCCGGGAGCCATTGCGACTGAGGCCACCGCTCGGCCGCGGGTGGCCTGCGCGTCGGCATCCCGCGGGATGACCAGGCCGTGGACCCGGTGCACGAGCGAGGTCAGGCCCGAGCAGTCGAAGCCGAAACCGGACCGTCCCGCCCAGAGGTAGGGCAGTCCGGTGAACGCCTGGGCCGACTGCACCATGGAGACACCCGTCGTCGGCTGGGCCGCAGCGGTGCCGGTGCGCCGTGCCACGGCAGCCGGTGAGACCCGGCGCACCTGTCCGCCGGGGAGGCCCACGCGCAGCCAGCTCCCGGCACCGGCGAGGAGCGGGAGGCGGGTGCCGTAGCTGACCTCGACGACCGGGGTCGCGGCGGCGGTGTCGGCGCGCAACCAGGCCGTCCGCGACACCACGGTGGCGTACTGCGCCGCCGAGACCGGAGCCACCGCGCTCAGCTGCCGCAGCGGCACCCAGCCCGGGTAGCCCCGGGAGTCCAGCGGGGTCGGCTGGTCGGGCACGACGACCTTGGCCCAGCTCCCGGAGACGGCGGTCACCAGGACCCGGTCACCCAGCAGAGCCTGGGTGTCGGCCCTCCCCTGCAGGCCCCGACGGTCGGTCAGGCTCATCGCGCCGAGCCACCCCCGGATCTCGGCGGGCGCGCGCAACGCAGGTTGGTCGACTGTGCGCGGAGAGGCCCACGAGCGCCAGAGCGTCGCGACCGACACGCTGACCCACGCGGAGCGGCCGACCCGCACCGTCGCCGGGGGCGAGGGCCGGGAGCCGGTGGACGTCGAGGACGGGTGCGACGGGTGCGAGGTCGGCTGCGACGTCGTACCGTGTGGGCTCGCGGTCGTCGTGCGTGGACCGGTGGTGGTGGGCCGGCTCGTGGCGCCCTGGCTGGTCGTGGCTCGACCCGAGGTCTGCGAGCCGGTGGATGTCGACACCGGGGTGGCCGGGTGGGCGCACCCGGACAGTGCCACCGCCCCCGCGAGGGCCATCGCTGCCGCAACCATCCTGGGTCTCACACGTCCACCGTGTCCCCGGGTCCCGCCCCCGACCAGTGCAGGAGGTCCCGGCCCGGGACCCTCACCTCGTCCGGAACGCCGGCGCCGGAGCGGTCCGCGCGATGCACGACACGTCGAGGCCGTCGGCACTCCCGGCGTGCAGGAATGCCGCGATGACCGCCGGCACGCACCCGAGGTGGCCCACGACGTGCTGCTGCGCCTGCACCACGACGATGCGGCTGTGTGGTTGCTGCGCGGGCACGGCGCCGAGGTTGGCCGGAGGGTCCTGGGGGTCGCCGTCGCCCACCACCCACAGGACCGGTGTGGCCGTGCGGACCGCCGCCCCGTCGTCAGGGCGGACGACGCCCTCGGGCAGGTGTGCGCAGAGCATCTGCCGCTGGCGCGCCAGGGCCAGCTCGCGGGCGAGCGCATACGAGTGCTCGCCCTGCCGCGCCACCTCTGCGGGGTCGTACCGTGCCCAGCTCTCGGAGCAGGTCACCTCGTCCGCCATGAGCAGGGTGGGACCCGGGTTGTCGGAGGTGCCGATGAGTCGCCCGGCCTCGAGCAGCCGGCCCCGGAAGGCCAGGTGGAGGGCGAGGGGCAGCTGCGCGGCGCCCTGCTCGGTCAGCAGTGCCGAGTGCACCGCGGCTGCGAGCATCACCTTGTCGACGACCTGCGAGGCGCCGGAGGCGGGGTCGACGACCGTGACCGGGTGGGCGAACCGCTGCAGCAGGGCAGCCCACTCGGTGGCGAGGCGCGGGAAGGCCCGGTGGCACGTGGTGTCCGCCGCGCAGCGGCGGAAGAGCAGGTCCAGTGCCGCCTGGCTGCTGCGCCCGATCCGCTCCAGGACCGGCACGTCGACCGGCGTCGTCCCGTCGAGGACGGCCGCCCGCACCCGGTCCCCGTGCTGGCGCAGGTAGTACTGGGCGACCGTGCCGCCGTACGAGGTGCCGTAGAGGTCGATCTTCGTGTAGCCGAGCGCCGCCCTCACCGCGTCGAGGTCGTCGGCGGCGACCGTCGTCGTGTAGAAGCGGGGGTCTGCGTCGACGGAGGCGAGGGCGGCGCTCGACCAGGTGGCGAGGCGGGCGTTCGCGGCGCGGGCGGACAGACCCGTGAGGGTCGGTAGCTGCGGCAGGGTCAACCGGTTGGAGCTCCCCGTACCCCGCTGGTCGACCAGCACGATGTCGCGTGCCGCATGCAGGTCCTTGAAGACCGACGGCAACCAGGCGAAGAACTGCGTAGCCGCGTCGCCCGGGCCCCCGGCCAGCACGAACACCGGGTCGGCGCTGGGTGCCCGCACCGCCGGGACGACCGCGACGCGCAGGCCGACTCGCCGACCGTCGCTGCGCGAGCGATCCTCCGGGACGGGCAGGACGCCGCACAGCGCGGCAGCCTGGGCCTTGACCGGCTGTTCACCGCTGATCGTGCAGGCCACCATCGCCTTCCCCGCCAGCGTCCTGGACGCCTGCGTGCCGGCCGACGACGAGGCGTTGGGCGTCGAGGTGCCGCCGGGCTGGGTGGTGCAGGCTGCGGCCAGGCAGGCGACCGCCGCGCCTCCTGCCACCAGGCGCGCCACCCGACCCTGTCGACGTGCCACCCCCACCTCCGTTGGCTCGGCCCGGCGCCCGTACCGCCCCTCCGGGACGGGCGCCCGCACCGCCCCTCCGGGACGGGCGCCCACCCCTCCCCTGGAGGGTGGACCCGGGCAGCGGCCGGTCCTCAGAGGCGAAGGTCCTCCGGCCCAATGGCGCCCGCGCACGGGTGCCCGCGGGGCTCGCACTTTTGCCGGTGGTCGGGCGCGCGGCAGCGGACGAGGCTTGAGCCCTCGCCGGCGTCACAGGCCGGGCTGGTCCCCCTGCTGTGCGACGCCGGGGCGGGTGTCGCCACCGGCGCCGCCCGGGTCCGACCCGAACCGGAGGTCACCATGACCGACAAGCAGAGCATCGACAGCCCGCACGAGCGGCGCCCCTTCCACCAGCACGGCCACATGGACGTCGTCACCATCGGTGACTTCACGCTGGGCCGTGGCGTCTTCGAGCCCGGCTGGCGCTGGTCCGAGGACGTCAAGCCCATCGCCGGCACGGACTCGTGCCAGACCCACCACACCGGCATCTGCCTCTCGGGCCGGATGACGGTGCGCCTCGACGACGGCCACGAGCTCGAGCTCGGGCCCGGCGACGTCGTCGACATCGACCCGGGCCACGACGCCTGGACCGTGGGCGACGAGGCCTGCGTCCTGCTGGACACCGGCGTCGCCGCGTACGCCAGACCTCGGTGAGCGCTGCAGCGCTAAGCCGGCGCAAAGCAGAAGGCCCGGACCAGTGGTCCGGGCCTTCTGTCGCTGACGCGTTGGTAGCGGGGGCAGGATTTGAACCTGCGACCTCCGGGTTATGAGCCCGGCGAGCTACCGAGCTGCTCCACCCCGCGTCGGTAGTCACCACTGTACGGGACGCCCTGCACCCGAACCAAATCGGGTGCAGGGCACTGTTCCCGCGGTGTCAGGGCGTCGTCGTGGTGCTCGGCGACGGCGTCGTCGTGGAGCTGGCGGACGGGGTCGTCGTGGCGGTGCCGCTCGGGGTCGGGTTCACCGTGACGCTGCCGCCCTTGGGGGCTGCGGCGACTGCGCGCTTGATCGCGTCGTCGAGCGCCTTCTGGGCATCGCCGTAAGCCGCGAAGTCGCCCTTCTTGAGTGCGGCCTGGCCGTCGGCGTACGCCGCCTGGATGTCGGCGAGCGCCTTGGCCAGGGCCGCCGCGTCCCCCGGCTTGGGGGTGGTGGGGGTCGTGGGCGTGCCACCACCCGTACCGCCCGTGCCCGTACCACCGGTGCCGGAGTCGCCTGCGGTGGCGCCGGAGTTGCCGCCGAACAGGCCGTCGAGGGCGCCGTCCAGGGTGTCCGACCACGCCAGCTTGTTGCCGAACGCGACCACGGTGGCCCGGGACAGCGGGAACGCCGTCGTCGTGTTGGCACTGACGTAGATGGGCTGCACGTAGAGCAGCCCCCCACCGACGGGCAGCGTGAGCAGGTTGCCCAAGGTCACCCGCGAACCCTGCTGCCGCGCGTTGTTGAGGAACTGCGACAGCGTCAGGCTGAAGGCCGGCGAGGTCTGGTTGGACGAGCCGATGTCGTTCTGGACCTGGCCCGGTCCCTTGACCTGGCTGTCCTTGGGCAGCTCGAGCAGCCTCAGGTTGCCGTAGTCGGGGCTCGGCTTCCCGGCCTCCTTGCCGGCATCGGCGTCCACGGCCAGGAAGCCCGACAGCACCTGCCGGTCACCGACCGGCTTGAACGTCGTGGTCAGCGAGAACTTCGCGCTGTCCTGGTCGGGCATCTTCAGCGTCAGGTAGTAGGGCGGCTGGTCGACGTTGCGCTCCTCCTGGGCCGGGTCCTCGGGCACGTCCCAGAAGTCCTGGCCGCCGTAGAAGGAGGCGGCGTCGGTGACGTGGTAGCGGGTGAGCATCTGGCGCTGCACCTTGAACAGGTCCTCGGGGTAGCGCAGGTGCGACATCAGGTCGCTGCTGATCTGCGACAGGGGGCGCACGGTGTTGTGGAACGCCTTGCTCCACGCCTTGAGCATCGGGTCCTGGTCGTCCCAGGCGTAGAGCTTGATGGAGCCGTCGTAGGCGTCGACGGTCGCCTTCACCGAGTTGCGGATGTAGTTGACCTGGCCGGTGCCGATCGGGGTCACCGCGCTCGAGCGCGCGGTCGTCGAGTCGGACGTCGCGTTGTCGATCTCGGTGAGCCGCGAGTACGGGTAGTCGGCGGAGGTCGTGTAGCCGTCGATGATCCACTGCACGCGCCCGTCGACGACCGCCGGGTAGGGGTTGCCGTCGGCAGTGAGCCAGGGTGCGACGCGCTTCACGCGCTCGAGCGGCGTGCGGTGGTCGAGGATCCGGCTGTCGCTGTTGACCGCGTCGGAGAGCAGGAAGTTGAGCTCGCGGTACTTCAGGGCGTAGGCAGCCTTGCGGGCGAACGAGCCGATGGCGACGCCGCCCTTGCCCGTGTAGGTGGTGTTCTTCTGCCCCGCCGCACTGTTGTCGGGGTAGTCGAACTCGCGGGGTGACGCCGACGACGCGGCGCCGACCACGGAGTACTGCGGCGACTTCTCACCGAAGTAGACGCGCGGCTCGAACTGGCCCAAGGGGCCCGTCTGCGGGATGTTCTTCTCGTAGAAGACCGGCTCGCCGTCGGCGGTGCGCTGGTTGCCGTACGCCGCGACGACGCCGAATCCGTGCGTGTAGACCGTGTGGTCGTTGAGCCAGTTGCGCTGGTTGGTGGGGACGCCCTGCAGGTCGAGCTCGCGGACGGCCACCACGGTGTCGCGGGTCTTCCCGTCGACGGTGTAGCGGTCGACGTCGAGCGCGTCGGGGAAGGCGTAGTAGGACTTCACCGACTGCAGCTGCTTGAACGTCGGCGAGACCACGATCGGGTCGACGAGGCGGATGCCGGGGATGGTCTCCGCGTCGTCACGCAGCTGGCCCTGGGTCGCCTCGGTGGTCGCGGCGTACGGCGTGGTCTTCACCGACTCGATGCCGTACGCGGCGCGGGTGGCCTTGATGCTGCGCTCGATGTAGGGCTGCTCCTTCGACTTCTCGGAGGGGCGCACCTCGAAGCGCTGCACCAGGGCCGGGTAGATGCTGCCGACGACGACCGAGGTGATGACCAGCAGGGCCACACCCACGACCGGCAGCCGCCAGGACCGGGTCCAGATCGAGGCGACGAAGATCCCGGCGACCATGACGGCCGACACCGCCAGGATGGCCTTGGCCGGCAGCACCGCGTGGGCGTCGGTGTAGCGGATGCCGGTGAGCAGCGAGGAGTCCTTGACCGCGAGGGAGTAGCGGTCGTACCAGTACGTCGCCCCCCGGACCAGGACGAGGACCGCGACGAGGACCGCGAGGTGGGTGCGCGCGGCGCGGGTGGTGCGCTCGGCGCGCGCCTGGATCTGCAGGCCGCCGTAGATGTAGTGCGTGAAGGCGGCCGCCAGCAGCGCCATCACCAGCGCCATCGTGAAGAAGCCGAGGATGAACCGGATCCACGGGAGCTCGAAGACGAAGAAGGACAGGTCCTTGTGGAACTGCGGGTCCCTGGTGCCCCAGTCGCCGCCGTTGCGCCACAGCAGGAACGTCTGCCACTGCCCCGCCGCACCCGTGCCGGCGAGGAGCCCCAGGACGGCGGGGACGCCGACCATCGCGACCTTGCGCAGCGGCTCGATGGCTTCGCGGTACTGGTCGAGGCTCTGCTGCTGCGTCGTGACCGGGGCGTAGATCGGCCGCGTGCGGTAGGCGATGAGCAGGCTGGAGGCGACCAGCGCCGCCGTGATGACGAAGCCGACGACGAACAGCAGGATCTTGGTGGTCAGCTGGGTGGTGAAGACGCTCTCGTAGCCCACGGAGTCGAACCACAGCACCTCGGTCCACAGCGACGACGCGATGGACACGACGAAGCCGAGCGCCACGAGGATGAGGATCGTCGGCAGGAGCGGCCCGCGGCGCCGCCGGAAGGTGAAGGTCGGGGGACGTCGACCGCCCGCTCCCCCTCGGGGTGCGCCCCCGGGCCGACCGCCCTCGCCCGGTTCGCCCTGGCCGAACCACTCTGAAGAACTCACTGCACGCCCGATCTGCCGCGCCGCCCGCCCACGGTGGCGGCCTGCTGGTAGTGGGACCAACTTACCGACCAGCGCTGGGGTTCCCGCGGGGTATCCCGCGAGCCGGGTGCGCGCCGCTCGCCCGCCGCGTGGTGGCGCGCGAGCGCCATACGGCACGATGGTCGCGTGAGCCAGACCTCCCAGCCCGTCGCCGACCCGCTGTCCATCGCAGCCCTCGACACCGAGCGGCACGTCGCCGCGTCGGGGTGGGACCAGAACCCCCGCCTGTTCGCGCTCGTGCCCACCTCGGACCTCGTCGCCCGCGAGCCGCACCTCAAGGCCCAGCTGAAGGGTGCCGACCTGGCCGAGGGTGCGCTCAGCGCCATCGAGCAGGAGGACCTGCCGCCGACCTCCAACCTCGAGTCGCTGCTCGGTGGGATCGCGTGGCCGGACACCGTCGTGGGCGCCGCCCTCGCCGTCGAGCGGATCGTCGTGCCGCCGGAGGCCGAGCGCGACCTGCCCGTCCACGCCGACTCGGCCGTCGACGCGCTGGCCGCGCACCCGCTGCGCCAGGACGTGCGGCTCCTGGTCGCGGTCACCCGTGACGGGCAGAGCCGCTGCCTGCTGCGCCAGCGCGCCCACGACCGCGACGACCAGGTCGCCCTCGGCGAGGACATCGCACCGGGCCTCGTGCACGCCCTCCGCGCGACCCTCCAGGACTGACGCCACCCCGGCGAGCGACCTACGCCGTCGCCGCCGGGCTCCCACGGGCCTGCTCCGTGCCGGTCTACTTCGTGCAGGTGGGCAGGCTGGTGGCCTGCTTGGCCGCGATGGCCTCGACGGCCTTCCTCGCCTCGTCGAAGGACGCGATCCGCACCACCCGCAACCCGTCGGGCACGTGGCCGACGACCTCGTCGCAGTTCGAGGCCGGGGCCAGGAACCACTGCGCTCCCCCGTCACGGGCGCCGACGAGCTTCTGGCGGATGCCGCCGATCGGCCCGACCGTCCCCGTGGCGTCGATGGTGCCGGTGCCGGCGATCTTCTGGCCGCCGGTGAGGGCACCGGGGGTGATCCGGTCGTAGACGCCCAGGGCGAACATCGTCCCCGCCGAGGGACCGCCCACGTTGCCGGCGTCGATCTTCACGTCGAACGGGAAGTCGAACCTGGTCCCGAGGAAGACCCCGACCGTGGTGCGGCCGTCGGACTCGCGCGTCTTCGCCTCGACCTTCACGTCCTTGCCGTCGCGCAGCAGGCTCAGGGCGACGGTGTCGCCGGGCTTGTGCGTGCTGATGGCGCTGCGGATGGCGTCGGGCCCGTCGACCGTCTTGCCGTCGACGGCCAGCACGCGGTCGCCCGCCTTGAGCAGGGCCGCGGACGGGGCGTCCTTGGCCACCTGGCCGATGACCACCTGGGTCGGAACCTTCTGCCCTGTCGCCTTGAGGGCCACGGCGATCGCCTCCTGCTGGGAGTCGATCATCTCCGCGGTGCCCTCCTCCTCGACCTGCTTGTCCGTGACGCCCTTGGGGAAGTAGAGCTCCTCCTTGACGACGGCCTCGTTGGGGTCGATGGCGGCCTTGAGGACGTCCCACACCGTGACGCGGAAGCCGGGGCCGCCGGCGACGCGCACGGTCGTGAAGTCGAGGGCGCCCGTCGTGGGGTAGGTGGGTGCGCCCGAGACGGTGATGAGGTCCTTGCCCGAGAGCTTGCCGAGGGTGTTGGTGATGGGGCCGGGCTTCATGATCACGTAGGGCAGGCCCACGATCGTCGACAGCGCGGCCAGCGCGATGAGCAGGAACATCACCACGAGCGCGGTCGCCGAGCGACGGCCGAGGCGGTACGGGTCCGGCGTGACCGGGCTCGCGGGACCGGTGCCTGCGGGACCGGTGCCCGCGGGGTCGATGCCGGGCGGGCCGGCAGGCTGGTGCGTCACGGCAGCCCCACCCACTCGTCGGAGCCGTCGGAGAACTGCTGGTGCTTCCAGATCGGGACGGTCGACTTCAGCGTGTCCACGAGGTCGCGGCAGGCCTCGAACGCCTGCCCGCGGTGCGGTGCCGACACGGCAGCCACCACCGCGGTGTCACCGATCTCGAGGTGCCCGACCCGGTGGACCGCCCCCAGGCGGGCCACGGGGTGCCTCGACGCGACCTGCTCGCAGACCGCGCGCAGCTCCGCGACGACCGAGGGGTGCGCCGAGTAGTCGAGGGCGGCCACGGCCTCTCCGTGGTCGTGGTCGCGGACCACGCCCACGAACACCGCGATGCCCCCGCACCGCGGGTGGCGCACGAGCCCGAGGACCTCGTCGACGCTCAGCGCCTCGTCACGGACGTCGCAGAGGACCACCTCGGGCGCGTCGGGAGTCGGGCTCGCCGGTGTCGGGGCGGTCGGCGTGGTGACCGGTTCGCTCATGCGGTGGCACCCTTCCTGCGGCGTCGCCGCATGATCGCCGCGGTGCCCACCAGGGCCACTGCGGCACTGGCCGCCCCGAGGGCGGCGTCCTTGCGGTCGAGGCGTCGGGCCGCGACCGCGTGTGAGCCCCGGATGGCGTCGAGGAGGACGCCGAGGCACGTCTCATTGTCATGGACCGGCACCCACCCGTGACCCAGCAGCGTGTGGGAGGACACCGCCCACGGGAACGCGACGAACGCCAGGTCACTGGCGGGTGCCGGCAAGACCCCAACGCGGTGGAGGCGGTCGGCGGTTCCCATCGCCGCGCCCATGCTCAGCTCGACGCTGCGCATACCGGTCAGCCGTTCGAGGTCCGCCTGGGTGAGGTGACCCGGCGACCCGACCGCCACCGCACCCTCGATCCCGTGGGCGACGACCACCGCGACGGCCGAGCCGAGGTCGTCGACGTGGCAGAACTGCCAGGCCGCCTCGGTGCCGCGCACGGACAGCAGCCGCGGCGCCTCGAAGTGGCGGGTGGTGACCGTGTCGACGCCCTCACCGACGAGCGCGGCGGGCCGGACGACGGTGGTACGTAGCCCCGGGTGGACCTCGCGGGCCACTGCGACGAGCTGCTCCACGTCCATAAGGTCACCGACCTGGCCCTCGTCCGAGGGCGCCCGCAGCGGGGCGTCGTCCTCCAGGGGCACCGGGTTGTCCGGCAGGGCGCCGTACACCTGCGCACCGGTCACGACCACGAGGTGCCGCACCCCGGCGGCGGCCGCAGCCGTCACGACGGTCTGCGCGCGCCGCAGGTTGCGTTCCCGCCGCACCCTCGTCCCGAGGGCGAGGTCCTCGCCCAGGTCGGTGCTGGCCGCGACGTACACGGCCGTGTGGACCCCGGTGAGCGCGGCGACCAGGGCAGGGTCCGCCGGGTCGGCATAGCGGAAGTCGACCCCACCCACGGGCGGTCGCTCGGTGTCCACGGCGACCACGGTGCCGACGCGCGCCTGCGCCCCGGGGGCGCCGGCTGCGGCGTGGCCCCGGGCGGCCGCGACCACCAGGGCGCGGAGCACGGCACGGCTCGCCGGGTCGGCGGTGCCGACGACGGCCACGTCGATCGCGCTACGCCGCGAGCGAACGCCGCCCCGCCCGGCACGGGCAGGGGAACTCACACTGGCCTCCGCGTGGTTGTCTTGGGTGGAAGCCCATCCTCTCAGGACAGCCGAGGAGCAGTCGTGCCCGACCACCCGCAGTCACCCGACTCACCCCAAGACGGGTCCGGTGACGAACCCACCGGCTCCGGCCTGCCTGCCGAGCTCGAAGAGGTGCTGAAGGGCCTCACCGGCGGCACGATCGACCCCGAGATGGCCAAGGCCCTCAAGGACATGGGCATCGACCGCGTCGACCCCGCGATGCTGCAGATGATGGTCGGCCAGATGCAGGCCATGTTCGCCAGCCCCGACACCGACCCCTTCAACGTGTCCCTGGCCACCGACACCGCCCGCAAGACCGTCTCCGCCGCGGGCGACGCCACCGTCGGCGACGCAGCCGCCCGCCAGGTGGCGCAGGCGGCCCAGGTCGCCGAGCTCTGGCTCGACGAGGTGACGGCCTTCGACGCCCCCGGCATCACCACCCACGCGTGGAGCCGGGCCGAGTGGGTCGAGGGCACCATGGCGACCTGGAGCACCCTCGTGGAGCCGGTGGCCGAGGGTGTGGGCCGGGCGGTCGGCGACGCGATGCGCACCCAGCTCCAGCAACTCGGTGAGGGCGGCCTGCCCGAGGGCCTGCTCCCCGAGGGCATTCTGCCGGCGGGCATGGACCCTGCGGCGTTCCTCGGCCAGGTCGAGCCGATGATGGCCAAGATGAGCGGCTCGATGTTCGGCCTGCAGGTGGGACAGGCGCTCGGCGCCCTCGCCACCGAGACCGTGAGCGGCACCGAGGTGGGCCTCCCCCTCGTCGCCGACCGCTCGGTCGTGCTGCTGCCCGCCAACGTCGAGGCGTTCGCCGAGGGTCTCGGCGTCGACCTCGACCAGGTGCGCCTCTACCTCGCCGTGCGCGAGGCAGCGCGCGTGCGGCTGTTCTCCGAGGTGCCGTGGATCGGGCCGCAGCTCCTCGCCGCGGTGCGCGACTACGCCCGTGACATCAGCATCGACACCGACCGGATCGAGTCGGCCCTGACGTCGGTGGACGCCAGTGACCCGACCGCGCTCCAGTCCGCCCTGCAGGACCAGCTCTTCCGCCCCGACCCAAGCGCCAGCCAGCGCGCCGCCCTCGCCCGCCTCGAGACCTACCTCGCGCTCGTCGAGGGCTGGGTCGACGTCGTCTCAGAGCGGGCCACCAGGGCGCACCTGCCGCAGGCGGCCAGCCTCGGCGAGGCCGTACGCCGCCGGCGCGCCACGGGCGGTCCCGCTGAGAAGGTCTTCGCCGGCCTCGTGGGGCTCGAGCTGCGCCCGCGCCGGCTGCGCGACGCCGCCAACCTGTGGGCTGCACTCGAGGACCGCCACGGCCAGGACGGCCGCGACGCGGCGTGGGGCCACCCCGACGTCGCCCCCACCGCGGCCGACCTCGACGACCCGCTGGGCTACGTCGAGCGGTTCGGCACGTCCACCGACACCGACATGGACGCTGCCCTCGACCAGCTGCTCGCCGAGGGTGAGAAGGGCCCCGACCAGTGACCGACGAGGTCCCCGCGGCGTACGTCGCGCTCCGCGAGGACGCCATCGCCCGCCTCGACGGGTGGCAGGCGCCGGACCCGCAGCAGGAGCAGTGGCGCCGCGAGCTGCTCGACCACTGCGCGGAGCACCCGGGCGCACTGTGGAAGCAGGGGCCCCGGCAGCACCTCACGACCGGTGCCATCGTCCTCAGCCCGTCGCTCGACCGCGTGCTGCTCACGTTGCACGCCAAGGCCGGGATGTGGCTGCAGTTCGGGGGGCACTTCGAGCCCGAGGACGACACGGTTCTGGCGGCGGCGACCCGGGAGGCCCGTGAGGAGAGCGGGCTGCCGGACCTGGTCCTCGACCCGCGGATCGTCGAGCTGCACCGCCACGAGCTCCTGGCCCCGGCATTCGGGCGCTGCGCCGAGCACCTCGACATCCGGTTCGCCGGCGTCGCCCCCGACGACGCGGCCTACGAGGTCAGCGACGAGTCCCTGGACGTGGCCTGGTGGCCGACGGACGGCATGCCGCCGGAGACCGAGGCCGAGCTCGGGCCGCTCGTCCGGGCCGCCCAGCGGATGCTGGGCTGACGACTCCGGCCCCGGTGCTGCGGGTCGGGCGCCGGGCACCAGGCCGGCGCCCCCTCTGGCTCAGTCGCCGGCGCTGATGTCCAGGGCAGCCTCGCCCAGCTCCTCGCCGCCGTCGCTGATGTCGTCCTCGAGGTCCAGGCCGGCGGTCGCGGCGACCCCCTCGAGGTAGCCCCGGGCGCGCTCCGTGCGGGGGTAGCTCTCGAGCAGGGACCAGAACTCCGGGCCGTGGCCGGGCGCGAGCAGGTGGGCGAGCTCGTGCAGCACCACGTAGTCGAGGACGTACGAGGGCATGCCCTTGACCCGGGCCGAGATGCGGATGGTGCCGTCGGCAGGGGTGCACGAGCCCCAGCGCGAGTTCTGGTTGGTGACCCAGCGGATGCTCGAGGGCTTGGCCAGACCGCCGAGGTGCCGCTGGGACAGGTCGGCGGCACGCTTGGCCAGCTGGGTGTCGCTTGGGCGTCGGCGCTGGTCGCCCTTCTCCAGCTTGGCGACCATGGTGGCCACCCACTGCTGCTCCTCGGCACGGGTGAACCGGGCGGGGATGAGCACGATCGTGCGCCCGTTGTCCCGGTACGCGCTCACGGTCCGGCGCCGACGCCGACTGCGCCTGACCTCGATGTCAGTGGTCCCCATGGTCCTCACGATAGGTGAGGACCCTGACAACCCCGGTGAACTCCGGCCCGACACCCACGCCGCGCCCCCTCCACCCCGGGTCCTTGAGCGGGTGACCCGGTGGACACCGTACGGAGCGCTCAAAGATCCCGGCGTGCGCGGTCGGCGCGCGTCGGGTCGCTACCGGCCGCGGAACTGCGGGGTACGGCGCCCTGCCGCCGCGGCGATGCCTTCGTGCACGTCGGCGGTGGCCAGGGTCGTGGCCTGGGCCAGCGCCTCCCACTGCAGTGCCGTCTCGTGGTCGGCGTGCCCTCCCCCGCGCAGCGCCTGCAGCGTCAGTCGCGTGGCGACCGGCGCAGCAGCGGCGATGCGCTCCGCGGCCGCCAGCGCCTCGAGGAGCACCTCGTCGGCGGGCAGCGCGCGCGAGGCCAGCCCGAGCCGCACGGCCTCCTCCCCGGTGACGATGCGTCCGGTGAGCAGCAGGTCGCGGGCGACGGCGTGCCCGGCCACGTCCGGCAGCGACCAGGTGGTGGCCATCCCCGGGTGCAGGCCCAGGGCGGTGAACGGCACGCCCAGCTTCGCCCCGTCGGCGACGTAGCGCAGGTCGCACGCGAGCGCGACGGCGAAACCCGCCCCGATCGCGGCACCGTTGACCGCGGCGATGGTCGGCACCTCGAGGTCGCGGATGGCGAGCCACGAGCGGTAGAACGCGAGCATGCGGTCGCGCAGGTCCGGCACCGAGGCGTCGGGCTCGGACACGATCCACGACAGGTCGCCCCCGGCGCAGAACGCCGGCGCGGCCCCGGTGACGACGACCGCGGCGAGGTCGCGGTCGTCGCGCAGCAGCCGCATCACCTCGACCCACGACGCGGTCATCGGCCCGCTCATCGAGTTGCGCCGTTCGGGCAGGTCGAGCGTCACCACCGCCACCCGACCGCCCGACGCCTCGTGGGCCCTGACCTGCAGGTCCTCGTACTCCCCGTCCCACCACTGTCGACCCGTCACGGCACGAAGCCTAGGGGCGGTCCTGAGCACGGAGGACACACCCCCTTGCGGGATTTTGTGCTCAGCATGGTCTACGGTGGCCGAAGTCCGACGGCGCAGCGTGCGCCGAGATCGACAAGGAGACATGGCGATGGCTGAAGAGACCTACAAGGGCGAGTTCTACTGCGTGAAGTGCAAGGAGAAGCGCGAGGCCGAGGGCCGTGTCGTGGAGACGAACGGCCGCCGCATGGCCAAGGGCGTCTGCCCCGTCTGCGGGACCAACCTCAACCGCATTCTCGGCAAGGCCTGACGCAGGCCGCCATCGACGAGGGGCGGACCCGACCACACGGTCGGGTCCGCCCCTCGCTGCGTCCCCCGACGTCACCGGGCCCGGTCAGGCCCTGACCGGACGCCGGGACGAGATGGGTACGGCGTGGGAAGCCCCTGTGGATGAGCGGCCGGGGCGTGCCCGTGGCTGTGGCAGGTTGGCGCGGGTGACCCGAGGCCCACTGCTCAAGACCGTCTGGCCCGTGCTGCGCCGCGGCACCGGCCAGGTGCAGTTCGGCACCGACGCGGAGCGCGGGGCGGTGGTCGTGGGCCTCACGCCCGCACAGGTCGCAGCCCTTGAGGCGCTCGACGGCACCCACGAGCTGCCGCAGGCCCTGACCAGCGCGTCCGGGCGCGTCCTGCTCGACCACCTGGTCTCGCGCGGCCTGGTCGTCGACGCGACCGGCCCGCAGGCCCTGCCGCCGTCGACTCGCGCGGTCCTCTCGCCGGAGTCCGACGCCCTGCTGCGCACGAGCTCCCCTCCCGAGGCCGGGTACGGCGCGCTGGTGCGCCGCCACGCCGCGCACGTGCTCGTCTCGGGCCGCGGGGAGGTGCCGAGCGCGGTCGCCTCGGCGCTGCGCCGGGCCGGGGTCTCCCGCGTGTCCCAGGGCGCCCGGGCGGCCGACGACTGGGAGCACGCGCCCACCGGGGTGCCGGACGTGGTCGTGCTCGTGGCGTCCGGCGCCCTCGACCCCGCCAGCGCACAGCCCTGGCTGCGGCACGCCGTGCCGGTCCTCCCGTTGGTCATGCACGAGGTCGAGGCGGTGGTCGGGCCGCTCTCGGCGCCCGGAGGACCGTGCCTGCGCTGCCTGGACCTCGCGAGGGCCGACCTCGACCCGGCCTGGCCGGCCCTGCTCGGCCAGCTCACCCGCCCCACGGTGGGCCCGGGGCGGGACGTCGGCGGCGAGGCCTCCCTGGTCGGGGTGGCCTCGGCGATGGCCGCCATGGTGGTCCTCGGCGTGCTCGACGGGCAGCCGCTCCCGGTGGGCCGGTCCCTCGAGGTGGGGCTCCCGTGGCCGCGCGTGAGGCAGCGCCAGTGGGAGGTCCACCCCCGGTGCGGGTGCGCCGTACGGACGACCTCGGACCCACCCGGCGATGCAACTCCCCCGCGACAGGTGAGAATGGCTGGATGAACGAGCTCCCGCGTCGCGCCGTCAGCCGCACGGCCCGCCTGGCCAGCCTGCCCCTCGGGTTCGCCGGGCGCACCGCGGTCGGCCTCGGCAAGCGCGTCGGTGGCAAGCCGGCCGAGCTGGTGGCCGCTGAGCTCCAGGCCCGCACCGCCCAGCAGCTGTTCACCGTGCTCGGCGAGCTCAAGGGCGGAGCGATGAAGTTCGGGCAGGCCATGTCGGTCATGGAGGCGGCCCTGCCCGAGGAGATGGCCGCGCCGTACCGGGCCACGCTCACCAAGCTGCAGGAGGCGGCACCCCCGCTGCCCGCCGCCACCGTGCACGCCGTCCTCGCCGAGGAGCTCGGCCCCCGCTGGCGCTCGGCGAAGTTCCAGTCCTTCGACGACTCCCCCGCAGCGGCGGCCTCGATCGGGCAGGTCCACCGGGCGGTGTGGCGCGACGGTCGGGAGGTGGCGGTCAAGATCCAGTACCCGGGCGCCGGCAAGGCGCTGCTGTCCGACCTCAACCAGCTCGCCCGGGTGGCCCGCCTGGCCGGGGGCTGGATCCCTGGCATGGACATCAAGCCGATCACCGACGAGCTCAAGTCGCGCATGTCCGAGGAGCTCGACTACAACCTCGAGGCCTCCAACCAGCGCAGGTTCGCCAAGGTCTTCCGCGACGACCCGCACTTCGCTGTGCCGGAGGTGCTGGTCAACAGCGAGCACGTGATCGTCTCGGAGTGGATGGGCGGCACCCCCTTGTCGACCATCGTCGCCAAGGGCACGCCCGAGCAGCGCAACGCCGCCTCGCAGCGCTACATGGAGTTCCTGCTCGTGGGACCGGCGCGAGCCGGGCTGCTCCACGCCGACCCCCACCCGGGCAACTTCCGCCTCCTGGAGGACGGCCGCCTCGGGGTCATCGACTACGGCGCCGTCAACCGCCTGCCCCACGGCCTCCCGTCGGCGATGGGCACGCTGGCGGCCGCCGCCCTTTGCGGCGACGCTCCTGCCCTCGAGGCCGGGCTGCGTTCCGAGGGGTTCATCAAGCCGACCATGTCGCTGGACGCCCACGCCCTGCTCGACTACCTGCAGCCGTTCATCGACCCGCTCATGCACGAGGAGTTCACCTTCAGCCGGCCGTGGCTGCGCAGCGTCGCCGCGCACGTCAACGACGTCCGCAGGCCGGAGTTCCTCGTCGGCATGAAGCTCAACCTGCCGCCGTCCTACCTGCTCATCCACCGCGTGTGGCTCGGGGGCATCGGGGTGCTGTGCCAGCTGAACGGCACCATCCCCGCCCGCGACATCGTCATCGAGCACATGCCCGGGCTCAAGCTGCACACCCTGCCGCCGCCCCTCGACTGAGCCGTCCCGGCCTCACCACCAGGCGCTGTCGAGCTTTCCCTCGATGCTGCGCAGGTGCTCCCGGCTGCACCGGTCGCAGGTCCACACGTCCCGGCCGTTCTCGGTGCCCCGGGCCCAGGTGATGGCGGCCAGCGCCGGGTCGGCCGCGACCTTGCCGCAGATGGCGCAGACCGGGGCCACCTTGGGCACGATCAGGCCTTCGCCTTCGCCGCAGCAGCCTTGGCCTTGAGCTCGGCCTTCGCCGCCTGCTTGAACTCGCGCACCTTCGCGAGCGACTCGGCGTCGACGACGTCGGCCACCGACCGGTACGAGCCGTCTTCGGCGTACGGGCCGACCGCCTCCTGCCAGCCGGCCGGGCGCACGTCGAGCTGCTTGCCCACAAGGGCGGCGAAGATGCGTGCCTTCTGGTCGCCGAACCCGGGCAGCGCCCTCAGCCGGGCGAGGAGGTCCCGGGCGTCCTCGGCGTCCTGCCAGATCGTCTCGGCCCGGCCGCCGTACTCGTCACGGACGACGACCGCGAGCTGCTGCACCCGCCCGGCCATGGACCTGCCGTAACGGTGGATGGCCGGCGGGGTGGAGCAGAGGTCGGCGAACGCCTCGGGCTCGGCCTCGGCGATCGCCTGCGGTGACAGCGTGCCGAACCGCTCGAGGATCTTCGACGGCCCGCGGAACGCGTGCTCCATGGGGTACTGCTGGTCCAGCAGCATGCCGACCAGGAGGGCGAACGGGTCGGAGCTGAGCACCGCGTCGGCGGCCTCGTCCTGGGCGATGCGGATCTGCGTGGCCATGGCGTCCAGCCTATTCCCGACTTCTTGCCCGGCGTGCACCGTTTCGAGGCCGCGAGCGGCCCCAAACGGTGCCGACCGGGCAAGAAGTCGGGGGTGTCAGAGGAGGTAGACGAAGTCGGGTGTCAGAGGAGGTAGACGAAGCCCGGGCCCTCGTCGCGGTACGGGATCCCCAGCGCGTCGAGCGCCGGGGTCCACGAACCCGTGACGCCCGGGTCGGCGGCCTCGAACCCGTGGTCGGCGGTGAGCAGGAAGGTGACCTCGTCGCGCACGCCCAGCGTCTCGAGGTGGTCGAGGAACGCCACGAGCCTCGCGTCGCTCTGGCGCAGGGAGTCGCGGGCCATCGCCGAGCGCGGGCCGCCGCCGTGGTGCCCTGCGTCGGTGACGACGTTCGCCCACCAGGTCAGCACCGGCGCCGACTCGGCGTCCTCCCACAGCTGGAGCAGCTGCTGCAGGCCGAGGTCGTCGACCTGCATCCCCCAGTGGAAGTAGCTGTCGTCGAGGTGCTCGGGGTGCTGCAGGAAGACCGAGCTCGCCGGGTCGGGCATGAGGTCACCCATGCCGTCGGCGGCGGCCTGGAAGCCACCGGCCTCGCGCAGCAGTGCCATGGTGCCGTAGTCGGCGCCACGGTCGATGGCCTCGTCGATGCTGGCCGTTCTCGGCGAGTTCTGTTGCGGCACATGGTCGTTCACCATCTCGAAGACCGTGCGGACTCCGGACCTCAGCCACTCCGCGCTGCGGTGCCAGGTGGCGGCGTCGTTGGGCACGACGCGCTCTCCGGTGGCGCGGTCGTAGAACACGTTGCCCAGCACGCCGTGCCTTCCCGGGCCGACCCCGGTGAGGATCGAGGTGTGGTTGGTGAGGGTCACGCTCGGGAACTCCGCCACCGCTCCCCCGCGCAGGGCCAGCCCCCGCTCCAGGAGCCAGGCGACACCGGGCAGCTCACCCGCCTCGGCCATGGCGAGCAGGTCACCGCAGTGGGCACCGTCCCAGAGGATGCCGACGACCTTCTTGGGCACCCCCACGGCCCCACCCGTGGATCCGCCCGTGGACCCGCCGGCCGGGGCGGGTGGGAGCTGGAGGTACTGCGCGAGCGGGGCGCCGTCGAGCGGCTCACCCCTGCCGTCGACCAGGTCCGTCTCCGGGACCCCGCAGAGGACGGCGAGCGTGGGGCCGACGTCGACGAGTCGGGCGTGGTCGTCGACGGGGCCGAGCTGCCGGACGCCGGGACCGGCCATCACGAGGGGCGCACGGGACTGGATGACATCCAGCGACCCGTGCTCGCCACGGTGGCCACCTTCGTCAGGGAAGAAGTGCCGGGGAGTGTGGACGACGGCGAGGTCGGGGCTGCGGTCGGCGTCGGCGAACGCCGAGAGGATCCGGCGCGCGGCATACGGGTAGGCGTTGTCGGTGGAGACGCGGGGGCCCGGCGCCCCGAGCTCGGCGGCGTACGGCAGGAAGGCCATCGGATCCGTCGAGGCCACCGGGTCCTGGCCCGACACGACCTCGTGCCTGCCGTCGAGGTGCAGCCGCACCCGGCCGACGTGGTTGGCTGCAACGGCGACCCCGTCCTCCACCCAGACGACGAGGTCCACGACGGGGGCGAGCTCGGGGACGGTCAGGGCTGCCACCACGGCCTCACGGGACATGGCGCGAGCCTAGGCGGTGCCCTACCCCGCACTGCCCTGGCATGGAAGAACCCGCCGGGACCACCTCAACACGGGGGTCCCGACGGGTTCGGGGCGGGGGGTCACCGGGCCAGCATGCGAGGCATGGCCAGCAGCATGTCGTGCTGCGTCTGTGCCTCGAGCCGGCGCTGGTACTCCCGCTGGCGGCGCGTGCGATGGGCGCGCGCCAGGTCGGCGTACAAGGCCTGGAACATGGTTGAGCTCCTGGTGGTGCGGTGGTGGACGGTGGTGGTGTGCGGGCGGCCGAGGTGCCGTCCCGTGGACCCGGCATCGACTGCCGGGTCCACGGGAGCCCCCTCAGGCACCCCCGCGATCGGGGTGGCGGTCACGACGGAGACGCTCATGCGGCGACCGGGTTCTTGCGCGGACGGCCGCGGGGCCGCTTCCGGGCGACGACGACTCCCTGGACGAAGAGCTCGCCTCCCCAGACGCCCCACGGCTCGGCACGGTCGATGGCACCTGCGAGGCAGGCCATCCGGGCCGGGCACGTGTGGCACAGCGACTTCGCGAACTCGACGTCGGCCGGGCTCTCGGCGAACCACATCTCGGCGTCGTTCTCTCGACACGGGATGCCGTCGCCTGCCGTCGCGGCCTGCTCGTTCAGGTCGTGGAGTGCGCTCAACTGCATCGGGTGTCACCTCCCTCTCGTCGTCCCGCCACGGTGGTGGCAGTGGTGTTCGTCTCGTTCTCGCCGGTGGTTCCCCGGTCGGGGGCCGGCGCCTTCTCTTGGGTGGTGTCGTGCTTCATTCGGTGGTGCTTCTCCCTGCAGGTCTGGTGCGGAAGAAATCTGTCTGGACAAACAGAAAGGCCGCGGATCCCGGATATCGGGTTCCGCGGCCTCGGAGGGGCCTGCTGGCTGGTGGCCTAGACAGGCGGCTCTCCGAAGGGACGGAACGCGAGATCCTTGGTGGTGGTGGTGCCATTGCCGGCGCCGAAACCGTCGACGTAGAACATCGGGAGCTGGGCATCGGCGATGACACGGATGGCGACGGAGGCGGACACAGCGGTCCCCTGGGCAACCGGTCCACGGGTGCCTGCGAGGACGACGTGGGCGGCCTCGGGGCACACGGAACGGACGCGGGACATGTGCGTCGCGTCGATCGTCATCGTGATGTTCTCCATGGGGCCAACCCTCCTTCGCGGTGTCGTGGGGCCCGGTCGGTGTTCCCACCGGGCGTGCTCGTCAAGGGTAGAGCAGCGTGCGCGAGGGCAGCAACGCATTTAACGAGAAATTCGGCAAAGAATTCGCCAAGGCGGGATCAGTTGCCGGATTCTGTTGCAGCCGAACGGTTTTCGAGAACTTCCTCCGCCGATGACCCGCCGATCAGCGCGAGCACCTGCGCGCCGTAGAGACCCAGCTTGCGGGCCCCGACTCCGGAGATCTGCGCCAGCTCGCCCTCGGACGAGGGCTCCCGCTCGGCGATCGCGGTGAGCGTCGCGTCCGTGAACACGACGTAGGCCGGCACGCTGGACTGCTTGGCCACGGCCAGGCGCCACTCGCGCAGCCGCTCGAACACGGCCTCGGAGTAGGTGGGCGGACAGTCGTCGCAGCGGCCGGTCTTGCGCTGCGCCGCGGTGGTCAGCTCCGTGCCGCACGAGCGGCAGTGCGCGGGTAGCACGGGCTTGCCGGGCCTGCCCGCCGAACCCCCGCGGCGCCCCGAGGAGCTCTTGGGCTGCGACCGGGCGCCCTCGCCCAGGATGCTCGCCGCGCCGTCGAGGAAGCGCGACGGTCGGCGGCTGGCCCGCGCGCCCGGCGTGCGAGCCCCGGCCCAGGACAGGCGGAGCTCGCGACGGGCACGGGTGACGCCGACGTACGCGAGCCGGCGCTCCTCCTCGATGGCCTCCGGGGTGTCGGCCATGGTGATGGGCAGGTAGCCGTCGGAGACCCCAGCGAGGAACACGACGTCCCACTCCAGGCCCTTGGCGGCGTGCAGCGAGGCCAGGGTCACGCCCTGGACGGCCGGCGCGTGCTGGGCGGCCGCGCGCTCGTCGAGCTCGCGGACGAAGTCGGGCAGGCGGGCCTCCGGCGAGGCCACGACCAGGTCGTCGGCGAGGGCGGCAAGGGCGGCCAGCGACTCCCAGCGCTCACGCGCGGCGCCGCCGGCGTTGGGGGCCTCGCGGGTCCACCCGGCGCCGAGCAGCACGTCCCGCACGAGGTCCGGCAGCGGGATCGAGCCGTCGTCGGAGCGGGCGGCGCCGCGCACGAGCAGGATGGCGTCGCGGACCTCCCTGCGGGCGAAGAACCGCTCCCCTCCACGCACGAGGTACGGGATGTCACGCTCGGCGAGCGCTGCCTCGAAGGCCTCCGACTGGCCGTTGGTGCGGAACAGCACCGCCATGTCACCCGGGGACACGCCCTTGGCCACGCGGTCGGCGATCTCGCCCGCCACTGCAGCGGCCTCCGCCGGGTCGTCCGGGTGGGCGGTCAGCGAGGGCATGGGGCCGTCACCGGCCTGCGCCTGGAGGGTGACGGCGTTGCTGCGCATGGCACCGGAGGGACCGCGGACCACGAGGTTGGCGAGCCCGACGATCTGCGGCGTCGAGCGGTAGTTGCGCACGAGCCGCACCACCTGCGCCTTGGGGTGCGTGGTGGGGAACTCGAGCAGGTGGCGAGGGCTGGCCCCGGTGAACGAGTAGATGGTCTGCGCCGGGTCACCGACGACGCACAGGTCGGGTCGCTCGCCCACCCAGAGCTCGAGGAGACGCTGCTGCAGCGCGTTGACGTCCTGGTACTCGTCGACGACGAAGTGCCGGTACTGCGCCCGCACCGCCCGGGCGATGTCCTCCCGCTCGGAGAGGATCCCCACGGTCAGCAGCAGGACGTCCTCGAAGTCGATGACGCCACGCTGGGTCTTGACCTGCTCGTACGCCTCCAGGACCCGCGCCATGGCCGTGGCGTCGAGGCCGGGCGGCTCGCGGCGGGCGGCGCGTGCGCCGGCGGCATACGTCTCGGGGGTGAGCATGGAGACCTTGGCCCACTCCACCTCGGCCGCCAGGTCGCGGATGGCCGTGCGGTCGCGGGCGAGGTCGAGGCGCAGGGACGCCGCGGCCTGCGCCACGGCGGCCGCCTTCTGCGGCATGACCTCCGGTGCTGCGCCACCGATGGCCTGCGGCCAGAAGTAGTGCAGCTGGCGCAGGGCGGCGGCGTGGAAGGTGCGGGCCTGCACGCCGGCGACTCCGAGGTCGCGCAGGCGGGTGCGCATCTCGCCCGCAGCCCTGGCCGTGAAGGTGACCGCGAGCACGCGCTGCGGCTGGTAGGCGCCCGAGTGGACGCCGTACGCGATGCGGTGGGTGATGGCCCGCGTCTTGCCCGTTCCGGCCCCCGCCAGCACGCACATCGGGCCGAGCGGGTGGGCTGCGACCTCGCGCTGCTCGGGGTCGAGGGCGGCGAGGATCTCGTCGGCGGACGGCGGTGCGGGTGTGGAGGACATCGCCCGCGATCCTGTCAGACCCCGCTGACGGCGAGGTATGCGTGTCCCCAGCTCGTGGGACGGCCCCTCGGCGTCACTGGGCCAGGCCGTACACCTTGTGGACGTGCACCTTCAGGACCAGCCGGTGGTCGGCCACCATCGCCCGCCGGTAGTCGTCCCAGTCCGGGTGGTCCTCGCCACGGATGGTGCGGTACAGCTCGACGAGCTCCTCCACGGTCGGGTCGTCCTGCGCCTTCGCGACGGGTGACAGCTCCGCCTCCCCCTCGAGCACGGCGTACGACCAGCCGTCCGGGGAGGTCACGAGCAGCGAGGCGCGCGGGTCGCGGCGCAGGTTGGCGACCTTGGCGCGGCCGTCGACGACGGAGATCCTGGCCGTCACGGTGTCACGCTCCACCGCGAGCGCGTAGTTGACCATGGACAGCTGGGGGCGGCCGCCACGCTTGAGGGCGGCGAGGGCCGCGAGGTTGCGTGAGGCGGCGAGCCGCAGGAGCGCGGGGTCGAAGCGGGGTTCGGTCACGGGTTCGGGTTCGGGCATGGGTCATCATGGTCACGGACGTCACACCGGCGCAGCGGAAGACCGAGGCCCGCCGCGGTGTTGACCCCTCTGGGCCACCACCAGGCCCCGACTGACCCTGTTCCCTCCAGAGAGCGAGTGCTGCCCGATGTCGACCCCGAAGGCTCCGGCCCCCGGTTCCGTGACCATGTTCACCACGTCGTGGTGCGGGTACTGCAACCGCCTCAAGGCGCAGATGGGCCGTGAGGGCATCGCGTTCACCGAGGTCAACATCGAGGACGAGGCCGACGCGGTGAAGTTCGTGATGGACGTCAACGGCGGCAACCAGACCGTCCCCACGCTGCTGTTCCCCGACGGCACCGCGGCCACCAACCCGTCGATCAACGAGGTCAAGAAGCGCCTCGCCTCCTGACGAGGCGCCCTCGACCGCCGAAGCCGCCCCACCCAGCCGGGTGCGGGCGGCTTCGCGCCGTCCGGGGCCACGCGTCGGGGGCAGGCCCCTCACTGGCGGCGCCTCACCGGCGCGCCGTCACGGCGCGTCGACCTCGTGGCCCAACCAGTGCTCGAGCAGCCGTCGGGAGATCGACAGCCGCCCCGACATCGCGAGCCGGCCGTCGGCAACAGCGGCCCGGAGCTCGTCACGGGTGAACCAGCGCGCCTCGGCGATCTCGGAGTCCTGGAGCACGAGGTCGACCCCGACGGCCCGGGCCGTGAACCCCACCATCAGGGAGGTCGGGAAGGGCCACGGCTGGTCACCGAGGTACTCGACGTCCGTGACCTCCAGGCCCACCTCCTCACGGACCTCCCGGGCGACCGCCACGGGCAGGCTCTCCCCGGGCTCGAGGAACCCCGCGAGGACGGAGAAGCGGCCCTCGCCCCAGCCCGCGCCACGAGCCAGCAGCAGCCGGTCGTCCTGGTCGACGACGGACATGATCACGGCCACGTCGGTGCGCGGGTAGTGCTCGCTCCCCTCAGCGGTGCACCGGCGCAGCCAGCCGCCCTGGGCCGGTTCGGTGGGGGCACCGCAGCGCGGGCAGAACGGGTGCGCGCGGTGCCAGTTGGCCAGCGCCAGGGAGGTCGTGAACACGGTGGCGTCGAGGGCCTCGAGGTCGGCCCCGACCTGGCGCAGGGTGCGCAGCCCGGCGGTGCCCTCGCCGCCCGGTCCGTCCGCGTCCTCGGGGGCGTCGAGCACCACGGTGACGTATGCCGTGTCGCGCTCGTCGACGCCGAGGAAGAGCGCCAGCCGGTCGGTGTCACCGGGCTCGGGCGCCCGCAGGGACAGCCGCACCTCGACGCTGCGGGCGCCTACCTCCTCCCGGACGGCGACCCGGTCCCCGTGCAGCTCGAGCACGCGGGTCGTCGGCGTCGCCAGGAGGTCCGCCAGCAGGCCGGGGTCGGTGCGCAGCTCCGCCGACCGGTCGAGCCCGGGCTGGGCGAAAGGCAGAGTCGGGAGAGTTTTGGCGAAGGAGCCCACGCCTCCACCCTAGGTGCGCCCTCTCGGCATACGGTGGGCGCGTGGACCGCAGCCCCCTCTTCCTCGCCGCACTGGCCAGTGCCGCCGTGCCGGGCCTGGACCCCGCGAGCGTCGAGGCGCTGCCGGGCACCCCTGACCACCAGTACGACGTGGCGTTCGTCCAGGACACCCAGCACCGGCGCTGGGTGGTGCGGGTGCCACGCACCCAGGCTGCTGCCGCCCAGATGGAGTCCACCTTCGGGCTGCTCGGCCTCCTCGCCCGCAGGCTGCCCTTCAGCGTGCCCACCCCCAAGGGCTTCGCCCCGCTGAAGGAGGGCGGTCGCGCCGCGATCTACCCCTTCCTGCCGGGCCAGAACATCGACTTCGGCGCACTGCCCGCCGGTCCCGGCCTGGCCGCCGAGCTCGGGCGCGCGATCGCCGCCCTACACAACGCCGACCACGGGCTGTTCGAGGAGGCGGGGCTGCCGGCGTACGACGCGGACACCTACCGCACCCGCCGGCTCACCGAGCTTGACCGCGCGGCAGCCACCGGGCACGTGCCGACCGGGCTGCTCGCGCGCTGGGAGAAGCAGCTGGAGGACGTGGCGCTGTGGCGGTTCGCGCCCACCCCGACGCACGGTGACCTCACCGGCGACCAGGTGCTGGTCGTGTTCGAGGACGACCAGGACGCCTCCACCGGTCGCGTCAGGGCCCTCACAGGCTGGGAGGACGCCAAGGTCGCCGACCCCGCCGACGACTTCTCCGCCCTCGCGACCCAGGCGTCCGAGCCGGCCATCGAGACGCTCATGGAGGCCTACGCCCACGCCCGCTCCGAGCGTCCCGACCCCCACCTGCTGACCCGGGCCCGGCTCGTCGCGGAGATGCGCGTCCTGTCTGCCCTGCTCGCCGCGGTCAGCGGTGGCGACCGCCTCCTCGTCGAGCGGCACGCAGCCACCCTGCGCCGGCTCGAGCAGGAGGTCCACGAGCGGGAGGAGGCGGCCCACGACTACCGCCACACCGAGCCGACCCCGGCGCGCCGTCCCGTGCCCGTCGTGGTCCCCCCGGTCGTCGTCGAGGACTCCGAGGAGGAGGACGAGGACGTCGCGGTGATGTTCGCCCCCACGGCCGGCGAGGACGACCTGGAGGGGCCGGACGCCCAGCCGGACGCCGAGCTCCACCCTGAGGCCCAGGAGCCGGTTGCCCAGCCGGAGCCGGACGACGGGGACGAGCCGGAGTCGCACCACGACGCCGACCTCGCGGAGCCAGCGGACTCCGAGGTCGTCGACGACGACGAGCGGGTGGCCCGCCACGAGCCCCGCGACGACTCCACCACCGAGATCCCGGTGACGCCGCCGACAGCCGGAGCCAGCCACACCGGCCCGAGCCGTCCGGTGCAGTTCGACGACGACGACGACGACGTCGACGGCGACGGCGACGGCGAGGACCCCGGCCCCGAGTTCGAGCCCGGCTACTCCCGCTCCTAGTCCGGGACCGCCGCGAGGAGCTCGGCGATGTCGCGGTCGTCCGGGAGCTCGGGGAACACCGTCTCCCCCGACCCGGCGTAGTAGAACGCGGCGTCGACCTCGTCGAGGTCGAGTCCGCGCAGCCTGGCGAAGGCCACGCGGTAGGCAGCCAGCTGCAGCGCCCGGGCCCGTGCCACCTCCCCGGACGGCTTGGCCCCGGTCTTCCAGTCCACGACGGTGAAGCCTCCACCCGGACGGGGGAACACCGCGTCGATGCGGCCACGCACCGCGATGCCGTCGATGACGGTCTCGACCGCGATCTCGATCTCCGTCGGGGTGCGGGTGGCCCACTCGCTGGCCAGGAAGTGCTCCTTCATCAGCGGCAGCTCGGCGTCGTCGCCGGGGTCGTCGTCTGCGCTGCCCGGCAGGTCGAGGATGTCGACCATCGCCGCCTTGGCGAAGTGCTGCTCGACCCACGCGTGGAAAGCGGTACCTCGCCGGGCCGCGAGCGCGGGGGGCTCGGGCATCGGCCGCCGCAGGGTCGAGGCGAACCGCTGCGGGTCCTGGGCCAGGGACACCACGGCCGAGGCGGACAGGTGCCGGGGCAGCAGGACGGTGACGTCGCCGCGGGCCGCGAGCCGGCGCCGTTCCTCCAGCAGCAGGTCCAGCTCCTCGAGGACCGAGAGCCGCTCACCGGGCAGCGGGAGGACCCCCTGCTCCAGCGGACCGTCGGACTGCGCCGTCCGGGCGTCGTGCTCGTCGATCGCGCGGCGCACGGCTGCGGCTCCGTCGGCCAGCGCCAGACGGCGCTCGGCGAGCGGGTCGGCAGGCCACTGCACCGAGACGACCTCGGCCGCTGCGGGGTTCTCGGCGCGGTCGGGCTCGAGGGGATCGGGCATGTCGGCCCACTCCAGCACCTGCACGTCGAGGTCCTCCCCGCCCAGCGCCTCCTGCAGGAAGCGCGAGGTCACCTTGGGCGTCTTCCCGTCGGTCCAGACCGGGGCCGTGAGCAGCATGTCGGTCTTCGCGCGGGTGAACGCGACGTAGGCCAGCCTGCGCTCCTCCGCGACCGCGTGCTCGCCTCCGGCGTGCAGGAACGCCTCCACCCGGGCGTCGATGTCCTTCCAGTCCTCGGCAGCGGCCCAGTCCAGGACGGGCAGCCCGTGGGCGTCGCCCCGCAGCGCGTAGGGGATCCCGCCGTCCTGGAGGCCGGCGACCCAGCCGCGCGCCTTGGGGGTCGGCACGGCCCACTCGTCGTCGACGACGCGGCTGACCGCGGAGGACAGGGCCGGGAACGTGCCCTCCACGAGGCCGGGCACGGCGACCGCGTCCCACTCCAGTCCCTTGGCGGCGTGGATGGTGAGGACCTGCACGGCATCGGTTGAGGCCTCGATGTAGCCCTTGTCGAGCCCGCGCTCCTCCTTCAGCGCCGCGGCGAGCCAGGCGAGGAAGCCACCGAGGTTGGGGCGGTCGGCGCTGACGGTGAAGCTCGCGGCGACGTCGGCGAAGGCGTCGAGGTGGGCGCGGGCCGCGGTCGGCGTGTAGCCCTCCCGGGCGAGGACCTCGATGTCGAGGCCGAGCACCCGCTCGGCCTCGCCGACGAGGTCGGCCAGGGGCAGGCTGCTCAGGGACCTCAGCCGGCGGATGGCCTGCTGCAGGCCCACGAGCCGACCGAGGGCGACGTCGCTGACCGTGCGGCCGTCACGGCTGCGCCACCCCGGCGGCGGCAGCTCGTCGACGGCCTCGACGATGCTGACGCGGTCAGTGCTGTCGGGGGCCTGGTCGACCGGCTCCGGCGGTGTGTCGTCGTCGGCGGCGTCAGCCGACTCCCCGTCCACGTCGCCAGCGGCGCGCCGTGCTGCGCCGAGGCGCAGCTCCTGCTGGTGGCGCGCCCACGCCATGAGCCCGTCGAGGTCAGCCGCACCGAGTCGGCAGAGCGGACCAGTGAGCAGGCGCAGGAGCTGGTCGCCGCGGGTCGGGTCGTGGACGACGTGCAGCAGCGAGGTGATGTCCTCGACCTCGGGGGTCAGCAGGAGCCCGCCGAGGCCCACCACCTCGTAGGGCACCCCCTGGGTCTCCAGGGCGTCGATGACCAGCGCGAACTGCGACCGCTTGCGGCAGAGGACGGCAGCCGACGAGGCGCCCTGGGCACGGCGCTCGTGCAACCAGGCCGCCACCAGGGCCGCCTCCTCGGCAGCGGTGACCACGCGGGCCGCGCTCACCCGGCCTGGACCGGAACCGGCGCGGGCCGACAGCTCCAGCACCGGGACCGCCGAGCCGGCCCGAAGTGGAGCGGCCACGGCGTTGGCGACGTCGAGGACCGCGACGTCGTTGCGCCAGCTGGTCGACAGCTGCTTGACAGGGGCAGGAGCCCCGCCGTCGCGGAACACCTCACGGAACGCGCTGAGCGTGGTGGCACTCGCGCCGCGCCACCCGTAGATGGACTGGTGCGGGTCACCGACGGCGGTGACGGGGACGGGCTCCCCCGCCGCGACGAACAGCGACCGCAGCAGCTCGAGCTGGGCGGCCGAGGTGTCCTGGAACTCGTCGAGGAGGACGGCACCGAAGCGCTGGCGCTCGATGGCACCGATGTCGGGGAACGTCAGGGCCAGCCGGGCCGCGAGGGCCATCTGGTCGGCGAAGTCCATCGCGTCACGCTTGCGCTTGAGGTCGAGGTAGCGCTCCACCATCGGCAGCACCCCGGCCCGCGCCCGCAGCGCGTCGCGCATCTTCTTCGCCTCCCCCGGCAGGTCCTTGGCGCGGCTGGCCCCCGGCGGCAGGGCGGCCAGGGAGGCCAGCACCACCTCGAGGTGGTCACGCACCTGTGCCGGGGTGACCAGGTGCTCGGCCATCTCGCCGGCGAGGTCGACGACGGCCGCGGTCACCGTCGACTCGGCGTTGGGCACGTGGTCCATCGGCCCGTCGTAGGCGGACACCACCTCGGAGGCGTACTGCCAGGCCGCAGCCTCCGAGAGGAGGCGCGACTCCGACTCGTAGCCCAGCCGCAGCGCGTGCTCGCGCACCAGCCGGCCCGCGTACGAGTGGTAGGTGGACACCGTGGGGGTGCCGCCGAGCACCTCGGCCCCGGTCTCCTCGTCATCGGTGCGCGGGTGCCACACGTCGCGCGACTGCAGCAGGCGCAGGCGCGCGCCGATGCGCTCGGACAGCTCGGTGGCCGCCTTGCGGGTGAAGGTCAGGCCGAGGACCTGGTCGGGCTCGACGAGTCCGTTGGCCACCAGCCACACCACGCGGCCCGTCATCGTCTCGGTCTTGCCGGACCCGGCGCCGGCCACCACGAGCAGCGGCGAGAGCGGGGCCTCGATGACCCGGACCTGCTGCTCGGTGGGCTCGGGCTGGCCGAGGGCCAGCGCGATCTCCTTTGCCGAGAGCCGCGGACGTTCCTGCTGGGGGGTGCTCACAGCACCCTCCCCTCGGGCTGGACGGGACAGGAGCTGCGTACCTGGCACTGGGTGCACCACTCGCCGACGGTCGCGTGGAACGTCGAGGCCGCCATGCCCTCGGCGGTCGAGCCCACGAGCTCGGCCGCCCACTGGGGGTCCTCGTCCTCGCTGAGGGGTGGCTGCGTCTGCAGGGTCGTCTTGACCAGGGCTCCCTTGCCGACCTGCAGCAGCGCCGCCCCGGCGGTGGTCGTCCCGTGCTCGGGGAACGCCCCATGCTCGACCCCCAGCTGGTAGGCGCCGAGCTGGGGATGGCGGGCGAGCTCGTCGTTGCGCGGCTTGCTGCTGCCGGTCTTGTAGTCGACCACCCTCAACCCCTGGCCGTCCGGGGTCCGCTCGAGGCGGTCGACCTGGCCGGTGAGGACGGCTCGGCCCAGGACCACCCGCATGTCCAGCTCGGCCCCGAGCCGGGTCCATCCCGCGGCCTCTGCCTCGCGGAAGTAGCGACCGAGCCGGCGGACCATCTCGTGCGCCTCGGTGCGCTTGCGGTCCGAGACCCACCCGGCGGGCAGCCCGAGGCGCCCCCACCGGGCGTCCACCTCGGCGACCATCCGCTCGGCGTCGGCGTCGCCGAGGTCGTGGGCGATGCTGTGCACGAGCGTGCCGATGTCCGCAGCACCGACCGAGGGGCCGTCACCACCGACCGAGCTGAACAGCCAGCGCAGGCCGCACTTGCCGAACGACTCCACCTTGCTCGGTGACACCCCCACCTGCTCGTCGGCGGTGCGCAACGGCCGGTCGTCGGTCACCGACCGCATGACCCACCACTCGGCCGGGTCGGCCCCGGGCACCCGCTCGTGGGTGAGCCGCGCCAGCGCCGCCACCGCGGTGTCGCGCTCGACGGGGTCGGGGTCGAGCAGCTGGCGGCGCAGCTGGCCCACGAGGGTGGGCAGCGTCATCGTGCGGGCCACCTCGGCGAAGGGCCGGTCGCCCTGCTCGGCAATGGTCTCCGGGTCGACGACGTCGAGGTAGACCGACGGCTGCTCGTCGTCGCTGCGGACCGCGGTGACGAGCACCCGCTCGCTCGCCCGGGTGAGGGCGACGAGGAAGAGCCGGGTCTCGTCGTAGCGCACGGCCGACTGCGCAGCGCGGAAGGTGGTCGACCTCCCCGACACCACGTCCACGAGGTGCTCCGAGCCCAGCAGCGAGCCGCGGAGCCTCAGGTCGGGCCACACGCCCTCCTGGACGCCGGCGACCACGACGAACTGCCACTCGCGGCCTGCCGCGGCCTGGGGCGTGGTGATGGTCACCGACTCGCCGACGGGTGAACGGGCGACGAGCGTGTCGCCGGGGATGTCCTGGCTGCCGATGTGGGTGAGGAACTCCTCCGGACCGGCCTGCGGCAGCCGGTCGACGAACTTGGCCGCGGCGTCGAAGAGGCCCACCACGGCGTCGAGGTCGCGGTCGGCCCGTGCCGACGCCTGCCCACCCGAGAGCGCAGCGGCCTGCCACTCCCGCGCCAGCCCGGTGGCCGCCCACATCTCCCACAGGACCGACTCCGCGCTGACCCCGGTGTCCCAGCGCCAGGAGGAGCCCTCGAGGCCGCCCTTGGCCGCGCTGACCCCGGCGGCGATGGTGCGCGCGACCCGCCGCGCGGGGTTGGCCTCGGGCCCCAGCTCGATGAGCGCGCCGGGCAGGCACAGCGCCTCGGCGAGCAGCTCGTCGCTGGTGCGGCCGCCGCCGCCCTCGAGCTCGCGGCGGCGCAGGGCGCGCCGGAGCCGGCGCAGGCCCACCGCGTCCGCTCCGCCGACCGGCGAGAGGAGGGTGTCGACGGCGACCTCGGGCGTGAGGGCGTCCTCGACGCCGCGGGCCAGGTCGAGGACCACGCCGAGCAGCGCGAGGAGGGGCCGGACGGCCACCTCGTCGCGCACCGGCAGGTCGGTGGCCGAGCCGGCGACCGGGACACCGGACGCCATCAGGACCCGGCGCAGGGTGGACGTGCGCCCCTGGCCGCGCACGACCACGGCCATCTGCGACCACGGCACGCCGTGGCGCAGGTGGGCCTCCCGCAGCTCGGCCGCCACGCAGCTCGCCTCCTGGCTCACCGCGCGCAGGAGCCGCACCTCGACCTGCCCGCCGGGGCGACCGGCCACGGCCGCGCGCTGGGCGCCACCCCCGAGGGCCCCGATCTTCGGCGCCACCCTTGCGGCCGCCTCGTGGACGGCAGCGGACAGGCGGTGTGACGTGGGCAGGAACAGGGTCGGTCCCGACCCCAGCTCGGTCCACCCGTCGGCGAGGTAGCGGGGGTCGGCTCCCCGGAAGGTCTGGACGGCGCTGTCGGGGTCACCGAGGAGCACCACGTCGATGCCGGGCCCCACGACCGTCTGCAGCAGCCTGGCGCCCGCGGAGGTGAGCTCCTGGGCGTCGTCGACCACCACGAGGCGCAGCCCGTCGCGCAGCCTCGCGAGCGCGTCGGGGTCCTCGACGAGCAGGTCGGCCGCTGCGCCGAGGATCCACGCCGGGTCGTACGCGCCGGGCGCCGACAACGCGGTCACCTCGTCGTACTCCGCGAGGACCGAGGCCGCGGCCACCCACTCGGGCCGGTCGCGCTCCCGGCCCCATCGGGCGAGGTCGTGGGGCTCGAGGTCGAGCTCCACGGCACGCATGAGCAGGTCACGCAGCTCGTTGCGGAAGCCGCGGGTGCCGAGGGCGGCGTGGACCCGCTCCGGCCAGTCCGGTGCCCTCGTGTCGCCCGCTGCGTGGCCCGCGAGCAGCTCGCGGAGGATGACGTCCTGCTCGGGTCCGCTCAGCAGCCTGGGCGCCGGGTCACCCCGCAGCGCCGCCGCCTGGCGCAGGATGCCGAACCCGAAGGCCTGGTGCGTGCGCGCGAGCGGCTCGGTGGACGTGCGCCCGAGGCGGGCGGTGACGCGTTCCCGCAGGCTCCCGGCACCCACGCGCGAGGACGTGAGGACGAGGCACTGGTCAGGGGTGACCTCCCCCGAGGCCACCCGCGCCACGACGGTCTCGATCGCGGTGGTGGTCTTGCCCGTGCCGGGGCCGCCGAGCACGCGCAGGACGCCGCCACGGTGCGCCACGGCCTGCTGCTGCACGTCGTCGAGCGCAGGGGCGTCGACGACGAGGCTCGGGGCACGGCGCAGGGTCAGCACGGTCCTGATTCCATCACCTCGCGCCGACACCGGGGCGAGCCGCCTCGGCGCGTCACGCGGTCGGTCGCCGGGCGTCCTTCCAGCGGGCCACCGCCAGGTCGACGCGCCTGCCGTCGAGCGCACCTCCCACGAGGGGCGTCCCCTCCTCCCGGTAGTGCGCGAGCGCCTCGTCCTCCAGGCCCTGCGGGAACCACCCGCCGGACCTGAGCACGCGCCACCACGGCACGTCGGACCCGTACCGCGCCATCACGCTGCCCACCCCGCGTGGGCCCCCGCGCCCGAGGACCTCGGCGATGTCGCCGTACGTCATGACCATGCCCTCGGGGATCTGGTCGACCACCTCGAGGACGTCGTCGGCGAACTCGCTCGGCGGGCCGAAGCCCGTGGCGTCGGTGACCACTGCTCAGTACACCGGCAGGCTGGGGTCGACGTCGCGCACCCAGGCGAGCACCCCGCCGGTGAGGTTGCGGACGTCGTCGTGGCCGCGGGCCGCGAGCAGGCCGGCCGCCTCGGCGGACCGCACCCCGGACTTGCAGAGCACCACGACGGGTACGCCGTCCGGCAGCTCCTGCTCGGCGGTGCCGGCACGGAAGGCGTCGAGGTGCACCGCCCGCGAGCCCGGGATCGACACGATGTCGCGCTCCCCCGCCTCCCGGACGTCGACGAGCTCGAACCGCGCCTCGCCCCGTTCACGTGCCTGGAGGAGCCGTGCCAGCTCGCTGGCGGACACCTCGGCGAACGCCGGCCCCGGGGATGCTGCGGACCCGGCCGTGTCCGTGCCCGTGACCGCGCCGCCGCCGATGCCGCAGAGCTCCTCGTAGTCGACCAGCGCGGTGACGGTGGGCGACTCCCCGCAGACCGGGCACTCGGGGTTGGCGCGGACCTTCAGGGTGTCCCAGGTCTGGCGCAGGGCGTCGTGCACGAGCAGCCGCCCGACCAGGGGCTCGCCACGACCGACGACCAGCTTGACGGCCTCGGCGACCTGGACCGAGCCCACGGCCGCGCAGAGCACGCCCAGCACCCCGCCGGTGGCGCACGAGGGCACCGCGTCCGGGGGTGGCGGCTCGGGGAACACGCACCGGTAGCAGGGCCCGTGCCCGGCGAACCACACCGACACCTGCCCGTCGAAGCGGTAGATCGAGCCCCAGACGTGGGGCAGGCCGAGCAGCACGCAGGCGTCGTTGACGAGGTAGCGGGTGGCGAAGTTGTCGGCGCCGTCGAGCACGACGTCGTAGTCGGCCATCAGCTCGAGGGCGTTGTCCGCGGTGAGGCGCACGTCGTGGCGCACGACGGTCACGAGTGGGTTGACCGCGGCGATGCTCTCGGCCGCCGACTCGGTCTTGGGGCGCCCGACGTCGGCGACACCGTGGACGACCTGCCGCTGGAGGTTCGAGGCGTCCACCACGTCGTCGTCGACGATGCCGATCGTGCCGACCCCGGCCGCCGCGAGGTAGAGCAGGGCGGGCGAGCCCAGACCCCCGGCGCCGACGACGAGGACCCGGGCGTTGGACAGCCGCCGCTGGCCCTCGAGCCCGATGTCGGGGAGCAGGATGTGCCTGGCGTAGCGGGCCTTCTGCTCGACCGTGAGCTCGGGGCCGGGAGCGACCAGCGGTGGGATCCCCATGTGACTCACGTTACCCGTGCGTACGATGTCACCGACACCTCCGCAGGGTGGTGGTCCAGCCACGAGAGAGGGACGCATGTCGCTTCGCGCCGACACCGGCACCGACACGGCCAGGGGCCAGCGGATGCCCCGGTCCGCCCGGCGGGCCCAGCTGCTCGAGGCCGCGCAGGCCGCGTTCGTCGAGTCCGGCTACCACGCGGCGGCCATGGACGACATCGCCGACCGGGCGGGTGTCTCCAAACCCGTTCTCTACCAGCACTTCCCCGGCAAGCTCGAGCTCTACCTCGCCCTCCTCGACAAGCACAGCGAGGCCCTCGAGATGCTCGTGCGCGAGGCCCTCGCCTCGACCCACGACAACAAGGAGCGCGTCTACGCCTCCATCGCCGCCTACTTCGACTTCGTGTCGCGTGACGGCGCGGCGTTCCGCCTGATCTTCGAGTCCGACCTCACCAACGAGTCGGCGGTCCGCAACCGCCTCGACGCGGTCGGCCTCGTCTGCGCCGAGGCGGTGGCCGAGGTGATCGCCGAGGACACCAGCCTCCCGGACGAGGACGCCTCGCTGCTCGGCATGGCGCTCACCGGCCTCGCGCAGGTCAGCGCCCGCCACTGGCTCGCCCAGGGGTCCGACGTGCCCAAGGACGAGGCCGCCCGCCTCGTGGGCACGCTCGCGTGGCGCGGGCTCGGCTCGTTCCCCAAGGTGGGCGGGGAAGGTTCCACCGAGGCGGCTCGTTAGCCTTGTCGACAGACCGCACGGCCGGGTACGGCGCGTGCGCATCCCCATCACCGACCACCGCACCGCGGCCGGTCACCCCAGAACAGGAAGGCACCACCGTGGAGGTCAGGATCGGCGTGCAGAACGTCTCCCGCGAGGTCGTCATCGAGTCGAACCAGACGGCGGCCGAGGTCACTGCGGCAGTGAGCGCCTCGCTCGGCGAGGGCGCCGTCCTCACGCTCACCGACGACAAGGGCCGGCAGGTCATCGTCCCCGCCGCCGCCCTCGGCTACGTCCAGATCGGCGAGTCCGAGAAGCGGGGCGTCGGCTTCGGCGTCTGACGGCACGCCCACGGGGCCGCCCTCGGGATCCTCCTTATCGCAGGCCGCTGACCTGCGCAAACGCGGGAGAATCGTTCCCGAGCCGTGACCTCGACACTCCCTCGTCCAACGTGCGCCGCCCCGCTGGAACGTGTTGAGTACTTGCGTGAGGACCGCACCGCGGTCTCGACAACAGCACAGCTCATCACGTGCAGAAGGAGTGAACGATGATTGGAACGATCATCGGGGCCATCATCGCTGGCCTCATCATTGGAGCCTTGGCGCGACTGGTGCTTCCCGGCAAGCAGAACATCTCGGTGCTGGTGACCATCATCCTGGGGATCCTCGGCTCCCTGGTGGGGTCCTGGCTCGTCTACCAGCTCGGCTACAACAACTCGAACGGCGGGTTCAAGATCATCCCGTTCCTGGCCGGCGTCGTGCTGGCAGCCGTCTTCATCGTGATCTACGAGCGCATGACCGGTCGCCGGGGCGCGACCCACGTCTGACCTCAGCCTGACAGCCGAGAGGCCCGGTCCTGGTGGACCGGGCCTCTCGCGCGTCCGGGGACGGGCTCAGGCGGCGAGGCCGAGGCGCCCCATGCGCCGCGTGTGCTCGTCGGTGAGGCGGGCGAACATGCGCCCGAGCTCGGCGAGGTCGGCGCTCGGCCGGTGCGGGCCGCCCACTCCCCCCACGAGCAGGGACGCCAGCGCGTCCCGCTCGACGGCCACCTGCTGGGCCTGCGACAGGGCCTCGCCCACCAGCCGCCGTCCCCACAGCGCGAGGCGGCCGGCGACACGCGGGTCGGTGCGGATCGCCTCGCGGACCACCTTGACCACGAAGTCGGCCTGGCCCACGTCCTGCATGGCCGAGTTGACCAGCTCGCGGGTGGAGGGGTCCACGTAGGCAGCCACCTCGCGGTAGAAGTCGGTGGCGATGCCGTCGCCCACGTACGCCTTGACGAGCCCCTCGAGCCAGGTGCTCGGCCGGGTGCGCTCGTGGAACGCGTCGACGGCGGGGATGAACGGGGCCATGGCCGTCTCCGGGGCCACGCCCATGGCCTCCAGCCGGGCGACGATCATCTCGTAGTGGCGGAACTCGGCCACTGCGAGGCCCGCGACGGCGGCCTTGAGCGGCTGGGTGGGAGAGAGCTCGGAGTCGCCGGCGAGGCGCGTGAAGGCGGTGAGCTCGCCGTACGCGAGCGCGCCCAGCAGGTCAGCAACCGCCTCGCGGTACTGCGGGTCGGCGAGCCAGTCGTCCTGCGTCATGGTCGTCACCCTAACGGCGCGAGGTGCGGTCGATGCGGGCGAAACCGGACCACGGCGGTAGTCTGGGCCTCGTCAAAGGTGCCCGGTCGGCACGAATCAGCCGCGGAGACCCTCCGCGCCCCGCTCGACGAGCATTGACGAAGACCTCCGATCGGCCCGCTGCGCGTCGGCCTCCCACTCAAGGGAGCGCCCCGATCGAGAGAACTCCATGACCGAGACCACGACGGACGCTGCTGCGCCCGCAACCCCCAGCTTCGCCGACTTCGACGTCCACCCCGACATCGTCGCGTCACTCACCGACGCCGGCATCACCTCCCCCTTCCCCATCCAGGCGATGACCCTGCCCGTGGCGCTGTCCGGCCACGACATCATCGGCCAGGCCAAGACCGGTACGGGCAAGACGCTGGGCTTCGGCGTCCCCATGCTCAACCGCACCGTCGCGCGCGGCGACGCCGCCTGGGAGGGCATGCCGCACGCCGGCAAGCCGCAGGCCCTTGCCGTCGCCCCCACCCGCGAGCTGGCCGTCCAGGTGGCCGGCGACCTCGAGCGGGCCGGCAAGCGCCGTGGCATCCGCGTCCTCACCGTCTACGGCGGCCGAGCCTACGAGCCCCAGATCGAGGCGCTGCGCAACGGGGTCGAGATCGTGGTCGGCACGCCGGGCCGCCTGATCGACCTCGCCAAGCAGGGACACCTCGACCTGTCCCACGTGAAGTCCGTCGTGCTCGACGAGGCCGACGAGATGCTCGACCTCGGCTTCCTGCCCGACGTCGAGAAGCTCCTCGCGATGACCCCCGGCTCGCGCCAGACCATGCTGTTCTCGGCCACCATGCCCGGCGCGGTCGTGGCCCTGGCCCGCCGTTACATGAGCCAGCCCACGCACATCCGCGCGATGGGCGACGACCAGGAGAACGCCCACACCGTCAAGGCGGTCGAGCAGTTCGTCTACCGCGCGCACGCCATGGACAAGGTCGAGATGCTCGCCCGCATGCTCCAGGCGGAGGGCCGTGGCCTGACCATCATCTTCAGCCGCACCAAGCGGACGGCCGCCAAGGTCGCCGACGAGCTCGTCGACCGCGGCTTCGCCGCCGCCGCCATCCACGGCGACCTCGGCCAGGGGGCCCGCGAGCAGGCGCTGCGGGCGTTCCGCAACGGCAAGGTCGACATCCTCGTCGCCACCGACGTGGCGGCCCGCGGCATCGACGTCGACAACGTCACGCACGTCATCAACTACCAGTGCCCCGAGGACGAGAAGACCTACCTGCACCGCATCGGTCGCACGGCGCGTGCGGGCAACACCGGCATCGCGGTCACGTTCGTCGACTGGGACGACATGCCGCGCTGGGGCCTGATCAACAAGACCCTCGACCTCGGCATCCCCGAGCCCGAGGAGACCTACTCCTCCTCCGACCACCTCTACGAGCAGCTCGACATCCCGCGCACCGCCAAGGGCCGCCTGCCCAGGTCGGAGCAGAAGCTGGCCGGGCTCGACGCCGAGGTGCTCGAGGACCTCGGCGAGACCGGCAAGTCCAGCGGGCGTCGTCCCGCCGGTGGCGGCCGGTCCGGCCGGGACGGTGGCCGCAGCGGTGGCGGCCGTGACGGTGGGCGTGACGCCGGTCGTGGCGAGCGCCGCCCCGAATCCGCCCCCAAGGACGGCGACGCGGCGACCAAGCCCCGTCGCAACCGCAACCGGCGCCGCACCCGTGGCGGCGCCACCGGGTCGACCCCGGCCGGCCAGGAGGGCTGACCCCGCCGGGCTCCGGCCCGCACCACGCCTCGCACCGGCCACCGCGGACTCCTGTCCGCGGTGGCCGGTCCCGTTGCGAATCGGTCACGACGGCTCCGTACGGTGCCGTGCGGGTGCGATCCTCACCGCGTGGGGGACCTCGCGCCGTGGACCGTGCGCCGCACCGTGGCCGTCCTCGTCGTGGCCGTGGTCGCGGTCGCGGCGGTGGCGGTCGCCGTGCTGCGGCCGAGTGAGCAGGAGCGGTTCCGCGCCTGGCTGAGGGCGCAGCCCGGCATCGCCAGCGTGCGCGAGGTGGACCAGGCCCTGGCCTCGGGGCCTGCGGCGGCACGAGTGTTCGAGCCGACGCTGAGGGCCGAGCTCGCCGACCCGGTGGACGCCCCCGTCGTGCAGCGCCTCGCCTCGGGCATCGAGGCGTATGCCGTGCAGCACCCCGACGTGGCCACCACGACCGTGGAGCTGGGCAGGGGTGCGGACGTCGTGCTGGTGACGACGCACCCCGGGCCCAACGCCACCATGGTGCGCGTGCTGGGTGCCGCCCGGACCCTGCCGGGCGTCGTCTCGGTGTCCCTGCGCGTCCGCTCCGGCGAGGCCCCGTTCACCGCGACCCTGCGAGCCGGCTCCGACCTCGTCGGGGCCGCGACCGTCCTGGCGCGGGCCCTGCCGGAGGCAACGGGGTCCTGGGTCACCGGTCCGGCCTCCGTCGCGGCCCGTGACGACGTCGGGCACGAGGTGCGGGTCGAGCCCCACGCGGCCGTCACCCCCGTCGCCGGCCGTGCCTTCGCGCTCGCCGTCAGGGAGGACCCGAGCCACCCCGTGGTCCTGGTCTCCCGCAGCGGGCAGTCGCTCGCGGACAGCGTGATCCGGCTGGCGGGCTCGCCCGTCACGGCAGCGACCGCGGCCGCCCTGCACCACGCCGGGTTCGGCCTCTCGCGGCTGGGTCAGCTGGTCGAGGGGCCGGGCGGACCCATACCCATGGACGAACGGGCCTGGGCGTCGGCGTCGGCCGGGCGGCTCTCCCGCCTGCCCGGTGTGCTGGCGGCGCGGATCGACCCGGGTGACCGCGAGCACGACCGGCCCCTCACCGCCGACCTGCGCGTCAGCGCCGGGGTGTCGTTCGAGCGCCTGCTCGTGTCGCTGCCCCCGGTCGTCGAGCGCGTCGAGCTCCACACCGCACCGGCAGCGCCGGACTACGCCCGTGACGACGCGCTCGTGCCCGACCCGGAGGTCGACTGCCCCACCTGGCCGGGTGGAGGGCTCAACCTCGCCTACAGCGGGTCGCCCGCGCAGATGACCCGCGCCGCGAGCTACCTCGCGCTGCTCCTCGCTGCCGCACCCGACGCCACCTGCGTGCACTGGGCGGAGCCCGCCGAGCACCGTCGGCCAACCACACAGACGCTGCTGGTGCGGGTCCCGCTGCGGACGGCCGCCTGGCGACCCGTCCTCGACGTCGTGCGCGCCAGGAGGTCCGACCTCGAGTCGGCGCACCCGGCCCTCGTCCTGCTGCTGCCGATCGCCGGCACCGACCGGACCGCGGTGTTCAACCTGCACGAGGGCGCTGCACCCTACGTCGGCGCCCTGGGGACGCGGACGCGGGCGCAGGAGCAGGCCGCCGAGGCCATGGTCACGCCCCTCCTCCGGTACTGGGAGGGCTCCGGACGCTGACGAGGCCGGTCACCCCGGGTTCCCCCACGGTGACCGGCCTCGGCCGGTGCTGACGCGGTGCCGGAGCCCGGCACCGCGACGGTGTCAGGCGCCGATGGTCGCCGTGTCGATGACGAACCGGTAGCGCACGTCCGACTTCACGACGCGGTCGTAGGCCTCGTCGACCCGGTCGGCGCCGATCGTCTCGATCTCGGCGGCGATGTCGTGCTCGGCGCAGAAGTCGAGCATCTCCTGGGTGAGGGCGATCCCACCGATGTTGGACCCGGCCACCGTCTTGTCACCGTTGATGAGCGCACCGAACGGCAGCTTCTGCGGGCTCGGCGGGAGCCCGACCGTGACGAACGTGCCGAACGGCTTGAGCAGCGAGAGGTACTGCGGCAGGTCGAGGTCCGCGCTGATCGTCGAGATGATGACGTCGAACGAGCCGGCGAGCTCCTCGAAGGTCTTGGCGTCGCTGGTCGCGCGGTAGTCGCGGGCACCGAAGCGTCGGCCGTCCTCCTCCTTGGACAGGCCCTGGCTCAGCACCGTGACGTCCGCGCCCATGGCAGCGGCGATCTTCACGCCCATGTGGCCGAGTCCGCCCATGCCGACGATGGCGACCTTGGCGTCCGGGCCGGCGTGGTCGAGCCAGCGCTTGAGCGGCGTGTAGAGCGTGATGCCGGCGCAGAGCAGGGGCGCGGCCTTGTCCAGGTCGAGGCCGTCGGGGATCCGGACGACGAAGCGGTCGGTCACCACGACCTGCTGGCTGTAGCCACCCTGGGTGATGGTGCCGTCGACGTCGGTGTCGCCGTAGGTGAAGACGGTCTTCTTCTCGCAGAAGTTCTCGTGCCCGGCCTTGCACTGGGCGCACTCGCCGCAGGAGTCGACCATGCAGCCGACACCGACGCGGTCACCGACCTTGAACTTCGTCACCTCGGGGCCGACCTCGCTCACCACGCCGGCGATCTCGTGCCCGGGGGTCAGCGGGTAGGAGGTCTCACCCCACTCGCCGCGCACGGTGTGGATGTCGCTGTGGCAGATGCCGGCGAACTTGATGTCGATGCGCACGTCGTCGGCGCGCAGGTCTCGCCGCTCGACGGTCGTGGTCTCGAAGCGGCCGTCAGCGGACGGCATGGCCAGTGCTGCAGTGCGGGACATGGTTCTCCTCGGGGGGTAGGGGTCAGTCACCGTCAAGTGACAAGTCCCCTGCCCGACGACGTATTCCGCCGACCGTCAGAGCTTCGCGAGCTTCTTCGCCAGCCCGGCGGCCACGTCGCGGTAGGCCTTGGCCCCCTTGGAGTTGCGTGAGGTGGCGAGGATGGAGCGCCCGACCGCCGGGGCCTCGGCGAACCGCACGGTCTTGGGGATCGGGGGTTCGAGCACGGGCAGCCCGTAGCGCTCGCCCACGTCGGCGAGCACCTCCTGGGCATGGTTGCTGCGGCCGTCGAAGAGCGTGGGCAGTATGCCGAGGACGGCCAGGTCCTTGTTGAGGATGCGCTGGACGTCCGTCACGGTGTCGAGGAGCTGCCCGACACCGCGGTGGCTGAGCATCTCGCACGGCATGGGGATGACCAGCCCCTGGCTGGCGGTGAGGGCGTTGAGGGTGAGCACCCCGAGGCTGGGCGAGCAGTCGAGCAGGATGACGTCGTACTCGGCCCGCACCTCCTCCAGGGCGGTGCGCAGCACGTACTCGCGGCCCGGGCGCGGCAGGAGCTGCGCCTCGGCCCCGGCGAGGTCGATGACGCTCGGCACCAGGTCGACGCCGTCCTCGCAGGTCACCCGCACGTCAGCGACGGTGGCCTTGCCGAGCAGGACCTCGTTGACCGACGACTCGACCTCGTCGGGGTCGACCCCGAGGCTGAACGTCAGGCAGGCCTGGGCGTCGAGGTCGACGAGCAGCACGCGCTTGCCCTGCTCGGCGAACGCGGCCCCGAGGGAGGCGACCGAGGTCGTCTTGGCCACACCACCCTTCTGGTTGGCCACGGACACGATGACCGCTGGTCTGGTGCGAGCTCTGGCCAACGCGGGGGCCTTTCGTGCGAGGGCGGGTGTGGTGTCGGGGGCCAGTCTGTCAGGTGCCCGTACGGCGCCCGAACCGCCGCCGCGGGACGGCCGGCAGGCACCGGCCGGGAGCACGAGAAGTGGGCATCGGCGCGGCGGGACGGTGGCCGAACCCTTATCGTGTGTGGTCAGAGCACGGTGAGGAGCTCGGGCGGCACACCTGCCCGGAAGACAGGGGCTTGGCTGGTGGCAGTGCCGCAACACGGTGGCCGGGAGGGCGGCACGCGTCTGGACGTGTCGTTCCCCGATGCGCTGCGCACTGCCGTCCGGCGCAGCGGGCGCAGCCTGGAGTCCCTGCGGCGCCGGCTGGAGGAGCGCGGCTCGTCCGTGAGCATCGCGACGCTCAGCTACTGGCAGTCGGGTCGCAGCCAGCCCCAGCGGTCCGCCTCCCTGGAGGCGGTGGCCCACCTCGAGGAGATCCTCGGCGTGCCCCGCGGCCACCTCGTCAGCAGGCTGGGTCCGCCGCGCCGCCCCGGGCCCACCCGCGGCCTGCCCACCGCCGCCCCGCTGCCTGACGAGATCCCGCTCGGGCAGCGCGCCCTCGAGGAGCTCGGCTTCGGCGTCCACCACGAGCTCGTCGACGTGACCGTGCACGACACGATCGACGTCGACGCCCGAGGCGTCCAGCGTGTGCGCACCATCCGCAACGTCGTCCGCGCCACCCGCGACGGCGCCCAGCGCATCCCCGCCCTGCTGTCGGTCTCGGAGCCGACCGGGGCGGTGGCCGAGTTCGAGGCGGTGAGCGGCTGCCGCATCGGTCGCCGGGTGACCCACGCGCGGGAGGGTGTCTTCGCCGCGGAGATCCTGCTCGAGCGGCCGCTGCGGATCGACGCGACGGGCGCCGCCGAGCACCGGGTCACGCTGCCCGCCGACGCGGCCCCTGACGACGCGGTGGAGTACTTCCTGCTGCACCGGGTCACCGAGCTCATGGTGTGGGTGCGGTTCGACCCGGACAGGCTGCCCGTCAGCGTCGAGACCTACACCGTCATCGACGGCCGGACCGTCTCGTCGCTGGTCGACCTCGCCGGCTCGACGAGCGTCCAGCACGTCGTGCACCGCGTGGGCCCTGGGCGCGTCGGGATCAGGTGGAGCTTCTGACCCCGTCGGACCGACCGGGCACGTCCTCGAGGGCCGCCCAGCCGGACTTCTCCGGCCCGAACGCCTGGCCTTCCGGGCAGTGCGCCCGGAAGTCGCACCACTGGCAGAGCGGCCCGACCGACGCGGGGAACCGCTCGGACTCGACCCCGCGCTCGGCGTAGTCGTCCTCGGCCCGGCGGGCGTCGCGGGCGATGGACTCGGCCTCGGCGATCTTGCGCTTGAGGGAGTCGCCGGTGTGCTCGTGCGCAGCGACCGTGCCGCTGGGCAGGTGGTGCAGCTCGACCCGCACGCACCGCCTGCGGAACATCTTCCACGCCGCCGCCGCGTAGAGGGCCAACGGCAGCGAGGTCCGGGCGTCGTCGTCGGTGGGCTCCCAGCGACTGGTCTTGTAGTCGACGACCGCGAGCTCGCTGCCCCGGTCGTCGAGCCGGTCGATGCGCCCCTGGAGCGCCAGCACCTCGGTCTTGAGCGACACCGTGCGCTCGATGCCGAGCGGCTGCTCGCCCGGGTCGACGTCGGCGAGGTAGCCGGTCACCTGGCGCTGGGCTCGCCCTCGCCACAGCGCCGACTGCTCGCTGTCGCGGAACCCGGCCTCGATCCAGGACGTGCGCACCAGCTCCGCGCCGGCGTCGGGTGTGCGCCCGGCCACGGGCAGGTCCCACCAGTCGCGCAGGGCGTTGTGGACGGCCGTACCCACCGACGTGTGTGCCCGCTGGGGTCGCGGGGGCGGGGAGGGCCGGTCGAGGTACTGCATGCGGTAGCGCCGCGGGCAGTCCACCCACGCGAGCAGGCGGCTCGGGCTCGCGCGGAACAGCCTCTGTGGCATGCCCCCGAAGGCCTCCTGCACGAACCCGCCCGGGCGCAGCGTCGTCGACCCCGCGGGGCTCCCCTGCTCCATACCGGGCAGGTTAGGCGCTGGCACGGACAAAGGCGTGGACGCTGTCGGCCACCATCTGCACCGCGATGGCCGACAGCAGCAGCCCGGCGATGCGGGTGATGAGGACGGTGCCGCTGTCCTTGAGCACGCGGTGGACCTGGCCGGCGAACCGGAAGAACAGCCAGACGACGAACATCGTGGCCACCAACCCGAGCGCCACCGCGACGTACTGGCTGGGGTGGTCGGCCCGCTGGACCTGGAGCATGGTCGCCACGATCGCGCCCGGACCGGCCAGCAGCGGGGTGCCCAGCGGCACCAGGGCGACGTTGACCCCCGCGTCGGCGTGCTGCTCCTGCTCGGAGCCGGTGAGCAGCTGCAGGGCCACGAGCAGCAGGAGCAGGCCACCCGCTCCCTGCAGGGCCGGCAACGAGATGTGCAGGTAGGTGAGGATCTGCTGGCCGAAGACCGCGAAGAGCACGATGACCCCGAGGGCCACCAGCGACGCGCGACGGGCGGCCGCGATCTTCTGCTTCTGCGTGAGCGTGCCGGTGAGGGCCAGGAAGATCGGCAGCGCGCCGGGCGGGTCCATGATGACGAGCAGGGTGACGAACACCGAGCCGAAGACCTGCAGGTCGATGATGCTGCTCACGCGCGGACCACCTGCACCCCGCTCGTCGCCTCGTCCTCGATCTGCTGCAGCACCTGCGGGTCGGTGGTGTTCTCCCCGAGCCGGTTCTGCTTGCCGGTGCCGTGGTAGTCGCTGGACCCGGTGATGAACATCCCCAGCCGCGCGGCGAGCGCGTGGGCGTGGGCCCGCTCCCGCGACGAGTGGTCGCGGTGGTCCGCCTCGAGGCCCGCCAGACCGGCCTCGGCCATCTCCGCGACGACCTCGTCGGCGACGGTCCAGCCACGGGCGTTGGCGAACGGGTGGGCCATGACCGGCACGCCGCCGGCTGCCCTGACGAGCTCGACGGCCCGGACGGCGTCCGGCGCATAGTGGGAGGCGTAGTAGGGGCTGCCGTTGCCCAGCACCTGCGCGAACGCCTCGTCGCGGGTGCCGACGTAGCCGCTCTGGACCAGGGCGTCGGCGATGTGCGGCCGGCCCAGCGTGGCGCCCTCGCCCGCGAGCGCATGGACCTGGTCGAGGGTGACCGGTATGCCGTCGGCCGCCATCGCGGCCACCATGCGGGAGACCCGGGTCTCCCGCGACTCCCTCGCCCGCACGAGCTCGTCGCGCAGGCCGGCGTCGTCGGGGTCCACCAGGTAGGCCAGCAGGTGCACGCTGATCCCGCGGTGGGTGCAGGAGATCTCCACCCCGCGCACGAGGTCGACACCGACCTCGAGGGCGGCGGCCTCGGCAGCCGGCCACCCGGCATACGTGTCGTGGTCGGTGAGCGCCACCACGTCCAGGCCGGCCTCGGCGGCCGACCGCACGACGTCCGCCGGCAGCTGGGTGCCGTCACTCGCCGAGGAGTGGGTGTGGAGGTCGATGGGCACGGACCAAGGGTAGGGGCACCGGCGGGCCGGTCCGGCCAGCCGGTGCCGCGCTCCGGCCCGCCGCTCAGTCGGCGACCGGGCGCAGCTCCACGGTCTCGCCGGGCCCGGAGAACTTCGCCGCGACTTCCTCTGCGCGCGCCTGGTCGGCGACGTCGACGAGGAAGAACCCGGCGAAGTGCTCGACCGTCTCGGCGTACGGGCCGTCGGTCACCTTGCGCCGACCGCCCTCCCAGCGGAACAGGCGGGCGTCCCGCGGGTCGCCGAGCGCCTGTCCGCCCACGAGCTCACCGCGCTCGGACAGGTCCTGCATCACCGACTCGAAGTCGGCGTTGCGCTCCTCGCGCTCGGCGGCCGACAGGGCCTGGTGCTCGGCGAGGAAGTCGCTGGTGGGGTGTCCCCACGGCTGGGGGTTGGAGTGGATGAGGATGACGTACTTCATGAAGTGCTTCCCTGTCCTTGGTGCTGGTGGCCGTCACGGCCCTGACACCACCCTGACGGTCGAGGCCGGGCATCCTCGACATTTCGCCGCCGACATCTCGTCGGGGACACCTGTCCCCCACCAGTCAGCGCTGACGGGGCGTTCAGTTGTGAGGCAACGCACGCCCGTCCCGGTGTCGCCCCCCGCCCCGCGTCGGCAGGATGGCTCCCATGCAGTTCGGACGCAGCTACGAGGAGTTCGAGGTCGGTGCGGTCTACAAGCACTGGCCCGGCAAGACGGTGACCGAGTACGACGACCACCTGTTCTGCCTCCTGACCATGAACCACCACCCCCTGCACCTCGACGCCAACTACGCGGAGAACACGACGCAGTTCGGCAAGAACGTGGTGGTGGGCAACTACATCTACTCGCTGCTGCTCGGCATGTCCGTCCCCGACGTCTCGGGCAAGGCCATCGCCAACCTCGAGGTCGAGTCGCTGCGCCACGTCGCCCCGACGTTCCACGGCGACACGATCTACGGCCAGACCGAGGTGCTCGACAAGTGGGAGTCCACCTCCAAGGACGACCGCGGGGTGGTCCACGTCGAGACCAAGGGCTACAACCAGGACGGCACGCTGGTTTGCGTGTTCCGCCGCAAGGTGATGGTCCCCAAGGAGAGCTACCTCACGGCCCGTGGTGGGGAGCAGCCCGGCCGCCCCGAGCTGGTCGAGCCCGCCCCCAAGGACTGACCCGACCGGGTACGACGTCGCAGCCTGCCCGCAGGGACGCCCCGGTGGGGGTCTTGTCGGCGCCACTAGGGTCGGGGCATGGCCGATTTCGTCGGAGCGGTTGACCAGGGCACGACGAGCACGCGCTTCATGGTGTTCGACCATGACGGCGCCGAGGTCGGCCGACGACAGCTCGAGCACGAGCAGATCCTGCCCCGGGCGGGCTGGGTCGAGCACAGCCCGCTGGAGATCTGGGAACGCACCCAGACCGTGATCGCCTCCACGCTGGCGCGCCTCGACCTGCAGCCCACCGACCTGGCCGCCCTGGGCATCACCAACCAGCGCGAGACCACGGTGGTGTGGAACCGCAGGACCGGCCGCCCGCTGCACAACGCCATCGTCTGGCAGGACACCCGCACCGACCGGATCGCGCGGGCACTGGAGCAGTCCGGGCGTGGCGAGGTCATCCGCGAGCGCGCCGGCATCCCGCCGGCGGCCTACTTCGCCGCCGGCAAGGTCCAGTGGATCCTCGAGAACGTCGACGGTGCCCGCGCCGCCGCCGAGAAGGGCGACGCGGTCTTCGGCACGATCGACACCTGGCTGCTGTGGAACCTGACCGGCGGCACGGACGGCGGTGTGCACGTCACCGACGTCACCAACGCCAGCCGCACCATGCTCATGGACCTGCGCACCCTGGACTGGGACGACGAGCTGCTGTCCTTCTTCGACATCCCGCGCTCGATGCTCCCCGAGATCCGCCCGAGCTCCGACCCGGCGCTGTACGGCACGACCCGCCCGGGTGGTCCGCTCGGCGGCGAGGTGGCGCTGGCGGGCGACCTCGGCGACCAGCACGCCGCCACGGTCGGGCAGGTCTGCTTCAGCCCAGGCGAGGCCAAGAACACCTACGGCACGGGCAACTTCATGCTCCTCAACACCGGCGAGGAGATCGTCCGCAGCAAGTCGGGCCTGCTCACGACGGTCGCCTACCAGCTCGGCGACGCGAAGCCCGTCTACGCGCTCGAGGGCTCGATCGCCGTCACGGGTTCGGCGGTGCAGTGGCTGCGCGACCAGCTCGGCATCATCTCCGGCGCCGGCGACGTGGAGCCCCTGGCCCGCTCCGTCGACGACACGGGCGGCATGTACTTCGTGCCCGCGTTCTCGGGCCTGTTCGCCCCCTACTGGCGCCCGGACGCACGCGGCGCGATCGTCGGCATGAGCCGGTTCAACACCGGCGCGCACCTGGCCAGGGCCACGCTGGAGGCCATCTGCTACCAGAGCCGCGACGTCGCCGACGCCATGACCGCCGACTCGGGGGTCGAGCTCGAGGTGCTCAAGGTCGACGGCGGCGTCACCTCCAACAGCCTCTGCATGCAGCTCCAGGCCGACATCCTCGGGGTTCCCGTCTCACGCCCGGTGGTCGCCGAGACCACCGCGCTCGGCGCGGCCTACGCTGCTGGTCTGGCCACCGGCTTCTGGAAGGACACGCAGGAGCTGCGCGCCAACTGGCAGGAGTCGGAGCGCTGGTCACCACAGTGGAGCGACCAGCAGCGCGCCGACGGGTACGCCGGGTGGCGCAAGGCCGTGGAACGCACCCTGGACTGGGTGGACGTCGACGAGGAGCAGGCATGACGACCGCATCCGCCACCGGGCTGTCGCCGCAGGCGAGGCAGCAGGCCATCGAGGCACTGAAGTCCGGCGAGGAGCTCGAGCTCCTGGTCATCGGCGGCGGCGTCGTCGGAAGCGGCACGGCCCTGGACGCCGTGACCCGTGGCCTGTCGACCGGCCTGATCGAGCAGCGGGACTTCGCCAGCGGCACGTCCTCGCGCTCGAGCAAGCTCATCCACGGCGGCCTGCGCTACCTCGAGATGCTCGACTTCGCCCTGGTCAAGGAGGCGCTGCACGAGCGCGGCCTGCTGCTGACGCGCCTGGCTCCCCACCTCGTGCGCCCCGTGCCGTTCCTGTACCCGCTGAGCCACCACGTGTGGGAGCGCGCCTACGTCGGCTCGGGCATCGCGCTCTACGACACCATGGCGATGACCTCGACGGGCGGCGCCGGCCTCCCCCACCACCGCCACCTGACGCGGCGCCAGGCGCTGCGGCTCATGCCCAGCCTGCGCAGCGACGCGCTCACCGGGGCGGTCCAGTACTACGACGCCCAGGTCGACGACGCCCGGCACACCATGGAGCTGGCGCGCACCGCCGCCCACTACGGCGCCCACGTCGCCAACCGCGTCGCCGCCATCGGCTTCCTGCGCCAGGGCGAGCGCGTCACCGGGATCCGCGCCGTAGACAAGCTCACCGACGAGGAGTTCGAGGTCAACGCCCGCCAGATCGTCAACGCCACCGGGGTGTGGACCGACGACACGCAGGCCATGGTCGGCGAGCGCGGGCAGTTCCACGTCCGGGCGTCCAAGGGCATCCACCTCGTCGTCCCCCGCGACCGCATCCACTCCTCGACCGGCCTCATCCTGCGCACGGAGAAGTCGGTCCTGTTCGTCATCCCGTGGGGCCGCCACTGGATCATCGGCACCACCGACACCGACTGGGCGCTCGACAAGGCGCACCCGGCCGCCACCCGCACCGACATCGACTACGTCCTCGACCACGTCAACCGCGTCCTGCAGACCCCGCTGACGCACGAGGACGTCGAGGGGGTCTACGCCGGACTGCGGCCCCTGCTCGCCGGCGAGTCCGAGTCGACGAGCAAGCTCTCGCGCGAGCACGTCGTCGCCCACAGCGCCCCGGGCCTGGTCGTCGTGGCCGGCGGCAAGTACACGACGTACCGGGTCATGGCCAAGGACGCCGTCGACGAGGCGGTGCAGGCGATCGCGCGACGGGTGCCCGAGTCCACGACCGACACCGTGCCGCTCGTCGGCGCCGTCGGCTACGCCGCGGTCTGGAACCAGCGGCACACCCTCGCCAAGGACGCCGGGCTGCACGTCGCCCGGGTGGAGCACCTGCTGCGCCGCTACGGCGTGCTGGCCCAGGAGGTCCTCGACCTCGTGGCCGAGCGGCCCGAGCTCGGCGAGCCCCTCGAGGGCGCCGAGGACCACCTGCGGGCGGAGGTCGTGTACGCCGCCTCGCACGAGGGCGCGCTGCACCTCACCGACGTCCTCACGCGGCGGACCCGGATCTCCATCGAGGCCTGGGACCGCGGGGTCTCCGCCGCGCCGCACGCGGCCGCGCTGGTGGCCCCCGTCCTCGGCTGGGACGAGCAGCGGACCGCGGACGAGATCGCGATCTACCTCGGGCGCGTCGAGGCCGAGCGGGTCAGCCAGACGATGCCCGACGACGCCTCGGCCGACGAGGCCCGCCGCAGCGGCCCGGACAGCACCATCTGAGGCAGCCGCCGCTCGAGGGGCCTGACCTGCGGTTTTCCCTTAGGGTCCCGTCATGGCCCGCTTGCGCACCGTCTCCCCTGCCACCCGCGGCTGGACCCGCCGTCGTGCGGGCAAGGGCTTCGTCTACCTCGACGCCGACGGCGTCCGCCTGCCCGCCGAGGACGTCGAGCGCATCCGGTCCCTCGCCATCCCCCCGGCCTGGGAGAACGTCTGGATCTGTCCCGCCCCCAACGGCCACATCCAGGCCGTGGGCAGCGACGTCGCCGGGCGGCGCCAGTACCTCTACCACCCCGACTGGCGGCTGAAGCGCGACGCGGCGAAGTTCGACCGGGTGCTCGGTGCCGCCACCCGGCTGCCCGCCGCGCGCAAGCAGGTCCTGAAGGACCTCGCGCTGGAGGGGATGCCGCGCGGCCGGGCCGCTGCCGTCGCTGTCCGCCTGCTCGACCTCGGCTACTTCCGCATCGGCAGCGACGCCTACACCGAGGACAACGGGTCGTTCGGCCTGACCACGCTGGAGCGCCAGCACGTCACCCGCAAGGGTGACGTGATCGTCTTCTGCTTCATCGGCAAGTCAGGCATCGAGCACTGCATCGAGATCGACGACACCGCAGCGATGGAGGCGCTCGACCGCCTGCGCAAGCGACGGTCGGCCAGCAAGCGGCTGCTCGCCTACCAGGAGGAGCGGAGGTGGTCCGACCTCGACGCCACCGCCGTGAACGCCTACCTGCGCGAGCTGCTCGGCGGCGAGATGACGGCCAAGGACTTCCGCACCTGGCACGCGACGGTGCTCGCGGCCGTCGCGCTGCGCTCGAGCGGGGAGCCCGGCGACACGAAGGCGTCCCGGCGACGGGCCATCAAGGCGGCCGTCGACGAGGTGGCCAGCTACCTCGGCAACACCCCCACCATCGCCAAGAACTCCTACATCGACCCCCGCGTCCTCGACCGCTACGAGTCGGGCACCACCATCGACGTCGACCCGGGCAGGTTCCGCAGCCCCGAGCGCCGCCAGGCGGCGATCGAGAAGGCCGTGCTCGCCCTGCTGTCCCCCAGCTGACCCGGGCTGCCCCCGCCGCCGGCCGACCGCCGGCCGACCCGCTGCCACCCGACCGCCGGCCGACCCGGTGCCTGCCGAGCGCCGGCTGGCCGTGGCACGATGCGGGGGTGAGCAGCGAAGAGCAGAAGAAGCCGGAGAACCGCGCCCGCCCGACGACCGACGAGTTCAGGGCGTTCGTCGCCGAGGACTGGGCGCCCCGCCCGCCGGGCCCGAGCGGGCTCAGCGAGGCCGCACGGTACGCCGCCGAGCGCCGCGCCGCGGTGAGCAAGGCCTTCGAGGGAGACCGCCTGGTCGTGCCCGCCGGTGGGCTCAAGGTGCGCAGCAACGACACCGACTACGTCTTCCGCCCGCACACCGCCTTCGTGCACCTCACCGGGCTGGGCGGCGACCGCGAGCCCGACGCCGTCCTCGTCCTGGAGCCGCGGGACGACGGCACCCACGAGGCCGTCCTCTACTTCCGCCCGCTCGCCGGCCGCGACAGCGACGAGTTCTTCGCCGATGCCCGCTACGGCGAGTTCTGGGTCGGCGCCCGTCCCACCCTCGAGGACGTCGAGACCGAGCTCGGGGTGACGGCCCGCCACATCGACGAGTTCGCCGACGCGGTGGCCAAGGACTCCGGCGAGGTGACGGTGCGCCTGGTCCGCGACGCCGACCGCGACCTGACGCGGCAGCTCGACGAGGCGCGCACCTCGGAGAACACCGACCACGACGCCCTCGCCGAGACCGACGACGAGCTCGCCCACTTCCTGTCCCACCTGCGGATGACCAAGGACGAGTGGGAGGTGCAGGAGATGCGCAAGGCGGTCGAGGCGACCCACCACGGGTTCGAGGCGGTCATCGCGGACCTGCCCGAGGCAGTGGCCAAGGGACGCGGCGAGCGCTGGGTCGAGGGCGTCTTCGGCCTCACCGCCCGCCACGAGGGCAACGGGGTCGGCTACGACTCCATCTGCGCCGCGGGAGACCACGCCACCACGCTGCACTGGATCAAGAACACCGGCGAGATCCGTGAGGGCGACCTGGTGCTGCTCGACGCCGGTGTCGAGGTCGACTCCCTCTTCACCGCGGACGTCACCCGCACGCTGCCTGCCAGCGGCACGTTCACCGACGCCCAGCGCGAGGTCTACGACGCCGTGTACGCCGCGCAGGAGGCCGGCCTCGCAGCGGTGAAGCCGGGCAACAAGTTCTCCGACGTGCACGCCGCCGCGATCCGCGTGATCGCCGAGCACCTGCACGCCTGGGGGCTGCTGCCCGAGGGCGTCGACGTCGAGGGCACGCTCGACAAGGAGCACGGGCAGTACCACCGCCGCTGGATGGTGCACGGCACGAGCCACCACCTCGGCCTCGACGTCCACGACTGCGCGCTGGCCACCCGTGAGGAGTACATGGACGCCGAGCTGCAGCCCGGCATGGTCCTGACGGTCGAGCCGGGGCTGTACTTCAAGTCCGACGACCTCAAGGCGCCCGAGCGCTTCCGGGGCATCGGCGTGCGCATCGAGGACGACGTGCTCGTGACCGCCGACGGCCACGAGAACCTGTCGGCCGGCATGCCCCGCACGTCCGCCGACGTCGAGGCGTGGATCCGCGAGGTCCAGTCCCGCTGAGGTCGGGTGCGCACCCCTCCCCTCGAGTGAGTCTTTGAGCGGTTGACCCGGTCCTGACCGGGTCAACCGCTCAAGGACTCCGGGGTGGCACGGCCCGGTGGCAGGGCCGGGCCGCAGAGGTGCCCGTCAGGCGGTGGGCGGCTGCGGGCCCGACTGCCCGTGCTGGGCCTGCTCGCGCTCGGCCTGGGCGCGGCGGGCGGCGTCGACCTGCGCCTGTGCCTGCGCCTGGGCAGCGGCCATCGGGTCCATCTGCGCGAGCAGCTCACGCGCCTGGGCGGCGAACTTGTGCTCGACGAGGACCTCGTACTGCGTGGCGACCACCTGCGTGACGGAGGTGAAGTCGCGGGGGCCGCGGGTCAGCTGGTAGCCGAGCATGCTCCACACCAGGCCGAAGAGCGCACCGAACGCGACGGTCGCCAGGATGCTCGTGATGCCTGCGCCGCTGGAGGTGTCGAAGAGGGAGAAGATCAGGCCGACGAAGAGCCCGAGCCAGGCACCGGAGACCAGACCGCCCACGGCAGCGCGGCCACGGGTGAGCCGCCCGGTGACGCGCTCGAGCTGCTTGAGGTCGGTGCCGACGATGAGGACGTTCTGGACCGGGAACTCGTGGTCGGACAGGTAGTCGACCGCGAACTGCGCCTTGTCGTAGGTGTCGTAGCGCCCCAGCGACATCGGGTACTCGAGCGCGAGGACGGCGCGGGAGCGGCTCAGGGCGTTCGGCTGGGTGCTCATGCCACCAGTGTGTCCTAACGGGCTGGGAACGCGCTGCACCCCTCCGCGAGAACGGGGCCGGGCCCCGGGAGCCTCACTTCTTGAGGGCGAAGTCCTCGAGCAGCCGGCGGCCGATGATCATCTTCTGGATCTCGGCGGTGCCCTCGCCGATGAGCAGCATGGGCGCCTCGCGGTAGAGGCGCTCGATCTCGTACTCCTTGGAGTAGCCGTACCCGCCGTGGATGCGGAACGACTGCTCGACCACGTCGGCGCAGTTCTCCGCGGCGAGGTACTTGGCCATGCCGGCCTCGAGGTCGTTGCGCTGCCCGGCGTCCTTGAGGCGGGCCGCCTTGACCATCATCTGGTGGCTCGCCTCGACCTTGGTCGCCATGTCGGCGAGGCGGAAGAGGATGCCCTGGTGCTCGGCGATCTTCTTGCCGAACGTCTCACGCTGCTGGGCGTAGCTGATGCCGAGCTCGAAGGCCCGCATCGAGACGCCGCACGCGCGCGCGGCGACGTTGACGCGGCCCACCTCGACGCCGTCCATCATCTGGTAGAAGCCCTTGCCCGGCTCGCCACCGAGGATCTGGGCCGACGTCGTGCGGTGGCCGTCGAGGACGAGCTCGGTCGTGTCGACGCCCTTGTAGCCCATCTTCTCGATCTTCCCGGGGATGGTGACGCCCTGGGCGGTCTCGCCGAACCCGGGCTCCTTCTCCACGAGGAACGTCGTCATGTTCTTGTACACCGAGCCGGCACCGGTGTCCGTCTTCACCAGCACCGCAACGAGGTTCGCGCTGCCGCCGTTGGTCAGCCACATCTTCTGGCCGGTCAGCGTCCACTCGGTGTCCGCGCCCTCGCCCGCACCCCTGACCGCCTTGGTCTTGATGGCCGCGACGTCCGACCCGAGCCCCGGCTCGCTCATCGAGAACGCACCGCGGACCTCGCCCGTGGCCATCCTCGGCAGGTAGCGCTGCTTCTGCTCCTCGGTGCCGTGCTGGAGCAGCATGTAGGCGACGATGAAGTGGGTGTTGATGATGCCGCTGACCGACATCCAGCCGCGTGCGATCTCCTCGACCACCAGGGCGTAGGTCAGCAGCGACTCCCCCAGGCCGCCGTACTCCTCGGGGATCATCAGCCCGAAGATCCCCATCTCCTTCATGCCCTCGACGATCTTCTCCGGGTACTCGTCGGCGTGCTCGAGCTCCTGGGCCACCGGGATGATCTGCTCGTCGACGAACTCGCGCACGAGCTTGACCAGCTCGATCTGCTCGTCGGTGAGGCCGTCGGTCGTCTGGAGTCGGGACATGCTGGCGAGTATGCCGAGTGGCCTGTGCGGTGGGTACCGGCCGGGCGTGTGAGCCTGCCCACCCGCCGGCCGGAAGACCGGTGGCGCTGCGGCGCGGAGAAAACTCGGTGGCGGGGCTCACGTCCCGGCTGCCACCATGGCCGTGCACGCCGACGGCACCGGCCGCGGCACGACTCCCGATGAAGGGGATTGGAGGGGCGAGATGTCCATGACGGTCCTGGGCTGCCCTCGCGCCCACACCCCTTCCACGATGGAGTCTTCCGTTGCACGCTTCACAGGAGAACACCGAGTTCTCGTTCGACAGCCTTCCTGACGCGCCGCCCGAGGGCGAGCGCTGGTCGAGCTGGGACGGTGCCACGCACGGTCCGAAACCCCGACCCGACTGGGTCATCACCGCCCTGCGCGCGGTCGAGTCCGACCTCGGCGTGCTCAAGACCGGCAAGGAGGCGGACGTCCACGTCGTGCGCCGCTGGGTGCCCGACGGCACCACCGAGCCGGCACTCGACAGCTACCTCGCGGCCAAGCGCTACCGCACCGGTGAGCACCGCCTCTTCCACCGCGACGCGGGGTACCAGGAGGGACGACGGGTCCGCCGCAGCCGCGAGATGCGCGCCATGGCTCGCCGCACCGAGTTCGGGCGCGAGCTGTTGTCCGGGCAGTGGGCCGCGGCCGAGTTCGCAGCCCTCGGCACGCTGTGGGAGCTCGGGCTGCCGGTCCCCTACCCCGTGCAGCTGAGCGACCGCGAGATGCTCATGGAGCTCGTCGGGTCCGAGGGGGTCGCCGCCCCGCGGCTCGCCCAGGCCCGGCCACCGGCAGACCTGCTGGCCGACCTCTTCGAGCAGCTCCGCTCCGCCATGGTCACCCTGGCCCGGCAGGGCTGGACGCACGGCGACCTGTCGCCCTACAACGTCCTGCTCGACGGCGAGCGGCTGGTCATCATCGACTGGCCGCAGATCGTGGACGTCATCGGCAACCCCCGTGGCTTCGAGTTCCTCGAGCGCGACGTGGCGAACATGTGTCGCTGGTTCACCACGCGCGGGCTGCACGTCGATGAGGGCGAGCTGCTCGGCGACCTCGTCGCAGAGGCCACCTCACGCTGGTAGCGGCGGCTAGGCTCCCCGCATGGGGACGGTCAGCCGGCGGGGGGTCCTGCTCGGGGCCATGGGTGCCGCCACGAGCGGCGCCCTCGCCCTGGCGTCGTGCGGCGCTCCGGGCCCGACCCGGCGCTCCGGCACGCTGACCAGCCGCCACTGGCCGGGCCGTGACGTGCACTGGCAGCTCGCCGTGCCGTCCGGCGGGCACGACGACCAGCACCCGCTGGTCGTCGTGCTGCACGGCAAGGGCGGCGACGCGAGCCACGCCTTCCGCATCGTCCACCTCGACGACCACGTCCAGGCCACCGGCCTGGCCGTCGCCTCGGTCGACGGCGGCGACTACTACTGGCACGCTCGCCGGTCCGGCGTGGACACCGGCGCCATGGTCGTCGACGACCTCCTGCCGATGCTGCGCCGGCTCACCGGCTACACGGGAAAGATCGCGTTCCTCGGGTGGTCCATGGGTGGGTACGGGTCGCTTCTCCTCGCCTCACAGCTCGGCCCGGACCAGGTGGGCGCCGTCGTCGCCGAGAGCGCCGCGCTGTGGACCGATGCCGGTCTCAGCGCCTCCGGCGCCTTCGACGACCGTGAGGACTTCGTGGCGCACGACGTCTTCGAGCGCACCGACGTGCTCTCGCGCATCCCTGTGCGCCTCGACTGCGGGCGGTCGGACCCCTTCGTCCCCGGCAACCGGGCCTTCGCCAAGGCCCTGCCCTCGGCGCAGCTCACCTTCGACGAGGGCGGCCACACCGGGACCTACTGGCGGGACCACGGCAAGGCCCAGCTCGAGTGGGTCGCACGGACCCTGCGCCAGTAGACCTCGCCCGGGCCCTGCGCCAGCAGGCCTCGGCGGGTCCTGCGTCAGTAGACGACGACGCGGCTGCCGATGGGCATGGTGTCGGTGGCCCAGATCATGTCCATGGCCGCGTTGGTGACGCGCGCGCAGCCGTGGGACGCGGGGTACCCGGGCACGGACGCCGCCCCGTGGACCGCGATGCCACCGTTGAAGTAGCGCGGTCGCCACAGGTCGCCGAGCGGTCCCTTGTCGAGGTGGTCGACCGAGCGGAAGACGGTGTAGCTCCCGGCCGGGGTCGTGGCGGTGTACTGGATGCCCTTGCTCTCGTAGGGCTGGCCGCTACCGGTGCTCGTGTTGAGGATCATCGTGACCGCACCGCCCCGGACCACCAGGAGCAGCTGCCGGGCCTTGTCCACCTCGATGCCCGTGCCGCCGATGCGCGACACCGGTCGCACGCCGGCCTTGAGCGCCGCGCGGGTCGAGGGCCCGAAGACGCCGTCGCGCCCGAGCCCCGCCGCCTTCTGCAGGGCCATGACCGCCTGGGACGTCAGGCCGCCGTACTGGCCGTCGGGGGTGCCGTTCCAGTAGCCGAGGTCGGTGAGCCGCTGCTGCACCGAGCGGACGTAGGGACCGGAGTCCCCGACGTGCAGGGTGTCGCCCTCGACCGGGGTCGGCTTGGGCTTCGGGGTCGTGGGCGTCGACGGGCTCGGCTTGGGCGTCGGCTTGGAGGTGCTGGGCGCCGGTGTGGACGACGTGCTGGTCGACGAGGGGGGCGCCGTGGGCGTGGTGCCGGTGGTGGTGCTCGGCGCGGGGACCGTCGCCGACGGCGCCTCGCTGGTGGGGGCGGAGGGCGCCGTGCTCGACGGCGCACTCACCGCCGCGGTGCTGGACCCGTTGCTCCCGCCGAGGGACAGCCCCCCGCACCCCGACAGCGCGGTGGCCACCGCGAGCGCCCCCGCCACGAGGACGGTGGTCGAGCGAAGCCGCTTCTGGTGCATGGTGTCCCTCTCGTCAGCGCACGCGGGAACCCCCGCCCGTACGGAACCTCACTCATGGTGACGCACCAGCACGCAAACTGGTTGTCGCGAAACCCGCGTCGTTGCCGACCCGAGACCAAGTCGAGCGCGGCCCAGCCCCCCTCGGACCGCAGCCCAACACCCCCTGGACATGGTGCGGCCGCCCTCCCCCCGAGGGCGACCGCAACCACCCAGACGCGGCGGGGACGGGAAAGGTTGCCTCGAGTTCGGAGTTGATTCCTCAACTGTCGGAGGCGACCCGAGCGATCGCCTCGTGGACGGCCAGGACGCGCTGGGCGATGTCGACGTGCAGTGCCTCGACCATCCTTCCGTCGTGCACCACGACCCCCGCCCCGGCACCGGCTTCCCAGGCGTCGAGCAGGCCACGGGCGGCCTCGACGGCCTCGGCGCTCGGCGCGAAGACCTCGTTGCAGGCCTCGACCTGGCCCGGGTGCACGAGCGTCTTGCCGTCGAAGCCGAGCTGGCGACCCTGGCGGCACTCGTCCGCGAACCCTTCGGCGTCACGCACGTCGTTGTAGACGCCGTCGAGGATGGTCTTGCCCGTGGCCCGGGCTGCGAGCAGGCAGAGCCCCAGGCCGGTGAGCAGCGGCTGCCGGCCGGGGACGTGCTCGACGCGCAGCTCCTTGGCCAGGTCGTTGGTGCCCATGACCAGGACGGTCAGGCGGTCGGAGGCGCCCGCGATCTCCTCGCAGTGCAGCATCGCCCTTGGGGTCTCGACCATGGCCCAGAGCGCGGTGTGCGCGGGCGCCCCGGCCGCCTCCATCGCGGCGACGAGGCGGCGGACCTCGTCGGCGGACTCGACCTTCGGCACCACGACTGCGTCAGGGCCTGCTGCACAGGCGGCCCGGAGGTCGTCGTCGTGCCACTGCGTGCCGCTGCCGTTGATCCTGATGGTCACCTCACGTCGGCCGTAGTCGCCGGATCGCGCTGCAGCACAAGCATTTTCACGCGCCTGCTGCTTCGCGTCGGGGGCCACGGCGTCCTCGAGGTCCAGGATCAACCCGTCGACCGGGAGCGACTTGGCCTTCTCGAGCGCGCGTTGGTTGGAGGCCGGCATGTAGAGGACGGAACGCCGCGGACGGTATGCCGCCTGCTCACCCGAGCCGTGGAGGTCGACCATCACGCGCCTCCACCTGCGGGGTGGGCCGGCTCGGCGGCATACGCCTGGGCGAGCGCGGGGTCCAGCGCCGCCAGCCGCTCGGCGAGCTCGAGCATGACCAGGCACTGCTTGAGGGAGGCGTCGTCCTCCATCTTGCCGTCGAGCATCACGGCGCCGGTGCCGTCACCCATGGCCTCGACGACCCGACGGGCGTGCGCGACGTCCTCCGCGGAGGGGCTGAACACCCGCTTGGCGATCTCGACCTGGACGGGGTGCAGCGACCACGTGCCGACGCACCCGAGCAGGAAGGCGTTGCGGAACTGGTCCTCGCAGGCGACGACGTCGGCGATGTCCCCGAACGGGCCGTAGTACGGGAAGATCCCGTGCATCGCACAGGAGTCGACCATGCGGGCGATCGTGTAGTGCCACAGGTCCTGCTGGTAGGTCGCCCGCGAGGCATGCACGGCGTCCTCGACGCCGGCCGGCGGGTCCTGCCGCACGAGGTATCCAGGGTGGCCGCCACCCACACGCGTGGTCTTCATCCGCCGGTCGGCCGCGAGGTCTGCCGGGCCCAGGGAGATGCCCTGCATGCGCGGGCTGGCACCGGCGATCTCCTCGACGTTGGCGACGCCCCGGGCCGTCTCGAGGATGGCGTGCACGAGGATCGGGCGGGTCAGGCCCGCGCGCGCCTCGAGCTGGGCCAGCAGGCGGTCGACGTAGTGGATGTCCTCGGGGCCCTGCACCTTGGGCACCATGACGACGTCGAGCTTGTCGCCGATCTCGGTGACGAGCGTCGTGAGGTCGTCGAGCACCCAGGGGCTGTCGAGGCTGTTGACGCGGGTCCACAGCTGGGTCGAGTCGCCGAAGTCGGTGGCCTTCGCGATCGACACGAGCCCCTCGCGCGCCGCCACCTTGCGGTCGGCCTTGACGGCGTCCTCGAGGTTGCCGAGCAGGACGTCGACCGTGCCCACCATGCCCGGCACCTTGGCCGCCATCTTCTCGTTGCCCGGGTCGAAGAAGTGGATCACCCGGGAGGGCCGCGCCGGCACCTGCGTGAGGGGGGCGGGGGCGCCCACGGCCAGCGGTCTGAAGAAGTCCTTGGGGCTGCGCACGCGGCGACGCTAGCAGCGACGCAGGCGGGGCGGTTATGACACAGTTCACGTGTGACCGACACCGCCAGCGAGGGGCCCGGCACCACGCCAGCCGAGGTCGCCGCCGCGCCGGTCGGTGCCGTCGACAGCCCGGTCGGGGCCGTCGCCCCCGTCAACGTCACGGCGCTCTTCGCGGAGGCGGCCTCGAAGTCCGGGCTGATGTGGGTGCAGCCTCCCGGCGACCGCGCCTGGCCGTTCTGGCACGCCTGGGCCGACGACACGGTCTACGTCGTCTCCGGTCCCGGCGAGCAGTCCCTGCCCTGGCTCCCCCAGGAGGTCGAGCTCGTCCTGCGCAGCAAGGACACCGGCGGCCGGCTCCTCACCGTGCGGGCCAGTGTCCGCGAGGTGGGGCCGCAGGACGAGCAGTGGGCCGCGGCCACCGACGCGCTGAGGGCGGGACGGCTCAACGCCACCGACGACCTCGTCAGCCGCTGGTCGCGCGAGTGCACGGTGCGCGCCATCACCCCCTTCGGGGCGCCGCTCGAGGCCCCCGGTTCGTACGGCACCGGGTCGGGAGCCGCACCCGTACCCGCCTCGGACGCGACGACCACCAGCTGGCGCCCCTGGCACTGGCGCGGGAGGCCCCGCCGCCGTCGCGGCAGCCACCTCCCGGACGGCGGCTGACCAGCCGGATAGCCTTGCGGGGTGAGCACTCCGTCGCGTGTCTTCGTCGGCCGCCTGACCAGCCTGAGCGTGTTCGACCCGCTCGGTGACCAGGTCGGTCGCGTGCGCGACGTCGTGGTGACGTTCGGCGCCTCGCGACGGCGCCCCCGCGTGATCGGCCTCGTGGTCGAGGTGCCCGGGCGGCGGCGCGTCTTCGTCCCGATGACGCGGGTCACCTCCGTCGACGGCGGGCAGGTCATCACCACCGGCCTGGTCAACATGCGCCGCTTCGAGCAGCGCACCAACGAGGTCCTGGTCATGGCCGAGATCCTCGAGCGCCCGGTCACCGTCGCCGACCCCGAGGGTCCGTACGCCGCGACCGTCGAGGACGTCGCCATCGAGCAGGAGCGCAGTCGCGACTGGTCGATCTCCAAGGTGTTCGTCCGCCAGGGCGGTCACGGCCGTGGTTCCCTCGGACCGTTCCGCCGGCGCCGCGGGGCCACGGTGCTCGTCCCCGTGGAGGACGTCAGCGGCATCCACCAGTCCTCCGGCGGGCAGTCGGCGGCGATGCTGCTCGAGACCTACGACGACCTCAAGTCCGCCGACCTCGCCGACGTCATCCACGACCTGTCGCCCAAGCGCCGGGCCGAGGTCGCGGAGGCGATGGACGACGACAAGCTGGCCGACGTCCTGGAGGAGCTGCCCGAGGACGACCAGGTCGAGATCCTCGACTCCCTGCCCGTCGAGCGCGCCGCCGACGTCCTCGAGGCCATGGAGCCCGACGACGCCACCGACCTCCTGCACAACCTCACGGCCGAGAAGCAGGAGGAGCTGCTCCAGCTCATGGAGCCCGACGAGGCGGCTGACCTGCGCCGCCTGCTCACCTACGACGAGGAGTCGGCGGGCGGCATGATGACCACCGAGCCGGTCATCCTCGGCCCCGAGGCCTCCATCGCGGAGGCCCTGGCCGTCGTCCGCCGGGTCGAGCTCTCCCCCGCGCTGGCTGCGACGATCTACGTCTGCCGCGCACCGCACGAGACGCCGACCGGCACCTACCTCGGCATGGTCCACATCCAGCGGCTCCTGCGCGAGCCCCCGCACGGCGCCATCGGCGGCATCCTCGACAAGGAGATCGAGCCGCTGACCGCCGACGCGCCCCTCGGGCAGGTGACCCGCATGCTCGCCACCTACAACCTCGTCGGCGTCCCGGTCGTCGACGGCGACGGCCGGCTCGTGGGCGCGGTCACCGTCGACGACGTGCTCGACCACATCCTCCCCGACGACTGGCGCGAGGAGCGGCACGAGGTGACCCGTGGCTGACCAGCGTCCCGGCCGCGGTGGCGCACGGCTCGACCAGCCGCGCGAGACCCGACGCGCCCTGATCCCCCGCCCGACGGTCAACCAGGAGACCTTCGGGGTGTGGAGCGAGCGCTTCGCCCGCTTCATGGGCACCCCGCGCTTCCTCATCTACATGACGGCGTTCGTGGTCCTGTGGATCGGCTGGAACGCCTTCGGCCCGCCGGACCTGCGCTGGGACCCGTACGCGTTCATCTTCCTCACCCTCATGCTCAGCCTGCAGGCGTCGTACGCCGCGCCCCTGATCCTGCTCGCCCAGAACCGCCAGGCCGACCGCGACCGCGTCGCCCTGGAGCAGGACCGCGCCCGCGACGAGCGCAACCTCGCCGACACCGAGTTCCTCACCCGGGAGGTCGCCGCGCTGCGACTGGCCATGCGCGACACCGCCACCCGCGACTTCGTCCGGTCCGAGCTGCGCAGCCTGCTCGAGGAGATGGAGGACCGCGGCCTCGAGGTGCGGCAGCGCAGTGACGAGGACGACAGCCCTGCGAGCGGCACCGGTTCTTCGAGGGACCGGCCGGCGACCTAGCATGGGGGCATGTCCCACCCCGCAGCCCCAGTGACCGACGAGGCCCTCCACCAAGCCCTGGCGACGGTCATCGACCCGGAGATCCGCAAGCCGGTCACCGAGCTCGGCATGGTCGAGAGCTGCACGGTCGACGAGGCCGGCCTGGTGGCCGTGACGATCCTGCTCACCGTGTCCGGCTGCCCGATGAAGGAGACCCTGACCAAGGACACCACCAGGGCACTGGCCGCGGTGCCCGGCGTCAACGGCGTCAAGGTCACCCTCGGCGTCATGAGCGACGAGCAGCGCACCGCCCTGCGCACCCAGCTGCGCGGCGGCACCGCCGAGCGCGAGATCCCCTTCGCCAAGCCCGGGAGCCTCACCCGCGTGTACGCCGTGGCGTCCGGCAAGGGCGGCGTCGGCAAGTCCTCGGTCACCGTCAACCTCGCGGCGTCGCTCGCCGCGTCGGGGCTGCGGGTCGGCGTGGTGGACGCCGACGTCTACGGCTTCTCGGTCCCGCGCATGCTCGGGGTCGAGCACCGCCCCACCCAGGTCGACGACATGATCCTGCCGCCGGTGAGCCACGACGTGAAGGTCATCTCGATCGGGATGTTCGTGCCCGGCAACCAGCCCGTCGTGTGGCGCGGTCCGATGCTCCACCGGGCGCTCCAGCAGTTCCTCGGCGACGTCTTCTGGGGCGACCTCGACGTGCTGCTGCTCGACCTGCCGCCGGGCACCGGCGACATCGCGATCTCCGTCGCCCAGCTGATCCCCAACGCGGAGATCCTCGTGGTCACCACCCCCCAGCAGGCTGCCGCCGAGGTCGCCGAGCGGGCCGGGTCGATCGCCCTGCAGACGCACCAGCGCATCGTCGGCGTCATCGAGAACATGTCCTGGCTGGAGCTCCCGGACGGCTCGCGCCAGGAGATCTTCGGCTCCGGCGGCGGCCAGCGCGTGGCCGAGTCGCTCACCCGTGCGGTCGGCGCCGACGTCCCGCTGCTCGGCCAGATCCCGCTCGACACCAACCTGCGCGAGGGCGCCGACGAGGGCCTGCCCGTCGTGCTCCGCAACCCCGACTCCGCTGCGGGCGTCGCGCTGCGCGGTATCGCGCGAGGGCTCGCCACCCGCTCGCGCGGGCTCGCCGGGCGGTCGCTCGGCCTCTCGCCCGTCGGCCGCTGAGGCAGGCCGCCCCGGGGCCGTCCCCGGCTAGGTCGCGTCCTCGTCGTACGGCGTCGCCAGCGTCGGGTCGTGCGACACCACGGCCGGGGTGGGCACCCCGACGTCCTCGGCGTCCGGGGGCGGGTCGAACAGCGCCTCGCGCACGATCCGGCGCGGGTCGTACTGCCGCGGGTCGTACTGCTTCCAGTTGATGTCGTCGAACTCGGGGCCCATCTGCTCGCGCAGCTGCCCCTTGGCGCCCTCGGCCATGTCGCGCGCCTGCCGGACGAACCGGCCGAGCTTCGCGGCGTACTCGGGCAGGCGCTCGGGACCGAGGATGACCACGGCGAGCACGATCAGGGCGACGAACTCCCACCCGTTGACGTCAAGCACTGTGCTCCGTCCTAGCTGCCCGAGGTGCCGGTCAGGGTGACCGTCACGCTGATCGTCTCACTCCCGCGTCGCACCTTCATCGACACCTTGTCACCGACGCTCTTCGCGCGGATCGCGACGACGAGGTCGTCGGGGTCGTTGACCGGCTTGCCGTCGAACTCCACGATCACGTCGCCGGGCTTGATGCCCGCCTTGCCGGCGGGGCCGTCCGGGGTGACCGGGTTGCCGCTGCCGCCGGACGCGGAGTCGAGGATCTTGACGCCCTCGCCGGTGTACTGGCGGTCGAGGACCACGCCGATCACCGGGTGCTGGGCCTTGCCGGTCTTGATGAGCTGCTGGGCGGTCTTGACGACCTGGTCGCTGGGGATCGAGAACCCCACGCCGATGTTGCCGGACTGGGTGTCGGTGGACCCGGGGATGCGGGCGATCGCCGAGTTGATGCCGATGACGTGGCCCTGCATGTCCAGCAGCGGGCCTCCGCTGTTGCCCGGGTTGATCGCGGCGTCGGTCTGGATCGCGTTGATGAACGACTGCTGGTCACCGTCCCCGCCGGGGCTCACGGGACGGTCGAGGGCGCTGACGATGCCGGAGGTGACGCTGGACTCCAGGCCCAGTGGTGCACCGACGGCGATGACCTGGTCACCGACCACGACGTTCTTGGACGACCCCATGACAAGGGGCTGCAGGTCGGTGCGCGAGGTCTTGAGGACGGCGAGGTCGTAGGAGCCGTCGCGGCCGGCGATGGTCGCGTTGATCTCGGTGCCGTTGGAGAGCTCGACCTTGATCGTCCCGCCGTCGGCCGCACTGGCGACCACGTGGTTGTTGGTGATGATGTGGCCGTCGTGGTCGAGGACGAAGCCCGACCCGGTGCCGGCGCCGTCGGCTCCCTTGACCTTGATGGTCACCACGCTGGGCAGGGCCTTGGCCGCGATGTTCGCGATGGAGCCCTCGGGCCGCGCGGTCGCCCCCGCCCCGGCGGACGGGATCGACGTGGGCGTCCGGTCGAGGCTGCCGAAGCCGAGCCGGTCGGTGGCACCGAGCCAGCCGCCGAACATGCCACCGAGCGTGGCTGCGACGAGGGCCGCCACGGCGGCGACCGCCACGAGGGCGCCCCAGCCGGGTCCCTTCTGCTGGGGTGCGGTCGGGGGCACCGGGTGCTCACCGGTCCACTGGGCGTGGCCGCCGCCGTACCCGCCGTCCGCCTGGCCGGAGGTGATGGGGTCCCACCCTGCCTGCGGTGCCGCGGCAGCGCCCGCTGCAGCGCCGGCGTACGGGGCTCCGGCGTAGGGAGCGCCGGTGTACGGAGCACCCGCGGGCTGGCCGTGCCCCGCCTGCGCCTGCTGGGCGTGCCCGGCTGTCGGCGGCTGGCCTCCCGGCCATCCGGTCGGCTCGTGGGCCCACGCGTCCGGAGCGTCGGGGTGGGGCGTGCCGGGCGCGGGGGTCCCCGGGTACGCAGCGCCGTGGTCCGGGGTGCCCGCCGCGACACCACCCGAGAGCTCCTGGGTGTGCGACAGGTCGACAGGCTGGGTGTGGTCGGCGGGCTGCTCCGGCACGACCTGCTGGGTGTGCTCGACAGACGGCTCGGGGGCAGCGTGCCCGCCGGTCGGCGGGGCCCAGGGGTCCCAGGGCTGGGACGCGCCCTGGTCCTCGTGCCACTGCACGTCCTGGCGGGGGGCGGACGGCTGCTGCGACCCGGACCCCTCGGGGGCACCGCCCTGCTCGGGGCCTGGGAGGTCGGTGGCCGGCTGCCGCTCGTCGCTCATGGGGTCGATTGTGCCGAACCGAACCGCGCGGTGCCCACGCCGGGGGCGGACTGCGTGCTGCGGCCGGGTGTCGAGCGCGTCCCCAACCCGGGGACGGTGAAGACGGCCGTGGCGAACGCCGGGCCCACGGGCCTGACGGGCGCGACGGTGCCCGGTGTCACGGGCGGGGTCGGCGACGCGACGCTGCCGCCGGTGACCACCAGTCCCCACGCCGCAGCCGCGGTCGCCCCCGCGGCGAGCCCGGCGAAGACCGTGGCGCGTCGGGCGGAGCGGTGCAGGGCAGGGGTCCCGCGGTCCACGACGCGGACGGGTGCCACGGGCACGGGTGGGACGACGTGGCGCTCAGAGGTGCGGAAGGGTGCCTCCGCGGGCGCCCCGGACGCCGTCGGGAGCCCGGCGCCCATGGCGAGCAGCATGCCCCGCAGGTCGCCCGGGACGGACGGGCCGGACGGGGCACGCAGGGCGGCGAGGACCCGTCGCTCGTCCTCGACAGCCGCGCGGCAGCAGGCGCACGCGACGACGTGGCGGTCCCAGCGCAGCAGCGCGGCCGCCTCCAGCGTGCGGTCGGCGTAGGCGGTCAGGTCGGCGCCGAGGCAGCGGCCGCCACCGGACAGCCCGAGCCGACTCACCGGGACCCCGGCACCGCTCGGCCGATGACCGGCAGCCGGCGCCGGGGGGCCGGGGCCGGGGTGCGGTCGATGTCGAGCTCGGGACGCGCGAGCGAGGGGTCGCGGTGGGCGAGCGCCTCGCGCAGCTGAGCGCGGCCGCGGTGGATGCGCGAGCGCACCGTACCGAGCTTGACGCCCAGGGTGGCGGCGATCTCCTCGTAGGACAGACCCTCGATGTCGCACAGCACCACGGCCGCGCGGAAGTCCGGGGACAGGGCGTCGAGCGCCCGCTGGACGTCGTCGTCGAAGTGCGTCGCGTCGTACGCCGCCTCGGGCCCGGCCTCGCGCGTGGGCAGGCGCGCCGCGCTCTCGTCGGAGAGGGCGTCGAAGCGGATGCGCTGCTTGCGGCGCATCTTGTCGAGGAAGACGTTGGTCGTGATGCGGTGCAGCCAGCCCTCAAAGGTGCCGGGCTGGTAGCTGTGCAGCGAGCGGAAGACACGGATGAACACGTCGTGGGTGAGGTCCTCGGCGTCGTGCGGGTTGCCCGTCAGCCGGTAGGCGAGGCGGTAGACGCGTGCCGAGTGCTGCTCGACGATCTCCTCCCACGTCGGGGGCACCCACGCGGGGGCCTCCTGGGCGTCGCCGTGGACGTCCTCTCGGGCCGGGCCGATCGTGTCGGTCGCGGTCACGTCCCTCACCTCCGTCGGGCGCCTGCCGGCGCTCACCACATGCATCCGGTCCAGACGACCGAACGTGGTGAATGGTTCCCCACCAACCTGTACGTTTCCTGTACGCCGGCGGCGCAGTGGGACGGGCCCGCGGCAGTAGGGTTTCCCGCATGAGTGCACAGAAGCCGGCCAGCTGGGCGTACGCCGAGGAGTTCGTCGCCGAGAACGAGGTGATCGAGGGCGCCCGCCGACGCGGCGAGGAGCTCGGCGCGACCCCCGTCGGCAACGGCGCCGGTGTGCTGCTGCGGCTGCTCGCGGCCGCCGCCAAGGCCCGCTCGGTCGTCGAGATCGGCACCGGCGCGGGGACGTCCGGCCTCTGGATGCTCCAGGGGATGCCGGAGGACGGCATCCTCACCACCATCGACGTCGAGGCCGAGCACCAGGGCGTGGCGAAGAAGGCCTACGCCGAGGCCGGCATCGCCCACCAGCGCACCCGGGTCATCACCGGCCGTGCGCTCGACGTGCTCCCCCGCATGACCGACGGCGCCTACGACATGGTCGTCGTCGACGGCGACAAGGCCGAGTACCCGCAGTACGTCGAGCACGCCATCAGGCTCCTGCGCTCCGGCGGCGTCCTCGTCCTCGACAACATGCTGTGGCACGACAAGGTCGCCGACCCCGCGTCGCGGGACCCGCAGACCACGGTGCTGCGCGACCTGGGCAAGAAGCTGCGTGACGACGAGCGCCTCGTGCCGGCTCTGCTGCCCGTCGGTGACGGCGTGCTCGCCGCCGTCAAGCGCTGACCGTCAGGCGTTGACCCCCAAGCGCTGACCCCTCAGGCGGTGCCCGGACCGGGACCCCGCCGGAACCGCTCCGGCCCCTCGGCGATCGCGACGACCTCGAACGGCTCCATGAGGATCGGGGCCGACCCGATGATCGAGCTCCCCGCCGACTCGGCCGCCGACCGCGCGAACTCCTCGAGGAAGTCGTCGCGGTAGACCTGCTGGTCGAAGACGTAGGTGCCCTCGAACCACTGGCCCTCGACCATGCGCCAGGTCTTGAAGGCGAGCCCGTCGAGGAACATGAACTTCGCCATCGACGTGCCCACGACGTAGTCACGCAGCGACGTCGCCACGTCCGAGGGTGCGTCCTCCAGCGACCAGCGCACCGACAACCCGTATCCCGCGTTCATGCCATCTCCTCCAGCCAGGTGAGGAGCAGTCGGGCACCGAAGCCCGTCCCGCCCTTGGTCAGGAGCCCGCGGTCGACGTCGGAGCGCCCCACCCCGGCGATGTCGAGGTGCGCCCAGCGACGCTCGCCCACGAACTCGCGCAGGAACAATGCTGCCGTGATCGAGCCGGCGCCGACGGGAGTGCCCGCGATGTGGTTGACGTCGGCGACGGGGCTGTCCAGCGAGGGCCGGTAGTCCTCGACCAGCGGGAACGGCCAGAGCAGCTCGCCCGTGGCCCGTCCGGCGGCCACGAGGGCCTCCCCCAGGGCGTCGTCGGTGGCGTACACCGGCGCCATGGTGCGGCCGAGCGCCACGCGCGCGGCGCCGGTGAGGGTGGCGATGTCGAGGAGCACGTCGGGGTCGAGGTGGGCGTCGGCGTACGCCAGCGCGTCGGCCATCACCATCCGGCCCTCGGCGTCGGTGTTGCCGATCTCGACGGTGCGCCCGCCGTACATCGTGACCACGTCCGAGGGGCGGTAGGAGGCGCCGCCGACGGCGTTCTCGGCGAGCGCGAGGAGCCCGGTCACCCGGACCGGCACCTCGAGGTCACGGCAGGCCGCGAGGACCGCGAGCACGACGGCGGAGCCGGACATGTCGGTCTTCATCGCCAGCATGCCCTCGGCCGGCTTGATGTCGAGGCCACCGGTGTCGAAGGTGATGCCCTTGCCGACGAGCACCACCTGGGGCGTCGCGGACGTCGCGCCCCGGGGGCTGTAGGAGAGCTGGACGAGGCGTGGCGGCGTGACCGAGCCCGCGCCGACGGCGAGCAGGCCCCCGAAGCCCTCGGCACGCAGGTCGCGGTCGGACCAGACCCTGACGTCGAGGCCGGTCCGGCGGCCGATGGTGCGCGCCTGGGCGGCCATCCACCCGGGGTTCTTGGTGTTGGACGGGACCACCGCGAGGTTGCGCGCCAGCATCGTCGCCCGGGCCCGGGCCACCGCCCGGCGGACTGCCGGCTCGTCGACGCTGCCGACCAGGGTCACCGCGGTCGCGGGGGCCTTGGAGGGGGTGGCGCCCTCGGACAGCCAGCGCGGCGAGGTGTAGCCACCGAGGGCGATGCCCTCCGCGAGCGCGGCTGCGGCGTCGGGCGCGAGGGCGCCTGCGGCCATGACCAGGTCGGCCCGTCCGCGACCCGCGCGGCCGAGCGCTGCCCCCGCCGTGCGCAGATCGGCCGGCGTCCCCGCGCCGACGCCGACCAGCAGCACGGTGCGCGCGGCACGCTCACCGGGGACCAGCGGGAGGCGCGTCGTGGCCCCGGCCTCGGACGAGGGCTCGTGGGCGGCGGCCACGTCCCCGGCGTCCAGCCCCACCAGGGCGAGCGCGGCGGCGGCCTCCTGGTGGCCGGCCAGGCCCTCGGCCGGCACGGGGACCGCGAGCAGCAGGTCGGTCGGGTCGAGGTCGGCCAGCACGTCGCCGAGGGAGGTGGCGAGCACGGACCACCTGCTGGTGGCGGGGTCGGTCAGCTGCGGGGTGGGCACGGTGGCGACCCTACCGACCCCTGCCGGCACGGGGTACGGACCGGGTCGCCGGGACATGCGAGGACCCCCTCCGGCAGCAGCCGGAGGGGGTCCTCGAAAGGGTGGGGGGCAGCCCTACTTGAGGCCCTCGCAGTTGTCGATGGCGTCGCCCAGCGCACGGACCTCGTCCGGCGTCATCTCGACCACGAGACGACCGCCACCCTCGAGGGGCATGCGCAGCACGATGCCGCGACCTTCCTTGGTCACCTCGAGCGGGCCGTCGCCAGTCCTCGGCTTCATCGCCGCCATGGGTCTGTCCCTTCCGTTTGGCGTGGTCGGCTGCTGGGCACGCGGGTCCACGCCAGTGCTTGAGTTCCGCCCCTTGCGTGCCAGATTTGCTCCATTATCCCGTGAAGGGGCCCGCAGGCGAAATCCACCCCGGGCCGCTGACCTGCGGCAGGGCATGATGGCGCCATGACGCAGACCCCCTCCCCGTCGCAGCCCACCGAACCGTCGACCGTCCAGGCCCCCGTGGTGGTCGAGCGCACGGGCGCGGTCGCCACGGTCCGCCTCAACCGCCCGGAGGCGATGAACTCCCTCGACACCCCCACCAAGCAGGCCCTCCTGGACGCCCTGCGTGACGTCGCCCACGACGACGGCGTGCGCTGCGTGGTCCTCACCGGCACCGGGCGTGCCTTCTGCGTCGGGCAGGACCTGCGCGAGCACATCCGCCTCCAGCAGGCCGGTGACGAGTCGCTGTGGCGGACCGTGCCCGAGCACTACAACCCGATCGTCGAGCTCCTCACCACGATGGACAAGCCCGTCGTCGCGGCGGTCAACGGGGTCGCGGCGGGAGCCGGCGCGGCGTTCGCGATGGCGGCGGACTTCAGGGTCATGGTCGACACGGCCGGGTTCAACCTCGCCTTCGCCGGGATCGCGCTGTCATGCGACTCGGGCTCCTCGTGGACCCTGCAGAGGCTCGTCGGGCCCGCCCGCGCCAAGGAGCTGCTGCTGCTCCCCCGCACCGTCCCCGCCGAGGAGTGCCTGGCGCTCGGCCTGGTGACCCGGGTCGTGCCGGCAAAGGACCTCGACGCGGCGGTCGCCGAGCTCACGCAGACGCTGGCCGCGGGACCGACCCTCGCCTACGGCTCCATCCGCCGTGCCGTCGCGTTCAGCGCCGGGCACGACCTCACCGCCTCGCTCGCGCAGGAGGCGGAGTACATGGCCCGGACCGGTGCCAGCGCGGACCACCGGGCGGCGGTCGCGGCGTTCCTCGCCAAGGAGAAGCCGACCTTCACCGGGAGCTGACGCTGGCCCGTCAGGGCGGGGTGGCGGCCCAGGGGACGTAGGTGAGCAGGGTGCAGGTGAACCACAGCTGGCCCGCGACGAGCACCACGGCGACCAGCCCGACCCGGCGACGCCAGTGCGGCACCACCGACGCGCCCGTCGACGTGCGCATCGCCACCGAGGCGACGAGCGCGGCGATCGGGAAGTCCAGCAGCAGGAACCGCCACATGCTCGTGATCGGGCGCACCACGGCCAGCAGGTAGAGGGGGTAGGCCAGAGCCCACACCCGCAGCTCGATCGCGAGCCACCGTCCGTGGCGCCCGAGGATGAGGGCGATGTAGGTCGCGACGAGCCCCACGAGGATGACGACGCCGACGACTCCGTGGGCGTCCCACGCCCAGGCGAGCCACAGCACGAACGGCCCCGACTCGGGCTTCTGCCCCCAGGCTGCCTGGACGTCGAAGAACGCCATGGGCAGGCCGCTCGCGATGCCCACCGCGACCGGCCACGCGACGGACGAGGCCGCCGTGGCCACCAGCATCGCCGCGGCCGAGGCACGCTGCCCCCCGAGCGGCCGGGTGCCCGCCGCACGGTCCTCGCGCCAGCGCAGCACCAGGTGCGCGATCGCCGCGCAGGCGATGGCCGGCGCCGCGGCCCGGGTGAACCCGAGCGCGATGGTCACGACCGCCACGAGGGCGTAGCTGCGTCGCATGAGCAGCAGCAGCGAGAGCGCGATCAGGGCGCCGGCCAGCGCCTCGGTGTAGGGCATGACGAGGATGGCCGTGGCCGGGTAGAGGCACCACAGCAGCCCGGCCACGAGGGCCAGGCGCTCACGGGCGGGCTGAGGCGCCGCGTGGAGGGCGAAGTTGAAGCACTTCCAGACCAGCACGGTGCAGGCGGCGCCGAGCACGAGGTTGAGCCCGACCGCGGCCACGCCGAACGGCAGGCCGGTGAGCATGATGACGCGCACGAGCATCGGGAAGGCCGGGTAGAAGGCCCAGGCGCTGTAGGTGAGCAGGCCCGTCTCGGGGTCGGCCGGCAGGGGCACGGGGTAGCCGCCGACGGCGATGCGCCGGTACCAGACGCTGTCCCAGCTCTCCAGGATGTCGCCGACCGTGGGGTGCAGGTGACCGACCCCGGCCGGCGTCTGGAACCACGTCGCCGCGACCCACATGGCGACGAACACGAGGACCCGGGTCACGGCGTACCAGAGGACGAGGGCGAGGACGGGTCGGCGCAGGGCCCACCCGGCGGCAGCGCTGCGTCCTCGGGACGTGAGCAGCGACGGCAGGCTGCGCCCGCGCTTCAGGACGGCAGGGGCGGTCACGGCGGGTAGTCCGACGGGGGGTGGTAGACGAGGAGCTTCCAGATCCAGGCCGCCTGCCCCACGACGCCGAGCGCCACCAGCACACCGACCCGCACCCACAGCCAGCGGGCCGTCCGGGTGAGCCATCCCCCGCCCAGGACGACCGCGACGAGCGGGAACAGCGGCAGGGCGTAGCGGAAGATGCTCGTGAAGGGGTCGAGGACGACCGCGAGGTAGGCGGGGTAGGCCAGGCACCACGTGCGCAGCTCCGGCCCGAGGCGGGTGGCCCACGGGCCGCAGGTGAGCACGACGATGGTCGTCGCGAGGGCGGCGAGCCCGACGGGTCCGAAGACCGCCGCCCCGTCGAAGTCCCGGAACGCCCACTGCGACATCCCGAGCCAGGGCTTCAGCGGCTCGATCCTGCCGCCCACCCGCCAGGACGCCATGGTGTCGGTGTACGCGGTGCGCGACCCCGTGACGTACCAGGCGACCAGCGGCCACAGCACGGCGGCGACGCACGACGACGCCAGGGCCGTGGCGATGGCGAGGTACTCCCCCCGGCTCACGGGCTCGCGCTCGCGCGAGCGCCACCGCAGCCACGCCGCGACCGCGACCACCGCCACGACGGGCACGGCGATGGGCCGGGTCAGCCCGAGCACCAGGGCCAGCCCGGCGGCGACCCCCCAGCTGCGGCGCACCACCGCCCACAGCAGGCCGCAGAGCACGAGCATGGCCATCGACTCGGTGTAGGCGAGCTGCAGCGAGACCGAGGCGGGGAACGCCGCCCACACGGCGACGGAGCCGAGGGCTACGGCCGGGCCGACCCGGTCGGCGAGCAGCCGCGCCATGATCACGGCGGCGCCCAGCCCGCAGAGCAGGGCCAGCGTCGAGGCCACGGCCGGGAAGCCGAGGCCGGTGACGCCCATGAGCACCCGCGACAGCAGGGGGAACAGCGGGTAGAACGCCCAGGCGTTCTGCGCCACGTGCCCGCTGCCGGGGTCGATGGGCAGGTGCGTGGGGTAGCCGTGCAGGGCGACCTCGCGGTACCAGCTGCCGTCCCACAGCACGGTCATGTCGATGAACTCGACACTCGGACCGGTCCAGTCCGGCATGACGACCTGGTCGCGGCTGGCGAGCAGGAGCAGCAGCGCCGACACCGCCCGCAGGCCCAGGTAGGTGACGGCCACCCTCGCGGTGAGGGTGCGCATCATGGCCGCTCGCCCACCGACCCGGTCACGCCCCGGCTGCTGCCCGGCCCGCCTGCGGCCGCCGGCTGGACGCCGTGCGTCGCGCGGTGGCACCCGGCCAGGTGGTCGTCGACGAGGCCGCACGCCTGCATGGCGGCATACATGGTGGTCGGTCCCACGAAGACGAAGCCGGCCTTCTTGAGGCCCTTGGCGAGCGCGATGCTCTCCGGGGACGTGGCGCGCAGGTCCTCGACCGAGCGTGGCTGCCTGTGCTCGACCGGGGCGTGCGACCAGATGAAGGCGTCGAGGCCACCGCGCTCGCGCAGGGCGAGGACCGCCCCGGCGTTGCGGATGGCAGCGTCGACCTTGAGGCGGTTGCGCACGATGCCCGCGTCGGCCATCAACCGCTCGCGGTCCTCGTCACCGAAGCGGGCCACCACCTCGGCGTCGAAGCCGGCGAACGCGGCGCGGAAGGCCTCGCGCTTGCGCAGGATGGTGAGCCACGACAGCCCCGACTGGAACGCCTCCAGGGTGAGCCGCTCGTACAGCGCCTGCTCGCCGTGGACGGGCACGCCCCACTCGGTGTCGTGGTAGACGGCGTAGTCGGGCGTCGTGCCGGCCCAGGCGCACCGGGTGATCCCGTCGGCCCCGGTGACGAGGCCCGTCACGACCGGGTCCGGCCGCAGGCCGCCCGCGCGAGCATGGCGTCCACCGCGCGGCCGTAGAGCCAGGCGCTGGCGCGGTCGAGCAGGGGCTCGAAGAGGCGCTTGAACGGCAGCGGCCGCACCACGACGTCCTCCACCCAGTCGAGCCGCGAGCCACCGTCGGGCCGCGGCGAGACCGTGACCTCCGCCCAGCCCCCGAGCAGGCGGCCCGTCTTCACGACGCGGAACACCCCGGCGCCCGACCGAGCGGGCGGGTCCCAGCGGGTGACGAGCATCGAGTCCGAGAACGCCAGCCGCCCGAGCCCCGTGAGCCCCGCGAAGCCCCAGCCGACGCGGGGAGGGCCGTCGTCGGTGACCATCCGTGTCATCGGCATCCACGCGCCGTACCCGTCGAAGGCGGCGACGACGTCCCACACCTGCGCGGGGGTCGCGGAGGTCTCGCGGGTCAGGTGGAGGGTGGCCATGGTCTCAGCGCAGCGTGTCGCTGCCGCTCTCCAGCTCGGCGATGCGTTCCTGCAGCCGGTCGAGGACCGCGTCGACCTGGTCCATGCGGTAGCCGCGCAGCGCCGTGTCGAAGCGCAGCGAGGAGATCTCGTCCGCGGCGAAGCCGTCGGACAGGTGCGGTTCGCTCTGCGTCGTGGTGGCCTCGGCGAGGGGGTCGTAGTGCAGCCGGCCGGTCACGAGCGCGGCAAAGCCCCCCACCAGCAGGACGGCGACGGCGATGAACAGGACCCAGATCACGCAGGTGATCGTTGCACGAGTTCCTCGGGACGTCCTATTCAGCCCGCGGTGTCGAGCCCGAGAACCTGGTCCCCCGAGGAGTCGGCGTGGGCCACGGCGCTGCGGGCCAGCATCTCGACCACGGCAGGCACGTCCTCGGGCAGCAGGCGCACGGTGGCGCGGCACACCCCGTCCTGCCAGATCGACAGCACCACCCGCCCTGACTCGGGGTGGCCCGAGACCCGCAGCGTGCGGCCGGCGACGTCGCGTCCTACGACGACGTCACCGTGCCTCGGCAGGGGCGAGATGGTCACGTCTCCATCATCGGCCACGACCGGGCCCGTCGTCCATGGCCCACTCGGCTCACTCCGGAGGGCGGGCGGTGACCTCCTCGTCGGCGCGGACGACGATGCGGACCGCCTCGTCGACGTCGTCGGTCAGGTGGAGCAGGTCGATGTCCCTGGCGCTCACGGTCCCGGCCTCGAGGACCGCCCCGCGCAGCCAGTCGAACAGCCCACCCCAGTAGTCGGTGCCCATGAGCACGATCGGGAACGACGTCACCTTGCGCGTCTGCACGAGGGTGACGGCCTCGAACAGCTCGTCCAGGGTCCCGAACCCGCCCGGCAGCACGATGAACCCGCGGGCGTACTTGACGAACATCGTCTTGCGGGCGAAGAAGTAGCGGAAGTTGACCCCGAGGTTGACGTGCTCGTTGAGGCCCTGCTCGAAGGGCAGCTCGATACCGAGCCCGACCGACGCGCCACCGGCCTCGATCGCCCCGCGGTTCGCCGCCTCCATGGCGCCCGGGCCGCCACCGGTGATCACGGCGTACCCGGCGTCGACCAGGGCGCGCCCCACCTCGGTGCCGAGCTCGTAGAACGGCGTGCCGGGCTCGGTACGCGCCGACCCGAACACGCTCACCGCGGGCCCGAGCTCGGCAAGGGCGCCGAAGCCCTCGACGAACTCGCTCTGGATGCGCATCACGCGCCACGGGTCGGTGTGCAGCCACTCCGTCGAGCCGCGGCTGTCCAGCAGCCGCTGGTCGGTCGTGCTGGCCGGGACCCGCGAGCCCCGCAGGGTGACCGGCCCGGTGTGGTAGTCGAAGTCGTGCGACCTGGCGGCCGGCTCAGCCTGCTCGGTCGCGCCTGCGGTACGGGTCTGCTCGGGCTCGTCGCTCACGCGCGCCAACCTACGCGAGCCACCGCAGCAGGGCCGCCTCCGCGGACTCCAGCTGCGACACCGGGCACCGCTCGTCGTCGTGGTGGGCGAGGTTGGGGTCGCCCGGGCCGAAGTTCACGGCGGCGATGTCCATCGCGGAGAAGCGGGCCACGTCGGTCCACCCCTCCTTGGCGATGACCGGCAGGCCCAGCGCCTCCACGAAGGCCTTGGCGGCGGGCAGCTCCAGGCCCGGGCGGGCGCCGGGGGCGTTGTCCTTGATGGTGACGACGAACCCGCTGAAGAGGTGGTTGACCACGGCCGCCGCGTCGTCCTGCGACTTGTCGGGTGCGTAGCGGTAGTTGACCGTGACGACGCACCGGTCGGGGATGACGTTGCCCGCGATCCCCCCGGCGATGCCCACGGCGTTCATGGCCTCGTGGTACTCCAGCCCGTCGACCAGCACCGTCTCCGGCTGGTACTCCGCGAGCCGCGCCAGGACCTCTGCCGCGTCGTGGATGGCGTTGTGGCCGTTCCACGGTCGGGCACTGTGCGCGGCGATGCCCTTGGTGACGACCTCGGCGCGCAGCGTCCCCTTGCAGCCTCCCTCGACCTGGCTGGCCGTGGGCTCGAGGAGGACGGCGAAGTCGGCGTCCTCGATGAGCTCGGGCCGCTGCTGCTGGATGTGGAGCAGGCCGTTGAACTCGCTGTCGATCTCCTCCCCCTCGTAGAAGACGAAGGTCAGGTCACGGCTCGGCTCGGCGACGAGTGCCGCCTTCAGCTGGACGGCGACACCGCCCTTCATGTCGACCGTGCCGCGGCCCCACAGGTCGTCGCCCTCGCGCCGTGTCGGCAGGTTGGACGGGTCGACCGTCAGCGGCACCGTGTCGATGTGCCCGGCGAGGACGACGCGCTCGTCACGGCCGAGCTCGGTGCGCGCGACGAGCGAGTTGCCGACGCGGGTGACCGTGAGGTGCTCGAGGGGCGCGAGTGCGGCCTCGATGGCGTCGCAGACGCGCTGCTCGTCGCGGCTGACGGACTCGATGTCGCACAGGGCCGCGGTCAGGGTGACGACGTCGGCGGACAGGTCCAGGGGGGCGGGGTCGTCGAGGTGGTTCGCCATGCCGGGAGCCTATCCAGCGTCCGGATCCCAGCCCCGGCTCCCCTAGGCTGGTCGCCATGAGCAGTGGGCGCAGCGCGTGGGGTTTCGGACTGGCGACGACGACCGACGACGGGGCCGTGCTCGACACGTGGTTCCCGCAGCCGGCCCTCGGCCCCCGGCCCGACGGCGCCACCGCCCCGGCCGAGCTCGAGGCCCTGGTGGGTCACGACGAGGTGCGCCGGGTCCGTCGTGAGCTCGTGGACGTCGAGGTCGACCTCGACGCCGCCCCGGCTGGCGCCAGCGACGCCTACCTGCGCCTGCACCTGTTGTCGCACTGCCTGGTCGAGCCCAACACGGTCAACCTCGAGGGTGTCTTCGGGGTCCTCGCCAACGTCGTCTGGACCACCCAGGGTCCCTGTGCCGTCGAGGGCTTCGAGCTGACCCGGGCACGGATGCGTGCGCGAGGGCCGGTCAACGTGTTCGGTATCGACAAGTTCCCGCGGATGGTCGACTACGTCGTGCCCGCGGGCGTGCGCATCGCCGACGCCGACCGCGTCCGGCTCGGCGCCCACCTCGCCCCCGGCACCACGGTCATGCACGAGGGCTTCGTCAACTACAACGCCGGCACCCTCGGCAGCTCGATGGTCGAGGGCCGCATCTCCCAAGGTGTCGTCGTCGGCGACGGGTCCGACATCGGCGGCGGCGCGTCCACCATGGGCACCCTGTCCGGTGGCGGCACCGAGCGCGTGCGCGTCGGCGAGCGCTGCCTCCTCGGCGCCGAGTCGGGCCTCGGCATCGCCCTCGGGGACGACTGCGTCGTCGAGGCGGGGCTCTACCTCACCGCCGGCACCAAGGTCACCCTCGCCGACGGCCGGGTGGTCAAGGCCCGTGAGCTCTCCGGCCAGGACAACCTGCTCTTCATCCGCAACTCGGTGACCGGCACGGTCGAGGCCAGGGCCCGCGACGGCCACGGCATCGTCCTCAACTCGGCGCTCCACGCCAACGACTAGCCGTGGCACGCACCAGGCGGGGGGTGGTCCTCGCCGAGCAGTCGACCCCGTCGAGGCGCAGACGCCTGGTCACCCGCCTCGTGCTGCTGCTCTTCGCGGCAGGGATCGTGTTCGCCGGCTGGGTCGGCGTGCGGGGCGTCATGCACAACCTCGGCGGCCCCCGCTGCCAGGCCACCGCGCTGGGCACGAGCGTGGACTTCGACCCCAGCCAGACGGGGTACGCGGCCACCATGGTGGCCATCGCCGAGAAGCGCGGGCTGCCGGCGCGGGCGGGCACCATCGCCATCGCCACGGCGATCCAGGAGTCCAAGCTGCGCAACCTCACCTACGGCGACCGTGACTCGGTCGGGCTCTTCCAGCAGCGGCCGAGCCAGGGCTGGGGCACGGAGAAGCAGATCCTCGACCCGGTCTACGCGACCAACAGGTTCTACGACGCGCTGGTCAAGATCGACGGCTACGAGCAGATGCGGATCACCGAGATCGCGCAGAAGGTGCAGCGCTCGGCCTACCCCGAGGCCTACGCCGACCACGAGCAGGAGGGCCGCATCCTGGCCTCCGCGCTCAGCGGCCACTCCCCCGGCGGACTCGGCTGCCGCCTGGACCAGGCCGCTCAGGGGACGCCGACCGCGCTGCGCGACGCAATGGGCAAGGAGCTCGGCGCCAAGGCCACGGTCAGCGGCCGCACCCTGACCGTGCGCGCCGGCAGCGAGCGTGGTGCATGGACGGCCGGTGCGTACGCCGTCGCGAAGGCCTCGCAGTACGGCGTCACCAGGGTGCGCGTGGGCAGCAGGGAGTGGACTCGTACGCGGGACCCCGAGGGCTGGACCTGGACCAGGGCCAAGGGCGGGTCGGCCACCACCGTGACCGTCACCTTCGCCCCCGCCGGCTGACCCACTCGCTCCACCCTGTCTGCCGCAGCATCGGCGCGCGCACACCTGACGTGGCCGGGTACGGCGCGAGGCCCGGTTCCGTCGGGAACCGGGCCTCGCGGGGTACGCGGGTGGGCGCGGGTCAGCGGGCGCTGAAGTCCACGTAGTCGCGCTCGGTGGCACCGGTGTAGATCTGGCGCGGGCGGCCGATCTTGGTCTGCGGGTCCTCGATCATCTCGCGCCACTGGGCGATCCAGCCGGGCAGGCGGCCGAGGGCGAACAGGACCGTGAACATCTTCGTCGGGAAGCCCATGGCCTTGTAGATGAGGCCGGTGTAGAAGTCGACGTTCGGGTAGAGCTTGCGCTCCACGAAGTAGTCGTCCTCGAGGGCGCGCTGCTCGAGCTGGAGGGCGATGTCGAGCAGCGGGTCCTTGACGCCGTCCTTGTTGATGATGGTGTCGGCGGTCTTCTTGATGATCGCGGCGCGGGGGTCGTAGTTCTTGTAGACCCGGTGGCCGAAGCCCATCAGCTTGACCCCGTCCTCCTTGTTCTTGACCTTCTTGACGAAGGTGTCGACGTCGCCGCCATTCTTGGCGATGCCGTCGAGCATCTCCAGCACCGCCGAGTTGGCGCCGCCGTGCAGCGGGCCGGAGAGCGCGTGGATGCCGGCGGAGACGGAGTTGAACAGGTTGGCCTGGGCCGAGCCGACCAGGCGCACCGTCGACGTCGAGCAGTTCTGCTCGTGGTCGGCGTGGAGGATCAGCAGCAGGTCGAGGGCCTTGACCATGTCGGGGTCGAGGTCGTAGGGCTCGGCGGGGAAGCCGAAGGTCATGCGCAGGAAGTTCTCCGCCAGCGACAGCGAGTTGTCGGGGTAGAGGAACGGCTGGCCGACCGACTTCTTGTAGGCGTAGGCCGCGATCGTGGGGAGCTTGGCCAGCAGGCGGACGGTCGAGATCTCGACCTGCTCCTTGTCGAACGGGTCGAGGCTGTCCTGGTAGAAGGTGCCGAGCGCCGAGACGGCGGACGACAGCACCGGCATCGGGTGGGCGTCACGCGGGAAGCCGCCGAAGAACGCCTTGAGGTCCTCGTGCAGCAGCGTGTGGCGACGGATCTTCTGGTCGAAGTCGTCGAGCTCGGCCTGCGTCGGCAGCTCGCCGTAGATGAGGAGGTAGGAGACCTCGAGGAAGCTCGACTTCTCGGCGAGCTGCTCGATCGGGTAGCCGCGGTAGCGCAGGATGCCCTGGTCGCCGTCGATGTAGGTGACCGCGCTGTTGCACGACGCCGTGTTGACGAAGCCGATGTCGAGGGTGGTGTTGCCGGTCTCCTTCATCAGCTTGCTGATGTCGTAGCCGTTGTTGCCCTCGGCCGCCTTCACCAGCGGGAGGGCGATCTCCTTGTCGCCCGCCTTCAGCGTGGCGCCAGTGGATCCGTCGTTGCTCATGCGTAACCATCCTCGAGTGTCCTGGGCGGGCACCTTCCCACGGCGTGCCTCGCGCACGCTCGACGCTACCCCAGAACCCCGCAGGGCCGGAAAACGGCCCTGTCAGGCGCGCAACCGCTCCGCCGCGGCGGCGATGCGCTCGTCGGTGGCGGTGAGAGCGATGCGCACGTGCTCACGACCGGCCTTCCCGTAGAAGGTCCCCGGGGCGGCCAGGATCCCGCGCCGCGACAGGGCGTCGACGGTGGCCCACGCGTCCTCACCCCGCGTCGCCCAGAGGTACAGGCCCGCGTCGGAGTGGTCGACCCGCAGGCCGAACGCCTCGACTGCGGTACGCAGCTGGGCCCGCCGCGCGGCATACCTCGCCTTCTGCTCCGCGACGTGGGCGTCGTCGCCGAGCGCCACGGTGAGCGCCTGCTGCACCGGCCAGGGCACGATCATGCCCGCGTGCTTGCGGACCTCGAGCAGCCGGCGCACGAGCGACACGTCACCCGCCACGAACGCCGCCCGGTAGCCGGCCAGGTTGGACTGCTTGCTCAGGGAGTAGACGGCGAGCAGGCCCTCGGTGCTGCCGCCGGTGACGCGCGGGTCGAGGATGCTGGGCGTGGTCGGCTCGGTGGCTCCCTCGCGCCAGTCGAGCTCGGCGTAGCACTCGTCACTCGCCACGACGACGCCGTGGGCACGCGCCCAGGCCACGACCTTTGCGAGGTGCTCGATGCCGAGCACCTGGCCGGTGGGGTTGCTGGGACTGTTGAGCCACAACAGCTTCGGCGTCGTGGCGGTCGTGAGCGGGCCGAGCGCGGCGAGCCCGTCCACGACCTGCGGGGTGGCACCGGCCAGGCGGGCGCCCACGTCGTAGGTCGGGTAGGCGATCCCGGGGAAGCCGACGACGTCGCCCTGGCCCAGGCCCAGGAGCGTCGGCAGCCACGCGACGAGCTCCTTGGACCCGATGGTCGGCATGACGCCGTCCGGGTCGAGATCGGGCACGCCGCGCCGGCGCGCGAACCATCCGGCCACCGCCTCCCGCAGCGGCGCCGTGCCGTACGTCAGCGGGTAGCCGGGGGCGTCCGCGGCACCGCGCAGGGCCTCCTGGACCACGGCCGGCGTGGGGTCGACCGGCGTGCCGACCGACAGGTCGACGATCCCCCCGGAGACAGAACTCGCCCGCTCCTTGTACGGAGCGAGCGAGTCCCAGGGAAAGTCAGGAAGCGACCGGACCGTCACTCGTCGTGCTCCTGCGGGGGCAGGTCGGCGATGATCGGGTGGTCCTTGGCGATGAGGCCGAGCTTGGCCGCGCCGCCGGGGCTGCCGAGGTCGTCGAAGAACTCGACGTTGGCCTTGTAGTAGTCGGCCCACTGCTCCGGGACGTCGTCCTCGTAGTAGATCGCCTCGACGGGGCAGACCGGCTCGCACGCACCGCAGTCGACGCACTCGTCGGGGTGGATGTAGAGGGACCGCTCACCTTCGTAGATGCAGTCGACCGGGCATTCCTCGATGCAGGCCTTGTCCTTGAGGTCAACGCAAGGCTGGGCGATCACGTACGTCATGCCGCACATACTATGCGGCTCATGTCGGCCGACGTCAGCAACCTCCCCCCGGGGTCCCGTGTCGTGGTCAGGTGGCGGCTGGAGCACCCGGACCCCACCTCGGGCGCGACCCTGACGGACAGCGTCGGCACCCTCACGGGCACGGACGCGACCCACCTGGAGGTGCTGACCTCGAGGGGGCCGGTGCGCATCGAGCGCGCACGGGTGGTCGCGGCCAAGGAGGTGCCCCCGAAGCCCTCTCGCCGCGGCGCCGCCCACCTTGCCACCTCCGTCGAGGACCTCCAGCGAGCGGCCGTCCCCTCGTGGGGGGCGCTCGAGCGCGAGGACCTGGGCGACTGGGTGCTGCGGGCGTCGCGCGGGTTCACCCAGCGCGGCAACTCCACGGTGCCGGTTGGCAGCCCCGGGCTGCCCCTCACCACCGCGGTGGAGCGGGTCGAGCAGTGGTACGCCGCGCGGCAGCTCCCTGCGAAGTTCGCCCTCGCCGGGCCAGTGGGCTTCGCGGCGGCGGACGACCCCCTCGGGGCACTGCTGCTCGGCCGGGGCTACACGGTCGGCAGCCTGACCCTCGTCCTGACGGCGTCGACCGCGACCGTCGCCGCAGCCGACCCCGGCGGGCCGGCGGTCGCCATCGAGCCGGTGCCCGGCGAGGCGTGGCTACAGGCCTACCAGGGGACTCGGGACAGCGACCCGGAGACCGCGCGTGGCGTCCTCACTGGCAGCCCGCGACAGCTGTTCGGGTCGGTGGCACCCGGTGGCGGGTTGTCGCAGCAGCTCGGGGTGCGAGCGCCCGACGCGGCGGGGACGGCTCCGATCGCGTTGGCACGACTGGGTTTCGGGGCAGGGTGGGCCGGTCTCGGGGCCGTGTGGACCGACCCCGCCTTCCGTGGCCGCGGCCTGGCAGCGCACCTGACGGCACGGCTGGCGGACGCCGCCCTGCGTGAGGGCGTCAGCCTGGTCCACCTCCAGGTGGAGCACGACAACGCGACCGCGATCCGGCTCTACGAGCGGCTGGGCTTCGCCCGGCACTCCTCCTACGCCTACCTCACCGCCCCGGCCGAGAGCGGGTCCCGGTAAAGGACTGGCGTCCGGGCCAGGCTCCCCACGACAGTGGCCCCATGACGTCACGGATCTCCCACACCACGGTCGACTCCCGCAACGCCCACGCCCAGTCGATCTGGTGGGGCCAGGTGCTCGGGTTCGCCGAGGACCCTCGCGACCCCAACCTCCCCGGCCACGAGGAGTGCATGGTGTTCTCGCCCGGCGGTCGCCAGCGGGTGCTGTTCATCGAGGTGCCCGAGGGCAAGACGGTGAAGAACCGGGTGCACTTCGACCTCTGGCCGACTGACCGCACCATGGACGAGGAGGTCCAGCGGCTGCTGGAGGCCGGGGCGACGATGGTCCACGACCTGCGCGACCACCGTGGGCCCGGCACCGGCTGGGCCACCCTCGCCGACCCGGAGGGCAACGAGTTCTGTGTCCTGCGCAGCGAGTCCGAGCGCCCGGACCCCTACGCGCACCTCGTCAGGTAGCCGTCACGGGTTGGTGCAGACGACGTCGTCCTCGGGGATGTAGTGCGTCGAGAACTGCGAGGTCTTGATGACCTTGCCCGCCTTCTTGAAGATCCGCGAGACAGTCACGTCGAACCCCGGGGTGGGTGTCTGGGGCACGCAGCCCTTCTTGTCGTCGACGATGCGCTTGGGCTCGATCACGTTGCGGCGCGGGCCCTTCACGGCCTGGATGTCCCAGACCTTGGTGCCGTGGAAGGTCACCGTGACGGTCTTGTCGGTGGCGACGGCCTGGATGAGGATCCCGTAGCCGGTGTCGTTGGTCCACTTCTGGTCGACGTCGGGCCAGGAGATGGTCGCCTCCCGACCCTCGGGGTAGCGGGAGATGTAGAAGCTGTGCGGCAGGTACTGGTCGATCCGCACACCCGAGAAGAACGCCGCGTTGAACGTCGTCGTCGACAGCTGCGAGATGCCGCCGCCGTAGTCCTTGGTCAGGCGGCCGTTGACGATCACGGGGGCCTCGTTGTAGCCCTTCGCGGCGGTGCGCTGGCCGAGCACCTTGTTGAGGCTGAACTGCTCGCCGGGGCCGACGTAGGTGCCGTTGAGGGTGCGGGCCGCGATCTGGATGTTCTCGGTGCGCGGCGGGTTGAAGGGCAGGTTGGTGGTGAAGGTCGAGATGACCTCCTTGGGCATGATCTTCACGGCCTGCGCGGTGGTCAGCTTCGGCAGGACGACGGTCGTGGCCACCGTGGCGGTGCGCGAGGCCGAGGTCAGCGCCGGCACGAACGTCGCCGCGATCGACTTGTCGTCGAGGGCCACCCCGGTCGCCGCGGGCGCCACCGTCGGCTTGGTCCCCCGGAACATGATCTTCGCGTCCCGCGCCTTGGTCTCGACCCCGGCGGCGCCGGCAGCGGCGTGCACCGCGGCGACGAGCTTGGTGGTGTCGACCGCCGGGGCGAGCCGCCCGTCCGCGTCCGGCTTCATGCTGAGGGCCGGTGCGTAGGCAGCCGGCTTGACCGTGAACCGCTTCGCACCGACGGCGACCGTGACCGGTGCCGACATCGCCGGGGTCGCGAACTCCTTGACCGCGCGGTCGACCTCGTCGGCCGTCAGCGCCGGCTCGACCGTGTCGACCTTCGCCGCCACGGCTCCCCTGGCGGGCCAGCGGGCGGCGATCTCGTCCGCGGTGCCGGGCACGGACAGCTTGGCCCCCACCACGGGACGCGTGACCGAGACCTTGCCGGACGGGAACGTGATGCCGCCCTGCACGACCTGGGTCTCGAGCCGGGACCGGACCCCGGTGACTGCGGCCTCGAGCCGCTGCCGGTCCACCGAGGTCTTCAGCTGCTCCTCGTGGCCACCGGTGAGGCGGTCCCAGAGGTCGGCGGGCTTGAGGCTGAAACCGCTCAGGCCGTCGACGGTGGCCGGGAAGTCGAGCTCGAGCCCGGCCGCGGCAGGGTCGAGGTCCACGGACCGGTCACCGGCCGTGAGCGTGACCTTGGCCTTCTCCTTGGACGCGAGCGCACGCTCCAGCGTGCGCTCGGCGGAGGCCGGCGCCATACCGCCGATCGGCACCCCCGAGACCGAGGTGTTGGCGGGGACGTGGCGCCCGAGGAACCACGCGAGACCGAGGTACCCCGCGAGCAGCACCGCCACCGCGACACCGAGCCTCAGCCCGGCGGAGCCGCCTTCCTTCACGCCCACTCCCATCACCTCAGGACCTCGTAGCGGCTGCGGTAGTAGACCAGCGCGGCCGTCGGGTGCTCGTTGCTCGTCAGGGACACTACTTCGCCGACGACGATGCTGTGGTCACCTGCGGGGTGCACGTCGGTGGTTCGGCACTCGATCGTGGCCAGGGCACCGTCGAGGAGGGCGACCCCCGTCGCCTCCCCGCGGTGGTGCGCCACCCGGTCGAGCTGGCCGTGCAGCGGCCTGCCCTGCGTGGAGAGCCACTGGGCCACGGCACGCTGCTCGGCACCGAGGATGCTGACGCCCCACACCCCGGCCTCGGTCACGGCGTCGTGGAACCGCGCGTCGACCTCCACGCACACGAGCACGAGCAGCGGGTCCATCGACACGGAGGTGATCGCGTTGGCGGTCATGGCGTGGTCGTGCCCGCCGGCCGACGTGGTCAGGACGGTCACGCCCGTGGCGAACCGCCCCATGGCCAGGCGGAACTGGTCGGGGTCGACCTCGTCGCTCACGGGGTTGCCTCCAGGAGGTCGGTGCGTCGCGCCGCCGGGTCCGCGCCGGATGGCGCGGCCGCGGGGCGGCCGGTCAGGGGGTCGAGCAGGGCGAAGCCCTCGCGGCCGGACAGCCGGGCCGCGATGTCGTTGGACAGTGCGAAGGTGCGGCCGTCGGCGGCGACGGTGACCTGTGTGACGTGGTGCTGCAGGGCGCCGGCCTGTGCCCCGACCAGGTCCGGCTCGACGACCTCGTGCGTGACGACCCGGTCGTCCACCACCGACGGCGGGTAGTCCCCGTCGGGGTCGGGAAGGGTCCAGCCCTCGGTGGGTGGGTGCGCGCGCAGCCACTCGCGGTCCTCGCGGGCCCACGAGGCCGGCGTCAGCACGGCGTACAGGAGCGGCCGCTCCCGGGCGGGCAGGGAGGCGAGGGCCGCGCACGTGACCCGGTGGGTCTGCACGTGGTCGGGGTGCAGGTAGCCGCCGTGCTCGTCGTAGGTGACGACGGCCGCCGGGCGGACGCGCCGGACCACGTCCGCGACCATGGCGGCGGCCTCGTCGAGGTCGGCACCCACGAACGTGTCGGGACGTGGCGGCAGGTCGACACCGGCCATCCCGGAGTCGCGGTAGACGGACAGGCGGCCGGCGTCCGCGTCCTCGCCGAGCACCTCGTGGGTCACCCCCAGGGCGTCCATCGCTGCTCGCAGCTCCTCGCGGCGGTACGGGCCGAGGGCGTCGTCGTGCTGGGAGTCCAGGTGCTGCAGCTCCGCCGGGATGACCTCCCCCTCCTCCCCGAGGGTGCAGGTCAGGACGTGGACCCGGTGCCCGTCGCGGACGTGGCGGGCCATCGTCACGCCCGTCGTGAGCGTCTCGTCGTCGGGGTGGGCATGGACGAGCAGCAGCGCTGCCTGGGGTTCGGGAGCCGGGGTGGTCACCGGACTATCCCACACCCACGGTCGCCAGGTCGACGAAGCCGCCCAGCGCCTCGTTCGCGGAGAGCCCCGTCACGGAGGTGCCGGCGATGAACATCGAACGGCGCTGGGCCAGGGCCACGAACGCCCCCTGCGAGGCGAGGCTCGCGTCCAGCCTGGCCCAGGCCGTGGCCTGCGCCCCGGGGTCGGCGATGGTGGAGATGCGGCTGATCTCGCGGTCGACCTTCGCGTCGGCGAAGCCACCGAGGTCGCGGCCGGTGCCGTTGGCGGTGAGGTTGAGGCGGCTGTCGAACAGGGGCGGGATGACGGTGGAGGCCGAGGGCCAGGCGGGGGCCCAGTTGGCCCAGAACACGTCGGTCTTCCTCGTCTGGCCCGGACGCGCCATGGTCTCGAAGTAGTCCTTCTCGACGGGCTGCAGCTGCACGGAGAACCCGGCGTCCTCCCACCCGTTGCGCAGGGCGGCCATCGCCTTGTCGGCCGTCGGCGTCGAGCGGTAGGCCACCCGGATCCGCACCGGCAGCGTGAGGCCGGAGGCCGCCAGCTCGGTGCGGGCCCGGGCCGTGTCGCCCGTCGCGCCGGCGCCGACGACGTCCGCGCCGGTGTGGCCGGGCAGCGCGGGGCCGATGAGGCTGTAGGCGGGCTCGGCTGCGCTGGGACCGCCGAGGGCGGTGACGTAGCCCTCGCGGTTGGTCGCCAGGGCCAGGGCCTTGCGCACCTCGGGTTTGCGCATGACCCCGGACGCGGCCGAGGGCGCGAGGTAGTCGACGAACTGGCCCGTGGGGTTGATGGCCCGCTTGCGCAGGCCCTCGTCGGAGAGCACGTGCTGCTGCATCGCGGGCGGCGCCGAGTCGAGCGTGACGGCCCTCTTGCGCGCACCCTCGTCGTTGATGACCTGCTGGACGGCCGTCTGCGACTCGGTGCCCTCGACGTACTCGACGGCGTCAGGGCCTGCCTTGCGGATCGGGTCGCTGGCCCGGTCCCAGTGCGGGTTGCGCACGAACGTGCCCCCGGCGTTCGGGTCCCACCCGCCCTCGAGCTGGTACGGGCCACTGGAGAACACCGCGTACGGGTCCTTCGCGCCGCGGTCGTTGGCCTTCTTGACCGGCGCGAACACGGGCAGCGCGACCACCTGGTTGAAGTCCACCATCGGTGTGCTCAACCGGAACGTCACGGTCGAGCCCTTGCAGGTCACCGCCTTGTCGTACGACGCCTGCCCGGCGCCCTGCCAGGGTCCGGTGTAGGTGGACGTACCGTCGGCCTTGCGCGGGATGTCGAGGTAGGCCAGGGGGTAGTTCAGGCCCTCCGTCGCGAACGGCGTGCCGAAGGACCGCGACACGCCGTAGCGGACGTCGGCACACGTGACCGGCGTGCCGTCCTGCCAGGTGACGCCGTCGCGCAGCGTGAAGGACCAGACCTTGAGGGTCTTGTCGTGCGTGCCCGCGTCGGTGGCGAGGTCGCCGACGACCTCACGGCGCGCTGCGGCGTCGGGGCCCGCGGGGTGGGCGGTGAGGGTGCGGATGATGGTGCGCCCCGCGAAGGCGATGTCCTGGGGCGCGGACAGGCGCTGCGGGTCCCACGTCGCGACCGGGCCGAGGGAGAGCACGGACAGCCGTCCGGGCGTCCCCCCGTCGGAGGCCTTCTCGGTGCCGCCGGTGCAACCGGCCGCGGCCAGCACGGCCACCAGCGCGGCGGTCAGCCGCGCTGGTGGCCTGCGACGGTGGTCGGTCCGCACCGGCACCGGGCCGCGCTCAGGCGTTGCGCGCCCGGGCAGCGGCGCGGGCGCGCAGGGTCTGGTCGAGCTCGACCTTGCGGATGCGCACGGCCTCCGGGGTCACCTCGACGCACTCGTCCTCACGGCAGAACTCCAGCGACTGCTCGAGGCTCAGCTTGCGCGGGGGCACGATCTTCTCGAAGTTGTCCGAGGAGGAGGCGCGCACGTTGGTGAGCTTCTTCTCCTTGGTGATGTTGACGTCCATGTCGTCGGCGCGGGAGTTCTCGCCGATGATCATGCCCTCGTAGACCTCGGTGGTCGGCTCGACGAACAGCGTGCCGCGCTCCTGCAGGTTGACCATGGCGTAGGCCGTGACCACGCCCGTCCGGTCGGACACGAGCGAGCCGCTGGTGCGGGTGACGATCGGGCCGAACCAGGGCTCGTAGTCCTCGAACACGTGGTGGGCGATGCCGGTGCCGCGGGTCTCGGTGAGGAACTCGGTGCGGAAGCCGATGAGGCCACGCGACGGCACGAGGAACTCCATGCGGATCCAGCCGGTGCCGTGGTTGGTCATCTGCTCCATGCGGCCCTTGCGGGCGGCCATGATCTGCGTGATCGGGCCGAGGAACTCCTCCGGGGTGTCGATGGTGAGGCGCTCGACGGGCTCGTGGGTCTTGCCGTCGACCTCGCGGGTGACCACCTGCGGCTTGCCGACGGTGAGCTCGTAGCCCTCGCGGCGCATCTGCTCGACGAGGATGGCCAGCGCGAGCTCGCCGCGGCCCTGGACCTCCCAGGCGTCGGGGCGCTCGGTGTTGAGGACGCGCAGCGACACGTTGCCGATGAGCTCCTTGTCGAGGCGGTCCTTGACCATGCGGGCGGTGACCTTGGAGCCACGGACGCGGCCGACCATGGGGCTGGTGTTGGTGCCGATGGTCATGGAGATGGCCGGCTCGTCGACCGTGATGACGGGCAGCGGGATGGGGTTCTCCGCGTCGGCCAGGGTCTCACCGATCATGATCTCGGGGATGCCCGCGATGGCGATGATGTCGCCGGGGCCGGCCGACTCCGCGGGCTTGCGCTCGAGGGCCTCGGTCATGAGGAGCTCGGTGATCTTGACGCGCTCGACCGTGCCGTCGACCTTGCACCAGGCGACGTGCTGGCCCTTCTTGATCGTGCCGTTGTGGACGCGCAGCAGCGCGAGGCGGCCGAGGAAGTTGGAGGCGTCGAGGTTGGTGACGTGGGCCTGCAGCGGGGCCTCGTCGTCGTAGGTCGGTGCCGGGATCGTCGACAGGATCGTCTCGAAGAGGGCCTCGAGGTTGTCGGCGTCCGGCAGGCCACCGTTCTCGGGACGGGTCATCGAAGCCCGGCCGTTCTTGGCGGAGGCGTACACGATCGGGAACTCGATCTGGTGCTCGTCGGCGTCGAGGTCCATGAAGAGCTCGTAGACCTCGTCGACGACCTCGGCGATGCGCGAGTCGGGGCGGTCGACCTTGTTGATGCACAGGACGACCGGCATCTTCGCGGCGAGCGCCTTGCGCAGCACGAAGCGGGTCTGGGGCAGCGGGCCCTCGGACGCATCGACGAGGAGCACGACGCCGTCGACCATGGACAGGCCGCGCTCGACCTCACCGCCGAAGTCGGCGTGGCCGGGGGTGTCGATGATGTTGATGGTGGCGCCGTCGGCGAGGCCGGCCTCGGCAGCCGCCTTGCCTGCGTAGTGGATCGCGGTGTTCTTCGCGAGGATGGTGATGCCCTTCTCCCGCTCGAGGTCACCGGAGTCCATGGCGCGCTCGTCGACGTGCTGGTGCTCGCCGAACGCACCGGCCTCCCAGAGCATCTTGTCGACCAGCGTGGTCTTTCCGTGGTCGACGTGGGCAACGATGGCGACATTGCGGATGTCACCGCGGGTCTTCATGGGCATGAGCACCATTGTCTCAGGATTTCGTCGTGCTCCGGACCACGCGGTCCGAGCGGCGTGACCACGCCCACAGGAACGACCCCGGGGGCTCAGCGCAGGCGGGCGGCGACGGCGTCCACGATCGGGAGGTCGGCGGGCAGCCACGGCACGGAGTAGAGGTCGGCGGCGGTGAGCCAGCGCAGCATGTCGTGGTCCTCCAGCGGCTCCGGCACCCCCTCGACGACGACCGCCCACCACACCGTCATGGCGTAGGCGTCCCCCAGCGCCCAGCGGCCGTCCCCCAGGGGACCGGTGAGCTGGTCGCCGAGCACCACCGACACGCCGAGCTCCTCGCGCAGCTCGCGGTGCAGCGCCTCCTGCGGCGACTCGCCCGGGTCGACCTTCCCACCCGGGAACTCCCAGCCCCCGGCGAGGGTCGAGGGCTCCGTACGCCGTGCTCCCAGCAGGCGCGTCGGCGCCCGCAGGTCGTCGACGACCGCGGCGCCCACGACCGCCCTTACGGGGGCCATCTGGGCTCTTCCGGACATGGGTCTCACTTTTGTTAATTTCCGCGGCAGGGGGGGTTTCCCCACTGCACTTCTCGCTAGGGTCTGCGACCAACCGTAGAAGGTTTGCGCTTCGGCGCGCCCCTGCGGGCGGCTTCACCAGCACCACCCTTGGCGCCCGACCGGGTCGACCAACGTTCGCACACCAAGCGAGGTATTCATGAAGCTCACGCGGAAGGCGGCCCCGGTCGCCTTGGCGACGACGCTGGCCCTCACCCTTGCCGCTTGCGCGCAGTCCAACCGGGACAGCGGCAGCGGCTCGTCGGGCAGCGGCGGCAACAACAAGGACACCATCACCTTCGGCGCAGCCGGAGCCCCGGAGCTCTTCGACCCCTTCTACGCCACCGACGGCGAGACCTTCCGGGTCACCCGCCAGATGATGGAGGGCCTGGTCGGCATCAAGCCGGGGACCGCCGACATCGAGCCCGAGCTCGCCACGAAGTGGGAGTCGTCGTCCGACGGCAAGGAGTGGACCTTCTCGCTCCGCGAGGGCGTCAAGTTCTGGGACGGCGAGCCCTTCAACGCCGCAGCGGTCTGCTACAACTTCGAGCGCATGTTCGACCAGAACGAGGTCGCCGCGGGTGGCCCCGCCGGCTACTGGGCCGACGTCATGGGCTCGTTCAAGTCCGACGCCAAGAACGCCCTCTACCAGGGCTGCACGGCCAAGGACGACATGACCGCGGTCATCAAGATCAGCCGTCCCACCTCGAAGTTCCCGACCGCCCTGTCGCTCGACTCGTTCTCCATGCAGTCGCCCAAGGCGCTCAAGGCCGGCGACGCCAACAACGTCACCAAGCAGGGTGACGGCTTCGGCTACCCCGCCTACTCCAAGAACCCGGTCGGCACGGGCCCCTACAAGCTCGACAAGTTCGACGAGGCCAACAAGACGGTCACGCTCGTGGCCAACGACTCCTACTGGGGCGAGAAGCCGAAGACGAAGAAGATCGTCTTCAAGATCATCCCCGACGAGTCGACCCGTCGCCAGGAGCTCGAGGCCGGCAGCATCGACGGCTACGACCTTCCCAACCCGGCTGACTGGAAGGGCCTGAAGGACTCGGGCAACCAGCTGCTGATCCGCCCGGCGTTCAACATCCTCTACGTCGGCCTCAACCCGGCGAAGAACCCGAAGCTCAAGGACCTCAAGGTCCGCCAGGCGCTCTACTACGCCATGAACCGCGACCAGCTCGTCAAGACCCAGCTGCCCGAGGGTGCCCAGGTCGCGACGCAGTTCCTGCCGGAGACGGTCTCGGGCTACAACAAGAGCCTGCAGGCCTACCCGTACGACCCGGAGAAGGCCAAGACCCTGCTCAAGGAGGCCGGCGCCGAGGGCATGACCCTCAACTTCGCCTACCCCTCCGACGTGTCGCGTCCCTACATGCCGAACCCGCAGAAGATCTACGAGGCCCTGCGTGCGGACCTCGAGAAGGTCGGCATCAAGGTCAACGTCAGCACCAAGCCGTGGAACGGTGGATACCTCGACACCGTCGACAACGGCGGCTACGACGCGTGGCTGCTCGGCTGGACCGGTGACTACAACTCGGCCGACAACTTCATCGGCACCTTCTTCTCCAACCTCAAGGCCAACGACTTCCACACCAGCGCGACGTCCTACGGCGCGCAGCTGTCGAAGGACCTCGAGGCCGCCGACTCGATCGTCGACGAGGGCCAGCGGACGGCTGCCTACGAGAAGCTCAACCAGCAGATCCAGGAGGACTACCTGCCCGGTCTGGCGATCAGCCACTCCCCGCCGGCCCTCGTCGTGAGCGACAAGGTGAAGGGGCTCGTCCCGAGCCCGCTCACCGCGGAGACCTTCTCGACGGTGACCGTCAGCAAGTGAGCCGGGGCGTGACCTCGGACAGCACTTCCTAAGACTGTGGCCGTCCCAGCACAATCGCTGGGACGGCCACAGTCGCGACTGAAGGAGATCGACCCCCCGTGCTCAGATTCATCCTCAGACGGCTGCTCCAGATGGTGGGGGTGGTCATCGTGCTCTCGATGCTCGTCTTCCTCTGGCTGCGGTCCCTCCCCGGCGGCACGGTGTCCGCCATGCTCGGCGAGCGGGCCACCCCCGCCCGTCGGGCCGCGCTGGAGAAGGCCCTCGGCCTCGACCAGCCGATCTACGTGCAGTACTGGGAGTTCGTGAAGCGGGCTGCCCAGGGGAAGTTCGGTGCCAGCACGGGGGTGCAGGCCGGCACCGACGCCTTCGACATCTTCCTCCAGCGGTTCCCGGCGACGATCGAGCTCGCGCTCTTCTCGATCGTGCTGGCGATCATCGTCGGTATCCCGCTGGGCTACCTCGCCGCCCGCCGGCGTGCGTCGTGGTTCGACAACCTCTCGGTGGTCGGGTCCCTCATCGGCGTCGCCGTGCCGGTGTTCTTCCTGGCGTTCCTGCTGAAGTACTTCTTCGCGATCCAGCTGCACTGGCTGCCGGTCTCGGGCCGCCAGGACTCAGGCATCGACGCGACGCGGGTCACCGGGTTCTTCGTCCTCGACGGCATCCTCACGCGCGAGTGGGACTCCGCCTGGGACGCCATCAAGCACCTCATCCTCCCGGGCCTGGCCCTGGCGACGATCCCGTTCGCCGTGATCTTCCGCATCACCCGCGCCGCCGTCCTCGACGTCATGGACGAGGACTACGTCCGCACCGCCGAGTCCAAGGGCCTCACCCGCCGCGTCATCCGCGGCAGGCACGTCCTGCGCAACGCGCTCCTGCCGGTCGTCACGACGATCGGCCTGCAGACCGGCGGCCTGCTCGTCGGCGCCGTGCTCACCGAGCGCGTGTTCAGCTGGGGCGGCCTCGGTGAGGCGACGGCGCTGTCGTTCGAGCGCCGCGACTACGCCGTGCTGCAGGTCCTCCTGCTGATGTTCGCGATCACCTTCGTCGTCATCAACCTGCTGGTCGACATCGCGTACGCCGTGATCGACCCCCGAATCCGGACGAGGTGACCAAGGTGCCCAACCCCCTCAACCCCAAGGCCCGAAAGCAGCGCATCGACGACCTCGCCGCCTCCTCGGCGAGCAGCAGCGGCGTGGCCCTCGCGGAGCGCTCCGTCAGCGACGCCGGGCACGTGGAGGAGTCGGCCGGTGTGTCGCTCATCGCCAGCGCCTGGCGACGGCTGCGCGGCAACCCGGTGTTCCTCCTCGGGGCGACGATCAGCGTGCTGTTCATCCTGCTCGCGATCTTCTCCCCCCTGCTGGCGCCGCACGACCCCACGGCGCGGCTGCTCATCGACCAGGTGCGCCCGCAGAGCAACCCCATCCCCGGCGCGCAGCCGGGCTACCCGCTCGGGGCGGACTCCGTCGGCCGCGACATCCTCTCCCGCCTCATCGTCGGCAGCCGGCAGACCCTGGTCGTCGGTGTGCTGGCGACCCTGTTCGGGTTCGCCGGTGGCCTGACCCTCGGCACCCTCTCGGGAGCCTTCGGTGGCTGGGTCGACTCGCTGGTCATGCGCCTCGTCGACGTGATGCTGTCCATCCCGTCGCTGCTGCTCGCGGTCTCGATCGCGGCGCTGGCGTCCAAGCCCAGCCAGTGGACCGTCATCATCGCCATCGCCGTGGTGCAGGTGCCGATCTTCGCCCGCCTGCTGCGCGGTTCGCTGCTGGCCCAGCGGTCCAGCGACCACGTGCTGGCGGCCAGGGCACTGGGCGTGAAGCGGTCCGCGATCGTGTTCCGGCACATGCTGCCCAACGCGCTCGGGCCCGTCATCGTGCAGGCCACGCTCGTCCTCGCCGGCGCCATCATCGACGCCGCCGCGCTGTCCTTCCTCGGTGTCGGCAACCCCGACGACCGCCAGCCGGAGTGGGGCCAGATGCTGGGCGCCGCCCAGGAGTACATCTACGACCACCCGGCCCTCGCCATCTGGCCCGCGCTGTGCATCATCACCGTGGCCCTGGGCTTCACCCTCATGGGTGAGTCGCTGCGCGAGGCCCTCGACCCCAAGAGCCGGAGGTAACCCGACTCATGACCCGTTCCCACTGGCCGTGCTCCCCGCCCTTGCGGGCCCCGCTCCTCCGTCGCTCGTGTCCTCAGGGAGTCGTCGCATGACCGAGACCATCGAGAACGTCCGTACCAGCCGGGGCGACGACGGCCAGCCGCTGCTGTCCGTCCGCGACCTGCGCGTCACCTTCCAGCGCTCCGGCGACGAGCCGTTCGTGGCCGTCGACGGCGTCAGCTTCGACGTCCGCCCCGGCCAGACCGTCGGCCTCGTCGGCGAGTCCGGCTGCGGCAAGTCGGTGACGTCCCTGGCGATCATGGGGCTGCTGCCCACCCGCGGCGTCCGCGTCGAGGGCGAGGTGCTCTTCAACGGCACCGACCTGCTCAAGGAGTCGCCGGACCAGATGCGCGACCGGCGCGGCCGGGACCTGGGCATGATCTTCCAGGACCCCCTGTCGTCGCTGAACCCCGTCGTCCCCATCGGCCTGCAGGTCACCGAGGTGCTGGAGCGGCACCGCGGCCTGTCCCGCAAGGCCGCGGTCCCGATCGCCCGCGAGATGCTCGACAAGGTCGGCATCCCCGACCCGGTCCGCCGGCTCAAGGACTACCCGCACCAGCTGTCCGGCGGCATGCGCCAGCGCGCGCTCATCGCCATGGCCCTCGCGTGCGAGCCGCGGCTGCTCATCGCCGACGAGCCGACCACCGCGCTCGACGTGACGATCCAGGCGCAGATCCTGGCGCTGCTCAAGGACCTCGTCGAGGACACCGGCACGGCGCTGATCATGATCACCCACGACCTCGGAGTGGTGGCGGGCATGGTCGACCGGGTCAACGTCCTCTACGGCGGCAAGATCGTCGAGCGCGGCGACCGCCACCCGCTGTTCGCCGAACCCCGCCACCCCTACACCACGGGCCTGCTCGGCTCCATCCCCCGGCTCGACGGGTCCCGCGGCGAGCGGCTCACCCCCATCCCGGGCTCGGTGGCCGACAACCTGCCGTGGACCCACGCGTGCGCCTTCGCCCCGCGGTGCCCCAACGCCGTGGACGAGTGCGTGCAGCACCGGCCCGAGCTGGTCGAGGAGGGCTCGCGGGCCCTGCGCTGCTTCAACCCCGTCACCCACTCCCCGGAGGTGTCCCGATGACGGCGACTGCCGAGAACACCCAGGCCACCTCGTCCGACGAGCACCCCGTCCTCGTCGACGTCAAGGGCGTCAAGGTCCACTTCCCCATCAAGAAGGGCGTCATCTTCGACAAGACGGTGGGCCACGTCTACGCCGTGGACGGTGTGGACCTGCAGATCCGCCAGGGTGAGACCTACGGGCTGGTCGGCGAGTCCGGCTGCGGCAAGTCCACGCTCGGCCGGGCGATCCTCAACCTCGAGCCGCCCACCGAGGGCAGCGTCGAGTTCGAGGGCGTCGACATCGCCTCCCTCAAGGGCGAGGAGCTGCGCCGCAAGCGCAAGGACATCCAGATGGTCTTCCAGGACCCGATGGGCAGCCTCGACCCCCGCCAGTCGGTGGAGTCGCTGCTGCTCGAGGGCATGAAGGCGCACGGGCTCGCCAAGGACCAGAAGCAGGCCTCGGCCCGCCTGCGTGAGCTGCTCAAGGCCGTCGGCCTCCCCGCGGCCGCCCTGAAGAAGTACCCGCACGAGTTCTCGGGTGGCCAGCGGCAGCGCATCGGCATCGCCCGGGCGCTGTCGGTGGACCCCAAGCTCATCGTCGCCGACGAGCCGGTGTCGGCCCTCGACGTGTCGGTGCAGGCGCAGGTCATCAACCTCCTCGAGCAGCTGCAGGACGAGTTCGACCTCACCTACCTCGTGGTCGCGCACGACCTGGCCGTGGTGCGCCACATCAGTGACCGGATCGGCGTCATGTACCTCGGGGCGCTCGTGGAGGAGGCCGCGGCGGACGACATCTACACCAAGCCGCTGCACCCCTACACGCGCGCGCTGATGTCGGCGGTGCCGGTGCCCGACCCGGTCATCGAGGACCGCCGCGAGCGCATCCTGCTCCAGGGCGACCTGCCCTCCCCCGCCAACCCGCCGAAGGGGTGCCGCTTCCACACGCGCTGCCCCTGGCGGCAGGAGACCAAGTGCGACACCGAGCGCCCGCAGCTGCGCACGCTCGACATCGCCGGGGTGCCCGCCTCCCACCGCGTCGCCTGCCACTGGGCGGAGCAGATCGAGTCCGGCGAGCTGGAGATGCACACCGTCACGGCGCAGATCACCTCGCAGTCCGACCTCAGCGAGGGTGGCGACGACTTCCTCGGGCCCGCGTCGGTGCAGGAAGCCCTCTGACGACGCCCTGACACGGGGTCCGTCCCCGCCAACCCTCGGTATGCCGCGTGCGCGCCCTGCGCACGCGGCATACCCGTGTCCGGGGGCGGGAGAGCGACCTCGGGGCGGAGCCGTGAGGTCGCCGTCGGGTCCACCACGAGGGCAGGTGAGGCTGGCCTTCGGTGACAGCGCCCCCGGTTCCTTGCGAGAGTGTGCCCATGTCCCGACTGCTCACCGACGAGGAGCTCGACCGCCAGCTGCAGGACCTGCCCGGGTGGGCGGTCGACGGCACGCAGCTCCTGGCCGGTTTCGAGGCTCCCGACTTCCCCACCGCCATCCGCCTCGTCGACGAGGTGGCCGCCGAGGCCGAGGACATGAACCACCACCCCGACATCGACATCCGGTGGCGCACGGTGCACTTCGCGCTCTCGACGCACGACAAGGGTGGGCTCACCCAGCTCGACATCGAGCTCGCCCACCGCATCTCCACGGCCGCGGGCCGGTTCGGGGTGCGGTCGCGTGGCTGAGCTCGAGTCCCCCGAGGTCGTGCCGCACGAGGGCGAGGAGCACGACGCCGCCATCGGCTCGCGCCTGAACTGGCTGCGCGCGGCGGTCCTCGGCGCCAACGACGGCATCGTCTCCACCGCCGGCATCGTCATCGGCGTCGCCGCGGCCACCAGTGAGCGCAGCGCCATCGTCACCGCCGGTGTCGCGGGCCTCGCCGCGGGTGCCATGAGCATGGCCGCCGGGGAGTACGTGTCAGTGAGCACCCAGCGCGACACCGAGAAGGCCCTGCTGGCCAAGGAGCGGCGCGAGCTGCAGGAGATGCCCGAGCAGGAGCTCGACGAGCTCACCGAGATCTATGCGAGCAAGGGGCTGACGCCGGAGCTCGCCCGGGAGGTGGCCGTCCAGCTCACCGAGCACGACGCACTGGGGGCGCACGCGGAGGCAGAGCTGGGCATCGACCCCAACGACCTGACCAACCCCTGGCACGCCGCCTGGGCGTCGATGTCGGCGTTCACCGTCGGCGCCCTGCTGCCCCTGGTCGCGATCCTCCTCCCGCCGCCGGGCGGCCGGGTCGCCATCACCGCCGTGGCGGTCGTCGTCGCCCTGGCCGTGACCGGCTGGGTCAGCGCCCGGCTCGGCGGCGCCCCGAGGCAGCGGGCGGTGCTGCGCAACGTCGCCGGTGGCGTGCTGGCCATGGCCGTGACCTACGGCATCGGCGCCCTGGTCGGCACCCAGCTGTAGCCCCTCGCGTCAGCCGCGGACGCCACTCATCAGCCGTCAGCCGCGGACGTCGCGCCGGGCGAAGCCCCACACCGCGACGGCGACCAGGACCGCGACCGTCGCCACCGCGACGAGCACGGCCGGCCACGAGACGCCCGTGCGCAGCGGGTCGTGGGCGGCGTACTGGTAGAACGGCGAGAGCCGCTGGAACGGGCGCAGCCAGTCCACGAGCCCGCCGAGGCCGTTGACGAGGTAGGCCAGCACGGCGACGGCGGCGGCGACGCCCCGGCTGCGTCCCGGGCTGCCCGTGGCTGCACCGACCGCCAGGGCCAGCGCGCCGAAGACCAGCCCCAGCAGGCCGAGGTGGAGCATGGCCGCCGCGGTCCGGCCCGCCGGCAGGTCCAGGTCGAAGAGCCTGCCCACGAGCAGGAGCGCCGCACCGGTCGACACCGCGAGCAGGATCGTCCCGAAGGCCATGGCGGCAGCCTTCTCCAGGACGACACGGGTGCGGCTGACCGGGGCACCGAGCAGCAGGTCGAGGGTGTGGCGGTCCTCCTCACCGGCTACCGCCGCGCTCCCCTGGACCACGGCGTACAGGATGAGCAGCGTCGGTCCCATGAAGCTCATGAGCTCGATCTGGACGTAGCCGACGGGCGTCGACATGTCGGCACCCGAGGTCGCGAACAGCGACCGGAACGCCTTGGGCATCTGGTCGAGGAAGTCGCTCATCGAGGGCTGGTCGCGGATGCTCGGCCAGATCGCGGCGTACATGAGCACGAGGAGCACGATGGCGACCACCCAGCCCGCCAGGCTGCGCCGCTGGTCGTGGAGGGTCTTGAGGGCGACGTTACGCAGCATCGTCCTCACCCCGGCCGTAGTAGGCGAGGAAGGTCTCCTCGAGCTCTGCCTCGGTGCAGGTCAGGTCGCGCAGCGGGAACTGCCCCAGCGCCTTGACGATCCGGTCGAGGGAGGCCTCGGGGGCGGCGCAGGTGAGCGAGTGGTCGCCGACGGACAGGTCACGCACACCGTCGATCCCGGCGAAGGCCGACGCCGGGACCTCGACGTCGAAGGTGGCGCGCACGTGGTGCAGCGAGCGCCCGCGCAGCGCGTCGAGCCGGTCCACGGCGACGAGGCGGCCCCGCCGCAGCAGGCCCACGCGGTCGGCCACCCGTTGGACCTCCCCGAGCACGTGCGAGCTGAGCAGCACCGAGCCGCCCCGGTCCACGTGCTCGCGCATCAGGACGTGGAGCTCCTGCTGCGCCAGGGGGTCCAGGCCACTCGTCGGCTCGTCGAGGATGAGCACCTGCGTCGGCGCCATCAGGGCCAGCACGAGCGCGAGCTTCTGCCTGTTGCCCTTGGAGAGGTCCCTCGAAGGGGTGCGGAGGTCGAGGTCGAGCCGCTCCGCGAGGACGAGCGCGCTGGGGTAGGGCTCGGCGCCCCGCAGGTGGCTGAGGTAGTCGATGTGCTGGCTGCCGGTGAGGGTCGGGTAGAGCGCGGGCTCGCCGGGCAGGAACCCCACGTGCCGGCGCACGGCCGGAGACTCGCGCCACGCGTCGTACCCACACACCTGCGCGCTCCCCCGCGTCGGCCGCAGCAACCCCATGAGCAGCCGCAGCGTCGTTGTCTTCCCGGCGCCGTTGGGCCCGAGGTAGCCGAAGACCTCACCCGGAGCCAGGGCCAGGTCGAGGTCGCGCAGGGCGACGGCGTGGCCGTAGGTCTTGCCGAGGCCGCGCGTCTGGAGGACGACACCGGTCCCGGTGGCGTCGGCGGCCCCGCGCAGCCCGGGCGTCACCGTCTCACTCCAGCGGGGGCCGGGGTGCGCTGCGGCGCCCGACGGCCAGGTAGGCGAGCGGCCCGACGGGGTTGACCAGCGCGGCGCCCGCCCAGGCCCACCGCGGGCCGCGCACCTCTGCAGCGGTCCGGCGTCGCAGGTCGCGCATGACCCACGCCTGCAGGGCGAGCTGCACGGCGCCCCCGACGACGACGCCCACGCGCTGCGGGGTGCTGAGCTCGGCCCACTTGCGTTGCCTCATCCGTCTCCTCGATCCCCCGGTGCGCCGGGAGCGGCGCCACACCTGCACGTCCCGGCGGTCCCCGGGTCGAGCCCAGTGCAGCAGAGGTCCGGACCCGTCACTAGGGACGAAGGGCCGTGCTCCCGTGGTGCCGGGACGGGGCACGGCTGCGCCGGTGGCAGGTACGGCGCGGGGGCGCCTCAGACGTGCAGCTTGCCGACCGAGACCGGGGTCGTCAGCGCGTCCGTGGCCGCGACCGTCGAGGCCAGGCTGGGCGCGTGGGGCGCGCCGATGGCGCTGCCCGCGCCCGTGACGGCGATCGAGAGCGCCGCCACGAGGGCGGCTGCCGCCGCGAGACCCCGGGCGCGGGGCAGGACGAGGTGGTGACGACCGGGGGTGGTGGCGGAACGGGCGGTGACGGGAACGGGGACGGTGGCGGTGGCGGTGGTGGTCATGGGACCACCGTGGTCCGCGTCGCTACCGGACCGGTGTGGCCCGGCTGTGCGGTCGCTGTGTGGTCAGCGCTCGCAGACGAGCCCGTCGTGGTCGCGGTCCTGGTACCAGTCGTACTCGGGGTCGACGCCGCGGCGGTAGGGGCCGTAGCCAGCTGCGTTCGCCTCTCGGCACGTGCCGTACCGCGGGTCCGTGCCGGATGACGCGGGTGGTGCCACGACGGTCGCCGGCGTGGTCCGGGCGGGTGCCGGCGTGGACGCCACCGCCTCGACCCGGCCACCGCCGAGCCTGATGACGCCCGCCGAGGGGAGCCCCTGCCCGGGACAGGTGCCGAGTACCCGCAGGATCGCCGCGCGCTCGGCGCTGGTGACCCAGACCCCGTACTTGGCCTTCACCGCGACCTGGCGCGCGACGTACGAGCACCGGAAGGCCTTGCGGGGTGGCAGCCAGGTGGCGGCGTCACCGTCGCTCTTGCGCTGGTTGGTGGGGCCGTCCACGGCGAGGAGGTTGAGCGGGTCGTTGGCGAAGGCGGTGCGCTGCTGGGACGTCCACCTCTGGGCACCCTTCTGCCAGGCGTCCGAGAGGGCCACGACGTGGTCGACCTGCACGGCCGAGGAGGTGCTCTGGCCACGGACGAAGCCGATCGTGGTCCCGGTGTAGGGGTCGTGCAGGGTGCCGCGCAGGACCAGGCAGCCGCGGGTCCCGGCCTTGAGGACCAGCGAGCGCAGGTCGCGACGCAGGATGTCGTTGCGGGTGTCGCACCCGTTGCGGTCGACGTCAGCCCAGGCCTGGCCGAACTCGGCACGGTCGTAGCCCGTGCGCGGTGCGCGCCCCTTCACCGAGAGCGTGGCCAACGTCGTGACCGCCGCGCCGGGGCGCACGGTGGGCGCCGGCCCCCCGACGGAGGCGGCGGAGGTCGACGGCCTGGCAGCGGCAGGGCCCGACACCCGCCGTGGCGACTTCGTGGGCGCCGGGCGCGCACCCCGTGCCGGGGTCGTCGCCGAGGTCGCCGGAGTGCTCGCGGTGGACGAGCTCGGGGCGGGGTCGGCACTGGCCGGGACGCAGCCGGAGACGGCCAGGGTGATGACGAGCGGTCCGAGGACGGCGGGCCAGGCGAAGTCGGGACGGTGGATCATGAGTCAGGGCAAGCACTTCCGGGTCGGGTGGGTCCACCGTAGGCGGCGGGTTGCCGTCGGTGGCCACGACCCCCGCGAACCCTGACCGAACGGCCGACGCCGGGGTCAGCCGCGGACGCAGAGCTCGTTGCCGTCGGGGTCGAGCAGGGGCGTCCACCCGTCCGCACGACACGCTGCCGCGGCCGGGTCCTCCCCTGCCCTGGCCGCGTCGTCCCCTGCCCCGCTCGCGTCTTCCCCTGCCCGGCTCGCGTCGTCCTCGTCGGGCCGGGTGGCACCGAGGGCGACCAGTCGCGCGACCTCCTCGTCTGCGGCACCCCCGTCGGAGGGCACCAGGTGCAGGTGGAGGCGGTTCCTCGACGTCTTGGGGCGCACCGGTGGACCGCCCCAGGAGATCTTCGAGCCACCCCGGGGCGACTGGATCGCGGTCTCCTCGTCCTGGTCCCAGACCAGCGGCCAGCCCAGGGCCTCGCTCCAGAAGTACCCGACGGCCTGGGACCCGTCGCTGGACAGGGCCCCGATGGTCCCGCAGCCGGCCAGGAAGTTGTTGCCCGGCTCGATCACGCAGAACTCGTTGCCCTCGGGGTCGGCCAGCACGACGTGGTCGACCTCCGGGCCCTGCCCGATGTCGAGGTGCCGGCCGCCGAGCTCGAGGGCCCGCGCGACCGTCTCCTGCTGGTCCTGCAGCGACGAGCTGGTGAGGTCGAAGTGCATCTGGTTGGGGACGTCCTTCGGCGCTGTCGTCGGCACGAACCGGATGGCGAACTCGGTCGGTGTCCCGGGCACCACGACGGTGCCCCCGGCGTCGACCTGGCGCCCGAGCACCCCCGCCCAGAACGTCGCCAGCCCGGCCGGGTCGTTGGCGTCGAAGACGAGGGCGTCGAGGTCACTTGCCAACGCTGCCCCGCTTCGCCAGTCGCAGCCAGGTGTCGACGACCGTGTCGGGGTTGAGGGACATGGACTCGATGCCCTGGTCCAGCAGCCACTCGGCGAGGTCGGGGTGGTCCGAGGGTCCCTGGCCGCAGATGCCGACGTACTTGCCCCGGGCACGGCAGGCCTCGATGGCCATGGACAGCATCCGCTTGACGGCCGGGTCCCGCTCGTCGAACCCCTCGGCGACCAGGCTCGAGTCGCGGTCGATGCCCAGGGTGAGCTGGGTCAGGTCGTTGGACCCGATCGAGAACCCGTCGAAGTGGTCGAGGAAGGCATCGGCCAGCACTGCGTTGGAAGGGATCTCGCACATCATCACGACCTGGAGGTCGTTCTCGCCACGGCGCAGGCCGTGCGTGGCGAGGAGGTCGATGACGCCCTTCGCCTCGGTGACGGTCCGCACGAACGGGATCATCACCTTGACGTTGGTCAGCCCCATCTCGTCGCGCACGTACCGCAGCGCCTCGGCCTCCATCGCGAAGCACTCGGCGAAGTCCTCGGACAGGTACCGTGCCGCGCCGCGGTACCCGATCATCGGGTTCTCCTCGTGCGGCTCGTAGCGCTGCCCACCCAGCAGGCCCGCGTACTCGTTGGACTTGAAGTCGGACATGCGGACGATGACCGGCTCGGGCGCGAAGGCGGCCGCCAGCATCGAGACGCCCTCGGCGACGCGCTTGACGAAGAAGTCGCGCGGGCTGTCGTAGGCACCGATGAGCCCTTCGACCTCGGCGCGCACGGCCGGCTCCTGGTCGTCGAGCTCGAGCAGCGCCCGGGGGTGGATGCCGATCTGGCGGTTGATGATGAACTCGAGCCGGGCCAGGCCCACCCCACGGTGCGGCAGGCGGGAGAACTCGAACGCCTGGTCCGGGGTGCCGACGTTCATCATGATCTTCACCGGGAGCTCGGGCATGTCGCCGAGGGCCGTCTCGGACACGGTGAACTTGCGCAGCCCCTCGTACACGCGACCCGTGTCACCCTCGGCCGCCGACACGGTGACCTCCTGGCCGTCGGACAGCGCCCGCGTCGCCGAGCCGGTACCGACCACGGCGGGGATCCCGAGCTCGCGCGCGATGATCGCGGCGTGGCAGGTGCGGCCACCCCGGTTGGTCACGATGGCGCTGGCCCGCTTCATGATCGGCTCCCAGTCGGGGTCGGTCATGTCGGCGACCAGCACGTTGCCGGCCTCGAAGTCGTGCATCTGGTCGGCCGACGCCAGGATGCGCACCGGCCCGGCCCCGATCTTCTGGCCGATCGCGCGGCCCTCGACGAGGACCGGTCCGCGCTCGTCGAGGGTGAAGCGCTGCTGGCTGGTGGACCCCTGGCGCGACTTCACCGTCTCGGGCCGCGCCTGCAGGACGTAGAGCTCGCCGTCGAGGCCGTCGCGCCCCCACTCGATGTCCATCGGGCGGCCGTAGTGCTCCTCGATCGCGAGCGCATGGCGGGCCAGCACCGTCACCTCGTCGTCGGTGAGGCTGAGCCGGGTCCGCTCGGCCGGGTCGACGTCGACGAACTCGGTGGTGCGGCCCACCTCGGCGTCGTCGGTGTAGACCATCTTGGTGGCCTTGTCGCCGACGCCGCGCTTGAGCACGGCCGGGCGCCCTGCCCTCAGCGCGGGCTTGTAGACGTAGTACTCGTCGGGGTTGACCGCACCCTGCACCACCGCCTCACCGAGGCCGTAGCTGCTCGTGACGAAGACCGCGTCGGGGAAACCGGACTCGGTGTCGATGGTGAACATGACGCCCGACGCCCCGATGTCCGAGCGCACCATCCGCTGCACGCCCGCCGACAGCGCGACGACCGAGTGGTCGAAGTCGCTGTGCACGCGGTAGGCGATGGCCCGGTCGTTGTAGAGGGACGCGAAGACGCGCTTGATCGCGAGCAGCACGCTGTCGATGCCGCGGACGTTGAGGAACGTCTCCTGCTGCCCCGCGAACGAGGCGTCCGGCAGGTCCTCCGCGGTCGCGCTCGACCGGACCGCGAAGCTCACCTCGTCGCCGTGCTCGCCCGCGAGCCGCTCGTACGCCGTGCGGATGTCCTCCTCCAGGTCCGGCGGGAAGGGCTGGCGCTCCACTGCCTCGCGCAGCTGCCCTCCGACGTCGGCGAGGGCCCGGGTGTCCTCGACGTCGAGCGTGCGCAGCATCTCGTTGACGCGGTCGGCGAGGCCCTCGTGCTCGAGGAACCGCCGGTAGGCGTCGGCCGTGGTCGCGAAGCCGTCCGGCACCCGCACCCCTGCCGCCGAGAGGTGTTGGACCATCTCGCCGAGCGAGGCGTTCTTGCCTCCGACCGCGTCGACGTCGGCGAGGCCGAGGTCGGCGAACCAGGCGACGTTGGGGGTGCTGCCGGTCACAGGTGTTCCTTTCGACGTGCGGCGCCGTTGCCGCGGTGCGTCCGAGGCTAGAGCAGCCCGGACAGGTTGCTGCTCTGCATGATGACGGCTGCCATCTCCTCCACCGACATCGAGGCCGAGTTGATGGACGGTATGCGGTGGGCGCGGTAGAGCGCCTCGGCCCGGCGCAGCTCGTAGCTGCACTGGCCCATGCTGGCGTACTTCGAGCCGGGTCGTCGCTCGCCCCGGACCTGGCTCAGCCGCGCCGGCGTCGACAGCAGCCCGAAGCACCGGTCGACGAGCCCGCGGATCGGCCGGGGCAGGCCGCCGGTGTCGAAGTCCTCCTCCACCAGCGGGTAGTTGGCGACCTTGAGCCCGTGCTGCAGCGCGAGGTACATGGAGGTGGGGGTCTTGCCGCACCGGGAGGGCGCCACGAGGATCAGGTCGGCCGACTCCAGGTGCCGCAGGCTCGCGCCGTCGTCGTGCTCCATCGCGTACTCGATGGCCTTCATCCGGGCGTCGTAGCGACGGGTGTCACCCAGGCCGTGCAGCGGCGCGCCGCCGTGGGTGGCGTTGACGCTCAGGACGCGCTCGATGAGGTCGAGGTGGGAGCCGAAGAGGTCGATGAACGCGCACCGCGTCTGCTGCAGCTCCTGGCGGACCTCGTCGTCGGACACCGAGGAGAAGACCAGGGGGGTCACGGAGTCCGTGCACGCCGCGTCGAAGACCCCCCGCACCTCGCGGGCCCGCTCGACGGTGGTCACGAAGGGGAACTTGCGCCGCTCGAACGCCACCGACGGGAACTGCTGGAGCATGAGGTTGCCCAGCGTCTCGGCGGAGATGCCGGTGCCACCGGCGACGAAGAAGACGGGCGTGGTGCGGGTGCTCGTCGCGCCTTCGTTGGTCACGCACACACCTTGGCGTGCGCCCCGGGCATCGGCAACCACGGACGGGTCAGGGGGTGAACTCGCGGAAGGCGCGGTGGAAGGCCTCGGCACGGCTCCCGCCGGGCTCTCGGCGCGGACCCCTCACCTGGAGGTAGTCGTTGAACCCCGGGAGGGTCTCGGACTCCTCCCGGCTGATCTCCCGGAACCCCATCGACCACGTCGGGAACGCCCTCTCCGTGACGGCCTCGCGCAGGGCCACGAAGACGTCACGGTGGCGCGGGTCCACGGCGATGCGGCCGAAGGCCTCCTCGACGGCCTCGTCAGGTCCCTCCAGCGTCTGGACGAAGCTGCCGTCGGAGTAGAGCAGCATGCCCGTGAGCCCCAGGGCGTCGTTCTTCGCCCGGACGTGGTCGAGCAGGCCGACCAGCTGGTCCTTGCCCAGGGCGCTGGACGCCGTGCTGAAGTACGTGAGGGAAAGCACTCGGGTCCTCCGCTCCGGGCGCCGTTTGCGGCGTCCCAGGTGTTCTCGGCGCGCGACTCGACTCGTCCGGGCCAGGTGCCCCGACCATACCCATCCGTACCGGTTCCGACCCAGTCGTCCCCTCGGGCCGACGACGTGGTCAGCTGCCGGCGCCCTCGGTGGCGACACCCAGCTCGCCGAGGAGCACGACGACGCGTCGCCTCACCTCGTCGCGGATGGGTCGCACCGCGTCGACACCCTGCCCGGCCGGGTCGTCGAGCTCCCAGTCGAGGTAGCGCTTGCCGGGGTAGAACGGGCACGCGTCGCCGCAGCCCATGGTGATGACGACGTCCGAGGACTGCACGGCTTCGGGCGTGAGGAGCTTGGGCCGTTCGGCAGCGATGTCGATGCCCTCCTCGAGCATGGCCTCACGAACCGCGGGGTTGATGGTGTCGGCCGGCGCGGACCCAGCGGACCGCACCTCCACGCGGCCCCCCGACAGGTGGGCCGTGTACGCCGCGGCCATCTGGGAGCGCCCCGCGTTGTGGACGCACACGAAGAGCACGGAGGGACGTGAGTCAGGCACGGCTGTTCTCCTGGTCGTGGTGGTCGCCCTGGTGTCCGGTGGGCTGCGGCGTGGGCCGCTGCCCGGTCTGCTCGGTGGTCGGCTGGCCGACCTGCTCGACGGGCCGGTCCGGGAACCGGCTCCGGAGGGCGAGGCTCACGTACACGAGGCCCACGAGCACCGGGACCTCGATCAGGGGGCCGACGACACCCGCGAGCGCCTGGCCGGAGGCGACGCCGAAGGTCGCGATGGCCACGGCGATCGCCAGCTCGAAGTTGTTGCCGGCCGCGGTGAAGGCCAGGGTCGTCGTCCGCTCGTACCCGAGGCCGAGCCCCCTGCCCAGCAGGTAGCCGCCACCCCACATGAGGGCGAAGTAGGCCAGCAGCGGCAAGGCGATCCGTGCCACGTCGAGGGGGTGGCCGGTGAGCTGCTCGCCCTGGAGGGCGAACAGGATGACGATCGTGAACAGCAGCCCGTACAGGGCCCAGGGACCGATCCGGGGCAGGAAGGAGCGCTCGTAGCGGTCGCGGCCGACGCTCCGCTCGCCGAGCCTCCGGCTGAGGTAGCCGGCCAGCAGCGGCACCCCGAGGAAGACCAGCACGCTGCCTGCGATGTGCCAGGGCGAGACGTCCAGGCTCGACCGGTCGAGCCCCAGCCACCCGGGCAGCACCGACAGGTAGAACCAGCCGAGCACCGCGAACGCGACGACCTGGAAGAGCGAGTTGAGGGCGACGAGCACCGCCGCTGCCTCGCGGTCGCCGCAGGCCAGGTCGTTCCAGATGATCACCATGGCGATGCACCGGGCCAGCCCGACGATGATGAGGCCGGTGCGGTACTCCGGCAGGTCGGGCAGCAGCAGCCAGGCCAGGGCGAACATCAGGGCCGGGCCCACCAGCCAGTTGAGCACGATGCTCGACACGAGCAGGCGCCGGTCCCCCGTGACGGTGCCGAGCCGGTCGTAGCGGACCTTGGCGAGCACCGGGTACATCATCACGAGCAGCCCGACCGCGATCGGGAGCGAGACCCCGTCGACCTGCACGGCGGACAGCACGTCGGACAGCCCGGGCACGAGGCGTCCCAGGGCGAGGCCGGTGGCCATGGCGGCCAGGATCCAGACGGGCAGGAAACGGTCCAGGGTCGAGAGCCGGGCCGCGACCGCGTCGTGCGCCGGCCCGTGGGGCGCTCGGCGGGTCGTCGGGTGGGTCTCCGGACGGCTCACGGCTTGCGCGCCCGGACGAAGGCGCTGGCGAAGGCCCCGTCGAGCGCCTCCACGAGCTCGGGCAGGCCCATGCCCTCGGGCAGCTCGGTGGCGTCGGTGACCTCCGCCATCGCCCACAGGTCGTCGCGGTCGTAGCCCCGCGTCACCTCGACGGCCGCGTCCTCGAACCCTGCGGCTGTGAGCCTGTCGACGTACTCCTCGTCCCGCAGCGCACCGGAGATGCAGCCGGTCCAGAGGCGGACCACACCGCGCAGCTGCTCGGGGATCTCACGGAGCAGCACGATGTCCGAGACGGCGAACCGACCCTGCGGGCGGAGCACCCGGAACGCCTCGCGCAGCACGGCGTCCTTGTCGGTGGACAGGTTGATGACGCAGTTGGAGATGACCACGTCGACCGAGGCGTCGGGCAGCGGCACCGCCTCGATGGCGCCCTGCAGGAAGGTGGCGTTGCCGACCCCTGCCTCGGCCTGGTTGCGCCGCGCGAGCTCCACCATCTCGGTCGTCATGTCGAGGCCGTACGCGGTGCCGCCCGGCGCGACCCTGCGCGCCGAGAGCAGCACGTCCAGGCCGCCCCCGGACCCCAGGTCGAGCACGTCCTGGCCCGGACGGAGCTCGGCGAGCGCGGTCGGGTTGCCACAGCCCAAGGACGCGGACAGCGCAGTCCCGGACGGCACGTCGTCGGCGTCGTACAGCCCGCTGCTGATGGGGTCGACCACGTCGACGGCGCTGCCTCCGCAGCAGCCGTCGCCGCAGCACCCGGTCGCGGTGGACCCGCCTCCCTGCGACGCGTTGAGCACCGCCGTCGCGGCCGACGCATAGCGCTCGCGCACCGCCTCGCGCACCTGGTCGTCGCTCATCTGACCACCGTCCACGGCCACTCCTTGTTTTGAGAACTGTCGAATCAGCCTCAGCATGGCGCGCTGATTCGATATCTGTCAAGATAGCCCCATGCCGGTCCTCGAGTCAGTGCCGAAGGTCCGCCAGGCCAGCTGCTGCGGCCTGGCGACCTCGCCCGTCACGGCAGCCGACGCAGAGCGCCTGGCGCCGATGTTCAAGGCCCTCGGCGACCCTGTCCGCCTGCAGATGGCATCGATGATCGCCGCGCAGCCGGAGCTCTGCGTCTGCGAGATCACCCCGGCCTTCGACCTCTCCTCCGGCACCATCTCCCACCACCTGAGGACCCTGCGCGAAGCCGGGCTCGTGGACTGCGAGCGCCGCGGCACCTACGTCTACTACTGGATCCGCCCCGAGGCCCTCGAGGCCCTGTCCGCCCTGCTCACGCCAGGCTGAACGCCGGCACGCGACGGCAGCAAGGCTGTCGTGGCGGTTCGAGCGTGGAGACGACCGCTGGGTCGCCGTTGTCGGTGGACGGGGTTACGTTGGGGGAAGTAACCACAAGCCGGTCAAACCACGCGCCAGCTGCCCTGTCGGGCCGTGCTGGCGCACGCTCGACGCCCTCGTCTGGAGGATGTCTTGAGCATCGTCGTCGCTTCGATCCCGTCCGGCCACGTCTACGTACGCCACCTGTCCCCCGTACCCGGGGCGCAGCCCGGCACAGTGGCGGTCACCCGGCTCCCGGACCCCCCGTCCGGTGCCTCTCCTGACTCGCCGTGGTGGCCCCCGCGGATGCTCACGAGCGCGTGGATCCATGAGCACGCGGCGGAGTTCGACGTCATGCACGTGCACTTCGGCTTCGACGCGCTCTCCCCGCGGGACCTGCGCGAGGTGGTCGCCGCCCTGCGGGAGCACGACAAGCCCCTGGTCCTCACGGTCCACGACCTCCGCAACCCCCACCACACGGCCCCCGACACCCACGACGCGCAGCTGGGCGTGCTGGTCGGCGCGGCCGACCAGATCATCACCCTGACGCCGGGCTCGGCCGAGACCATCTCCGCACGATGGGGTCGCGAGGCGACCGTCCTGCCGCACCCCCACGTCGTACCGCGCGCCTGGGTGGAGAACCCTCGGCGGGGCGGCTCCCCGTTCGTGGTCGGCCTCCACGCCAAGAGCCTGCGCGCCAACATGGACCCGGTCACCGACCTCGACGCCGTCGTCACCGCCCTGGAAGGGGTGCCCGACGCGGTCCTGCGCGTCGACGTGCACACCGACGTCATGACGCCGGTGATGCGCAACCACGACCCCGCCTTCGCGGCCCACGTCCACGACCTCGCCGACCGGGGACTGGTCGACCTGCACGTCCACGACTACTTCTCCGACGACGAGCTGTGGGCCTACCTCCAGGGACTCGACGTGTCCGTGCTGCCCTACCGCTTCGGCACCCACTCCGGCTGGCTCGAGGCGTGCCACGACCTCGGGACGTGGGTGGTCGCGCCCGACTGCGGGTTCTACGCCGAGCAGCGGCCGGTGCTGTCCTACCGCGCGGACGGCCCCGAGCGCGCCGCCACCCTCACTGCCGCCGTCCGGGAGGCCCATCGCCGCTTCAGGGCCGGCGTGGTGGCGCCGCGGGCGACCTGGGCCGCCCGTGCCGCCGAGCGCAGCGACCTGGCCGCGGCACACGAACGGGTCTACGCCGCAGCGCTGGAACGGAGGCTCGCGTGCACGTCGTGATCCTCGGCGCCGCCAGGCACCCCCTGCGCCAACCCTTCGCCGGCGGCCTCGAGTCCCTCACCTGGGCCCTCGTACGCGGCCTGCGCACCCGGGGCATCGACGTGACCCTCTTCGCGGGGGCGGGCAGCGACCCGTCGCTGGGCGCGCGGGAGATCACGGTCGAGCCCCTCGCGCTCAGCGAGGACGCCCGTCGTGACGTCTCGATGCCTCCCGAGCCGTGGCTGCGCGAGCACCACGCCTACCTGCAGGTGATGCTGGAGCTCCAGGGCCGCCGCGACGTCGACGTGATCCACAACAACAGCCTCCACTTCCTGCCCGTGGCCCTGGCCCAGGCGTGCCGCGCGCCGATGCTGACCACCCTGCACACACCGCCCACCCCGTGGCTGGAGCCGGCGATCGCGCTCATGGACCAGAGCCGCAGCAGGTTCGTGGCCGTCAGCGGGCACACCGCCCGGCAGTGGGCGCACGTGACGCGGGCAGCCGTCGTGCACAACGGCGTCGACACCGACACCTGGACCCCGGGCCCCGGTGGCGACGACCTCGTGTGGGTGGGGCGCGTGGTGCCCGAGAAGGCCCCCCACGAGGCGGTGAGGATCGCCGCGGCCAGTGGGCGGCGCATCCGCATCGCCGGCCCGATCGGCGACCGTGACTACTTCCACGACCATCTCGAACCGCTCCTCGGCGACCGCGCGGAGTACCTCGGCCACCTCGAGGTGCCGGCCCTGCGGGACCTCGTGGGTCGTAGCGCCGCCCTCGTCGTGACACCGGACTGGGACGAGCCGTACGGCCTGGTCGCCGCCGAGTCGATGGCCTGCGGGACCCCTGTCGTGGGCTACCGGCGGGGTGGGCTCGCCGAGTTCGTGGCCGACGGGTGCGGCACCCTGGTCGAGCCCGGTGACGTGGGGGCAGCCGCAGCCGCGGTGGACGAGGTCTGTGCGATGGACCGCGCAGGGTGCCGCGCCCACGCTGTGGCCCACTGCTCGCTCGACACCATGGTCGACGCCTACGTCTCCGCCTACTTCGACCTCGCTCCGGCCCACGGGGTCGCGGCGTGATCGGCTACTACGCCCACCACCGGGGCGCCGGGCACCTCACCCGGATGCGCAGCATCGCGGCCGCCCTCGAGGAGCCCCTCTGGGGACTGAGCTCCGCCGCGCCACCGTACGGGTGGGACGGGGGCTGGACGACGCTGGCCCGCGACGACGACCCCGACCCCGGCTCCCTGGCCGACCGCGACCCGACCGCGCACGGCGTGCTGCACTGGGCCCCGACCCACCACGAGGGCCTCGCCCGCCGCTCCGCGCAGCTCGCGGCCTGGGCGGCCGACGAGCATCCCCGCGCCCTGGTCGTGGACGTCTCGGTCGAGGTCAGCCTGCTGGCCCGGCTCTGCGGCGTCCCCACGGTGGTGGTGGCCATGCCCGGGCTGCGCGACGACCCGCCGCACCGGCTCGCCTACGACAGCGCCGACGCCCTCCTCGCGCCGTGGCCGAGGGGTGCCCACGACCTGCACTGGCCGGACCACTGGTTCGCCAAGGCGTGGTTCGTCGGGGCCATCTCGAGGTTCGACGACCGTCGGGTGCCGGAACCGGTCGCAACGCGTGCCTCCGACCCCACCGTCCTCGTGCTGTGGGGCGCGGGCGGCCGCTCCACCACGGCCGAGCAGCTGCACGAGGCCCAGGCAGCCACCCCCGGTTGGACCTGGGTCGAGCGCTCCCCCGGCACCACCGGCTCGGACGAGCTCTGGGACGAGCTCCAGGCCGCGGACGTCGTCGTCACGCACGCCGGGCAGAACGCCGTGGCCGAGGTTGCCGCAGCCCGGCGGCCCGCTGTCGTCGTCGCCCAGCCGCGCCCCCACGACGAGCAGGTGGCGACGGCGCGAAGGATCGACGACTGGCGCATCGCCGTGGGGTGCCAGGCCTGGCCGCCGGCGCACGAGTGGCCCGAGCTGCTCGACCGCGCCCTGGCCCGAGGTGGGCAGGGATGGTCCCGCTGGTCGACCGGCGACGGCGCTACGCGGGTGGCAGCCCACCTGGCCGGGCTGACCTGCCCCGGGGTCCCGGATGCCGGCTCGTGACAGCCACTCGGACGGCTGTGGTCACCATCGCCCGGGGACGCGTGGAGCACCTGCGCGGGCAGGCCTGGGGCCTTGTCCGGCAGTCCCGCCCGGCTGACCTGCACGTCGTCGTGTCCATGGGGGACCCCGAGGTGACCCGGGTGGCCCGGGAGCTCCTGCCCCGGGTGCGCACCCCCGGCATGGACGTGACCGGGGACGACCTGCCGCTCTCCGCCGCACGCAACGCCGGGGCCGCTGCGGCGCTCGAGGAGGGTGCCGACCACCTGGTCTTCCTCGACGTCGACTGCATCCCGGGCGAGGGGACCCTGGCCCGCTACGACCGCGTGCTGCGCGACGTGGCGGACCGGCATCACCCCGTCGTGGCCTGTGGCGAGGTCTCCTACCTGCCCCCGGTCGCCCACCCGTCCGAGTACCGGCAGCCCGGGCTGTCCGACTTGGCGAGCCCCCATCCGGCCCGGCCCCGACTCGCCCCGGACGAGGTGGTCGAGGACGGCGACCTGCGGCTCTTCTGGTCGCTCTCGTTCGCCGTGACGGCGAAGCACTGGCGGCGCATCGGCGGGTTCAGCGAGGACTACACCGGCTACGGCGCCGAGGACACCGACTTCGGGCAGCGGGTCGCCTCCGCCGGGGGCAGCCTCCTGTGGACCGGGGGTGCGGCCGCCTACCACCAGCACCACCCCACGAGCTCACCGCCGACCCAGCACCTGCACTCGATCATCAGCAACGCCAACACTTTTCGCGACACCTGGGGCTGGTTCCCCATGGAGGGTTGGCTCGACGGCTTCGCAGCCCGCGGACTGGCCCACGTCGACCCCACGACAGACAGGTGGGTCGTGTCCGCCCAGCGGAGCCGGTCCAGCTGCTAGCCGCCCCCGCCGATCCCGCCGCCCATGTTGAACCGGGGGTCCGCGTCCACCCGGTAGCGGTTCGCCGATGGGTCGAAGCCGTCGTTGGGTCCGGCCTGCTCCACCGGTTCCGCGGACGTCCCGTCCCAGAAGGCGTACCCGTTGAGCCGACCGAACGAGGCCTCCGAGTCGAGGGCGCCCTCGGCGAGCCGCCTGGCGAGCTCGGGGCCCAGGCCTTCGATCCAGGCCCGCGGGTGCCGGTGCCCGCCGACGGCGACCAGGTGGGCGATCTTCCCGACCTGCTCGGCCCCGAGGTGGCCCCCGGTCCCGAAGGAGTCGCCGAGGCTGCGCAGCACCGACAGCCGTTCGACCTCGGGCATGGTGTCGAGGACCTCGACGTGGATCCCCTCGAGGGCGTCGAGCGTCGCCGTCGCCAGGAGGTACCGGTACTGCCTGACGACGACGTCCTCGTCAGCCCCGATGACGGGCTGGCGGCGACGTTGCGGTGTCGCTCGCCCCCGAGCCATGCGTCCAGTCTAGGCGGGCCCTCTGCAGGCCACCAGCGACACAAGGGACCGGCTGAGCCCGTCGGGCGAGGGTTGACAAGCCCCACCCCTGCTGGGACGTTCGACTCGAGCCCAGACGGCCCCGCCACCCCGGACCCCGGTGGTGCATCCATGTGTCACCACCCGGGGAACGGGGTCCTCCATGCACCGGCTGCGCACCTGCCACCTCATCCGCGGGCCCCGAGCCCGCGCGGTGGAGGCGACACCATGACCCCCCGCCCCCCAGGCGTCTCCGGGACGCGGTTCGCCCTGGACGCGATCGCCGAGACGGCTCGTGCGCTGGCGGGTGCATCGGTCGACGAGGTGCTGCGCATGTCCCCTTCACTGGCACTGAGGGCCGTCCCCGAGGCGAGCTCCGCCCTGTTGTCGATGCGGTGCCCGGACGAGCTGCAGCCCATGTGGTCTCGAGCCGAGCGGGGCGGTCACGCGCCTCGTCCGCCGGGCCCCGGGTCGCCGTGCCCCGTCCTCTCGTTACGGGTCGCCACCCACGACCGTTGGGCGTGGGGCTACCTGGTCCTCACGACGGAGCTGGACGAGGGGCTCATCGGGGTGGCCGCCCTGACCGCCGAGCTCGTGGCCGTCCACATAGAGCAGGCGATGGACCTCGCGCACCTGCGTGAGGTGGACGACGGCATGCGGGTGGCGCTGGCCCACGCCAGGGACATAGGGATGGCGATCGGCATCTCGCTGGCGAACACGGACGCGGCCGGACAGGCGGCGCACCGGCTGGGCCAGAGCCTCGACCGGCAGACGCAGTGGGAGCTGACGGCCATCGCCGGAGCCTCGCAGCACGAGCACACCGACGAGGTCCCCGTCCGCCGACTGCGTCTGGTGCGCGGGAGCGACGACGACGGCTGACCCCGGCTGACACCTCGTGTGGGGGCGTGGACTCCTCGTCCGGGTCAGCTCGTAAGGTGGGCGAAGGCCACGATGTTGTCCACGTAGTGGCCGGTGGACTGGTCGAAGGCGCCGCCACAGGTGATGAGCCGCAGCTCGGCGCGGCCCTTGGTGTCGCCGTACACGGTGGCGGTCGGGAAGTCGGCCTTGGAGTAGCGCGCGACCCGGTCCACGACGAAGCGCGCCGTCGACCCGTCGCGCCGCAGGACACTCACTTCTGCACCCTTCTTCAGGGAGCCCAGCCGGTAGAAGACCGCGGGGCCCGACTTGCTGTCGACGTGGGCTCCGATGACGGCGGGGCCGAACTCGCCGGGTGTGGGGCCGGCTGCGTACCAGCCGGCCTTGGCGAAGTCGGTGGGTGCTTCGAGCTTGCCGTTCCTGTCGACCTTGAGGTCGACGAGGCCGCTGGTGCGCACACCGATCGACGGTATGACGAGGGACACCGGCGAGCTCGGACCCATGATGGGTCCGAAGTCGGGTCCGGGGGTCGAGGACGGCGCCGCGGGGCTGGGCGTCGAGGAACCAGTCGGACGGCTCGTGGCCGACCGCCCGGGCGTGGGTGCGGCGTCCTGGGTGGCTTGGGTGCCCTGGGCCCGGTCGGGCTGGGGCGGCGCGCCGGGGCCTGTGAGGGCCTTCGCGACGAGTACACCGCCGACCAGGAGCAGCAGGGCGGTGACCGCCGCGGCAATCGTGCCGCGGCGGTCACCGAACCTCGTGCTGGTGCTCATCAGGCGCGGTTGCGCGCCTTGCGGGCGGTGAGGACACCGGTACCGGCCGCCGCGAGGAGCAGGCCACCGCCGAGGGCGAGCATGCCCTCGTTGGTGCCGGTGGACGTGCCACCCGCGCCGGTGTCCATGCCACCGGCAGGCGCCGCAGCGAGGACGCCACAGATGGCCGGGTCGGTGGCCTCGGTGGGCAGGCTCGGGTCGAGGTCGCTCTTGGTGGCGCCGTCGTACTTGCCGTCGTTGTTGTGGTCCACGCCGTGGACGACCACGACGGACTTGCCGTCGACGATGGCCTGGGCGACCTCGGGGGCCACGGTGATCGAGCCGCGCTCGTACTGGATCTTGC
>NZ_BAABLO010000005.1:0-299815 GCF_039544395.1 Pedococcus ginsenosidimutans
CCACGGGCAGGTAGGACACGAGCACGTCGACCTGCTTGTCCTTGAGGACCTGGACGACGTCCACGGGCTCGGCGTCGGACTCCTCGATGGTCAGGCGGTAGTACTTGCCCAGGCCGTCGTTGGTGACACCGCGCTGGACGGTGACGCCGGTCGGGGGGACGTCGGCGATCTTGATGGTGTTGTTCTCCGAGGCGTTGATGGCCTCGGACAGGTCGAAGCCGACCTTCTTGGCGTCCACGTCGAACGCGGCGACGAACTCGACGTCCTTGACGTGGTAGTCACCGAACTGCACGTGCATCAGGCCGGGGACGGTGCCCGAGGGGTCGGCGTCCTTGTAGTACTCGACTCCCTGCACCAGCGAGCTGGCGCAGTTGCCGACGCCGACGATGGCGACGCGGATGGATCCCATGGGTTACTCCTTGTGGTTGTTCAGGTGGGCGGTTGGTCGTTCGGGGGTGTGCCGGTGGCCGAGGGGGTGTTGCGCTCGGCGGTGATGAGCTCGTTGAGCCAGCGGACCTCGCGCTCGGCGGAGTCCAGCCCGTGCCGCTCGAGCTCGGCGGTGTAGGTGTCGAACCGCTCGCGGTTCTTCGCCGAGGAGGCCCTGATGTTGGCCAGCCGCTCCTCCAGCCGGCTGCGGCGCCCCTCGAGGATCCGCAGTCGCACGGCTGCCTCGGTGCGGGCGAAGAAGGCGAAGTGCACGTCGAACGTGTCGTCCTCCCACGCCGTGGGGCCGGCTTCGCGCAGGAGGTCCTGGAACCGCTCCTTGCCGTCGGCCGTGAGCTCGTAGACGATGCGCGCCCGCTTGGAGCCGGCGGTCGCCACGGCGGCGTCCGCCGCGTCCGACTCGACGATCCAGTGGCGCTCGAGCAGCCCCCGTAGGCAGGGGTACAGGGTGCCGTAGGACAGCGCCCGGAAGGGCCCGAGCGCGGCGTTGAGCCGCTTGCGCAGCTCGTAGCCGTGCTGGGGGGCCTCGTGCAGGAGCCCCAGCACGGCGAACTCGAGGAGCTCGGTACGGCGTGCGGCCATGCGGGGCTCCTTCCGTGCGGGGCGACGAGATCGGCGAGGTGACAATCTCGGGGTTTGTCAGGCCACCATACATGCCGCGGATATATCGAGTCGATACAGTCGGGATCGAGGGAATGAGGTGCCCCCCGAGCCGTGGGCGAGGGTGCGCCACCCCGGTCTTCCTGAGCCGAGGCCCCGCTCCGATGAGGCAATCCACAGGTCAGCCGTCATACTGAGCCTCAGTTGTCGGGGAAACGGGCCACTGCCGCAGGCGGTGGCCTGAGAACTGCTGTCTGCCGATCGGAAGGCCCCATGAGCTCCTCACGTCCCAAGACGCGCGCCCAGGCGAAAGCGGGCGGAGCCCGTCGCGACGGCGGTCCCAAGCCCCCGCAGAGCCGCAAGAAGCTGTGGGCCAAGCGGCTCGGCATCGTGGCCCTCGCCGGCTTCGTCCTGGCGATCGCGGGCTTCTTCGTCGCCTACGCCCTGATCAAGGCGCCGGAGCCCAACGACCTCGCGAGCGCGCAGGCCTCGGTCATCTACTACGCCGACGGCAAGACCGAGATCGACCGGATCAGCGAGGTCAACCGCGAGTCGGTCAAGCTCTCGCAGGTGCCCGTCGCCGTCCGGCGCGCCCACCTCGCGGCCGAGGACCGCAGCTTCTACCGCAACTCCGGCATCAGCCCGAGCGGTATCGCGCGGGCGGTCTGGGTGGGCCTGCGCGGCGGGGCCACCCAGGGCGGGTCGACCATCACGCAGCAGTACGTGAAGAACTACTTCCTGAGCCAGGACCAGACGCTGTCGCGCAAGGGCAAGGAGATCATCATCTCCATCAAGATCGCGAAGCAGAAGTCCAAGGACCAGATCCTCGAGGACTACCTCAACACCATCTACTACGGCCGCGGCGCCTACGGCATCCAGACCGCGTCCAAGGCCTACTTCAACAAGGACGTCTCCAAGCTCACGCCGTCCGAGGGCGCGCTGCTCGCCTCGGTCATCCGTGGGCCCTCGTTCTACGACCCGGGCCTGGGCAAGCAGCAGGAGCAGAACGCCCGGGACCGCTGGACCTACGTCATGGACGGCATGAAGTCCGAGGGCTGGATCTCGGCCGCAGACCGCGCCAAGGCGACCTTCCCCAAGGTCGTGAAGTACGCGCCGCGCAAGGCGGCCAGCGGGCCCAACGGGTTCGTCACCCAGGCCGTGAAGAACGAGCTGAAGAGCAAGCTCAAGCTGAGCGACCAGGACATCGACCGCGGTGGCTTCAAGATCGTCACGACGATCGACAAGAAGGCCCAGGACGCGGCCGTCGCCGCGGTCCGGGACCGGATGCCGACGGGCAAGGGCACCAGCACCCTGCGGGTCGGGCTCACGTCCATCAGGCCTGGTGACGGCGCGGTCGTGGCGATGTACGGCGGGTCGGACTACCGCAAGGAGCAGTTCAACACCGCGACGCAGGCCACGATGCAGGCCGGCTCGACGTTCAAGATCTTCACCCTGCTCGCGGCCGTGTCCGCGAAGGACCCCATCAGCACGAAGACGAGGTTCGACGGGCGGTCGCCGCAGTACTTCAAGGAGTTCGAGGACCCGGGCGCGGCCACCGACTTCCTGCGACGCGGTGGGGTGCGCAACTTCGGCCCCTTCCCCGGTGAGCAGTTCGGCAACATCGACCTGCGCACCGCGACCGGCCACTCGGTCAACACCGTCTACGCCCAGCTCAACATCAAGGTCGGACCCCAGGCGACCCGCGACGCCGCGGTGGCGGCTGGGCTGCCCGCCAAGGGCCTCGGCACCAACTACGCCAACGTGCTCGGCACCTCGCACGTCAAGATCATCGACATGGCCAACGCCTACGCCACCATCGCGGCCAAGGGCCAGCGGGTGACGCCGTACTTCATCAAGAGCGTCAAGGGCGGTCCCGGCGACCTCAACTACAAGGCGAAGCCGGTCAAGAAGACGGCCTTCGACCCCGACGCCATGGCCGACGTGACCGACGCGATGCAGCAGCCCATCAAGAACGGCACCGCCGAGTTCGCCCAGAACCTCGGCCGGCCGGCCGCGGGCAAGACGGGCACGACCACCGACAACAAGGCCGCCTGGTTCGACGGGTTCACCCCGCAGCTGGCCACGGCCGTCGGCATCTACAGCACCGGCAAGAACGGCGAGGAGCTGTCGATGAACGACGTCAACGGGGTCGAGCTGACCGGTGGGACCGTGCCGGTGCGGATCTGGACCGACTACATGAGGGCCGCCCTCGACGGCCAGAAGGTCCTCGACTTCCCGCCCCGCGCGGGTGTCGGTGACGACCAGGTCTACACGCCGCCGCCGACCACCTCGTCGACGTCGTCGACCACCACGACCACGACGACCACCACCACCACGACGACCACGACGACGCCGCCGACGACGACCCGGACCACCAAGCCGTCGCCGACCCGCACCAAGACGCCCAAGCCGTCCCCCTCGACGACGGTGACCATCCCGGTGCCGGGCAACACGGCGCAGAGCTCCCCCACCACGCCGTGACGCGTCAGCGGGACGTGCTGCCGGGCAGCTCGCTGGCAGTCGTCGGCGGGCCGCTCGGCCGGCACGCCTCGGCGCGGGCGACCTCGTGGCTGGCCACGGTGCTGCCCCTGCTCGTCGCGTCGACGGCGACGGTGGCCCTGTCCGTGGTCCAGCGGGCGCACTGCATCCAGCAGGGCTGGAACGGTTCCGACCAGTTCTGGCACGCGTGCTTCTCCGACCTCCCGGCGCAGTACCAGCTCGGCAACCTCGGGTCGGGCCTCGCGTCGTACGTCGGCGGCGACGGTGCGCGGGCCGACCACCCGGTGCTCACCGGTGCCGTCATGGCGTGGCTGGGAGGGCTGGTGCCGGACGGCTCGCTGCTCGACCAGACCCGCTGGTACTTCGCGTTGTGGGCGCTGCTCGGCGCGGCCCTGGTGGTCGCGGTCGTCTACCTCACCGCGGCGTCCCGCCCCCACCACGCCGCCGATGCGGCCCACGTGGCGCTGAGCCCGGTGCTGCTGCTCGCCGCGATGGTCTCCTCCGACTTGTTCGGGGTGGCCCTGGTCAGTGCCGGCCTGTGGGCGTGGGGGCGACGCCGACCGGTCGCGGCCGGCGTGCTGCTCGGCCTGGCGGTCGTGGCGCGCACCTACCCCTTGCTCATCCTGCTGGCCCTGGTCGTCCTCGCCGTGCGCACGGGCCGGCTCGCCGCCGTGGGCCGCACCCTGCTCGCGGCGGTCGGCGCCGTGGCGGTCGTCCTGCTGCCCTTCCTGGTCGGCCACCCCTCGGCGATCCTGCGCTCCACCCAGGTGTGGTGGGACAGCGCCGCCGGGCTGGGGTCGGTCTGGATGCTGCCGCAGCTGTTCGGCCACCCGCTGCCGACGGGTCCGACGACGCTCGTCACCGTGGTGGGGCTCGCGGTGGCCGTCGTCGCAGGCACGCTGTTCACCCTCGGCACCGACCGTCGCCCCACGGTGGCCGAGGTCGCGCTCGTCCTCGTCGGGCTCTCGCTCGTGGCCGGCAAGTCCTTCCCGGTGCAGGCGTCGCTGTGGCTGGTGCCGCTCGTCGCGCTGTGCGGCGTCCGCTGGCGCGACCACCTCCTGTGGGCGGGCGCCGAGGCCCTGCACTTCGTCGCGGTCTGGCTCTACGTCGGCGGCCTGTCCAAGCCAGACCGCGGCCTTCCCGCCGGCTGGTACGCCGCGGCCCTCGTCCTGCGCGTCGCCGCGGTGGTCTACCTCGTGTGGCGGGTGTGGCACACCGCCGCCCGTCGTGCCCCCGCCGACCTGCCCTCGGTCGACCTGGCCCCCGCCGACCCGGCCCCCGCCGACCTGGCCTCCCGCGACCTGCCCTCCCTCGAGTCCCGGTCGCTCGGGTCTTTGAGGGATCCGGCGGACCAGGACCCGTCGGATCCCTCTAAGACCGAGGAGTGGGCGCCTGCCGAGGTCGACCCGGCGGACGGCCTCGACGGCGACTTCGCCGGCGCCCCGGACCGCCTGATCGTCCGCCTCGCCTGAGCCCGAGGTCCCCGTGACCGACGGCCCCCTGCGGGTCCCGGCACCTGTGGACAAGTGATTCGGTGTTGTCGCCCGCGCCCGGTACCCTTTGTCAGGTTCCCCCGAGGCCCACCCACCGGTGCCGCCCCAGGGGATCGCACTGCAACCCTCCTGTCACGGAGAGACCGTGACCGCCATAGACCAAAGGAGGCGGGTTATCAGCATGCGTCAGTACGAACTCATGGTCATCCTCGACCCCGAGCTGGACGACCGCACGGTCGCTCCGTCGCTCGACAAGTTCCTCACCGTCATCACCAAGGACAAGGGCACCGTCGACAACGTCGACATCTGGGGCCGTCGTCGTCTGGCTTTCGAGATCAAGAAGAAGGCCGAGGGCATCTACGCCGTCGTCAACTTCACCGCGGAGCCGGCCACGGCCAAGGAGCTGGACCGCCAGCTCGGCCTCAACGAGTCGGTCATGCGCACCAAGCTCCTGCGCCCCGGCGCCTGAGCAGCCTGACCTGCACCTGCACCACCCGTTCCACCAGACCTGACCTACCGAACAGGGGACCCGCTTCATGGCTGGCGACACGATCATCACCGTCATCGGCAACATCACCGGCGACCCCGAGCTGCGCTTCACCCCCTCGGGTGCTGCCGTCGCGAACTTCACCGTGGCCTCCACGCCGCGGCAGTTCGACCGGCAGTCCAACGAGTGGAAGGACGGCGAGACGCTGTTCATGCGCTGCTCGGTGTGGCGCGACGCTGCCGAGAACGTGGCGGAGTCCCTCCAGCGGGGCACCCGCGTCATCGTCTCCGGCCGCCTGAAGTCTCGTTCGTACGAGACCAAGGAGGGCGAGAAGCGCACCGTCGTCGAGATGGAGGTCGACGAGGTCGGCCCCTCGCTGCGCTACGCGACGGCGAAGGTCAACCGCACCCAGCGTGGCACCGGCGGCGGGGGTTTCTCCGGCGGCGGCGGCCAGGGCGGCTTTGGTGGCGGCGGCCAGCAGGAGGACCCCTGGGCGACCGGGCCCTCCGGCGGTCAGGGTGGTGCGCAGCCCGCAGCTCAGGGCGGCGGCCAGCAGGGTGGCGGTTGGGGCGGCGGCGCGCCGTCCTACGACGAGCCCCCCTTCTGACCGAGCCGCTGACCGGACCGGTCCGACCGGTACGGCGCAGGGTCCCGTCCCGCAGGGGATGCCCCACGCGCCGTACCCACCACTGCCTCGCCGGCTGACGCCGGCCCGGCAGGACACACTCGAAGAACACCATCCCTGGGAGACCAGGGCTCATCCGCGAAGACACTTCGCAGAAGGAGAGCACCACGATGGCCAAGCCCGTTGTGCGCAAGCCCAAGAAGAAGGCCAACCCGCTGAAGGCGGCGAAGGTCGAGAACATCGACTACAAGGACACCGCGCTGCTGCGCAAGTTCATCTCCGACCGCGGCAAGATCCGCGCGCGTCGGGTGACCGGTGTGTCCGTCCAGGAGCAGCGGCTCATCGCCACCGCGGTCAAGAACGCCCGCGAGATGGCGCTGCTGCCCTACTCCAGCTCGTCCCGCTGAGCCGGGGACCAGGAAGGAACTGACATGAAGGTCATCCTCACGCACGAGGTCAGCAGCCTCGGCAACCCCGGCGACGTCGTCGACGTCAAGGACGGGTACGCCCGCAACTTCCTCTTCCGCCGTGGCCTGGCCACCGCGTGGACCAAGGGCGGGCAGAAGGAGGTCGACGCGATCAACAAGGGCCGTGAGGTCCGCGCCGTGAAGACCCTCGACGAGGCCAAGTCCATCAAGGGCAACCTCGAGAACAAGGCCGTCAAGGTCGTCGCGCACGCCGGCACCGGCGGTCGCCTCTTCGGCGCCGTCTCCACCGCCGACGTCGCCACGGCCGTCAAGGCCGCCGGTGGCCCGGAGCTGGACCGCCGCAAGATCGAGATCACCACCCCGATCAAGTCGGTCGGGACCCACGAGGCGCTCGTGCGCCTGCACCCCGAGGTCCAGGCCACCCTGAAGCTCGACGTGGTCGCGGGCTGATCGTCCGTTTGGCTCGAAAGGCCCGGTTCCCCGCCACGGGGGACCGGGCCTTTCCTATAGTCGGCACCGCCTGTGGTCGACGAGACCGCCAGGGGGGCGTCAGCACGACCCAGTACGACCAGGACCACGTGGGGGAGAAGCATGTCCGGATCACTGTTCGAGCCGAACCGACCCGAGGGGTCCGGCGACCCCTCACGTGACCCGTCCGGGGCGCCGGGGGCCACCGGCGGGGAGACCCCGGTCGAGCCGTACCGGCCGTCGAGCTACCAGTCGCAGTACGCGTCGGGCTACCCGTCCCGGGAGGCCCTGGCCGCCCATGCAGCGCAGTCGGGTCACGACCCCCACGACGAGGATGCGGCTCCGCTGCTCGGCGGACCCGAGCCGGCCCGCCGGCGCGGGCGCACGGTCGCCCTCGTGGGCGGCCTGCTCGGCATCGTCGTCCTCGGCAGCGGTGGGGCGTTCGCGTACTCCGCGCTGAGCGGCGGGGGTGCGCAGCCCGAGTCGGTGCTGCCCTCGACCGCGGTGGCGTTCGCCAAGGTCGACCTCGACCCCTCGGCCGGCCAGAAGATCGACGCCGTGCGCTTCCTGCGCACCTTCCCCAAGGTCAAGGGCAAGGTCTCTGAGGACGCCGACCTGCGCAAGGTGGCCTTCGAGGCGCTGCAGAAGGACGGCACCCTCAAGGGTGTCGACTACGCCAAGGACGTCGAGCCCTGGCTGGGACAGCGCCTCGGCGTCGCGCTGGTCCCCGGCGCCTCCGCCAAGGACGAGCCGACCCCGGTCATCGCGCTCGCGGTGACCGACGGCGACGCGGCGCGCAAGAGCCTGCCGTCGCTGGCCACCGGGCTCGGCGGGGCCTGCCGGGTCCTGGAGGACTACGCCGTGTGCACCCAGGGCAAGGACGGGGCTGTCCTCGACGGCGTCGTCACCGCCACCGGCAAGGGCACGCTGGCCGACTCCGCGGACTTCCGCAAGGACATGGCCGACCTCGGCGAGGACGGCGTCGCGGCGGCGTGGTTCGACTCCGAGAAGGCCGCTCCGGTGATGGCCATGCTGGGCGGCGCCGCGGGGGTGCTGCCCTCGGGTGCGGCCAACCCGGCCGGCAGCGGCCGCACGGCGGTGGCACTGCGGTTCGACGGCCCCAACCTCGAGCTCGCCGGCCACGTCAACGGCGCCAAGACCCAGTTCATGGGCACCCAGCGCGTCGGCGCGGCGCTGTCCAGGCTGCCCGACGACACCCTGGCCGCGATCAGCGTGGCCAACGCCGGCGACCAGCTCAAGGCCGCGTGGCCCGAGATGGAGAAGGGCCTGCGCACGACCCTCGGCAGCCAGCAGTTCGAGGACGGCCTCAGCCAGGTGCAGGACGCCCTCGGCATCTCGGTGCCCCAGGACCTGGCCGCCGCGCTCGGCAGCCAGTTCACGGTGGCGTTCGGCGGGATGGGCACCGACGGTGCCCCGAAGGTCGCGGTGGTCGGCAACGGCGACCAGGCGGTGCTGCAGAAGATCGCCACCGCAGGGTCGGTCCTGACCTCACCCGACGAGCTGGCGTTCCGCCCCGGCCAGGGTCGGTCCGTCCTCGCGTTCACCGACGACTACGCCACCGAGGTGGCCACGGGCAAGGGCCTCGGCGGGATGCCGGGGTTCAAGGACTCCGTCCGTGACGTCGACAAGGCCCGGGTGGCCGGGTACGTCGACATCTCCGGGCTGGTCGCGGCCTTCAAGGACGAGTCCGGCTCCTCGAAGCAGGACGCGGCCGACATCGCCAACCTGGCCGCGCTCGGGTTCAGCGCCTCCGGCGAGGGCAACAGCGCCGACTTCTCCGTGCGCCTGACGACCAAGTAGGCAGCCGCACGCCGCACCGAGGCCCGCCACCCCACGAGGGGTGGCGGGCCTCAGCGCTCGTCGACCATGACCTCGATGCTGTAGCTCGACGCCCGGTAGCAGTGGTCGCCGTACTCGACGGCGCTGCCGGAGGCGTCGAACGCGCTGCGGGTCATGGTCAGGACCGGCTCGCTCCCGCGGATCTGCAGGTGGCGCCGCTCGGCCGCCGTCGGCATCCGGGCACCGATGGACTGGTGGGCCACGACCGGGCGCACCCCGCGGGCCCGGAGCGCGGCGTACAACCCCTCCTGCTCGAGCTGCGCCCGTGTGACGTCGGCGAGGGCCGGCGGCAGCCAGTTGCGCATGACGGCCAGCGGCGTGGAGTCGGTGGTGCGCAGGCGGACGACGTGGAGCAGCTCGGTGTCGGGCGGCAGGTCCAGAGCCGCGGCGGCGTGCTCGTCGCGCACCAGCTCGTGCGACAGGACGGTGGTGTGCGGGGTGCCCCCCGAGCGGGCGAGGTCGTCCCAGAGGCTGGTGAGCTCGGCCCTGCGGTGCACCTTGCGGCTGGCCACGGTGGTGCCGAGGCCCCTTCTGCGCACGAGCAGGCCCTGTCCGACGAGCTCCTGGAAGGCGCGGCGCACCGTCGGCCGTGACAGGCCCAGGCGCTCGCCGAGGGCCACCTCGTTCTCGAAGGGGTCGCCCGGCTGCAGGCGGCCGGCGGTCACCGCGGCGGCGAGCTGCTGCGCGAGCTGGTGGTAGAGCGGCACCGGAGAGGTGCGGTCGATCTGCACCTCGATCTCCACCCCGGGTCGCCTGGCCATGCCGGTCAGGGTAGCGGCTGCGGGCGAGGACAAGACAACATGAGAATGTCAGTACATTTGGTTGACACGACAGCGGGAGGTTGCCACGCTGAAGCCTCCGCCGTCGTTCCCTCCCCCGGACGACGACCCGCGACCTGCACCCCACCTCGACCTCCTGCATCGGAGCAGCCATGCGCATCGGCCTCGCCGGCGTCGGACGGATCGGCGCCTTCCACACCGAGACCCTCAAGGCCCTCGACGACGTGGACGAGCTCGTGGTCACCGACGCCGACGTCGCGGTCGGCCGGGGCGTCGCGGAGCGACTCGGCGTCGGGTGGGCGGACACCCCCCAGGAGCTGCTCGGCCTGGGCCTCGACGGGTTCGTCGTCGCGGCGGCCACCAACGCGCACGCGTCCCTGCTGCGCGCCGGGCTCGAGGCCGGGGTGCCGACGTTCTGCGAGAAGCCCGTCGCGGGCACCCTCGCCGAGAGCATCGAGCTGGCCAAGCTGGCCGCCAGCGTCGACGTCCCCGTGCACGTCGGTTTCCAGCGCCGGTTCGACGCCGGCTACCAGCGTGCGGCCGAGGTGGTCCGCACCGGCGCCCTAGGGTTCCTCCACACGCTGCGGGCGGTGACCGGCGACGAGGCGCCGCCGCACGCGGCGTACATCCCGACCAGCGGCGGCATCTTCCGCGACTGCAACGTCCACGACTTCGACATCATCCGGTTCGTCACCGGGCACGAGGTCGTCTCGGTGTTCGCGACCGGGTCCAACCGCGGTGAGGCGTTCTTCGGCCAGGCCGGCGACGTCGACACGGCGGCCGCGGTGCTCACCCTCGACGACGGCACGCTCGCCCAGGTCTCGTCGACCCGCTACAACGGTGCGGGTCACGACGTGCGCCTCGAGGTCGTCGGCAGCGCCGGCAGCGTCGCGGTCGGGCTCGACGACTCCCTCGCCCTCACCTCCGCCGAGCCGGGGGTCACCTTCCCTCCGGGACCGGTGCACCACTCCTTCATGGACCGGTTCCTGCCGGCGTACCGCGCCGAGCTCACCGCCTTCGCGGACGTCGCCCGCGGGCTGCGACCGTCGCCGTGCACGGTCGCCGACGCGCTCGAGGCGTTCCGGGTCGCCGAGGCCTGCGACGTCTCGCGGCGCGAGGGCCGGGTCGTGCGCCTCGACGAGGTGGAGTCGCTGTGAGCGCCGGGCTGGCGGGCACGGCCGCGACGCGCCTCGTGCCGCCGCTGGCCGAGCGGGTGGCTGGCGCGCCGATCTCGTGGGGCGTGTGTGAGGTGCCGGGCTGGGGGTGGCAGTACGACCCCGGGACGGTGCTGGCCCAGATGCAGGCGGTCGGGCTGCGGGCGACGGAGTTCGGCCCCGACGGGTTCCTGCCGGCGGACGCCGACCAACGGGCCCGCGTGCTCGCCGCGCACGGCCTGTCGGCGGTGGCGCAGTTCGTGCCGGTGGTGTTGCACGACCCCGACCACGACCCGCTCCCGCAGGCCCGGGAGGCCATGGTCGCGCTCGCGGACGCCGGTGCCTCCGTGGTCGTGCTCGCCGCCGCCTCGGGGAGCGAGGGGTACGACGAGCGCCCGGTGCTCGACGACCGGGCGTGGGCGACGCTGCTCGCCAACCTCGACCGCCTCGCCGACGCGGCCCGCGACCACGGCCTCACCGCGACCCTGCACCCCCACGTCGGCACCATGGTCGAGACCGGCGAGGAGACCGCGCGGGTGCTCGCCGGCAGCCGCGTCGCCCTCTGCCTCGACACCGGCCACCTCCTCATCGGGGGAGGCGACCCGGTGGCCGTGGCGGTCCAGCACCCGGGGCGCATCGCGCACGTGCACCTCAAGGACGTCCGGCTCGACCTGGCGCGACAGGTGCAGGCCGGCGAGGTGACCTACACCGAGGCGGTGCGGGCCGGCATGTACGTCCCGCTCGGGCAGGGCGACGTCGACGTCGCCGCCATCGTCCGGGCGCTGGAGGGACACGGGTACGCCGGCTGGTACGTCCTCGAGCAGGACACCATCCTCGCGGGCGACCCGGGCGACCCGGGCGACCCGGGCGGGGACGGGCCGCTGGAGTCGGTGCGGGCCAGCCTCGAGCACCTCCTGGCGGTGGCGGCGCGGCCCGGCCCGGTGGGGGGCTGACGTGGCCGGCGCCGGCACCCCGTACGACCTGGTGGCCATGGGCCGCACGGGGGTCGACATCTACCCCCTCCAGCACGGGGTGGGGCTCGAGGACGTCGAGACGTTCCAGAAGTTCCTCGGCGGCAGCGCGACCAACGTCGCCGTCGCCGCGGCGCGCTACGGGCTGCGCACCGCCCTGGTCACGCGCACCGGTGACGACCCATTCGGCCGCTACGTGCACCGGGCCCTGCGCGACCTCGGCGTCGACGACCGCTTCGTGTCGGCGGTGGACGGGCCGCCCACCCCGGTGACGTTCTGCGAGGTGCACCCGCCGGACGACTTCCCGCTGTGGTTCTACCGCTACCCCATCGCCCCCGACCTGATGATCGAGGCGGACGAGCTGCCGCTGGACGAGATCAGGGACGCGCGCATCCTGTGGACCACGGTCACCGGGTTGTCGCAGGAGCCGAGCCGCAGTGCGCACCTGGCCGCGTGGGAGGCTCGGGGGCGGCGCGCGCACACGGTCCTCGACCTCGACTACCGGCCGATGTTCTGGCCCCACCCCGAGGAGGCCAGCGCCCAGGTGGCTGCCGCCCTCGAGCACGTCACGGTCGCGGTCGGCAACCGCGAGGAGTGCGAGGTCGCCGTCGGCGAGGTCGATCCCCAGCGCGCCGCGGACGCCCTGCTCGACCGGGGGGTGTCGCTCGCCGTGGTCAAGCAGGGGCCGCGCGGGGTCCTCGCGGCGACACGGGAGGAGCGGGTCGAGGTGCCGGCGTTCCCGGTCGAGGTGGTCAACGGCCTGGGCGCCGGCGACGCGTTCGGTGGAGCCCTCTGCCACGGGCTGCTCAGCGGCTGGGACCTGCGACGGACCCTGGAGTTCGCCAACGTCGCGGGCGCGGTCGTGGCCTCACGGCTGGAGTGCTCGACGGCCATGCCGACCGAGGCCGAGGTCCTCTCCCTGCTCGCCGGGAGCCGGACATGACGCCGGGCACGGGTGTCTCCGTCGCCGACCTCACGGAGATTCGCGCCCGCGAGCCCGCCCGGATCCGCGACGGCTGGGAGAACCGCTGCCTGCGTCCCCTCGTCGGTGACGACGGCCGGCTCCTGCTCGTGGCCGCCGACCACCCGGCCCGCGCCGCGCTCGGCGTGCGTGACCAGCCGCGAGCGATGGCGAGCCGGGTCGACCTGCTCGAGCGGCTGGTGACCGCCCTGTCGCGCCCGGGGGTCGACGGTGTCCTCGGGACGCCGGACGTCCTCGACGACCTGCTCCTCCTCGGCGCCCTCGAGGGGAAGGTCGCCATCGGGTCGATGAACCGCGGAGGCCTGCAGGGAGCCGGGTTCGAGCTTGACGACCGGTTCACCGCATACCGCGCCCGCGACCTCGCCGCCAACGGCCTCGACGGGGGCAAGATGCTCACCCGGATCGCGTTCGACGACCCGGGCACCGTGGCGACCCTCGAGGCCAGCGGCAGCGCGGTGACCGAGCTGGCCGAGCTCGGGTTGATGGCCATGGTCGAGCCGTTCCTGTCGGAGCGTCGCGACGGACGGGTCGTCAACCTCCTCGACCCCGACTCGGTGATCACCTCGATGCACGTCGCCTCGGCGCTGGGGGCATCCAGCGCCCACACCTGGCTCAAGCTGCCCGTCGTCGACGACCTGCCGCGGGTCATGGAGGCGACCACCCTGCCGACCCTGCTGCTCGGCGGTGACCCGGCCGGGGACCCGCGGGACACGTACGCGGCGTGGGGTCGCGCCCTCGAGCTGCCGGCGGTGCGTGGCCTCGTGGTCGGGCGCGCGCTGCTCTACCCGCCGGACGGCGACGTCGCCGCCGCGGTCGACATCGCGGCCCGTCTCGTGCACGGTGGGGCCTCGTGACCGACAACGGCCGGTGGGTCCACCCGTACGGCACCGTCGCCGACCGTGGCTGGGAGGTGGCCGTCGACGAGGCCGTGGACGGCTGGCAGCACACCGCCCTGTACGCCGGTCGGCTGGCCGCCGGGGAACGTCGCGAACTGGCCGCGTCGGGGTGGGAGCACCTCGTGGTGCCGCTCTCGGGCGCGGTCACCGTCTCGTCCGGTCAGGACCAGGCGGTGCTGGCGGGCCGCCCCTCGGTCTTCGCCGGCCCGACCGACGTGGTCTACGTCGCGCGCGACAGGGCAGTGACTCTCGTCGCCCACGACGGCCCCGCCCGCGTCGCGGTCTGCGCCGCACGCGCGGCTGCACCCCACACGCCGTCGTTCCGGCACGTGGCCGCGGACGAGGTGCCGGTCGAGCTGCGGGGAGCCGGCAGTGCGAGCCGGGAGGTGCGCAACTTCGGCATCCCCGGGGTGCTCGGGGCCGACTCGCTCATCGCCTGCGAGGTCGTCACGCCGGCCGGCAACTGGAGCTCCTACCCGCCGCACAAGCACGACGAGGAGCGGCCGGGTGTGGAGACCGAGCTCGAGGAGATCTACTACTTCGAGGTGCATTCGTCGGCCGGGTCCCCGCACACCGGTGGGGCCGATCCTGTTGGCTACCAACGGGTCTACGGCACCGACGCCCGGCCCATCGACGTGCTGGCCGAGGTGCGCACCGGTGACGTCGTGCTGGTGCCGCACGGCTGGCACGGGCCGTCGATGGCCGCGCCGGGCTACGACCTCTACTACCTCAACGTCATGGCAGGGCCCGGCGCGGAGCGCGCCTGGCTGATCTGCGACGACCCCGCGCACGGGTGGGTGCGCGCCACCTGGGAGGACCAGCCCGTCGACCCACGACTTCCCTTGGGAGGCAACCGATGACGACCGTCCGTCTCACCGTGGCCCAGGCCGTGGTCAGGTTCCTCCGGCAGCAGTGGACCGAGCGCGACGGCGAGCGGCAGCGGCTGTTCGCGGGGTGCCTCGGCATCTTCGGCCACGGCAACGTCGCCGGGATGGGGCAGGCCCTGCTGCAGGACGAGCTCGGTGACGACTCGCCGGCGCACGACCAGCACCTGCCCTACGTCCTCGTGCGCAACGAGCAGGCCATGGTGCACACGGCGGTCGGCTACGCACGCCAGAAGGACCGCCTCCAGGCGTGGGCCTGCACCGCGTCGGTCGGCCCGGGCTCGACCAACATGCTCACCGGTGCCGCACTCGCGACGATCAACCGGATCCCGGTGCTGCTCCTGCCGTCAGGCACCTTCGCCACCCGGGTGTCCGCCCCGGTGCTGCAGGAGCTCGAGCAGCCGTATGCCGCGGACGTCACCGTCAACGACGCCTTCCGCCCGCTGTCGGCGTTCTTCGACCGGGTCCAGCGGCCCGAGCAGCTGCCGTCTGCCCTGCTGGCGGCCATGCGGGTGCTGACCGACCCGGCGGCCACGGGGGCGGTCACCCTCGCGCTGCCGCAGGACGTGCAGGCGGAGGCGTTCGACTGGCCGGCCGAGCTCTTCGCGGAGCGTGTGTGGCGCATCGCCAGGCCGGTGCCCGAGGCCGTCGACATCGAGGACGCGGCGACGCTGATCCGTTCCGCCGCAAGGCCCTTCGTCGTCGCGGGTGGTGGCGTCCACTACTCGGGCGCCGAGGCTGCGCTGCGGACGTTCTGCGACCGCACCGGCATCCCGGTCGGGGAGACCCAGGCCGGGAAGGGCTCGCTGCCGCACGGCCACCCCCAGCTCATGGGCGCCGTCGGCTCGACCGGGACGACCGCGGCCAACGCCCTTGCCGCCGAGGCGGACGTCGTCATCGGCATCGGCACCCGCTGGAGCGACTTCACCACCGCGTCACGAACTGCGTTCCAGGACAAGGGTGTCCGGTTCGTCAACATCAACGTGGCGAGGTTCGACGCCGGCAAGCAGGCAGGCCTCCCCGTCGTCGCCGACGCGCGTGAGGCGCTGACCGCGCTGACCGCGGCCCTCGACGGTTACGCCGTGTCAGCGGACCGCCGTGCCCGGCAGGAGGCCCACTGGGCGGCGTGGGACGAACGGGTCGAGGCGGCGTACCACCCGCCGGCAGAGGTCACGGACGCGTTGGCGGAGGGCGTCCTCACCCAGGCCCAGGTCCTGGGGGTCGTCAACGAGCTCAGCGACCCGCGCGACGTCGTCCTCTGCGCCGCGGGGTCCATGCCCGGCGACCTGCACAAGCTGTGGCGGGTGCGCGACCGCAAGGGCTACCACGTCGAGTACGGCTACTCCTGCATGGGTTACGAGGTGCCGGCCTCCATCGGCATCCGGCTCGCGGACCCCTCGCGGGACGTCTTCGCCATGGTCGGCGACGGTGGCTACCTGATGATGCCGACCGAGCTGGTCACCGCGGTCCAGGAGCGGGTGAAGGTCGTCGTGGTACTGGTGCAGAACCACGGGTTCCACTCGATCGGGTCGCTCTCGGAGTCGCTCGGCTCCCAGCGGTTCGGGACGAGCTACCGCTACCGCGGTGGGTCCAGCGGCCGCCTCGACGGTGAGCGGTTGCCGGTCGACCTCGCCGCCAACGCCCGGAGCCTGGGTGCGCACGTCATCGAGGTGCACTCGCGCGCCGAGCTCGAGCAGGCGGTCAAGGAGGCCAAGGCCGCTCCGGCCGACGGCGGACCGGTCGTCATCCACGTCGAGACCGACCCCTCGGTGCAGGCCCCGGACAGCGACAGCTGGTGGGACGTGCCGGTCAGCGCCGTCTCCGAGCTGGAGTCGACGCGCGAGGCGCACGCGGCCTACGTCGAGCGCAAGCTGCGGCAGCGCCCCCTCGTCGGTCCGCAGGACGCCTGACACCGCTTCTGTTCGACGCGTCAGCGGACGACCAGGGCGACGGCCGAGACGACGGTCGCTGCGAGCACGGCCTGGTCGAACCGCGCCTGGCTCAGCCGGCGCGCGCCGTGCAGGCCGGCCCAGGCGCCGAGCAGCACGAACGGCACGAGCAGGGCGGTCCGCTGCAGGGTGGCCGTGGAGAACAGCCCGAGCCCGGCGCTGAACGGGATCTTGCAGAGGTTGACCCCGAAGAAGAACAGCGCCGAGGTTCCCAAGAACCGTCGTTTCTCCACACCCTGCGCCACGAGGTAGAGCGTCATGACGGGCCCGGCGGCGTTGGCCGTCATCGTCGTGAACCCGGACGCCAGCCCCGTGCCGAGGGCCGCGGCCCTCGACCGCCCGACCTGCGTGGTGTCGGGGGACTTCCACCGCAGGGCCAGCTGCACCGCAGCGAGGACGAGCAGCAGTACACCGATCGAGCGACGCAGGACGTCGTCGTCGACCACGGCGAGGAAGAGCGCCCCGAGCGCGAGGCCGGGCAGCACCATGGGGATCAGCCGCCGCAAGAGCGCCCAGTCGGCGTTCGCGCGGTAGTGCCAGACCGCGACCAGGTCGCCGGTGACGAGCAGCAGCAGGATCGCCGCGGTCGACTCGCGCGCCGGCATGACGCTCGCGAAGATCGCGACGGAGATGCTCGCCAGCCCACCGACGGCCGTCTTGGCGAAGCCGACCAGCAGGGCGGCGACGAAGAGCAGCGCGACCTCGACCACGCACGGACCCTATCCGCGGCCATCACGCCGCGCCGCCGGCGTCCACGAGGCGCCAGATCGCGCACCGGTTCCCCGGGCGGGGCAGAATCGGCGCATGGACAGGCGGGTCGCGGTCGTGGGCACGGGACCGGTCTCGGCCGAGGCGGGGCTGCACGCCGTCCGCGCAGGCGGCAACGCCGTCGACGCCGCGATCGCCGCGATCGTCGCCTCCATGACCACCGAGCCCGGCATCGTCTCGATGCTGGGCGGCGCCTTCGTCACCGTGTGGCCGGCCGGCGGTGAGCCGGAGGTCGTCGACGGCAACGTCGAGATGCCCGGTCGTGGGCTGCCCGTCGAGCGCTTCGGGACGGGGCTGCGCGAGATCACGACGACGTACGGCGGCGGGGTCACCCTGTACGCGGGCCACGGGTCGGTGGCGACGCCGGGAGCCTTCGCGGCGCTCGGGGTGGCGCACGACCGCCACGGCAGGGCGCCGTGGCGCGAGGTCCTTGCCCCGAGCATCGCCGCGGCCGACGACGGGTTCACCCTCGGGGCTGCGGCCGCGAGCTACCTGGCCATCACCGGCGACAGCGTCTTCGCCTGGGACCCCAACACCGCCCCCCTCGTCCGCCGCGCCGACGGCTCACCTCTGGAGGCCGGCGAGCTGACGACCAACCCCGACCTGGCCCGCACGTTGGAGCAGGTCGTCGAGGAGGGTGCGCGGTCGCTCTACACCGGTGACCTCGCAGCCCGGATCGCCGCGGACAGCACTGAGCGAGGGGGCCTGGTCACGGCGGCCGACCTCGCGCAGTACCGCGCCGTCGTGCGCACCCCGCTGCGGCTGCGCCTCGGGGACTGGGACGTCGCCACCAACGCCCCTCCGTCCGTCGGTGGCCCGATGCTGGCGGTGATGCTCCGTGAGCTCGGGGGCGCGGGCTGGAGCTGGTCGCGGATCATCGAGGTCCAGCGCCACGTGCTGTCCTACCGCCACGGCGTGCACGACCTGTCCACCGACCTCGAGGAGGACGGCTACGCCCTGCTGGAGCTGGTCGAGCGGCACGGGCTGGCCGGTCTGCCGACATCGTCCTCCACCGCGAACGTCGCGGCGGTCGACAGCGATGGGACGGTCTGCACCATCACGGCGTCGAGCGGGTACGGCTCCGGGGCCACGGTGCCCGGCACCGGCATGATGCTCAACAACTGCCTCGGCGAGCCCGAGCTCAACCGCCTGGGCCTGCACGCCCTCGCCCCCGGCACCCGGCTGGCGTCCAACATGGCCCCGTCCGTGGCCCGTTCCGACGCCGGGGCGGCCCTGGCGATCGGCAGCCCCGGTGCCGACCGCATCACCACGGCCCTCATGCAGGTCCTCGGCCGCCACTGCCTCGAGGGCGCCCCGTTGCAGGAGGCCGTGGACGCGCCGCGCGTGCACGTGCGGATCCTCGACGACGGCACCACCCGGGTCGACCACGAGGACGACGACGGCATCGCCGCCGCGGTGGCCGACAGCGGCCTGCCGTCCTACAGTCACGGCCCGTTGTCGATGTACTTCGGCGGGGTCGGGGTCGCCGCCCGCGAGCCGGACGGCACCCTGGTCGCTGCCGGCGACCCCCGCCGCGAGGCCGCCACCCGCATCTCCTGACGCCGTACGCGACACCCCCGAACCCTCCGCCCTCTCCGAGCTTTGGGTGCTGCAGCGCTCGCGTTTGCGCGCGCTGCAGCACCCAAAGGCGGGAGAGGGGCGGGGGACGCGGTGTCAGCGTGCGGCGCCGGTGACGGCCCAGGCGTCGCCGCGGATGCGCGACCAGAAGAACAGCGCGCGGATGGCCATGAACGCCGTGAACACGACCCAGAGCACCGCGAGGGCAGTCGGCACCCCGGCCCGGAGCAGCGGCTCGGCGAGCAGGTGGACGCCGAGCACGAGCGGCAGGTAGAGGACGAGCGTCGCGACCATGGCCCGGGCCAGCCAGCGGCCGTCGCCGGCGCCGATGAGCACGCCGTCGACGACGAAGACGTAGCCCGACAGCGGCTGCCCGACGGCCACGACGACCAGGGCGGCAGCGAGGGCCGACCGCACGGCCGGGTCCTGGGTGAACGCGGCCGGGATGACCTGGTGCAGCGCCAGCACGACGACCCCGAGGACCGCTCCGCCCCAAGCACCCCAGCGCACCATGGTCGAGGTCGCGGCCCGGGCGGCGCCGACGTCCCCGGCACCCAGCGCCCGTCCGGTCAGCGCCTGGGCGGCGATGGCCAGGGCGTCGAGCGCAAAGACGAGGAACGACCAGACGGTCGCCGCCACCTGGTGGGCGGCGAGCGGCACGTCGCCGAGACCCGCCGCGACCCACGTGGTGACGAGCAGGATCGAGCGCAGCGCCAGGGTCCGCACGAGCAGGGGTATGCCCGTCGTCGCCGCTCGCAGCACCCTCCCGGGGTGGGCGTGCAGGGTCGCCCCTGCGCGGCGGGCGTGCCGGACGAGGACGGTGACCAGCCCGAGCGCCATACCGGTCTGGGCGATGACGGTGCCCCACGCGGACCCGGCGATGCCCCATCCGGCGCCGTAGACGAGGGCGAGGTTGAGCACGATGTTCGCGGTGAACCCGACCACCGAGGCGACCAGGGGCGTACGGGTGTCCTGCAGCCCACGGAGCACCCCGGTCGCCGCGAGCGCGACGAGCATGGCGGGCAGGCCGGCCGCGGAGATGCGCAGGTAGGTGGCCGCGTGGCCCACTGCCGCGTCGGACGCGCCGAAGAGCCGGCAGAGGGGCTCGGCCGCCACGGCGACCGCGACGGAGGTCACCACGCCGAGCAGGACCGCGAGCCAGGTGCCGTCGATCCCCGCCTCGAGGGCGCCGCGCTCGCTACCCGCCCCGACCTGCCGCGCGACCACCGAGGTGGTGCCGTAGGCGAGGAAGACGAAGAGGTTGGCGGCCGTGAGCAGGGTGGCGCTCGCGACCCCGAGGCCGGCGAGCTGGGCCGTGCCCAGGTGGCCGATGATCGCCGAGTCCGCGAGCAGGAACATCGGCTCGGCGACGAGGGCGAGGAAGGCGGGGACCGCCAGGCGCAGGATCTCGCGGCGCTGGGCCGGGTCGCGGCCGTTGCGGCCGTCGCCGCCGTGGTGCCGTGCGGCCGCCCCCTCGTCCCTGCTCACCCGGCCTATTGGACCAAAGGCGTGGGGGAGAGGTGTTCGTGGACCGCCATCCAGACCCCGTCGCGCCTGGCGAACACGATGGTCTCCCGTTCGTGCAGCTCCTCGCGGATGCCCCCGACCTCGACCACCGTGGTCACGCCGTGGGCGAACACCGCGGCGTCCGGGCCGAGCACTTGGACCACCTGGTCGGTCGAGGAGCAGGAGACCACCGCGAAACCGTCCTCGGTGACCCACTGCTCCCACAGCGCCTCGTACGCCGCCCGCGACCCCAGCCGCTGCGGGGTCGTGTGGAAGACGAACGTCGCGTCGGGCGCGAAGCACGCGAAGTACGCCGTTCTGTCGCCGCTCGCGAAGGCGCGCACCAGGGCGTCGGCTGAAGCCAGCACCTCCTGATCGGTGCTCATCGGGGAGCCATCGCGCTGAGCAGCTCGTAGGCGACGTGCGATGCAGCGATGCCGGTCACCTCGGCGTGGTCGTAGGCGGGGGCGACCTCGACGACGTCGGCGCCGACGAGGTTGAGCGTCGACAAGCTGCGCAGGATCGCGAGCAGCTCGCGCCCGGTGAGGCCTCCGGTCTCGGGGGTCCCGGTGCCGGGGGCGAAACCCGGGTCGAGCACGTCGATGTCGATGGAGGCGTAGACCGGCCGGTCGCCGACGCGGTCACGGATGCGCTCGGCGACGCCACGGGCGCCGAGGTCGTCCATCTCCACGCTTGGCACGATGGCGAACCCGAGGGTGGCGTCGTCGTCGAGGTCCTGGGCGGAGTACAGCGGGCCGCGCGAGCCGACGTGCAGGCACGCCTCCTTGTCGAGCAGCCCCTCCTCGGAGGCCCGCCGGAAGGGCGTGCCGTGGGTGTACCTCGCGCCGAAGTAGGTGTCCCAGGTGTCGAGGTGGGCGTCGAAGTGCACCACGGCGATCGGCCCGTGCGCTGCCGCGTGGGCCCGCAGCAGCGGCAGGGTGATGGTGTGGTCGCCGCCGAGGGTGAGCACCCGCCCGGCCCGCTCGAGCACCGACCTGGCGCCGGCCTCGATGGTGTCGACGGCCTCGTCGATGGAGAACGGATTCACCGCGAGGTCGCCGGCGTCGACGACCTGCTGGGCGGCGAACGGCGAGACGTCCTGGGCCGGGTTGTAGGGACGAAGCAGGCGCGAGGACTCCCGGATGTGCGCCGGGCCGAACCGCGCGCCGGGCCGGTAGGACACCCCGGCGTCGAACGGGACGCCGAGCACTGCGACGTCGACGTCGGAGACCTCGTCGATGCGCGGCAGCCGGGCGAACGTCGGCGGCCCGGCGAACCGGGGGACCGCCGTGGCGTCGACCTGGCCGATGCGACCGCCCTCGGTGATGCGGGGCAGCGACTGGGGCGAGGAGGACTCGTCAGCCATCGACGCGGGCCTCCAGCTCGGCGGCGACCGACTCGTCCATGGCGCGGCCGCGACGGGCCCTGCGGTGGTGCGACGCGGACTCGTCCGCCACGACCTGCGGCTCCTCACCCTCGGCCGCCGGGACCCAGCGCGGGCCTTGCGGGCCGAACACGTACCGCGGCTCGGGCACGGCGTACAGCAGGGCGAGGTAGAGCACCGCCGCGACGCCGATGGAGACGAGCAGGCTGACATCGATGCCTCCGCCGACGCTGTTGCGGAACGGGCCCTCGATGAGCGGCGGGTAGTTCGCGAACATCAGGCCGGCGACCGCCGCCGGGATCCAGGCGACCATGCCGCGCCAGTTCACGCCGTCGCGGAACCAGTACGCACCACCGCGCAGGCCGAGGTTGAAGACCTGGACGTCCGCGGGGCGGTAGTAACCGCGGCGGACGATGTAGCCGATCGTCATGATGACCATCCACGGCGTCGTGCAGATGACGATGGCGCCGATGAACGCGTTGACGCTGGCGATGAGGTCGAAGGCCAGGCGTCCCACGAGGATGAACACGAACGCGATCACGCCGATGAACAGCGACGCCTGCACGCGGCTCAGTCGCGGGAACACCGACGAGAAGTCCAGGCCCGTTCCGTAGAGCGAGGTCACGCCGGTCGACAGGCCACCGAGGAACGCGACCACCATGAGCAGCACGGCGTACCAGATCGGGGAGACCTTGATCAGGGCCACGACGTAGTCGGCCTCGCCGGCGACGAGCGTCGCGGTGGCGACACCGAAGATGAAGGGGATCAGCGTCATCAGCTGCGCGCCGAAGGTGGCGCCCAGCAACGACTTCCGTGACGTCGCAGCCGGTATGTAGCGCGACCAGTCGCCAAGGAACGCCCCGAACGAGACGGGGTTGCCCATGACGATGAGGGCCGACAGCACGAAGGTGGGCCAGAACGAGCCGAGGGCGTACGCGCTGGGCCCGGGGTCGAAGGACGGGTCGAACACCGAGGCGTAGGCGACGATCGCCAGCAGGATCAGCACGGTGTTGCCGATGACGACGACCTTGTTGACCAGCAGCATGAACTGGAAGCCGTAGACGACGACCACGATGACGATGGCGCCCAACACGGCGTAGACGACACCGCGCAGGAGGTCGGAGTCCGGGACGCCGAAGAGCCGGCCCATCGCACCCACGAGCGCGTCACCGCTGACCCACACCGAGATCGAGTAGAACGCGATCGCGGTGAGCAGCGAGAGGAACGAGCCGACTATGCGGCCGCGGACGCCGAAGTGTGCGCCCGAGGAGACCGCGTTGTTGGTGCCGGTCAGCGGACCGAACAGGCCCATCGGCATGAGGAACAGCGCGCCGACGACGACACCGGCGAGGGTGGCGCCGACGGCCTGCCAGAACGACAGACCGAGGGCGATCGGGAAGGTGCCGAGCAGGACGGTGGCGAAGGTGTTCGCGCCGCCGAACTGGATCCGGAACAGGTCGAGCGGCCGGGAAGTGCGGTCGGCGTCGGGAATCGTGTCGATCCCGTGCTGCTCGACGTCGGTGACCTTGGGGCGGGCGGTGGGGGCGTTCGAGGAGCTCATGCGGTGGTCCCTTCCGAAGGGTGGAGCATCGGCGGAACGCTAGCCCCGGGGTTTACTGCAATGCAATAGTTGTTCACCATGAGAGTTCTTCGGATCGTCGACCTGTCGGTGCCCGTCGGTCCCGGGACGGTGATTTACCCCGGTGACCCGGAGCCGGCCCTGACCGTGCACAGCACGATCGAGCGCGACGGGTTCAACCTGCTCGACGTGCACCTCGGGTCGCAGACCGGCACGCACGTGGACGCGCCGTACCACTTCGAGGAGTCCGGAGCCCGGATCGACGAGCTCGACCTCGCGCTGTTCACCGGTCCCGGTGTCGTCGTCGACGCCACCGGCCTCGGGCCGCGGGGAGTCGTGACCTGGGAGCACATCGCACCGGTCGCCGACCGCATCCGGCCGGGCTCGATCGTGCTGCTGCACACCGGGTGGGACGAGCACTACGGGACGCCGAGCTACTTCGAGAACCCCTACCTCGACGCCGAGGCCTGCCGTCGGCTGCTCGACCTCGGGGTGCGCACCATCGGGCTCGACGCCCTCAACCTCGACGAGACACCGGACGAGGAGCACCCCGGGGTCGGGTTCCCATGCCACCACCTCATCGCCGACATCGGGGGCGTCATCATCGAGAACCTTCGCGGCCTTGGGGGCATCGACTTCGCCGACCCGTGGGTCTCCGTACTTCCGATTCGCCTCGAGGCGGCCGACGGAGCACCGGTCAGGGCGGTTGCTGTAGAACTGGCGCCGTGACGACCCGGACCCCGGCCTCCCGCGCTCCCCGAGAGCGGTCCGAGACGCAGGTCCGCATCGGCGCCCGTCTCCGGGCCGCGCGGCAGGCCCGGAGTCTGACCATCGCCCAGGTGGCCGAGTCGGCCGGGTTGACCAAGGGTTTCGTCAGCCGGCTCGAGCGCGACGACGTCTCACCCTCGGTGGCGTCCCTGGTCACCGTGTGCGAGGTGCTGGGGCTGAGGGTGGGGGAGCTGTTCGACCCGCCGGAGACGGCAGTCACCCGGGCCGGGCAGGGCCGCCCGATCAACTTCGGTGGCACCGGTGCCCACGAGGCGCTGATCACGCCGGGCACCCAGCAGGGCCTCGAGATCATCCACGCACGGATCGACCCCGGCGGCAACGGAGGCGAGGACCTCTACACCCTCGACTGCGAGGTCGAGTGCGCGTACGTCATCTCGGGGCACCTCACGGTGGTCCTCGAGACCGGCGAGGAGGACCTCGGTCCCGGCGATGCGATGACCTTCCCCGGTCGCGCTCCGCACACGTGGCGCAACGCCTCGGCCGATGCGGCGTGCGAGGTCCTCTGGGTCCTCGCCCCCGCTCCGTAGCCCGCTTCGTACCGGAGCCGCAGCCCGGGGTCCGAGCCCGCGGCTACCGGCCCCAACGATGGCGCAGGGTCTCGACCCACGCGCCGAAGTCCGCCGCCATGTCGACCCCGTCGGGGTCCATGAGCCACTGCACCTGGAGGCCGTCCATGAGCGCCACGGCCTGGCGCGCCAGCTGCTCGGCGGGCACGGCCGGGTCGGCCGAGCCGTCGAGGGCTGCCTCGTGCAGGGCCTTCGCCAGCGAGTCCACGGCCGACCGGTGGTGGGCCCGCAGCCAGTCGTGGCCCGGGTGGCCGGGGTCGACCGCCTCGCCGGCGAGGCTGGTGAACAGCCGCACCAGGCCCTCGCGACCGCCGTTGAGGGCGACCAGGGTGACCATGTCGTCCCACACCTCCCAGCCCCGGGGCGGGTGGTCGCGCCGGGCTGCGAGCGTCTGGAGGTCGCGCAGGTCGCGCTGCTCGAGGACTGCGGCGAGCAGCTCCTCCTTGGCGGGGAAGTGGTGCAGGAGCCCGGTCTGGCTCAGCCCTGCCGCCTCGGCGATGCTCGTCATGGCGGTCGCGTGGAAGCCGCGCTCGGCGAAGAGCTCGGCCGCGGCCTCGACGATGCGTTCGCGCGTCTGCCCGCTCCCGGTCCCCGGTGGGCGGCCGCGCCCGCGACGACGGCCGGCCGCGGCCGGTGGTGCCGGGTCCACCGGGCTCACGGCATCCACCGGCTCGCCGCCCGGACGCCCACGAGGCTCGCCGCCCGCACGCCCACGCGGCTCGCCGCCCGCATGCTCACGCGGCTCACCGCCCCCGCGTTCACCGCGACGGCGCGAGGGGCAGCTCGGCCCGCACGTCGCCGAGCCCGCGGGCGACGAGGAGCGTTCCCGCGGACAGCGGCGCACCCCAGGCGTCGGCGGCCTCGTCCCAGCGACGCCACAGCCGTGAGTCGGTCGCCACCGTGACGGTGCCCTCGCCGCCTGCCGGCACCCGTACTGGCGCGAAGCCCACGAGCCGCACCGGCTGGTCGTCCTCGTCGGGGCGCAGGTAGACCTGCACGACCTCGCGCGAGTCGTGGTCGGAGGTGTTGGCCACGGTGACCTCGACCGCCGGGGCTCCGGCGTCCCCCTCGACCAGGCGGGCCGACCCGTACGTCCACGCGCCGTACCCGTCGCCGGCGCCGAGCCAGTGGGCGGGGGCGGCGGCGCGGCCGGCGGCGAACCCGCGGTAGCCGATGAACGTGCCGTCGCGGTACTCCAGGGTGAGCCCGTCGGGCACGACGTCCCAGGCGGGAGCAGCACCGTCGGCGGACGGCCAGGAGGTGACCAGGCGCCCGGCGGGCTCACGCACCCCGAGCAGGGCGTCGGCCACCGCGTGCCCGCCCTCCTGGCCGGGGAGCCCGACGACGAGGACGGCGTCGACCTCGTCGAACCACGGCATGAGCACCGGGGTGGAGGCGTTGACGACGACCACGGTGCGCTTCGCGGCAGCAGCGACCGCCGAGACCATGGCGTCCTGCTCACCCGGCAGGGCCAGGGTCGACTTGTCGGTCGCCTCCGTCTCCTGCTCCTCCGTGAGCCCGACGACCACGACGGCCACGTCGGCGTCCGCCGCGGTCGTGGAGGCCGCCGCGAGGACCTGCTCGGCCGGTGCGGGGACCGGCGAGACCACGAGGCCCTTCATGCCCATGCCGGAGGCGATGACGTGCGACAGGGTGCTGAGCTTGCCGTCGGGTCCGGGCTGGGGCTCCGAGCGCACGACGGTGAGGGTGGCCGTGACGAGCGCTCCCCGTCCGTCGGTGGCCGTGCTGTGCGTGTCGACGGTCCAGACCGGCGGCTTGAGCATCGACTCACCGGGGTCGGAGCCCTCCGCCACGAGCTCGGTGGCGCCGACCTGCTCGCCGTCGAGGTCCACCGTCCACCGGCCTCCCCCGACGACGCCGAGGCGTACCGGGCCGGGCTGGGTGAGGCGCGCGGTGAGCACCACCTGCTCGGTGGGGCGGGGCAGGACGTCGTCCCAGCCGGTGACGACCGAGGACACGCTGCTGTGCTCGCTGGACATGACGACCCCGTCGGCGTCGAGGTAGGCGACCCGCAGGCCGGGCTCGCCGGTCTCGGGGTCGGTGATCGCGGACGGCTCGGCGGCAACGGCACGCTCGCGGACCTCCACGCCGTCGACGACCGTGAGACGGTCACCGAGGGCCTCGCGCAGGCCGTCGGCGATGGACACCTGGTAGGGCGGGTTGACCGTGGCCGAGCCGCCTCCCATGCAGATGGTGTCGACGCCGTGGCGCCCGATGAGGGCCACCCTGCCCGTGCCCGCCAGCGGCAGGACACCACCCTCGTTGCGCAGCACGACCATGCCGTCGGTGGCCAGGCGGCGCAGCTGCTCGCGGCGCGCCGGGGCGTCGGGCGCGAGCGACTCCGCGGGCCAGGTGCGCCGCTGGTCCTCGCTGCCCAGGGCGCCGACCCGCTCGGCCAGGCGCAGCAGCCGCACGACGTGCTCGTCGACCACCGACTCCGCGACGGCGCCGGACTCGACATCGGCGACCAGCGCCTCGCCCCACGGGCCGTCGGGGCCGGGCATGACCAGGTCGAGGCCGCCGAGCGCCGCCGGGGCGGAGGTCTTGGTGGCGAACCAGTCCGACATGAGCAGGCCGTCCCAGCCCCACTCGCCCTTGACCACGCCGTTGTTGACGTGGTCCTGCTCGGTGGCAGGCACCCCGTTGACGTCGTTGTACGCCGCCATGATCGACCACGCGCCGGCGTCCTGGACCGCGATCTCGAACGGCAGCAGGTAGACCTCACGCAGCGCCGTCTCGCTGACGACGGAGTTCATGTAGTTGCGCAGCGTCTCGGACTCGTTGGCCACGAGGTGCTTGAGGCACGCGCCGATGCCGCGCCCCTGCATGCCCCGCACGTAGGCCGCCGCGAGCCTGCCCGTGAGCAGGGGGTCCTCCGAGTACGCCTCGAACAGGCGCCCGCCCAGCGGCGTCCGGTGCAGGTTGATCGTCGGCCCGAGGACGACGTGGATCTGCTGCCGCTCGGCCTCCTCGGCGAGCATCTCGCCGACCTCGTGGGCGGTCTCCTCGCTCCAGGCGCTCGCGAGCACCGTGGCGCTGGGGAACAGCGCGACGTGGTCGCCGCCGGTGAACTTCAGCCCGCGCACGCCGGTGGGGCCGTCGGAGAAGGCCATCGGCGCCAGCCCGATCGACTCCTCGCCGTGGAGCGTGAACGACGTGGCGCCGGTGAGCAGGCGCACCTTGGTCGCGAGGTCGAGCCGGCTGACGAGCTCGAGGAGCTCGGCGTGGCTGCGTACGGGGACCGGGGCGGGGGTGGTGGTCATGGCGGCGCTCTTCCGGGACGAGGGCATTAATAGAGTTGGGTAACTATTTCATCCCGGGCCCCGAGTTGTCGAGGGTCCGCCCGTCGATGTCCGAGGGGGAGGGCAGGATGGGGCGCGTGACGACGATCGTGTTCCTGCACGCCCACCCCGACGACGAGGCCTCGCAGACCGCGGGGGCCATGGCGCGTGCCGCGGCCGAGGGGAGCCGGGTCGTGACCGTGTTCGCCACCGGCGGCGAGCACGGCGAGCTCCCGGCCGAGGGCCTGCCCGAGGGCGAGACCCTCACCCACTGGCGCCGCCGGGAGGCCCTGGCGTCCGCAGCGGTGCTCGGCGTGCAGCGCGTCGAGTGGCTCGGCTACCGCGACTCCGGCATGACCGGCTGGGAGCAGAACGCCCACGAGGGCGCGTTCCACTCCGCCGACCTCGACGAGGCGGCCGGCCGGCTCGCGGCGGTCCTCGACGAGGAGGACGCCGACGTCCTCGTGGGCTACGACTGGCACGGCGGCTACGGCCACCCCGACCACGTGCGGGTGCACGCGGTCGTGCACCGGGCCGCCGAGCTGGCCGCACGGCGCCCGCGCCTGCTGGAGTCCACGATGAACCGCGACCAGGTCCGGCGCTGGTACCAGGCCGCCGTCGCCCAGGGCGAGCAGGAGCGGAGCTTCGACCCCGACCGGCCGATGGACGACGGCAACCCCCTCGGCACCCCGGAGGACGAGATCCACTGGCGGGTCGACGTGACCGCGTACCTCGCCCAGCGCAGGTCGGCGCTCGAGGCCCACCGCAGCCAGGCCACCGACATCGAGGGCATGCTCGGAATGCCGGAGGAGTTCTTCAGCGCCTTCTTCGGCTTCGAGCACTACATCGAACCCGGCCGTGCCCCCGGCATGCAGGAGGGCTGGCCCTTCGGTGGCTGAGGCGGGCGCGACGCCCACGGTGCGCCCGGCTGCGCTGCTGCGCCGACCCCACGTCGGTCGCCTGCTCGCCTCGTCGCTCGTGGGCCGGCTGCCCACCGGGATGGTGCCGCTCGCGCTGGTGCTCTTCACCCGGGGCAGTGGGCGCGACTTCCACGAGGCGGGCCTGCTCACCGCGGCGTACTCGCTCGGCGCCTGCCTGGGCGGTCCCCTGCTGTCACGGCTGGTGGACCTGCGGGGGCAGCGCGGCACCCTGGTCCTGGGCGGCGTCGTCTCGTCGGTGGCCCTGGCCGCGGTGCCGTTCGGACCGGCCGGGGTGGCCCTGGTGCTCGCCGTGGTCGCCGGGGCCGCGACCCCTCCGCTCGAGCCGGCGCTCCGGACGCTGTGGCCTTCGGTCCTCCCGGCCCGCGAGGTGCCGGCGGCGTTCGCCGTCGACGCCGCGGCCCAGGAGCTCGTCTTCGTCCTGGGCCCGCTGGTGGTGCTGCTGGCCCAGTTGCTCGGGGACGGTGGCGGGCTGGTCGCCGCGGCGTGCGTGGGCGGCGCTGGGACGCTCTGGTTCACGGGTTCGCCGGTGTCACGGGGGTGGACCCCCGTCGCCCAGGAGCGGCACTGGCTCGGACCGCTGCGCTCCCTGCGGCTGTGCGGCCTGTACGGCGTCGTGGCCTTGGTCGGCCTCACCGTCGGCGTCCCTGCCGTCGCCCTCGTGGCGTACGCCGAGTCGGTCGGGTCCGCCTCGTGGGCGCCGTGGCTCGTGGCCGCCAACGCCCTCGGCGCGCTCGTCGGGGGTCTCGCCTACAGCAGCCACGCACCGCAGCGTGACCCGGTGCGGGACCTCGCCCTGGGGCTGGTCGTGCTCGTGGCGACCTACGCCCTCCTCGCCAGGACGCCCGGGTCGGCCCTGCTCATGGCCCCGCTCGCCGTGCTCAGCGGGGTGGGCCTGCCGCCGGTGCTGACCTGCGTCTTCCAGCTCGTCGACCGGCTGGCGCCGACGGGGACGACCACCGAGGCGTTCGCCTGGCTCATCAGCGCGTTCCTCGTCGGCAGCTCCGTGGGGGCGTTCGCAGCCGGGGCCCTCGCGGACGCCGGGCTCACCAGCGCCGCCTTCCTTCTCGCCTCGGGCTCGTCGCTGGTCGCGCTGGCGTCCGCGGTGCCGCTGCTCAGAGGTGCTTCAGCGCCTCGCGTCGGCTGAGTGGGGAGAGCCGGTCGCCGTACTGCTCGACGGCCGCGCGTACCCACCCGGGGTCGGTGCGGGCGTACTGCCGCAGCGCCCACCCGATGGCCTTGCGGAGCCAGAAGCTCGGGTCGGCGAGGTTGGGCTCGATGCAGGCCCGCAGCAGCGCGGTGTCGGTGCGGTCACGGAACGACAGCTGGCTCAGCACGGCGGTCCGGCGCAGCCAGAGGTCGTCGTCGGTGGCCCAGGCCAGCACGACGGGCGTCGCCCGCGTGGGGTCGGCAAGCAGGATCGGGCCGACCCGACGGCTGGCGACCTCGTCGACCAGGTCCCACCAGGCGCCCGTGACCACGAGGTGGCGGTAGAGCGGGAGGGTGTCTACGTCCTGCCACGGGCGGTAGGCGCGGTGACCGGTGACGGCGATGGCGGCATACCGCTCCTCCCGGTGCGTGGCGCCGTCCCACAGGGCGCGCACGGCCTCCTCCCACGACGCGCGGTCGGCGACGCGCAGCCGTGGGTCCGCGAGCAGCGGCCGCAGCAGCGCCCGCAGCTCGGGGGAGGTGATGCCGCGGTACGGCATCGCGGACTTCATGTACGCCTGCTGGGCCACGGCTCGCTCCGGGTCCCCCGCGCCGTCGAGCGCGGCCCGGATCGCCAGGACGACGGGGTGTGTCACGGAGCCAGCATGGACGAACCGACGTCAGACTGTCGCCACGCCGCAGCCCGCGGCCGACCACCAGGGGGAGAGCATGTCCGTACCGCCGTCCGAGCCGCAGCCCGTGACCGTGGGGGGTGGGCGCCGGCCCGTCACGCTGCCGACCTGGGTCAACGTCGTGCTCATCCTGATCCTGCTGGGCTCGTGCAACAGCGCCCGCGAGACCACCATCGGCTACCCCCAGACCGACGACATCGCCAACCAGGTGGTGAGCCAGCTCCGGAACGGCCCGGACGGCTCCGGGATGGCGCCCGCCTCGGGGTCCGACGTCCAGGACCTGTGCAAGCTGCTCGGTGCGGTGCTCGACGGCCAGAAGCAGAAGGTCGACGACGTCGTCGGCACGGACGCATCCACGCAGTGCGCCGAGGCGGCGCGCCAGGGCGCCACCCGCTGACGGGGGTCAGTGGCTGTCGGCGGGGGCGTCCTGGACGGCCGGGGTGCGGACCGCGAACGCGATCCCGACGGTCGCCACGGCGATGACCGCACCGACCCCGAAGCCCCACCGGATGCCGTCGCTGAGCGCGACCAGCGGCGCGGCGCCGGCCTCGGCGGCAGTGGCGGCGCGACCGGCCATGACGCTGACGACGACCGCGGTCCCGGCCGCCGCGGCGACCTGCTGGAGCGAGCCGAGGACCGCACTGCCGTGCGCGTAGAGGTGCGGGGGCAGCACCGACAGGCCTGAGGTGAAGACCGGGGTGAAGATCATCGCCAGCGACACCATGAGCACGACGTGGTCGGCGAGCACCAGCCACGGCGAGGTCTGCGGGGTGACCTGGGTCAGCAGCGCCAGGGTGGCGGCCATGACCACCGCCCCGGGCACGACCAGGCGCGGGGCGCCGAGCCGGTCGTAGGCACGGCCGACGACGGGTCCGAGCACCCCCATCGCCAGGCCGCCCGGCATGAGCAGCAGCCCGGTCGACAGCGTGGACAGGTGGAGCACGTCCTGCAGGTAGAGCGGGAGCAGGATCATCGCGCCCATCATCGCCATGAACGCGGTGCACATCAGCGCCAGTGCCACGGTGAAGGGCCCGAAGGTGAGGGTGCGCAGGTCGAGCAGTGGGCCGGCCCCGCGCTGCAGCCGGACCTGGCGGACGGCGAACGCCGCGAGGGAGGCGACCCCCACCGCCGTGACGACCGCCGGGGGCACGGCGTGCGACGCCCGGCTGCCCTCGCCGAGCCCGCTGAGCCCGTAGACCAGGGCGCCGAAGCCGAGGCCCGACAGCACCACGCTGGGCAGGTCGATGCGGGTGCTGCTGGGCTCGCCGATGTCGACGAGGGCACGCATCCCGAGCAGCCCGGTGACACCGGCGACGGGCAGCACCACGGCGAAGATGAGCCGCCAGGACCCGAGCTGCAGCAGCAGGCCGGAGACGGCAGGCCCGAGGGCCGGGGCCACCGACATGACGAGCGTGACGTTGCCCATCACGCGGCCGCGGTCCTTCGGCGCGACCAGCGTCATCATCGTGGTCATGAGCAGCGGCATCATCACGGCGGTGCCGCTGGCCTGGACGACCCGGGCCCCGAGCAGCACCGCGAACGTGGGGGCGGCCGCGGCAAGGGCGGTGCCGGTGAGGAACAGCCCCATCGCGAGGGCGTACGCGGTGCGGGTCCGCACCCGCTGGAGGAACCAGCCGGTGGCGGGGATGACGACTGCCATGGTCAGCATGAAGGCGGTCGACAGCCACTGGGCGCTCGTCGCCGGAACGGCGAAGTCGCGCATGAGCCGCGGGATGGCGTTGACCATGATCGTCTCGTTGAGGATGACGACGAACGTGGACAGCACGAGGATCCGCAGCACCAGGGTCGTGTTGACGCCGGCGGCTGCCGACGGCGCCGCGCCGGCCGCGGAGGTGGCGGAGGTGGCGGAGGTGCCGGGCGCCGCGGGGTCGGTGACGCCGGGAGGTGCGTCGAGGTCTTCGGTGGTGGCAGTCATGGGAGAGGTCCTTCGGTCGGCGGGTTCACAGGGTCAGACCGGGGTCGGTCGTGGAACTCATCGCTCGTCCATGAGGACATCGTGGCGGCCCGCTCCAGCCGGGCTCAACGGGATTTCGCGCGGTGCGCGGGTGGGTCAGGCGGCGCCGTACCGGGCGCGGGCCCGCTCGCGGGCCTTCTGGGCCTCGACCTCGCGGTCCTTGGGCGGGGCGCTCGTGGTGAGGTGGTCGAGCAGGTGCTGCGTCGCGGCGGCGATCTCGGCGACGGCCTCGTCGAACGCGGCCTGGTTGGCCTGGCTGGGCCGGGTGCTGCCGCTGACCTTGCGGACGTACTGCAGCGCCGCCGCCCGGACCTCCTCGCTGGTGGCCTCGGGCTCGAAGTTGTGCAGCTGGCGGATGTTTCGGCACATGGCGGCAGGGTACGACGAGACGCCGACAGCGCCCAGTGGTCGCACCGGAACGACCCGCCGGACGGACACGCCCGAACTTTCTCGGGTCCACACCCCGTGGACGACGTCTGTGCAGGTCAGAGGGCCGAGCCCGGGGACCGGCGGCGGAAATCCACAGGGTTTTCCCCCGACTGTGCACAAGTGGCCCGGGCGTTGCGCACACGTTGTCCACATGCTCTCCACAGGACCCGTTTGAGTGCGCGGGACGCGCGCCCCTACGGTGTGGCGGGTCGCCTCCGCGAGCCGGTTCCCACGCCCGTCGCCCACACCCGTGGGGGCGGTCGTCCGCGCGGCTCCGGGCCGGGTCCCACCGTTGTCGGCGGGGGGTGGTGTACTCGAATCACATCAGCGTTGTTCGTCCTCGATCGCGGTTGCAGGGAGTTGGCAGAGTGTCTCTTGCGGAGCTGAGCACCAGCGCGTTCAGTTCTGGAGGCGACGGCCCGCCCAGCGAGGACCGGGTGCCACCCCAGGACGTTCACGCGGAGCAGTCCGTCCTCGGCGGCATGCTGCTGTCCAAGGACGCCATCGCCGACTGCGTCGAGGGTCTGCGGGGCACCGACTTCTACCGGCCGGCCCACGAGCTGATCTACGACGCGATCCTCGACCTCTACGGCCGCGGTGAGCCCGCCGACGCGATCACCGTCTCCGACGAGCTGTCCAAGCGCGGCGACCTCCAGCGGGTCGGCGGCCAGGCCTACCTGCACACGCTGATCCAGGCCGTCCCCACCGCTGCCAACGCCGGCTACTACGCCGAGATCGTCAGCGAGCGCGCGGTCCTGCGACGTCTGGTGGAGGCCGGCACGCGCATCGTCCAGCTCGGCTACCAGCAGGGCAACGGCGACGTCGAGGACATCGTCAACGCCGCCCAGGCCGAGGTCTACGCCGTCGCCGACAAGCGTGGCGGCGAGGACTACGTCGCCCTCGGTGACGTCCTCGAGGACACCCTCAACGAGATCGAGGTCGCCGCCGGTCGCGACGCCAACGAGATGCTCGGCGTGCCGACGGGGTTCATCGAGCTCGACGAGCTGACCCACGGCCTGCACCCCGGGCAGATGATCGTGCTCGCCGCGCGACCCGCCGTCGGCAAGTCGACGATGGGGCTCGACATCGCCCGCGCGGCCGCGATCAAGCACAAGCAGGCCACCGCCATCTTCTCCCTGGAGATGAGCCGCAGCGAGATCACCATGCGCTGCCTGTCGGCCGAGGCGCAGATCCAGCTGCAGGACCTGCGCAAGGGCACGATCGGTGACGCCGGCTGGAAGAAGCTGGCGCGCATCATGGGCCAGATCTCCGACTCGCCGCTGTTCATCGACGACTCCCCGAACATGTCGCTGATGGAGATCCGGGCCAAGTGCCGCCGCCTCAAGCAGCAGCACAACCTCAAGCTCGTCGTCATCGACTACCTCCAGCTCATGAGCTCGGGCAAGAAGGTCGAGTCACGCCAGCAGGAGGTCTCGGAGTTCTCCCGTGCGCTCAAGCTGCTCGCCAAGGAGCTCGAGGTCCCGGTCATCGCGATCTCGCAGCTCAACCGTGGCTCGGAGCAGCGCGCCGACAAGCGCCCCGCGATGTCCGACCTGCGTGAGTCCGGCTCCATCGAGCAGGACGCCGACATGGTGATCCTGCTGCACCGCGAGCCCAAGCTCGAGGGTCGTGAGGGTGAGGTCGACGTGATCGTGGCCAAGCACCGCAACGGCCCGACCAAGGACATGGTGCTGGCGTTCCAGGGTCACTACGCCCGGTTCGCCAACATGGCCCAGAACTTCTAAGCCTGCCCTCCCGAGAGGGCCTGCTGGGTGGTCCGGTCGGCGGGCAGGAACGTCTCGAGGTGCAGCTCGTCGAGGGTCGCGTCGGTCGCCGTCTCGAGCCGGGCGCTGATGCTGAAGAACCGCAGCAGCGCTCCCTCGTGCTCCAGCTCGAGGGCGAGCACGGGTCCGGCAGGCGCCGGGATGCGTGGGTCCACCGGCACGTAGGCAGCGGCCTCCTCGGCGAGGTCCGTGAGCGCCGGGTCATGGGTGACCTCGGCCCGCGCCCGCACCTGGTGCACGAGGTGGGCCGCCCACTGGGACAGGTTGCGGATGCGCGGTGCCAGGCCGCCGGGGTGCAGGCTCACCCGGATCGCGTTGACCGGTGGCTCGAGCAGCTCCGGGGCGCACCCGGCCAGCGGCAGGTCGGTGGCGGCGTTGGCGTCGACCACGTCCCAGTGCTGGTCGAGGAGCAGTGCGGGGTGCGGCAGGTGCGCGTCGAGCAGGTGCCGCAGACCATCCATGACGACGCCGAGGTCCGAGTCCTCCAGACCCCGGTTGCCGTGCCGGGGCGCGTAGCCGCCCGCGAGCAGCAGCTCGTCGCGCGAGCGCAACGGCACGTCCAGGGAGTCCGCGAGCCGGTCGATCATCTCCGGCGTCGGCCGTGAGCGCCCCGTCTCGACGTAGCTGAGGTGGCGCGTGCTGACCTGTGCGCGGCTGGACAGCTCGAGCTGGCTGAGCCGGCGCCGTTCACGCCAGGTCCGCAGCAAGGTGCCCACCTCGGGCCGGGTCTGCGCGATGACCGTCATGGCGGGAAGTCTGGCAGCCGCCAGGGTGGCCGGACCATGACCTCCGAGGTCATCGACGCCGTGCCTGCGTACCCGAGAGCCTTCCGGTGGCCGGGGGACTCGCTCCTGGCGCAACGAAGGAGACCACCGTGTCGCACCCCGACCCCACGACCCACAGCACGACCCACAGCACGACCGACCCGATGAACGACCGCACGACCGACCCCGTGACCGTCCGCGAGGCCTACCTCGCCACCTGGAACGCCGCGGACCCCGCCGAGCGCCGTGCCCGCCTGGCCGAGGGCTGGCACCCCGAGGCCACCTACACCGACCCGATGGCGGAGGTCAGGGGTCACGACGCCATCGACGGCCTGGTCGGCGCCGTCCGCGACCAGTTCCCCGGCTTCGTCTTCACCCCCGTCGGTGAGCCCGACGGACACCACGGCAGGGTGCGGTTCCAGTGGGGACTCGGCCCGGCGGGCGCCGACCCCGTCGTCATCGGCTCCGACGTCGTCGTCCTCGACGCCCAGGGACGCGTCGCCGACGTGCACGGCTTCCTCGACCAGGTGCCGGTGGGCCTCGCATGACCGCCACCTCAGGGCGCCCGGCGTACGCCGTGGGCTACCTGCGCGACGTCGCGCCGGTGCCGCAGGTGGCGGAGTACATCGAGCGGATCGAGGCCACGATGGCCCCGTTCGGCGGGGAGTGGCTGGTCCATGGTTCCTCGCTGGTGCCACTGGAGGGCACGTGGACGGGGGCGCTGGTCGTCATCCGGTTCCCGTCCCTGGAGGCGGCCAGGCAGTGGTGGGACTCGCCGGCCTACCGGGAGATCGCACCGCTGCGCACCGACCACTCGGACTCGATGGTCTGCCTGGTGGAGGGTGTGCCGCAGGGCTACCTGGCGGCGACGACCGCGGCAGCGCTGCGCTCGCAGCTCGCCGTCGCCACCTGATTCCTGGCAGCTCAGGTGGCGTGGCTGCGCACCCGGTCGCGGACGTCGTGGATCGCCGCTGCCACCTCGGCGCCCACCCGCTCACGGTCGGTGAGCCAGTCGAAGAGGACGTGGTCGTCGGCGGTCACGCCCAGCAGCACGTCGGCGGAGGCCGCGGCGACGAGCGCCCCCGTGCGGGGCACCGGCAGGCCGTCGCCCGCGGCCTCCCGCGCCCACGTGTCGGCACGGTCGATGAGGTCGTCGTCGACGTGGCGGCGCCGGGCGACGGTGAGCGACGCGGCGGCGGCGGGCAGAGCACCGACGGCTGCGTCGTCGACCGCCTCTCGCACCTGGGCCACGAGCTCGTCGAGGTGCAGCTCCATCAGCCAGGACGGCATGCCGCGCCCCGCCAGCACCCGGGAGAGCCAGGCCACCTGGCGGACCGCCTGCCCCTCCTCGAGCGGGGCGAGCGAGACCAGCCACGCGGAGTCCGAGGACGCGAAGCGCGCGCCACGCTCGCCGTAGCGCACGCCGTAGTACGGCATCGCGTCGATCGACCGCTGCGCCGCCCGCACGGCCGCCCGCACCAGCGTGGCGTCGGTGGTCACGGGGTAGGCGCCGGCCTCCGGGTTGACCACCGCTGCGTCGATCGACTGCCCGGTCGAGCGCCGCAGCAGCCCGGCGACGACGTGCCGCTCCGCCTCGGCGACGAGCTCTGCGACGCGTGCACCGTGACCCTCGCCGTGTGCCTTGCCAGGCTCCTGCGCAGGCTGCTCACCGGTGAGGGCGAGCCGGCCCTCCACCGCCGCGCGCAGCGTGGCGGCGTCGGTCGAACCGGTGGCGACCACCAGCCGCTCGATGCCCACGACGGCCGCGAGCACGGCTGGGTCCTCGATCCCGCCGGTCAGGGCGCGGTCGGTGTGGACGAGGAGCAGCTGGCGGGCGTCGTCGGCGCTGGTGGCGTCGGTCATGCTCGGCATTCTGCCGTGCGCGGCTGCGTCCTCCGGCCGGCGCTGCGACACTGCCGGGAGCGGAGCCGCAGGGGCTGGCGCGAGGGCGGGCAGGGGAGCGGGATGGCTGGGGACGCGGACGTCGCGGGGGTGTACCGGCCCAGCGCCGGCCTGTTCCGGTCGCGGCGCTGGCGCGTGGTGCAGGTGCTCGTCGTGCTGTGGTTCCTGGTGCAGGCGGTGGTGGCGTTCGTCCACCAGCGCTACGGGTCGGTCGCCTACCACCTCGGCCTGCCGTTGTTCGCCGGGTTGGCGATCTGGCTCGCGCGGACCCAGCGCACCGTGGTGGACGCCGAGGGCATCCGTACCAAGCGCGGCTTCCGGTGGCGCTCGCTCAGCTGGCAGGACATCGAGTCGGTGCCCCAGCCGGGCCGGTGGAGCACGACCCAGATGCTTTCGGTGACCACGACCGGGGGCGAGCAGGTGCCCCTCTTCGTCCCCGGCTCCGAGTGGGAGGCGTTCACCGCGTACGCGGACGCGCACCGTCACGGTCCGCGCCGAGAGGGTGCGCAGGCGCGCACCGACCCTCCGAGCGAGGTGGACTGAGCGCCGCCGTGTCCCGCCCTCAGTCGCCCTGGCCGGTGGGCGTGGTCTGGTAGCTGGGCGTGAGCTCGGTCCAGCGGGCCTTCCAAGCGGCAGCGGGTGCCGCCGACGACCAGCCGTCCTCGTGCACCGGCCCCTCGTCGGCCAGTGACCGCCCGAGGTCCTCCAGGTGCGCCTGCCAGCCGGCGCCGTAGAAGTGCAGGCCGTCGACCGGCAGGCCGCGCTCCTCGACGACGAGCCGGGTGCGGTCGCCCTCGGCCGTCAGCCACGCCTCGACCTGCGACTCGTCGTCGGTGCCCGGCTCGGTGGTGAGCAGAAGGTGGTGCGGGGCCTCGCAGACCTCGATGACCGCCGGGCCGCTCCACGTGCTGGTGAAGACGGCACGGACCGTGCCGCCCTCGCGCAGGTCGCCCTCGACCTCGGCGATCCACCGGGCCAGCCGGTCCGGGGACGTGCAGGCCTGCCAGAGGTCCTCGATGCCGGTGTCGTAGACGTCCTCCACGCGCACGGCGCCCCGGGTCCCGTCCAGTGCTCGCATGGTGCCGATGATTTTCATGCCTTTCCCTTCTTCCCTCGTGCGATCTCCGTGTGCAGTGCGTCCAGCCGGTGCTGCCACAGTGCGCGGTAGTCCTCCAGCCAGTCGTCGACCTCGGCCAGGCCCTCCGGCCGGAGGCTGTAGATCCGCCGCTGCGCCTCCTGGCGCACGTCGACCAGCCCCGCCTCCCGCAGTACCCGCAGGTGACGGGAGACGCCGGGTCGGGCGATGGGCAGGGCGTCGGCCAGCTCGCCGGCTGTCGCCGCGTGGTCCCTCAGGATGCCCAGCATGGTCCGACGGCTCGGGTCGGCCAGGGCCTGCAGCACTGCGTCCATGACCATCAACGTAGCCGTTCGGTTACGTAACCGCAAGGGTACAAAGCAGGACCGTGCTGTCCGCGGGGTGGGGAGCGGGCGAGTGGCCGAAAGTTAGGGCGACACGGCGGGGGTGCCGAGTAGTACCGGGCAAGTGGCCGAAAGTTCGGGCGTCACGGCGGGGGTGCCGCGTAGTACCGGGCGAGTGGCCGAAAGTCCGGGCGTCACGGCGGGGGTGCCGAGTAGTACCGGGCAAGTGGCCGAAAGTTAGGGCGAGCGAGCAGGCCCGCTCCACGGGCAGGTGGGGGCAGCCCGTCAGGATGCGAGGGCGTCGTCGACCATGCGCAGGCCCTGGGCCTCGAACTCCGCGTCGCCCACCTGGTGCGCCCAGGCGGCGGTGCTCACGGCCTCGCGGACGAGGGTGCGCTGCCACGCCCCCGGCTCCCGGGGGTCGGCGCCGTACCCGTCGAGGAAGGCCTGCTCCAGCTCCGGGTGCCCGTGGAACTGCTGGACCTGCAGCCTGGCGAGGTCCGTCATCGCCGGCCTCAGTGCGGCACGCCCGAAGTCGATGACGCTGACGACGCGGTCGTCGACGAGCCAGTTGCGGGGCTGCCAGTCGCCGTGGGTCGGGACGAGGGTCGCCGGCGGGGTCGGCCACGAGGCGATGACCGCCCGGAGCCTCTCGACGGTGCGAGGGGCGATCCGGTGCGGGGTGCCGAGCCACGCGAGGGACCGGTGGTTCTCCCGCGCCTCGTGGTCAGGGTCGGTGGTGGCGTGCTGCCCGTGGAGCAGGGCGAGCAGCTCACCCGCCTGTCGGTACGTCGCAGGGTCGTGGGCGTGGTCGGTGTCCAGGACCAGCGTGCCCGGCACGTGGTGCGTCACCAGCAGATGGGCGCCACGGTCGGCGTGGGCCAGCCGGGGAGCGCGGCCGCGTGACGTCCACGGCTCCAGCCACCTCTCGTGCGCGTGGATCTCACGGGCCATGTGGTGGTCGCCCGGACCTCCTGCCTTGACGATGAAGCGCTGCCCCGCCCGGGTCACCTCGAGCACCGCGCGGTCGACCTGGCCCCAGCTGTGGTCGCGCACCACCTCGGCCCCCGGCAGCCACGCGTCGAGGAGCCGCTGTTGCTCGGGGGAGGGCAGGGCAGGCGTACGGTCCACGGCCGACACCCTAGGGGGGCGCCGGCGTGGGCCCCGGGCAATCGTCGGCGCCGCCTCGTACCGGACGGGTGTCGGCCGGGACCGTCGTGTCAGAGGCCCGCGAGGAAGGCGTCGAGCCGGTCTAGCAGGAGCGCGGTCGCCTCGGCGTCGTACGCGGGCAGGGAGGAGTCCATGAACAGGTGCTGGTCGCCGGGGTAGAGGAACAGCTCGCCGCCGGCCTCCGCGACCAGGGCCTCGGCCGCCGGCTTGTCCCACTCGTTGTCGAACTCGGGGTCGTGCTCCTTGGCGTGGACCTGCACCGGGAGCCCTGCCGGCCAGGTGGGGCTGAACTCGGAGACGGGCAGGGCGCCGGCGAGCAGGATGGCCCCGCGCGCCCCGGGGCGGGTCTGCGCCAGCTGCTGGGCGGCACCGAGCCCGAGCGAGATCCCGGCGTAGACGACCTCCTCGGGCAGCGACTGCGCGGCCGCCACCCCGCGGGCGCCGATGGTGTCGAAGCCGACCTCGCGGGCGTGCGCCACGCCCTCGTCGAGGGAGTCGAACGTCTGGCCCTCGTAGAGGTCGGGCGTGTGGATCGTGTGCCCTCGTCTGCGAAGGTCGTCGGCGAACGCCGTGACCCCCTTCGTCAGTCCCTGCGCGTGGTGGAACAGCACGACCTCGGCCATGACGACCATCCCCTCTCGTCCGTGGTGGGCCGGGGCTGTCCCGGCGTCGTCCACGCTAGTGGCGGCCGGTGACAGCACCGGGTCCCGGCGAACCGCGTCGGTGGTCAGGCCCAGATCGCCGCGGGGACGCCGTCGGTGAAGGTCTCCGGCGGGTCGGGCAGCCGGCGCGCCTCACCTGCCGCGCGACGCGCGGCCGTCCACGCCACCGCGCACGCGTCGAGCACGTCGTCGGCGGCGTACCCGGGGCCGGTGAGCACCGACGGGGACGCGAGGCCCGCGGCCGCGAGGGCGGCGAGCCGGTCCCGCCGGCCCTGGTCGGTCTTCTTGTTCGCGAGCAGTGGTGCCCCCGCCATGACCGCGAAGCTCAGCTCGGGGTGCACCTCGACCACGGCCACGGTGGGGCGGCTGCGCACCCAGGCGTCGACCTCCAGGATCTTCGGCCCCAGGGCGAACGCCTGCGCGCCGACGCCCTGACCGGTGAGCGCGCGGTTGACCGCGTCTGCCTCGGCCCGCGAGTCCTCGGCGTAGGCGGCGCGGGTGAGGGTGGTGAAGACCGAGGAGGCCTTGCCGCGCAGGGCCCTGCGCGCCAGCGCGTCTGCCCGGCGGGTGGTGTCGTCGGGCAGCCCGATGGGGATGTCGATGCCGACGACCTGGATGCCGAGCGACTGGCGCACCGACTCCACCAGGCCGGCGATCGTCGACGCCACCGCGACGCGTGGCCGGGGCGCACCGGGCTCGAGGATCGCCCCCACCCAGCCCGCCTTGCACGCGTCGACCCCGAGGACGGGGACCGTGACCTCCAGCGGCGGCAGGGGGACGGGGCCTGCGTCGGCGCTGCCGGGCCCGGGACTGCCGGACTCAGGACCGCCGGCGCCGAGGCCGTCTCGCAGAGCGTCCAGTGACCGGGTCACCTCTTCCAGAGCAGTGAGGGCTCCGCGGTCACCGCGCGCGACGCGGTCGCGCAGGTCGCCGGCCGCGGCGAGGAGCTGCTCCGCCAGGGCGACCAGGTGTCGGGCGTCGGTCGGCGTGCTCACCGCAGCCTCGCCAGGCCGAGCCAGTCGGCGAGGGCGTCGATCTCGGCCTCGACGGCGGAGGTCGTCTCTTCGTCGAACGCCACGTCCTGGTGCACGGCGTTGACCTCGAGCACGCCCTCCTTCCGCTCGGCCCTGGCGTCGAGCTTCCCCACGAGCCGGTCGCCGACGAGGATCGGCAGCGCGTAGTAGCCCCAGCGGCGCTGCGAGGCGGGTTTGTACACCTCCAGCACGTACTCGAAGCCGAAGAGCTCCTGCGCCCGGACCCGGTCGTAGACGAGGCGGTCGTAGGGCGACAGCAGCGCCGCCCGCCCACGGAAGTCGTCGGCGTCGTCGCGCTCGAGCGCTGCGGGGTCCACCCGCCACTGCCCGGCCACGCCCTCGACGGTCACCGGCACCCCTGTCTCGCCGACGTGCCCGGGCTCGCCCGGCATCACGGCGCCCTTGGCCCGGGCGATGCCGAGCGCGGCCAGGCGCCGTTCGTCGCGCACCCGCGCAGCCTCCTCCTCGGGCATCGTCGGCTGGTCCGGGTAGACACGCTCGGCCAGGTCGAACAGCCGCTGCCTGCCCCGACGTCCGCTCACGGCGACCTCCGCCTTCCTGACGAGGAACTCCAGCATCTGGGTGACGTTGCGGTTGTTGGTCCAGCCCGACGACGGCCACGGGACGACGCTGGTGTCGGGGATGTCGCGGGACAGCAGGGGGCCGTGTTCCTCCAGCCGCGCGAGCACGTCGCGGCGGAACGGGTCGTTGACCCGCAGCCACTCGCGCGCGTGGTCCCACGGGGGCCACTGCTCGTGCCCGGCGAGGTGGGCGGGCACGTCCTCCATCGGGCGGATCCGCCCGTCGAGCTCGACCAGGGTCCTGCTCTCGAGGGCCTGCTGCAGGTCGGCCGACCGGTATGCGGCCCCGAGCCGGCTCCACAGCACGAGCTCCGCGCTCGGCGCGATGGGAGCGGCCGGGTCGATCTGCACCAGGCTCAGCTGCTGGACCACCTCGATGAGGTCACCGGGCCGAGGCAGGTCGAGCAGCTGCGCCCGGACGGCGATGCGCCGGGCCTGCTCCCGGCTGATCTGGCGGACCCCCACAGCGGCGAGCGTACCGAGCCCGGGCGATGGTCCACGTCGGCGTGGAGGGGTGCCCACCGGGTACGGGTCAGGCCGGCGTCCACAGGGAGACGCTGAACCGCCCCGCCCGGTCGGTCCACCACCCGGCCTCGCTGAAACCGGCCCGCTCGAACTCCGCCACCAGCCGCTCGCGCGTGAACTTGGCCGAGATCTCGGTGCGCAGCTGCTCGCCCGCCGCGAACTCCACGTCCAGGTCGAGGTCGGCGATGCGCACGTGGACGTCACGGACCGCCTCCAGTCGCATCTCGATCCAGGCGTTGTCGGCGTCCCAGACGGCGACGTGGCGGAAGTCGGCCGCGGCGAAGTCGGCACCCAGCCGGGCGTTGACCACCTCGAGGACGTTGAGGTTGAACGCGGCAGTGACCCCGGCTGCGTCGTCGTAGGCAGGCACCAGCACCTCGGGGGACTTCACGAGGTCGGCGCCGAGCAGGAACGCGTCGCCGGGACCCAGCGCCGAACGCAGCGTGGCGAGGAAGCGCTCGCGCTCGGTCGGGGCCTGGTTGCCGATGGTGCCGCCGAGGAACACCACCAGCCGCCCGCCGCCGGACCCGCCGGTGTCGCCGCTGTCGCCTGCCGGCTCGACGGCCAGAGCCTGCGCCAGCCCGTGCTCGAAGTCGGCCCGCACCGTCTCGAGCTCGAGCGTCGGGTAGCGCGCCGCGAGGTCGTCGGCTGCCGCGTGCAGGGCGCTGTCGCTGACGTCGATGGCGCGGTAGGCAGCCCGCCCGCCGTCGGGCGTGGCCGCCAGCACCGCCTCGATCAGGGCCCGCGTCTTCTCCGAAGAGCCCGACCCGAGCTCGACGAGGTGGCGCGCGCCGGCGACCTCCACGACCTCGCGGGCGTGGTCGACGAGGACCTCCCGCTCGGCCTCGAACGGGTAGTACTCGGGGAGCCTGGTGATCTCCTCGTAGAGCTCGCTGCCGACCTTGTCGTAGAACCACTTCGGCGGCAGGGTCTTGGGGCTGCTGGTGAGCCCGGCGCGCACGTCCTCGGCGAGGCTGCGCTCGCTGAAGTCCTCGGGCAGGTGGTCGCGGTGTCGCTGGGCCATCGGCTCGCTCTCCTCCGTCGTGGCCCCCGGGGTCACCGGGGTCGGCACAGCGACGCTACCCACGCCCGCCGACATCGGCCTCCCCGAGAAGGGGCTCTGCGCGCCACGGCAGCCTCAGAGGACGAAGCGCACGCCCGTGAGCTCCTCGCTGCGCTCCCACAGCAGGCTCGCGAGGGTCTCGTCCCGCGCCCACTGGCTCCTGCGGGCCTCGCCGACCGCGCCCCGCGTCTCGCGGAAGCCGGTGGGGCCGGAGTACGACCCGGGCTGGGCCGTGGTTGCCGCGAACAGCACCGCCTCCGCGCCCTTGTCCGGGCCGGGGAAGGCGAGCCTGACACCCCACTGGGCGATCGTGCCGACCACGGGGATGGCGCCCATGCCGTCCTTGCTCGCCACGAGGTTGGTGGCGGAGACACCAGGGTGGGCGGCCGTGGAGGTGAGCTTCGACCCTGCGGCTGCGGCCCTGCGCTGCAGCTCGGTCGCGAAGAGCAGGTTGGCCAGCTTGGAGCGGCCGTAGGAGGTCTGCGGGTCGTAGCCCTCGCGGGGGTTGCCCTCGCAGACCGTGCCGTCGCCGGCGTGGTGGGCGATCGACGACACCGTGGTGACCCGGGGTGCCGCCGCCTGCAGCAGGTGCGGCAGGAGCAGTCCGGTCAGCGCGAAGTGGCCGAGGTGGTTCGTGCCGAACTGCAGCTCGAACCCGTCCGGTGTCTGCCGGTACCGCGGCGGGGTCATCACCCCGGCGTTGTTGACGAGCAGGTCGAGCGGACCCTCGAACCGGTCGGCCAGCGCGTGCACCGAGGCCTGCGAGGCCAGGTCGAGCTCCTCGACCGTCACCGTCCCGGGCACGCCGATGGCGCGGATGCGCCGTGCGCCCTCCTCGCCCGACACGGTGTTGCGGACCGCCATGACGACGTCGGCGCCGTGGCGGGCGAGCTCGCGTGCCTCGACGAGCCCGATCCCGGAGTTCGCGCCGGTGACGAGGGCGCGCCGTCCGGTGAGGTCGGGCATCTGGTCAGGGGTCCAGCGGCTCATGCGTGGCCTCTCGAGAGGGTCGGGTGGGGTGACTTCCCCGGCGGTGTCATCCGGTCGCGCGGCGCCCGCGCCGGGCCTGGAGGTAGTCGCTGACGACATACTCGCCGAGCCGGTCGACGCTCGGGGTGAACACCCGTCCGCCGGCGCGCCGGGCGACGGCGTCCACGAACCGCGCCAGCCCCGGGTCCTCGCCGAGCATGAACACGTTGAGCGCGGCGCCCGAGCGCCGAAGCTCGTCGACCTGGGCGACGGTCGCGCGCAGGGTGGCGTTGGTCGTGGGCCACTGGAAGCGGGGTACGCCGTCGTCGCCGAGGTGCGCCGTCGGCTCGCCGTCGGTCACGACGAGCACCACCGGCTGCGCCTGCGGGTGGCGGCGCAGGTGCCGGGTCGCGAGCATCAGGGCGTGCTGGAGGTTGGTCCCCTGCACCCACTCCGGCTCGGCGTCCGCCAGCTGCACGGGCGTGAGGCGGCGGGCCGCGAGGTTGAACCCGATGATCTCCAGCGCGTCCTGCCGGAACCTCGTCTGCACGAGGTGCGACAGCGCCAGGGCGGTCTGCTTCATGGGGCCCCAGCGGCCCTCGTTGACCATGGAGAACGACATGTCGACGCACAGGGCGACGGCCGCGGTGGTGCGCCGCTCGGTCTCGACCACCTCGAAGTCGCTCACGTCGAGGTGGACCTGACCGGGCTGGACCCCGGTGCGGCGCAGGGCGTTGCCGACGGTCCGGGGCACGTCCAGCGGCTGCTCGTCGCCGAACTCCCACGCCCGGGTCAGGCCGGTGGGCTCGTCGGCGTGACCGGTGCGGCGGTCGTCGTGGTCGCCGCGTCCCTGTGCCGACAGGCCCTCGAACACCTTCTTGAGGGCGGTCTCGCCGAGCCGGCGGACGGCGCGCGGGGTGAGGCGCAGGCCGTCGTCGCCCTGGCTGAGGTAGCCCTGGCGCTCGAGCTCGCGCTCGAGCTGGCGCAGGGCCTCGAGGTCACGGGCGACCTCGGCCCCGAGGTGCTGCTCGAGGCGTTCGACGTCGATGTCGTCAAGGCTCGACCCGGCGTAGGATTGGCCGACCTGCTGCATGAGCGACTCGAGGTCCGCGAGCTCGGCGACCGCCTCGACGGCGGCGCTGTAGCCCATCGGCTCCCCGCCGGGACGCATGCCGACGGGGCTGCCGCGGTCGAGGCCCGGGCGCAGGGCCCGCAGGTTGTCCCCGAGCTGGGCCATCTCCGAGGCGAGGTCGGCGTCGGCGAGGGCGTCGCTCATGAGCTGGGCGAGCTGCTCACGCTGCTCGGGGCTGAGCGAGGCCATCATGCGGGCGGCGGCCGCCTGGCGGCGGGCGAGGGCGTCGATGAGCTCGTCGACGTCCTGCGGGTCCTCGGGGAACATCTCGCCGTGCTTGTCCATGAACTCGCGGAACGCGTCGGTGGTGTCCTCGCCCCGCGCGTGCGCGGCGAGGAGGCGGTTGAGGTCGGACAGCATGTCCCGCACCGCGGCCATGGCCTCGGGGTCCGGGTCCGAGAGCGCCCGGGCCATGCCCGCGAACTGCGCGTCGAGCACCTCCCGCTGCAGCATCTGGGCGATGGAGTCGTAGATGGCCTTGGCCTCGGGGGAGTGCCACTCGTGCGAGGCGAGCGCCCGCACCTGTCCCGCCGCGTCGTCGGGCAGCGTGGCGAGGTCCATCTCCGCGAGCCGGGCCTCGTCGGTGTCCTCACCGGCGAGGGTGTCGCGCTCCGCGGCGAGCGCCTGGTCGAGGGCGGCCCGCACCTGGTCGAGGGTTCCCGACAGGTCGCCACGGCGACGGGCGGCGTCCCGGGCCCGGCGGATGCGGTCGGCGAGCTCGTCGAGGCCCCGTCGCCCGTCGAGGCCCTGGCGCAGCAGGTCGCGCAGCGCCTCGCGGGCCGAGCCGCCGGCGAGGACGTCGCGCCCGATCTGGTCGAGCGCAGACCGCACGTCGAACGGCGGCGCGAGCGGGTCGGCGCCGCCGTGCCAGGGCCCGTAGCGGAAGCGGTCGCCGTGGTGGCCGGCGCCGGGACCGGAGCCACGCCCGGTACCCCGCCCGCCCCCGTCCCCGCGCCCGTGGGCTCCCGAGGAGGGCACGGTCAGGCTCCGTAGACCGTGCGGCCGGCCACGGTGTCCTTGTCGAGGCGGCGGGTCAGGTGCAGGCCCTCGAGGACGAACTCGACGGCCGCGGCGACCTGGCCGGGGCCGGCGTCGTCACCGTGGCCGAGCCGGTCGAGCACCTTGGACAGGCCGGGGGTGGCACCGATCTGGGCGAGCAGGTCGGACGCCGGCACGAGCTCGCCGGTCTCGACGACGTCGCCCTCGGCGAAGCGCTCGGTGAACCCGGACAGGTCGAGCCCCGCGAGACGGGCGCGGAAGGTCTCGGCCGTCGCGAGCCGCAGGAGGTGGTCGAGCACGTCACGCTCGCGACCCTCCTCGCCCATCTCGAACTCGACCTTGCCGAGCAGGGTCGGCACGACGGTGGGGACGTCGCAGATGCGGGCGACGGCCTCGGCCTCGCCGGCCCGGGCGGCGCGGCGCAGGGCAGAGGCGCTCACGCTCTCGGCCGCGGCGATCGAGAACCGGGCCGAGACACCGGACCGCTGGTCGACCGCGGAGGACTCGCGCAGCCCCCGCGTGAACCGGGCCAGCACCTCGACGAGGTGCTCCGGCACGTCGGCCACCGTCTCGGCCTCCTGCTGGATGAGGCGGACCTCGTCGGAGACCTCCTCCTGGTAGTGCGTGCGGATCTCGGCGCCGAAGCGGTCCTTGAGCGGGGTGATGATGCGACCGCGGTTGGTGTAGTCCTCCGGGTTGGCGGTGGCCACGAGGAGCACGTCGAGCGGCAGGCGCAGGGAGTAGCCGCGGATCTGGATGTCGCGCTCCTCCAGCACGTTGAACATCGCCACCTGGATGCGCTCGGCGAGGTCCGGCAGCTCGTTGAGGCCGAACACGCCGCGGTTGGCACGGGGTACGAGGCCGTAGTGGACGGTCTCGGGGTCGCCGAGGGTGCGGCCCTGCGCGACCTTGACCGGGTCCACGTCGCCGACCAGGTCACCGACGCTGGTGTCGGGCGTGGCCAGCTTCTCGGTGTAGCGCTCGGACCGGTGCCGCCACACGACCGGGAGCTCGTCGCCGAGGTCGGCCTTCAGGCGCAGGCAGCGGGTGCAGACCGGCGTCGTCGGGTCGTCGTGGATCTCGCAGCCGGCGACGGCCGGCGACCACTCGTCGAGCAGCTGCCCGAGGGTGCGCATCAGGCGGGTCTTGCCCTGGCCGCGCTCGCCGAGCAGGACCAGGTCGTGCCCTGCGAGCAGGGCGCTCTCGAGCTCGGGCAGCACGGTGTCGTCGAAGCCGACGATGCCCGGGAACGCGGGCTCCCCGGAGCGCAGCCGGTCGAGCAGGTTGTCGCGGATCTCGGCCTTCACGCTGCGGTGCGTGTAGCCGGAGGCGACGAGCTCGCCGAGGGTGCCGGGGCGTTCGGTCTGGGTCATTGCTCCACGCTACGTCCGGCCACCGGCGGCCGACACCCGTGGGGGAGTCCCGCCCAGGGACTGGCTATCCGTCGCCGTCGAGGTCCTGGATGTCGGTGTCCTCGGTGTCGACGGGGAAGGCGCAGAACTCGTTGCCCTCGGGGTCGGCCATCACGGTCCAGCGTGGCTGCTCGCCCAGGACGACCGCGCCGGCAGCGACCAGGGCGTCGACCGAGGAAGCCTGCACGTCCCAGTGGAGGCGGTTCTTGCCGCGCTTGGGCTCCGGCACCGGGACGAAGACGAGGCTCTCGAACGGCAGCGCACCGTCCGGACCCGCGTCGAGCCACCACCAGTCGTGCTCGGTGTCGCCGGCGACCGGCAGCCCCAGCACCTCACCCCACCAGCGCGCCATGCGCTCGGGGACGGCGCAGTCGACCACGACCTCGTACAGGCGGTAGGACCGCAACCGCTCGGGGGGTCGGACGAACGCGCAGAACTCGCCACCCTCGGGGTCGGCCATGATCGTCCAGCGCCGCTCGTCCGTGGCCGGGACGAGGACGGTGGCGCCGAGCGCCTGCAGCGTCTCGACCGAGTCGGTGTCGACGTCGAGGTGCACCCGGTGCTTGACCGTCCTCGGCTCGGGGACGGTGTTCAGCCACAGCGCATGGCGTGGGGTGGGCCCCTCCAGCACCGCCGGGTCACCCGGGCCGGGGCCCCGCGCCAGGCCGAGGGCGGCGGCCCAGAACGCGCCCTGGCGTCCTTCGTCGGCCACGTCGAGGCAGAGGTCCTGGAACCGCGCGAGAGCCATCCGCACACCCTAGGGACGTGCGCCCCGACGTGCGCGACTCACGGCAGTACGCCCTGCCCACGGCATTACGCCCCGCCGAGGGCAGTACGCCCTGCCCACGAGGTTCCGTGGGCAGGGCGCACCGTGGTGGGCACACCTCGCTGGACGGCGGAGCGGCCCGTCGGCGCCGGTCGAGGACGCCGGGCTCGGTCAGGCAGCGGGGTAGTCCGTGTAGCCCTCGGCGCCGCCGCCGTAGAAGGTGTCGGGGTTCGGCTCGTTGAGCTCGATGCCCTCGCGCCAGCGCTTCGGCAGGTCGGGGTTGGCGAGGAACGGGCGCCCCACCGCGACCAGGTCGCCGAGGTCGCGCTCGAGCAGGCCCTCGACGGAGTCGAGCGTGGTCACGTCGCCGAAACCGGTGTTGATGATGACCGGGCCGCCGAACCGCTGGCGCAGGTCGCGCAGCAGGTCGGACTGCGGGTCGGCCAGGATGCTCAGGTAGGCCAGGCCGAGGTCGGCGATGCCACCGACCAGCGCGTCGTACGTCGCACGCACGTCGGCCGCGTCCTCCTCGAGGACGCCCTGGATGTTGTGCGCCGGGGAGATCCGGATGCCCACGCGCTCGGCACCGATGGCCTCGGCGACGGCGCGGGTGACCTCGACGGTGAGCCGGGCGCGGTTCTCGGGGGAGCCGCCGTACCCGTCGGTGCGGGTGTTGCTGCTCGGCGCGAGGAACTGGTGCAGCAGGTAGCCGTTGGCCGAGTGGATCTCGACGCCGTCGGCGCCGGCCGCGACCGCCTGGCGTGCGGCGTGCACGAAGTCGGCGACGATGCCCGGGACCTCGTCGGTCTCGAGCGCGCGCGGGGTGGGGTGGTCAACCTGGCCGTTCGCGGTGACCATCTTCCCGGGGGCGGCGATGGCGCTGGGGGCGACCGACTCGAGCCCGTTCTTGTTGTCCGGGTGCGCGATGCGGCCGGCGTGCATGAGCTGGATGAAGATGCGGCCGCCCTCGGCGTGCACGGCCTCGCTCACCCTGGACCAGCCGGCGACCTGCTCGTCGCTGTGGATGCCGGGGGTGTCGAGGTAGCCCTGGCCTACGGCGCTGGGCTGGGTGCCCTCGGTGATGATGAGGCCGGCGCTCGCACGCTGGCGGTAGTACTCGACGTTGAGGTCGGTCGGGACGCCACCCTCACCTGCACGGTTGCGGGTGAGCGGGGCCATCACGAAGCGCTGCGGCAGCGTCCACGGGCCCACCTGGGCGTTCTCGAATGCGCGGGACATGCGTTCTCCTCGGAGTCGATCGTCAAAAGTTCAACGAAGGCGGCAACCGAAGTCGCGGCGCCTGCATTCCCCCGTGAGGATGGGCGGGTGCAGTCCGTGGAGCTCCTCCTCGACCCGGCCACCGACGCCGCGGTCCGGGCCGAGTGGGCCGCCCTGTCCGGGGCGGGCCTGCCCAGCCAGGCCGACCACCGGGGCGAGTCGAACGCCCCCCACGTGTCGGTCGCGGTGGCCGACGGGTTCCCCGAGGAGGGGGAGGACGCCCTCGTGGCGACCGCTCGCGCGCTGCCCGTCCCGGTCCGCCTCGGGCCGCCGGTGCTCCTGGGTGGTCGCCGGCTGGTGCTCGCCCGGCTCGTCGTCGTGGACCGGCCGGTGCTCGACCTCCACGCCTCGGTGGCCACGGCCCTGACCGGCTCCACGGGCCCGTCCCCGCACACCGCCCCCGGCCGGTGGGTGCCGCACGTGACCCTCGCCCGCGGCCTACCGGCGGAGGCGCTGGCGAGCGCGCTGGGGGTCCTGCGCGGTGCCGACGGTGCCGTTCCCGAGCTCACCGGGGAGGCGGTGGAGCTGCGGCGGTGGGACTCGGTGGCACGCCGCGCCTGGTCGGTGCATACCGCCTGAGCGCGCCCGGCCCGACCACGGCCGACCTGCCCACCCGGGGCGGGGATGGCACAGTGCTGGGTATGCCGCCCGCGTCCTCCTCCATGGCCCCCTCCTCCATGGCCCCCTCCTCCGTAGCCACCCTCGACGTCGCCGCCCTGCGCGCCCACTTCCCGGCCCTGCAGGGTGGGGCCGCGCACTTCGACGGCCCGGGCGGGTCGCAGATCCCCGGGGTGGTGGCCGATGCCGTCGCCGCGACGATGACCGCCCCCATGTCGACGCGCGGCAGCGTGACGACCGCCGAGCAGAACTCCGACGCCAACGTGCTGGCCGGCCGGGCGGCGCTCGCCGACCTGCTCGGCGCCCAGCCCGGCGGGGTGGTGTTCGGGCGGAGCATGACCGCGCTGACGTTCGACCTGTCGCGCACCCTCGCCAAGGACTGGGGCCCGGGCGACGAGGTCGTGGTGAGCCGCCTCGACCACGACGCCAACATCCGCCCGTGGGTGCTTGCCGCCGAGTCCGTCGGGGCGACCGTGCGCTGGGCCGAGTTCGACCCGGCGACCGGGGAGCTGGACCCCCAGGCGTTCGCCGACGTCGTCTCCGCGCGCACCCGCCTGGTCGCGGTGACCGGCGCCTCCAACCTCATCGGCACCCGGCCCGACGTCGCGGCCATCGCCGAGGTCGCCCACGCCCACGGTGCGCTGCTCTTCGTCGACGCGGTCCACCTCGCGGCGCACGCCTCGGTCGACCTCGAGACGCTCGGGGCCGACGTCGTGGCGTGCTCGCCGTACAAGTTCTTCGGTCCGCACTGCGGCGCGCTCGCGGCGGACCCGGCCCTGCTCGAGACGCTGCGCCCCGACAAGCTGGCACCGTCCTCCGACGCCGTGCCCGAGCGGTTCGAGCTGGGCACCCTGCCCTACGAGCTCATGGCCGGCACCGCGGCCGCCGTGGACTTCCTCGCCGGCCTCGTGCCCGGGGACGGCACGCGGCGCGAGCGCCTGGCGCGCTCCTTCGCCGCGGTCGAGGAGCACGAGTCGGCCCTGCGCGCGCGCATCGAGGCGGCGCTCCAGGAGCTGCCGGGCGCGACCGTGTACTCACGGGCCGCCCGGCGCACCCCGACGCTGCTGGTCCGGTTCGATGGGCACGACAGCGCCGACGTCTACCGGTTCCTGGCAGGACGGGGTGTCAACGTGCCGGCCAGCAGCTTCTACGCGCTCGAGGCCTCCCGCGCCCTGGGGCTCGGCGACGCCGGTGCGCTGAGGATCGGGGTCGCCTCCTACACCGACGACGCCGACGTCGACCGCCTGCTCGACGGGCTGCAGGCGTGCCTCACCCGGGCGTGACTCAGCTGTCGCGGTACCGCTTCGCGGCCGCGGCCCGGTCGGCGAGCGCGATGGCGTCCACGGGGACGGCGCCCTTCGACCAGTCCGCGGGGTCCGCGGCGTACATCACGCCGTAGGCGGCGGTGTCGCGCTGGGTGCGCCAGCCCTCGGCGAGCGGGCCGAGGTCGAGGGTGTCGTAGCCGATCTCGTCGAACAGGCGGGTCACGGTCGCCTTGGCGTCCGCGTCGTCGCCGGCGATCGCCAGGGCGCTGCGGTCGGGTGAGCCCGAGGGCCGGGCGAGCGAGGCCAGGTGCCCGAAGAAGATGTTGTTGAAGCCCTTGACCACCTTCGAGCCCGACAGGTGCGCCTGGACCAGCTCGGAGGTGGTGGTCGACTCGTCGTCCAGCTCGGCGAACTGCCCGTCCCGCTGCGGGTAGTAGTTGAGGGTGTCGATGACGACCTTGCCGGCGAGCTCGTCCACCGGGATGTCGCGGTAGTTCTTGAGCGGGATGGTCACGACCACCACGTCGCCCGCAGTGGCCGCCTCGGCAGCCGTGGCCGCGCGGGCGCCCGGGCCCAGCTCGGCCACCAGGTCCGTGAGGGTCTCCGGGCCGCGGCTGTTGCTCATCACGACCTCGTGCCCGGCCGCGAGGGCCAGACGTGCCACGGTGCTGCCGATGTTGCCACTGCCGATGAATCCCCATGTCGTCATGGCGGTGACAACCGCGTGACCCGTTCGCAGATTCCTCGACGGCACGCAAGGATCTGGGGCCATGGCTCCCGAGGACACGCCCAGCCCCGCCACGACCACCGTCCCCAGCACCGTCCCCAGCGAGCGGGAGGTGCTGGTCGAGTACCTCGACCACTTCCGTGGCGTCTTCGAGCTCAAGTGCGAGGGGCTGACGCCGGAGCAGCTGGCCACGCGGTCGGTCGAGCCGTCCACCCTGTCGCTGCTCGGGCTCCTCCGGCACCTCGCGAAGGTCGAGCACGTCTGGTTCCGGATCACCATGGAGGGCCACCGGGTCCCGCGCCTCTACGACACCGAGGCCGTTCCCGACCGGGACTTCGACGGAGCCGTGCCCGACGAGGCCGTCGTCGCCGAGGCCTGGGAGTCGTGGCGGCGCGAGGTCGCCCACGCGCGGGAGCTCGTCGATCGCGCCGAGTCCCTCGAGGTCGTGAGCACCCACCCCACCCGCGACCGGATCTCGCTGCGGGAGGTGCTCGTGCACCTCATCGAGGAGTACGCGCGGCACTGCGGGCACGCCGACCTCCTGCGGGAGCGGATCGACGGCAGCACCGGCGGGTGATCGCCGGCGGTCCGGCCGCGCGGTACGCACGCGGCCCGGCCACGCGGTCCGTGGACCCACCACGGGCCGGCATAGGGCAGGGTGGGCCCGTGAGCGATGACCAGGAGCGCGTCCGCGACGCCGTCCAGCGGTACGCCGCCGTGCACGGCGCGGTGCAGGAGGCCGCCGACGGGTTCGTCGCGATGACCACCGCGCTGCTCGACGACGCGGGCATCAACTACGTGTCGGTGACCGGCCGCGCCAAGACCGTGGCGTCCTTCGCGGGCAAGGCGGCTCGCACCGGCCCCGATGGCACCCCCCTCTACGACGACCCGTTCGAGCAGATCACCGACAAGGTCGGCGTGCGGGTCGTGACCTACCTGCGCGACGACGTCACCGCCGTGGCCGACCTGCTCTCCGACCAGCTGAGCGTCCTCGACGACCGCGACCTCGGCCGGGAGACCGCCCGGCAGGGCCGTTTCGGCTACGCGAGCCGCCACCTGCTCGTCGCCATCGACCGGATCAAGGGCGCCCCGGCGCAGTACGAGGGCCTCAAGGGGTTCAGCGCGTCGGTGCAGGTGCGGACGATCCTGCAGCACGCGTGGGCCGAGTTCGAGCACGACATCCGCTACAAGGGCACCATCCCCGAGGAGCACGTCAGCGACCTCGACCGGCGGTTCACCCTCGCCGCGGGACTGCTCGAGCTCGCCGACCGGGAGTTCTCCGAGATCCGGCACCGGCTCCAGGCGACGATGGGCGGGCACGCGCTCCCCGCCGACGACAGCGACCCGCGGATCAGCGCCGCCGACCTCGCCTCCTTCCTGGGCGGCCAGTTCACCGATGCCGGCTGGTCGCGCACCGACCACTACGCGTGGATCTCCGGCCTGCTGCTCGAGCTCGGGATCACCTCGCTGGAGGAGCTCGCCGGGCTGCTCCAGTCGATCGACGCACCGGCCATCAACGCCCGGATGGGCTACCGCTACCCCGCCGGGGCCGTACGGCGCCTCGACGACGCGCTGCTCGCGGTGTTCGGCTCGCGCTACCTGGGGCTGCACGGCAACGCCCACCGCGAGGCGTCGCTGAGGGCGCGGCTCGACAAGCTCCGCGCCGGCTGACCGGGGTCGAGCCCGGTCCCGTGCCGGCCGGCCGGCACGCCGTGTCGACCTACGCAGGCTGACCGGTGACGGGTGTCGGTGCCCGGGTCTAGCGTCCGAGGAACCGGACCCGGAGACGCCGGGCCGCACACCACGGGAGATCCTCATGGCCTCGAAGCTCAACCCCTACATCGGCTTCTCCGACGACGCGCGGCAGGCCATGGAGTTCTACAAGGACGTCTTCGGCGGCACGCTCACGATGAGCACGTTCGGCGAGTACGGCTCGGGCGACGGGCCCGACAAGGACAAGATCATGCACGCGCAGCTCGAGACCGACTCCGGCTTCACCCTCATGGCCAGCGACGCCCCGGAGGGCATGGAGCACTCGAAGGGCTCGGCCATCACGATCAGCCTCAGCGGCGACGACGGCGACGAGCTGCGGGGCTACTGGGACAAGCTGGCCGCCAGCGGGACCGTGACGATGCCGCTGGAGAAGCAGATGTGGGGCGACGAGTTCGGGATGTGCACCGACCGGTTCGGCACCGCGTGGATGGTCAACATCGCCGGCGCGGCCGCCGGTGGGAGCGAGGGCTCCGCCGGCTGACCTGCGCCGGCCGACCTCCGCCTGCGGCCCGTACCGCGCGTGGTTACGGTGGCAGGGTGAAGCGAGCCGCCCATGCCCTGTTCGTGCTCGTCCTCGGGCTCCTGTTCGTCGCGGTGCCCGCCGCCGGCGCGTCGGCGTCGACCGGGGTGGGCGGCCGGTCCGCCGACCTGCCGCCGACGCTCAAGGTCGGCACCGAGGGGGTCTACCCGCCGTTCAGCTACCACGGCGGCACCGGCACCGGCCTGACCGGCTACGACATCGACGTCATGAACGCCATCGGCAAGCACCTCGGCGTCAAGGTCGAGTACGTCGAGACGCCGTTCGACTCGATGTTCGCGGCCCTCGAGGCGGGGCGGTTCGACGTCGTCGCCAACCAGATCACGTTCAACGAGGAGCGCAACGCCCGCTACGACCTCAGCGACCCCTACGTCGAGACGACCGGCGTCCTCGTGGTCCGCAAGGACGAGAAGGGCATCACCAAGCTCGCCGACCTCAAGGGCAAACGGGCTGCCGAGAACATCACCAGCAACTGGGCCGAGGTGGCCAAGGGGGCTGGCGCGACCATCGTCGGCGTCGACGAGATGGCGTTGGCCATCGACAACCTCGAGCAGGGACGGGTCGACGCCCTGGTCAACGACAAGCTGGCGATCCGCAACTACCTGCGCACCAAGCCCGACGCCGGGATCAAGGTCGTCGCCGAGACCAACGACGTGAGCAAGTCGGTCCTCGCGGCGAGGAAGGGGTCCGGCTACCTGCCGCAGCTCAACAAGGCCATCGCCGACCTGAAGGCGGACGGGACGCTCGACAAGATCTACGCCAAGTACTTCGGGGCGGCCGTGACCACGCCGAGCACCTGGCAGATCATGCGCGACAACGCGTGGCCGATGGCGCGTGCCGCCCTCACCAGGACGATCCCGCTCACCGTCATCAGCTTCGCGGTCGGGATGGTCATCGCCCTCGCGATCGGGCTGATGCGGATGTCGAGCCACCCCGTGGTCGCCGGCATCGCCCGCCTCTACATCTCCTTCATCCGCGGGACGCCGCTGCTGGTCCAGCTGTTCCTCATCTTCTACGCCCTGCCGCAGCTCGGGGTGAAGATCAACCCCTTCCTCGCGGCCGTGATCGCGTTCAGCCTCAACGTCGGCGGGTATGCCGCCGAGATCGTGCGCTCGTCCGTCGAGAGCCTGCCCCGCGGGCAGTGGGAGGCGGCATCGACGGTGGGGATGGACTACGCGACGACGTTGCGGCGGGTCATCCTGCCGCAGGCCGCGCGCACCGCCGTGCCACCTCTCAGCAACACCTTGATCTCGCTGGTCAAGGACACCTCGCTCGCGGCGACGATCCTCGTCGTGGAGCTCTTCCGCCGCGCCCAGATCGCAGCAGCACCGAGCTTCGAGTTCCTCGCGCTCTACGGCATGGCCGCCCTCTACTACTGGGTGATCTGCCTCGTGCTGTCCTTCGCCCAGTCCCGCACCGAGACCCGACTGAACAGGTTCGTGGCCGCATGAGCACCCAGACCGACACCACGGGACGCACCCCGGCCGCCACCGACCACCTGGTGGAGGTGCAGCACCTCGCGAAGTCCTTCGGCGACCACGAGGTCATCACCGACATCTCGTTCACGGTCGACCCGGGCACCGTCACCTGCGTCATCGGGCCGTCCGGCTCCGGCAAGACGACGCTGCTGCGCTCGCTCAACGCCCTCGAGGTGCCCGATCGGGGGGTCGTGCGGATCGGGGGGACCACCGTCGACTTCGCCGGCATCAACCCGGGGCCGCGCGGTCGCCTGCCCCGGCCGCAGCGGGCGGAGCTCATGGCGCTGCGCCGGCACAGCGGGATGGTCTTCCAGGCCCACCACCTCTTCCCGCACAAGACGGCGCTGGAGAACGTCATCGAGGGGCCCGTCGTCGTGCAGGGTGAGCCGCTCGACGAGGCGACCGCGCGGGCTCGCGAGCTGCTCGACAAGGTGGGGCTGGCCGAGCACGCCGACAAGTACCCGTTCCAGCTGTCCGGCGGCCAGCAGCAGCGGGTGGGCATCGCCCGCGCGTTGGCCATCCGCCCGGACCTCGTGCTCTTCGACGAACCCACTTCCGCCCTGGACCCCGAGCTGGTCGGCGACGTCCTGGGCGTCATGAAGACCCTCGCCTCGGAGGGCTGGACGATGGTCGTGGTGACCCACGAGCTGCGGTTCGCCCAGCAGGTCGCCGACCAGGTGCTGTTCATCGACGGAGGCGTCATCGTCGAGCAGGGACCGCCGCAGGACGTCATCGCCAACCCCCAGCACCCGCGCACGCGGACCTTCCTCACCCGGCTGCTCGAACCCATCTGAGCCGCTCACCCACCGTCGCGCGCGATATCCCGTTGCCCCGGGTCTGGCTTCTTGGCACCGTCGACCCGTGCGCGCACCCTCCCCGACTGGCATCGCCGAGCTCGACGACGTCCTGGCCGAGCTCGCCGAGCGGGCGCGGACCGTGCTGGGGGACGACCTCGTCGGGGTCTACCTGCAGGGCTCCTTCGCCCTCGGTGACGCCGACGCCGAGAGCGACTGCGACTTCCTCGTGGTCACCCGCACGGCCCTCGACGACCAGCAGTGGGCGTCGCTGGCCGCCTTCCACGCAGATCTGCCGCACCGTGCGGGGACGTGGAACCGCCACCTCGAGGGCTCCTACGCCCCGGTGGGCCAGCTCGCGGACCTCGACTCGGTCGGGCAGCCGTGGCCATACGTCGACCACGGCCACGACACCCTCGTGCCGGACGCCCACTGCAACACCGAGGTGACCCGCTGGATCCTGCGGGAGCACGGGGTACGCCTCGCCGGGCCCCCGGCCGACACGCTTCTGCCGGCCGTCCCGGCGGCGGCGCTGCAGGCGCGGATGGACGCCGACATCCCCGCGGCGGTGCAGGCGTGGGAACGCCAGGAGCGGTGGTTTGCCTGGGACACCCGCTACGCGCCGGCCACGATGGCGCGCATGTGGTTCACCCGGGTCCACGGCACCGTCGCGTCGAAGAAGGCGGCGATGCGGTGGCTGGCCACGCAGCCCGAGGGCCGCCCGTGGGCGGCCCTGCTCGAGGAGGCTGCGCGCTCCCGGGGAGGGCCGTACGACGCGGAGGTCACCGCCGAGGAGGTCGCCGCGGTGCGGACCTTCGTGCGCGAGGTGGGTCAGTGGGCCGCCGGACTCGCCGGCGACCACGCCCACGGCTAGCCGCGCAGCAGCAGGCCCACGACGTCGACCAGCGCGATCCCGATCGAGGCGAGGAACGGCGTGCGCCCACGGGTCGTGACCGCCACTGCCGCCAGGGTGACACAGAGGATCCCCGCAACCGCCGCCGACGCCGGCACCGGACCCGGGGGCCCGAGCACCGCGACCGCGGAGCCGGCCAGCAGCACCACGGGTGCCAGGACGCGTACGGTGGGCGCCCCGAGCAGGTGGGGGAGCCCGCGCACCCCCGTGGCCTCGTCGTCGGCGAGGTCCGGCAGGGCGTTGAGCAGGTGCGCTCCCACACCGAGCAGCGCGCCGGTGGCCAGCATCCACGCCGGCGCGACGACGGGGTGGGGCAGCGCCAGGCTGACCACCGCCGGCAGCGTGCCGAAGGCCACCGCGTAGGGCAATGCGGACGCCGCGGTGCGCTTGAGCCCGAGGTTGTAGGCCCACCCGGAACCCACCACGAGCAGGAGGTGGGCCACGCCCGACCGCCACCCGCAGGCCAGCGACAGGACGGCGCAGGCGCCGAGGGCGACGGCCGTCGCGACCCGTACGGTGCCCTCGCGGACCGCGCCCGTCGCCAGCGGCTTGTCCGTGCGGCCCACCTGCCGGTCCCGGGGGGCGTCCACGAGGTCGTTCGACCAGCCGATCGAGAGCTGCCCCGCCGCCACGGCCGCGACGACCAGCGCGCCCCGCCCCAGGTGGTGCCCGGCGGCCACGGCCAGGAGGGCCGTGAGCACCGTGACCGCCACCGAGGGCCCGAGGTGGGCGGCCTCGAGCAGGGCACGTCCGCGCGCCAGGGTGGGCCGGTGCCCGCCGCCCGTCGCCGCATCCATGTCCGCAGCGTAGGCACCGGGGACGCGGAAGACGCCCCGCCGTGCCTAGGCTGTGGAGGTGAGCCAACTCCTCGCCGTCCGCGGCACCCTCCCCGGGCACCGCTACGCCCAGAGCGAGGTCACCGAGGTCTTCGCCGAGGTGCTGGCCCCGCACAAGCCGAACCTCCCTCTGCTGCAACGGATGCACGGCAACGCGGGGGTCGAGTTCCGGCACCTCGCCCTGCCGCTCGAGCGCTACCCCGAGCTCAAGGACTTCGGCGCGTCCAACGACGAGTTCATCCGGGTCGCGGTCGACCTCGGCGCGCAGGCGGTCGAGGAGGCCCTCGCCGCGGCAGGGCTCACGACCCGCGACGTCGACCTCATCGTCTCCGCCACCATCACGGGCCTGGCGGTCCCGTCGGTCGAGGCCCGCATCGCCGCCCGGATCGGGCTGCGCGACGACGTCAAGCGCGTCCCGCTCGTGGGGCTCGGCTGCGTGGCCGGAGCCGCCGGGGTCGCCCGCGTCCACGACTACCTCGTGGGCCACCCCGACGAGGTCGCCGTCCTCGTCTCGACCGAGCTGTGCAGCCTCACCGTCCAGCGCGACGACACCTCGATGGCCAACCTCGTCGCGAGCGGCCTGTTCGGCGACGGGGCCGCCGCGGTCGTGATGGTGGGCGCCCACCGGGGCACCGCAGGTGGTCCTCGGGTGCTCGCCACCCGCAGCCGCATGTACGCCGACACCGAACGCGCCATGGGCTGGGACGTGGGTGCCAGCGGCCTGCGGATCGTCCTCGGCGTGGAGGTGCCCGACCTCGTGCGCGACAACCTGCGCGCCGACGTCGACGGGTTCCTGGCCGACCACGGGCTCTCGCGCGCGGACCTGGGCTGGTACGTCGCCCACCCGGGCGGCCCCAAGGTGCTCGAGGCCATGCAGGACGCCCTCGAGGTCGACCGGCACGCGCTCGGCATGACCTGGGACAGCCTCGCCCGCATCGGCAACCTGTCCTCCGCCTCGGTGCTGCACGTGCTCGCGGACACCCTGCGCGACCGGCCCCCGGCCCCGGGTTCGCACGGCCTGCTGCTCGCCATGGGGCCGGGGTTCTGCCTGGAGATGGTCCTGCTCCGGGCCGCCGGGGGCTGACCGTGTCCGTCGTCCTCTACCTCGTCCTCGTCGCGGCCGTCGGCCTGGAGCGCGTCGCCGAGCTGGTGGTGTCGAAGCGCAACGCGGCCTGGGCCCTCGAGCGCGGGGGCCGGGAGAGCGGTCGCGGCCACTACCCGGTCATGGTCGTGCTCCACACGGCGCTGCTCGTCGGGGCCGTGGTCGAGGTCGTCGTCCTGGACCGCGGCTTCCACCCGCTGCTGGGGTGGACGATGCTCGCGCTGGTGGTCGGCTCGCAGGCCCTGCGCTGGTGGTGCATCCGGACGCTCGGGCACCAGTGGAACACCCGGGTCGTCGTGGTCCCCGGCGCCGGTCGGGTCACCCACGGCCCCTACCGGTGGTTCGACCACCCCAACTACGTCGCCGTGGTCGTCGAGGGGGTGGCCCTGCCGCTGGTGCACACCGCCTGGGTCACCGCGCTGGTGTTCACCGTCCTCGACGCGGCCCTGCTCACCGTGCGGCTCCGGGCAGAGGAGCGCGCGCTCGCCGAGCTGGTGGCTCCGTGAGCTCCGAGGGCACCGAGCCGGTCGACGTGGTCGTGGTCGGCGGGGGACCCGTGGGGCTCGCCGCGGCCCTGGCCGTCGCCCGCAGCGGACGGTCGGCGGTGGTCCTCGAACCCCGTGACGGCCCCATCGACAAGGCGTGCGGCGAGGGCCTCATGCCGGGCGCGGTCGCCGCGCTCGCCCGGCTCGGGGTCGACCCGCAGGGGGTGCCACTCACCGGGATCCGCTACCTCGCCGGGGACCGGGTGGCCCAGGCCGACTTCCGGGACGGCCCGGGACGCGGGGTGCGCCGCACCACCCTGCACTCCGCGCTGCGCACCGCCGTCGACGCGGCCGGTGTCCCGGTCCTGCCCCTCGCCGCGGACGACCTCACCCAGTCCGGGGACGGGGTACGGGTGGCCACCCGCGAGCCGGGGCACCGACCCGGCCCGGTGGTCACGGCGCGGTACGCCATCGCCGCCGACGGCCTGCACTCCCCGACCCGACGCGCCCTCGGGCTCGACGTCCCGGCGACCGGCGCCGCGCGCTTCGGGCTGAGGCGCCACCACCTGCTGGCGCCCTGGTCGGACCACGTGGAGGTCCACTGGGGACCCGACGCCGAGGCCTACGTGACGCCGGTGGCCCCCGACCTGGTCGGGGTGGCGCTGCTCACCCGCAGCCGGGTCGGGTACGACACCTTGCTCTCCGGGTTCCCCGCGCTCCGGGCGCGCCTCGACGCGGCGGACCGGCCCCCCACCGACGTACGCGGCGCCGGGCCCCTGCGGCAGCGCGCCCGCCGCAGGGTGCAGGGCCGGGTGCTGCTCGTCGGCGACGCCAGCGGCTACGTGGACGCCCTCACCGGCGAGGGAGTCGCCCTGGGCCTGGCGCAGGTCGCGGAGGCGGTCGCGGCCGTCGAGGCGGGGCGGCCCCAGGACTACGAGCGGGGATGGCGCCGCGCGAGCTGGCGCTACACGGTGCTCACCGGCGGCCTCGTCCGGGCGACCCGGCCGGCCTGGGCGCGCCGGGCCGTGGTCCCTGCTGCCCGCGCGGTGCCGAGGGTCTTCGCCGGTGCCGTGCACGAGCTGGGGAGGGTCCGGTGACGGCCTCCGCGGTGGCGCCGGGCGAGGAGCTCGTCGTCCTGCTCGACGCCGAGGGCCGCCCGCTCGGGACGGCCGCCAAGGCCGGGGTGCACCACGCCGACACCCCGCTCCACCTCGCCTTCTCCGCCTACCTCTTCTCAGCCGACGGCGAGCTGCTCGTGACCCGCCGCGCCCTCGACAAGGCGACGTTCCCCGGCGTCTGGACCAACTCGGTCTGCGGGCACCCCGCGCCCGGCGAGCCGCCCGCCGACGCCGTCGTGCGCCGGGCGCGCCGCGAGCTGGGACTCGCGGTCACCCCACCACGGCTCGTGCTGCCGCGCTTCGCCTACCGCGCCGAGATGGACGGAGTGGTCGAGCACGAGATGTGCCCCGTGTACGCCGCGTGGCTGGCACCCGGTGCCCGCCCAAGGCTCGACCCCACCGAGGTCCACGAGGCGGTGTGGGTGCCGTGGCAGGAGTTCGCCGGCGAGGTCCTGGGCAGGCAACGGGAGGTCTCGGTGTGGTGTGCCGAGCAGGTCGCCGCGCTCGCTGCCCTCGGGCCCGACCCGCAGGACTGGCCGGCAGCCGACCCGGGCGACCTGCCTCCCGCCGCACGCTGACCCCGCGCGCGCTGACCTGACGCACCCCCTCCACGGAGCGTCGTCCCGCCGCTCGCCAGGGGGTCGCCAGTCGACGCCCTCCTACTGCGGCAGCTCCACGTCCCGGTGCCACGACTCGGTCCGGTAGGCGGTGTGCCAGCCCATCGAGGCGTAGAGGCCGTCCGCCCCGGTGGGGGAGTCGGCGTCGACCTCGAGGTTGACCCGGTTGCGACCTCGCTGGGCGGCGTCGCGGATCACGGTGTGCAGCAACGCCTTCGCCACCCCCCGGCCTCGCGCCCGCCGGTGCACGCCGATGTAGTCGACATAGCTGCCTTCGGTGCCGGTCGCGTCGGCCGACAGCACCGAGCTGACGATGGCGCCGCCGGGCAGCGTCACGCCGTCGCTGTCCACCTCTGCCACCCACCAGTGGTCCCAACGGTGGCCGGGGTCCTCCCGCAGGCGCTGCACGAACTCCGGGAAGCTCTCCCGGTAGGAGTTGAAGTGGTCCGCGAACGACTCCTCGAGCATCTGGTGCACGGTCTGCAGGTCGCCGGCCACGGGGAGACCGGTGTCGTGGGTGGCGACGCGCCGGATGGTGACGCCCTCACGCGGACCCGGCAGCGCGCCCGGTCGGCCCTCGTCGGCCGTCACCGGTCGGGTCATCTGCAGCCAGGTGCGGACCTTGGTGTAGCCGGCGGCAGCCAGCCACCGTGCCTGCGACTCGTCCTCGACGTGCCTCCCGGAGTCCAGCTGGGTCCCGGGCAGGCCGCGCTGGCCCGCCACGACCAGGGCCGTCTCCTGTGCCCAGGCGAAGAGGTGGGCGGCCACCAGGTCGGCGTCGGGGTGCTCGGGGTCGACGGTGAGGTCGACGACGGTCCGTCCGGCTGCACGGTCGTGCACCCGGCACCAGCCCCGGACGGTGCCCTGCGGGTCCGTGACGAGGAGCTGGCGCCGCGTCCAGGACGCGTAGCCGGTGACTTCGAAGGCCACCGCCGCCTCGTCGACCGAGGTCGAGCCGCGGGTCGCGACGTGGTGGTGCGCCACGAGGGCGGTCAGGGCCGCCACGTCCTGCGACGAGGGCACCCGGGCCGACCAGCGGGGCGGGAGGTCGGGCGGGGCGGTCGGGGTCACCTCGTCATGGTCCCAGACCCCGATCGGGCCGGCTGGGCGGCCGTCCCACGGCGCGCGAGGGCCGGCCGCGTGGAGGGGCGTCGCTTGGGCCAGCGCGTGGAGGTCAGCGTGTGGAGGTCAGCGCGTCGGAGTCAGCGGGTGGCCAGGTCGAGCAGGGCGCCGGGCACCACGGACGCGTGCGCGATGGCCAAGGCCGACCGCCGCTCCTGGGGCGTCCGTCCCTGCACGTCGATGACGGTGCCCGCGAAGTCGAGGACGTCCACGAGGGCGCGCACGCAGCGAAGGTAGGCGAGCAGGTCGGGGTCGGGGTCGCCCGGGCCGACGCCGGTGCTGGCCTGGTAGCCGTCGAAGAACCACCGCACCTGGTCCTCGGTGATCGGGGCGTGGGAGAACACCCCACCGACGACGAACATGAGGTCGGCCTCGCGTGGTGCCAGCATCGCGTCGTCCCAGTCCACGAGCCAGACCTCGCCGTCACCGTCGACCAGCAGGTTGCCGTGGTGCGGGTCGGTGTGGCACAGCACGAGGTGGGCCCGCGCCCACGCGGCCGCGGTGGCCAGCTGCTCCGCTCGGGCGGCCGCCTCGAGCACCATCGGCCCGGCGAGCGCCCAGGTCGTGGCGAGCTCGGCCACCAGCGGGTCGCCGCCGGCCAGCGCCCGCCCGAGGCGGTCGTCGAACGCCCTCGCCTGCTCCACCACGGCGCTCGGGTCGTGCTCCTCGGCGGGGAGACCGTCCAGGACCGGGTCGTCGGTGGGGACGGCGTGCAGTCGCCCCAGCAGCTCACCGAGCCGCACCCACTCGTGCGGTCGCAGCCCGACGTCGAGGACCCGCGCGCCGGCCACCCAGCGCACGAGGCTGAGCCGGGCACCGTCCAGGCTCGCGGAGGTGAGGCCGCCGTCGAGCGACCTCACGGGCGCCGGCACTCCACCGACCCCGCGACGCGCCAGCAGGTCGGCCACGGCGAGACCCGGCTGGTCCCCGGTGCTGGTCTTGGCGGCATAGGCGTCGCCGTCGGCGGTGGTCACCTTGCAGAGCTCCGCCCTCGCGTCGGCACCCAGCGCGAGGTGCTGGGTGCCGACGACGGTGAGGCCGAACTCCGCGGCGACCCGCTCGGCCAGCGTCGGAGCCGGCGCGCGCCCGGCTCCGGGCTCTGGCGTCAGTGGATGACCACCGGCGGGGCGCCCTGGTCGTCGAGCAGGTGGGACACCTCTCGACGCCGGGGGAGGAAGAACGCAGGGACCAGGGTGAGGGCCACGAGGACCGCCGCCACCCAGTACGTCTTGGCGAACGCCTCCGCGGCGTCGGCCAGACCCTGCGTCACCGCTGCCGGGCCACCGATCTTGTCGATGATCGCCGGGTCGCGGTGCGACGCCATCGCGGGCCCGGCGAGCCTGCTCTCCTTGAAGTGGTTGGTGAGCAGGACGGACATGGTCGCCACCCCGACCGAGCTGGCGATCTGCTGGGTGATGTTGAGCAGCGTGGATCCACGGGCGACCTCGTGCTGGGTGAGGGTGCGCAGTGCCGTGGTGAAGATCGGCATCATCGTGCCGCCCATGCCGAGGCCCATGATGAACAGCAGCACGATGATCGTTGTGTAGGACGTCGTCGAGGTGATCTGCGTGAGCCCGAACATGCCGCAGATGATGGCCAGCAGCCCGAAGGGCACGATGCGCCCGACCGGGATCTTGTCGACCAGGGCCCCGGCGATCGGCATGGTCAGCATGGCGCCGATGCCCTGCGGGGCGACGAGCAGGCCCGCGTGCAGGGTCGACTCGCCCCGCACCGACTGGTAGTAGGTCGGGACGAGCAGCAGGCCGCCGAAGAACGCCGCGGCGAACATGAACATCGTCACCGTCGAGACGGTGAGGTTGCGGTTGCGGAACAGCCGCAGGTCGAGCAGCGGGTGCCGGGGCCGGAACGAGTGCCACACGAACGCGAGCATGAGGACCAGGCCGATGGTCATGTTGACGTAGACCTTGGGCGAGTTCATGGTGCCCTTCTGCGGGATCGAGGAGATCCCGAAGAGGAAGAGGGCCAAGCCGGGCGACATGAGGGCGACGCCCAGCACGTCGAGCGACTCCGAGGGCTCGGTGTGGTCCTTGGGGAGGGCGAACCAGGCATAGACCACCGCGACGATGCCGATGGGCACGTTGATGAGGAAGATCCAGTGCCAGCTCTCGTGCTCGATGAGCCAGCCGCCGATGATCGGCCCGAGGATGGGGCCGAGGAGCATCGGGACCCCGAGGATGGCCATGAGCCGACCCATCCGGGCCGGGCCGGCCGCCCTGGTCATGATCGTCATGCCGAGCGGCATGAGCATGCCGCCGCCGAGGCCCTGCAGCACGCGGAACCCGATGAGCATGTTGATGGACGTCGCCGCCGCGCACAGGGCCGAGCCGGCGGTGAACAGGACGATCGCGGACATGTAGAGGCGCTTGGTGCCGAAGCGGTCGGCCGCCCAGCCCGTGAGCGGGATGACCGTGGCCAGCGCCAGCGTGTAGGCGGTGACGGTCCAGGCGACCGTGGAGTAGTCGAGCGGCTTGGCCGGGTCGCTGGCGAAGACGCTCTGGAACTCGGGCAGGGCGACGTTGACGACCGTGATGTCCAGGATGGACATGATCGCCCCGAGGACGACGACGCCGGCGACCTTGAGGACCGCGGCGTCGATCTGGTCGGGGTACTGCGTCGGTGTGGTGGTTGGAGCTGACACAGGGGTTCCTCTCGCAGTGAGGTGGACACGCGCCCCCGCAGCGCATCCCGTTCAGGCTAGCGCCGGGGTCCGACAGGGCGCCCGGTCATTTTTCGGGTTAGCGTCGGGACATGGTCGACGTCTCCCGCACGTTCACGGTCCCCCGCCCACCGGAGGAGGTCGTGGCCTACCTCAGCGACTTCTCCAACGCCGTCGCCTGGGACCCCGGCACGGTCCGCTGCGACCGCGTGGGCACCGGTCCGGTGCAGGTCGGCTCGACCTGGCGCAACGTGTCCAAGGTGCTGGGGCGCGAGACCGAGCTCGAGTACGTGCTGGTGACCCTCGAGCCGGACCACGTGGTCCTGCGTGGCACCAACAAGACCGCCACCTCGACCGACGACATCACCGTGCTGCAGGACCCCGCCGGCTCCAGGGTGACCTACCACGCGCACATCGCCTTCAACGGCATCGCCAAGCTCGCCGAGCCCCTGATGCAGCGGGTCTTCGAGAAGCTGGGCGACGAGACGGTGGAGGGCATCACCCGCGAGCTGGCCCCGGGACGCACGCCCGGCGCCTGACCCGCGCGGTCAGGCGTCGCCGGCCGCCTCGAGCGCCGCGATGTCGAGCTTCCGCATCGTCATCATCGCGGCGAACACCTTGGCCGCCCGCTCGGGGTCACCGCTGGCGATCTGGTCCCAGTGCTCGGGGACGACCTGCCACGACAGCCCGAACTTGTCCTTGAGCCAGCCGCACATGCTCTCCTCGCCGCCGTCGGCGGTGAGGGCGTCCCAGTAGTGGTCGAGCTCGGCCTGGTCCTTGACGTCGATGGTGATCGAGATGGCCTCGTCGAAGGTGAACTCGGGGCCGCCGTTGAGGGCGAGGTACGGCGCGCCGTCGAGCTCGAACTCGACGGTGAGCACGGTGCCCTCACGCTCGCCGGACCCTGCGGGGTAGCGGGTCACGGCGTTGATCTTGGAGTTGGGGAAGAGCCCGGTGTAGAACTCGGCGGCTTCCTCGGCCCGGGTGTCGAACCAAAGGCACGGGTAGGTGCGGGGCATGACGGGCTCCTTGCGTCCGGGTGGGCCGGCTGCCCACCGTCATGTCCATTGGACCCGCGGCGCCGCCGGAAGTCATCGGTCGTGCCGCCACCGCGGGGCCCCGTGCCGCGACGTCGTGCCCAGCCGATCCCGGGCAGCGACCCCGCGCCGCGCGAGCGGTATGCCGTAGCGTCGCCGACGTGTCCCCCACCCGCGGCCCCGGCGACGCCGACGACGAGGTGACGGTGTCCTCCGGTCACCTCGAGGCGGCGCTGCGCACCGTGTACGGCGCCGCGCCAGAGGAGTTCATGGCCGTGCGCCGGTCGCTCGTCGCGGACGCGAGGGCCGACGGGGACAAGGAGGGCGCGGCCGCGATCGGGAGGCTGCGCAAGCCGAGCACCGCGGCGTGGGCGGTCAACCTGCTCGCGCGGCAGGAGCCCGGCCTGGTGGAGGAGCTCGTCGACCTCGGGGTGCGGATGCGCCACGCCCAGTCGAGGCTCGACACCGCGACCCTGACGTCGCTGCGACCCGAACGAGACCGCGTGGTCACCGGTGTGGTGGCGGCGGCCGCGCGCCTGGTCGCGGAGGCCGGCCGCACCCTGTCGTCGGCGGCGCAGGACGACGTGCGGGGGACCCTCATCGCCGCCCTCGCCGACGAGCAGGCGTCCGCGGCGGTCACCTCGGGCCAGCTGACCCGGGCCCTGTCCTACAGCGGGTTCGGCGAGGTCGACCTCTCCGAGGCCGTGGTGCGCACGTCCTCCGGCTCCATCCTGTCGGTGGTCCGTGGCAGCGTCGGGGCGACGTCGGGCTCCGCGCCGCGGTCCAGCGCCGGGCCTGCCACCCAGGGCGCCGACGGCGCCGGGGACGCGGCCGGGTCTGAGGAGCCGGACGGCGAGGGCGAGGACGTCCTGGCCAGGCTCGCGGCAGCGGAGGCCGAGCTCGAGGAGGCGACCACCGCGTTGTCGGCCGCGCAGGACGCCGTGGCGGCCGCGCGTGAGCACGCGGAGGAGACCCGCGAACGCGTCGCCGTCGTCGAGCGGCAGCTCACCAAGGCGCGGGAGGCCGACGAGCGGGCGCTCGAGGCGGTCACCGGCGCGGTCCGGGCGCGCAAGGAGGCCGAGGCCACGCGGCGTACCGCGGAGGAGTCCGTGACTCGGCTGCGGGCCGCGGCGGACGACTGACCCCGGCCCCTCGCCACCGGCAGGCGCTCACCAGCCGTGGCTGCCCGGCCCGCCCTTGAACGGACCCACGACCCGGTCGGTGATCCAGCCGCCGTAGAAGCCGCCCTCCTGCGGGCGCACCACCTCGTCGTCGACGACGCACCGGTCCACCGCGCCGGGCATGACGGCCACCGCCGCGGCGAGGACCTCGAAGCCGCGCGTCGGGTCGGGGTAGAACCACCCCGCCCGTCGTGCGACCTCGCCCCCGCCGACGAGGTCAAGGTAGGACGCGACGCCCTTCCACTCGCAGTACGACGTGCCCTCGGCCGGGCGCAGCGAACCCCGGACGAAGGCGGACCGCGGCAGGTAGTAGGTCGGCGGGTGGCTCGTCTCGAGGACCCGCCACGACAGGGTCGTCGCACCGATGCGCTCGCCACCCACCCAGACCTCGACCGACTGCCGCGAGGGCTCGACGCGCGGCGGGCGCGGGTAGGACCACACGGACTCCTGCCCGAGACCGACCGGGTCGGGCCGGGGACGGCCGTTCCTGGGTGACATGCGTCCACGCTAGGACGTCACTGCCCGCACTGCCCTGCCGAAGCCTCAGGGTCGACCCTGAGGGACTGGTCACCGATGGGGGTCGATCTGGGTAGCAGCCCCGATGCGGTGACCTGCACCCGGCCGCCAGAGTGCGGCCATGGCCCTCCACCCCGGACTGCTCCCGCTGCCGGCGCCGACCGCACCCGTGCGGCGCCCGACCGCGCGGGACCAGGCCGCCCGCCGCGCGCCGGGGGGCGGTCGCGGCGGGAGGAGGGCCGCCAGGCTGCTCGTCTCCGGTGCCCTGGCGACGGGCATCCTCGCCCTCGCGCTGCCCCGGGTCGCCGGCGCGCAGTGGGACGCCATCGCCCACGCCCTCGCGTCGCTGTCCGCGGCGCACCTGCTGCTGCTCACCGTCGTGTGGCTCGCGGGGCTGTGGGTGCACACCCCGGCCCTGACCGCAGCGCTGCCGGGCCTGTCGCACCGTCGGGCCCTGCTGCTCAACCTCACCGGCAGCTTCGTCTCCAACCTCCTGCCGCTCGGGGGTGCGGCCGGCACCGTCGCCAACTGGCGGATGGCGCGGTCCTGGGGGTTCGCGTCACCCGCGTTCGCGCGCTGGGCGCTGGTCACCAACCTGTTCGACACCGCGCTCAAGCTCGTCCTCCCCGGGCTGGCCCTAGTCGGGCTCGCGGCAGCGGGGGTCGACGCTGGCGGCACCGTGGGCACGGCCGCGTCCGTGGGACTGGTCCTGCTGGCTGCCGTCGGGGTGGCGCTCTGGCTGCTGGCGCGCGACGACCGGGCGGCGATGTTCCTCGGGCGCTGCGCCGATGGCCTGTACGCGCGGCTGCGCGTCCTGCGCCCTCCCGCCGAGGGGTATGCCGCCCGCGCGGCGGCCTTCCGCCGCGACAGTGCCGCGCTCATCGCCTCCGGGTGGTGGCGGATGGTGGCGGGCAAGCTCGCCTACGCCCTGCTCCAGGGCGGCCTGCTCTGGTTGTCGCTGCGGGTGCTCGGCTCGTGGGTCAACCCGGCGGTGGTGCTGGCGGCGTTCGCGGTCGAGCGGATCCTGTCGATGGTCGTCATCACGCCCGGGGCCACCGGGGTGGTCGAGGTCGGCATGACCGGGGTGCTCGTGGCGCTGCGGGTCGACCCGACGGCGGCGGCCGCCGGGGTGCTGCTCTACCGGGCGTTCACGTTCGGCATGGAGATCCCGGTGGGCGGCCTGTCGATGCTCGCCTGGTCGCTGCGGGTCCGCGGGCAGCGCCCGGCTCCTACGCTGGGGTGATGACCGACTCGACGGACGCGGCGGACAGGGCTCGTGCCCTGCTCGCCGAGGACCGTGCGGCGACCCTCGCCCGGCTCGGCGACCTCGAGGCCGACGTGGCCCTGATCGTCGAGGCGTCGGAGGGCTCCAACGCCGACGACGAGCACGACCCCGAGGGCTCGACCATCGCGTACGAGCGAGCCCAGACGAGTGCGCTCGCGGAGCAGGCCCTGTCCCACCTGCGCGAGATCGCCGCCGCGGTGCAGCGCCTCGACGACGGGACGTACGGCGTCTGCGAGGTGTGCGGCGACGCCATACCGGCCGAGCGGCTGGAGGCGCGACCGACCGCGCGCACCTGCGTCACGCACGCACCCCGCCCCCGCTGATCCTCAGCGGAAGGTGCGCAGGCGCAGGCTGTTCGTCACGACGAAGACCGACGACAGGGCCATCGCGCCACCGGCCAGCATGGGGTTGAGCAGGCCCGCCGCGGCGAGCGGGATCGCGGCGACGTTGTAGGCGAACGCCCAGAAGAGGTTGCCGCGGATCGTCGAGAGGGTACGGCGCGCGAGCCGGATCGCGTCGGCAGCCACCCGCAGGTCACCCCGCACGAGCGTGAGGTCGCTGGCCTCGATGGCCACGTCGGTCCCCGTGCCCATGGCGAGGCCGAGGTCGGCCTGGGCGAGGGCGGCGGCGTCGTTGACCCCGTCACCCACCATCGCCACCACGCGCCCCTGCCGCTGCAGGGCCTTGACGACGTCCACCTTGTCCTGGGGGAGGACCTCCGCGGTGACGTCGCTGATGCCGACCCGGGCCGCCACGTGGCGCGCGGCGCCCGCGTTGTCGCCGGTCAGCAGCACCGGGTGGAGCCCGAGGCGACGCAGCTCGGTGACGGCCTCGGCAGAACCCTCCTTGACCGTGTCGGCGACGGTGACGACGCCCCGCGCCCGGCCGTCCCAGGCGACGACGACCGCGGTCGCCCCGCGCTCGTGGGCCGAGGCCATCGCGGCGGTCAGCTCGTCGGGCACCGGCACCGACCAGTCCGCCAGCAGCCGGGGGCGGCCCACGAGGACGACCCTGCCGTCCACCTGCCCGCGCACGCCCAGGCCCTGCTCGCTGGTGAAGTCCGTGACCGTGGGCAGCTCGCCCACGTCGGCGCGGGCCCGGGCACCGGCGGTGACTGCCCGGGCCACCGGGTGCTCCGAGGCGTCCTCGAGGGCCCCGGCCAGGCGCAGCACCTCGGCGCTGTCCTCGCCGTGCGCGGGGACGACCTCGTCGAGCGCCATGTGCCCGGTGGTCACGGTGCCCGTCTTGTCGAGCACGACGGTGTCCACCCGGCGGGTGGACTCGAGCACCTCGGGTCCCTTGATGAGGATGCCGAGCTGGGCGCCGCGGCCGGTGCCGACCATGAGGGCGGTCGGGGTGGCCAGGCCGAGGGCGCAGGGACAGGCGATGATCAGGACCGCGACCGAGGCCGTGAACGCTGCGGTCCACCCGCCGCCGACGGCGACCCAGAACACGAGGGTGGCCACGGCCAGGACGATCACCACGGGGACGAACACCCCGGAGATGCGGTCGGCGAGCCGCTGCACCTGGGCCTTGCCGTTCTGGGCGTCCTCGACCAGGCGCGCCATCTGGGCGAGCTGCGTGTCGGCGCCGACACGCGTCGCGCGGACGACCAGGCGGCCACCGGCGTTGACGGTGGCACCCACGACCTGGCTGCCCGGGCCGACCTCGACCGGGACGGACTCGCCGGTGAGCATCGAGGCGTCCACCGCGGAGGTCCCCTCCTCGACCTCGCCGTCGGCGGCGACCTTCTCACCCGGCCGGACCACGAACCGCGTGCCGACGGCCAGGTCGGACACCGGCACCCGGACCTCCACGGCCGCCGCGCCCTCGCCGCGCAGCACCGACACGTCCTTGGCGCCCATCTCCATCAGGGCCCTCAGGGCGGCGCCGGAGCGGCGCTTGGCGCGCGCCTCGGCATACCTCCCGGCGAGCAGGAACGCGGTGACGCCCGCAGCCGCCTCGAGGTAGATGTTGTCGGAGCCGTCGGTGCGCTCGACCACGAACCGGAACGGGTGGGTCATCCCCGGCTCGCCCGCGGTGCCGAGGAAGAGCGCGTAGAGCGACCAGCCGAACGCCGCGATCGTGCCGACCGAGACCAGCGTGTCCATCGTCGTCTGGCCGTGGCGCAGGTTGGCCCAGGTCGCCCGGTGGAACGGCAGGCCGCCCCACACGACGACCGGCGCGGCGAGCGTCAGGGACGCCCACTGCCAGTAGCGGAACTGCAGCGCGGGCACCATCGCCATCGCGATGACGGGCACCGCGAGCAGCACGGACACGACCAGCCGCTGCCGCAGGGCAGCCGTGGGTTCGGGCTCGGCGTACGCGGTGGCGTCACCCCCGGTGGCCGCCTCCGGCTCCGGTGGGAGCTCGGCGGTGTACCCGGTCCGCTCCACGGTGGCGACCAGGTCGGCCGGCGTGAGGGTGTCGGGGAAGGTGACCTTCGCCTTCTCGGTGCTGTAGTTGACGGTGGCGGTGACCCCGTCGAGCTTGTTGAGCTTCTTCTCGATCCGCGCGGCGCACGAGGCGCAGGTCATCCCGCCGATGACGAGCTCGACGTCGCTCATGGCGTCGTCACCGCGCCAGGCTGTAGTCGCCCGCCTCGTCGAGGGCGGACGTCACCTCGGCCCGGGTCAGCTCGCGGTCCGCCTCGACGGTCACGGCGGACGTGCCGCCGGCCACGAGGTCGACCCGCACGTCGCTGACGCCGTCGAGGGCCTTGAGCTCCTCGGTGACGGCGCTCGCGCAGTGGCCGCAGGTCATGCCCTCGACGTCGAAGGTCTGGGTGCTCATGGGGTTCTCCTCGGGTCGGTGTCGGTGGGGGTGCTCAGGAGCGCACGAGGCGGGCGATGGCGTCGGACGCCTCCCGCACCTTCTCCTGCGCCTCGGGCCCACCCTTGCGGGCGGCGTCGACGACGCAGTGGGACAGGTGCTCCTCCAGCAGCTCCAGCGAGAACGACTGCAGGGCCTTGGTGGCCGCCGACACCTGGGTGAGGATGTCGATGCAGTACTTGTCCTCCTCGACCATGCGCTGCAGGCCCCGGACCTGTCCCTCGACCCGGCGCAGCCGCTTGAGGTGGCTGTCCTTCTCGGAGTGGTAGCCGGGGTGGGGTGCGCTCTCGGTCATGACTACACCATACCCCCCTATGGTATTTGCGCAACCCCCTGCCGCTCGCCCTCCTCGGGCCCTTCCCCAGACACCCCAAAACGCCGGTTGCCCGGCATCCCGCGGGAAATGATCCCGAGTGATGCCGGGCAACCGGCGTTTTGCGTGGTGCGGTCGCGGAGAGGCGCGGAGGTCGGTCAGCGCATGGGGTCGAACGGGCGGAGCTGGTCGACCTGCTTGCCGGTGACCATGGCCTGCGCGAGCAGGCGTCCGGTGACCGGGCCGAGGGTGATGCCCCACATGCCGTGGCCACCCGCGGCGAACACGCGCGGCGACTTGGTGGCACCGATGAGCGGCAGGCCGTCGACGGTGCAGGGGCGTGAGCCGACCCACTCGTCCTGGCGGTCGTCGAGGTCGGCGCCACGCAGCAGCGGGCGGGCGGCCTCGGCGATGGCCTGGATGCGGCGCTGGTCGAGCGCGGCCTCCGGCTTGCGGAACTCCATCATCCCCGCGACGCGCAGGCGGTCCCCGATCGGCGTGCAGGCGACCCGCTGGGCCGGGAAGTAGACCGGGCCGTTGGGCACGTGGTCGATCTCGACGGAGAAGGAGTAGCCGCGGCCGGCCTGCACGACGTTCTTGACGCCGAACCTGCGGGCCAGCTTGCCGAGCCACGCGCCGGTCGCGAGGACGGCGGCGTCGAACTCCTCGACCGAGCCCTCTGCGGTGGTGACGACGACCCCAGCTCCGGTGTCACGGATGTCGGAGACGGTCGCGGCGTCGAGGATCTTGCCGCCGCGCGCCTTGACCGAGTCGGCGAGGGCGTGGACGTAGGAGCCCGGGTCGATGAAGCGCTGGCCCTTGAGCAGGATGGCGGCGCCGATCTCGTCGGAGAGGCTGGGCTCGATGGCGCGGGCCTGGTCACCGGTGAGCGCCTCGAACTCGATCGACTGCCCGGCGGCGTGGATGTGCTCGATCTCCTCGAGCAGCGTCACCCGCTCGGCCTCGGTGCGGTACGACGCGAGGAACGACTTCGCCTCGCGGGTGTCGGCCTGCACGCCACCGGCCTTGAGCAGGTCGAAGCTCTCGAGCGACAGGTCGTTGACCGGCACCAGCGAGCCCATGGCCTTCTTCCAGGCCTTCATCGTCGAGTGGGCGGTGAACCCGGTGACGAACTTGAGGAACTTCGGGTCGGCGCTCGGCGGCACGTAGACCGGCGAGGAGGGCGACAGGACGGCGCGGATGCCGTACTTGAGGACCGCGGGCTCCGGCAGCGGCGTCGCGATGCCCGGCGTCAGCCAGCCGGCGTTGCCCCAGGACGAGCCGGCGGCGACACCCTCGCGGTCGAGGACGGTCACCTCCACGCCGTGCTCCTGGAGGAACCAGGCGGTGGACAGACCCACCATTCCGGCGCCGACGACGGCGACGCGCTGGGGGACGGGGAGACCGGCTGCAGTGACGGTGCGCGAGGAGGACATGTCTCGATGGTCCCGGCGGCTGAGCTCGCTCGCACTGGGCAGCGGGCACAGATCTGACGGCATCCTTGGTGCTGGGCGCACAACCCGGTGGCATGCTGGGGCCGTGCTCCTCGTCGCCGACCTCGCCGCCACCCTCGCCGGGCTGCTCACCCTCACCGTGGACCGGGCAGGCGCGGAGGTCGACGACCTCACCATCGCCGAGCCCGTGCACGGCGTCGTGGGCCAGCCGCGCGACCTCGTCCTGGGGGTCGGGGTCGAGACGGCCGACCAGGCCGTCGAGCTGGTGCGCGCGGCCGCGGCCGCACAGGCCGGAGGCGTGGTGCTGCGCAGAGGCCTGGCGGCGCGGCGGGCGGTGCGCGACCGGGCCCGTCGCGACGGCATCGCCCTCGTCGGGCTCGCCGAGCAGGCGTCGTGGGCGCACGTGGTGTGGCTGCTGCGCGGCGTGCTCGACCGGGCCACGACCTCGGGGGGCGACCGGCGCACCGACGCGCCCGTCCAGGACGACCTGTTCGCGCTCGCCGACGCAGCGGCGGCCCTCGTGGACGCCCCCGTGACGATCGAGGACGCCCAGTCCCGGGTGCTCGCCTACTCCTCGCGGCAGGACGTCACCGACCCGGCGCGCGTCTCCACGATCGTGGGTCGACGCGTCCCCGACGAGGTCCTGGCCAGCCTGCGCGCCCGTGGGGTGTTCCGACGCCTCGCCCGCTCGGACGAGCCGGTATTCGTCCCCGCCGACCCCAACGGCACGCTGCCGCGCCTCGTGGTGCCCGTGCGTGCCGGAGGTGAGTGGCTCGGCTCGATCTGGGCCGTGGTCCAGGAGCGCCCGGCTGCCCACCTCGTGGCGGAGCTGGTGCAGACGTCGTCGGTGGTGGCCCTGCACCTCCTGCGGCTGCGCGCGCAGGCCGACCTGTCGCGCCGGGTCGCCGCGGACCGCCTCCGCGGGGTGCTCTCCGGCAGCACGGCCGCGACCGGGTCGTGGTTGCCCCCCGGCCCGTGGCGGGTGGTGCACCTCGGGGGTGAGGGCGGTGCGACGCGCCTGCTCGACCTGTGGGAGTCGGTCTCGCGCCGCCACGCGTGGAACCAGCCACTGCTGGCCGACCTCGACGGACGGGCGTACGCCGTGGTGCGGGACTCGGACGACGGTTCGCCGGGCACGTGGGGCTGGCTGTCGACCGTCGTGTCCCGGGCGCGAGACGAGGGGCTCGAGCTCACGGCGCGCGCCGGCCGCACGGCGTACGCCCCGGGCGAGCTGGAGCGGTCGACGGCCGAGGCGCTGGAGGCGAGCCGGGTGGCCGACCCGGCGGTCCCGGCCGTCGCCCACGAGGACGTCTGGGCCGAGGTCACGGTGGCGCGGGCTGCGGCGACCCTGCGGGACGGCGACGTCCTCGGACCGCTCGCCGTGCTGCAGGCCCACGACGCGGCCCACAGCAGCGAGCACCTGCGGACGCTGGCCGCGTGGCTCGACCACCCGGGCGCGCCGGGGCAGGCCGCCCGCGCGATCCACGTGCACCCCAACACGCTGCGCTACCGGATGAACCGCATCGCCGACCTCGCCGGGCTCGACCTCGACGACCCGCAGGTGCGACTGGCCCTGCGCCTGCAGCTGGCCGCCCTGCTCCCCTCGGACTGGGGGCGCGGCTAGGTGTGATGTCCAGTCACGTTGGTCGAGTCAGTGCGACAACACGCGCTCAGTGACGTAGGACGTCGAGGCGTGCGCGGCTCGCGTGCGGAAGGGGCGGCAAAGCGGTCAAGCGGTCAGACGGTCAAGCGGTCGCGGGCTCGAGGGTGGGGAGCCGGTCGAGGGCGTCGACCAGGGGCGCGAGCTCGGGCACGTCCGCGGCGGAGCGCAGCGCCTCCTCCAGCACCCGGTGGTGGGTGGGTCGCGCCTCGTCGAGCAGCTTCGACCCGGCGGCCGTCAGCTCGGTGTAGATGCCCCGGCGGTCGTCGGCGCACAGGATCCGGGTGATGAGGCCGCGGTCCTCGAGCCGGTTGACCAGCCGGGTGGCGGCGCTGCTGGATAGCGCCGCGGCCCGCGCGAGCTGGGTCATGCGCAGGTGCCAGCCGTCCTGCCGGGAGAGGGCGTCGAGCACGGTGAACTCCACGACGGACAGTCCGAAACCGGTGGACAGCTCGCGCTCGAGGGCGGCCTCGATGAGCCCGTGCAGGGCGGCCAGCGTCCGCCACCCCTGGGCGCGGACCTCGACGGCGTCATCGGCGATTCCCATGGGTCCATCATACCGCGCTTTTGCAATAACCCGCGTGTGCAACTAACTTGGTGCTCACGCCGGTAGTTGCACACGCGGCATACCGGCGCAGGAAAGGCAATGCACGACCACACCCAGCGAAGGAACCTGCTCATGCCCATCGCCCTGCTCGCCCTGGCCCTCGGTGGCTTCGGCATCGGACTCACCGAGTTCGTGATCGCCGGCCTCCTCCCGGAGGTGGCCGCCGACTTCGCCGTCGACGAGGCCACCGCCGGCTGGCTCATCTCCGGCTACGCGCTCTCGGTCGCGGTCGGCGCCATCGGCCTGACCGCTGCCGTCACCCGCTTCAACCGCAAGCACGTGCTGACCGCGCTGATGGTGCTGTTCATCGCCGGCAACCTCGTCTCGGCTCTCGCCGGCAGCTACGAGGTCATGCTGCTCGGGCGCATCCTCGCGGCCCTGACGCACGGCGCGTTCTTCGGCATCGGTGCCGTCGTGGCCGCCGGGTTGGTCGCGCCGGAGAAGAAGGCGGGCGCGATCGCCATGATGTTCGCCGGCCTCACCACTGCGAACGTCCTCGGCGTCCCGCTCGGCACCTTGCTCGGCCAGCAGCTCGGCTGGCGCTCGACGTTCTGGGCGATCACCGTGATCGGCGTCGTCGCCCTCGTGGGCATGGCCACGCTGGTGCCGTCGCAGCCGGTCGCCGCCGGTGAGCCCGGCCTGCGCTCGGAGCTCGGTGCGTTCCGGTCCGGGCAGGTCTGGCTGTCGTTGCTCGTGACCGTGCTCGGTTTCGGCGGCATGTTCGGGGCCTTCACCTACATCGCCTACACGCTCACCGAGGTCAGCGGCTTCGCCTCCTCGACCGTGCCGTGGCTGCTCGTGCTGTTCGGGGTCGGGCTCTTCGCCGGCAACTGGGTGGGAGGTCGTGCCGCCGACCGGTCCGTGCCGGTCACCCTCACGGTCGTGCTCACCGCGCTCGCCGTGGTCATGGGCGTGTTCGCCCTGACCGCCTCCTCACCGGTGGCCTCCGTGGTCAGCCTGGTGCTGATGGGCGCCTTCGGGTTCGCCACCGTGCCCGGCCTGCAGATGCGGATCATGACGTACGCCGGCTCGGCGCCGACCCTGGCCAGCGGCGCCAACATCGCGGCCTTCAACGTGGGCAACGCCGCCGGCGCGTGGCTGGGCGGCCTCACCATCACTGCCGGCCTCGGCTACGCCTCGACCCTGTGGGACGGCGCAGGGCTGAGCCTGGGTGCCCTGCTGGTCCTCGTGGGTGCAGAGCAGGCGGCGCGGCGCTCGCGGCGACGGGCCGTGGCCCCCGCACAGGAGGGCGCCGATCAGGAGCCGTGCACGGTCGCGAGCAGCGCGGCGTAGCGGTCCCGGACGTCGTCACCCTCGCCGCGTCCGGACGGGGAGAAGGTGTCCTCGATGGTCACCGTCCACGGCGGCGGGGTGTCGTCACCGGACAGCACCCACGCCGCCTGGCGGGCCGCCCCGATGCCGACGTACTCACCGGGTGCCGGGACCGCGACGGGCACGCCGAACAGGGCCGGTGCAACGGCTCGTACGGCGCGCGAAGCGGAGGCGCCCCCGATGAGCAGCACGCGCGAGACCGGTATGCCGAGCCCACGCAGGTCGTCCACCCCGGCAGCGAGGTTGGCGAGCATCCCCTCGACGGCCGCACGGGCGAGGTTCTCGGGGGTGGCGTTCGCCCGGGTCAGCCCGCCGAGCGTGCCGGTGGCCTCGGGCAGGTTGGGGGTGCGCTCGCCGTCGAGGTAGGGCAGCAGGGTCAGCCCCTGCGCCCCCGGCGGTGCGGCGAGGGCCAGCCGGTCGAGCCCGGCGAGGTCGGTGCCGACCATCGCGGCGGCGGCCGTGAGGACCCTGGCGGCGTTGAGGGTGCACATTAGGGGCAGGTGGCCGCCGGTCGCGCTGGCGAAGCCGGCCACGTCGCCGCTGGAGTCCTTGACGGGGTGGGGGTGGTCGGCGAACACCGCCCCGCTGGTCCCGAGCGACACCACGACGTCACCGGGTCCCAGGCCCAGGCCGAGGGCTGCGCCCATGTTGTCGCCGGTGCCCGGTCCCACGACCAGCCCTGCGGCGGTCCGCCCCGCGGCCTCGCGGGGTCCGAGGACGGCAGGGGTGTCCACGGCGCGGCCGAAGGCGAGCTCCAGCAGCTCGGGGACGTAGTCGCCGGTCTCCGCGGAGAAGTAGCCAGTGCCCGACGCGTCACCGCGGTCAGTCGTCCACCGCTCGAATCCGTTGCCCTGCTGGAGGATCCGACCCGTCAGCCAGTCGTGGGGCAGGGTGACCGAGGCGACCCTGGCGGCGTTCTCGGGCTCGTGCTGCGCGAGCCACCGGAGCTTCGTGACGGTGAAGCTGGGGACGAGGGACAGGCCGGTGCGACTGACCCACTCCTGTGCTCCTCCCAGCTCGTCGGTGAGGTCGCGGGCGGCCTGGGCCGAGCGGGTGTCGTTCCACAGCAACGCATCTCGTACCACCTCGCCCGACTCGTCGAGGGCACACATGCCGTGCTGCTGGCCGCCTACCGCGATGGCCGCGACGCCGTCGAGGAGGTCGTCCGCGGTCGCCGTGAGGAAGGCCTCCCACCAGCGGTCGGGGTGGACCTGGGTCCCCTCGGGGTGGGGTGCACGGCCCGTGCGGACCACCTCCCCGGTCATGGCGTCGCAGATCACCACCTTGGTCGACTGGGTCGAGGAGTCGACCCCGGCGACGAGGGTGCGCGCGCGGTCAGCCACGGGTGCCCCCGGAGCCCGGGCCGGGGCGCGGGTCGATGACCGACTTGATGGCACCGGCCGTGTCCCGGGCCGCGGTGAGTGCCGCCGCGGTCTCCTCGAGCCTGAACCGCCCGGTGACCAGCCGGTCGAGGTCGACCTGGCCCGAGGCGGCGAGGGCCACGGCCGTCGGCCAGGTGCCGGCGTAGCGGAAGGTCCCGGTGACGACGAGCTCCCTCTCCTGGATGGTCGACAGCGGCAGCGTGATCTCGTCGCCGCCCATCCCCACCAGTACTGCTCGTCCGGCGGGGGCGAGCGCGCGGATGCCCTCGGCGGTGGCACCCGGGTGCCCCGAGCACTCGAGGAGGACCTCGGGAGCCGGCCCCGCGGAGTACGCGTCGGCGACCGACCGGGAGCCCGAGGGGATCGTGCGCGTCGCGCCGAGCTCGGTCGCGACCGCGAGGCGGTCGGGGTTCAGGTCGGCGACGACGACCTCGCTGGCGCCGCAGGCGCGGGCGACCTGCACGCACACCAGGCCGATAGGCCCGGCTCCGGTGACGAGCACCCGCGCACCTGGCCCGACCCCGCCCTTGCGGCAGGCCCACACCCCCACGGACAGGGGTTCGAGCAGGGCGGCGGCCTCGTCGCTGACGCTGTCGGGCACCGGGTGGGCGAAGGCGTGGTGGATCGACACGAGCTCGGCCAGCGACCCGTCGACCGGCGGGGTCGCGTGGAACACCATGTCGGGACACAGGTTGTAGCGGCCGGCGAGGCACTGCTCGCACGCGCGGCACGGCACCCCGGGCTCGAGGGAGACGCGCTGGCCGACCCGCGCCGGATCGACGTCCGCGCCGACGGCCTCGACGACCCCTGACGTCTCGTGGCCGAGGACGAGCGGCGACTCCACCACGAACCTGCCGATCCGGCCGTGGTCGAAGTAGTGGGTGTCGGAGCCGCAGACACCCACGGCGTGGACGCGCACCAGGACCTCGTCGGCGGCGGGCACCGGCTCGGTGCGTTGCACCACCTCGACCTCGCCGGGGCGGTTGAGGACGGCAGCGCGCATCAGGTGGTCTCCCTCGTCGTGGTCTGAGCCGGTCGGTGGCCTCGGGCCGGCTCGGAGGTGCTCAGGCCGGCCGCGCGTCGTCGGCGGCCCGCGCCTCCAGCGTTGCCCGCGCACCGTGCTCGTGCAAGTGCTCGAGCGCGGCCGTGTACGCCGCTGCGAAGCGGTCGTCGTCGGCGAGGTCGCCGAAGAGGTCGCGGTCGCGGATGAACGCCAGGGGGTCCTCGCGTTGTCGGGCGGCGGCGGCCATGACGCGGTCCTTGAGCCGGTCCACGACCTCGATCGGCTCGCCCCGTTCGTCGCGGCCCTCGGCGTACCTCGCCCAGGAGGCGACCACGAGGGCGGACCGGTCGATCTCGCCGCCGTCGCGCAGGTTGGCGCGGATCACCGGCACGAGCCACTTCGGTATGCGGTCGGAGGACTCCGCGCACAGCCGGGCGAGCGTGTCGCGCACCTCGGGGTTGGCGAACCGGGCGACGAGCTCGTGGCGGTAGGCGTCGAGGTCGACGCCGGGCACCGGCGGCAGGGTCGGGCTGCCCTCGCGCTCCATGTAGGAGAGCAGGAAGTCCGCGAACAGCGGGTCCTGGCAGACCTCGTGGGCATAGCGGTAGCCGGCGAGGTGCCCGAGGTAGCAGAGGGCCTGGTGGCTGGCGTTGAGCAGGCGCAGCTTCATCAGCTCGTAGGGCACGACGTCGTCGACGACCTGCACTCCCACGTCCTCGAAGGGCGGCCTGCCCTGGCCGAACCGGTCCTCCAGCACCCACTGGGTGAAGGGCTCGCACACGACGGGCCAGCCGTCGTCGACGCCGAACTCGTCACGCAGCCGCTCGATGTCCTCGGGCGAGGTGACCGGGGTGATCCGGTCGACCATGCAGTTGGGGAACGCGACCTCCTGCTCCATCCAGTCGGCCAGCGTCGGGTCCTCGAGCCGTGCGAAGGCGCAGATCATCCGCCTGGCCACGTCACCGTTGTCGGGCAGGTTGTCGCAGCTCATCACCGTGAACGGCTCGCGTCCCTCGGCGCGGCGGCGCGCGAGGGCGGCGGTGATGAAGCCGAAGACGGTCGTCGGCGCCTGGCCGCCGGTGAGGTCCGCAGCGAGGTCGGCCTGGATCGAGGGGTCCTCGGCGTCGAACTCGCCCGTCACCTGGTTGACGAGGTAGCCGCCCTCGGTGATGGTCAGCGAGACGATGCGGGTGCGTTCGTCGACGAGCCGGTCGACGACGGCCTGCGGGTCGTCCGGGGCGAACAGGAGCTCGACGATGCTGCCGACGACGCGCGGCTCGAGGTGGCCGTCGGGGTGCTTGACGACCAGCGTGTAGAGCCCGTCCTGCGCGCGGAGGGTCTCGATGATGCGGCGGTCGTGGGGTAGGGCGCCCACACCGCACAGGCCCCACTCCAGGGCGTCGCCCCCGTTCATCAGGGCGTCCAGGTACATCGCCTCGTGGGCGCGGTGGAAGCCGCCCACCCCGAAGTGGACGATCCCCGCGGTGACCTCCGAGCGGTCGTACGCCGGGCGGCCCACCCGCGGGTCGAGCTGGGCGATGCTCTTGTCGGACAGGGGGATCGGGGTCGGCCCCATTACTTGACGGCTCCCATCGACAGGCCCTGGACGAGCTTGTCCTGGGCGGCGAACCCGGCGGCGAGCACGGGCAGTGACACGACGAACGATGCCGCACAGACCTTGGCGAGGAACAGGCCCTGGCTCGTCACGAAGCCGGTGAGGAACACCGGCGCGGTCCCCGCCACCGTGCTGGTGAGCACCCGGGCCAGCAGCAGCTCGTTCCAGCTGAAGATGAAGCAGATCAGGGCGGCCGAGGCGATGCCCGGCATGACGACCGGCGCGACGATGTCCTTCAGCGTCCGGGGCAGGGAGGCGCCGTCGACCGAGGCCGCCTCCAGCATCTCCACCGGCACCTCGGCGAGGAACGAGCGCAGCATCCAGATGGCGATCGGCAGGTTCATCGAGGTGTAGAGCAGGATGAGCCACCAGATGTTGTCGAGCAGTCCCACCTTCTGGGCGAAGAGGTAGAGCGGCAGGATGCCGGCGACCACGGGCAGCATCTTGGTCGACAGGAAGAAGAACAGGACGTCGGTCCACTTCTTCACCGGCCGGATCGACAGCGCGTAGGCCGCGGGGAACGCCAGCAGCAGCACGAGCGCGGTGGACAGGACGCTGGCCGTGAGCGAGTTGAGCAGCGGCGGCCAGGGCCCTGCATCGAAGAACGACCTGTACCCGTCGAGGGAGAGCGGTGCGAACACGTCGGGCGGGTTCTTCGCCGCGTCGTTCTCGTTGTGGAAGGAGGTGAGGACCATCCAGAGCACGGGCAGGGCGAAGAGGATGCCGATGACCCAGGCGGCGGCGGACAGCAGCACACCGCTGCGAGGAGGCCGGGCGTGCCGGACCTCCTGCTCGGAGGTCGTGCCGCTGGAGGTGGTGGCGCTCATCGTGACTCCTCCTTGAACAGGCTGAACGCGGTGCGCAGGGCGGCGGTCGCGATGAGGATCGTGCCGATGACGACGACCACGCCGGCTGCCGACGCCCGGCCGTAGTCCTGGGCGGTGTAGAAGGTCTGGTAGATGAAGTAGGGCAGGTTGGCCGTGCCCAGTCCGCCGCTGGTGATCGTGAAGACGTGGTCGAAGTTCTGGACCACGTAGATGGCGCCGAGCAGCGCCGACAGCTCGATGTACTGGCGCAGGTGGGGCAGCGTCATGTTGGTGAAGATCTGCCACCCGCTGGCGCCGTCGATCCGTGCCGCCTCGACGACGTCCAGCGGCCGGCTCTGCAGGCCCGCGAGCAGGATCAACATCATGAACGGCGTCCACTGCCACACCAGGGCGGCCACGATGGCGGCCAGCGGGGTGTTGGTGATCCAGTCGGGCTGCGGGGCGTTGTCGCCGAACACCCCCTTGAGCAGGCCGTTGAAGAGCCCGTACTCCGGGTTGTAGAGCGCGTGCTTCCACAGCAGTGCCGCGGCGACCGGCACGATGAGGAACGGCGTGATCATCATGGTGCGCACGACTCCCCGCCCGCGGAACTTCCGGTCCAGGAGCAGGGCGATCCCGAGGCCGAGCAGCAGGCTGACGATGACGACCGAGAGCGTGAGCACGATCGTCACGACGACCGCCTGTCGCGTGTTGGTGTCGGTGAAGACCCGGGCGAAGTTGTCGAACCCGGCGAAGCCGCGCTCGTCCGGGTAGTACGCGTTCCAGTTCATGAACGAGATGACCAGCGTGGCCACGAAGGGCAGCTGCGTCATGAGGATCACGAAGATGAGTGCGGGCAGCAGGGGTGCCCGGCGGGCCCAGTCGCCCGAGCGCTTCAGCGCCCTGCTCGGCCCGGCGTCGCCGACCTGGTCGGTCCTCGGCCTCGTCGCGGTGCTCGACGACATCACTGCCCCCTCGACTGGTAGCGCTCGGCGACGTCCTCGGCGAGCTGTTGGCCCTTGTCGAGGGCCTCGTTGACGGTGGTCTTGCCGGCGATGGCCGAGCTCACGTCCTGGCTGACCTGGGTGCCGAGGTCCGGGAACTCGGGGATGTCGACGAACTGGATGCCGATGGCCGGCCGCGGCTGCACGCCCGGGTTCTCGGGGTCGGCCGCCTCGATGGCGGCCCTGGTCGGCTCGGCGAAGGCGGAGGCGACCTTGAGGTAGTCGGCGTTCTCGTAGGTGGAGGCGCGCTTGCCGGCCGGCACCTTGGTCCAGCCGAGCTTGGAGCCCACGAGCTGCTCGTACTGCTTGCCGCTGGCCCACGAGATGAACTTCCAGGCGTTGTCCTTCTTGGTGCTCGCCTGCTGGATGGACCACGACCAGGCGTAGAGCCAACCGGAGCTGTCGGTCTTCACCACGGGCGCGGGGGCGTAGCCGAACTTCCCCTTGGTCGGCGAGTCCTGCGCCTCGAGCGAACCGGCTGCCGACGTCGCGTCGTACCACATGGCGACCTTGCCCTGGACGAGGTTGTTGAGGCACTCGGTGAAGCCGGCCTGCGGCGCGCCCTTCTCGCCGTGCGCCCGCACCAGGTCGACGTAGAACTGCACGGCCGACCTGAACTCCGGCGCGTTGACGCCCGGCTTCCAGTCCTTGGTGAACCAGGTCCCGCCGAAGGTGTTGACCACCGTGGTGAGGGGGGCGAACAGCTGGCCCCACCCGGGCTGCCCGCGCAGGCAGATGCCCTTCATCCCGGGCTCGGCGCCGTCGACCTTGGCCGCGATGTCGGCCACCTGCTGCCAGGTCGGCTTCGCCGGCATGGTGACGCCCTTCTTGGCGAGGACGTCCTTGCGGTACATGAGGAAGGAGGATTCGCCGTAGAACGGCTCCCCGTAGATCTTGCCGTTGCTGGACAGCGAGGTCGTCATCGGCTTGAGGATGTCGGCCTGGTCGAAGGCGGTGTCCTTGGCGAGATAGGGGTCGAGCGGGGCGATCCACTTGGCCTTGGCGTAGATCGGGATCTCGAAGTTACTCAGCGAGGCGACGTCGTACTGGCCTGCCTGGCTGGAGAACTCCTGGCTGATCTTGTCGCGGACGTCGTTCTCGGGCAGCACGGTGAAGTTGACCCGGATGCCCGTCTGCTTGGTGAAGTTGTCGGCCGTGAGCTTCTGGAGGTCGACCATCTGCGGGTTGTTGACCATCAGCACGTTGATGCTGTCGGCACCTCCGCCACCGGCCCCGCCGCCGCCCCACCCGGCGCACGCCGAGAGGCCGAGGGCCAGCCCTGTTGCCGAGGCGACCAGCGCCACCCTGGGGTTTCGACTGTGCACGCGTCCTCCTCCGTCGCCGTTGACGGCTCCTGGTTGACCGGCGCTCATATGAGCGAAACAATGCGCAAACGAGTACGTTGAGTAAATCGGCGCTCCATGTCGCCTGTCAACGGCGAGAAGGCGCGAACCGGACGGAAGGGGCGGTGACGTGGTCGACGACGGACCGGCCGAGCTCGTGCTCCTCGCCGCCGTCGCGCGCCGCCACTACCTGCACCAGCAGTCCAAGGTGGAGATCGCCGACGAGCTCGGCATCAGCCGCTTCAAGGTGGCCCGGCTGCTGGAGTCCGCGCGCGACCGGGGCCTCGTGCGCATCGAGATCGTCCGCCAGGGGTCGCTCGACGTGGACGCGTCGGCGCGGCTTCAGGAGCGGTTCGGGCTGACCCACGCGGTGGTGGTCCACACCGCCGATGCCGACCCGGTCGCCGTGCGGCAGCAGCTGGGCAGGGCCGCGGCCGAGCTGCTCTCGGAGGTGCTCACCGAGGACGACGTGCTCGGGCTCCCGTGGTCGCGCAACGTCCATGCGATGGTCAGTGCGCTGACCTCGCTGCCCCGGGTCGAGGTGGTCCAGCTGACCGGTGCGATCGCCCTCCCCGACTTCGACAGCAGTGCGGTGGACATCGTGCGGCGCGCCGCCCGGCTCGGCGGCGGGAGCGCCCGCGTCTTCTACGCGCCGTTCGTCCTCGACACCCGGGCCAGCGCCGATGCCCTGCGCCGCCAGCCGGCCGTCGCCGAGGGCCTGGCGCGCGCCTCGGCCGTCACCAAGGCGGTCGTCGGGATCGGCCACTGGAGCCCGGGCGGCTCGACGATCCACGACCTGCTCGACCCCGAGGAGCAGGTCGACCTCGCGAACCGCGGCGTCGTGGGCGAGCTCGCCGGCGTGTTCTTCGACGCCAACGGAAAACCGTTGCGTCCCAAGGTCGCCGGGCGTCTGGTGACCATCGACGCCGAGTCCCTCCGCGTCATACCCGAGGTCGTCGCCGTGGCGTCGGGGGCGCCCAAGGGACCGGCCGTCCGGGCAGCCCTCGAGGGTCACCTCGTCCAGGGCCTGGTCGTCGACCAGGAGCTCGCCGAGGCGCTGCTCGCGGACTGACCGGCGGGGGCCCTCGCACTGGTCCCGGCACCTCTGGTCGCACTCTGCGACACGCCCGGACCCTTGCGCTGCCGCGGGGACCTCTGGCATGGTCGAGGTCGTTTGTAAGCGCTTTCAACGAGGAAGGCAGCCAAATGGCCACCACATCGGGACCCCCGACGAGACACCCCACGGGAGCGACGATCTATTCCGTCGCCGAGCGTGCCGGTGTCTCGATCGCCTCGGTGTCCCGGGTGCTCCAGGGCTCGCAGGCGGTGTCGGAGAAGACCCGCACGCGCGTGCTGCAGGCCGCCGAGGAGCTGCGCTACGTGCCCCTGGCCGCGGCGCGCAGCCTGGCCGTCCGGCAGCACGAGGCGCACGGCCTCGTCCTCCCCGAGCTCTCCGGTCCCTACTACTCCGAGCTGCTCATGGGTTTCGAGTCGCGGGCCGCTGAGCTCGGCCAGAGCGTCGTCCTCATGCTCGCCCAGGGCAAGCAGGACGTGCCCCGGGCGGTACGCAGGCTGGCGACGCGCGTCGACGGCATCGCGATGCTCGGCTCCTCGGCCATCCCCGACGAGACCGTGACGGCGCTCGGCGGGTCCAAGCCCGTCGTGCTCATCGCCGGCGACGAGACTCCGGCCGCCGACACCGTCCGGGCCGAGAACTCGTCCAGCGCCCGTGAGGTCACGGCCCACGTGATCGACCACGGCCGCACCCGCCTGCTCTTCGCCGGCGACCCCTCCGCGGGCCCCGACATCCGCGACCGCTACGCCGGCTTCGTCGCCGCCCACGAGGAGGCCGGCCGGAAGGCGCTGCCCCCGGTGCCCGTGGCGCTGCGTGAGGACGACGGCACCGCGCTGGCCGACCGGCTCCTCTCGGGCGAGCTCGACGCCGACGCCCTGGTGTGCGCCAACGACGAGCTCGCCCTCGCCGTCATGGTGCGGCTGCGCGAGGGCGGCCTGGTCGTCCCCGACGACGTCGCCGTCGTGGGCTGGGACGACGTGATGACCGCCCGCTACGTCGTGCCCGGCCTCACCACCGTCCGCCAGCCGGTGCGCGAGCTCGGCGCCAGGGCGGCCGACCTGCTCCACGAGCGCATCACCGGCTCGGCGGTGCCCCGCAGCGCGCAGGTCATCCCCACCCACCTGGTCATCAGGTCCTCCTGCGGGTGTGCACCGGCGCCCCCGACCCTCCCCGCACCCAGGGCGCGCCCGCGCCGTACCCAACCCGACTCTCCCTCCCCCCGCACCCGACGAAAGAGAGAAACCCGATGAGACGCACCCCCGTCGTCGCGGTGGCCACCCTGGCCGCCGCAGCCCTCACGCTGACCGCCTGCGGTCGTGACAGCGGCGCCGCCGCCGACACCGCGACCGCCAAGGACATCAGCGCAGGCAAGGCAACCGGCACCATCACGGTGTGGGCCATGGGCGCCGAGGGAGAGAAGCTTCCCGCCCTGGCCAAGGACTTCGAGGCTGCCAACCCGGGCGCCAAGGTCAACGTCACGGCGATCCCGTGGGATGCCGCACACGACAAGTTCACCACCGCCATCACCGCGGGCAAGACGCCCGACGCGGCCATGGTCGGCACCACGTGGATGGGCGAGTTCGCCGGTCTCGACGCGCTCGACCCCACGCCCAAGTCGATCGACGCCTCCCAGTTCTTCGGCGGCGCGCAGAAGACCACCGAGGTCGACGGCAAGTCCTTCGGGGTCCCGTGGTACGTCGAGACGCGGCTCATCTACTACCGCAGCGACCTCGCGAAGAAGGCCGGCATCACCGAGGCCCCCAAGTCCTGGGAGGACCTCAAGGCGATGGCCAAGGCCATGCAGGACAAGGCCGGCGCCAAGTGGGGGATCGGCCTGCAGGCCGGCGGCACCGGCTCCTGGCAGAGCCTGATGCCGTTCGCGTGGTCCAACGGCGCCGACCTCACCAAGGACGGCGGCAAGGCGTACAACTTCGACACCCCCGAGATCAAGGAGGCCGTCGACTACTACAAGAGCTTCTTCACCGACGGCATCGCCGACAAGGCCGCTCCGGCCACCCCGACGACCGAGCCCGACTTCGTCAGCGGCAAGGTGCCGATGTTCATCTCCGGCCCGTGGGAGATGTCCGCGGTCGAGAAGCTCGGCGGCGCCGGCTTCAAGGACAAGTACGACGTCGCCCCCATGCCCGTGAAGAAGACCTCCTCGTCCTTCGTCGGCGGCTCGGACTTCGTCGTGTTCAAGAGCTCCAAGCAGCGCGACACCGCCTGGAAGTTCGTCCAGTTCCTCTCCGACCCCAAGACGCAGGCCAAGTGGTACCAGCAGTCCACCGACCTGCCGTCGGTGCAGTCGGCCTGGCAGGACTCCTCGATCAGCTCCGACAAGAAGCTCGCGACCTTCGGTGAGCAGCTCAAGACCGCGCAGGCCCCGCCGTCGTTCGCGACCTGGGAGCAGGTCGTGGCCCAGCTCGACAGCCAGCTCGAGAAGGTCACCAAGCAGGGCGCCGACTCCTCGGCCGCACTGAAGTCGGTCCAGCAGCAGGCCGAGTCCATCGGGACCGGCAAGTAGTCATGGCCGCCACCACCGAGGTCACCTCTCGCGGGGAAGCCGACCAGCCCGGTCGGCTCCCCCGCGGGGGGACCGCGAAGTCGCGTGGGGGCGCGCTCCGGGAGGGTGGGGCCGCCTGGGTCCTGGCCCTGCCCTTCTGCCTGCTGTTCCTCACGTTCACGGTGTGGCCGGTCATCCAGTCCCTGTTCATGAGCTTCACCGACACGCGGGCCCGGGACCTGCGGACCCCGTTCGCGGTCAACATCGTCGGCCTCGACAACTTCACCAAGGCCCTCTCGGACCCGCTGTTCCTCAAGGCCGCCGGCAACACCGCGTACTTCGTCCTCGTCGGGGTGCCCCTCACCCTCACCATGGCACTCGCGGCAGCGGTCGTGCTCGACCGCGGCATCACGAGGTTCCGGGCCGTCTTCCGGCTCGGGTTCTACCTCCCGGTCATCACCTCGATCGTCGCCGTCGCCGTCGTCTGGCGGTTCCTCCTCCAGCAGGACAACGGGTTGATCAACACCGCGCTCGGCTGGGTGGGCATCAACGGCCCCAACTGGCTGGGCGACTCGCACTGGTCCATGCCGGCGCTGATCCTCATGGCGTCCTGGCGCAACTTCGGCACCGCCATGATCATCTTCCTGGCCGGCCTCCAGGCCGTGCCGTGGATGCTCCACGAGGCCGCTGCCATCGACGGGGCCGGCACGTGGAAACGGTTCCGCCACATCACGCTGCCCATGCTGCGGCCGACGATCCTGTTCGTCTCGGTCACCACGGGCATCGGCTACCTGCAGTTCTTCGAGGAGCCCTACGTCCTCACCGACGGCGGCCCGCTGAGCAGCACCATCTCGATGTCGATGTACACCTACAAGCAGTTCGGCTTCGGCAACTACGGGTACGCGGCGTCGCTCAGCTACCTCATCTTCGTCGTCATCGCGGTCGTGACCGCCATCCAGTTCCGGCTGCTGCGCGAGAAGGGCTGAGCACCATGACCACGTCCACGGACAAGCTCGTCGCCAGCGAGGCGACGATGGCCGGATCGAAGCGGTCGAACCGCTGGTGGCTCTACCTGCTGCTGACGTTCGCGCTGGTGTGCGTCATCGCGCCCTTCGTGTGGATGGTGCTCGGCAGCTTCAAGAGCGAGGGCGAGCTCCGCCAGTCGCCGCCCACCTGGTGGCCGCACTCCGCGTCCCTCGACAACTACAGCAAGCTGTTCTCGGGCCTGGACTTCGGCAGCTACTTCACCAACTCCATCGTCGTGGCGGTCTGCGTCACGGCAGGGAACCTGCTGTTCTGCTCGATGCTCGGGTACGCGCTGGCCATGCTCGAGTTCCGGGGCAAGCGCGCGCTGTTCACCATCGTCATGGCGACGCTGATGATCCCGGGGGTCGTCACCTTCGTGCCGCTGTTCGTCCTGGTGGCCAACGCCGGGCTGATCAACAGCCTCCCCGGCCTCATCCTCCCCTTCCTCGTGAGCCCGTTCGGCGTCTTCCTCATGCGCCAGTTCATCTCCGGGCTCCCACACGACCTGCTCGACGCGGGCCGGGTGGACGGCGCCGGCGAGCTGCGCATCTTCGCGCGGATCATCCTGCCCCTGTGCGGGCCCGCCCTCGCGACGCTGGGGATCCTCACCTTCCTCGGCAGCTGGAACAACTTCCTCTGGCCGCTCGTCGTGGCCCAGTCCGAGAAGAGCTACACCCTCCCCGTCGCCCTGGCGCTCTACTCCAAGGGCCAGAACAGCACCAACTACGGCTTGCTGCTCGCCGGCTCCACCGTCGTCGTCATCCCCGTCCTCGCCGTGTTCCTCGCCTTCCAGCGCAAGTTCATCGAAGGCATCGCGACCACCGGCATCAAGTGACCGTCCCCACGAACGGAGCTCCACCCATGGCACAGCTTCACGTCCCCACCCGCCGCCAGCTGCTCGTCGGCACCAGTGCTGCCGCAGTGGTCGGCCTCACCGCCGGCCGCGCCGGCGCCACCACGCCGAGTGGCCTGACCACGACGGGCGCCCCGGCGTTCGTCCGCGGGACCGACACCTCCGCCGGTGCCCAGCAGGACCGGGTACGCCGCTGGGCCAAGGACACGTGGCACAGCCTCGTGGCGATGACCGACCCCCGGACCGGCCTGCCGGCCGACAACATCGGTGAGGGCCTCGCGGCAGATGACCGCTCCGGCTACACCTCGCCGACCAACATCGGTGGCTACCTGTGGTCGGCCGTCGTGGCACGCGACCTCGGCCTCATCTCCCGCGGCGAGTGCACCAGGCGACTGCTGCAGACCCTGCGGACCCTGTCGCGCATGGAGCACCACGAGCCGAGCGGCATGTACTACAACTGGTACGACGAGGCGACGGGGGAGAAGCTCACCTCCTGGCCCGGCACCGGCGACAGGGTGTACCCGTTCCTGTCCAGCGTCGACAACGGGTGGCTCGGTGCCGCCCTCCGCGTCGTGATGTCGGCCGACCGCGGCGCGGCACCCCTGGCCACCCGGCTGTTCGGGCGCATGCGCTGGGACATGTTCTGGGACAAGGACACCGCGCACCCGGGTGTCCGGCCCGGTGGCCTCATCCACGGTGGGTTCTACGACGCACCGCCCCCGCCCGGGTTCTCCGGCTACACCGGCAACCACATCGGCTCCGGGCCCGACGTCTGGTACACCAACCACCACTACGACACCACGGTCTCCGAGACGCGGATCACGAGCTACCTCGGCATCCTCACCGGCCAGATCCCGGGCCAGCAGTACTTCGCGATGTGGCGCACCTTCCCCGAGACCTGCGACTGGGCCTGGCCCGAGATGCAGCCCGTCGGGGAGCACCGCACCTACCTCGGCCTGGACGTCTACGAGGGCGCCTACACCTACCGCGGCATGCACATCGTCCCCGGCTGGGGCGGCAGCATGTTCGAGGAGCTCATGCCGGACGTGTTCGTCCCCGAGTCGAGCTGGGCCCCGCGCAGCTGGGGGCTCAACCACCCGCTGCACGTCCGTGCCCAGCGCGAGCACGGGCTCATCGAGGCCGGGTACAGCTACTGGGGTTTCTCGCCCTCGAGCGACCCGTTCGCGAACTACCGCGAGTACGGCGTCGACCAGCTCGGCATGAACCCCGACGGCTACTTCTCCGACAAGGAGAAGACCAACGTCGACGCCGGGTTCGGCGACTGCCGCGAGGGCACCAACCCCACCCCGACGTTCGGGGACGGCGTCGTCACCCCCCACGCGTCGTTCCTCGCCATGATGCACGAGCCCACCGAGGCGTTCGCCAACCTCGCGAAGATCGAGGACGAGCTCGGCGCCTACGGCGACGGGGGCTTCTTCGACGCCGTCGCCGTGCGGTCGGGTACGGTCGCGCGTCGCTACCTGTCCCTCGACCAGGCCATGGTCATGGGCGCGGTCGGCAACGTCCTGGCGGACAACGTGGTCCGTCGCGCGTTCAGCACGCGCGAGGTCGAGCGCCGGCTGCGACCGGTCATCGGTATCGAGGAGTTCGGCGCGGGCCGCGCCTGACCCGAGGCCACCACCCGTCGGCGCCACCGGCCGACGCACCACTGACGGCACCACTGACGGCACCACCTCTGCCGACACCCGACCGAGAGGAACCGATGCAGCCCGAACGCCAGACCTCACCCGAGGGAGTCGCCTACCGCGACCTCAACGGCAACGGCCGGATGGACCCCTTCGAGGACCCCCGGCTCAGCGTGGAGGAGCGGGTCGAGGACCTCCTCGGCCGCCTCTCGCTCGAGGAGAAGGCCGGGCTGATGTTCCACACGGTGATCGAGGCCGGGACCGACGGCTCGGTGCTCGAGGAGCCCGGGGCGATCAGCAAGTCGCCGACGAGCGAGGTGGTGCTCACCAAGCACCTCACGCACTTCAACGTCCACGCGCTCGAGGACGCGCGGATGGCGGCGCGGTGGCACAACGCCCTGCAGGCCCTCGCCGAGCAGACGCCGCACGGCATCCCCGTGACCGTCTCCACCGACCCGCGCCACGCGTTCATCGAGAACGCCGGGGTGTCCTTCACGGCCAAGGCGTTCTCGCAGTGGCCCGAGCCGCTGGGGCTGGCTGCGCTACGGGACGTCGACGCGGTGCGCGAGTTCGGCGACATCGCCCGTCAGGAGTACCGCGCGGTCGGTATCCGCGCTGCCCTGCACCCGACGCTCGACCTCGCGACCGAGCCGCGCTGGGCGCGCCAGGCCGGGACGTTCGGGCAGGACCCCGACCTCGTGACCGAGCTGGGGGTCGCCTACCTCAAGGGCTTCCAGGGCGAGGAGCTGGGCCCGGACAGCATCGCCTGCACGAGCAAGCACTTCCCGGGCGGCGGCCCGCAGAAGGACGGCGAGGACGCGCACTTCCCCTACGGGCGCGAGCAGGTCTACCCGGGCGGACGCTTCGCCGACCACCTCAAGCCGTTCCCACCCATGATCGAGGCCGGGACCGCCGGGATCATGCCCTACTACGGCATGCCCGTCGGGCTCGAGGTCGACGGCGAGAAGATCGAGGAGGTGGGCTTCGGCTACAACCGGCAGATCGTCACCGGCCTGCTGCGCGAGAAGCTCGGCTACGACGGGGTCGTCGTCACCGACTGGGAGCTGGTCAACGACAACCACGTCGGCGACCAGGTGCTGCCGGCCCGCGCCTGGGGTGTCGAGCACCTCGACCCGCACGGGCGGATGGAGCTGATCCTGCACGCCGGAGCCGACCAGTTCGGTGGCGAGGAGTGCGTCGAGGTCCTCCTCGACCTCGTCAAGGAGGGGCGCGTCACCGAGGAGCGCATCGACGAGTCGGCCCGTCGCCTGCTCGCGGTGAAGTTCCGGCTCGGACTGTTCGACGACCCGTACGTCGACGAGGACCTCGCTGCCACCACGGTGGGACGCGCGGACTTCCGCGACGCGGGGTACGCCGCGCAGGCCCGCTCCGTGACCGTGCTCCAGGACGGCGCCGACGGCCTGCCCTCCGTCCTGCCGCTGGCCCGCGGCCGCCGCGTCTACGCGGAGAACGTCTCGGACGAGGCCGTCGCCGCGGTGGGCACGCGGGTGGCGACCCCCGAGGAGGCGGACATCGCCCTCGTGCGGCTCATGGCACCGTTCGAGCCGCGCTCGGACCTGTTCCTCGAGTCGTGGTTCCACCAGGGGTCGCTCGACTTCCCGCCCGGGCTCGTCTCGCGGCTGGCCCGGGTCGCCGACCGGTGCCCCCTGGTCGTCGACGTCGTCCTCGACCGCCCGGCAGTGCTCACCCCGCTGCTGTCGTTCGCCACCGCGGTGGTCGGCAGCTACGGCACGTCCGACGCCGCCCTGCTCGACGCCCTCACCGGCACCATCCCCCCGGAGGGCCGGCTGCCGTTCGACCTGCCCCGCTCCATGGAGGACGTGCGGCGCAAGGGCGAGGACGTCCCGGGGTTCGCCGACCCCCTGTTCGCCTTCGGCCACGGGCTCGCCCTGCGCGACCCCTCCTGAGGCCACCGCGCCCCGACCTGTCGTCCCCCCGCCGCAGCGTCGGGGTGCGGTGCCTCCGAAGGTCGGGTCTACCCAAGGCAGGTCCCCGACCCTTATGTTTAAGACGTGAACCCATCGACCGCGGCGCCGGGCTCGCAGGCCTCCCTGCGTGAAGCCAACCGCCTCCGGGTCGTCGAGGCGCTGCGCGACCAGGGCGCGATGACCCAGGTGGAGATCGCGGGTTTCACCGGGCTGAGCCCGGCCACGGTGTCCAACCTGGTCAAGGACCTCGACGCCGCCGGCGCGGTCGAGCTCGAGCCCAGCATCCGCAACGGGCGTCGAGCCGTCCTGGTCTCGCTCGCGACGGGCAACACGCTGCTGGCGGGCATCGCCTTCGGCGACCGTGACGTGCGCGTGGCCATCGGCACCGGCCCCCGCGACATCATCGGGCGCCAGCGCATGCCGCTGCCGGCCGACCACGCCGCCGACGAGGGGATGGAGCGTGCGGTGCGCCTGTTGCTCGACCTCGTCGAGAAGGCGGGCAAGACGATGGGCGACGTGCGGGCGGTCGGCGTCGGCATCCCCGCGCCGGTCGACCGGGTGTCGGGACAGGTGGGCAGCGAGAGCATCCTCCCGGGGTGGCGCGGAGTGGCGGTCGGGCACGAGATGGCAGGCCGGCTCCAGGCGCCCGTCGACGTCGACAACACGTCCAACCTCGCGGCGCTCGGCGAGCTGAGGTGCGGTGTGCTGCAAGGGGTCCAGCACGGCGTCTACATCAAGCTGTCGCACGGCGTGGGCGCCGGGCTGATCCTCGACGGCGACATCTTCCGCGGTGCTGCCGGCACCGCCGGCGAGATCGGCCACCTGACCATCGACGAGAACGGCCCGGTGTGCCGGTGCGGCAACCGCGGCTGCCTGGAGACCTACATCGGGTCGCGCGGCCTGCTCGAGTCGCTCGCGGCCTCGCACGGCCCGCTCAGCCTGCGCGACGTGATCCACCGCGCCCTCGCAGGGGACGCCGGCTGCCGCCGCGTGCTCGAGGACGCGGGCCGGCACCTCGGGGTGGCGGTCGCGGGCGTGGTCAACCTGGTCAACCCGGAGGTCGTCGTGCTCGGTGGCCAGCTCTCCAAGGTGGGCTCGATCATCACCACGCCGATGCGCGCCTCGCTCGAGCGCTGCGCCATCCCGAGTGCTGCGGCGTCGCTCGAGGTCCGCATGGGAGAGCTCGACACGGACGCCGACGTCATCGGTGCGCTGGTCTCGGCCGGAGCCCTCCTGCCGGCCAACGAAGGTGTCCTGGCCACCGCCGGGATCACGTCTTGAATTCAACTCTTGACGTCAATGGGGTGACGGCGCTTAACTCGACCCAAGCCCGCACCACCGTGGATGCCGGTGTCTGACCAAGGGAGTTCAGCAATGCCCACCCGATCCATTCGTCTCACCGGGGCCGCTCTCGTGGCTGGCCTCGGCATCGCGACCCTCGCCGCCTGTGGCGGCAGCGGCTCCTCCTCCGACAGCAGCTCGTCCTCCGGCGGCGGTGGCGGCAGCGCCAAGAAGATCGCGCTCCTCCTGCCCGAGTCCAAGACGACCCGCTACGAGACCTTCGACCGGCCGCTGTTCCAGGCCGCCGTCAAGAAGGACTGCGCCTCCTGCACGATCATCTACAGCAACGCCGACCAGGACGCCAGCAAGCAGCAGCAGCAGGCCGAGGCCGCGCTGACCCAGGGCGCCAACGTCCTCGTCCTCGACCCGGTCGACGGCAAGGCCGCCGCGGCGATCGCCGCCAGCGCCAAGAGCCAGGGCGTCCCGGTCATCGCCTACGACCGCTTCATCGCCGGTGTCGACTACTACGTCTCCTTCGACAACGAGACCGTCGGCAAGATCCAGGCCCAGACCCTGGTCGACATCATCAAGAAGGGCGGCAAGACCTCGGGCGACATCGTCATGATCAACGGCTCGCCCACCGACCCCAACGCCGCCAGCTTCAAGAAGGGCGCGCACAGCGTCATCGACTCCAGCGGCTTCAAGGTCGCGGCCGAGTACGACACCCCGGACTGGAGCCCCGACAAGGCGCAGGCCTGGATGGAGGGCCAGATCTCGGCCGTCAAGGGCAACCTCGTCGGCGTCTACGCCGCCAACGACGGCACCGGTGGCGGCGCCATCGCCGCCCTCAAGGCCGGCGGCGTCAAGCCCCTGCCGCCCGTCACCGGCCAGGACTCCGAGCTCGCCGCGATCCAGCGGATCCTCGCGGGCGACCAGGCGATGACCATCTACAAGCCCGTCCCGCCGGAGGCCGAGGCCGCCGCCAAGGCCGCCATCGCCCTCGCCAACAAGCAGAAGCCTGCGTCGACCAAGGACGTCGAGGGTGTGCCGTCGACGATCCTCGACCCGATCGCGGTCACCAAGGACACCGTCAAGGACACCATCGTCAAGGACAACGTCTACAAGGTCGCCGACATCTGCGCCGGCTCTTTCGCTGCGGCGTGCACCGCGGCAGGCTTGAGCTGACCCGCCTCCCGTGGGTGGGGCGTGCCGCTGCGGCCGTCCCACCCACGGGCTCACTGCGTATCCCGCCGTCCCGCCACCGCAGCGGGCGGCGGGGCCGCACCGCGACCGCCCCACCGCGTCGTCGCCGCCCCACCCGAACCACCTGAAGGACTGACATGACCGCGACCCTCTCGCCGGCGACGACAGCCGTCCTGTCGCTGTCCGGCGTCTCGAAGCGCTTCGGCGCCGTGCAGGCGCTCAAGGACATCGACTTCGACGTCCACGCCGGGGAGGTCGTCGCCCTCGTGGGTGACAACGGCGCGGGCAAGTCCACGCTCGTCAAGACCATCGCCGGCGTCTACATGCCCGACGAGGGGTCGATGACCTTCGACGGCCGCCCGGCCTCGGTCTCGAGCCCGGCAGAGGCGCAGGAGCTCGGGATCGCCACCGTGTTCCAGGACCTCGCCCTCTGCGACAACCTCGACGTGGTGGCCAACCTCTTCCTCGGCCGGGAGCTCTACACCGGCCGGGCGCTGGACGAGGTCACGATGGAGCAGGAGTCCTGGCGGCTGCTGCGCCAGCTCAGCGCCAAGATCCCCTCGGTCCGCATCCCCGTCGCCAGCCTCTCCGGCGGGCAGCGCCAGACCGTGGCGATCGCCCGCTCGCTGCTCGGCGAGCCCAAGGTCGTGATGCTCGACGAGCCGACGGCAGCGCTCGGCGTGGCCCAGACCGCCGAGGTGCTCAACCTCGTCGAGCGGCTGCGCGAGAACGGCCTCGGCGTCATCCTCATCAGCCACAACATGTCCGACGTCATGGCCGTCGCCGACCGCGTCAACGTGCTGCGGCTCGGGCGCAACAACGGTGTCTTCACCGTCAGCCAGACCAGCAGCCAGGAGATCATCGCCGCCATCACCGGGGCGACGACCAACGCCGTCTCGCAACGGGCCGCCCGCCGCGAGTCGCAGGAGGAGCAGTCATGAGCGCGTCCACGCCGACCCCCGAGGCGCAGGCCCCGGCCGACGCCACCGCGGCGCTGCCCGCCGACCTGCAGGACGAGCGCCTCATCGCCTCCCAGGGGATCGGCGGCTTCGTGCGCGTCTTCCTCTCCCGGCTGCGCAGCGGCGACCTCGGTTCGCTGCCTGTCGTCGTCGGCCTCATCGTCATCTGGGGCGCGTTCCAGATGCAGAACAGCGCCTTCCTCTCCAGCCGCAACCTGGTCAACCTGACCCAGCAGAGCGCCGCCACCGGCACCATCGCCCTCGGCATCGTGCTCGTGCTGCTGCTCGGCGAGATCGACCTCTCCGTCGGGTCGATCAGCGGCCTGTCCGCGGCCATCCTCGCCGTCGGGTTCGTCGGCCACGGCTGGTCGCTGCCGCTGGCGATCCTCGCGGCGATCGCCTCGGGTGCGGTCATCGGCGCCGTCTACGGGCTGCTCTACACCCGCTTCGGCGTCCCCAGCTTCGTCATCACCCTGGCCGGCCTGCTCGGCTTCCTCGGACTCCAGCTCAAGGTGCTGGGCCAGGAGGGGTCGATCAACATCCCGTTCGACTCCGGCCTGGTGAAGTTCGCCCAGGCGAGCTTCCTGTCCGACGTGGCCGCCTACGTGGTCGTGGTCGCCGCGGTCGCGGTGTACGCCGCCACCCGGCTGCGCTCCAACCAGCGCCGCGCGGCTGCCGGGCTCTCCACGACACCGGTCGTCACCCTGGCGGTGCGCGCGGCCGCGCTGCTCCTGCTCCTGGCGATCCCGGTCTACATCCTCAACCGTGACCGCGGCGTCTCCTACATGTTCCTGCTGTTCGTAGCCCTCGTCGTGGTGTTCGACTTCGTCATCCGGCGCACCCGTTGGGGCCGTTCGGTCCTCGCCATCGGCGGCAACGTCGAGGCCGCCCGCCGGGCCGGCATCAACGTGCGCGCGGTCTACGTCTCGGTGTTCGTGTTCTGCTCGTCGCTGGCCGCCCTCGGTGGCCTGCTCGCCGCGGGGCGCCTCGCCGCGGCCAACCAGAGCAGCGGCGGCGGTGACGTCAACCTCAACGCCATCGCCGCGGCGGTCATCGGTGGCACCAGCCTCTTCGGCGGCCGCGGCACGGCGTACTCCGCCCTGCTCGGGATCCTCGTGATCCAGTCGATCTCCAACGGCCTCAGCCTGGTCAACCTCGGGTCGCCCGAGCGCTACATGATCACCGGCGGCGTCCTGCTGCTCGCGGTCATCATCGACTCCCTGTCGCGCCGGAGCCGGGCCTCGCACGGTCGCGCCTGACCCCGCGGACGAGTGCGGCGCCACACCCCCGGGGTGTGGCGCCGCACTCGTGCGTCAGCGGGTCGTCGCCGACTGCCTCGCATGCTGGGCCTGACGTGCCGACCAGGCACGGTCCGCCGCGTCGATGCTGGCCCGGCTCGACAGGTCGACCCCGGCCCGTGCCGCTGCCGCCTTCACCCGCGGCGAGGTGAGGTCGGGTGCCCGGAACTCCTTCGGGGTGATCGCCGAGTCGGCCGCGGCGTACCGGCGCTGCTGCGCGGCCAGGCGGTCCGCGCCCTGCGACGCCAGCCGGAGCGTGGACGCGGTGGCCTTGAAGGCGCTGCCCGTCAACGGCGTGCTGACGGTCGGGGCGTAGCCGTCGCGGTGGCCCGCGACGTTGGGGTGGTAGCTCTCGGTGATCGGGTTCGAGAGGCCGTTGAGCCACTCGGTGCTGTCGCACACCGCGTGGCCGACGAACCGGTTGGTCGGGTTGGCGAAGCTGAACCCGCGCGCCGACGCCTGCGCCGAGGTCTTGCTGTTGAGCAGGTCGGCCATCGCATTGAGGCGGGTCTCCTCGGCGGGGGAGAACCACGTGAACGCGTTGCAGTCCTCGCCCATGAAGATGCGCGGGTACCCGACCACGACGACCTTGGCGTTGGGGGCCTTGGCCCGGATCGACGCGTACAACGTGGACAGCCGGCCGGGCAGGACGTTGTTGACGATGTACTGCGCGTCGTCGATGGCCCCGTTGCAGTCGCTGGCCCAGCCGGGCTGGGCGCACTCGGTGAGGACGTCGGCGAAGCCGGCGTCGTTGCCGCCGACGGAGATGCTCACCTGGGTCGTGGACGCCGAGAGCGCGCTGAGCTGGGTGTTGGTCACGTCGGCGACGGTCGCGCCCGAGCAGGCGCGGAAGTTGAGGGTCAGGCCCTTGCTCGCCGCGATGAGCGAGGGGTACGCGTACACCGACCGCTGGCACGACGTCCCGTCGTTGATGTAGGAGCGCGTCCCCGTCCCCGAGGAGTACGAGTCGCCTAGTGCCACATACGATCCCGCGGCATGTGCGGGTAGTGCTGAAAACGTGAGCACGGTCGCGGCCCCCAGTGCCGTGATCGCGCCGAACGTCCGGGTCATCGCCATTGACATCTCCCTGCGGTTCGGTGTGACGGTGGTCGCACAGTAGGACCGGGCGCAGGGGTGTGGCGGTCAGGGGACGAACCCTTGCCAACTTCTTACCGCGCCATGACCGGTGCCGTCTCAGGGCCTCGCCGCTGACACACTGGCCGCATGTGGCGTGAGGTGCTGGTCGCGGTCGTCGCAGGGCTCGTCGCCACCTGGCTCGCGGTGGTCGTGGCACTGCTCGTCGTGCGGCCCCGTGGCTCGCTGCTCAAGGAGTCGGTGCGGCTGCTCCCAGACCTCCTGCGGCTGCTGCGCGACCTCGCCACCGACCGCAGCCAGCCCCGCGGCGTACGCGTCCGCCTCGGGCTGCTCATCGGCTACCTCGCGCTGCCGTTCGACCTCGTCCCGGACTTCCTGCCGGTGGTCGGCTACGCGGACGACGTCGTGGTCGTGGTCTGGACGTTGCGGTCGGTGGCCCGGAGGGTGGGGCTGGAGGAGCTGCGCCGGCACTGGCGCGGGAGCGACGACGGCTTCGAGGCGCTGCGCCGCGTCGCCGGCCTCGGTGGCTAGGGGCGTCGCCCGCGCAGGAAGTAGGCCAGGGGGACCGCGCCGGCGGAGTTGACGAGGACGATCGCCGTCGCCCACGCCGCCTTGCTCCCGCGCACCTGGCTCGCCGGCCTGCGGGCCAGGTCGACGAGCGCGGCCACCTTCACGGCGCCCTCGAGCGCCGCCATGACCGTGACCACCCGGCGGGTGCGGGGGCTGAGGTCCGACCACTTCCTTGCCATGCCCCGATTGTGCACCCGCGGTGCGCTGCGTGGGCAGCCCTCGTCCGGGGTGGTCGCCGTGCGGTGGCGCTGCGCTGACCTGCGGAAACGAGGTCTGCACCGGTGGCGCCGTCCCGGGATGTGGCATAGGAAGGACAAAGCGGTGCGACCAGGCCCCGCCATCCGAGACAGAGGGAGCAGAGCCATGAGCGAGACCCCCAGCAGCCCGACCGACGACCTGAGCGCCGGCGAGGGCCCGGCCGACGGCGGCGCGAACCCGGGAGGCCACGACGGAGGTGCCGACGGTGGCGCGGACGGTGGTGCCGGCGAGGGCACCGCTGACGGTGGCGCCAACCCCGGCGGCCACGACGGTGGTGCCGACGGTGGTGCCGACGGTGGTGCCGACGGCGGCGCGGACGGCGGCGCGGACGGCGGCGCGGACGGTGGTGCCGATGGCGGCGCGGACGGTGGTGCGGGCGAGGGCCCGGCTGACGGTGGCGCGAACCCCGGCGGCCACGACGGCGGTGCCGACGGCGGAGCCGACGAGGTCGAGCGCGGTCTCTGACCGGGCCGGACGACTGCCGTCGACATCGAGGACATGACCGCCACCACAGGGTCGACGACAGGGACCGGGGTGCCCGCCCGCACGGGCGGGCACCCTGCCCTGCGCCGACTCGTCGCCACCGACCCGGACACCTTCGCGAGTGAGCACTGGGGTACCGAGCCGCTGCTCACGCGGGCGGCCGACCTTCCCGCGCCGTTCGACGACCTCTTCTCAGAGGGCGCCGTCGACGAGCTCGTGTCGCGCCGAGGGCTCCGCACACCGTTCCTGCGCATGGCCAAGGGAGGTTCGACGCTGCCCGAGCGCCGCTTCACCCGCAGCGGGGGCACGGGTGCCGGCATCGCCGACCAGGCCAGCGACGACGACGTGCTGCGCGAGTTCGCCGACGGTGCGACGCTCGTGCTGCAGGGCCTGCACCGGGTGTGGGAGCCCGTCGTCGACTTCGCCCAGCAGCTGTCCGCCGACCTCGGCCACCCCACGCAGGTCAACGCCTACGTCACCCCGCCCCAGAACACCGGCTTCAGCGACCACTACGACGTCCACGACGTCTTCGTGCTGCAGATCTCGGGCGAGAAGCGTTGGCGCATCAGGCCGCCCGTGCACCCACGACCGCTGCGCGACCAGCCCTGGACGGACCATCGCGTGGCCGTCGAGCAGGCGGCGGAGGCCGACCCGCTGCTCGAGACGACGCTCTCCCCGGGTGACTGCCTCTACCTCCCGCGCGGCTACCTGCACTCGGCCACCGCCCTCGGCGGGGTCAGCACCCACCTGACCATCGGCGTCCACGCGTGGAACCGCCACCACCTCGCGCAGGAGCTCGTGTCGGCGGCACTGACCGGGGCGGCGCGGGACCCCGAGGTCCGCGCGTCGCTGCCGCTGGGTGCCGACCTCGCCGACCCCACAGCCCTGGCGGCGGACGTCGAGCTGGTCCGCGCGGCGCTGCACCGGGCACTCGACGACCTCGACGCGGCCGACCTCACCACTGCCCTGGTGTCGGCGTCGCGGGGGTCCCAGCGGGCGGCCCCGGTGGGTCCGCTCGCCCAGCACGCCCTGGCCGGCGCGCTGCGTGAGGACACCCCGTTGCGCGCGCGACCCCACCTCGCCCCGACCCTCGACGAGGGCTCCGTGCCCGCTGTCCTGCGCAGCCGCGCCGGCACCGTACGCGTGGACGCGGCGGACCTCGACGCGGTCCGGTCGTTCCTCGCGGACGGGGCCTCGACGGCGGGTCACCTCGGCCTGGACCTCGCCCGCCGCCTCGTGCTGGCGGGCATCGCCGTCGCCGCGTGACCGCCGACCTGTGCGCCACCGGAGCGCGGCTGCGCGGCGACCCGCTGCACGGTTCGGCGGCGCCGGCCCACCGGTGGCTGCTCGTGGAGCATGCAGGGCCCTGGGCCGTCAGGGCGCTGGACAGCACCGGCCTGTCGCCGGCCGTGGCCCGCGCCCTGCACGAGGCGGCCCTCGCCACCCGTGGACGCGTACTGCTCATCCGCCGCCCCGGTCGCCGGCCACGCCGGGCGGTGCAGGGCTGGGCGGTGGTCGACCGGGACGGCACGCAGCAGTGGGGGACCTGGCGCCGGGGTGAGGACCTGCTGCGCGCCGCGACGGCGATGCGCGAGGGCCCCGTCCCGTCGCGGGGACCAGCGCCCGAACCGATCCTGCTCGTGTGCACGCACGGGCTGCACGACACCTGCTGCGCGGTGCGGGGGCGCCCGGTGGCGGCTGCCCTCGCCGCCCGCTGGCCGGGCCACACGTGGGAGTGCACCCACGTGGGTGGGGACCGGTTCGCCCCCAACGTGCTCGTCCTGCCCGACGGCGCCACCTACGGCAACCTCGACGAGGCATCGGCCGTGGGGGTGGTGGCGGCTCACCTGCGCGGCACGGTCACGCCGGCGCACTTCCGCGGCGTCTCGACCGAACCACCCGTCACGCAGGCGGCGCTCGCGGCGGTCTTCGCGCGGTACCGGCCCTGCGGCCTCGCCGACGTGCGGTCGACCACCAGCGACCCCGTGGGGGACCACGCCTGGACCGTCACCCTGCACGGGCGTGGCCGGCTCCCGGTACTCGTCCAGGCGGACGTCCGCCGTGTCACGGCACCCCCCGAGCTGCTGACGTGCCGCGCTCTGGAGCCGTCCTCGGCCTTCCGCTACGTGGTCGACACGTTGCGCATCCCCTCGGCCGAGCAGGCTCCCTGAGCCACCGCCGCACCACAGGATCCAAGGCGCGTCAGGGAGCCGGGGCTGCCACCCTCTCGGCCGACGGCTCGGTGGAGGCCGAGCAGGTCCGCGGCGGCGCGGTGGGCGTCGAGGTCGCGTCGCCCACGGGGGCCAGCGCGGGTGGGGCCGACTGCTCGATGCGCGACCCGTTGATGAGCGTCACGTCGTCGTACGCCGGCCGGCCCTCGATGACGTTGCGGAACTGGTAGCGCGTCAGGGAGCTGATCCGGCAGTCCTCGCCGAAGGCGGCCACGTCGAACGCGGACGGCTGCCCGGTGAGCTCCTCACCCTGCGCGCCCTCGAGGAAGTGGCTGAACGGGCCGCCCCCGGTGAACGTGCCGACACCGATCGTGTTGCCCTCGAGCTGGTCGGTGTGCAGGTGGCCGTGGACCTTGACCCCCGCCGCCTCGATGGCGCTGACCGCACCGGGCTCGTGCCCGACGACGACGTCAGGGGCGGGCAGGTCCGCCATCGCCGCGGTGAACCGCGCGGCCGGTCCCTTCTGCTTTGCCGCGTTGTCGCGGTTGTCGTCGCCGAACCAGCGCGGGTCGTTGAAACCAGCGATGCGGACCCCACCGATCGACTGCACCGTGTAGCTGTCGGCGTCCGGCTGGAGCAGGACGACGTTGGGGACCTTGGCCAGCGCCCGCAGCACCTCCGTGTCGGTCGACGAGCGGGCGTCGTGGTTGCCCTTGACGAAGAGGTACGGCACGCCGAGCGAGCGGATGCCCTCGAAGAGGCCGGCCGCCTGCGCCTCCGCCACCGTGCCGAAGTTCACGAGGTCGCCGCTGTCGATGACGGCGTCGACCCGCTCCTGCTGGACGATCGTCTTCATCAGCGCGTACTGGTTGCCGCCGTGGATGTCGGAGACGAGGAGCAGCCGCGCAGCCACCGGCTTGCCCAGCACCTGTGGCGCGTACTTGTCCTGCAGCGCCGACGACAGCGCGAGCAGGTTCTTCAGGTAGGGCGTGGTCTGCTCGGCCCGCGTCTCGACCCCTTCAAGGAGGTCTGCGTTGCGCTGGACCGCGCCGAGGATCCCGGTCGTGGTGAACCGGTCGAGGCGCTCCGGCCGGTAGCCGAACCCGATGCTCGCGAAGGTCACCCCGCACGCCACCACCCAGCAGGTGGTGACGGTGGCGAGCCGTACCGGCCGCGGGAGGTGTCGCGCCCAACCGGTGTAGGCCGCGACGGCGAGCAGCACCACGAGCAGGGCCCCGGCGGCGAAGCGCCAGGCGAGCCCGATCGCGGCGTGCCGGGCGGCGGCCTCGAGCTCCAGGGGGCCCGGCTGGAGCGAGCGCACCGAGATGTTGGGCCGTGACAGGAGGTCGGTGATGTGCTCCTTGACGTGCACGTCGGCGAGCACGCCGGGCGTCGGCACCGGTGTCGCGAAGTCGAGGTGGATGTCCCCGAAGACCGTGGGGCTCTGGATGCTGCCGATGTCCTGCGGGTCGATCGACAGGCGGAGCGTGGCCCCGTAGTTGAGGGTGTCGACGGACGTGGGGAACAGGGTGGTCGCCGCGACGCCACCGACGACGCAGCCGAGGAAGAGCCCCAGGAGGGCGGCGACCCGCACGACGGTCCGGGGCACGGCACGCCTGCGCCGTGGAGTGTCCGCGGGCGTGCTCACCCACCCACCGTAACCGTCTGGACGCTGCCTACCCTGTCCGGTATGCCGGGAACCTTGGGACCGCTGGACGGGCGTGACTTCGCCGCCGTGCTGTTCGACATGGACGGGACCCTCATCGACTCGATCCCCGTGGTGGTGCGCAGCTGGCTGCGGTGGGCCGAGGAGGAGGGGGTCGACCCGCGCCGCCTGGTCGGCTTCCACGGCGTCCCGGCGCGGGGCATAGCCGAGAAGCTGCTGCCGCCCGAGCGCGTCGACGCGGCGGTGGAGCGCATCGAGGCGATCGAGACCGCCGACACCGACGGCATCACCATCCTGCCCGGCGCCCTGGCAGCCCTGGCCGCGCTGGCCGGCGACGACCTGTGCGCCATCGCGACGTCGTGCACCCGGGTTCTGGCCGACGCGCGGATCGTGGCCACCGGGCTTCCGGTCCCCCGCGTGGTCGTCACGGCCAGTGACGTGGACCGGGGCAAGCCGCACCCCGACCCGTTCCTGCTCGCCGCGCAGCGGCTCGGTGTCGACCCGGCGCACTGCCTGGTCGTGGAGGACGCTCCCGGCGGCCTCGAGGCGGCGCGCGCCGCGGGCTGCGCCACCCTCGCCGTGACCACCACCACCGAACCCGCCGACCTGGTCGCCGACGCGGTCGTGGCGACCCTGGCCGACGTCCGGTTCGCCCCGGCCGGCGGTCGTGTTCTCGTGACGGGTGTCGTTACCGACGCGTAGGTTGGCCGGCATGGACGCTGACGTCATCGTCGTGGGTGCCGGCCTCGCCGGGCTCGTGGCCACCGCCGAGCTCGCCGACGCGGGTCGACGCGTCGTGGTCCTCGACCAGCAGGGGCCGGCCGACCTCGGGGCGCAGGCCTTCTGGTCGTTCGGGGGGCTGTTCCTCGTGGACAGCCCCGAGCAGCGTCGCATGGGCATCAAGGACTCGGCCGAGCTCGCGCTGCAGGACTGGCTCGGGTCGGCCGGTTTCGACCGGCTCGCGCCCGGTCCCGACGGTCGTCCCGGCGAGGACCACTGGGGTGAGCAGTGGGCCCGCGCCTACGTCGACTTCGCCGCGGGGGAGAAGCGACGCTGGCTCCACGAGCAGGGCATGCGCTGGTTCCCGGTCGTCGGCTGGGCGGAGCGCGGTGACGGCACCGCCTCCGGGCACGGCAACTCGGTGCCACGGTTCCACGTCACCTGGGGCACCGGCCCGGGCGTCCTCGAGCCCTTCCTGCGCCGGGTGCGCGAGCACGTCGCCGCCGGACGCGTCGAGCTGCGGCACCGCCACCGCGTCGACGAGCTGGTCACCCACGACGGCACCGTCATCGGGGTGAGGGGCACCCGCCTGGTGGCCGACGAGGCGGAGCGCGGGCGCCCCACCTCGCGGGAGGCGGCCGGGGCGTTCGACCTCACCGCCCAGGCGGTGGTCGTGACCAGCGGCGGTATCGGTGCCGACCACGACCTCGTGCGCGCCAACTGGCCGGCCCGGCTGGGTACGCCGCCGGAGCACATGCTCACGGGCGTCCCCGCCTACGTCGACGGCCGGATGCTGGCGATCACCGAGGCCGCAGGGGGCCACCTCGTCAACCGCGACCGCATGTGGCACTACGTCGAGGGCATCGAGAATTACGACCCCGTCTGGCCCTCGCACGCGATCCGGATCCTGCCCGGGCCCAGCTCGATGTGGTTCGACGGCAACGGCGACCGCCTCCCGCCGCCGCTGTTCCCCGGCTTCGACACCCTCGGCACCCTCGCCCACCTGCGCCGCACCGGGCACGACCACAGCTGGTTCGTCCTCACGAGCCGCATCATCGGCAAGGAGTTCGCGCTGTCGGGCTCGGAGCAGAACCCCGACCTCACCGGGAAGTCGGTCCGCGACGTCCTCGGCCGCGCGCGCGCCGACATGCCGGCGCCGGTGCGGGCCTTCCTCGACCGGGGTGCCGACTTCGTCAGCGCCGACACCCTCGACGAGCTCGTCCGGAAGATGAACGCGCTCACCCCCGACGCCCCGCTCGACCGCGCCCACCTCGAGCGCCAGATCGTCGAGCGCGACCGTGAGCTCGACAACGACTTCGGCAAGGACGCCCAGGTCACCGCACTGCGCGGGGCCCGCCGCTACCGGGGCGACCGGCTGATCCGCACTGCCGCCCCGCACCGGATCCTCGACCCGAAGGCCGGCCCGCTCATCGCCGTCCGGCTCCACGTCCTCACCCGCAAGACCCTCGGCGGCCTCGAGACGGACCTGTCCGCCCGCGTCCTGTCCCCGTCCGGCGAGCCGGTGCCGGGCCTGTACGCCGCCGGCGAGGTCGCCGGGTTCGGCGGCGGTGGGCTGCACGGCTACCGAGCCCTCGAGGGCACCTTCCTGGGCGGCTGCATCTTCTCCGGACGCGTCGCCGGCCGGGCGGCCGCCGCGGCCGTCGGCTGAGCCACCGCATGACCGACGACGTGACCGACGACGTGGCGGGCGTGCCGGGGCTCGTACGCCCCCGGCTGCTCGACGACCGCGACTTCCGGCTCTACTGGCTCGCCCGCATGGTGTCGGTCGGGGGATCGCTGATCACCGTGGTCGCGATGCCGGTGCTGGTCTACACGCTCACGCGCTCCCCGGGCCTCACCGCACTCGTCACCACCCTGGACGCGCTGCCCTACCTGCTCATGGGGCTGTTCGCCGGCGCCCTCAGCGACCGGTGGAACCGCAAGCGCGTCATGGTCACCGCCGACCTCGCCAACGTCGTCGTCATCGGGTCGGTGCCGCTGGCCCACTGGCTGGGCGTGCTCACCATCCCGCACGTGCTCGTCGCGGGATTCGTCGCACAGAGCCTGTTCACGTTCTTCGACGGCGCCAACTTCGGGGCGCTCCCCGTGCTCGTCGGGCGCGAGCGGGTGGGTGACGCCAACGCCGCGATCTGGGGCGTCGGCGGGGTGCTCGACCTCGTCGTGCCGGCCGGGGTCGGCCTCGCGCTCGCGGTCGCCCACCCCTCGACCCTGCTGGCCGTCGACGCCCTGACGTTCCTCGTGTCGGCCCTGCTGGTGCGCGCGATCCGCCGGGCCCTGTCCTCGCACCGCGAGCGCCTCGACCCGCTGCGCCCCTCGGTGGTCCTGCGCGACGTCCGCGAGGGCGTGCGTTTCCTGTGGCGGCACGAGGGCGTCCGCTCCAACACCGTCATCGGTGGGCTGCAGTCGGTCGGAGGCGCGGGTTTCGTCGCCCTGTTCGTGCCGTGGGCCGACCAGGTGCTGCACATCGGCATCTCGGGCTGGCGGTTCGGGCTGGTGTTCGCGGTGTGGGGTGTGGGCGGGGTGCTCGCCTCAGCCCTCGTGCCTAGGCTGCTGCGCCGCTACCCGGTCGCGAAGGTGACGCTCGGCGCCATACCGGTCTCGGCACTGGCGGGGATCGCGACCGCGCTCGCTCCCGGCTGGGTGCTGGCCAGCATCGGGATGGTGGTCTGGGGCGTCGCCTACCAGCTCGTGCTCATCACCTCGCTGACCTACCGCATGCAGGAGACGCCGGAGCACCTCCTGGGCAGGGTCAACACCGCCGGCCGCATGCTCTCGTGGGGGCTGGGGTGGACCCTCGGGTCGGTCGCCGGGGGTGCGCTGGCCGCGGCCACGGCGGTGCGCCCGGCCATGGTCACGCTCGTCTGCGTCGGGGTCCTGGCGGCGGTGTTCGCCTGGCTCTCGCCCCTGCGCCGGATCGCGGCGACCCAGCAGGTCGCTCCCGGCTAGAGGTACTGGCCGGTGGGCCCGCCCTCGCCGAGGTCGGGGCGCAGACCCGGGCCGTCGGGCCCGCCGTGCTGCTCGGGGTGACCGGGGGGCAGCGCCCGCCGCATCTGCGCGAGCTGCTGCTGGGCCGCCATCTGCTGGGCGAACAGCGCCGTCTGGATGCCGTGGAACAGGCCCTCGAGCCACCCGACCAGCTGCGCCTGAGCGATCCGCAGCTCGGCATCGGTGGGGGCGTGCCCCTCCTCGAACGGCAGCGCGATCCGCTCGAGCTCCTCGATGAGCTCCGGGGCGAGGCCGTCCTCGAGCTCCTTGATCGAGCGGCGGTGGATCTCGGCGAGGCGCGCCCGTCCCGCCTCGTCGAGCGGCGCGTTGCGGACCTCCTCGAGCAGCTGCTTGATCATCGACCCGATCCGCATGACCTTGGCGGGCTGCTCCACGAGGTCGGCCGGGTTGGTGGGGCCGTCCTCGTCGCCGTCGTGCGGGTGCACGCCCATGCCGTCCTGCGTCACCACGACGACCCGCTGCTGGTCACCGGCGTCGGAGGGGGCGTCGTCAGGGGTGTTCGGCGTGAAGGGACTCATGGGTCCCATCCTGCCCCAGCGCCACCCGAGGGGTGCGGCGAGAGGGCGAGGGGCGGGCGGGCGGAGGGCTTTCGGGCGAGTGGCCGAAAGTGCGTGGGCTGGGTACGGCACGGAGGGTGGGGAAGTGGGCGAGTGGCCGAAAGTGCGGGGGCTGGGTACGGCGGGGGGTGGGGAAGTGGGCGGAGGGCTTTCGGGCGAGTGGCCGAAAGTGCGGGGGCTGGGTACGGCGCGGGGGTGGGGAAGCGGGCGAGTGGCCGAAAGTGCGGGAGCTGGGTACGGCGCGTGAAGTTGGTCCACCGTGGGTGCGGGCCCCCCGACCGGCACCCACGGTGGACCGGCTCAGTCGGCCCGACGCGTCATCGCGGGGGCCCTGCGGATGGCGGCGTACGACAGCAGGGCCGCCACCAGGGGCACACCGACGACCACCGCGGCCAGCGGCAGCCACGGGATGACGATGATCGGCGCGGTCCTGACCTCCATCCCCGTCGCCGGGTCCCAGCTCTGGCCCGTGAGCGGGTAGGTGAGCGCGATGCCGGGCACGAGGCCGACCGCGATCCCGAGGACCGCGCCGATGAGGGCGACGACGGCGGCCTGCGCGGCGGCGAGCCGGCGCCGGGTACCGCGCGTGGCCCCGACCGCGGCGAAGGTCCCGAGGTCCGCGCGCTGCTCGGCCAGGGACAGAGCCGTCGAGATGAGCGTGACGACGAGCAGCAGCAGGGCGAACCCGCCGAACAGCGCCAGCATCACGACCCGGTCCGAGCGCTGGAACCCGCGCTCGACGTAGGCCTCCCCCTCGTCGCCGACCGCGTCGGACAGGGCCGCCTGGTCGGTGCTGCTGATCGCGCCATCGGGGCTGCGCAGGAGCACCGTCTGACCCGACACCGGCCAGCCACGCTGGCGGGCGGTGTCCGCGCTGACCAGGGCCCCGAGGTTCTGCCCGTCGAAGGGCAGCGCGGCAGCCACGGCCGCCAGCGACTGCGTGCGCAGCGGGCCCGGGGTCTGCAGGCCGGTGTCCTTGGCGATGGTGAAGGTGCCGGTGGCGACCTCCGCCTTCCCGGACCTGACGAGCCGGGGGTCGTCGAGCAGGATGCCGCCCGCGGCCACGACGGTCTTCTGGTCGGCCGTGAGCCACGGCGCGGTGGCGAGGTCCTTGGACGACAGCACCCCGACCTGGCGCATCGCCGTCGTGCCGACGAGGTTGCACACGAGCGAGGGGTCGGGCCGGCCCTCGGGCACGCCGGGCAGCGAGCCGCCGGCGTCGACCGTGCCCGCCGGTCCGCCCGTGACCGTCTGTGCGGGCGTGCACCCGGGCGGGACGACGGTCACCACGGGCACGGGGTCGGTGTCGCTCATGCCGGCGCCGGAGGACTGGACGACCCCGAGTGGGCTCGCGACGAGCTGGGGGGTGACGCGGCGCACGATGCTCATCGCCTCGTTTGCGGCGGCCTGGCCGTCGACCTGTCCTCCGTTGCCGGCCTCGGCTGCGGCGTCCATCGGCCAGTAGTTGAGGAAGCCCTCACCCATCGCAGCCCGGGGCTGGTACTGGCGACGCTGTTGCTCGGTGTCGCTGGCGAGCCCGATGCTGAACATCGTCAGTGCGATCGCCCCGGCCACGATGGCCGTGACGGTCGGGACCGAGCGGGTGCGGTGTCGCGCTGCGTCCCGGGTCGCGAGTCGCGGCGCGACCGGGAGGCGGGAGGCCAGCCGGCCCGCGACGACGAGCAGGAGCGGCACGAGGAGCAGCGCGCCCAGCACGAGCGCGAGGCCGGTGGCGATGATCGGTATCTCGCGCTGCTCGGTGCGCACGGCCCACAGGAGGCCGGCGCCGCCGGCGACGGCGACCCCCACCCCGAGGACCGGCGCGACCTTGTTGAGCCGCGGGGAGACGCTCTGCCCGCGCATGACGCCCACGATGTCGAGCCTGCCGAGGCGGGCCGCCGGGATCATGGCCGCGACCAGGGCGCTGATCACCGAGCAGACGACGACGAAGGTCACCGCGGCCACGGGCACGTGGAAGTAGCGGTGGCTCGTCCACGGGCTCCGGTGGACCCACCACAGCTGCACCACCCTGAGCACCACGACCGCGAGCGCGGCGGCCACGACGGCACTCGCCGCCCCGAGCACCAGGGCCTGGGCGAGTACCTTGCGGCGCAGCTGGCGCGTCTCGGCGCCGTTGCTGGCGGCGAGGGCCAGGGTGCGCCGCTGGCGCGAGGCACTGACCGCGAAGGCCGGCGCCACGAGCAGTGTCGTGACGATGAAGAGCATGATCGCGCCGACCGCCACGAGCACCCGCAGCTGCTGCTGCTGGTAGTCGTTGAGGGACCCCAGCTCGGGCGGCAGCTCGGCGGCGGTCGGGGGGTGGCGCAGCACCTCGGCGCTGGCGACGCGCAGCCCGTAGGTGTTGAGGTGCTTGACCTCCGTGTAGGTGACGGGGGTGTCGCGCAGGACGAGCCACTGCCAGGAGTAGATGCTGTCCTGGGCGACGGGCTGCGTGGTCACCAGGTCGGGCATGCCGCCCCAGCCGTTGAAGGCCATCGCGGTGCCGACGACGGTGACGGGGTACTCCTTGCCCGCGCTGGTCAGGGTCGCGGACCCGGACGACGGCAGGCCGCGGCTGAGGCCGTACGGCGTGACCACGACCTCCCGGGCGGAGGTCGCCCAGCGCCCGCTGAGCAGGTGGGCCTTGTCGCCCCAGGCCTTCGACGTGTCGAGCACCATGAGGTCGGCGCTGACCGAACGGTCACCGATGCGGTGGCGCAGCGAGGTGGTCCCCACCCGGGTCACCTCGCCCCCGGTGAGCCGCTGGACGGCGGCGACGTTCTGCGCCGAGCCGAAGCTCGCGTCCCGGTCGAAGCCGGGGATCGCGGTGGCCTCGCGCGCACCCGTGGACATGGCCTGGTCGGGGTCCTCGGCCTGTGCGACCGTTTGGTTCTCGAGGCCGGACACCATGGCCTGGGCGGGGCCGAGGGTAAACGGAATCCGGTCGGCGCCGGTGACGCTCTCGGAGGACGCGAAGGTGGCGATGCCGACGAGCAGGCCGGTCGGGATGGCGACCATGACGAACACGAGGACGCTGCGGCCCCGGTGGCGCCGCGCGTCGCGCCAGGCCATCCGCAGAGCGACGCGCCACGAGGCGCGCCAGCGGGCGAACCGTGACCCGGTGGGCTCACCGGTGCGGAGGTGGTCGGGGGAGGTGTGCTGGCGGGGCGGGGTCAGGGTGGTCATGTCCGCGCCTCAGAGGGCCGGGTCGAGCAGGGCCTCGGCGGTCTGCGCCGAGCCGGTGCTGTCGACGACGACCCCGTCCCGCAGGAAGACCACCCGGTCGGCCCACGCCGCGTGCCGGGCCTCGTGGGTCACGAGCAGTCCCGCGGCGCCGTCGTCGCAGCGCTCGCGCAGCACCCGCAGGACCCCCTCCCCGGTGTGGGAGTCCAGGGCCCCGGTCGGCTCGTCGGCGAGCACGAGGCGTCGGTCGCCGACGAGCGCGCGGGAGATCGCGACGCGCTGCTGCTGGCCGCCGGACATCTTGTCGGGGTAGCGGTCGGCGAGCTCGGCGACGCCCACCAGGGTGAGCGCCTCCATGGCCTGCTTGCGGGCGCGACCCACCCGCTGCCCGTCGAGCTCGAGCGGGAGCGCGACGTTCTCGACCGCGGTGAGCGAGGGGATGAGGTTGAAGTCCTGGAAGACGAACCCGACCCGCCGGCGCCGCAGCTTCGCGAGCGCGTCGCCCTTGAGGGTGCCGAGCGCCTGCCCTTCGATGAGGACCTGCCCGCTGGTCGCGGAGTCGAGACCGCCGGCGAGGTTGAGCAGGGTCGACTTGCCCGACCCGCTGGGCCCCATGACCGCGACGAGCTCGCCGGCGTGGACGTCGAGGCTGACCCCGGCGAGCGCGCGGACGGCGGTGGTGTCGGTGCCGTGCACCCGGACCACGTTGTCCAGGCGCAGGATCGGGTCGGTGGTGCTGGGTGTCGTGCCGTTGGTCTTCACTGGGCCCCCCTGGGCGTCGTCGCGATGGTGTGGTGCGGTGCCGACGGACCCCCGACGGTGCCGGGCCCCTCGTCGTCGGTCGTGGGTACGGTGCGTGCCTGCCTGCGCGGGCGGCTGGCCTCGCGGACGAGGCGGGCCTCGACGTGGTCCAGCCAGCGGACCTCCGCCTCGGCGGAGTAGATGAGGTTCTCCAGGACGAGGAGCCAGGCCAGGTCGACGTTGCCGTCGCCGCCGTCGCCCGACTCGTGGTGGGTGGTGGCGCGCTGCTTGAGGCGGGTGAGGTCCTGCAGGTGGCGCAGCGTCGCCGTGCGCTGGGTCTGCACGACGCGGTGGACGTCGACCCCCTCGACCGTCACCGCGAGGGCGAGCTTGATGACGAGCTCGTCGCGGGGCGTCGTCTCGCGGTCGACCGGCGAGAGCCACCACTGGGCAACCTCGGCCCGGCCGGTGCGGGTGAGCCGGTAGGAGATGCGGCCCTCGTCGTCGGCGCCGACCTCCTCGACGAGGCCGTCGCGCTCGAGGCGGGCCAGCGTCGTGTAGACCTGCCCGACGTTGAGCGGCCACGTGCCACCGGTGCGTGCCTCGAACTCCGACCGCAGCTGCGCGCCGTACATCGGCTGCTGCGCGAGCAGCGCGAGCAGTCCCTGCCGTACCGACATGCCCCGTCCCCCTCTGCCTGACCCGGGAGGTGGCGGCCCGGCTGGTGCCGGGCCGCCAGGTCCCCCTGCGGTGTCCCCTATACCGGGTATTGCGACCCGGTGAGGGAAGGTATACCGAGTATCAGGAGGCGGCGTCAAGCATCAGACGGGCGCCGGCACGTCCACCGGCTGCGAGACCGCGGCGCGCTCCGTGGTCCGGCCGCGGCGCAGCAGCGGCTGGGCGGCGACGGACAGCAGCAGGGCCCCGGCGGCCGCCCCGACGGTGACGGCGAAGGCCGCGGTGTGGCCGTGCCCGTCGGCGAGCCGGCCGGCGAGCGCCGACCCCACGGCGTACCCGAGACCGGTGGCCGCGGCCAGCAGGGTCATCGCCGTGCCCACCTTGGCCGGCGGGGCGCTGCGCTCGCCCATGGTGAAGTTGCTGATCATGTAGGGCGCCACGACGAAGCCGAGGACGAGCACGACGAGGACCAGCGACCCGAGGGAGCCGACCGCCAGCAGCGGGAGGGAGAGCACGAGCAGGCCTGCCGCGGCGACCAGCATCCGCAGGGGGAAGCCGAAGCGCTCGGGGACGCCCGCGATGGCGAGGCCGGCGGCGACGCTGCCCACCCCGAGCACCGCGTGCACCAGCCCGGCGATGCCGGCGTGGCCCTCGGCGGTGGCCAGGACGCTCGTGCCCGTCTGCACCGAGCCGAAGAAGGCGCCGATGAGGCCCTGGGCGACCATGAGCACGCCGAGGGTCGGCGTCATGACCCGCACACGGGGCTGGCCCTCGCGGCGGGGGGTGTGGGCGAGGCGAGCGGTCGGGTGGAGCGCGAACGCGCCACCGAAGCAGACGAGCAGGACGGCCGCCACCACCAGTCCCGCGCCGGGGTCGGCGAGCAGGAGCAGCAGCCCGAGCAGGGCCGGACCGAGGACGAACGTCGCCTCGTCGGCCGCCCCCTCGTAGGAGAAGGCCGCTTCGACGAGCCGGTGCTGGCGGGCCCCCGCCCCGCGCGTGATGGGGCGCCAGCGGACCCGGGCGAGGGGACCGACCTGGGGCAGGAAGGCCCCGGTGGCGCCGGCCGCAGCGGCGAGCACCCCTCCCGAGGCGTCGCGCGCGGCCAGCCAGACCAGGGCCAGCAGCCCGATGCCGCCGAGGACCGACTGGGCCAGCACCACGGGGCGCTGCCCGACCCGGTCGGCGAGGGCGGCCGCGACCGGCGAGCAGATGGCGTTGGCCACGGCCAGCGAGCCGGCGGCCAGGCCGCCCGCGGCATACGAGCCGGTCGTGCCGGACACGAGCAGGAGCGCACCCATCTGGCTCATGGCGAGGGGCAGCCGCCCGACGAAGGCGATGACGACGTAGACGGGGCCGGCCAGGCGCAGCAGCTGGCGGTAGGAGGCGATCGGTGACACGGGGCTCAGGTCCTCGGGACGGTGCCGGGGTACGGCAGACGGGCGTGCGCCGAACCCGCCTCCGAGGCGCACAGGAACCCTGAGCATTCCGGGCGAGGGCCTCAGCTCAGGCTGCGGTCACGCGCACCGGACGACTCCATCCTACCGGCGTCCTGGAGGTGCGCCGGTCACCCCGCGAGCAGGACCGCCGCGAGTGCCACGGCGCCCGGTAGCGCCTGGACGAGCAGGATCCGGCGGCTGGCCGTGGCGGCGCCGTACAGGCCGGCCACCACCACGCAGGCCAGGAAGAACACCCGGAACGCGAACCGGTGGTCGGCCGGGCCCACGAGCCCCCACAGGAGCCCGGCGGCGAGGAACCCGTTGTACAGCCCCTGGTTGGCGGCGAGCGCCTTGGTGGACTCGGCGAACTCCTGCGTCAGCCCGAACGCCGCCCGGCCGCGTGGGGTCGCCCAGAGCACCATCTCGAGCGCGACGATGTAGACGTGGATGGCCGCCACGAGGGCGACGAGGACGACGGCGAGGGTGCTCACCCCGGAAGCGTGGCAGGCCCCGTCGGCGCTGTCAGGGAGTGAGCAGGATCTTGCCGATGTGGCCGCTCTCCTCGAGCTCGCGGTGCGCCGCGGGGGCGTCGGCGAGTGGGTGCCGGGAGTGGACGACCGGACGGACCCGACCCTCCTCCACCAGGGGCCACACGTGCTCGCGCACGGCCGCGACGATCGCGGCCTTCTCGTCCGCCGGTCGGGCCCGCAGCGAGGTCGCGATGACGGCGCCGCGCTTGCGGAGCAGGAGACCGAGGTTGAGCTCGGCCTTCGCGCCGCCCTGCAGGCCGATCACGACGAGCCGGCCGCCGGGAGCGAGGGCCTCGACGTTGCGGGCGAGGTACTTCGCGCCCATGTTGTCGAGGATGACGTCGGCACCGGCGCCGCCGGTGGCAGCCCGCACCTCCTCGACGAAGTCCTGCTCGCGGTAGTTGACCAGGATCTCGGCGCCGAGCTGCCGGCAGGCCTCGAGCTTGGCCGCCGACCCCGCCGTGACGACGACGCGGGCCCCGACCTCGCGGGCCAGCTGGATCGCCATGGTGCCGATGCCGGACGACCCGCCGTGGACGAGGACCGTTTGGCCGGGCAGCAGGTTGGCGGTCATGAAGACGTTGCTCCACACGGTGCTGACCACCTCGGGCAGCGCGGCGGCGTCCTCGAGGCTGGTGCCGTGGGGCACGGGGAGCAGCTGTCCGGCCGGCACGCACACCAGCTCGGCGTAGCCGCCACCGGACAGCAGCGCGCAGACCTGGTCGCCGACGGCCCAGCCGTGGACGCCCTCGCCCAGCGCCTCGACCGTGCCGCTGACCTCGAGGCCGGGGTACTCCGGCGCTCCGGGCGGCGGCGGGTAGTGCCCCATCCGCTGCATCACGTCGGCGCGGTTGACCCCCGCGGCGGCGACCCGGACCCGCACCTCGCCCGGGGCGGGCTCGGGGTCGGGGACGTCCGCGAGGACGAGGGCGTCGGCGTCGCCGGGCTGGGGGATCGTGATGGCCTTCATGGGTCGAGCCTATGGCGGGCGTCCTCGAGGTCCGCGGGGGTGTCGACGTCGAGGGTGCCCGGTGCCTCCAGCGGGACGACGGCCGAGCGCATCCGGTCGAGCACCCGCATGAGCGGGGTGCCCCCGGGCGGGTCGGGGACGGCTGCGCGGAGGGCCTCGAGGCGGTAGGCGGCGAGGAGCGGCTGGAGGCGTCCACCGGCGTCCCGCCCGACGACCGCGTCGAGGTCCTGCTCTGCGGCCAGGCGTGCCACGAGGGAAGGCGCCGGCGCCGCGGCGTACGGCATGTCGCCCCCGAGGGCGACGACCACCGGGTCGGTCACGTGGGGCAGGGCGGCGGCCAGGGCGGCGACGGGGCCGCCCCCGGGCGGTTCCTCGCGGCACCAGCGGACGGGCCGGGAGAGCTCCCGCGGCTCGCCGACGCAGACGACGGTCCAGGTGGGTGGCAGTGCGCGCACCAGGTGGTCGAGCACGGTCGTCGAGCCGAGCACGGCCCGGGTCTTGTCCCCACCGAAGCGGGTGCCCGCGCCGCCGCAGAGCACGACGGCGGTCACGGTGGTCACGCCGCCATTGTGGTCGCCTCAGCCGGCGGCGTCCGGCTTCCTCGCCGGGCAGGTGGTGGAGGCGACGTACTCGAAGTGCCACCACTCGTTGTCGTAGGTGCGGCAGAGGCCGTACCTCGAGCCGTGGACCTCCAGCCAGGAGGCGACCGCGGCCGGGTGCACGTCCACGGCGTACCCCTTGACGTGGGCGGAGCGCAGCGGTGTGAGGACCCACCGTCCTGCCTCCGCCCGGGAGCCGTAGCTGGTGACGGCGCGGTCGAACAGCACCTGCTGGTACTCACGGCTGCGCCAGGCCGAACGGACCTCCGGCGACAGGCCGGCTGCCCGAGCGGCGGCGAAGGCCTGCTCGAACGCCCGGGCGGCAGGGCGCTGCATGTTGGTCAGGCCGGGTACGGGGGCGCTCAGGGCGATGCTCGTCGTCGGCTCCGGGATGCGGTCGGTCACCACCGGCGCGAGGCTCGTCGCGGGTGAGGAGCCGTGGGGTCGCGCGCTCGCGCGCGGGCGGGCCGCCCCGGCGGTGGAGCGCGGTGCCGAGGCGGAGGACGGTGCGCCGGCCACGGGCTCCCGCCTTGGCGCCTGCGCCGCGCTGCCGTCGTCGGCGCGGTCGTCACCGTGCCACGCGGCGTACCCCGCTCCGCCGCCGACGAGGAGCAGCGCGACGGCGACGGTGAGGGTCCGGCGCGCCCGTTGGCGTCGCCGACGCCCCGCCGAGACGTGTGTCGTCGTCATGGTTCCCCCCTTTCCGACCACGGCATTGTGGCAGGACCGGGTGCCGGATCAGCGGACCCCGCCGATGCGTGCCGTGAGTGTGGAGGCCGCCCGCCCGACCGCTGCCACGAGCCGCTTCCTCTCGGCGTCGTCCACGCCGTCGCGCGGGAAGGTGAGGGCGACCCCCGCGACGGGGTGCCCGGTGTGGTCGAGCACCGCCCGCGCCACCGACGACAGCCCTGCGCTCACCGAGTCGTCCTCGACGGCGTAGCCGCGGGCGCGGACGGCCGTGAGCTCGCGGCGCAGTTCGCTCACGGTCGTGGGCCCGTGGCCGTCGCGCTGGACGAGGGAGTCCTTGTGGGGGAACAGCGCCCGCACCTGGGCCGGTGGCAGCTCGGCCAGCATGGCGAGCCCGCTCGCGGTCAGCGAGGCGGGCAGCCGCACACCCACGTCGGTGACGAGCAGGGGGCGGCCCGGCGCCCGCTCCTCGATGACGTAGAGGACGTCACGGCCGTGCAGCACCGCGAGGTGGGCGTTGTGCGTCGTGGAGTCGACCAGCCGTCCCAGCAGGGGCCTTGCGATGCGCTGCAACGGGGCCTGCCGCTGGTACGCCGAGCCCAGCTCGAACGCCGCGACCCCCAGGCCATAGCGGCGCTCCTCCTCGAGGTGGGTGACGAAGCCGTGGTCCCGCAGCACCGCGAGCAGGTGGTAGGTCGTCGAGCGCGGCAGCCCGAGCTCGCGGGCGATGGCGCCCGCCGGCAGGGGCTCGGTGTGGCGCGCCAGCAGGGTGAGCAGGTCGAGGGTGTGCCGCGCGGCCGGGGCGTTGGCCACGCGTCAGGCCCCCCACCGGTAGCGGCGCTCGGGGCGCCCGGCCGAGCCGTAGCGCAGCGTCACCTCGGCTTGGCCGATGCTGCAGAAGTACTCCAGGTAGCGCCGCGCGCTGACCCGGCTGAGGCCCACCTGCTCGGCCGCCTCGGACGCGGACAGGTTGCCGTCCGCTGCCCGCAGCGCCGACTCCACGAGCCGGGCCGTCTGCGGGCTCATCCCCTTCGGCAGGGCGGCGGCGGGGGCGCTCCCGCCCCGGGACAGCACGCGGTCGATGTCCTCCTGCCCGCGCACCTGCGCGGCGGCGAGCGCGTCTCGCTGCGCGGCGTACCGCTCGAGGCGTTCGCGCAGGTCCTCGAAGCCGAACGGCTTGAGCACGTAGTCGACGACGCCCTGGCGCAGGGCGCCGCGGACCGCGTCGGCCTCCTTGGCGGCGGTGATCACCATGACGTCGCAGTCGTGGCCGGCCCGGCGCAGCTCGCTGAGGACGTCGAGGCCGAACTGGTCGGGGAGATAGAGGTCGAGCAGGACGAGGTCGGGGACGAGCTCACCGGCAGCGGTGACCGCGTCCGCGCCGCTGTGGCAGGTGCCGACGACCTCGAACCCGTCGACGCGCGAGACGAACCCGGTGTGCACGCGCGCCACCATGAAGTCGTCGTCGACGACCAGGACACGGATCACCTCGAGGCCCCCGCCGTGGTCGCCACCGGGGTGATGCCGAGCTGCGCCACGAACACCGCGCCGCCCTCCGGCGACCTTGCGAGCTGGACCTCGCCACCCCGGCGCTGGCACACCAGGCGGGTGAGCGCGAGGCCGATCCCGCGGTCGCCGGCCGTGGCCGCCTTGGTCGTGAAGCCGTGGGCGAAGACCTCCTGCGCCACCTCCGGCGGCACCCCCGGGCCCGAGTCGGACACGCGGACCTCGACGCTGGAGGCGTCCTGGCGGATCGTCACCTCGACCCACTGGCCGGTGGCGGCGCCCCCCGGGCCGCTGCTCACCGCGTCGATGGCGTTGTCGACGAGGTTGCCCACGACGGTCGCGACGTCGGCCGAGTCCTCGGGGTCGAGGCGGTCGAGGGAGGTCTCGTCCGACACCCGCAGGTCGGCCCGACGCTCCGAGGCGAGCGACGCCTTGGCCATGAGCAGGGCGGCGACGGCGGGGTCGCGCACCCGGCTGTTGACGAGCAGGTCGAGGGACTGGCGGCGTTCGGTGACCGCGTCGACGTAGCGCACCACCTCGTCGTACTCGCCGAGCTGGATGAGGCCGCTGATGGTGTGCAGCTGGTTGGCGAACTCGTGGGTCTGGGCGCGCAGCAGCGACGTGGTGCTGCGGAAGGACCCGAGCTCGCGCTCGAGGTTGGCCAGGTCGGTGCGGTCGCGCAGGGTGGTGACCGTGCCCAGGTGGCGGCCGTCGCGGGTGACGCGCATGCGGTTCATGACCAGTACCCGGCCGCGGCGGATGACGACCTCGTCGCGGGGCCCGCCCTCGTCGTGGACGTCCTCGCTGCCGGGGTCGTTGCCGTGGTCAGTGCCCGGGTCACCGCCGTCCGGGCCGGTGCCGGTGAGGACGTCGAGCAGCCGTCCCTCCACGCGCAGGTCCCGCAGGCTCATGCCCGCGGCGTGTTCCGGGAGGTCGAGCAGGCGGCGGGCGACGTCGTTGACGAGGGTGATCCGCTGGTGCGGGTCGAGGGCGACGACCCCCTCGGCGATGCCGTAGAGCAGGGCCTCGCGGTGCTCGGCGAGGCCGGTGATCTCGTGCGGCTCCAGCCCCAGGGTCTGGCGCTTGATGCGCCGCGCGAGCAGCCACGAGCCGGCGACCCCCAGGGCCAGCGCGATACCGAGGTAGGTGAGCAGGTAGGAGGAGGCGCCGCGCAGGCGCTCCCAGATGGAGGGGAAGTCCTCGGTGATCATCACGGTCCCGAGGTGCTCGCCGACGTGGCCCTTGGCGAGGCTGAGGACCGGCACCTGGCTGGCCAGCACCCGGTCGCCGTCGAGCTCCATGACCCCCGACCAGCTCGCGCCGACGCCGACCGACCTCGCACCGAGCGGCAGCGGCCGGGTCTCCATCGAGGGGTCGGTGGAGACGCGGACGCTCTCGTCCTCGTCGGCGATGGTGACGGCGGTGACGCGCGACTGGGTCACCGTCTGCAGCGCGAGGGTCGCGAGGCCGGTGCGCTGCTCCGGCAGGTCGAGGTTGTAGAGGACGAGCGGGTTGGCGGCGAGCTGCTCGGCGAGCGCGGAGACCCTGCGCCCCTCGACGCGGTTGAACGTGGCCTGGGACTGGGCCAGCGAGACGGCGCCCACGCTCACGAGGACGACCGTGATGATGCCCAGCTGGAGGAAGAGCAGCTGCCCGGCCAGCGTCCGCCGGCGCAGTGCGCGCATGACCACTATGAACTCAACCTTCTCTGGTGACACAAGGGCGACGAATCGCCCGCCGGGCGAGCACGATCATCCCGCTCGACCCACTCCACGCGAAAGAGGCCTCAACGATGAGAGCTCGATTCACCGGTCTGGCTGCTGCGGCAGCCGTGGCCTCCACCTTCCTCGTCGCAGCCTGCGGCGCCACCGCCGACAAGGGCTCCGCCGGCTCGGCCGGCAACGACGGCAAGCCCGCCAGCGGCCTGCAGCTCATGGTCCCGAACTCTCCCGGCGGCGGCTACGACACCACCGCGCGGACCGCGGCCAAGGTGCTCGAGTCCTCGAAGATCACCAGCTCGGTGCAGGTCTTCAACCTCCCCGGCGCCGGTGGCACCGTCGGCCTGCAGCGCGTCGTCAACGAGAAGGGCAACGGCAAGCTGGCCATGCAGATGGGCCTCGGCGTCGTCGGCGCGGCCTACACGCAGAAGTCCAAGGCCACCCTCAACGACACCACCCCGATCGCCAAGCTGATCGAGGAGGCCGGGGCGATCGTGGTCCCGAAGGACTCGCCGTACAAGACCATCGACCAGCTCATCGCCGCGTGGAAGGCCAACCCCAAGAAGGTCGCCGTCGGCGGCGGCTCCTCCCCGGGTGGTCCCGACCACCTGCTGCCGATGCAGCTGGCCCAGGCCGTGGGCATCGACCCCAAGCAGGTCAGCTACGTGTCGTACGACGGTGGCGGCGAGCTCCTCCCCGCGCTGCTCGGCAACAAGATCGCCTTCGGTGCCAGCGGTTTCGGCGAGTTCCTCGACCAGGTCGAGGCCGGCGACGTGCGCGTCCTCGCGGTGACCAGCGAGAAGCCGATCCCTGCGCTCAAGGACGTCAAGACGCTCAAGGACCAGGGCATCGACCTGGTGTTCACCAACTGGCGCGGCATCGTCGCCCCTCCCGGCATCTCCGCCGCCGACAAGAAGGTCTGGATCGACGCCCTGACGAAGATGCACGACTCGAAGGCGTGGAAGGACGAGGAGGCCACGCGTGGCTGGACCGACGCCTTCGCGACCGGTGACGAGTTCGGGACCTTCCTCAAGGAGCAGGACACCCAGGTCGCCGAGATCCTCAAGCAGCTCGGCCTCGCATGAGCCAGCAGCACCCCGAGACCATGGAGACCGGCACGTCCGACCCGGTGGCTGCGCCCGGTGCGACCACGGGGGCGACCACCGGGGCGACCACCGGGGCGACCACCACGGCGGGCGCGACCGGCGGCACCAGGGACCGCGCGCAGTACGGCCTGTGTGCCGGGCTCGCCGCACTCGGCGCGTACGTGCTCTTCGACGCGAGCCGCCTCGGCGCCGTGTCGAGCAGCAACGACCCGCTGGGCCCCAAGCCCATGCCGATCCTGCTCGGGGTGCTGCTGCTCGTCGTCTCCGCCTTCTACGCGGTCGACATCGCCCGCGGTGGGCACGGTGAGGCCGAGGAGGGCGAGGACGTCGACCTGTCGACCAGCGTCGACTGGCGCACCATCGGCATGCTCATCGCCGCCTTCGCCGTGAACGCGCTGCTCATCGAGCCCCTCGGCTGGGTGATCAGCGGGGCCCTGCTCTTCTGGGGCTCGGCCTTCGCCCTCGGCAACCGGCACCACGTCCGCGGCCTCGCTGCCGGCGTCGCGCTGTCCCTCATCACGTTCTACGTCTTCGCCATCGGCCTCGGCGTCAACCTGCCTGCGGGCATCCTCCAGGGAATCCTCTGATGGACAACATCACCAGCCTCATCGGCGGGTTCGGCGACGTGCTGTCGCCCATGAACCTGCTCATCGCCCTGCTCGGCGTGACCGTCGGCACGGCCGTCGGCGTGCTGCCGGGCATCGGACCGGCCATGACGGTCGCCCTGCTCCTGCCGATCACCTACGGCATGGAGCCCGTCCAGGGCCTGATCCTGTTCGCCGGCATCTTCTACGGCGGCATGTACGGCGGCTCGACGACCTCGATCCTGCTCAACACCCCCGGCGAGTCCGCGTCGGTGGTGACCGCCATCGAGGGCAACAAGATGGCGAAGGCGGGACGGGCCGCCCAGGCGCTCGCGACCTCCGCCATCGGGTCGTTCATCGCCGGCACCATCGGCACGCTCGGGATCGTCTTCCTCATGCCGCAGGTCGCGAAGTTCGCGATCAGCCTCGGTGCCCCCGAGTACCTCGCGATCATCCTGCTCACGTTCACCGGCGTCACCGCCGTGCTCGGCGCCTCGCGGGTCCGCGGCCTCGCGTCCCTGCTGGTCGGCCTGACCATCGGCGTGGTCGGCATCGACTTCGTCACCGGCCAGCAGCGGCTCACCGGCGGCCTCCCGCAGCTCGCGGACGGCATCGACGTCGTCGTCGTGGCGGTCGGCATCTTCGCCGTGGGCGAGGCCCTCTGGGTCGCCGCGCACCTGCGCCGCAAGGCGGGCGAGGTCATCCCCGTGGGTCGTCCGTGGATGGGGCGCAGCGACTGGTCGCGCTCGTGGAGGCCGTGGCTGCGCGGCACCCTGCTCGGCTTCCCGTTCGGCGCGATGCCTGCAGGTGGCGCCGAGATCCCGACCCTGCTGTCGTACACCGCCGAGAAGAAGCTGTCGAAGCACCCTGAGGAGTTCGGCAAGGGCGCCATCGAGGGCGTCGCCGGTCCCGAGGCCGCCAACAACGCCTCGGCCGCCGGCACGCTCGTGCCCATGCTCGCGCTCGGCCTGCCCACCAACGCCACCGCGGCGATCATGCTCGCCGCCCTCCAGGGCTGGGGCATCGAACCCGGGCCGCTCCTGCTCACCAAGGAGCCGGCCATGGTCTGGGCGCTCATCGCGAGCCTGTTCGTCGGCAACACGATGCTGCTGCTGCTCAACCTGCCCCTCGCCCCGGCCTGGGCCAAGCTGCTGCAGATCCCGCGCCCCTACCTCTACGCGGGCATCCTGTTCTTCGCCTCCATGGGTGCGTATGCCGTGAACTCCCAGCCGTTCGACCTGTGGCTGCTGCTCGCGCTGGGGCTGCTCGGGTTCGCGATGCGGCGGTTCGGGCTCCCGGTGCTGCCGCTCATCGTGGGCGTCATCCTGGGGCCGCTCGTGGAGCGCAAGGGGCGCCAGTCGCTGCAGCTCACCGGTGGCGACATCTCCGGCCTCGTCGGGGGCCCGGTGGCCTGGGTCTGCTACGTCCTCATCGTGGTCGCCCTCGCGTGGCCCGTCGTCGGGCTGGTCCGCAGCCGACGTCTCACCACCTCGGAGGCCTGACATGACCGTTCTCGTGGGTTTCGTGCCCAACCCCCTGGGTGAGTCCGCGCTCACCGCCGCCGTCGCCGAGGCGCGCCGGCGCGGTGAGCGGCTGCTCGTGGTCAACATGTCCCGCGACGACGTCCTCGTCGACGCCCGGCGTGCCGGCGAGGAGCAGCTCGAGCGGGTGCGGCGCGACCTCGACGAGCTCGCCCTCGAGTTCGAGGTGCGCCAGATCGCCGAGGGTGGTGACGCGGCCGAGGTCATCCTCGACGTGGCCCGCGAGGAGCAGGCGTCGGTCATCGTGATCGGCCTGCGCCACCGGACCCCGGTGGGCAAGCTGCTCCTCGGCTCGGCCGCCCAGCGCATCCTGCTCGACGCGGACTGCCCCGTGCTCGCGGTCAAGGCCGTCTGAACCATGGCCTCCACCGCCGACCTCTACGACGAGCACGGGGAGGACCTGCAGTCCTGCTCGCTCCAGCTGCGCCACCACGGTGCCCATCTGGTCTTCGAGGGCGTGGTGAGCACCGTGCGGTGCCACCGCGACAACGCCCTGGTCAAGGCTGCCCTCGCCGAGCCCGGCCACGGGAAGGTGCTCGTCGTCGACGGCGGCGGCTCCCTCGAGTCGGCGCTCATGGGTGACCTCATCGCGGCCTCCGCGGTCCGGAACGGCTGGGCGGGTGTCGTCATCCACGGCGCCGTCCGGGACGTCGCCGCACTGCGCGAGCTGCCTCTCGGTGTGCTCGCGCTCGGGTCCAACCCGCGCAAGAGCGCGAAGGACGGCATCGGCGAGCGGGACGTCACGGTGTCGTTCGGCGGGGTCGACTTCGTGCCGGGCCGGCAGCTGTGGGCCGACGAGGACGGGATCCTGGTCACCTGCTCCTGACCGAAGGTCTGGGGTTGGTCAGGAACGTGGCACTTCCGCCCCATCCGTCACACTTTCGGGGCTACCCTCGGCCCGACCCGAGGAGCCTCCATGACCATCTCGCGCCCCCGCCCCGCCGCGATCGCCACCCTCACCGCAGTGCTCGCCGCGGCGGTCACCGCAGCCTCGGTCGCCCCCGCTGCGGCCGGAACCACCGCCTCACACGACCTCGAGCGCGCCGCCTCGACGACGGGGGTGCCGCGCACCACCGCCGCCTCCACGTCGCTCGCGCCCCTGGCCACGAACAGCCGTGCGGCGAGCCGCTCGACCGCCACGGCGTCCACCGGCACGACCACCGCCACGACCGCCGACCTCACCTCCAGCATCGCGACCAAGCTCGCGTCCCGGGCGAAGGACACCCGGCTCGGTACGGCGTGGAGCGGCCAGGTGGTCGACCTCGCCACCGGTCGCGCGGTGTGGTCGAGGAACACGACCACCACCCGAATCCCGGCGTCCAACGAGAAGCTGGTCACCGCGTACGTCGCCCTGAAGTCCCTGGGCGCCGGGGCGACGCTGACCACCACCGTGCTCCAGGGCAGCCGCTACAAGAGCTCGATCTACCTCAAGGGCGCGGGCGACCCGACCCTCACCTCGGCCCGGCTCAAGGCGATGGCGTCGACGACCGCCAGCGCGGCCAAGGCGCAGGGCATCACCACCGTCAAGGTCCTCGTCGACGACTCGCTGTTCCCCGCACCGGTCAACGCCACCGGGTGGAAGGCCGAGTGGGTGCCCTCGGAGGTCGCCCCCGTGCGCGCCCTGGTCGTCGACCAGGTCAACGTCATGGACACCTCCGTCAACGCCGGCTACGTGCTCGCCAACCAGCTCCGGTCCTACGGCCTCACGGTCAACGGCGTCGGCCGGGCCGTCGTGGAGAGCGGGTCGACCACCCTGGCCCGGTCGACGTCACCCAGCGTCGGGTCGATGGTCCAGGCCATGCTCAACGTGAGCCAGAACGACTACGCCGAGGCGCTGTTCCGGCTGGCCGCCCTCAAGCGGGGGTTCACCGGCGACTGGACCGGCGCCCGGGCCAACGCCATGCAGGTGCTCCAGCGCTACGGCGTCTACACCAAGGGCCTCGTCTTCTACGACGGCTCGGGGCTGTCACGCTCCGACCGCATGCCGGTGACGACCGCGCTCTACCTGGTCAAGAAGATGCGCACCCAGCCCGACGTCAACAGTGTCGTGTTCGCCTCGTCGGGCATGCCGGTGGCCGGGGTCTCCGGCACGCTGGAGAACCGCTTCACCACCGCACCGACGAGCTGTGCCCGCTCCATCGTGCGCGCCAAGACGGGCAGCCTGGACGACGTCGTCACCCTGAGCGGCATCGCCCAGGGCAAGGACGGGCGCGAACGGCTGTTCTCGCTGCTGGTCAACGCCAACACCGCGACGGACTCGGCGCGCGCCGCGGTCGACGCCCTCTCCGCCACCTCCACCGGCTGCTACTGAGCCACTCGCCGGTCGGTCGCGCCGCTCGCGACAGGTCGGTCTCGCATGCGAGACGGTATGGCGCGCGCACGGCTCCCGCGGCGTGGGTCGCTGCGCTGCAATGAGAGACATGACCGCCACCGCCTCCACCCCTGACACGTCGAGCAGCAGGTCGGCCGCGACGGTGACCGTGGGGACCGGCCCCCTGTCGTTCGAGGACGTCGTCGCCGTGGCACGGCACGATGCCCGGGTCGAGCTCTCCCCGCAGTCCCTCGCCGAGGTGCGGCGCACCCGCGCCGTGATCGACGCGCTCGCGGACGACGACCAGGCCCACTACGGCGTCTCGACCGGCTTCGGTGCCCTCGCGACCCGGCACATCCCTGTCGAGCTGAGGGCGCAGCTCCAGCGCTCGCTCGTCCGCTCGCACGCCGCGGGCTCCGGGGCCGAGGTCGAGCGCGAGGTCGTGCGCGCCCTCATGCTGCTGCGCATCTCCACGCTCGCGACCGGACGCACCGGCATCCGCGAGGAGACGCTGTCCACCTACGTCGCCATGCTCAACGCAGGCATCACCCCCGTGGTCCACGAGTACGGATCCCTGGGCTGCTCGGGCGACCTCGCGCCGCTCTCGCACTGCGCCCTGGCCCTGATGGGCGAGGGTGTCGTGCGGGACGCGGCAGGGGAGAAGATGCCCACGGCGGAGGCGTTCGGGGCCGCCGGGATCACCCCGGTCGAGCTGCGCGAGAAGGAGGGCCTGGCCCTCATCAACGGCACCGACGGCATGCTCGGCATGCTCGTGCTGGCCATCACCGACCTGCGGATGCTGCTCCGCGTCGCCGACATCACGGCCGCCATGAGCGTCGAGGGCCAGCTCGGGACCGACGACGTCTTCGCCGCCGACCTGCACGCACTGCGGCCGCAGCCGGGGCAGGCCCTCTCGGCTGCCAACCTGCGGAAGGTCATGCAGGGCAGCGGGATCCGCGACAGCCACCGCGACCCGGAGGCGTGCACCCGGGTGCAGGATGCCTACTCCCTGCGCTGCTCGCCGCAGGTGGCCGGAGGTGTCCGCGACACGGTGGAGCACGCCGCGCGCGTGGCCGGGTACGAGCTGGCCTCCGCCGTCGACAACCCGGTGGTGACGCCTGACGGGCGCGTGGAGTCCAACGGCAACTTCCACGGGGCGCCCGTCGCCTACGTCCTGGACTTCCTCGCGATCGTCGCGGCCGACCTGGCCTCGATCTCCGAGCGCCGGACCGACCGGTTCCTCGACGTCTCCCGCAACCACGGGTTGCACGCGTTCCTCGCCGACGACCCGGGAGTCGACAGCGGCCACATGATCGCGCAGTACACCCAGGCAGCGATCGTGTCCGAGATGAAGCGCCTCGCGGCCCCCGCGTCGGTGGACTCGATCCCGTCGAGCGCCATGCAGGAGGACCACGTCTCGATGGGCTGGTCCGCCGCCCGCAAGCTGCGCCGCTCGGTCGACGGGCTCACCCGGGTGCTGGCCGTCGAGCTGCTCACGGCGGCCCGCGCCCTCGAGCTGCGCGCGCCCCTGACCCCGGCGCCGGCCACGGCGGCCGTCGTCGCGGCGCTGCGAGCTGCAGGCGCCCCGGCCCCCGGGGCGGACCGGTTCCTGGCCCCCGAGATCGAGGTGGCGGTCCAGCTCGTGGCCAGCGGCGAGGCGCTCGCCGCGGCCGAAGCCGTCACCGGCCCCCTCGCCTAGCCCACCCCGTACCCCCGAAGCCCGAAGCTCGAAGGAGAAAGACATGGAAGGCGCCCGTCCCGTCCGCGCCCCGCGCGGTACGGCCCTCACCCACGCCACCCACTGGGGGGCGGAGGCACCGCTGCGGATGCTCATGAACAACCTCGACCCCGAGGTCGCCGAGCGCCCGGACGACCTCGTCGTCTACGGCGGCACCGGCCGGGCCGCGCGCGACTGGAAGTCGTTCGACGCCATGGTCCGCACGCTGTCCACCCTCAAGCAGGACGAGACCATGCTCGTGCAGAGCGGGCGCCCCGTCGGTGTCATGCGGACCCACGAGTGGGCGCCTCGGGTCCTCATCGCCAACTCCAACCTCGTGGGCGACTGGGCGACCTGGCCCGAGTTCCGGCGGCTCGAGCACCTCGGGCTGACGATGTACGGCCAGATGACTGCCGGGTCGTGGATCTACATCGGCACCCAGGGCATCGTGCAGGGCACCTACGAGACGTTCGCGGCGGTGGCGGAGAAGCGGTTCGGCGGGACCCTCGCCGGCACCCTGACCCTCACCGGCGGCTGCGGCGGCATGGGCGGTGCGCAGCCCTTGGCCGTCACCCTCAACGGCGGCGTCTGCCTCATCGTCGACGTCGACCCCGCGCGCCTGCACCGCCGGGTGGAGCACCGCTACCTCGACGAGGTCGCCGAGTCGCTCGACGAGGCCATCGAGAAGTCGCTGCAGGCCAAGGCCGACAAGCGGGCCTGGTCGATCGGTGTGGTCGGCAACGCGGCCACCGTGTTCCCCGAGCTGCTGCGCCGCGGTGTCGCCATCGACATTGTCACCGACCAGACCTCGGCTCACGACCCGCTGTCCTACCTGCCCGAGGGAATCGAGCTCGGGGACTGGCACGAGTACGCGGAGAAGAAGCCCGAGGAGTTCACCGACCGGGCCCGGGCGTCCATGGCCAAGCACGTGCAGGCCATGGTCGAGTTCCAGGACGGCGGGGCCGAGGTCTTCGACTACGGCAACAGCATCCGCGACGAGGCCCGCCAGGGTGGCTACGACCGGGCGTTCGACTTCCCCGGGTTCGTCCCCGCCTACATCCGGCCGCTGTTCTGCGAGGGGAAGGGCCCGTTCCGCTGGGCGGCGCTCTCCGGAGACCCCAAGGACATCGCCGCCACCGACCGCGCGGTGCTCGACCTCTTCCCCGACAACGACCGGCTCCACAAGTGGATCCGGGGGGCGCAGGAGCGGATCGCGTTCCAGGGCCTGCCTGCCCGCATCTGCTGGCTCGGCCAGGGTGAGCGTGACAAGGCCGGCCTGGCGTTCAACGAGCTCGTCCGCACCGGCGAGGTCAGCGCGCCCATCGTCATCGGGCGCGACCACCTCGACACCGGTTCGGTGGCCAGCCCCTACCGCGAGACCGAGAGCATGCTCGACGGTTCGGACGCCATCGCTGACTGGCCGCTGCTCAACGCCCTGGTCAACACCTCCTCCGGTGCGAGCTGGGTCTCGATCCACCACGGTGGCGGTGTCGGCATCGGCCGGTCGCTGCACGCCGGCCAGGTCTCGCTGGCCGACGGCACCGATCTCGCTGCCCAGAAGCTCGCCCGGGTGCTCACCAACGACCCGGCGATGGGCGTGATCCGCCACGTCGACGCCGGGTACGACATCGCCGAGCGCACCGCCGCCGAGCAGGGCGTCCGCATCCCGATGCGCGAGGGCTGAGGCGCCCCGACCCAACCCCGCCCGACCCAACCCCGCCCGGGCCGCCCCGCCCCGCCTCGCCCCGCGCCGCGCCAACTTTGGGTGTCGCAGCGCGCGCATCCGCGAGCGTTCCGGCCCCCAAGCTCGGGTGGGAGCGGGGCGGAGCTCGGGGTTGGGTCAGGCGGTGGGTTCGGTGACGTCGGCGACCTGGGCGTCGAGCACCCGGACGAGGTCGTCGGCCTGGAGGGTCGCCGCGACGCCGTGGGCGCCGGCCCCGATCGACAGGGGCCGGCCCGTCAGCGTCGCGTCGGCGACGACGGGCCACGCCCGCGTCGACCCGAACGGCGTGATGGTGCCGCGCTCGTACCCGGTGACGTCCTTGGCCGTCGCCGCGTCGGGCATCGACATGCGGTTGACCCCGAGCAGGGCCCGCAGCTTCGGCCAGCTGATCTCGCGTCCGCCGGGGACGAGGACGAAGAGGTAGTCGTCCTCGGCGCGCCGCACGACGAGCGTTTTGACGATGTCGCGGGGCTCGACACCTCGGGCCGCGGCGGCCTCCTCCAGTGAGCCGACCCTGCCGTGGCGGGTGATGGTGTGCGGGATGCCGCTCGCCTCCAGCGCTGCCGCGGCCCGGGCCGCACCGTCGTCGCTCATGGGACGAGGGTAGGCGTCGCGTGCCCGGTACGGCGCGGGGCCGGGGCTTGCGGTCGAGTGGCCGAGAGTTCCGTGCTGAGTACGGCACAGGGCCGGGGCTTGCGGGCGAGTGGCCGAAAGTTCCGTGCTGAGTAGGGCGCGGGGCCGGGGCTTGCGGGCGAGTGGCCGAAAGTTCCGTGCTGAGTAGGGCGCGGGGCCGGGGCTTGCGGGCGAGTGGCCGAAAGTCCGGGGCGCCCTCACCAGCCGCGGAAGGGGCTGCGGAGGCGTGGACGCGCCCTTGACACGGTTCCACGCCCCGGCCACCCTGCTCGGTGGTGACACGAGTCACCAGTCCCTCGACGAAGAGGTGCCCCGTGCCCCACCACCCCTTGCCAAGCCGTCGCAGGCAGTCCCGTACCCCGGTGCTCGCCCTCGCGGCCGTGGCGACGCTCGCGCTCGGCGGCCTCGTGGCCCCGAGCGCCCACGCCGCGGCCGCCGCGCCGACTGCCCCCGCCGCACCGGCGGCACCCACCGACCCGGCGGCACCGGCGCTCGGCCCGGCGGTCACCGTCTTCGACCCGAGCATGCCGGTGTCCAGGATCCAGGCCGAGATGGACGCGTTCGCCGCCCAGCAGGTCGACAACGAGATGGGCACCGCCCGGCACGCGTTCCTCTTCGAGCCGGGGACCTACGGCACGGCGGCCCAGCCCCTGCAGGTGAGGGTCGGCTACTACACCGAGGTCGCCGGCCTCGGAGCCTCACCGGGTGACGTGACCATCAACGGCAAGGTCGAGGTCTACAACCGCTGCCTCGGTGACGGCGGCACCAGCAACTGCATCGCCCTCGACAACTTCTGGCGGACCTTGTCCAACCTCACCCTCCACGTGGACGCCACCGGACAGGACGGCTGCCGCGCCTCGGCGAACTTCTGGGCGGTGTCGCAGGCCGTCTCGATGCGCCGGCTCGACATCAGCGGCGCCAACCTGTCGCTGATGGACTACTGCACCGCCGGACCGCAGTACGCGAGCGGCGGCTTCATCGCGGACTCACGGATCCCGTTCACCATCAACGGTTCCCAGCAGCAGTGGTTCACCCGCAACAGCGAGGTCGCCGGGTGGAGCAACGGCGTGTGGAACGCCGTCTTCTCGGGCGTCGTCGGCGCGCCCGCCGAGACGGGATACCCCGACCCGCCCTACACGACACTCGACCGCACCCCCGTGAGCCGGGAGAAGCCGTACCTCTTCGTCGACGGGCAGGGCCGGTACGCCGTGCGGGTCCCGTCCGCGCGCCGCGACAGCCGGGGGGTCTCCTGGGCCCAGGGCCTGACGCCGGGGCGCACCGTCGCACTCGACAGGTTCTTCGTGGCGAGCCCGTCGACGCCGGTGCAGGAGATCAACAACCAGCTGGCCCGCGGGCTCGACCTGCTCCTGACGCCCGGTGTCTACGACATCGACCGGAGCATCAGCATCAAGCGCCCGGGGACGGTCGTGCTCGGCCTGGGGCACGCCACCCTGACCGCGGTCGGTGGGGCAGTCCCCCTCACGGTCGCGGACGTGCCCGGGGTCGTCGTCGCCGGCGTCACCATCGACGCGGGGTCGGTCGAGTCGCCGGCCCTGCTGCGCGTCGGCACCCGCCACGGCAACAACGGTGTCCCCCACGAGGCCTCGAGCGACCCGACGACCCTCTCGGACGTCTACTTCAGGGTCGGCGGACCGCACGTCGGGCGCACCCGGACCGCCCTAGAGGTGAACAGCGACGACGTCCTCGTCGACCACACCTGGGTCTGGCGGGCCGACCACGGGGTGGAGCCCTTCACCGCCGGGGTGAGTGGCGACACCGACCGTTGGCGGACCAACACGGGGCTCAACGGCGTGGTCGTCAACGGTGACGACGTCACCGCCACGGGCCTGTTCGTCGAGCACTTCCAGCAGCACAACGTCGTCTGGAACGGGGAGCGCGGCACGACGATCTTCTTCCAGAACGAGCTGCCCTACGACCCGCCGACCCAGGCCGACTGGGACCACGACGGGGTCCGCGGCTGGGCCGCGTACAAGGTGGCCGACGGAGTGACCAGCCACCGGCTGTACGGCGGCGGGTCCTACGTCTACAACCGCAACGACCCGTCGATCCACACCGCGAACGGCTTCGATGTGCCGCAGGCGCCGGGCGTGCGTCTGCACCACCTGCTCACGGTCAACCTCGGTGGCGGCGTGCTGGACCACGTGGTCAACGGCGTGGGCGGGGCTGCCGACACGACCAAGGTCGGGGTGCCGGTCTTCGTCACGGACTACCCGGCCCCGTAAGCGCTCAGGCCGACCCCCGGACGACGAGGCGCAAGGTGTCGTCCGGGGGCGGTCCTGCCGTCCCGGAGTGGTCGAGGGCGGCCACGACGGCGGCTGCGAGGTGTCGCGCCTGGGCGTCCAGGGACTGCGCGACGGTCGTCAGCGTCGGCACCGAGAACTGCGCCGCGGTGGTGTCGTCGACTCCCACCACGGCGAGCTGGTCGGGGCAGGCGACGCCCTCTTCCCGGGCCGCGGCGAGGACCGCGAGGGCGACGTCGTCGTTGTAGGCGGCCACCCCGGTGACCGGGGCGTCCCCGTCCCGCCAGGTGCGCAGCGCCGTCCGCGCCGCCTGCGTCGTGAGCTCGACCGGGACGACGACCGGGGCCGGCAGCCCCGCCTCGGCGCACGTCGCCCGGACACCCGCGAGCCGCAGCTCGGCGAACAGCCGGACGCGGGAGTCGGTGGGGGCGGCGTAGCCGAGGACCGTGCAGCCCCTGGCGACCAGGTGGGTGGCCTGCAGCCTCCCGATGCGCTCCTGCGTCGCGGCGAAGACGTCGGGGACGTCTCCCGAGAACGGTGACTCGATGGCCCGGATCCCCGCCCGCTGCATGGCTTCCCGGTCCTCGCGCGTGAACCCCAGGACCCCCACCACGGCCAGGGGCGTGACGGTGCGCCACAGCTCGCGCAGCGGCCGGCCGGACCGGGCGTGGTGGACCAGGAGGGTGAGGCCACGCTGCGCCAGCTCACCGGCGAGGTGGTCCAGCAGGGTGTCGACGGCCGGCCCGAGCGGCCAGTCCGGGAGGACGTAGAGGACGAGGTCGCTGCGCCCGGTGCGCAGCGTGCGCGCGGCGACCGAGGGGTGGTACCCGAGCCGGTCCGCCGAGGCCCGCACGCGGGCGCGCGTCTCGTCCGAGACCCGGACCCCGGGGGTGTCGTTGAGGACGTAGCTGACCGTCGTCCGCGAGACCCCGCTGTCGCGTGCGACATCGGCGCTGGTCACGCTCTCCACCCGAACCTCCCGGCCGTGCTCGTCCTGGCCGCCAGCCTAGTGAGCGGCACCCGCCCGCCGGGCCGGGTCGGCTCCGCCCGACGGGCCGGCTCCGCCGGAGTGGGCTGGACGCCACAGGAGCTCAGCGCAGGAGCAGGTTGAGCACCACCGTCAGCGCGACCGAGAGCAGCACCGACACCAGGATCATGGCCAGGCACCCCGGGGCCCCGCCGAGGGGGCGCACGTCGACGCTTCCGATTCGCATGGACCGTGTCTACCCCAGGTGCCGGTCCCGACGCCCCGCGTCTGCCATCCGAGACGGTATGCGGGGCGAGCCGGGCACGCGCGTCACGTCCCTGGTGTGGAATGGTCTGGTTCGCCGACCGCGCCGCGGGTCGGCACCCGTGCCAGCCGAGGTCGTGGAGAGGGCGCCGTGAGCTTCGAGTCGATGTGGGCCGAGCTGGAGCCCGTCGGGCGCAGCGAGCGCTCCGGCGGCTACCGCAGGTTCGCGTGGAGCCGCGCCGACCAGGACCTGCGGGAGTGGTTCGCCGCCGAGTCCGCCCGCCGTGGCCTCGACCTCACCGAGGACCGGATGGGCAACCAGTGGGCGTGGTGGGGCGACCCCGACGAGGCGGTCCGCGCCGGCGACCCGGGGGTCGTCACCGGGTCGCACCTGGACAGCGTCCCCGACGGCGGTGCCTTCGACGGCCCGCTGGGTGTGGTGAGCGCCTTCTCGGCGGTGGACGCCCTGCAGGACAAGGGGTTCCGGCCGCAGCGTCCCATCGGCGTCGTCAACTTCGTCGACGAGGAGGGTGCCCGCTTCGGCGTGGCCTGCGCCGGCTCGCGCGTCATCACCGGGGCGATGACGGCTCGCCGGGCCCGTGGCCTCACCGACGCCGACGGGACGACGATGGCCGAGGCGCTGCGGGCCGCGGGCAGGGACCCCCACGAGATCGGCCGCGACGACGAGACCCTGGCCAGGGTCGGCGCGTTCGTCGAGCTGCACGTCGAGCAGGGCCGGGCGCTCGTCGACCTCGGCGAGCCCGTGGCGCTCGGCACCGACATCTGGCCCCACGGTCGCTGGCGGCTCGACTTCCCCGGGGAAGCCAACCACGCCGGCACCACACGGCTCGAGGACCGCCACGACGCCATGCTGGGGTTCGCGGGCGCCGTGCTCGCCGCCCGTGAGGCGGCCACCACGCACGGGTGCGTCGCGACGGTCGGGAAGGTCGCGGTGACCCCCGGCGGCGTCAACGCCATACCCAGTGCCGTGACCGGCTGGCTCGACGCCCGGGGCGCCAGTCCCCGGGCGGTGCGCAGGGCCGTCGCCGACGTCCGCTCCATGGTCGAGCAGGTCGGGGGAGTCGTCACCGAGGAGTCCTGGACCCCCTCGACGCCCTTCGACGCCTCACTCGGCGCCCGGCTGCGGACCCTGCTCGGCGACGTACCGGTCCTCGGCACGGGCGCAGGCCACGACGCCGGGATCCTCGCCAACGCGGGCGTGCCCACCGCGATGCTCTTCGTCCGCAACCCGACCGGCGTCTCGCACTCCCCCCGCGAGCACGCCGAGCTGCCCGACTGCCTCGAGGGGGTCGCCGCCCTCACCGCGGTGCTCGAGGACCTCGCGGGTGGCCGGAGCCCCCGGGCCGGGGGTCGCGCATGACTGCGTACTGGGTCGAGCACGCCTGGCTGCCCACCGGCCTCGCGACCGAGGTGCGGTTCGAGGTGGTCGACGGCCGGTTCGCCGGGGTCCGTCGCCGGGCGCGGCCGGAGCCCGGCGACGTGCGGCTGCACGGCGTCCTGCTTCCCGGCCTCGCCGACGCGCACAGCCACGCCTTCCACCGTGCGCTGCGGGGCCGTACCCATGGCGACGGGGGCAACTTCTGGACCTGGCGCGAGCAGATGTACGCCGTGACGCGGCACCTCGACCCCGACACCTACCACGCGCTCGCGCGGGCGGTCTTCGCCGAGATGGCGCTCGCGGGGATCACCGTCGTCGGCGAGTTCCACTACCTCCACCACGAGGCGGGTGGCCGCCGCTACGCAGACCCCAACGCCATGGGGCACGCGCTCGTCGAGGCTGCTCGCGAGGCGGGGGTGCGGCTGACGCTGCTCGACACCTGCTACCTCGCCGGCGGCCTGACCGGCGACGGCCACCTGCCCCTGGACGACGTGCAGGAGCGGTTCTCCGACGGCGACATCGACGCGTGGGCCTCGCGGGTCGCGGCCCTCGAGCCGGATGCGACGACACGGGTCGGCGCGGCCGTGCACTCCGTGCGCGCCATACCCCGCGACCAGCTCAAGCCGCTCGCCGAGGTGACCCGCGGGCGCCATGTCCACGCCCACGTCAGCGAGCAGCCCGGCGAGAACCTCGCCACCCAGATGTTCTACGGCGCCACCCCGACGCGCCTGCTCGCCGATGCCGGGCTGCTGGGCGAGAGGTTCACCGCGGTCCACGCCACCCACCTCACCGACGACGACACCGCCCTCCTCGGTGCGCACCGGGCCACCGCGTGCTTCTGCCCCACGACCGAGCGCGACCTCGCCGACGGGATCGGCCCGGCGAGGGCCCTGGCCGACGCCGGGGTGCGGCTGACCCTCGGCTCCGACCAGCACGCCGTGATCGACATGTTCGAGGAGGTGCGGGGTCTGGAGATGCACGAGCGCCTCGCGAGCAACGAACGGGGCCGGTTCACTGTGGACGAGCTGATGCGGGCGGCGAGCGTCGACGGCTACCGCAGCCTGGGGTGGTCCGAGGGCGGCACGATCGCGGACGGCGGACCCGCCGACTTCGTCCTCGTGCGCACCGACACGGTCAACACCGCCGGGTCGAAGGCCGGCCAGATCCTCTACAGCGCAACGCGTTCCGACGTGGACCTCGTCGTCGTCGGGGGCGAGGTCGTCGTGCGCGACGGACAGCACCGCCTCGGCGACGTGGCGGCGCTGCTGACGTCCTCGCTCGCTGCGGTGCGGGAGCACCGGTGAGCAGCACCGTCGTCACGGGCATCGGGGAGCTCGTCACCTGCGACGGCACCGGCGCCGACGGCCTCGGCGTGCAGGCCGGCGCAGCCGTCGTCGTCGAGGACGGCCTCGTCGCGTGGCTCGGGCCACAGGCCGCGGCACCAGCGGCCGACCGGCGCCTCGACGTCGGGGGCCGGGCGGTGCTGCCTGGTTTCGTCGACTCCCACGCCCACCTGGTGTTCGCCGGCGACCGTGGTGACGAGTTCGCGGCCCGCATGGCCGGGACGCCCTACGACGGCGGCGGGATCGGGGTCTCGGTGGCGGCCACCCGCGCCGCGACCGACGACGAGCTCCGCGCGCTCCTGGCCGGCCGCGTCGCCGAGATGCGGGCGCAGGGCACCACGACGGTCGAGGTCAAGAGCGGTTACGGCCTCACCGTCGAGGACGAGGTGCGAGCCCTGCGCATCGCCCGTGAGCTCACCACCGAGACGACGTTCCTCGGCGCGCACGTGGTGCCGGCGGAGTACGCCGCCGACCGCGCCGCGTACGTCGACCTCGTGACCGGCCCGATGCTCGAGGCGGTCACGCCGTACGCCCGCTGGGTCGACGTCTTCTGCGAGCCCCACTCCGCCCACGCCTTCACCGCCGATGAGGCGCGCGCCGTGCTGACGGCGGGGCGCGCGGCAGGGCTCGGGCTGCGCGTCCACGGCAACCAGCTCGGCCCCGGGCCGGGGGTGCAGCTCGCCGTCGAGCTCGGCGCGGCCAGCGTCGACCACTGCACGTTCCTGTCCGCCGCTGACGTCGACGCCCTCGCCGACGCGGCCGGCACCACGGTCGCCACGCTGCTCCCGGGCGTCGAGTTCTCGACCCGCTCGCCCTACCCGGATGCCGCGGCGCTGCTGCGCGCCGGGGTCGGCATCGCCCTCGCCACGGACTGCAACCCCGGCACCTGCTACTCGTCCTCGATGCCGTTCGTCATCGCGCTGGCCGTGCGCGAGATGGGGCTGACGCCGGGACAGGCCGTGTACGCCGCCACCGCCGGGTCGGCCCGCTCGCTGCGCCGCGACGACATCGGCAGGCTCGCCGTCGGCGCGCGTGCCGACCTCACCGTCCTCGACGCCCCCTCGCACGTGCACCTGTCCTACCGCGCCGGCGTGCCGATCGCGCGCACCCTCGAGCTCGAGGCCTGAGGGTGGCCGTCCCGACCCGCCGGCGCGGTGCCGGCCTGCTGGCCGCAGCCACGGCAACCCGCCCACGCCGTGCCGGCGTCATCACCGCGGCGACCCTGATCGCGGTCGTGGTGCTCGTCCTCGCCGATGCCCTCGTCCTCACCGGCCGGGTGCCACGGCTCGACGTCACCCCCACCGGGTCCGGCGCCGGGAGGACCTACCTGCTCGTCGCCTCCGACTCGCGCGAGCGGCTCGACGCGGCCGACCGGAGCCGCTACGCGGACGCCAACCAGCCCAGGGGTGAGCGCGCCGACCTCGTCCTGCTCCTGCGCGCGCCGGAGGACGGCCCGGCGCGCCTGTACTCCGTGCCGCGCGACCTCTACGTCGGCGAGCAGCGCAAAGTCCCGCACCGGCTCGGGCTGGCGCTGGCGGACGGGCCGCAGGCGCTGGTCGACAGCCTCTGCACCGACGTGGGGGTGGGGGTGGACCACGTGGTGGTCGCGGACTTCGACGCCCTGGTCGGCCTGATCGACACCGTCGGCGGGATCCCGGTCACCGTCGCCGAACCGACCCGCGACCGGAGGGCGCAGCTCGACCTGCGCGGGGGCACGCAGCGCCTCGACGGCCGGCAGGCCCTCGCCTGGGTGCGCTCGCGCCACCCCCAGGTGCTGCGGGGCGGGACGTGGGTGGCCGACCCCGCGGCTGACCCCACCCGCTCGACCCACGCGGCCCAGGTGCTCGGCGGGGTCAGCGCCGCCCTCGACGACCCGGTGACCGTGCAGCGGGCCCTGTGGGCTGCCGGCCCGAGCCTGCGCCGCGACCACGGCCTCGGGTTGCCGCAGCTCCTCAGCATGGCCAGGGCCCTGCGCGGCGCGGCGGCGGCAGGGGTGGTGACCGTCCCGGCGCAGCTCGAGGACACCACGGTGCCTTTCGCCTTCGTCACCGACGCCACCACGGCCGCCCTGCGCCCGCTCAGGTCACCCGGCTGCGCCACGGGTTGACTCGGCCGTTCGGTCGGACCGGATTGCGCCCAGACGCAAGAAATGTCGGATTGGCGGCGCAACGGCCCGTCGGCCCGATACTGTCACCGCGCGAGCACCGCACCTGCCCGCCCAGACACCACGAACCCACGAGGAACCCATGCCTTCTGCCCGCTTCCGCCTGTCCGCCGCGGCTGCCGTCGCCGTCCTCGGCGCCGGCCTCTTCCTGGCCGGTCCGGCCAGCGCGGCCCCCGGCACCACGATCACGCTCGACCCGTCCGACGTCGTCATGTCCGACGAGGTCCTCAACGCCTCGGGCACCTGCGCCCCGGGCAGCCTCACCGCCGTCGTCACGGTCTCCCAGAACGGCACCGAGGTCGCCCGCGAGAGCGTCGACGTCGCCAAGGTCGACCTCTCCTACTCCGCCGACCTCGACGTGTCCAAGGGCACCTTCGGCGCGGCCAACGCCACCGTCACCTGCTTCCGCTACGACGAGTCGGCGCCCCTCGGCACCGCGTCCGCCCAGTTCCTGCTGGCCTCCGACCTGCTGTTCGACGAGATCGACGTGACGGTCAACCCCTCGACCGTCGCGATCGGCTCGAAGTTCACGGTCACGGCCGCCTGCGCCCCCGGCACCACCACCGCCACGGTGATGGCCGGCGTCGGTGACAACGACAACCCGTTCCTCGACGAGACCGTCACCCCCGCGGCCGACGGCACCGTGTCCTTCACCGGCACCCTGGAGCCGGGCACCGAGAACCTCGAGCCCGGTGACGCCGGCGCGCTCGTCGTCTGCGGCGACATCGACAACCCCGACGCGCTCGGCTTCGGCGAGTTCACCATCACCGCCGCCCCCGCCTCGGCCATCCCGGCCGCCGTGCCCGGTGCCGCTCCCGCGGCAGCTCCGGCCGCTCGCCCCGAGCTGGCTGCCACCGGTTCGGACAACGGCCCGCTCGCCGGCCTCGGCGGTGCGCTGCTCCTGCTCGGTGTCGGCGCGCACGTCCTGCGCCGCCGCGCGGACCTCAAGGCCTGACCCGCTCCAGCACACGAGTGCCGCGCACCCCGGTGGGTGCGCGGCACTCGTGCGTCAGGACCGGGTACGCCCCGTCCAGGGTCGGGACCTGCTCAGGCGTCGCCCTCCTGCATGGCCTTGGGGAGGTGGCCGGAGGACTTCGCGTAGTACTGCGCCGCCTTGCGAGTCATGGCCACCTTGGCCGCGCCGGCCGCCAGCCCCGTGAGCGCGGCGAACGCGACCGCGTCCCTCCACGGCGTACGGGGGTCGCGCGGGTCGAGGGTCGCGTCCTTGCCGGCCTTCTTCCAGATGGTCGTCACCAGCTTGTTCGCGACGATCCCGGCCAGCACCGCCGACCCCGTGCCCATCACTCGCCACACCATCGGGCCCATGTCGTCCTCCAGCTCGTTCGTCCGCGTCGCAGGTCGGTCCCGAGGAACCGTCCCCTGCTCTCTCCCACCACCCTGTCACGGAGGAGTAGCGTGTGCCACGTAACGACAGGGGAGCGCGAGAGCGCTGAGAGTGCGGGCAACCGCAGACCCTCACACCTGATCCGGTTCGCACCGGCGTAGGGAGTCGAGAATCTCGAGCACCTGTCGGCCTCCGCGGGTGCGGTCGCCGACCGGTGCGACCCCCTCGAACCTCCATGGATCTCGAGAGGACCACCATGAGCACCACCAGGACCCCCGCGGTCACCACGCCCCGTCGCGGCAGCCTGCGCGCCACCGCCCCCCTCATGGGGTGGCGCACCGTCGACCTGCTCACCGTCGCCTTCCTCGGTGCCGCCCTCGGCATCGCGTACTGGGGGTGGGGCCTCGCGTACGAGGCGCCCGCCAAGGGCCTCGCCGCCGTCTTCCCGCCGTTGCAGGGCATCACCGGCGCCCCCTGGCTGGTGGCCGGGGTGGTCGGGGGCCTCGTCGTCCGCCGGCCCGGGGCGGCCCTCGCCTGCGAGGTCGTCGCCGCCGTCGTCTCGATGCTCCCCGGCACCCAGTGGGGTGCCGCGACCCTCGTCTCCGGCATCCTGCAGGGCCTCGGTGCCGAGATCGGCTTCCTGCTCCTCGGGTACGGCGCGTTCGGCCTCGGCGCTGCGCTGCTCGCCGGTGCGCTCGCGGCCCCGCTCGAGGCGCTGTACGAGTGGCAGGTCTACTGGACCGACTGGGGCATGGGCTACAAGGTCGTCTACGCGCTGATCCTCACCGCCGCCGGTGCCGTCGTCGCCGGGGGCATCGGCTGGCTGCTCACCAGGGCGCTGGCGGGGGCCGGGGCGCTCGGCGCCTTCCCCGCCGGCCAGGAGGCGCGGGAGTCGCGCGCTGTCTGAGCACCCCGGCCACGTCGAGGTCAGGGGGCTGGCCTGGCGCCCGTACGGTCGCCGCGACCCGGTCATCCCCGGCCTCGACCTGACGGTCTGCGCGGGACAGCGCGTCCTGCTCGTCGGCCCCAGCGGCTCGGGCAAGTCGACGCTGCTGCGCGCCCTCGCCGGGGTCCTGGAGGTCGCCGACTCCGGCGAGCGGTCGGGCAGCGTGCTGCTCGACGGGGCGCCCCCCGGCGAACGGGCCGGGGCCGTGGGCCTGGTGCTGCAGGAGCCGGGGGCGGGCGTCGTCTCGGCGACCATCGGCCGTGACGTGGCCTTCGGCCTCGAGAACACCGGCGTGCCGCGCGAGGCCATGCCGGCACGCGTGGCAGCGGCCCTGGCGGCCGTGGGCCTCACGATGGCGCAGGACACCCCGACCCACGCGCTCTCCGGTGGCGAGCAGCAGCGCCTGGCGCTGGCCGGCGCCCTGGCCCTCGAGCCCACCCTGCTGCTGCTCGACGAACCCACGGCGATGCTCGACCCCGCCACCACCGCCTCGGTCCGCGACGTCGTGGACGAGGTGACCGCCGCGCGGGGGCTCACGACCGTCGTCGTGGAGCACCGGCTCGGGCCGTGGGTCGAGGTCGTCGACCGCATCCTGGTGCTGGACTCGACCGGCCACCTCGTCGCCGACGGCGACCCGCACGAGGTCCTCTCGAGGCAGGGCGAGGAGCTGGCGGCGCAGGGGATCTGGGTGCCCGGCACACCTGGTCCGGAGCCGAGGCCGGTCGCGCCCGGCACCTTCGGGCCCGGTCGCCTCGGGGCCCACGTCGTCGCGCTCGACGCCGTCGCGGTGCGCGTGGAGCGGTCGACGAGGCGCCTCGACGGCTCCACCCGCACCAGTGTGGCCGTCGACGACCAGTGGCTCCAGGTCCGCGCGGGGGAGGGGCACGCGCTCGTCGGGCCCTCCGGGGCGGGCAAGTCGACCCTCATGCTGGCGCTCGCGGGCTTGCTGGAACGCCAGGCGGGCGAGGTGCGGGTCCACCCCGACCTCGCCGTCGCGGGCCGCCGGGACCCCGCCGACTGGGACACGGTCGACCTGGCCCGCACGCTGGCCTGGGTGCCGCAGTGGGCCAGCTCGACCATCGTCGCGACGAACGTCCTCGACGAGGTCATGACCACGTCCCGCGCCCTCGGGCTCGTCGAGTCCGAGGCCCTGGCCCGGTGCCGCGCCCTGCTCGACGTCCTCGGGCTCGCGCACCTGGAGCAGGCCGACCCGCGCCACCTGTCCGGGGGTGAGCAGCGTCGGCTCGCCATGGCCTCGGCCGTCGCCCACCAGCCCGCGGTGCTCCTGGCCGACGAGGCCACGGTGGGCCAGGACCGCCACACCTGGGCGGCCGTGATGGGGCTGCTCGAGGGGCTGCGCGACGCAGGGTCGGCCGTGGTCCTGACGACCCACGACGCGGGCGCCGTCGACCGCGCCGACCGGGTGACCACCGTGGGGCGCCCCGTCCAGCCGCCCGAGCCGCCGACGCCGCGCCGGCCCCTGGTCGCGCGGGCCGGCCCGCTGTCGCTGCTCGGCGCGGCCCTGCTCGGGGTGCCCGCCGGGGTGGCGTCGCCGCACTGGACCACGAGCCTGCTCGTGCTCGCCGTACAGGTCGCGCTGGCGGTGCTCGCGCTGAGCGCCCCCGCGGGGGCGGTACGCGGCGCGGGCCGTGGACCTGCACCGAGGGGGCGGGCCACCGGGGTCGCCCTGCGCCTCGTGCCGGGGCTGCTCGGCGCGGTGTCCGTCGCCTGGTCGACCTGGCTGCTCGGCAACCGTGACCTCGACGTCGTGGCCACGGCCGGGCTGCGGGTGCTGGTCATCGTGCTGCCGTCGGCGGTGCTCGTCCAGCACGTCGACGCAGACGCCCTCGGCGACCACCTCGCCCAGCGGCTGCACCTCCCGGCGCGGCCGGTGGTGGCCCTGGCCGCGGCGCTGCAGCGGGTCCACACGTTCGGCGACGTGTGGACCGAGATCTCGCGGGCACGCCGGGTCCGCGGCATCGCCGCGACCGCGCGCTCGCCGCGGTCGGTGCTCGCCGAGCTGTGGGCCCTGACCCTCGGGATGCTGGTCCGCTCGCTGCAGGCCGCGGCGGCGCTCGCCGTGGCCATGGACGCCCGTGGTTTCGCCACCGCGTCCCGCCGCACCTGGGCGCAGCCGGCGCCCTGGCGACGGGCCGACGCGGTCGTGCTGCTGCTGGCACTCGCGCCCCTCGCCGTGGCGCTGCTCGCCCCCTGACCGCTGCCCGGCCACCGGGCTCCGGGAGTGCGTCGTACGGCCCTTGTGCGCCGCCCGTCCCGGGGGCAGGGTGGCCCCATGAACCGCGTCAACGACGCCGCTGGTCCCACGTCACCCGAGGGCATTCGCAACGTCGTGCTCGTGGGGGCGTCGGGGGCGGGGAAGACTGCCCTGTTCGAGCGTCTGGTGGCGGCCCGGGTCCCGGGCCGTCGTTCGCGTGACGGCGACCCCCCGACGACCACTGCCCTGGGCGCGGCGTCGGTGCCCAGCGGCGCGGTCGTGGTCAACCTCCTCGACACCCCGGGCCACCCGGACTTCGTCGGTGAGGTCCGCGCAGGGCTGCGCGCGGCCGACGCCGCGCTGTTCGTGGTGTCGGCGGCCGACGGGGTGGACGAGGCGACCCGGCTGCTGTGGCGCGAGTGCGACGCCGTGGGGATGCCGCGGGCGGTGGCCGTGACCCGGCTGGAGGCGGCGCGTGCCGACTACGACGCGACCGTGGCCGCCTGCCGGCGCGCCTTCGGCGACACCGAACCGCTCGCGCTTCCCCTGGTCCGGGACGGCTCCGTACGCGGCCTGCTCGCCCTGCTGCGCCGGACCGTCAGGGACGCCGGGGACGGGAACGGCAGCGGCCCGGTGCCCGACCGCGAGCCCGACGCGCAGGAGGCGGAGCTCATCGACGCGAGGCGGCCGCAGTTGCTGGAGTCGGTGATCGAGCAGTCGGAGGACGAGGCGCTGCTCGACCGCTACCTGGCCGGGGAGGAGGTCGACCCCGACGCGGTCTCCGCCGACCTGCGGGCGGCGATCGCCACGGCGCGGTTCTTCCCGGTGCTGCCCACCCACACGCCCACGGGCGTGGGGGTCGAGGAGCTGCTGGAGCTGTTCGAGCACGGCTTCCCCTCGCCCGCCGACGCGCCCGTCCCCACCGTCTACACGCCCGCCGGTGGTGCGTTCGGCCCCGTGACCTGCGACCCCGACGGCCCGCTGGTCGCCGAGGTCGTGCGCACGACGACCGACCCGTTCATCGGTCGGCTCTCCCTGGTGCGGGTGTTCTCGGGCACGCTGCGCCCGGACGAGCCTGTGCACGTCTCGGGCCACCTGCAGCACTTCGCCGACCACCTCGTGGACGAGCACGCCGACCACGACTCCGACGACGAACGGGTCGGGCCGCTGTCGTCACCGCTTGCCGACGAGACCCGCCCCAAGGGCGTGGCGGTCGCCGGCGACCTCGCGCTCGTCACCAAGGTCTCCTCCGCCGAGACGTCCGACACGCTGTCGCGCCGCGACCAGCCGGCCCTGGTCGAGCCCTGGGTCCTGCCCAACCCCCTCCTGCCGGTCGCCATCCACGCCCGGTCCAAGAGCGACGAGGACAAGCTCGCCGCCGCCCTGCAGCGGCTGGCCGCCGAGGACGTCACGCTCCGCCTGGAGCACAACGCCGAGACGCGCCAGCTCGTGCTCTGGGCGATGGGTCCCGCCCACGTCGACCAGGTCATCTCCCTGCTCTCCTCCCGGCACCACGTGGCGGTCGACGTCGAGCCGGTGCGGACGTCGCTGCGCGAGACCTTCGCGCGACCGACGACGGTGCAGGGCAGGCTGGTCAAACAGTCCGGCGGGCACGGCCAGTACGCCGTGTGCCACCTCGTGGTCGAGCCGCTGGAGCGCGGGGCGGGCATCGAGTTCGTCGACAAGGTCGTCGGCGGGGCCGTGCCGCGGCAGTACATCCCGTCGGTGGAGAAGGGTGTCCGCAACCAGCTCGCGAAGGGTGTCCTCGCCGGGTACCCGGTCGTCGACGTGCGCGTGACCCTCACCGACGGCAAGGCGCACTCGGTCGACTCCTCGGACATGGCGTTCCAGACGGCGGCGGCGATGGCCCTGCGCGAGGCGGCCAACGACACCACCGTGGCGCTGCTCGAGCCGGTCGACGTCGTGCACATCGAGGTCTCCGACGACGCCGTGGGCAGCGTCCTGGCCGACCTGCGCGGCCGGCGCGGCCAGGTCCACGGCACCGAGCCCGCCGACCTGCCGGGACGCACCGTCGTCCACGCCGAGGTGCCGGCGCACGAGCTGTCGCGCTACCCCGTCGACCTGCGCTCGGTCTCCCACGGCACGGGTTCGTTCACCAGGGCCTTCGCCCGCTACGACTACATGCCGCCCGCACTCGCGCGCGAGGTCGCCGCAGCCACCGGCTGAGCCGACCCGCCGGTTATGCGGCGTCGCGCGGTGGCTATGCGTCCTTCGCCCGGGCCGTCGCCTTCTCCCTCGTCCGGGACGACCCTTGCGCGTGCGTGGCCCGGTCGGGACCACGCGCCGTACCGACGAAGGGTGTGTGCGCATGAGGTCAAAGGGAACCCTGTCCAAGCTGCTGGTCGTGGTCGGTCTGCTCGTGGGGGGACTGTTCGCGGTGCCCAGCCAGGCGAGCGCCGCCACGGTGTGCAGCAACACCGACGGCTCGTACCTGTCGCGTGACGTCAGGAACAGTGCGGGTGAGCTCATCGCCACGCTGTGGTGGCACGGCACGACCACGGGCAAGGGCTGCTACGTCCTGCGCGCGGCGAAGTGGGAGGGCACTCCCCACTACATGCTGCTGCGCATCTGCAACTACGACTACAGCCGCTGCAGCGGCGAGGACGCCGGCATCTACAGCTCCTACGCCGGCCCCATCTACTTCGACCCGGTCTGCACGAACGCCCGCGTGATCGTGCACAGCCCGTCGGGCTCGGTGGCCTTCGACAAGCGCATCGCGGCAGGTCCCTGCGAGTAGCACCCGCACCGGGGGGTGGGTGGCCGGCGCCGCCCACCCCCCGGTGTGCCGCCCCCGTCCGCGGCACCCGCCCGCGGGCCCTAGCCTTGGTCCGTGGACTGGAGCGACTACGACGCTGCCCTGTTCGACCTCGACGGTGTGCTGACCCCCACCGCCGAGGTCCACATGCGGGCCTGGGACGTCATGTTCAACGCCTACCTGCGTGACCGCGGTGACGGGCAGGAGGCCTACACCGACGCCGACTACTTCGCCTCGGTCGACGGCAAGCCGCGCTACGACGGTGTGCGCAGCTTCCTCGCCTCCCGCGGCATCACCCTGCCCGAGGGCACTCCCGAGGACGGCCCGGAGCAGGAGACCGTCTGCGGCCTCGGCAACCGCAAGAACGCCGCGTTCGGCGAGGTCCTGCGCGACGAGGGCGTCACGCCGTACCCCGCGTCGGTGGCCCTGCTCGACCGGCTCGCCGAGCTCGGCGTCGCCGTCGCCGTGGTGTCCTCCTCCCGCAACGCCCCCGCCGTCCTCGGGGCTGCCGGCCTCGCCGACCGCTTCGAGGTCGTCGTGGACGGCCAGGTCGCGGCCGCCCGCGGGCTGCCGGGCAAGCCGGCCCCGGACACCTTCCTGTACGCCGCCGAGCAGCTGGGCGTGCCGCGTGAGCGGGCCGTCGTGCTCGAGGACGCCCTGTCCGGGGTGCAGGCCGGTCGCGCCGGGCGCTTCGGCCTCGTCGTCGGGGTCGACCGTGGGGCCGGTGCCCAGGAGCTCCTCGACGGCGGTGCCGACCTGGTCGTCGCCGAGCTCGACGAGCTGGTCCGGCCGTGAGCCACGACGGCACCGGGTTCGCAGGGTCCGCCCGACGGGACCCGGTCGACCGCACGCGGTTCCCCGTCGACGAGTGGCGCTGGACCGAGACCGGCTACTCCAACGACGACCTCGGCGTCACCGAGACGGTGTTCTCCGTCGGCAACGGCTACCTCGGCATGCGCGGCAACCCCGAGGAGGGGCGCGAGACCCACGCCCACGGCACGTTCATCAACGGGTTCCACGAGACCTGGCGCATCCGGCACGCCGAGGACGCCTTCGGGTTCGCCACGACCGGCCAGACCATCGTCAACGTCCCCGACGTCAAGACGATCAAGCTCTACGTCGACGACGAGCCGCTGCTGCTGTCGGTCGCCGACCTCGAGCACTACGAGCGCTCCCTCGACCTCGCCGACGGCGTCCTGCGGCGCTCGCTGATCTGGTGCACGCCGTCGGGCAAGCGGGTCAGGGTCGAGTCGCAGCGGATGGTCTCGTTCGAGCAGCGCCACCTCGCGGTGATGACGTTCGAGGTGACCCTGCTCGACGGTGACGCCCCGGTCGCCATCTCCTCGCAGGTGCTCAACCGCCAGGACGGCCAGGACGAGTACTTCGTCAAGGCCGCGGCCATGGGCGCCGGGTTCGACCCGCGCAAGGCGAGCACGTTCAACGACCGGGTGCTGCTGCCGCAGAGCCACTGGTGCAGCGAGCGCCGCGCCATCCTCGGCTACCGCTGCGCCAGCTCCGGCATGACCGTCGCGGTGGCCGTGGACCACGAGATCCGCACCGACAACGCCTTCGAGGAGCTGGCCCACGCGGAGGAGGACCTCGCGAAGAAGGTCTACCGCGTCACCGCCCGCCAGGGTGTGCCCATCACCATCACCAAGGTCGCCGCCTACCACTCCTCGCGCGGGGTGCCCGTGCGCGAGCTGGTCGACCGCGGGCGCCGCACCCTGGACCGGGTGCGCGAGGTCGGCGTCGACGAGGTCTTCCGCGAGCAGCGCCGCTGGCTCGACCGCTTCTGGGCCGACTCCGACGTCGTCGTCGACGGGCACCCGGAGGTGCAGCAGGCGATCCGCTGGAACCTGTTCCAGCTCGCGCAGGCGGCCGGCCGGGTCGAGCAGGCCGGCATCCCCGCCAAGGGCGTCACCGGGTCCGGCTACGAGGGCCACTACTTCTGGGACACCGAGACCTACGTCCTGCCGTTCCTCAGCTACACCTCGCCGTGGATGGCCCGCGGCGCTCTGCGCTTCCGCTACCAGATGCTCCCCGCGGCCAGGCGCCGCGCCCGCGAGCTCTCCCAGTCCGGCGCCGCCTTCCCGTGGCGCACCATCAACGGCGAGGAGGCCTCGGCCTACTACGCGGCCGGCACCGCGCAGTTCCACATCAACGCCGACATCGCCTACGCCCTGTCCAAGTACGTCAGCGCCACCGGCGACGAGGACTTCATGATGCGTGAGGGCATCGACGTGCTCGTCGAGACCGCGCGCATGTGGGCCGACCTCGGCTTCTGGCTCGGCCGCCGCGAGCCGAAGTTCCACATCCACGGCGTGACGGGTCCCGACGAGTACACGACCGTCGTCAACAACAACCTCTTCACCAACGTCATGGCCCGGGACAACCTGCGGCAGGCGGCCCGCTGGTCGCGGATCCTGCAGGAGCGCCGGCCGATGGACTACGCGCGGATGGTCTCGCGGCTCGAGGTCGACGAGGAGGAGATCGAGGAGTGGGCGCGGTGCGCCCAGGGGATGCACATCCCGTACGACGAGGCCATGGGCGTGCACCCGCAGGACCAGCACTTCCTCGAGCGGGAGGTGTGGGACCTCGCGGCGACCCCGGCCGACAAGCGACCCCTGCTGCTCCACTACCACCCGCTGGTCATCTACCGCTTCCAGGTGCTCAAGCAGGCCGACGTCGTGGCGGCCCTGTTCCTCCAGGGCGACCTGTTCAGCGTCGAGGAGAAGCGCGCGGACTTCGAGTACTACGACCCGATCACGACCGGCGACTCCACCCTGTCGGCGGTGGTCCAGTCGATCATCGCCGCCGAGGTGGGCTACCAGGACCTGGCCCTGCGCTACTTCCACACCGGCCTCTACGTCGACCTGGCCGACCTGCACCGCAACGCCGCCGACGGTGTCCACATCGCCTCCTGCGGCGGGGTCTGGAACGCCACCGTCTACGGCTTCGGCGGCATGCGCGACCACAACGGCACCCTGACCTTCGACCCACGCCTCCCGGCCGCCTGGCCGCGGATGGAGTTCCGCCTGCGGGTGCGCGGCTCCCGGGTGGTCGTCGAGTTGCTCCCGGAGTCGATCTCCTTCACCGTCGTCGAGGGCGGACCCGTCGAGTTCGTCGTCCGCGGCGAGCGGGTGCAGGCCGCGCCCGGTGCGCCGGCCGTCGTCGCGCTCGAGGGCCAGGGTCCCCTCATCACCCGCGAGCTGGGCACCATGCCGTTGGTCGGCCGCGGCGACGAGCACGAGATGGTCTACACGGCAGGGGTGCCGGACCCGCACCGTCGAGCCCGCTCCAACGGCAACGCGGGCAACGGCCCGACCGACGGCTACGGCCCCCCAGCCGCCACCGTCCCCCCGGCACGCACCCCGGTCGGCCCGGGAGAGCCGCCCGTCTGACCACGTACCCCTGCACGGGAACATCGGCGGCGCCCACGAAGTTGAGCCTGATGTACTCAAGTTTGCGACCCCGGATTTGCACGCGCCGGGTGCGCGTCCTAACTTGAGTGAAGGAAACTCAACCTCGAGCACCACAGGAGCATCACCATGGCACGTGCGGTCGGCATCGACCTCGGCACCACCAACTCGGCCGTCGCCGTCCTCGAGGGCGGCGAGCCGACGATCATCGCGAACGCGGAGGGTGGGCGCACCACGCCGTCCGTCGTCGCGTTCTCCAAGGGCGGTGAGGTGCTCGTCGGCGAGATCGCCAAGCGCCAGGCCGTCACCAACGTCGACCGCACCGTCCGGTCGGTCAAGCGCCACATCGGCACCGACTGGAAGTCGCCCGAGATCGACGGCAAGGTCTACACGGCCCAGGAGATCAGCGCCCGCATCCTGCAGAAGCTCAAGCGCGACGCCGAGTCCTACCTCGGCGAGGACGTGACCGACGCCGTCATCACCGTCCCCGCGTACTTCGACGACCACGAGCGCCAGGCCACCAAGGAGGCCGGTGAGATCGCGGGCCTCAACGTCCTGCGCATCATCAACGAGCCCACCGCGGCCGCGCTCGCCTACGGCCTCGACAAGGGCAAGGAGGACGAGCTCATCCTCGTCTTCGACCTCGGTGGCGGCACGTTCGACGTGTCCCTCCTGGAGGTCGGCAAGGACCCCGAGGACGGCTTCTCCACGATCCAGGTCCGCGCGACCAGCGGTGACAACCAGCTCGGTGGCGACGACTGGGACGAGCGCATCGTCACCCACCTGCTCACCACGGTGAAGAACACCTCCGGCGTCGACCTGTCCAAGGACAAGATCGCCATGCAGCGCCTGCGCGACGCGGCGGAGCAGGCCAAGAAGGAGCTCTCCTCCTCGACCAGTACCAACATCTCGCTGCAGTACCTCTCGATGTCGGAGAACGGCCCGATCCACCTCGAGGAGACGATGAGCCGCGCGCAGTTCGAGCAGCTCACCAAGGACCTCCTCGACCGCACCAAGCAGCCGTTCCACAACGTCATCAAGGACGCCGGCATCTCGCTGTCCGACATCGACCACGTGGTCCTCGTCGGCGGCTCGACCCGCATGCCGGCCGTGAGCGCGCTGGTCAAGGAGCTCACCGGGGGCAAGGAGCCCAACAAGGGCGTCAACCCGGACGAGGTCGTGGCCGTGGGCGCGTCCCTGCAGGCCGGTGTCCTCAAGGGTGAGCGCAAGGACGTCCTGCTCATCGACGTCACGCCGCTGTCGCTCGGCATCGAGACCAAGGGTGGCCTGTTCACCAAGCTCATCGAGCGCAACACCGCCATCCCGACCAAGCGCTCCGAGGTGTTCTCCACCGCCGAGGACAACCAGCCGAGCGTCCTCATCCAGGTGTTCCAGGGTGAGCGCGAGATCGCCCAGCACAACAAGCAGCTCGGCACCTTCGAGCTCAGCGGTATCGCGCCCGCGCCCCGTGGCGTGCCGCAGGTCGAGGTCACGTTCGACATCGACGCCAACGGCATCGTCAACGTCTCCGCGAAGGACCGCGGCACCGGCCAGGAGCAGAAGATCACCATCTCCGGTGGCTCGGCCCTCGCCAAGGAGGACATCGAGCGGATGATCAAGGAGGCCGAGGCGCACGCCGAGGAGGACCGCAAGCGCCGCGAGGAGACCGAGGCCCGCAACACCGCGGAGAACCTCGTCTACTCCACGGAGAAGTTCCTCACCGACAACGCCGACAAGCTGCCCGCCGACGGCCGCGGCGACGTCGACACCGCGCTCGCGGACCTCAAGGAGGCCCTGAAGCCGGAGTCGGGTGCCACGCCCGAGGACATCTCGGCGAAGACCTCCAAGCTGTCCGAGGAGTCGCAGAAGCTGGGCACGGCCATGTACGCCGCCGCGGCCGAGTCCGACCAGGCCGCTCCCGGCGCCGGGGCGGACGGCTCGACCGGCTCGACCGGGGCGAACGCCTCCGACGACGACGTCGTGGACGCCGAGGTCGTCGAGGACGACGAGGAGAAGAAGTGACCGACCAGCACCCGACGGCTGACCAGCCCGACGGAGCCGAGGCGATGGTGGGTTCGGAGGAGTTCGAGCCCACCACCGCCGAGGCGGCGGTGCAGGAGCAGGAGGCCGTGGCGAGCCAGCAGCCCGCCGGCGAGACCGCGGCCCCCGGCGACGCGCACCCCGACACGGCCCTGGCCGCCGAGCGGCTCTCGGACCTGCAGCGGCTGCAGGCCGAGTACGTCAACTACAAGCGGCGCGTCGACCGCGACCGCGCGGTGGTGCAGGAGCGCGCTGCCCAGTCGGTCATCGAGGCCCTGCTGCCGGTGCTCGACGACATCCACGCCGCGCGCGAGCACGGTGACCTCGAGGGCGGCCCGTTCGCGTCCATCGCCGACAAGCTCGAGTCGACCCTGGGCAAGTTCGGCCTGGAGCGCTACGGCGCCGCGGGGGAGGAGTTCGACCCCAACCTGCACGAGGCGCTCATGCACACCGCCTGGCCGCAGGACGGCTCGGTCGCCCCGACCGGCTCGACGACCGTCGTGCAGGTGCTCCAGCCGGGGTACCGTGCCGGCGAGCAGGTCCTGCGGGCGGCGCGCGTCGCCGTGGCCGACCCCGAGTGACCCGAGCAGCACGCACGGCTCCACCAGCACGACGACACGCCACCCGACCCGCCACCCGACCCACCACCCCGCACCGCTGAGAGGAGGACGCCATGGCCAGCCAAGACTGGTTCGAGAAGGACTTCTACGCGATCCTCGGCGTCCCCCAGGACGCTGACGCGGCCGCGATCAAGAAGGCCTACCGCAAGCTCGCCCGCAAGCACCACCCCGACCAGAATGCCGGGGACGCCGCGTCCGAGCAGCGCTTCAAGGACATCGGCGAGGCCCACTCGGTCCTCGCCGACCCCGAGAAGCGGCGCGAGTACGACGCGGTGCGCCAGATGGCTCGCGGCGGCGCCCGCTTCACCGCGGGCGGTCCGGGCGGCGGCCCGGGGGCGGGCGGCTTCGAGGACGTGTTCTCGTCGATGTTCGGCGGCGGTGGTGGAGGTGGGCCGCGCGTCCGCTACTCCACCGGCGGCGGGGGCGGTCAGCCGAACCTCGAGGACCTGCTCGGCGGCATGTTCGGCGGGGCCGGCGCGGGCTCGCCGTACGGCGGTGGTGCGGGCTTCCGCGCCCCCACCGGCCCGCGCAAGGGCGGTGACCTCACCGCCCGCACCTCGCTGTCGTTCCGTGACGCGGTCCAGGGGGCCACGGTCACCCTCGGCACCGGCGGCGGCGACCAGATCACCACGCGGATCCCGGCCGGGGTCAGGGACGGCCAGAAGATCCGGCTGCGCGGCAAGGGCCAGCCGGGCGACCGGGGGGCCGAGCCCGGCGACCTCATCCTCACCGTCACCGTCGACAAGCACCCGGTCTTCGGGCGCGACGGCGACAACCTCACCGTCGACCTGCCGGTGACCTTCGCCGAGGCGGCGCTCGGCGCCACGGTGTCCGTGCCGACCCTCGCGGGCGACCCGGTCAAGGTGCGCATCGCCCCCGGTACCCCGAGCGGTCGCGTCCTGCGCGTCAAGGGCCGTGGGGTCCCGGTGAAGTCCGGGCCCGGCGACCTGCTCGCCAAGGTGATGGTGGTCGTGCCGCAGCGGCTCTCCGACGACGCGGTGGCGGCAGTGGAGGCGCTGAGGGCGCTGGACGAGGGCCATGACCCGCGCGCCGAGCTCTTCGCCAACGCCCGGAGGTGACCCGTGGTGGCCGAGGTCCGAGGTTTCTCGCCTGACGACGACGCGCCGGTCTTCGTCATCTCCGTCGCGGCCACGCTGGCCGGGATGCACGCGCAGACGCTGCGGCAGTACGACCGGCTGGGCATCGTCAGCCCGTCCCGCACCCGCGGTGGGGGACGGCGCTACTCCGGTCGCGACGTGGCGATGCTGCGCGAGGTGCAGCGGCTCTCACAAGAGGGTGTCAGCCTCGCCGGCATCCAGCGCATCCTCGAGCTCGAGAACCAGGTGGACGCGCTGCAGGCCCGCGTCCACGAGCTGGACCGCGAGGTCACGGCCCTGCGCGGCGCCGCAGGCCTCGGGCAGCGCGTGTTCGCCGTGGGCCCGACCGGTGACGTCATCGCGGTCCGGGCGGGGCAGCGGCCGCGCAGCGGCAGGTCCCAGGCCCTCGTCGTGTGGCGCCCCTCACCCCGCGGCTGAGCCGCTGGTCCACCCCTGCTCGCTCGCCCCGCGCGGCTCTCGTCGCGGGTCACCCGCGACGAGGCATACTCACTGCGTGAGCGAGCACCTGCTGGTCTTCCCCGACCGTGACACCGCCGACGAGGTCGCGGCTGAGCTCGTGGAGGAGGGGTTCGCGGCCCGGGTGGTCCGCGAGGCCCTCGCCGGCGAGGACGACTCCGAGGACCACGAGTGGGCCGTCCACGTAGTCGAGGAGATGGTGGCCGACGAGTCCGGCCCCGTCGAGGGCGGGCTGCGTGACCGCTTCAGCGCGCTCGCCGAGGAGCGGGGCGGCTGGTACGACCCCGAGCCCACCACCCCCGTCCTCTAGGACCGCCGCACCTCCGCCACACCTCCGCCAGGCGGCCCCGCGGCTCGGGCCCTTCGTCCCGGGAGCGGCTGCGGCCGAGGGCCCATCGTGGTCAGGTGACCGCGAAGCCAGCCCTGTCCGACCTCGCCATCGCCCGTGCCGCGCGGCTCGAGGACATCGACGTCGTCGCAGACGCCGCCGGGATCCCCCGTTCGCGGCTCGAGCACCACGGCCGGCACCTCGCCAAGGTCCACCTCGCCGCGGCCGACGACCTCGCCGACCGACCTGCGGCCAAGTACGTCGTCGTCACCGCGATCACGCCGACGCCGCTCGGTGAGGGCAAGACGACGACCGCCATCGGGCTCGCCCAGGGGCTGGCGCAGCTCGGGGCCCGGGCCACCGTCACCCTGCGGCAGCCCTCCATGGGGCCGACCTTCGGCATCAAGGGCGGAGCCGCGGGGGCCGGGCTCAGCCAGGTGCTGCCGATGGAGAAGCTCAACCTGCACCTCACCGGGGACTTCCACGCGGTCACCGCGGCCCACAACCTGCTCGCCGCCATGCTCGACAACCACCTGCACCACGGGAACGAGCTCGGCATCGACGTGCGCAGCATCTCCTGGCGCCGGGTGCTCGATGTCGACGACCGGGCGCTGCGCGGCATCGTCGAGGGTCTGGGTGCGCGCATCGACGGGGTGCCGCGACAGTCCGGCTTCGACATCACGGCGGCCTCCGAGGTCATGGTCATCCTCGCGCTGTCCACCTCGCTGAAGGACCTGCGCGAGAGGCTCGGACGGGTCGTGGTGGCGTTCACGACCGCGGGCCGCCCCGTCACCGCCGAGGACCTCAGGGCCGCCGGGGCGATGGCGGTCATCCTCAAGGACGCCCTGGAGCCCAACTTGCTGCAGACCAGCGAGAACACGCCCGTCCTCGTGCACACCGGACCCTTCGGCAACATCGCGACCGGCAACTCCTCGGTCGTGGCGGACCTCATCGGCATCCGGACCGGCGACTACCTGCTGACCGAGGCCGGCTTCGGGTCCGACATGGGCGCGGAGCGGTTCTTCAACGTCAAGTGCCGGGTGTCGGGGCTGCGTCCGGACGCCGCGGTGCTCGTCGCCACGGTGCGCTCGCTCAAGGCGCACTCGGGGCACTACGAGGTGGTGGCCGGCCGCCCGCTTCCCCCAGAGATGCTCGCCGAGCGGCCCGCAGCGGTGCAGTCCGGCGCCGCGAACCTGCGACGGCACCTCGAGATCGTGAGGTCGTTCGGCGTCTCCCCGGTCGTGGCCATCAACGCGTTCCCGGGCGACTTCCCCTCCGAGCACGCCGTCATCCGTCGCGTCGCCGAGGCGGCCGGCGCGCGGGTCGCGGTGTCCACCCACGTCAGCGACGGCGGTGCGGGGGCCAAGGCCCTCGCGGAGGCGGTGGTCGAGGCGTGCGACGACCCGCACGACTACGTCCCCACCTACGAGCTCGACGAGCCGCTGCGCCAGAAGATCGAGGCGGTGGCGACCCGCGTCTACGGTGCGGACGGCGTCGACCTCGCCCCGCAGGCCGCCAAGGACCTCGAGAGGTTCGAGCGGCTCGGCTTCGGGGGCTTCCCGGTCGTCATCGCGAAGACCCACCTGTCCCTCTCCTCCGACCCCACCCTGCGAGGCGACCCCCGCGGCTGGCGGCTGCCGGTCCGCGAGGTCCGGGTCGCCGCCGGCGCCGGCTACGTCTACGCGATCAGCGGCGAGATGCGCACCATGCCGGGCCTGCCCAGGCACCCGGCCGCGGAGTCGATCGACCTCGACGAGCACGGTGAGGTGGTCGGGCTGTCCTGACGCGCCCCTCCGGAAGGTCCCGCAACCGGTGCCTGTGCAGGTCAAGGTTGAGCGGAATACACTCAACTTTGGAGCCGTTGCCTCCAGTGAGCCCACCCCCGAGACACCGCATCCCGAACACCAGGAGCACCCAGGCATGGATCTGAAGCCCACCGCGAAGGTCGCCGAGGCCCTCGCCCTCGCCCAGCGTGCCGCGCAGTCGGCCGGCCACCCCGAGATCACCCCCGACCACCTGACGAGCGCGCTCATCCAGCTCGAGAACGCCCAGGCGGACGTCCTCCTCCAGGCCGCCGGCACCGGGGCGGCGCACGTGCTCGGCCAGGCCGACGCCCGGCTCCGGACGCTGCCCACGACGACCGGCGCGACGCAGCCCCCGACGTTCGGTCGCGAGGCCGTCGCCGTGCTCCAGCAGGCCGACACCCTCATGCGCGCCAAGGGCGACACCTACCTCGCCGGTGACCTGCTCCTGCTCGCGCTCGCGGAGACCGGTCACCTGGCCGCGGTGCAGAAGCGCGGCGCCAAGGACATGGAGGCCAAGATCGACGCCCTGCGTGGTGGGCGCAAGGTGAGCAGCGAGACCCCCGCGGAGGGCGGTGAGGCGCTGGAGAAGTACGGCACCGACCTCACCCAGGCCGCCCGCGACGGCAAGCTCGACCCCGTCATCGGCCGCGACACCGAGATCCGCCGCGTCGTGCAGGTGCTCGCGCGCCGCACCAAGAACAACCCCGTGCTCATCGGCGAGCCCGGCGTCGGCAAGACGGCCGTCGTCGAGGGACTGGCCCAGCGCATCGTCGACGGCGACGTGCCGGAGTCCCTGCGCGAGAAGCGGCTCATCAGCCTCGACCTCGCGGCCATGGTGGCCGGCGCGAAGTACCGCGGCGAGTTCGAGGAGCGGCTCAAGGCCGTCCTGGAGGAGATCAAGGCCAGCAACGGCCAGATCGTCACCTTCATCGACGAGCTGCACACGGTCGTCGGCGCCGGTGCGTCCGGCGAGGGCGCCATGGACGCCGGCAACATGCTCAAGCCGTTGCTGGCCCGCGGTGAGCTGCGGCTGGTCGGCGCGACGACCCTCGACGAGTACCGCCAGCACATCGAGAAGGACCCAGCGCTCGAGCGCCGCTTCCAGCAGGTGTTCGTCGGTGAGCCGTCGGTCGAGGACACCATCGCGATCCTGCGCGGGCTCAAGGAGCGCTACGAGGCGCACCACAAGGTGGAGATCGAGGACGCGGCGCTCGTGGCTGCGGCCAGCCTGTCCGACCGCTACATCAGCGGCCGGCAGCTGCCCGACAAGGCCATCGACCTCGTCGACGAGGCGGCCTCGCGCCTGCGCATGGAGATCGACTCGTCGCCGGTGGAGATCGACCAGCTGCGCCGTGCCGTCGACCGGCTGCGCATGGAGGAGCTGCACCTCGCCCGGGAGACCGACGAGGCCTCGGTCGAGCGGCTCGAGCGCCTGCGCAAGGACCTCGCCGACAAGTCCGAGGAGCTCGCCGCGCTCAACGCCCGCTGGGAGTCGGAGAAGTCCGGGCTCAACCGGGTCGGCGACCTCAAGTCGCAGATCGACGAGGCGCGCAGCCAGGCCGACCGGCTCCAGCGCGAGGGCGACTACGAGAAGGCGTCGCGCATCCTCTACGGCGAGATCCCGGCCCTGGAGAAGTCGCTGCGCAGCGCGCAGGAGGCCGAGGGCAGCCAGGCCGAGGACCTCATGGTCAAGGAGCGCGTGGGCGCCGACGACATCGCCGAGGTCATCTCGGCGTGGACCGGCATCCCCGCCGGCCGCCTGCTGCAGGGCGAGACCGAGAAGCTGCTGTCGATGGAGTCGATCATCGGCTCGCGCCTCATCGGCCAGACCGCTGCGGTCGAGGCGGTCAGCGACGCCGTCCGCCGCTCCCGGGCCGGGCTCTCCGACCCCGACCGCCCGACCGGGTCGTTCCTCTTCCTGGGTCCGACCGGTGTCGGCAAGACCGAGCTCGCCAAGAGCCTCGCCGACTTCCTCTTCGACGACGAGCGCGCCATGGTGCGCCTCGACATGAGCGAGTACTCCGAGCGCCACGCGGTCGCGCGGCTCATCGGGGCGCCGCCCGGGTACGTCGGGTACGAGGAGGGCGGCCAGCTCACCGAGGCGGTGCGGCGGCGCCCGTACTCCGTCGTGCTGCTCGACGAGGTGGAGAAGGCTCACCCGGAGACGTTCGACATCCTGCTGCAGGTGCTCGACGACGGCCGGCTCACCGACGGGCAGGGTCGCACGGTCGACTTCCGCAACGTCATCCTCGTGATGACGAGCAACCTCGGCAGCCAGTTCCTCATCGACCCGCTCATGGACGAGCAGGCCAAGCGGGAGGCCGTCATGGGGGTGGTGCGGGCGAGCTTCAAGCCCGAGTTCCTCAACCGCCTCGACGAGGTCGTCATCTTCGACGCGCTGACCTCCGACGAGCTCGCCCACATCGTCGAGCTGCAGGTGCGTGAGCTGGCGACGCGCCTCGTCGACCGCCGCATCACCCTCGAGGTCACCGACGCGGCCCGGGAGTGGCTGGCGATCACCGGCTACGACCCCGCGTACGGCGCCCGGCCCCTGCGCCGGCTGGTGCAGAAGGAGATCGGCGACCGGCTCGCCAAGGCGGTGCTGTCCGGGCAGGTCCGCGACGGTGAGAGCGTCGTCGTCGACCGCGATGACGACGACGACCACCTCGTCGTGCGGGCTGCCGCCTGATCGCGCAGACTGCCGGGATGAGCAACGAGCACGGGACCGACCCGGGTGAGCGCGGTCTCGACCGGCGGCCCGAGGGCGTGGACGACGCGACCGCCGAGGCCGTCGGCAAGCTGAGCGAGGCGTTCGAGACGATCGAGGAGGTGCGGGGCCGGCTCTACGGCCTGCACCGCCTCACCGGCTCGGCCGACCTCGCCCTCGGGGAGGCGTGCGACCTGCTGCGCAAGGCCGGTCATGACGACCTCGCCGACCGCCTCGAGACCGAGCTCGTCGGGCGCAACTTCATCCAGGGGCGCTGGACCTTCCAGCTCGTCGAGGAGTTCGACGACGGGTACTACGCCGACTTCCAGCGGCTCGAGAAGGTCGTGCGCGACGAGCTGATGGACGGCCGCCGGCACGTGTTCGAGGCGGAGATGAAGGCCGACCGCCGCACCGAGGGGCGGCCCGGCCACGCCGCGACGCCCGGCTGAGGGCCAGGCACGAGACGAGGGGTATGGCGCGTGGTCACCACGCGCCATACCCCCTCTCGTGCGGTGGGTCAGCGGATGGGGCGGACCACGTAGGGCATGACACCGGACTCGTTGCGGGAGAACGAGCGGATGCGGATGTCGGGGCCGCTCACCCGGTTGGCCTCGGCGATCCTGCCGTCACCGATGTAGAGGGCGACGTGGTGGATGCTCGAGGCGGTCCTGCTGGAGCTGGACCAGAACACCATGTCGCCGGCCTTGATCTGCGCGATCGGGACGCGGGGCCCGTCGGCGTACTGGCTGCGCGAGGTGCTCGAGAGGCGCAGGCCGGCGCCCTTGTGGAAGACGTACTCCATGAAGCCGGAGCAGTCGAAGCCGACGGTGTTGCGGTCGTCGATCCCGCTGGGGCTGCAGCAGATCCCCTTCGTCGGGCCGAAGGCGTTGCCGCCACCCCACGAGTACGGGTACCTGCCGAGCATGCCCTTGGCGGCGGCGATGGTGGCGGTGACCTTCGCGGACTGCGTCGGGGCCGGGGGCGGGGGCGTCGTGCCCTTGCACAGCGGGGCGACCAGCCCGTCGGACCCCGTCCTGACGAACGTGTCGCTGACGTAGCCGCCGGCCTTGAGCCTGTCCCAGACCTTCGAGGTGCCGTAGGTGCCGGTCACGGTCTGGCCGTAGGTCTGGCAGGTGATGGTAACGGTGGCGCCGTCGGCGCGGGTGCCCACCACGCTCGAGGTGGTGGTCGGGGCCGAGCGGACCTTGAGCGCGGCGCCGCTGGTGTTGACGCGGCCGGTCGCGGTGTCGGCGGCGTGGGCCGCGACCGTCGAGACCAGTGGGACGGCGACCAGGACGACGGACGCGGCGGCGGTCGCCAGCCGGCGGCGGTGGGTGCTGAGCAGCTGCATGGGAGTTCCCCCTCGTGAACGCCGGCACGGTGCCGGTTCGCGGGGAACGCTAGGAGCCGCAGGACGGACCGACCATGGGGAGCGCTCCCCTCCGCCGGGGGCTCCGGCGCGTGCCCGGCCTGCGTACCCGGTCTTGCGTACCCGGTCTTCGTACCCGGCGCGCGTACCCCGCCTGCGCGTCCGGCGGGCTGCCGGTGCCCGGCCGGTTACGGTGGCCCTGTGCGCGCCGTCCTCCGACCTGCCCTCGCCGGTGTCCTCTCGATGCTGGCCCTGGCCGGCTGCTCCGGTGGTGGCGACGGCGGTGCGACCGACGCGGCGCCCGCCCAGCAGCTGGCGACAGCCAGGAAGAACCTCGAGAAGAGCCCTGCGGTCACCTTCACCCTGGAGTCGTCCGGCCTGCCCGGCAAGGCGGTCGGGGTCTCGGCCGCGAAGGGCACCGGCGTCTTCTCGCCGCCGTCCTTCCAGGGCACCCTCAACGCCTCCATCCGGGGCATCACCGGCACGGTCCAGGTCGTCGCCGTGGAGCAGGACGTCTACATGAAGTTCTTCACCCCGTCGTTCACCAAGATCGACCCGGCGAAGTACGGCGCCCCCAACCCGGCCCAGCTGTTCAACACCTCGACCGGCATCACGAGCCTGATCACCAGGACGCAGGACCTCGCCAAGGCCGGGACCGTCCGTGACGGTGCGGATGTCCTCAACACCTTCACCGGCAAGCTCCCCGGCGCCGCCGTGGCCGACCTGCTGGTCACCGGCGACCGCAAGGGCACCTTCGACGTGACCTACGGCGTCACCCGCCCTGGCCAGGAGCTGCGCAGCGTCGTCATCAAGGGCCCGTTCTACGCCGGGTCCACGTCGACCTACACGCTCCACCTCACGAGCCTGGCGCAGCCCGTTGCGATCACCCGCCCCTAGGGCGCTGCTCGCGACGGCCTCGGTGGCCGTGGCGCTCGCAGCGGCCGACACCTACGTCGTCGTGCTGGCGCTCACCGACATGATGACCGGCGTCGGGCTGGGGATCGACGCGCTGCAGAGGGCGACGCCGATCATCTCCGGGTTCCTGCTCGGCTACGTCGCGGTGCTGCCGCTCATCGGGAGGTTGGCCGATCTCGTTGCGCGGCAACGGATCCTGGTGGCCTGCCTGGCGATCTTCGTCGTGGGTTCGGCGGTGACGGCCCTGGCCGTCGAGCTGCCCGTGCTCGTCACGGGCCGGGTGCTGCAGGGCGTCGGCGGGGGTGGGCTCGTGCCCGCGACCCTCGCCCTCGTGGCCGACCTCTGGCCGGCCGGCCGCCGCGGTGTGCCGCTCGGCGTCGTCGGCGCGGTGCAGGAGCTGGGCAGCGTGCTGGGGCCGGTGCTCGGTGCGGTGGTGCTGGCAGTCTCCGGCTGGCGGACCATCTTCTGGCTCAACGCCGTCGCGGGGGTGGTCCTGGCGGCCGCCGTGGTCGTCGCGGGTGGGCGCAGGCCGGCCCGGCCGCGACCGGTCCCGCTCGTCCTCGGGGCACTGGCTGCGGTGGTCACCGCGGTCGCCCTCGCGGCACCCGCGCGGCTCGCCACCGATGTCACCCTCGGGGTGCCGTTCGTGCCGTTCGGCTCGTCGACCTCGCGGCTGGCCACCCCGATCGGCGTCGTGGCACTGGTCCTCGTCCTCGCGTGGCTGGCGGTGAACGGCCCGCGCTGGCGGGCCGTGCTGAGCGGCGTCGACCTGCTCGGGGCGCTGCTCCTCGCGGTCGCGCTGGGCAGCGTGGTGCTCACCTTCGCCGCCAGCGACCCGGTGCGCGACGTCGTCGGCCCGCTCGGGTACGCCCTGCTCCCGTTCGGGGCGCTGGCCTTCGGGGCCTACCTGTGGCGCCACCGACAAACCGAGACGCCCCTGGTCGCGCGCGGCGTCGTGCGCGGCAGGGCGCGGTACGCCCTGGCGGTCAGCCTCTTCGTGGGTGCCGCCCTGGTCTCGGTCGTCGTCGACGTGCCCGTCCTCGCGCGGCTCACCCTGACGCACTCGCAGACGGGCGCCGCGCTGGTGCTCGTGCGGTTCCTGGTCGCCGTACCGGTCGGGGCGCTGCTCGGCGGCTGGTCCCTGCGCCGGCTCGGTGACGGGGTCGTCAGCGGGGTGGGCCTGGCGCTGTCGGCGCTGGGCCTGTCCGCGATGAGCCGCTGGGGTGCCGGCGCCCTCGACCACCCCTCGACGACGGTGGTCCTCGCCCTCGTGGGCCTGGGGATCGGCCTGGCCCTCGCCCCGGTGAACAACGCAGCGCTCGCCGCGGCCCCCGACGACGCCCACGGTGTGGCGTCGGCCCTGGTGGTCGTGGCGCGCATGGTCGGCATGGTCGTCGGGCTGGCGCTGCTGACCGCGATCGGCCTGCACCGCTACTACGCCACGGTGGCCGCGCTCCCCGACCAGTCCGACACCAAGGCCCTCGTCGCCGCCGGCGTCGTCCAGGTGCAGACCGTCTTCACGGGCGCCGCCGTCGCCGCCGTCCTCGGGGCGGTGGCCTCGGCCGGCCTCGGGCTGCGCCGGGACCACCAGGTCGTCGGCGGCGCCACCCCCCTGTGACGACCTCCTCGCTCAGGCAGGGGTGCCCAGCACCGTCCGGAACGCGTCGACGACCTCGTCGGTGGCCTCGTAGGCCAGCATGTGGCCGCGGCCGGGCAGCAGGCGCAGCTGCGCGTGGGGCACCAGCTCGGCGATGCGCTCGGAGTCGCGAGGAGGTGTGAGCCGGTCGCGGTCGCCCACCAGGACGACGGTCGGTATGCCGTCGAGGTGGCTGAGCGCCGGTGCCTCGTCGTGCTCGGCGATGGCCTGGTAGAACCGGCCCATCGTGGGCAGCGTGGTGGCGGCGACCTGCTCACGGGTGAGGACGACGTGCGCCGCGTCGGCCTCGGGACCGAACAACAGCCGGCGCTGCCCCGCGAGCGTGACGAAGCGCCCGGCCCGGATGCGGGGGAGCCGGGCCACGAGCTTCATGACCCGCCCCGTCCTGACGGGCAGGCGCTGCCCCAGGGAGTCGGCCACGGTGGACACGAGCACCACCCCGGTGACCCGGTCGGTGAACTCCCGGGGGTGCAGGCCGGCATATGCCATCACCGTCATCCCACCCATCGAGTGGCCGCCGAGCACCAGCGGGCCGTCGGGGGCGACGACGGCCAGGACCGCGGCCAGGTCGTCGCCGAGCGAACGCACCGTGGCCGGCCCACGGATGTGGCCGGACCGGCCGTGGCCCCGCTGGTCCCAGGTCACCACGCGCAGCCCCTGCTCGGTGAGCCGGTCGACCACGGGGAGCCAGGAGGCGTGGGTGAGGGTCCAGCCGTGGGCCAGCACCACGGTGGGGGACGAGCCGGGTGGCGACCCGGGCGGCGCCCCGGGCAGAGAACCGGTCGGGCCTCCCGTCGCGGTCGCTGCGGCGTACACCTGCACGCGCAGCCGGGTCCCGTCGGGCGCGGACACGGTGAGGATCGAGGGGGTCGGCACCTCAGTCGGCCAGCTCGACCACGACGGGTGCGTGGTCGGAGGCGCCCTTGCCCTTGCGCTCCTCGCGGTCGATCGCCGCGCCGAGCACCCGACCAGCGAACGCAGGGGAGCCGAGGATGAAGTCGATCCGCATGCCGCGGCGCTTCTGGAAGCTCAGGCGGGTGTAGTCCCAGTAGGTGAACGTGCCGGGCTCGGAGGTGTGCGGCCGCACGACGTCGACGAACCCGGTGTCGAGCACCGCCTGGAAGGCAGCCCGCTCCGGAGGCGAGACGTGGCTCTTGTCGAGGTAGTACTCCATCGACCAGACGTCCTCGTCCTGCGGCGCGATGTTCCAGTCGCCCATGATGGCGGCCGTCTCACCGGCCTCGACGGAGTGCTGGGCCTGCTGGCGCAGCGCCGACAGCCACTGGAGCTTGTAGGCCATGTGCGGGTCCTCGAGCTGGCGGCCGTTGGGGACGTAGACGGACGTCACCTTCACCCCGCCGCAGGTGGCGGTGAGCGCGCGGGCCTCGACCACCGGCGGGTCACCCCAGGCCGGGGCGTCCGGGAACGACGGCGTGACGTCCTCGAGCCCCACGCGCGAGACGATGGCGACGCCGTTCCAGTGGTTGAGCCCGTGGTGGGCGACCTCGTAGCCGAGCGCGGAGAGCCGGTCGAAGGGGAACTGGGCGTCGGTCGCCTTGGTCTCCTGGATCGCGAGGACGTCGACGTCCGTGCGCTGGAGCCATGCCTCGACACGGTCGATGCGGGACCTGATGGAGTTGACGTTCCACGTCGCGATGCGCACGGGGCAACCCTACGGGGACCCACCTACAGTGGGCCCATGAGCACCGCCCTCGTCACCGGCGCGACCGCCGGCATCGGCCTGTCGTTCGCCCACCAGCTCGCCGAGCGGGGCCACGACGTCGTGCTGGTGGCCCGCGACCGTGCCCGCCTGGAGAACGTGTCGGACGAGCTGCGGGCCAAGTACGCCGTGGCCACCGAGATCCTCGTCGCGGACCTGTCCGACCGGGCCGACACGGGCAAGGTGGCCGAGCGCCTCGCGGACCCCGCCCGGCCGGTGGACCTGCTCGTCAACAACGCCGGGTACTCCCTGCGCAAGCGGTTCCTCGACAACGAGGTCAGCCAGGAGGAGGCGCTCTTCGACGTGCTGTGCCGGGCCGTCCTCGTGCTCTCGCACGCCGGCGCTCGGGCCATGCGCGAGCGCGGCCACGGGGCCATCGTCAACGTCTCCTCCGTCGCCGGCTTCATCACCTCGGGCACCTACTCGGCGGAGAAGTCCTTCGTGACGGTGTTCACCGAGGGGCTGGCCGCCGAGCTGGCCGGGTCCGGCGTGACGGCGACCGCGCTCTGCCCGGGGTTCACGCACACCGAGTTCCACGAGCGGGCCGGCGTCTCGATGTCGGGGGTCCCGGAGTTCATGTGGCTCGACGCCCGCCGCCTGGTGCGCGACTGCCTCGACGACGTCGCCAAGGGCAGGGTCGTCTCGGTCCCCGGCGCGCAGTACAAGACGATCGTGGCCGCGTTGCGCGTGCTGCCGCGGGCGCTGGTCCGCTCGCGCGCCCGTACGGTGCACCGGCCCAGCCAGCGCCCCGGCCGATGCTGAGCCCACCCGCGGTGGCAGCCGAGCCCGGGCGGCGACGCCCTCGGTAGGCTGCTGAGCCGTGACCGACACCTCCGCCGCCCGCGCCCGCCTGCTCGAGATCATCAAGGACAAGGCCATCGTCCACGGCCGTGTCACCCTCTCCTCGGGCAAGGAGGCGGACTACTACGTCGACCTGCGCCGGATCACCCTCGACGGCGAGGCCGCCCCGCTCGTCGGCCAGGTCATGCGTGACCTCATCGGTGACCTCGCGTACGACGCGGTGGGTGGCCTGACGCTGGGCGCCGACCCGGTCGCCACGTCGATCCTGCACGCGAGCGCCGCTGCAGGGGAGCGCAAGGACGCCTTCGTCGTCCGCAAGGCCGGCAAGGCGCACGGGCTCCAGCAGCGCATCGAGGGCCCGTCCATCTCGGGGCGGCGGGTCGTCGTGGTCGAGGACACCTCCACCACGGGCGCCTCCCCCCTCGACGCGGCCAACGCCGCGAAGGAGGCCGGCGCGGAGGTCGTCGCCGTCGCCACCATCGCCGACCGGGCGACCGGGGCCGCGGAGAAGTTCGCCGAGGCCGGGTTCGAGTACCGGTTCGTGTACGGGCTCGAGGAGCTCGGCCTGGCCTAGGCTCAGGGCACTCACGCACACAAGGGGACTCTCATGCTCATCTGGATCGTCATCGCCGTCGTCGTCGTGCTGCTGGTCCTCGTGGCCGTCGGCATCTACAACGGCCTCATCAAGCTGCGCAACCTCGTGCAGGAGGCCTGGCGCCAGATCGACGTCGAGCTCAAGCGCCGGCACGACCTCATCGGCAACCTCGTCGAGACGGTCAAGGGCTACGCCGCCCACGAGCGCGGGACCCTCGAGGACGTCATGAAGGCCCGGTCCGCCGCCATGGCCGGGGGCCAGAGCCCGGCCCAGCAGGCGCAGAGCGAGGGCCTGCTCAGCCAGGCGCTCGGTCGCCTCATCGCGGTCGCCGAGGCCTACCCCGACCTCAAGGCCAACCAGAACTTCCTGGCCCTGCAGCAGGAGCTGACCTCGACCGAGGACCGGATCGCCTCCGCACGCCGCTACTACAACGCCAACGTCCGCGAGCTCAACACCAAGGTCGAGACCGTCCCGAGCAACGTCGTCGCCGGGATGTTCGGCATCCACCGCGAGGAGTACTTCGAGGTGCAGAGCGAGGAGCGCGACCCGGTGAAGGTCGACTTCGGCCAGCGCGACGCGACCATCCCGCCGCCGAGCGGGTACGCCGCCGGGTCCGGTCTAGACGCCACTCCGCCCGCCCCTCCCGCCGGCCAACAGCCCCCCACCCAGGCCTAGGCCCTACGCAGGCTCGCGCCTTCCGCAAAACGCCGGTTGCCCGGCATACCTCGGGTCTTCTTCCCGCGGTATGCCGGGCAACCGGCGTTTTGCGGGGCGCGCAAGGGGTCCACCGGTCGGTGGACGCCGAATCCACCGGAAGACGCTCACGCCGCCCGTGACCGCTGCGGGAGGGTGGTCCCATGGACGCACCCATCACCGTCACCGGACTGCGCAAGGCCTACGGGTCCCGTGAGGCCGTCGACGGCATCGACCTCCGGATCGAGGCGGGCGAGGTGTTCGCCCTGCTCGGCCCCAACGGCGCCGGAAAGACCACCACCGTCGAGATCCTCGAGGGGTTCCGCCGACGCGACGGCGGGGAGGTGGCGGTCCTCGGGGCCGACCCCGAGTCCGCCGACCTCGCCTGGCGCAACCGCATCGGCATCGTGCTGCAGACCTCCACGGGCCTGGACCTGCTCACCCCACGGGAGGCGGTCGCCAGCACCGCGAAGGTCTACCGCAACCCCCGGGACGTCGACGAGGTCATCGCCGCCGTCGGGCTCGCCGACAAGGCCGACGACCGGGTTGCCAGGCTGAGCGGTGGCCAGCGTCGCCGCCTCGACGTGGGCCTGGGCATCGTCGGGTCGCCGGAGCTGCTGTTCCTCGACGAGCCGACCACAGGCTTCGACCCGCAGGCACGGCGCGACTTCTGGGACCTCATCCGGTCCCTCGCCGACGGGGGCACCACGATCCTGCTCACCACGCACTACCTCGACGAGGCCGAGCAGCTCGCCGACCGGGTCGGCGTCATCGCCGCGGGACGCATGCTCGCCCTCGACACCCCCGCCAACCTCGGCGGCCGCGCGTCCTCGGAGGCCACCGTCTCCTGGGAGGAGGGCGGCACCAGGCGCAGCGAGCGGACCAGCCTGCCCACGCAGTACGTCGCCCACCTCTCCGTCCGCCTCGGCGGTGAGGTGCCGGGGCTCACGGTGACGCGGCCCTCGCTCGAGGACACCTACCTGTCGCTCATCGCGCCGCACGTCCACACCACCGCCGCGCTCGCGGAGGTGGCGTCGTGAACGCGCTCGCGATCGGCTGGGACCGGACGGTCCTCGAGCTGAAGATGTACTTCCGCGAGAAGGAGGCGGTCTTCTTCTCCTTCGCCTTCCCGATCCTCATGCTGTCGATGTTCGCGGTGATCTTCGGCGACCAGTTCGGCAAGGGTGACGCGGCCGACGCGGGCGTCAACGCCGCGCGGTTCTTCCTGCCCGGCATGGTCGCGGCCGGCGTCATGCTCACGAGCTTCCAGTCGATGGCCCTGAGCGTGGCGGTGGAGCGCGATGACGGCACGCTCAAGCGGCTGCGCTCGACGCCGATGCCGCCGGCCGCCTACTTCCTGGGCAAGGTCGGCCTCGTCGCCAGCACGTCGCTCGCGCAGTTCGTCCTGCTCATCGCGATCGCGAAGGTGGCCTTCGGGGTGCAGCTGCCGACGAGCGCGGCCAGCTGGGCGACCTTCGTGTGGGTGTTCCTCCTCGGCGTCGCGTGCGGCACCGTGCTCGGGGTCGCCTACTCCTCGCTCGCCTCCTCGTCGCGGTCGGTGGGCGCCACCGTCATCGCCCCGACGCTCATCCTGCAGTTCATCTCGGGCGTCTACTTCGCCTTCACCGATCTGCCCGACTGGCTCAAGCAGGTGGCCTCGGTCTTCCCGCTCAAGTGGATCGCCCAGGGCATGCGCTCGGTCTTCTTCCCCGACGACTGGCAGACCCAGGAGATGGCCGGGTCCTGGGAGCACGGCCGGACCGCCCTCGTGCTCGGGGCGTGGCTCGTGGCCGGGCTGGTCATCTGCGCCCGGACCTTCCGGTGGACCAAGCGCGGCACGACATGATGGGGCGATGAGCGCCGACCAGCCCGCGGACTGCCGCCCCGCCCCCGGGACGTCGTCCGGCGAGCTCGAGGAGATGTGGCGTCGCCAGCTGGTCTGGTGGCACGTGTTCTTCGCAGTCCTCGTGGCGACCACGGCCGGGGTCCTCGTCGCCGAGGGGCCGGAGCACCTCGGCTGGTCGCTGCTCGGCGTCGGGGTGATCGCGGCTGCCTACCTCGTGTGGGGTCGTGGCGGGATCGGCGACGAGGAACGAGCAGCCGGGATCCGCTACGTCGCCGTCGCGTGGGTCGCCCTGGTCGCGCTCATGGCGGTCGACGGTTCGGGGACGGCGTGGATCCTCACCTTCGGGCTGTTCCCGCAGACGTGGGCGATGCTGCGGCGCAACCACGCTGCCTTCGTGGTGGTCGCCGCGGTCCTGGCCATCGGCGCCGTACGCCTCTGGCAGGCACCGCGCACCGGTGACGACGTCATCGGCATCGCCCTCAGCACCGTGATCACCCTGACGCTCTCGCTCGTCATGGGCCTGTTCATCCACAAGATCATCGGGGAGGCCGACTCCCGGGCGTTCACCATCGACGAGCTGCGCCGCACGCAGGCACAGCTCGCCGCGGCGGAGCGCGCCCAGGGTGTGGCGAGCGAGCGCGAACGCATCTCGCGCGAGATCCACGACACCCTGGCCCAGGGGTTCACGTCCGTGGTGACCCTCGCGCGGGCGACCGAGGCGGCCCTCGACCGCGGCGACCTCGACGTGGTGCGCGAACGCGTGCGCCTCATCGAGCAGACCGCCGCCGACAACCTCTCCGAGGCGCGCCTCATCGTCGCCGAGATGACGCCGGGCCACCTGCAGTCACGGACGCTCTCGGAGGCGCTCGGCCGCCTCGTCGACGCCGTCGCGGCCGAGTCGGGGATGCTGGGCAGCCTCGTCGTGCAGGGCGAGCCCACGGTGCTGCCGGCCAACTCCGAGGTCGTCCTGCTCCGCACGGCCCAGGAGGGCCTGGCCAACGTCCGCCGCCACGCCCGGGCGCACACCTTCGAGGTCCGCCTCACGTATCCCGCCGACGCGCCGGTGACCCTCGAGGTCGCCGACGACGGGGTCGGGTTCGTGCCCGACACTCCCGACCGCGGCTACGGCCTCGACGGCGCCACGGCCCGGGCCGACGAGGTCGGCGGGAGCTTCGAGGTGCACAGCACCCCGGGGTCGGGCACGCGGCTGCGGATGGAGGTGCCCCGGTGACGTTGCGCCTGCTGGTCGTCGACGACCACCCCGTCGTGCGGATGGGCCTGGTGGCGATGCTGTCCGAGCACGCCGACTTCGAGGTCGTCGGTGAGGCCGCCGACGGTGCCGAGGCCGTGGTGCTCGCCGAGCGGCTGGCCCCCGACGTGGTGCTCATGGACCTGCGCATGCCGGTCCTCGACGGGGCGGCGGCCACCGCCAGGCTCCGCGCCGGGGCCGACGGCCCGGCCGTGCTGGTCCTCACCACCTACGACACCGACGCCGACATCGTCAGGGCCGTCGAGGCCGGGGCGAACGGCTACCTGCTCAAGGACTCCCCGCGCGAGGTGCTCGCGGACGCCATACGCCGCGCCGCCAAGGGGGAGACCGTGCTCGCGCCGCCGGTGGTGGCCCGCCTGGCAAGCCGGATGCGGGCGCCGGCAGGTCCGTCGCTGACCGACCGCGAGACCGAGGTGCTGCGGTGCGTGGCCAGGGGACTGTCCAATGCCGCGGTGGGGCGCGAGCTGCACATCGGCGAGGCCACCGTGAAGACGCACCTGCTCCGGGCGTTCGAGAAGCTCGGGGTCACCGACCGCACGGCAGCCGTGACCGCAGCGCTGCGCGCCGGTCTGATCGAGCTCTAGCCCGAGCCCTCAGCCCGGGGCCGAGCCCTCAGGCCCGGTCGTCGGTGAGGCCCTCGAGGGCCTCATCCGTCTCGTCCACGATCTCCTCGGCCGCGGTGTGCCCACGCCGGGCGCGGACGACCTCGACGACCATCGGGATCACCGACACGGCGACGATGGCCAGGATCGCGAGCTCGAGGTGGTCCTTCAGGGCCGGGAACGAGTTGCCGAGGAAGTAGCCGAGGAGGGTGACGACCCACACCCACAGCACCGCGCCGACGCCGCTCCACACGAAGAAGTGGCGGCGCTCCATACGGCTCACACCGGCCACGACGGTGATGAAGGTGCGCACGATCGGCACGAAGCGCCCGATCACCAGCGCCTTGGCACCGTGCTTCTCGAAGAACGCGTGGCTGTCGTCGAAGTACTTCTTCTTGAGGAGGCGGCCGTCGCGCTCGTAGAGCGGCCGGCCCACGGCGCGCCCGATCTCGTAGCCGACGACGTTGCCGGCGAACGCGGCGACGCTGAGCACCAGCAGGGCCACGACGAGGTTCATGCTGAAGTCACCGGTGCTGATGAACAGCCCGATCGCGAACAGCAGCGAGTCGCCCGGGAGGATCGGGAAGAGCAGGCCGCACTCGACGAAGACGATGGCGACGCTCACCCAGAAGAACTGGGAGCCGAAGTGGTCGAGGAGCCACTGGGGGTCCATCCAGTTGGTGCTGAGTGAGTGCATGGGGTCAAGGGTACGGGTCCGACGCGTGTGCACCCTGTGCGCCGCCTGAGGGCCAGCTGCGCTGGACCCGTGCCCAGTCGCGGACCTGGGCGAACGGGTCGGGCAGCGCCCGGGTGCGACGCGGTGGCGCGCCGGTCACCGGCGCGTGGTGGTCGAGCACCGTGGTGAGGATCCCCTCGCCCCGCGTGAGGTGCGGCAGGCGCTGGGCCAGGCCGTGCACCTCGGCCGCCGGGACGTCGCCGGTCAGGACCGCTGCGGAGGTCGCCGACGCGCCGGTGACCCGCGTGGCGTGGGGTACCGCGCGGTGGTGGGGGAGCTCGGCGAGCACCGTCCCGACCAGGTCCTGGGGCACCTCGAGCTCGAACCGGTGCACCGGCGCGCAGACGACCGTCCCCGCGCGGGCGAGGGCCTCGGCGAGGACGAGCCGCGCGAGGCTGCGGAAGTCCGCCGCGGTGCTCGACATCTTCTTGTCGAAGCCGGCGTGCATCGCGCTCTGCCTCGGGTAGTAGCCCGAGTGGGTCACGACGACGCGGCAGTCCGGCACCGCCCAGCCGTGCACCGCCTCGGTGAGGGTCCCGTCGACGCCCTCGCGGACGGCGGTGAAGAACGCCGGCGGCATCGACCCGAGCTCGACCTCCAGGGCGAGCTCGACACCGGTGCCCACTGCTGCGGGCTCGACCCGGAGCCCCACCGTGGCGAGGAACGGGTTGGGGGCGACGTCGATCAGCTGGTGAGCGCTCCCGACGCCCCGAACGCGTTCGACGCAGATCGGGGTCGTGGGGCGGAACGTCGCGGCGACGCCGTGGTCCTCCTCGAGGAAGGTCGCGATGACCTCCTTCTGCACCTCCCCGTAGAGCGACACCGCCACCTCGCCACGGCCGTCGTCGAGCCGCAGGTCGATGAGCGGGTCCTGCTCCGCCAGCTCGGTGAGCGCGCTGAACAGCCGTCCCCGCTGCCGGGGGTCGACCGGGTCGACGACGGTCTCGAGGCTCGGCCGCCCCAGCTCGACGTGCCGGGCTCGCGGCCCGTCGGGGCCGAACGTGTCGCCCACCCGGGCCGCGGTGGGACCGCGGAGCACCGCGATCCGCCCCCGCCCCACGTGTTCGGCGCGGCACAGGCCGTCCGGTCCGAAGACCTCGAGGCCGGTCACCCGCTCGGGAGCCCGCTCGGAGGCCCGGCCGTCCAGCTCGAGCCGGTCGCGGACCCACAGGATCCCGGCCGTCATCCGCACGTAGGTCAGCCGGCCGCCCGCCGTGGTCCGGTCGAGCTTGAAGACCACCCCGGAGGCTCGTGCCCCCACCGCGTCCCCGGCACCCTCGTCCGTGACGAGGTCCTCCCTGCTGCCGTCGTCCGCGACGAGGTCGGTGAGCACGTCGAGCAGGGCACCCACGCCCGCGCCGGTGATCGCCGACCCGAAGACGACGGGGTGCAGCCGAGCGGCGCGGGTCCCGGCGCGCAGGTCCACCCGCTCGGACGCTGCTACCGGGAAGGCGGTGTAGCCGGCCGCGCGGCTGCCGACGTCGCGCGCCGTACCGAGGGGCACGGCCTCCGGGGTGAGCCGGTCCGCGACTTGCGTGAGGACCCGTTCGGGGTCGGCGCCCGCCCGGTCGAGCTTGTTGACGAACAGCACCGTGGGCAGGCCGAGTCGTTGCAGGGCCCGCATCAGCACGAGGGTCTGCGCCTGGACCCCCTCGACCGCCGACACGACGAGCACGGCGGCGTCGAGCACGGCCAGCGAGCGCTCGACCTCGGCGACGAAGTCCGAGTGGCCGGGGGTGTCGACGAGGTTCACGAGGGTGTCGTGCCAGCAGAAGGACGCGACCGCGGAGCGGATCGTGATCCCTCGACGGCGCTCGAGGTCGAGCGAGTCGGTGCGGGTGTCGCCGGCGTCGACGCTCCCGGGGTGGTCGAGGACCCCTGCCTCGTGCAGGATCCGTTCGGTCAGGCTGGTCTTGCCGGCGTCAACATGCGCCACGACCCCGACGGTCAACGTACGCAACTGCCTTCACATCCATTCGGTAGGTGGGTACCTGGCGGGACGTGACGGCAGCTCGCATCGGTTTCTCCGGTCCGTGGTCGGGTGTGCGTACCGGTCCATGGCACCAGAGCGCGCCGCAGGGCGGCAACGGCTTTTCGAGGTCCGGGTGACGCCTAGGGTGGGCGCGTGAGTGAGGACGACCGGATCGAGGAGGTCGGGGTCGGGCCGTGGGTCGGCGAGTGGCCGAGCGGTGACCACTGGGACCCGGAGCTGCTGCGCGACGGCGACCGGCGCAACGTCGTCGACGCCTACCGCTACTGGCGGCACGACGCGATCGTGGCCGACCTCGACACCCACCGGCACGACTTCCACGTCGCGGTCGAGAACTGGGGCCACGACTTCAACATCGGCTCGGTCATCCGCACGGCGAACGCCTTCAACGCCAAGGCCTTCCACATCGTCGGCAGGCGCCGGTGGAACCGCCGCGGGGCGATGGTGACCGACCGCTACCAGCACGAGCACCACCACCCGACCGTCGAGGACCTCGTCACCTGGGCCGGGACCGCGGGCCGGGACGACGAGGGGCGCCCGCGCGCCATACCGCTCATCGGCATCGACAACCTCCCCGGCTCGGTGCCGCTGGAGACCCACGACCTGCCGCGGGAGTGCGTCCTGGTGTTCGGGCAGGAGGGCCCCGGGCTCTCGGACGAGGTGCGTCAGGCCTGCGAGGTGGTCCTGCACATCGAGCAGTTCGGCTCGACGCGGTCGATCAACGCCGGGGCCGCCGCAGCCGTGGCGATGCATGCCTGGGTCCGTCGGCACGTTTTCGGGCAGGCTGTCGATTAGCGCGGAGCTCGTGCGTCATCAGGGTGGAAGCACCCCACCGATGAGAGGACCAGCCATGACCGAGTACCTCGTGCTCCTGCCGAGCCCCGAGGCCAGGTACGCGACCGCGACCGACCAGGAGCTGCAGGACCTGCACACCGCCCACACCGAGTTCGTCCAGCTCCTCGCGGAGCGCGGGCACAAGATGACCGGGGGAGCGCAGCTCACCCCGTCGAGCCGGGCCCGGGTCGTGCGCGGCACCGCCCTCGACGACGTCGCCCTGACCGACGGCCCGTACGCCGAGAGCGCCGAGCAGGTCGCCGGCTACTACCTCGTCGAGACCGACGACGTGGACGATCTGGGGAAGGTGTGCGGCCGGCTGCTCGCGACGCCGTTCCACCCGGCCGTCGAGATCCGCCCGACAGTGCAGATGTGAGGAGCGAGCGATGACCGAGTACGTCGTGTTGATCGTGGGGGACGCCGACCGCTGGTGGACCACCATGGACGTCGCGCAGCGCAAGGCCGGGTACGCCGAGTACGACCGGTTCGGGGCCGAGCTCGCCCGCCGGGGCCACAAGATCACCGGCGGTGCCGAGCTGCACGCCTCCGGTGAGGCCAGGAGCATCCCGGCGGGCGGCGGCACCCCGACGGAGGGGCCGTTCGCCGAGGTCACCGAGCAGGTGGGCGGGTTCTACCAGGTGGAGACCGACGACCTCGACGACCTCGTCGACTGCTGCCAGATCATCGCCGCCCTCGGTGACGGCATCGAGGTCCGGCGGGTGGTCAAGCCGGAGGACCGGCCCTCGTGAGGTACGTCGTCCTCATCGCCTACGAGCCGGGGGCGTGGGAGGCGGCCGACGAGGCGGGGCGCCAGGAGTACTTCGACGCCCACCACGCCTTCGAGCAGTTCGTCGACGAGCACGGCCGACGGCTCGAGAGCGCCGCGCTCTCGGACGCCGACCTGGCCACGACGGTCCGGCACCGTGAGGACGGCACCGCCGTCGTCTCCGACGGCCCGTTCGTCGAGCTGGTGGAACAGGTAGGTGGCTACTACGACGTGGAGCTGCCCGACCTCGACACCGCCATCGCCGCGGCGAAGCTGCTGCCCCGCTCCTACACGGTGGAGGTCCGGCCGACCGTGCGGATCGAGGGGTACGAGAGCCGGTGACCGCAGTCGCCACGGACGACGACCCCCTCGCCAGGGTCGTGCGCGAGGAGTGGGGACGCCTGGTGTCCCTGCTCCTCGCGCGGTTCCGCCGGCTCGACCTCGTCGAGGACGCGCTCGGCGACGCGGTCGAGACCGCCGCCAGGCGCTGGCCCCGCGACGGGATGCCCGACAACCCTGCCGGCTGGCTGCACACCGCGGCCCGCCGGCGGATCCTCGACCGGCTGCGTGGCGAGGCGATGGCCCTGCGCAAGGCGCCGCTGCTCGTCGTCGAGGGAGAGGGCGACGCCGCGCGGGCCGGCGCGGTCCGCGCCGACCCCGGCGACCTCGTGGAGGACGACCTCCTGCGCCTGGTCCTCATGTGCAGCCACCCCGCGCTCGACCCCGCAGCCGCCAGCGCGCTCACCCTGCGCCTGGTGCTGGGGGTGGGCACCGGCGACGTCGCGCGCCTGTTCCTCGTGCCGGAGCCGACCATGGCCGCCAGGCTCACCCGCGCCAAGAAGAAGATCGTCACGGCGGGGATCCCGTTCGCCGTGCCCTCCGCGGCCGAGCTCCCGGAACGGCTCGACGTGGTGGCCCAGACGGCCTACCTCGCCTTCACCGCCGGGTACGCCCCCGGCAGCGGTCCCGACGCCCTGCGCACCGAGCTCGCCGGGGAGGCGGTGCGGCTGGTCCGCGTGGTGCTGGGCCTGCGGCCCGGCGAGCCGGTGCTCACCGCGCTGCTGGCCCTCATGCTGCTCCAGCACTCCCGGCGTGACGCCCGCGTGGACGCCGGCGGGGCGATCGTCCTGCTGCCCGACCAGGACCGCAGCCGGTGGCACCGCGACGAGGTCGACGAGGCCCTCGCCCTGCTCGCCTCGCCCGCCCTCACCGGTCCGGTCACCGTCCAGGCCGCCGGGTACGCCGTGCAGGCCCGGATCGCGGCCGAGCACGCCATCGCCCCCGACGCGGGGTCGACCCGGTGGGACCGGGTCGTGGCGCACTACGACACCCTCCTCGCGCTCGCGCCCACCCCGAGCGCGCAGCTCGCCCGGGCTGTGGCGGTCGCCGAGGCCGAGGGGCCGCGGGCCGGCCTGGCCCTGCTCGACGGCCTCGACGAGCAGCTGCCGAACAGCCACCGGCTCCCCGCGGTGCGGGCCGAGCTGCTGAGCCGGGCCGGCGACGTCGCGGGTGCGCACGCGGCGTACGCACTCGCGATCGACCGCTGCGCCAACGACGCCGAGCGCGCCCTCCTGCTCCGCCGGCGAGAGGCGCTGGACGCCTGAGACACGGGTGTCGTGGGCAGGCGCGGACGTGAAAGGATCGGCGCGACGACGAAGTCCCGCAGATGGCTCTAAGGAGACCCCATGCCCATCGCCACCCCAGAGGTGTACGCCGACATGCTCGACCGCGCGAAGGCAGGCTCCTTCGCGTACCCGGCCATCAACGTGTCGTCCTCGCAGACGCTCAACGCCGCGATCCGCGGGTTCGCCGAGGCGGGCAGCGACGGCATCGTCCAGGTGTCCACCGGCGGAGCGGAGTACCTCTCCGGCCCCACCGTCAAGGACATGGTCGCGGGCTCGCTGGCGCTGGCTGCGTACGCCCACGAGGTCGCCAAGAACTACGACGTCAACATCGCGCTGCACACCGACCACTGCCCCAAGGACAAGCTCGACGGCTTCGTCCGCCCGTTGCTCGCCGCGTCGGCCGAGCGCGTCAAGGCCGGTGGCACGCCGTGGTTCCAGTCGCACATGTGGGACGGGTCGGCCGTGCCGCTCGAGGAGAACCTCGAGATCGCCCGTGAGCTCCTCGACGCCTGCAAGGCCGCGAACGTCATCCTCGAGATCGAGGTCGGTGTCGTCGGTGGCGAGGAGGACGGTGTCGCCAACGAGATCAACGACAAGCTCTACTCGACGCCCGAGGACGCCATCGCCACCGCCAAGGCGCTCGGCACCGGCGAGAACGGCTACTTCATGACCGCCCTGACGTTCGGCAACGTCCACGGCGTCTACAAGCCGGGCAACGTCAAGCTGCGCCCCGAGGTGCTCAAGGCCGCCCAGGACGCCGTGCACAAGGAGTTCGGCACGCCCGACGAGAAGCCGTTCCACCTCGTCTTCCACGGTGGCTCCGGCTCGACCGCCGAGGAGATCGCCGCGGCCGTCGACTACGGCGTCGTGAAGATGAACATCGACACCGACACGCAGTACGCCTTCACCCGCCCCGTGGCCGGCTACATGCTGACCAACTACGAGGGCGTCTTCAAGATCGACGGCGAGGTCGGCAACAAGAAGCAGTACGACCCGCGCGCCTGGGGCAAGGAGGCCGAGGCCGGTATGGCGGCCCGCGTCGTCGAGGCGTGCCAGCACCTCCGGTCGGCGGGCACCCACGCATGAGCGAGAACCTCCTCGGGATCCCCGAGACGCGGCTCCCGGTCGACCCCGCCGCCGCCAAGCTGGAGGAGGGCGTCGCCGCCGACCAGGTGGCTGCTGCGTACCCGACCTCCTCGCTGGCCTGGGCGACGCTCGCCGAGGACGCGCTCGCCGACGGTCGCACCGTCGAGGGCTACGCCTACGCCCGGACCGGCTACCACCGCGCGCTGGACTCCCTGCGCAAGAACGGCTGGCGCGGCCAGGGCCCGGTGCCGTGGGAGCACGAGCCCAACCGCGGCTTCCTGCGTGCGCTCGCCGCACTGGCCAAGGCGGCCGGTGCGATCGGCGAGACCGACGAGGAGCGCCGCTGCACCGAGTTCCTCCGCGACTCCTCCACCACCGGGGCGCGCGAGCTCGGCCTGTAGGCCACGTCGTACGCAGCGGGGCCGGCGCCGTGTGGGCGCCGGCCCCGCTGCTGCGTGCGGCCGTGGGCCTCAGTGCCTGAAGACGACCTCGGCGACCGCGTGCGGCTGGCCGCGCGAGGCCAGGTCGTTGCCGATCCGCAGCTGCAGCGTGTACTCGGCACCGACCCAGGTGCAGTAGCTCGACCCGGCGGCTCCCTCGCAGTGGTCGAACCGGGGCGCTGTCCCCGGCTGCGTCGCGAAGGCGTCCTTGACCGCCGACTCGGTCCCCAGCTGCGTCGCCCGGGTGCGGTCCCCCTTCACCCAGGCGGTGACGAAGGCGATGCCGTAGTCCTGCGCCGAGCGCGGGATCGCCGGGGCATCCTTGCCGGGCGGGGGCGTGGTGGGGGACGGGTCGATGGTGGGCCGGATCGGCTTGGTCGGGACGGGCCTGGTCGCGGTCGGCGACGCCGGGACGGTGGTGGTCACGATGACCGTGGCCGGGGTCTGCGTCGTGGACGCGTCGGTGCCAGGGCCGTCCGCGCCGCCGAAGGGGCCACAACCGGCCAGGAGGGCGCCGACCAGGCCGGCGGTGGCGATCGTGCTCAGCTGTCGGCGCGTGGTCATCGGGGCCCCCGGGTCGTGGACGGTGCGGTCACCAGCATGGACGTCCGGGGGAGCCGGCAGGTTGGGCTCAGGGCGTTAGGGACGGAGACGGCGGGGGGAGGGATCTGGTCGGATCCCTCCCCCCGCCGTCGCCCCCTGGGGGAGGACCGTGGTCCGTCCCGCATTGCCGTCGCCGGTGCGTCCCCTGCGTCGTCGACGAGGTGGGCTCATTGTGCATCGGGACCGCCGCAGATGGTGGCACTATGGTGCCAATGGCCAGATGATGCCGACCGCCTCCGGAGGGCCTGTGACCAGCACCGATGAGCCGCGCCACGAGGTCGAGGCGCTGTTCAGGGACCCCGTCGAGCGGCTCCAGCGCATCCTCGAGCGCGGTGAGCAGCAGCTCGAGGCGCGGCGTTCCGACCTCGCCGAGGTGCGCTACGCGCTCTACGAGCTGACCTCGTCGGGCACCCTCGGACGGGACCGGGCGGCACGGGCGGTCGAACCCCTCCCCGCGGAGCTCGCGCCCCCCGTGGTGCGGCACCTGGTCGACCACACCTCGACGATCGTGCGCCACTGCACGATGACGGTCGACGTCGGGTCGGGGCTGGACCCGGACGTCAACCGCCGCACCCGCGAGCTGCTCGGCGCGGGGGTGTTCCGCCAGCAGACGATCTACCCGATCGACATCATGGAGACCAAGACGGGACGGGCGTGGGTGCGCGCCTGGGCGGACGCGGGGGAGCAGCAGCGGCTCAGCCTCGTGCCGCCCACCGACTTCGTCGTCTTCGACCAGGACGCCGTGGTGGCGTCCGCCGTCTGGGGGGACCCCGCGGCCGACTACGTCCTGATCCGCGACCCGATGCTCGTCGCCGCCTTCACCGCCCTCTTCGACCGGTCGTTCTCGCGGGCCCTGCCGATGGCCCCGGAGGGCGCCCCCGATCCCGCCGAGGGCCAGCTCATGCGCCTGCTGGCCCTCGGTCTCAAGGACGAGTCGATCGCCCGCTACCTCGGCTGCAGCCTGCGGACCGTACGGCGCAGGGTCGCCCAGCTCATGGAGCGGCACGGGGTGCAGACGCGCTTCCAGCTCGGGGTCGCGGCCACCCGGGCCGGTCTCGCCACACTGGTCGACGACACGGACCGGTAGCCGGACGGCCTGCGACCCGGCGTCGCGCCGCCGAGCCGGAGGGTCAACGGGGCCGGGCGAGCCCGTAGTACCTGAGCTTGCGGTAGAGCGTCGCCCGGCTCATCCCGAGCTGGGCGGCCGCGTCGCCGACCGAGGACGGGTGGCCGGCCATCACCCGGACGATCTCGTCGCGCTCGACGGTCTGCAACCGCGTCAGGCGGTGCCCTGCCGGGGCCGAAAAGGCAGGGGGGAGGTGCCGCAGGTCGATGGTCTCGGCCCTCGTCGCAGCGTCCCGCACGACGCGCACGAGCTCGTCGACGTTGCCGGGCCAGTCGTGCGCGAGCAGGGCCTGTTCCGCGGCAGGCGTGAAGCCCACCTCGCGCATCCGGGCCTGGTGGGCGACCCAGTGGGCGAGCGCCATCACGTCGTCGGGGCGCTCGCGCAGGGCCGGCACGGGCACGACGGTGTCGACGAGCGGGCCCAGCGGTGCCGGGACGGCCTCGAGGTCCCCAGCGGTCACGCCCCAGGCGAGGTCGGAGCCACCGCGGACGGACCGGCTCGAGACGGCTGCGACTGCGCGCTGGCGCAGCTCGTGCGCCGCCCACGCCGGGAGGCGGTCGACGTTCTCCACGACGACCGCGGTGTCGGGTTTGGCGAGCTCCGGCGTCCACAGCTCGAGCCAGGCGTCGACGTCCTCAGGAGCGGGGACGTCGGCGCTGAGGACCCTGATGCGCGGGTGTGCCCGGCGCAGCGCCTGCCCGAGGAGGGTCGCGCGGCCCGACCCCGGCTCCCCGACCGCGGCCACGACCCGGCCCGAGCGCAGGGCTGTCGTGACGGCGTCGAGCGCATCGTCCCAGGAGGCCGACATCGACCGCGCCGTACCGGCCGCCGGCTCCAGGCGTGCCTGCTGGACGCGGAAGACACCGCCCTTGGGCGCGGGTCGCGCGGTCCGACCACCGGACCGCGCCAGCATCAGGGCCGTGGTGGTGCTCGCGGCGGACTCGGCCAGCGCGAGCAGGAGCCCCGCGGACGAGCGCGACCACGTCGTGATGTTGACGCACCCCTCGAGGCGGCCGCCGATGGGGTCGATGACCGGGACCGCGGCGCAGGTGTAGGTGCACAGGCTGGCGCTGTAGTGCTCCTCGGCCCTCACCAGGGAGGGGGTCCGGTCGGCCAGGGCGAGACCCAGGCCGTTGGTGCCGGCCTCCCGCTCGGAGAAGGCGAACCCCGGTGCCAGGTGCACCCTGTCGAGCGCGCGCAGGAGGCTCGTGTCACCCGAGAAGCGGTTGAGGACCAGGCCGTCGGCGTCGGTGAGCATGAGGCTGAGCGGCTCGTCGACCAGGGTCTGGTGCAGGCTCTCGAGCACCTCGTGGCCGCACTCGAAGAACAACGAGTCAGTGACCACCGAGCCGGCCCACGTCGGGTCGACGGTCTCGAGCGACACGCCGTACTCCTCGCTGCGGCGCCACGACGCGACCAGGCGCTTCGACGGCGCGGCGACGTCCCCGACCCCCAACGGGGCGGACACTCGCCGCGGCAGGGCGACGTCGTCGTCGGCGGTCATCGTCGACCTCCTCTCGCTGAGGTGAACGGTAACCCCGGGCGGCGCGAGGTGCGGATCCTCGGGGTCTCAAAGTGAGACAGGCCGCTTCTCACATTGAGACGCGGCACCCCTGCCTGCCCGTTCCGGCCGCTCCTAGCGTCACTGGGGTTCGCGACGACGGCGTCGCGAGAGGGAGAAGACCATGTACACGAAGAACGGCGAGAGCTACTTCATCGTCGACGCGCACATCGCCCTGTGGGACGCGCGTCCGGAGAACCTGCGCAACGAGCACGGCAAGCAGTTCATCGACTGCTTCTACGACTACCACCGCAACCTCTCCCCCGAGGAGGAGGTGTGGTCCTACGAGGACTACCTCTACCAAGGCGGACGGCGACTCATCAAGGACCTGTTCGAGGACGGCTACGTCGACCACGCGATCTTCCAGCCGGCCGCACTCACCGAGTTCTACAAGACCGGTTTCGGGCAGACGCAGGAGGCGTTCGAGCTCGCTGCCGCGAACCCCGGCAAGCTGACGTACAACCACAACTTCGACCCCCGCAACGGCGAGCAGGGCCTGGACGACCTGCGGGCCGACCACGAGAAGATGGGCTTCAAGGGCGTCAAGCTCTACACGGCCGAGTGGCACGGCGGGTCGCGCGGCTGGAAGCTCACCGACCCGTGGGCCTACCGCTACTTCGAGGAGTGCCGCAGGCTCGGCATCACCAACATCCACGTCCACAAGGGGCCGACCATCCGCCCCCTGGACCGCGACGCATTCGACGTGGCCGACATCGACCACGTCGCCACCGACTTCACCGACCTCAACTTCATCGTCGAGCACGTCGGCCTGCCGCGGCTGGAGGACTACTGCTGGATCGCCACCCAGGAGCCCAACGTGTACGGCGGCCTCGCCGTCGCCATGCCCTTCATCCACACCCGGCCCCGGTACTTCGCGCAGATCATGGGCGAGCTCCTGTACTGGGTCGGCGAGGACAGGCTGTTCTTCTCCAGCGACTACGCCATCTGGACCCCGAAGTGGCTCGTGGAGCGCTTCGTCGACTTCCAGATCCCGGAGGACATGACGGAGTACGCACCCATCACGACGGAGCAGAAGAAGAAGATCCTGGGGTTGAACGCGGCGAAGATGTACGGCATCGACGTCCCGGCCGAGCTGCGGCTGCCGGAGGCTGACGCGACCGAGACCGGGCCGCGCGACCCTGCGGCCGCCGACCTGGCGACGGTCTGAGCCATGACCGTCCTCACCTCCGAGCAGACGGTGTCGAGGGCTGCGGTCCGACGCGCCCTCGACACCGTCATCGACCCCGAGCTCGACGAGCCGGTGACCGACCTCGGCTTCGTCCGGTCGGTCGAGGTCGACGGCCCTGACGTGACCGTCCACCTGCGCCTGCCGACCTCGTTCTGCTCGCCGAACTTCGCCTACCTCATGGCCTCGGACGCCAAGGACGCCCTCACGGCGCTCGACGGCGTCGGCCGGGTGGTCGTCGAGCTCGACGACCACCACGACTCAGTCCTGATCAACGCTGGGCTGGCGGCGGACGCCGGGTACGTCGGCACCTTCGGCCACGAGGCCGAGAGCAGCCTGGAGGAGCTGCGGATGACGTTCCGCCGCAAGGCCCACACGGCAGCGGCCGAGCGCTGCCTCACCGATCTCCTGCGCGCCGACCCGTCGCTGGACGTGTCGCAGGTCGGCGAGGTGCGGTTGCGCGACCTGCCTGCCGGTCGCACCACCGATGCCCTCCTGCGCCGCCGGGCCGCCCTCGGCCTGCCGGACGGCCCCGACGCGGTGGTGCTGGTCGACCACCGCGGCGTCGGGTACGCGCCGGCCGACGTGCCCCTCGCGCTGCGCCGGGCCCGGGCCACCCGTATCTCGATCGACGGCAATGCGCACTTCTGCCGGGGCCTGCTCCGCACCCGGTACGAGGGGTCGGGCGCCGACCAGTCGCAGCGTCCGGAGGGCGCGGAGCCGACCGACCGCCACCACCTGATCCCCCTGACCGTGAAGGAGTCCCACCGATGAGCACGATGCGAGCCGTCCAGGTCGTCGGCTACCACCAGAAGCTCGAGCTGGCCGAGGTGCCCGTCCCGGAGGCCACCGGGCCGTGGGACGTGGTCGTGAGGATCGGCGGCGCCGGGGTCTGCCGCACCGACCTGCACATCCTCGAGGGCCAGTGGGCGCAGAAGTCGCAGGTCCGGCTACCCTACACGATCGGCCACGAGAACGCCGGGTGGGTGCACGCAGTCGGCTCGGCCGTCACCAACGTGCGCGAGGGCGACAAGGTGATCCTCCACCCCCTCATCACCTGCGGGCTCTGCCGCGCCTGCCGCTCGGGGGACGACGTGCACTGCGAGAGCAGTGCCTTCCCGGGCATCGACACCAACGGCGGGTATGCCGAGTACCTCCTCACCTCGGCCCGCTCGGTCGTGCGCATCGACGACTCCCTCGAGCCCGCCGACGTGGCCGCGCTCGCGGACGCCGGCCTCACGGCGTACCACGCGGCCGCGAAGGCCGCCCGGCGCCTCACGCCGCGCGACACCTGTGTCGTCATCGGCGCGGGAGGCCTGGGGCACATCGGGATCCAGGTGCTGCGGGCGCTGTCGCCCGCCCGGCTCGTGGTCGTCGACCGCAACCAAGCGGCTCTCGACCTCGCGACGTCGATCGGGGCGCACCACGGTGTCCTCGCCGACGGGTCGCAGGTCGAGTCTGTGCTCGACCTCACCGGTGGCCACGGGGCCGAGGTCGTCGTCGACTTCGTCGGGGAGAACGGCTCGACGTCCGAGGGGATCGCCATGACGCGGCAGGCGGGCGACTACCACGTCGTCGGCTACGGCGAGAACGTCGACGTCCCCACGATCGACCTCATCTCCACCGAGAAGAACGTCATCGGCAACCTCGTCGGGTCCTACAACGACCTGCAGGACCTCATGGCCCTTGCCGCGACCGGCGCGGTCACCCTGCACACGCAGAAGTACGCCCTCGACGACTTCCAGCAGGCCATCACCGACCTCGACAACGGCGCCGTCCGCGGGCGCGCCATCCTCGTGCCCTGACCGGGCGCGCCCACCAGCTCTGAGGACAAAGGAGTCCGTCATGAAGAACTACCTCGGGATCGCCGTGTCGATCGGCGTCCTGGCCGCCGCCTGGACCCAGGTGAGCGTCGCCCTCGACCTCGTCACGTGGGTGGCGTTCGCCGCCTGGGCCTGCTACTTCGCGGCCGGCGGTGGCCGCTCCGGCTTCCAGCGGGGCCTCGCCGCGAACCTCTCGGGCCTCGTCTACGGCTTCCTCGTCGCCGCATTCATCGGTGCGGTGTCGTTCCCGGGCGCGCTCGCGGTGTCGGTGGGTGTCGTCGCCGCGCTGATGTGCCTGCAGGCCGGGTGGGCGCCGCTGTCGTTCATCCCCGGCGCGTTCGTCGGGGCGGCGGCGTACTTCGGCACGGCGTTCTCGTTCTGGCCGACGGCCATCGCCCTCGTCGTGGGCGCCCTCCTCGGGTGGGCGTCGGGTGTGCTCGGGGCGAGGCTCCAGGTGGTGACGACCAGGCGGACACCCACGGCCGAGCCGCCGTCCGCCCCGGCCGCCGCCTGACCCCGGGGAGGGCACACAGATGATCCTGATCACCGTGAAGTTCCCGATCCGCGAGGACCGGCTCGAGCAGTGGCGCGAGCTGTCGGACTACTACGCGAGGGCGGTCAACGAGGAGCCGGGCTGCGTGTTCTTCGAGTTCTCGCAGAGCCTCACGCAGCCGGGCTCCTACGTCTGCATCGAGGGCTTCCGCGACTCGGCCGCCGGTGCGGAGCACATGGCCCAGCCGCACGTCGCCCGGTTCATGGCCGAGATGCCCGACATCGTGTCGGCCCAGCCGCAGATCATCTACGTCGACGCGCAGGAGGTGACCGGCTTCGGCCCGATGGGGGAGATCTCCCCGCGCCAGGGCTGAGCACACCGGAACTACCGCCGCCGCACCGTCCTCGGTGCGGCGGCGGTGGTGCGCCCGGTAGCCTTCACCGGTACGGGCCCCGCGCAGTACGCGAGGGCCCGCTGCATTTCTGCTCGACGACCGTGGTGATGGAAGAGGTGCTGGAATGCCGGCAATCGTGCTCGTGGGCGCGCAGTGGGGCGACGAGGGCAAGGGCAAGGCGACCGACCTCATGGGCTCCGACGTCGACTACGTCGTGAAGTTCAACGGTGGCAACAACGCCGGCCACACCATCGTCATCGAGAAGGACGGCAAGCGGGAGAAGTACGCGCTGCACCTGCTGCCGTCGGGCATCCTGACGCCGACCTGCACCCCGGTCATCGGCAACGGCGTGGTCATCGACCTCGCCGTGCTCTTCGAGGAGCTCGACGGCCTGGAGGCCCGCGGGGTGGACACCTCGCGCCTGCTCGTCAGCGCCAACGCCCACATCATCGCGCCCTACAACCGCGTGCTGGACAAGGTGACCGAGCGCTTCCTCGGGTCGCGCAAGATCGGCACGACCGGCCGTGGCATCGGGCCCACCTACGCCGACAAGATGGCGCGCAACGGCATCCGGGTGCAGGACCTGTTCGACGAGAAGATCCTGCGCCAGAAGGTGGAGGCGGCGCTGGCCTTCAAGAACCAGATCCTCGCCAAGATCTACAACCGCCGTGCCGTCGAGGTCGACGAGGTGATGGACGAGCTCCTCGGGTACGCCGAGCGCTTGCGCCCCATGGTCGCCGACACCTCCCTGGTGCTCGAGAAGGCACTCAACGAGGGGAAGACCGTGCTCCTCGAGGCCGGACAGGCGACCCTGCTCGACGTCGACCACGGCACCTACCCCTTCGTCACCTCGTCCAACGCGACGGCCGGTGGCGCCTGCACCGGGTCGGGCATCCCGCCGACCCGCGTCGACCGGGTCATCGCGATCCTCAAGGCCTACTCGACGCGCGTCGGCGAGGGCCCGTTCCCGACCGAGCTGTTCGACGCGAACGGCGAGTTCCTGCGCAAGACCGGTGCGGAGTACGGCACGACGACCGGGCGCCCCCGTCGCTGCGGCTGGGTCGACACCGTCGTGGGCCGCTTCTCGACGCGGATCAACGGCACGACCGACTTCGTCATCACCAAGCTCGACGTCCTCACCGGCCTCGACACGGTCCCGGTCTGCGTCGCCTACGACGTGGACGGCGTCCGGCACGACGAGATGCCCGTCAACCAGACCGACTTCCACCACGCCAAGCCGATCTACGAGGAGCTCCCGGGCTGGTGGGAGGACATCTCCACCTGCCGCACGTTCGAGGAGCTGCCGGGCAACGCCCAGGCCTACGTCCTGCGCCTGGAGGAGCTCATCGGCGCCCGGGTCTCGGCCATCGGCGTCGGCCCCGGCCGCGACGAGATCATCAGCCGCCACTCGCTGCTCGGCGACTGACGCCGGACGAGCAACCGGGCGCCGCCCCCAGAGGAGGCGACGCCCGGTACGACGCGCTGGCTGCGAAGCCCCGTGGCGTCGGTCTGCGGGACCGTCAGTTCTCGCGGCGGCGAGCGACGACGGTCAGGCCCGAGCCGACGAACAGGAGCGCGAGGCCGCCAGCGACGTAGAGCTCGGGGTCGAAGCCGGTGAAGGCCAGGGTCGGCACGGAGCTGGCTGCGCTGGTGGTGGCCTTGGCGGCCGTCTCCGTCTTCACGGCGCCAGAGCCACCGGGGCCCGCGATCTCCTCGCCGCCGGCGTTGATGACCTCGCCGCCGCCGGACGACTCGCCGCCGCCCGTTTCGCCACCGCCGGTGACGGGGCAGGGCTCACCGGCCGGGACGGCCGGGGTGACGAGCTCCTGGCTGTCGTACGCCGGGATGGTCACGACGATGTCCTCCATGTGGGAGACCTCGTCGGTGGCCGGGATCTCGGGCGTGACCAGCACCTGGCGCTCACCCATGACCGCCGGGATCTCGGGCTGGGCCGGGGTGACCACGACGGTGCGGACCCATTCGTACTCGGTGAAGGCGGGCTTCAGGACGCTGGTCTCCTGACCCACGAGCGTGTAGCCCTCGGGGGCGGCCTGGTCGTCGACCGTGTAGACCGTGTCCGTCTGGGTGGTGACGCGGGGCGCGGCGTCGCTGCGGAACCAGCCGTCGCCGGGTGCCTCGGTCGCCGAGCTGGTCCACTGCTTCTCGTAGTGGCTGACTTCGGGGGTCGTGACGGTCTCGTCCCACGCCGCGGTGACCAGCACCTGCACGGTGTGCTCGGGCACGTCGACCACGGTCTCGTCGTGCGCGGGCACATCCACGACGGACTCGGTGTGCTCGGGCACGTCGATGACGGTCTTGTACGTCGCGGCGACGACCTCGTCCCAGGCGGGGGTGATGACCGGGTGGACGTACGGGGTGACCAGCGTCCAGCCCTTGTCGTGGCCGTCGGCCGTGTTCCAGCCGAACGTCTCGTACCGGATCGTGCCCTGCTTGTTCTGGTAGGCGTAGAGGGTCATGTCGTAGACGGCGTCGTGGTGCACGGTGTGCTCCGGGACGTCGACGACCTGCTTGTAGGTGGCCGGGACCGTGATGGTCTTGTAGGTCGCCGGGACGGTGACGGTCTTGTACGTGGCCGGCACGGTGTCGGTGCGGTAGACGGCGTCGTGGTGGACCACCGTGGACGTGGCGGGCTGGTCGACGACCTTGAGCATCCACTCGTAGTCCGTGGTGGTCGTGACCTTCTCCCACTGGTACTGCGTCTGGGTGACCGCAGCGTGCTCCTTGACCTCGCCCGTGGGCGTCCAGCCGTCACCGTCAGGGCCGGTGCTGTTGCCGACGGTCCACTGCGTCTCGGTGTCAGTGACCGCGGGCACGGCCGGGACGGCAGGCGTGATGACGTACGACTCCGTCGCGTACACGGCGGGCACGGCCGGCTGGGCCGGCTGGTCGATGACCTTCTGCTGGCCGACGACGACGTTCTCGGCGTCGTGGTGGACGGTGGTGTAGACGGCCTCGACGGCCGGTGTGCCGCAGCTGGGCGCGGCGTGGGCGGTGTTGGCGATCATCAGCGGGCCGGTGGCCAGTGTCAGGGCCAGGACAGCGGTCTTGCGCGTGGACATCATGAGTTTTCCCCTTCGCAGTGTTGGTCTCCCCCACCGTCACGAACAGGTATGGAGAATCCCCGTGCTAAGGAAAGTATTAGTAAAGGAATAGTAAAGACATCAGTCTTTTATACGTAGTGACTTCACCGTTCGGCCGATGACAAACCAGGACGAAAAGGCATGAAAAGGCTGTTTCGACACGATGGCCAGGTCGCGGAATGGTCAAGCCGCCCGTCCACGGTCGGGGGACGCGGTTCCGGGCGCGCAGCCGGGAGGACGCCGGGCGCGGTGCCGGAGGTGGGCAGGGGAGAGTGGCCGGACCGTCGCCGCGAGGGGTGGCCGGACCTGGCCTGGAAGGGCTGCGGTCAGGCGGGCCGGAGCACCGTCATGCGGTGGGCGGCGCGCGTCAGGGCGACGTACAGGACGCGGATGCCGCCCGGCGACTCGGCGGTGATCTCGTCGGGGTCGACGATGACCGTGGCGTCGTACTCGAGGCCCTTGGTGGACATCGGGTCGATGACCACGACGCGGTCGTCGAGGTCGGCCAGGCCGGCGAGCGTGGAGGCGTGCCGGGTGGGGGTGACGACCGCGACGGACCCCTCGACCTCTCCGAGCAGGGCCTCGACGGCATCGGTGGCGGCCTGCCTCCACGAGCCGTCCGGAACGACGGCGTCGACCGGCTGGACGCCGGTCTCCCGCACGGCTTGGGGGATGTCGGCGTCGGGGACCGAGGCGCGGACGACCTCTGCGGCGTAGTCGAAGATCTCGCGGGCGTTGCGGTAGTTGGTGTCCATGTGGAACAGCCGCCGGCCCTGGGTGCCGAACGCCTCCTCACGAGCCCGCCCGGCCTCCGCGGCGTCGGGCCACGACGCCTGGGCGGCATCGCCGACGACGGTCCACGACGAGTACCGCCCGCGACGGCCGAGCATGCGCCACTGCATGGGGGACAGGTCCTGGGCCTCGTCGACGAGGACGTGGGCGTACTCGCCGGGCCCCTCGACGCGTCCCAGGAGCAGGCGCTCACGCGGGTCGGTCGGCGCGGTGCGGGAGGTCCGGGCGAGGGTGCCGTCACCGCCCTGCCTGGTCGCGCGCACCTCGGCCACCCCGAACTGCGAGACGTCGTCGAGCTCCTCGATCTCGTAGAAGCCGCGCTCCTCGGCGGGCGCGTCCTGCACGGTGCCCAGCCTGGCGGCCAGGTCGTCGACGAGGGCGGCGTCGGCCACCGACCACGTGCCGGTCTCCAGCGCCACCTGCATCGAGGCCGCGAAGTCGTCGCACTCCTGGGCCGCGAGCGCCCCCTGCCCGTGGCGGCGGGCCAGGGCCGGGTCGGCGAGCCAGAGGAGGACCTCGCGGGGGTCGACCTGGGGCCACCACTGCTCGAGGAAGGTGTCCACCTCGAGGTGGTCCTCGAAGCGGTCCATGAACTCGGCGCGGTCGCCCTCGCGGACGCTGGCCCAGGCTGCCTCGGCGAGCTGGGCCCGCACCGCCTTGGCCGCGTTGTTGCGCTGGTGACCGCGGAGCACCTGGCTGCGGATGCGGTCCAGGGCCGGGGTGTCGACGCGGACGGCCTTGCCGTTGACGAAGGCACGGAACTGCTTCGGGGCCCCGGGTGGGCTGTCCGCGGCCGCGCGGGCGAGCAGGCGCCGTATGCGCAGCGAGCCCTTGGTGGCGGCCACCGCCGGCGGGTCCAGGCGCACCGCGGTGACGCCGTCGACGACGTCACCGAGGGAACGCAGGGTCACCGACTCCTCGCCGAGTGAGGGGAGGACGCGCTCGATGTAGGCGGTGTAGGCGGAGGAGGGGCCCACGACGAGGATGCCGCCGGACTCGAAGCGGCGCCGGTCGGAGTAGAGCAGGTAGGCGGCCCGGTGGAGCGCCACGACGGTCTTGCCGGTGCCGGGGCCGCCGGTGATCTCCGTGACGCCCCGGGCCGAGGCGCGGATGGCCTCGTCCTGGTGCCGCTGGATCGTCGCCACGATGTCGCGCATCTGCGCCCCGCGGCTGCGGGTCAGGGCGGCGAGCAGGGCGCCGTCGCCGACGACGACGAGGTCGTCGGGCGCCTCCGCGACCATGAGGTCGTCCTCGACCCCCACGACGTCGGGGCCCTTGCAGCGCAGCACCCGGCGACGCAGGACGTCCATCGGCTCGACGGGGGTGGCGCGGTAGAAGGCGGCAGCCGCGGGTGCTCGCCAGTCGACCACGAGGGGCTCGTAGTCGTCGTCGCGGACCCCGAGCCGGCCGATGTAGCGCGTCTCGCGGTCGGGGGCGGCGCCCTCCCGGCCCAGCGCGTGGTCGAGGTCGAGCCGGCCGAAGACCAGGCCCTCGTACTGCGTGTCGAGGGTGGAGCGGCGGCGAGCAGCGTTGAACACCAAGGCGTCCCGCTCGAACAGGCCCGTGAGCTCCTCGTCGCGGACGTCGCCGGTGCGGTCGGTGCGCCCCCGGGCCAGGCCGTCGGCCTCCACGAGGCCGGCACGCGCCTGCGCCTTGGCGAGCTCGGCGTGCACCAGGTCGACGTGAGCCTGCTCGATGGCGATCTCGCGTGCCACCTCGGCGGTGGTCGCCTTGGAGGTCGTGTGGTCCGGAGCGGTCACGGTGGTGACTTTCTTGTCGTACGGCCTGCTCGTCCTGCAGAGAACGCACGAGTCTAGCCACCTGGTCCGACGCTCCTTGGCCGGATCCCACGAGGTGGCGGGACGGGGGCCGCAGCCCCCGGCGGCCGGGCGGCGGGGGGACCCGGGCGGCCCTTCTACAGCAGCCCGCGCCGGGCGGCCTGCACCCCTGCCTGGAAGCGGGTGGCGGCACCCAGCTGGTCCATCAGGGCCCGCACCCGGCGCTCGACGGTGCGCTGGGACACCCCCGTCTGCCGGGCGATCGTCGCGTCCGGCGCCCCGGCGGCGAGCAGCGACAGGATCAGCTGGTCGCGCTGCTCCGCCGCTGCCCCTGCACCGGGCCGGCGCAGGGGCGACCCGAGGTCCCACAGGTGGTCGGCGAGGGCGATGAGGGCGAGCACCAGGGGCCGCGACCTGACCAGGGCCGAGCCGGAGCCCGTCTCCTCGAACGCGCTCACGTCGACGACGGCGGCCGCGTCGTCGACGATGACGCACGAGAACGGGACGCCGGTGGTGAAGCGGGAGCGCTCACCCCCGCGCTCGCGCGCCTCGAGGATGGTGAGCACGTCGGGGGCCTCGAGAATGCGGCTGTCGTAGACCGAGGTCATGTCGAGCACCCGCCCGCCGGCGCCGCGGCTGGGTTCCTCGTGGCTGTGCAGGGGGCTGGCGAAGATGGCGGCGGTGCGCGGGGAGGGCGCCCGGAACGTGCGCACGATCTCCTGGCCGGCTGCGATCGCATCGGCGGTGACGGCGGCCACCTCGTCGAGGGAGTTGAGGATCCGGATGGAACCCGGGTCGGGAGCCGTGGACGCCGACCGTGCCTGGAAGAAGACCTGGGCCAGCTCGTGGGCGGCGGACCGGGTCTCCCGCGCGCGGCGTTCGTAGGTCAGTGCGAGGGTGGGCAGCGAGATGTCGGGTGGCACCACCTCGACGACGCCGCCCCCGTGCAGGCGGACGAGGCCCCTCTCCTGCAGCACCCCGAGGCAGCGGTCGACGACGTCGGACCGCATCCCCTGGGCCACGAGCAGCGACCGGGAGGGGTCGGGGTGCTGCAGCGCCGCGAGGTAGACCCGGGTCACCGCGGCATCGGCGTCGCCCTCGGGTGGCTCGAGGGCGAGGGCCAGGGCGGGCTCCTGCGCGGCGGGTGCCGAGAGGGCGCCGTCAGCAGCCATGAGCCGGCAGACGTGGGGTCGTGTGGGACCTCGTGCCCAATGCTCTGCTCCTCCCGGGCGCGTGTGGGGACCATGCTGCTGTCCTGTCGAGATCCCGTCAATGGCGCAAGTCCGACAGGACAGGGCTTTACGGGCGCACGGCTGATGGTCCACTCTGGGCTGAGTCGACACAGTCGACCCGCGTGCCGTGTTGCAGGTTCCCCCGCCAGGCGACCGCACGTCGGCTGCGCGGCGTCCCCAGGGAGAAAGTCCCCCCCTGCCTCCCGGGGACGCCGCGCACTCATCTGCGGTCCGGTTCCCTACGCTGGGCACGTGAAGGTTCTCGTCGTCGGATCCGGTGCCCGCGAGCACGCCATCGTCCGAGCCCTGGGCGCAGACCCGGCCGTGGACGCCGTGGTCGTCGCCCCCGGGAACCCCGGTATGGATGTCGTGGCCCTGTGCGAGCCCCTCCCGGGTGGGTTGCTCGACGGCGACGGGGTGGTGGACCTCGCGCGTCGCCATGGTGTCGACCTCGTCGTCATCGGCCCCGAGGCGCCACTGGTGGCGGGCGTCGCCGACGTGGTCCGCGAGGCGGGGTATGCCGTCTTCGGGCCGTCCGCCGAGGCGGCCCGGCTCGAGGGGAGCAAGGCGTTCGCCAAGGAGGTCATGGCCGCGGCCGACGTGCCGACCGCCATGGCCCGGGTGTGCAGCACCGCCGACGAGGTGGCCGACGCGCTCGACGCGATCGGTGCCCCCCACGTGGTCAAGGACGACGGCCTCGCCGCGGGCAAGGGCGTGGTCGTGACGAACGACCTCGACGAGGCGATGGCGCACGCGCGCGAGTGCCTCGCCAAGGACGGCGGCCGGGTCGTCGTCGAGGAGTTCCTCGACGGGCCGGAGGTGTCGCTGTTCGTGCTCTGCGACGGCGAGACGGTCGTGCCGCTGGCGCCGGCGCAGGACTTCAAGCGGGTGTTCGACGGCGACCGCGGCCCCAACACCGGTGGCATGGGCGCCTACTCGCCGCTCGACTGGGCACCGGCCTCCATGGTCGACGAGCTCGTCACCCGGGTGGCGCAGCCGACGGTCGACGAGATGCGCCGGCGCGGGACGCCGTTCTCCGGGGTGCTGTTCATCGGGCTCGCCCTCACCGCCCGGGGGCCGCGCGTCATCGAGTTCAACGCCCGGTTCGGGGACCCCGAGACCCAGGTCGTCCTCGCCCGCCTGCAGACCCCGCTGGGCGGGCTGCTCATGGCCGCGGCCACCGGTCACCTCGCCGAAGTGGGCGCGCTGCACTGGTCGGAGCAGCACGCCGTGACCGTGGTCGTGGCCTCACACAACTACCCCGGCACGCCGCGTACCGGCGACCCGGTCTCCGGCATCGAGGAGGCGACGGACGTGCCCACCGCCTACGTCCTGCACGCCGGTACGGCGCGCGCCGACGACGGGACGCTGGTCTCCGCCGGCGGCCGCGTGCTGTCGGTGGTGGCCCTCGGCGACAGCCTCACCCAGGCCCGCGAGCGGGCGTACTCCGCGGTGGGCGCCATCGAGCTCGAGGGCTCGCACCACCGCACCGACATCGCCCTGGCCGCCGAGCGCGACGAGCTCCACGTGGGCTGAGCCCGCGGCCTCGTCCCCCTCAGCAGGGCACGCCGGTGGTCAGCCGGCTCGGCGGGAGGCGACCCAACCCAGGGCCCCGGTCGCGGCGCTCGCCACCATGACGCCGGCGAAGAGCCAGCCGGGCAGTGCCGGGGCCTGCCAGGCGATGAGCGCTCCTGCAGCCGCCAGCGCGACGGCCTGGGCCACCGACGCCGTCAGGCTCGAGGCCGCGGTGATGCGCCCCTGGTCGGCCACCGGGGCGAAGAGCAGCAGCTGGGTGGACAGCGTGGGGGACACGATGCCCATGCCGACACCGGCCACGCCCCACAGGACCAGGCCCGCGACCACCCCGAGAGCGTCGACGCTGGCCAGGGTCGGTCCGAGGAGGCCCACCGTGATGAGGGCGAAGCCCACCTGAAGGCGACGGACCGCCCCGACCCGGCGCTGGACGACGTCCAGGCCGTGCACCTGCGAGCCAGCGGCCCAGCAGAGCCCGGTCACGGTCAGGCTGGTGCCCGCTGCAGCCGGTCCGAGGTGGTGCACCGTCGTCAGCATGAGCGGCAGCAGGCTCGCTGCCGTGCCGAATGCGGCGGCCACGAGACCGCGCAGGGCCACGAGGGCGGGTATGCCGCGAGCCAGCCGCAGCGTGCCCTCCGGCAGGACCGTGCGGAGGGCCGGCGCGGTGCAGGCGAGGCCGGCGACGACGAGGGCGAGCCCGAGCAGGCGGGTGCTGCCGGTGCGCCCGAGCAGCGAGCCCCCCGCGGTCAGCGCGCCGAGGCCGAGCGCGGCGAGCCCCGCGGCGCGTACGGCCCGGTGCTCCCGGGGCGTCCACCGGGTGGGTGCGTCGGCCCGGCCCGCCGCGGCCCGCATCGAGGGCCGCAGCAGCAGCCACGCCGGCAGCAGCAGGGCGATGCCCACCGCGAACACGGCCCGCCACGACAGGGTCTCCGCGAGTGCCCCTGCGACGGGTGGTCCCACCAGCGACGGGAAGACCCAGGCGGCGGCGAAGGCGGCGAACACCTTGGCCCGCAACGCCTCCGGGAGGGCGCGTGCGAGCAGCACGGTCAGCGAGACGTCCATGAAGGCCTCCGCGACGCCCGAACCGAACCGGCCGAGCGTGAGCACCGCCATGGTCGGCGCCGTGGCCATGGCGAGCTGGGAGGCGACGAACACCAGCATCCCGGCCTGCAGCGGGCGCACGGGCCCGCGGTGGTCGGCCCAGGCCCCGGCGACGACGGTGGCCAGCACGAACGACACGAGCGGTGCGGCGCTGGCCGCGCCGAACAGCCAGAGGGCGTCGAGCTCCCGGGCCGCGGTGGGCAGGACCGTCGTCGTGGCGCGGTTCTCGAACGCCCCCAGCGTCACGAGCGCGACGGCGCCGACCGCGAAGGGCAGGTGGTCGCGGGTGAACAGGCTCAGGGGCCTTGCATCAGGACGGCGGTGCGCCGTGGCAGTGGGCATGGTCGCCATCCTCGAAGTTCAAGTGGACTTGAAGTCAAGCCGCGGGTCGGACCAGCGCACCCTCGGGCGCGGGCGGCTGGGAGGATGTCGGCCATGACGTCCTCCCAGCCGCTCGCGCTCCCCGGCTACGCCCACGTCTACTCGGGCAAGGTCCGCGACCTCTACGCCCCCCTCGACGACTCCGGCGCCCCGCGCGCCGACCAGCTCCTGCTCGTCGCCAGCGACCGCATGTCGGCCTACGACTTCGTGCTCGACACCCCGATCCCCGACAAGGGCAAGGTGCTGACCCAGCTGTCGCTGTGGTGGTTCGAGCGGCTCACCGACCTCGTGCCCAACCACGTCGTGTCGACCGACGTCCCTGCCGCGGTCGAGGGCCGGGCCGTCCTCGTGCGGCGCCTGGAGATGCTGCCCGTGGAGTGTGTCGCTCGCGCCTACCTCACCGGCGGTGGGCTCGTGGAGTACCGCGCCGACGGCCACGTCTCCGGCGTGGCCCTCCCCGAGGGGCTCCTCGACGGGTCGCGCCTGCCCGAGCCGGTGTTCACCCCGTCCACCAAGGCACCCGTGGGCGAGCACGACCAGCCCATGCCGTACGCCGACGTGGAGGCGGCGGTGGGTGCCTCGCTGGCCGACCGGGTCCGGGGCCTCACCACCGCCATCCTCGCGCGCGGCAACGAGATCGCTGCCGAGCGCGGGATCCTCATCGCGGACACCAAGGTCGAGTTCGGCCTCGACGGCGACGACGTGGTGCTCGCGGACGAGGTGCTGACCCCGGACTCGTCGCGGTTCTGGCCGGCCGACCTGTGGGAGCCCGGCCACGCCCAGCCGTCCTACGACAAGCAGTACGTGCGCGACTGGCTGACCTCCCCGGCGAGCGGCTGGGACCGGTCCTCGGGGGAGGCCCCGCCGGACCTGCCCGCGGACGTCGTCGAGCAGACCCGCGCGAAGTACGTCGAGGCCTACGAGCGGCTCACCGGGCGCACCTTTTCCTGACCCCTCGCGGGCTCCAGCTCCCACCACCTCCTGCCAACTCCCGGCACCTTCTCCTGACCGGCGGCCGGGCGTAGCCTGCGGACGTGGAGGACCTGGAGGACCACCCAGCCCTCGCGGTCGCCAGCTCGGCTGCCCGCGCCCACCTCGACGGACTGCGTGACCGCCGGGTCGGACCGACCGCTCCCGCCGCACGCCTCGACGGCTTCTCCGGTCCGCTCCCGGCCGACGGGAGCGCCCCCGAGGACGTCGTGGCACGGCTCGTGGCGGCGGCCGGCCCGGGACTGGTCGCCTCGAGCGGGCCGCGCTACTTCGGGTACGTCGTGGGCGGCACCCTCGAGGCCGCGATGGCCGCGGACTGGCTCGCGTCGGCTTGGGACCAGGTGGCCGGGCTCGAGGTGATGTCACCGGCCGCGGCAGCAGCCGAGGAGGCCGCCGGGCCTTGGCTGCTGGAGCTGCTGGGCCTGCCCGAGGGCTCGTCCTACGGCTTCCCCACGGGTGCGCAGATGGCCAACTTCACCGCGCTCGCCACCGCCCGCCACGCGGTCCTCGCGCGATCCGGGTGGGACGTCGAGGCCGACGGCCTGCAGGGCGCGCCCCCGGTCCAGGTGGTCCTCGGTGGCCAGGCCCACGCGACCGTCGCCCAGGCACTGCGGCTGGTGGGGCTCGGGAGCCGGCCCGACGTCGCCGCCAGCGACGACCAGGGACGCATGCTGCCCGGGGAGCTCGAGCGCGTGCTGCGCCGCGACCGCGGGCCGGTCATCGTCTGCGCGCAGGCGGGCAACGTCAACACCGGGGCCTTCGACCCGTTCGCCGAGATCGCGGACCTCTGCTCCGCAGCGGGGGCCTGGCTGCACGTGGACGGCGCGTTCGGTCTGTGGGCCGGGGCCAGCGACCGGCTGCGGCCCCTCGTCGAGGGCGTCGACCGGGCCGACTCGTGGGCCACCGACTGCCACAAGTGGCTCAACGTCCCCTACGACGGGGCCTTCGTGGCCACCCGCGACCCGGACTCCCACGTCGCCGCGATGTCCTGGGAGGCGCCGTACGTCGTGCCGGGCGCGGGGCGCGACCCCTACAGATACGTGCCGGAGGCCTCGCGCAGGGCCCGCGGGTTCGCGGTCTGGGCGGCGCTCGTCCAGCTCGGCCGCCGCGGTGTGGCCGACCTCGTCGACCGGTCGTGCGGGCACGCGCTGCGCTTCGCGACGAGCCTCGCCGACGCCGACCCCGGCGTCGAGGTGCTCAACGACGTCGTGCTCAACCAGGTGCTCGTCCGCTTCGACGGCTCCGACGACGTGACCCGCGCCGTGGTCGCCGGCGTCCAGGACGCGGGCGAGGCATGGCTCGGCGGCAGCACCTGGGACGGCAGGGCGGTCATGCGGATCTCGGTCTCGGGGTGGATGACCACGGCCGAGGACGTCGACCGCACCGTCGCCTCCGTCCTCGCTGCGCTCGCGGCCGCCCGCGGCTGACCGGCACCTGACGGATGCCGGGCCGGTCGCCAGAACCCAACCGGCCGTCGGGCCGATCGTCGGTGTGCGCCTCGGGCCGCGACACGTCGTCAGGACGACGGGGTCAGCAGCGCCAGCGGCATCTTCCGCGTCGTCTTCGTCTCGTACCTGCCGAACGGCGGGCACCGGACGAGCACGACGTCCGTCCAGGCGGCGTCGCGCTCGGCGCCGACGAGCTCGCGGACGGTGACCTGCCGCACCTGCCGCCCGACCTGGACCTGCGCAAAGCCGGCGGCGCGCAGGTTCTTGAACCACTGCGGGTCCTGGGGCAGGCCGCCTGCCGACCCGACGACGAGGTAGCCACCCTCGTGCTCGAAGTACCCGACGGCCGTGGTGTGCGGCTGGCCGGTCTTGCCTCCTGCCACGGTGAGCAGGAGCACCGGAACCCCTCCCGCCGCCCGCCCGCCGACACGTCCGCCCGACACCTTGTAGACGGCCACGGCGAGCTTCGACGCCGTACGCATCAGGGTCCTGGCCACGGGGTTCATGGTGCCTCCTGCTCTCCCTGCCGGACGCTCCTCCCCGCCGGGTGCGGTGTCAATCACCGCCCGCCGCGACCGCGCGGGCGGCTGCGGTGACCGGGCGCGCAGCCGCACCGCCCAGCCCGGATAGACTGCCGACGCCTTCACCCCGCGCCATCCCCCGCGCTGGACCCCGCATCAACCCAGGAGACACCCGAATGGGCCACGTCGTCATTGACGTCATGCTGAAGCCAGAGATCCTCGACCCCCAGGGGCAGGCCGTGAACGGGGCGCTCCCCCGGCTCGGCTTCGAGCAGTTCACCGACGTGAGGCAGGGCAAGCGCTTCGTCCTCACCGTGGACGGCGAGGTCACCGACGAGGTGCTCGCCGCGGCGCGGGAGGCGGCCGAGAAGCTGCTCTCCAACCCGGTGATCGAGGACGTCGTCAGCGTCCGCAGTGCCGAGGACCCCGACCAGTGAAGGTCGGGGTCGTCACGTTTCCGGGCTCGCTCGACGACCGTGACGCCGCCCGTGCGGTCCGGGCCGTCGGTGGCGAGGCCGTCAGCCTGTGGCACGGCGACGCCGACCTCAAGGGCGTCGACGCGGTCATCCTCCCGGGTGGGTTCTCGTACGGCGACTACCTGCGCTGCGGGGCCATCGCCCGGTTCGCGCCGGTCATGGACGCCCTCGTCCCCGCCGCCCAGGGCGGCCTGCCGGTCCTCGGCATCTGCAACGGGTTCCAGGTGCTCTGCGAGAGCCACCTGCTGCCGGGTGCATTGATCCGCAACGACCACCGCAAGTTCAACTGCGTCGACCAGCGGCTCGTCGTCGAGAACGCCTCCACCGCCTGGACGTCGGACTTCGCGGCCGGCCAGGAGATCGAGATCGTCCTCAAGAACGGCGAGGGCGGCTTCGTCGCCGACGAGCGAACCCTCGACGAGCTCGAGGGCGAGGGCCGCGTGGTGTTCCGGTACGCCGGCGACAACCCCAACGGCTCGTACCGCGCCATCGCGGGCATCACCAACGACCGCGGCAACATCGTGGGCCTCATGCCCCACCCCGAGCACTGCGTCGAGGAGGGCTACGGCCCCTCGACCGATGGTCTCCCCTTCTTCACTTCTGTTCTGCGACAGGTGGTTTCAGCATGACGGCCCAGGTCGACCGTCCGACCCTCGACACGGTCTCGCACGCCGCGGACACCCCCGACACCGAGCAGCCGTGGGCCGAGCTCGGCCTCAAGCCCGACGAGTACGCCGAGATCCGCGAGATCGTCGGTCGCCGTCCCACGAGCGCCGAGCTCGCGATGTACTCCGTGATGTGGAGCGAGCACTGCTCGTACAAGTCGTCCAAGGTGCACTTCTCCCTCTGGGGCGAGAACACCACCGACGAGATGCGCGAGAAGCTCCTCGTGGGGATCGGCGAGAACGCCGGTGTCGTCGACATCGGTGACGGCTGGGCGGTGACCTTCAAGGTCGAGTCCCACAACCACCCGTCCTACGTCGAGCCGTACCAGGGTGCGGCCACGGGCGTCGGCGGCATCATCCGCGACATCATGTCGATGGGTGCCCGCCCGATCGCCGTGATGGACCCGCTGCGGTTCGGCAACCTCCACCACCCCGACACCCAGCGCGTGCTGCCCGGCGTCGTCGCCGGCGTGGGTGGCTACGGCAACTGCATCGGCTTGCCCAACATCGGCGGCGAGGTCGTCTTCGACGACTGCTACCAGGGCAACCCACTCGTCAACGCCCTGTGCGTCGGCGCCATGCGCGTCGAGGACATCCACCTCGCCAAGGCGTCCGGCGTCGGCAACAAGGTCGTCCTCTTCGGCGCCAGGACCGGTGGCGACGGCATCGGCGGCGTCTCGGTCCTCGCGTCGGAGACCTTCGACGAGGGTGGGCCGACCAAGCGCCCCGCGGTCCAGGTCGGCGACCCGTTCGCGGAGAAGGTGCTCATCGAGTGCTGCCTGGACCTGTATGCCGCACACGTCGTGGACGGCATCCAGGACCTCGGCGGTGCGGGCTTGTCCTGTGCCACGAGCGAGCTGGCGTCCAACGGCGACGGCGGCATGCAGATCGAGCTCGACCGCGTGCCGCTGCGCGACGCCTCGCTGCGACCTGAGGAGATCCTCATGTCGGAGAGCCAGGAGCGCATGATGGCGGTCGTCGAGCCCGGCAAGCTCGACGAGTTCATGGCCATCACCGACCGCTGGGACGTCGAGGCCACGGTCCTCGGCGAGGTCACCGACGGCGACCACCTCGTCATCACCTGGCACGGCGAGGTCATCGTCGACGTGCCGCCGCGCTCGGTCGCCCACGAGGGCCCGACCTACCACCGCCCGCTGGCCCGCCCCGCCTACCTCGACCAGCTCCAGGCCAACGGCACCGGCACCCTCGCGAAGCCGGTCGACGGCGAAGGCCTCAAGGCCGACCTGCTCACCCTGCTCGCCTCGCCCAACCTGTGCGACAAGTCGTGGGTCACCGACCAGTACGACCGCTACGTCCTCGGCAACACCGCGCTGGCCATGCCCGACGACGCCGGCGTGGTCCGCGTCGACGAGGAGACCGGCCGGGGCGTCGCCATCTCCACCGACTGCAACAGCCGGTTCGCCAAGCTCGACCCCTACACGGGGGCCCAGCTCGCGCTGGCGGAGTCCTATCGCAACGTCGCCACGGCGGGTGCCACCCCGCTCGCCGTCACCGACTGCCTCAACTTCGGCTCCCCGGAGGACCCGGGCGTGATGTGGCAGTTCCGCGAGGCGGTCAAGGGCATCGCCGAGGGGTGCAAGACGCTCGGCATCCCCGTCACCGGCGGCAACGTCAGCTTCTACAACCAGACGGGTGACACGGCGATCCACCCCACCCCGGTCATCGGCGTCCTCGGCGTCATGGACGACGTGGCCCGCCGCACCCCGTCCGGCTGGAAGACGCCGGGCCAGGTCGTCTACCTCCTCGGCACCACGCGTGACGAGCTCGCGGGTGGCGAGTGGGCGCACGTCGTCCACGGCCACCTCGGCGGCCTGCCGCCGCGGGTCGACCTCGCCGCCGAGCAGCTGCTCGGGGAGATCCTCGTCAACGCCAGCCGCGACGGCCTCGTCGACGCCGCCCACGACCTCTCGGACGGTGGCCTCGCGGTCGCCCTCGCCGAGGCGACGATGCGCTACGGCGTGGGGGCGCGGATCTGGCTCGACGAGGTGTGCGAGCGCGACGGCATCGACGCCTTCACCGCGCTGTACAGCGAGTCCACGGCCCGCGTCGTGGTCAGCGTCCCGCGCTCGGAGGAGGTGCGGTTCACCGACATGTGCACCGCGCGCGGCCAGGTGCACGCACGCATCGGGGTGGTCGACGACCAGACCGACGGCATCGACGTCCAGGGCCACTTCTCGGTGGGTCTCGCCGCGCTTCGCGACGCGCACACCCGTACGCTGCCGGAGGTCTTCGGCCGCTAGGACGGCCGGGACCGGGGGGCGACCAGACCGGAAACGCGACCGAGGAGTTTCGTGAGCTCAGGGCAGGACCTCGCACGACGCGAGGCGATCGACGAGTACGAGGTCGTGGGAAGGCGACCGGAGCCGGAGCTGCAGCGGCTGGTGGAGCTCGCCGCGGCGGTGTGCGACGTGCCGACGGCAGTCATCAACATCATCGACGACCGGCACCAGCACCAGGTCGCGGCCGTGGGCCTCGCGGCCAGCGTCTGCGCCCGCGAGGACTCGATGTGCGCCAGGGTCCTCGCCGACCCCCACCCCGTCGCGGTGCCCGACGCGCGCCTCGACGAGCGGTTCGCCACCAACCCGTTCGTCACGGGCGACATCGCCAACGTGCGGTTCTACGCGTCCAGCCCCCTGGTGACGCCCACCGGCACGCCGATCGGCACCCTGTGCGTGTTCGACGACGTCCCCCGCGGCCTGTCCGCCCCGGCGACGCGTGCCCTCGACGTCCTGGCCGAGCAGGTCGTCGACGTGTTGGAGCTTCGACGGGTGTCCCGGGAGCTCGCCCGGTCCAACGAGCAGCTGACGCACTTCGCCGGGCAGGTGAGCCACGACCTGCGCAACCCGCTCGCCGCACTCGTCGGGTTCCTCGAGATCGCAGCCGACAGCCCGGGCATGGCCGAGATGCCCGCCACCGCCGAGGCCCTGGCACGTGCCGAGTCCTCGGCGGCGCGGATGACGGCCATGATCGGCGACCTGCTGGCCTTCGCCCGGATCGGCGGGGGAGTGGGCACGGGCCCGGTCGACCTGCAGCGCGAGGCCAAGGCGGTCCTGGAGGACCTCTCCTCGGAGGTCGACGACCGTGGCGCCGACGTCGAGGTGGGGACGCTGCCCACGGTCACGGGCGACGCGACGCTGCTGCGCGCCCTGTTGCAGAACCTCCTGGCCAACGCGGTGAAGTTCAGCGCGGCCGGGGGTCAGCGTCCTGTCGTCCGCGTGGCGGCCGAGGCCGTGGCCGGCGGGTGGCGGCTGACGGTCGAGGACAACGGCCCCGGGGTGCCCGCGGCCGACCGCGAGCGCGTCTTCGAGCTGCTGGCGCGCGGCGACGAGCAGCAGTCGGTGGAGGGCCTCGGCATCGGGCTGAGCACCTGCCGCAGGATCGTGCAGTCCCACGGCGGCCGCATCGGCATCACGGACTCCGAGCTCGGCGGGGCCTGCGTGTGGGTGTCGCTGCCCCGGCCAGAGGACGGCTGACCGCCCCGTCACGGCCCGGCGGTCCCTGACGTCCGAGCGGTCCCCTGACGTCCGAGCGGTCCCCTGACGTGCGAGCGGTCCGGTCGCGCTCCCCCGCCGCGCGGCCGGACCGTTCGTCCCCTTGGTGTCCCCTGCGTCGAAGACTACGACCGGGCGCCGACAGCGTCGATGGGTAGAACTACCCATTGCCGGGTCACCGAACGGGCCCGAGTTCGCCCACGAGTTGCGCCGCGCCGCCACCTACGATGCAGGTATGCCACCGCGTCGCCGAGTCCCCGTCGCCGCCGGACGCTCCGCGGTCGAGCGCTGGCGCAGCGAGGGCGCCGACACCGCGAGGGAGGACGTCGCCACGGCCGTGCGCTACACCCTCGAGGAGCTCGCGACCGTGGCCCCCGGGCGCAGCGTGGAGGTGCGGGTGCCCCCGTACGGCGCGGTGCAGTGCGTGGAGGGGACGACGCACACCCGCGGGACGCCCCCCAACGTCGTCGAGACGGACGCCCAGACGTGGCTCGAGGTGGCCACGGGGCTGGTGAGCTGGCAGTCGGCGTGGGACGCCGGGAGCCTGCGGGTCAGCGGCCACCGGGCCGACCTGGACCAGCACATGCCCCTCGCCTGAGGGCGCATTCGCCTGAGGGCGCTCACTCGCCGGGGAGGCGGACCCCCAGCTGGCGCCGTACCTCGTCCATGGCCGCCATGACCGACACGGTCTCCGACCACGGCATGAGCGGCGACTCGGTCGCGCCGGCAGCGATGCAGCGCGCGGCCTCGGCCGCCTCGAAGTGCAGGCCGTGCTCGCGCTCGGCGGGCTCGAGGACGTCGAGCACCTCGTCGTCGGGCCCGACCAGGCGGAGGGTGGACTGGTCGAAGAACGGTGTCGCGAGCTCGAGCCTCGCGGTGGTCCCCGACACCGACGCCGTCGTCGGCGTGCTCGCGACCATGCTGGCCCCGAGCAGTCCCAGGGCACCCGCGGCGTTGCGGACGACGACGGTCTCCTGGGCGTCGACCCCCTGCGGGGTCAGGGACCCGGTCGCCCTGACGTCGGTGAGGCTGCCCAGGACCATCGAGGCGAAGGAGAGTGGGTAGACGCCGAGGTCGAGGAGGGCGCCACCGGCCAGCGCGGGGTCGGACAGCCGCTGGGGACCGTCGGGGTGGAGCCGCTGGCCGTGGTCGGCGGCGACCATGAGCACCTCACCGAGCAGCCCCTGCTCGAGGCACTGCCGCACGACGTCCACGTGCGGCAGGAAGCGCGTCCACATCGCCTCCATCGCGAAGAGCCCCTGGCTGCCCGCCGTCTCGAACACCGCGCGGGCCTCCGCGGCGTTGCGGGTGAACGCCTTCTCCACGAGCACCGGCTTGCCCGCCTCCAGCGCCAGCTGCGCGTGGGCGGCGTGCTCGCTGTGCGGTGAGGCGACGTAGACGACGTCCACCTCGGGGTCGGCCACGAGCTCCTCGTACGACCCGTACGCCGCCGGCACCCCGAAGTCCCGGGCGAACGACGCGGCGCGGTCGGCACTGCGCGAGGCCACCGCCCGGACCTCCTGGCGCGTCCGTGCCTGCAGGGCCGCGACGAACGCCCGCGCGATGCCACCGGGGGCGATGACGCCCCAGCGCAGGACCGGCGCCTCCATGGGGTCCGGGGTACGGGTCGGCGGCAGGCACACGTGGGCGGAGGACATGGGTCGATCCTGCCGGATCAGCGCACCCGCCACCGGTCCACGGCAGGGGGCTGCGGCGAGGCCTGGGCGTCCTCGTCGCCGAAGGGCCGGGCGGACCCCAGCGCCCGGGCGAGCTGCTCGCCGTGGAGCAGCGTGGCGGAGAAGGCGGTCATCGCGACGCGGCGCGTCATCGCCTCCAGCGGCAGGGGTACGGCGCTCGCGGCCAGGACGGTGTTGCCGAAGCGGCGGCCCTTGCGCACCTCCGAGGTGGCGACGGCGGCGGTGTGCGGCAGCACCTGCGCGACCGAGGCGTGGAGCCGGGCGAGGTGGCGGCGGTTCGGCTCGTCGGCGGTGTTCATGAGCAGGAGGCCGCCGGGGCGCAGCACGCGGCGCACGTCGGTGAACCACTGCGTCGACACGAGCTCGGCGGGCACTCGGCCGTCGGCGTAGGCGTCGACCACCACGAGGTCGGCGCTGGCGTCGGCGAGGGCGGGCAGCCCGGCGCGGCCGTCGACCGGCCGCACCCGGATGCGGTGGCCGCGGGGGAGCGGGAGGTGGTCGCGCACCGCCTGGGTGAGCTCGACGTCCGGCTCCAGGACGACCTGGGGCGAGCCGGGGCGGGTGTGGGCGACGTACCGGGGCAGGGTGAGGCCGGCGCCACCGACGTGGGTGACGACCAGCGGCCCCTGCGGCAGCGCGTCGACCAGCGCGGCGAGGAACTGGACGTACTCGAAGACGAGCAGGCGGGGGTCGTCGAGCTGCACGTGCGACTGGGGGTGCCCGTCCATCATGACGACGGTGCCGCCGCTGCCGTCGTCGACGAGCTCGACGGGCGCCACGGTCAGGGCCGCAGCAGCGACTTGATGGCGCGTCGCTCGTCCATCGCGGCGTAGGCCTCGGCGACCTCGGCCAGCGGCAGCTCGAGGTCGAACACCCGGCCGGGGTCGATGACACCGGCGAGGACGTCGTCGCGCAGGTCGGGCAGGTACTGGCGGGCGGGAGCCATGCCCCCGGCGACGCCGACGTTGCGCACGAACATGTCCCGCACCGGGTACTCGACGCCGTGCGGGGCGCCGACGTAGCCGACCGTCGCACCGGGTCGGGCCGCGGAGATGGCGGTGAGCATCGACTCCTTGGTGCCCACGCACTCGAGCACGGCGTCCGCGCCGACGCCCCCGGTGAGCTCGAGGACGGCCGCGACCGCCTCGTCGCCGCGGACCTCGACCACGTCGGTGGCCCCGAACCCACGGGCCACCGCCTGCCGCGGCTGGTGGCGCGACATGGCGATGATGCGCTCGGCGCCCATGCGGGCCGCCGCGAGGACGCCGCACAGGCCGACCGCGCCGTCGCCGACCACGACCACCGTGTCTCCCTCCGCCACGCGCGCCGCGACCGCGGCGTGCCAGCCCGTGCCCATGACGTCGGACAGGGTGAGCAGCGAGGGGACCATCGAGTCGTCGGGGGCCTCGCGGGTGGAGACCAGGGTCCCGTCGGCGAGCGGCACGCGGACGTACTCGCCCTGCCCGCCGTCCGCCAGGACCCCGTCGGGGTCGGGGCCGCCCCAGAAGCCGCCGTGGTCGCACCGCGACTGGATGCCGACACGGCAGTGGGGGCAGGTGTTGTCGGAGTACATGAACGGCGCGATGACGAAGTCGCCGGGCCGCAGGCTGCGCACCTCGCTGCCGACCTCCTCGACGACGCCGACGAACTCGTGGCCGATGCGTGACGGCTCGCTGACGTCGTTGATGCCCCGGTAGGGCCACAGGTCGCTGCCGCACACGCAGGCGGCGGTGACGCGCACGACGGCGTCGGTGGGCTTGGCGATGGTGGGGTCCGGGACCTCGTCGAGGCGGACGTCTCCGGGGGCGTGCAGGACGGTGGCCTTCATGGTGCCCAGCCTCCCACGGGGTGCCGGCGCGGGTGCCGCCCGGTCGGCCCCGCGGGATACGGTCGCGGCATGCGCGTCGGCATCACCATCCTCCCCGAGCACCGCTGGACCGAGGCCGCCCCGTTGTGGCGCAGGGCGGAGGAGTACGGGTTCGACCACGCCTGGACCTACGACCACCTGGTCTGGGCCGGGCTGCCCGACGCCCCGTGGTTCGGCGCGCTGCCCACGCTGACCGCGGCGGCCACGGTCACCTCGCGGATCCGGCTGGGCACCTTCGTGAGCTCGCCGAACTACCGCCACCCCTACACGTTCCTGCGCGACCTGCTCGCGGTCGACGACGTGTCCGGCGGCCGGCTCGTCGTCGGGCTCGGCACCGGCGGCGACCTCGACTCACGCATCCTCGGCGAGGACCGGCCGCTGAAGGAGCGGGTCGACCGGTTCCACGAGTTCGTCGAGGTGCTCGACCGCCTCCTGCGCGAGGACCACGTGGACCACCGCGGGGAGCACTACACGACCGCCGACGCGAGGACGTTGCCCGGCGCCGTGCAGCAGCCGCGGCTGCCCTTCCTCGTCGCGGCCAACGGCCCCCGGTCGCTGCGGCTGGCCGCGCGGTACGGGCAGGGCTGGGTGACCTACGGCCGCGGCGGCGACACGCTCGAGCAGTGGTGGTCGGGCGTCGAGGCGCTGGGCCGGCTCCTGGACGAGGCGGAGGCCACCGCGGACAGGGACCAGCCGCTCGACCGCTACCTGTCGCTCGACGGCTCGCCGCGCTTCTCGCTCGAGAGCGCCGGGCTCTTCGAGGAGATGGTGGGCCGGGCAGCGCGGCTCGGGTTCACCGACGTCGTCACCCACTGGCCGCGGCCGGACGAGCCGTACGCCGGCTCCGAGGCCGTGCTGGCGCAGGTCGCCGAGAGGCTCGACGACCTGCGCTCGGTCAGCTGAAGGAGAAGAGCGCCAGCGGGGTGCTCGTCGGCTCCGGTGAACCGCCGGCGGGTTCGAGCGTGATGCCCGCCCCCGACGCGGTGGCTGCGTCACCCTCGAGCATGACCGTCAGCGTCGGGGCCGAGCCGTGGGGCATGACGCCGGCGTTGACCATGCCCTTGCCGGGCTGGTCGAACCAGAACTGGTAGTCCTTGCCGGTGGGTGCGGCCGCCATGTTGTCGGCGACCACCACGGCCTTGTGCAGCGAGGCGCTGCGCACGACGGTCACCCTGGCGCCGCCGATGTTCTGGACGACGCGCTGGGCGTCCTTGGCCTCGAGGACCTGCTCCGAGGCGGAGACCGGCGCCTTGCCGGCACCGTCGTCCCAGGGGCTCCACGCGATGCCCCCGGCGATGAGGGCAACGGCGGCTGCTGCACCGACGAGCCACTCGGCCACCGGGCGTCGACGCCGCATCGGGACCACGTTGGCGGGAAGGTCCGCGGCCGGGGCGGTGGGGGTCGGCTCGGCGTCGTCGTCGTCGATGACGACCGGGATGCGTGCTGCGGGGGCGTCGGGGTCCCGGCCGACACCCTGGAGCTGGTGCCCGGCAGCTGCGGGCTGCTCGAGCGGCGGCAGGGGACGGACGGTGCGGATCCCGGCGAGGACCGCGGCCCGCATGGCCGGCGGGGGAGCGGTCTGGCTCACGAGGGACAGCTGGGCACCGGCCTCGACGAGGCTGGCGACCTCGGCGCGGCACTCGGGGCACTCGGCGAGGTGGAGCTCGAATGCGGCGCGCTCCTGCTCGTCGATCGCGTCGACTGCATAGGCGCCGACAAGGCTGTGGACGTCGGCACTCATTGCTGCACCCCCAGGGTGTCTCTCAGGCGGATCAATCCGTCACGTATTCGGGTCTTGGCCGTCCCGAGCGGGACGCCGAGGAGTGAGGCCACCTCGGTGTGGGTGTACCCGCCGAAGTAGGCGAGCTCCACGGCCTTGCGCTGGGTGTCGGTGAGGACGTCCATCGCGTTGCGGACCCGCTGGGCGTCCAAGCGCCGCTCGACGGTCTCGACCGTCTGGTCGTACGAGCGCTCCTGGTGGCGGGATCCGTAGCTGCTGTCGCGGTCGGTCGACGCCTGCGCGGACCGCACCCGGTCGACCGCCTTGCGGTGGGCGATGGTGAGCATCCAGCTCACCGCGCTGCCCCGCTCGGGGTCGAACCGGGCGCTGGTGCGCCAGATGTCGAGCAGTGCCTCCTGGGCGACCTCCTCGGACTGCGCCGGGTCGCGGACGACCCGGAGCACCAGGCCGTAGACACGGGAGGAGACCGCGTCGTACAGCCGGGCGAAGGCCGACTCGTCGCCGAGGGCGCAGGCCCGCAGGAGCTCGGAGAGGTCCGGCGCCACGGCAGGACCTCCCCATGCCGGGGTGGGGCCGGGGGAAGTCGCTGCCATGGACACCATCATCACCGATCCGGGCTTACTTCGGGAGCAGGACGCCGTCGATGATGTACACCGTGGCGTTGGCGGTCTGGACGTTGCCGCAGATCACGTTGGCCTCACCGACCTTGAAGGACTCCCCGGAGCCGGAGACGGTGATGGTCCCGCCGCCCAGGGTCTTGTGGTCGCCGGCCAGCTTGTCGGGGGTCAGGCGACCCTCGACCACGTGGTTGGTGAGCACCTTGGTCAGCAGGCCCTTGGGGTCCTTCATCGCGGCGTCCATGGTCGCCTTCGGGACCGCCTTGAAGGCGTCGTTGCTCGGCGCGAAGACCGTGATGTCCTTGGCGGAGTTCAGCGTCTCGCCGAGGCCGGCCTCGCCCACGGCGGTGACCAGGGTCGACAGGACCGGGTTGTTGCTCGCGGCGGTGGCGACCGGGTCGGTGGCCATGCCGGAGAAGGAGCCCTTCCCGTCGGCGGGAACCGCGGAGCAGCCCGCCCCGAACGGCTTGGCCATCATGTCGTCAGACGAGGACGACGAGGAGGAGCTCGAGCTGCTGGAGCTCGGCATCGAGGACGACGAGGACGAGGCAGCGGTGTCCGAACCGGAGTTCCCGCAGGCCGCGAGGGAGAGCGGGAGGGCGAGGCTGAGGGCAGCGATGGTGCTGCGGCGAGCGAGTCGCATGATGTGGCTCCTTGCTTGGTGACGTTCTGACACCGGGCATTCGGCCCTGCGGCGAGGTCGGATTGGGTTCTCCCCCAACTATTTTCGAAATCGGTCTCCGCAGGCTCCCGGTGGCGCCATGGGCGCAGGGCTCACCTCCTTGGACGTGACGGAACCCCTGCCTCGACGCACGATGGCAGGGGTTCCGTTGCAGCAGTAGTGGATTCGTCAGGACACGATGACGACGATCGAGTGGTAGCCGGAGGCGCCCCCGGGGAAGGGGTCGGCGCGCTCGGCGGTCTGGACGGTGCCGGTGCCGTCGGTGGCGCGCACGGTGATGTCGTGGCGCCCGCTCTTGGCGTCCCAGGCCCAGTACCACTGCCGCCAGTAGTCGGTCCCACCGTCGGGGCCGAGCGTGGCCTTCTGCCACGGGCCCTTGTCGACCTGCACCTCGACCTCCTCGATGCCGCGGCCCTGCGCCCAGGCGACTCCCCCCACCACGATGGTGCCGGGGGCGTAGGTCGCGAGGCCGCGAGGGGTGTCGATGCGGGCCTGCGTCTTCACCCTCCCGTCCGTCGCCCAGTCGCGCTGCGTCCAGTACGCCTTGTCCTTCGCGTAGGTGGTGGCGGTCAGCTTGGTCAGCCACTTCGTCGCGCCCACGAACCCGTACAGCCCGGGGGTGACGAGCCGGGCTGGGAAGCCGTGGCGGGCAGGCAGCGGCTGGCCGCCCATGGCGACGGCCACCATGGCGTCACGGTCGTCGGTGAGGGCCTCGATGGGGGTCGAGATGGTCATGCCGTCGGTCGACTCGCTGAAGATCTGGTCGACGCCCTGCTTGACGCCCGCGCGCTTCAGCAGGTCGCGCACCAGCACGCCCTGCCAGCGGGTGGAGGAGATGTAGGGACCGCCGACCTCGTTGCTGACGCAGTTGAGGGTGATGTCGCGCTCGACCATGGGCATCTTCACGAGCTCGTCGAAGGTCAGGGAGAACGGCCGCTCCACCTCACCGCCGATCTCGAGCTTCCAGCTGGCGACGTCCACCCGCGGGATGACCAGGGCGGTGTCGACGCGGTAGAAGTCCTTGGGGTCGGTGACGAACTTCGTGATGCCCTTGACCTTGCCGTCGAGCCCGGTCGGCAGCGCCGGCGCCGCGCTGGCGGGGGCGGGCAGGCTCACCGAGGCAGGCAGCGTGGGGGCAGCGGCCAGGCGCTGCCCCAGGGCGCCCACCGCGGCGGCGCCCACGGTCGCCCCGGCGGCGCCGACGAGGAAGGTGCGGCGGCCGGTGGTCGAGGGCACCCCGTCCGCCTGGGCGGAGTGGTCGAGGGGGGACTCGTGGTCGTGCGTCGACGTCGTGGCCGGGGGGTGGCCGGGCAGCAGGCGCAGCAGGCCGTTGAGCACCCCGATGCCGACCACGGCGGCAGCGAAGGCCGGGATGACGTCGGCGGGGGAGGCCGTGGGTCGCAGGATGGCGGCGAGCCCGGCAAGGGCCGCGAGGGCCACCACCAGCACGCCGGCGAGGCCCTGCCGGCGGCGGGCGACGAGGCCGATGGCCATGGCCGCCAGGGCCGTCACCACGGCCACGCTGCTGAGCAGGACCGCCTTGTCGGCCGTCCCGAAGCTCCGGACCGCCCACTCCTTCACCGGGGTGGGCGTGGCGTCGATGACGGTCGACCCGACGGCGAGGACGGGTGAGGACGCGGGGTCGACGAAGGCGGCGACGAGGTGGCCCACCGCCATACCCGTCAGGGCGGCGAGGAGGCCGCACACGGCGTACCCGAGGCGCTGGGTCTTCGTGGTCGGCTGCATGGACGTCATTCGTACTCGCCCCCGCTGTGGATGGGTACGGGTCGGGATGCCCTGCGGCGGCCGGGTAGCGTGGTGGCGTGCCTCCCACCCGTCGCCGGCCCAACTTCGTCGCGTTCATCGCCACCGGGGCGATCCTCGGTTTCGTGCTCGGATCCGTGGTCGCGCACTTCGGGGGCAGCCGGGACACGACCGAGTACGGGCGCAGCTTCAGCGACTCCTCGGCGGTGCTCTTCCTCGGGATCCTGGGCGCCTGCGTCCTCGGGCTGGTCGCCGCGGTCGTCGCCGTCCTGCTGGAACGCCGCGACTGACCCCCTCGGCGCTGTGGGAGACTGAGCCACGTGGCACGCGGCGACGGACAGCTGACGCACGACCTCCTTCCCGGTGAGAAGGGCCCGCAGGACGCCTGCGGGGTCTTCGGCGTCTGGGCTCCCGGCGAGGAGGTGGCCAAGCTCACCTACTACGGGCTCTACGCGCTGCAGCACCGCGGGCAGGAGTCGGCCGGCATCGCGACCTCCGACGGGCGCAGCATCCTCGTCTACAAGGACATGGGGCTGGTCTCCCAGGTCTTCGACGAGCGCTCGCTGGCCTCGTTGCGCGGGCACCTCGCGGTCGGCCACTGCCGCTACTCCACCACCGGCGGCTCCACGTGGGAGAACGCCCAGCCCACGCTCGGGGGCCACGCCGAGTCCACCGTCGCCCTCGCCCACAACGGCAACCTCATCAACTCCGCCGAGCTGCGCGAGCTCGTGGCCGAGCGCAAGGCCGAGGGCTACAACCACGGCGGCGGTGAGCTGGTCCGCGGCAACACCACCGACACCGCGCTGGTGACCGCACTGCTCGCCGACGACCCCGACCGCTCGCTCGAGGCCGCGGCCATGGAGCTGCTGCCCAAGCTGCGCGGCGCCTTCTGCTTCGTCTTCATGGACGAGCACACCCTGTACGCCGCCCGCGACCCGCAGGGGATCCGTCCCCTCGTCCTCGGTCGCCTCGAGCGCGGCTGGGTCGTCGCCTCCGAGACGGCGGCCCTCGACATCGTCGGGGCCTCGCTCATCCGTGAGGTGGAGCCGGGCGAGCTCATCGCCATCGACGAGGACGGCCTGCGCTCGCAGCGCTTCGCCGAGACCGCCCGCAAGGGCTGCGTCTTCGAGTACGTCTACCTCGCCCGCCCCGACACCACCATCAACGGCCGCGGGGTCCACGAGTCGCGCGTCGAGATGGGGCGCGCGCTCGCACGTGAGCACCCCGTCGAGGCCGACCTCGTGATGCCCACCCCGGAGTCCGGCACGCCGGCGGCGATCGGCTACGCGCAGGAGTCGGGCATCCCCTACGGCCAGGGCCTGGTCAAGAACTCCTACGTGGGCCGCACGTTCATCGCCCCGTCGCAGACGATCCGCCAGCTCGGCATCCGCCTCAAGCTCAACCCGCTGCGCGAGGTCATCAAGGGCAAGCGCCTGGTGGTGGTCGACGACTCGATCGTGCGCGGCAACACCCAGCGGGCGCTCGTCCGGATGCTGCGCGAGGCCGGCGCCGCCGAGGTGCACGTGCGGATCTCGAGCCCGCCGGTGCGCTGGCCCTGCTTCTACGGCATCGACTTCGCGACCCGGGCCGAGCTCATCGCCACGGGCATCGGGGTCGAGGAGGTCTGCACCTCGATCGGTGCCGACTCCCTCGGCTACATCAGCGAGGAGGGCATGGTCGCGGCCACCGAGCAGCCCCGCGACCAGCTGTGCACGGCCTGCTTCTCCGGGCGCTACCCGATCGAGCTGCCCGACTCGAGCCGTCTCGGCAAGAACCTCTTCGAGACCCTGCCGCTCGACGTCGACGGCGTGAGCCTCGGGGTCGCCGGCGGCGCGTCGGACGCCCTCAGCCGACCCTGACGCGGCGCGCCGCGCCCCGTGACCCGATGTCCAGCGTGACCAGACCCGACGCGTGACCACACCGACCAGCCGCACCAGCCGGAGGACCCCTCGATGACCGAACCGATCACCTATGCCTCCGCCGGGGTCGACGTCGAGGCCGGGGACCGGGCCGTCGAGCTGATGAAGGCCTCCGTCCGGCGGGCCACCCGGCCCGAGGTGCTCGGTGGCCTCGGAGGGTTCGCCGGCATGTTCGACGCGAGTGCCCTCGCGGGGATGACGCGTCCCGTGCTCGCCACGAGCACCGACGGGGTCGGCACCAAGGTCGCCATCGCCCAGGCGCTCGACCGCCACGACACCATCGGGTTCGACCTCGTCGGCATGGTCGTCGACGACATCGTCGTCTGCGGGGCCGAGCCGCTGTTCATGACCGACTACATCGCGACGGGCCGCGTCGTGCCCGAGCGGGTCGCGGCGATCGTCTCCGGCATCGCCGCGGCGTGCGAGCAGGCCCGGGTCGCCCTGGTGGGCGGCGAGACCGCCGAGCACCCCGGGCTCCTGGAGCCCGACGAGTACGACGTGGCGGGCGCCGCCACCGGGGTCGTCGAGTACGCCGACGTGCTCGGCCCCGACCGGGTCCGCCCCGGGGACGTCGTCCTGGCGCTGGGCTCCAGCGGCCTGCACAGCAACGGCTACTCCCTCGTCCGGCGCGTCGTCGCCTCGGCGGGCTGGCAGCTCGACCGCCACGTCGAGGACTTCGGGCAGACCCTGGGTGAGGAGCTGCTCACCCCCACCCGCGTGTATGCCGCGGACCTGCTCGACCTCGTCCGCACCGACGGGATCGACGTCCACGCCCTGTCGCACGTGACCGGCGGCGGCCTCGCGGCCAACCTGGCCCGCGTCCTGCCGCAGGGCGTCCTGGCCCGCCTCGACCGCTCGACCTGGACCCCGCCGGCCGTGTTCTCCACCATCGGCGCGCTCGGTCAGGTGCCGCGGGCCGACCTCGAGCGCACGCTCAACATGGGCGTCGGCTTCGTCGCCATGCTCCCCGCCGAACAGGTCGACGCAGCCACCCGTGAGCTCTCCTCCCGAGGCATCCCCGCCTGGGTCCTCGGCGAGGTCGAGGAGCTGGAGGGCGCGACGCCGGAGGCCGGCGTCGAGATCGTGCACGGCGCCAAGGGCGTCGACGGCGGCGCGGTGCAGGTCGTGGGGGACCACCCCGCCTGAGTAGCGGCGCGGATGGGGCGAGCCCCCGGTCGGCCGCCACACTGGCCGCCATGGACAGCCCCCGCAGCCCCCGGTCGACCACGGCGTGGTGCTGGTCGGCGGCCGTCGGCTCGCTGGGTGCCCTCGTTCTCGTGCTCGTGGCGATGGCGTTCACCGCGCTGCTGGGGTTCGTGGGTGCGGTGGTGGGCGCGGTGACGCCCGAGCACCCCCTGGACACCACGCGGATCACGGCGACCACCGGTGCGGCCGTCCTGGTCTGCCTCGGTGTCTCCTGGGGCCTCGGGTGGGTGGTCGCGGGAGCAGCCGAGGGCCTGACCCCGCGGTGGCTCGCAGGCCTCACGACCGGCCTGCTCGGGGCCGCGGCAGGCGGGGCCGTCCTGGCCCTCGGGCTGGGTCTCGGCCCCTTCTAGATGGGCAGGCGCCGGCGTACCGTCGTGACGTGGACGCGGGGTCGGCCGAGCGCGAGGACGTCGTGGTGCGCCAGTACCGCTACCTGCTGCGCACCGCACCCGCCGATGCCTTGGAGGTGGCGCACGTCGAGGCCCTCCCGCAGCTGCGGTGGCGCGAGCGCGGTCTCGTCCTGGCAGCCGTGCAGGACGGCCTCGTGGCGGGCCTGCGGCTCGACCGCGACCAGGTCAGGGCGCTGGCCCACCTCGTGACGCTGGGGGAGCGGCGCTCCCCGGGGGCCTTCCTGGCCGCCGTCGACCCTGTGACGCTGCGTCACCTCGCCGACCTCGTGGTCGTCGCCGAGGCCTCGTTCGGCCTCTTCGGCGGGTATGCCACGTGGGACGGCAGCGACCCCGTCGCGCCCGAGGAACCGTGGACCGACAGCGGGTTCGCCGAGCGGTGGAGGACCCCGCTGACCGTCCGCGTCGTCTACCTCGACTACACCGGTGGCCCCAGCACTCCGGACTCCTTCGGGCGCGGTCGCTGACTTCCCGAGGCAGTCCGCGCCCGCGGACGGCCCTGACGACCTACCCTGTGCCATGGCCAAGAAGGACCGTGGAGGGGACCGGCCCGGCGAGCGCGCGCAGGCGCCCGGGCGGGTGGTGGACGAGGACCCGGTGGTGCGGCAGTACCGCTACCTGCTGAGGACGGCGCCGGTCGACGCCCTCGAGGCGGCGCATGTCGAAGCCCTCGCCGGGGCCCCCGACGGGGTGCGTGAGGCCGTGCTCGACGCGGTGCGGGAGGCGTTCGTCGCGGGCCAGCGGGTCTCGCCCGACCGCGTGGCCGTGACCTCTCGCCTCCTCGTCGCGGGCGAGCGTCGCAACCCCGGGGCGTTCCTCGTGGCGTGCGACCCCGGCACGCTCGGGGTCCTCGCGAAGGACGTCGTGGGCTCGGAGGCGGCGTTCGGCCTGTTCACCGGGTACGCCACCTGGGACGGCGCGGAACCGGGCCCTGCCGACGTCGGCGTCGACCACGGCGGGGCCCCGGTCATCGGCACCCAGCCCGACCCCGCCGCCGAGGCCAAGGCCTTCGCAGCCGGCCACGGCAGCACCGTCCTCCCGTGGGGAGGAGCGGGCGTCGGTTTCTGAGGCCGGGACCTTCCACGCTCCTGCATCTGGCGCAGCCGGCGGACGCTTTCCGGGTGAGGCGCGTCCCCGGGCGCGTGCCTAGCCTCGTACGGTGCCCCTCAAGAACCCCTTCAGGCGACCCCCGGAGGAGCCCGAGCCGGTCGAGCCCCCGCACCTGCGCGCCTACCGCTACCTGCTGCGCACCGCGCCCCCGGAGCAGCTGGACAAGCTGCACCGCGACGCCCTGCGGTCGCTCGACCCGGCCGTGCGCGGCATCGTCCTGCGCACCGTGCAGGAGCGGCTGCTGTCCGGCCGCGACGTCACGGTCGACGACATCCGGCAGCTGGCCCGACTCATCACCGCCGGGGAGGTCCGCACCCCCGGGATCCTGCTGTCGGCCTTCGGCGACGTCGCGCACGAGCGGCTGGCCCGGGCGGTCCTGCGCCAGGCCGAGGGGAGCGACCTGCTCGATGCCTACGACACCTGGGACGGCGCGGAACCCGCGATGCCCGCCCCGCCGACGACTGCGACGTCTGCGCCTACGGGGCCGGCCGTATCCTCCTCGCCCGCGGAGGAGCAGGGCCGCACGCGGCGGACCCGTCGGGCGCCCCTGCTCGAGGAGGCCTGAGGGGACTGCGCCGCCCGGTGCAGGTCCTCTGTCAGTGCGCGAGCTCCTCGAGCAGTGCCTCGGTGGTCGTGAGCCGCACGAGCGGGCCGTAGAGCGCCATCACGTCGAGGGCCTTGGCGTGGTTGGCGTCAGTCGAGCCGGCACACGCATCCGTCACGACGGTCACCGAGGCGCCGGCGTCGGCCGCAGCCAGCACGGTCGAGATGACACAGCAGTCGGTGGCCACCCCCGTGATGACGAGGCGAGGGCTCTCGCCCACGACCGGCAGCAGCTCGGCCCACTTGCCGAAGGTCGGTGCCGTCACGGTCCGCGCGGGCAGCCCGGCCACCTCGTCCGTGAGCGCGTAGAGCGGGTCCTCGTCGCCCACGAGGGCCCAGGGGAACTCCTCGTAGTAGGGCGCCCAGGCACCTTCGGGTCGCTCCGGCGCGACGAACCGCGTCAGCACGGTGCGCTCGCGGAAGGCGGGGGCGAGGCGAGCCACCCGGGCCGCGGCGGCGCCGTACCGGGGGGCGCACCAGGGGCTGGTCGGGTCGCCGAAGACGCGCTGGAGGTCGATGCCCACCAGCCACGCCGGCTGGGTCACGTGCCGGACCCGGCGCGCTGTTCCTGCCGGCGCACCGTCCCGCGCCGCAGCACCAGGGTGGCGACGAACGACAGCACGAGCGCGAGCAGCACCCCGAGGTTGGCGTAGGGCCAGTTGCCGTCCCAGTAGGCGCCCGAGGGGTCGTCGACGAACCTCCCGAGACCGAGCGGCTCGAGCAGGTAGCCCTGCCAGTTGTTCCACGAGGCGTCCGTGGCGAAGTTGTTGACGACCAGGCCCCAGCCGAGCACCGACGCCACGACCATGGTGCCGATCGACGCCCAGTCCCACGCGCCGTAGCGGCCGGCGGGGTCGAACAGCGCCTCCTCGTCGTAGTCGCGCCTGCGGAGCACGATGTCGGCGATCATGATCCCCGCCCACGAGGCGAGCGGGACGCCGAGGGTGATGAGGAACGACTGGAACGGGTTGATGAAGCTGTCGGCGAAGAAGACGACGTAGATGGTGCCGAGGGTGAGGATCACGCCGTCGACGAAGGCGGCCCTCGGCCGGGAGATGCGCACCCCGAGGGAGAGCAGCGTCAGGCCGGAGGAGTAGATGCCGAGGACGGCGCCGCTGACCAGCGCGAGGATCGCCGCGAGCAGGAACGGCACGAGGAACCAGGTCGGCAGGATCGTGGCCAGGGTGCCCACGGGGTCGGACCCGATCCCGTCGAGCAGCTTCTTGTCGGAGCCCGCGAGGGCCAGCCCGAACGCCACGAGCAGGACCGGGGCGAGCGCCCCGCCGAAGGTGTTCCAGGCGACGATCGAGGGGCCGGAGGCATCGCGGCGCTGGTAGCGCGACCAGTCGGCGGCGATGTTGATCCAGCCCAGGCCGAACCCGGTCATCACCAGGACCAGCGCCCCGACGACCTGCTGGGTCGAGCCCGAGGGCAGCGCGGTGACGGCGTCCCACCTGATGTGGCCGACGGTCAGGGCGATGTAGACGAGCGTGGCCACCCCGGTGATCCAGGTCAGCCACGACTGCAACCGCATGATCACGTGGTAGCCGGCCACGGAGGCCGCGACGACGAGCCCGGCGGTCACGAGGCTGGCCACGACCTTGGTGGTGGTGCCGCCGCTCCAGCCGAGCTGGGTGAAGATCGTGGCGGTGGCGAGGGTGGCGGTGATGACGAGGAACGTCTCCCAGCCGATCGAGGTCAGCCAGGACACGACACCCGGCACCTTCTGGCCGGTGACGCCGAAGGCCGCGCGCGACAGCACCATGGTCGGTGCCGACCCCCGCTTGCCGGCGATGGCGATGACCCCGCAGAGGGCGAACGACACCACGACCCCGACCAGGGTGACGACCAGCGCCTGGGCGAAGGAGATGCCGAAGCCCAGGACGAAGCCGGCGTAGCTCATGCCGAAGACCGACACGTTGGCCGCGAACCAGGGCCAGAACAGGTCGGACGGCCGGGCGGTCCGGTCGGCCTCGTCGATGATCTCGATGCCGGTCGTCTCGACCCCGAGGCGTCGCGTCTGCTCACGCGTGTCTGTGCTCATGGCGCGAGCGTAGACCTGTGGGTCTGCCGCACCACGGCGCCGCGGCACGCGCGTATGACGGCGTGCCGCGGGGCCGCGGTGGTGACACACGGACCCGAGGGTCCGCGCATGAGGTGTGGTGGTCGGTCAGGCGCTCAGGTCATCGCTGACCCGACGCCCACTTCCCGTACTCGTCGTACTCGTCCTCGCCCGCGGAGTCGTCGGAGACGCGCTCCGGCTCCGCGTAGGAAGACCCGTGCAGTTCTCGCTCAAGCGCGCTCAGGTCGGTGTTCGGGGAGAAGTACTTCAGTTCCCGAGCAACCTTCGTCTGCTTGGCCTTGGCCCGGCCGCGCCCCATGGCGTGACCCCCTCATGCGTCTGCCGGGACGGCATCGCTCGGGCCGAGGCGTCATGCTGACGTCTCGACTCCGCGGAGCGGTCCCGGGAATCGTGTATATGTCGTGGGGCCAACGCTACATGAGCGTGGCAAGTTTGGCCGCAGGACTCCCGGGTCCGGGGCCCCCGGAGGGGCCGGGAACCGGTGTCACCCGGGCAATCCGGGCCGAAGGAAGCCGCACGCGGGCGGTCGGCGCCTCCCCGTCGGCCCGGCGCCGGCTCAGCGGGCCGGCAGCCAGATGCCACCGGCGGCCCTGGCGGCCATGCGCTCCTCGGCGATGTGGTCGGCGGCCGCGGCAGGGGTGCTGCCGTGCGCGTCGGCCGTCTGCAGCACCTCGAGCGTGTGGTCGAAGATGGCCGTCGCGGCCTTCTTGGCCCGCTCGAAGTCGAAGCCGTGCAGCTCGTCGCTGACCTGGATCACGCCGCCGGCGTTGACGAGGAAGTCCGGGGCGTAGGTGATCCCGCGGGCCTTGAGCTGGTCGGCGGTCCCGCCGGGGCCCTCGGTGACCAGCTGGTTGTTGGCGCCACCGCACACGACGGTCGCCTGCAGGGCGGCCACGGTCTGCTCGTCGAGGGCGCCGCCGAGGGCGCAGGGGGCGTAGACGTCGATGTCGGAGCGGATCAGGGTGTCGGTGTCGGCCACGACCTCGATCTCGGGGTGCGCGGCGACGAGGGCCTCCAGTGCCTCCTCGTTGACGTCGGTGACGACGACGCGGGCGCCGTCCTCGAGCAGGTGGCCGGCGAGGATGCGCCCGACCTTGCCGACGCCGGCGATGCCCACGGTGCGGCCCTCGAGGGTGGGCTTGCCCCACAGGTGCTGGGCGCAGGCGCGCTGGCCCTGGAACACGCCGTACGCGGTGAGGACCGAGGAGTCGCCCGCGCCGCCGTTGGCCTCGGAGCGTCCGGTGGCGAACCGCGTCGTCTCGCTCACGACGTCCATGTCGGCGACGTAGGTGCCCACGTCGCACGCGGTGACGTAGCGGCCGCCGAGGCTCTCGACGAACCGTCCGTAGGCGCGCAGCAGCTCGGGGGTCTTGTCGGTCGCCGGGTCGCCGATGATGACGGCCTTGCCGCCGCCGAGGTCCAGTCCCGCGACGGCGTTCTTGTAGGCCATGCCCTTCGACAGGCGCAGCACGTCGCTGAGCGCGGCCTCCTCGGAGGCGTACGGGTAGAAGCGCGTGCCGCCGAGGGCCGGTCCGAGGGCCGTGCTGTAGATGCCGATGATGGCGCGCAGCCCGGTCTCCCGGTCGTGGCAGAACACGACCTGCTCGTGCTGGGACATCGAGGCGACGGCGGACGGGGCGGTGGGCGACGAGGACGTGGTCACGGTGGTGACTCCTGGAGCTCGGGGAGGGCGCTGACGGGTGGGTGACGGCGCGGGTCGCGCGCCTCCACACAGCGTATTGCGACCACATGCTGGTCGGGTGACTAGTCCCAACGGACCATCACGGATGACCCGTAAGGAATGTTCCCAAGAGGTCCTGCTTGTCCGATTATTGAAGGACGTCCCCCTGCACGAGGAGAAAGTCATGGTTACTCGCACCACCGAGGTCGAGAAGTTGCTCACCCCCGCGGAAGTGGCATCGCTGTTCCGCGTGGACCCCAAGACCGTCACCCGCTGGGCGAAGGCCGGGAAGCTCAACTCGATCCGCACGCTCGGAGGCCATCGCCGCTACCGGGAGGCCGAGGTCAGGGCACTTCTCTCCGACGTCATCTGAGCCGCTGGGCCGGCAGCCGGGAGCAGGGCCCGGGTGCCGCAGGCCAGCACTCGACGAACGTCACGGCCTCGCCGCTGTGGGCACTGCCCCCTGGTGAGGGTCGGCGCCGGTTCCGGTCGCCACCGTGCCCCCGCACGGCGCCACCGGGCTCCGGTGTTCGCTAGGTTGCCCCGATGGCACCCGACTCCGTACGCCGCGCGGACCAGCCCGCGCGGCCGGGCCGAGGCCCGCTCGCCGGCCTGACGGTCGTCGAGGTGGGGGGCATCGGCCCCGGTCCGTACGCAGCGATGCTGCTCGCGGACCTCGGGGCCGCGGTGGTGCGCGTCGACCGCCCCGAGGAGGACCTGCGCGGCACCCATGCCGTGCTGCTGCGCGGCCGGCGCTCCGTGGTGCTCGACCTGAAGTCCGACGAGGGGCTGCGCGCCGTGCTGGCGCTCGTCGAGCGCAGCGACGTGCTCATCGAGGGGTTCCGCCCAGGGGTGGCGGAACGGCTCGGCCTCGGGCCGGACGTGGCGCTGCGGCGCAACCCCCGGCTCGTCTACGGCCGGATGACCGGGTGGGGCCAGGACGGCCCGTACGCCGCGCTGGCCGGCCACGACATCACCTACCTCGCGGTGAGCGGGGTCCTCGACGCCTTCGCGGGCGACGACGGTCGCCCGGTGCCGCCGCTCAACCTCCTCGGCGACTTCGGCGGCGGTGGCGCCATGCTCGCCCTCGGTGTCGTGTCCGCGGTCCTGCACGCCCGGGCCACCGGTGAGGGCCAGGTCGTCGACGCCGCGATCGTCGACGGGGTCGCCAGCATGACGGCGATGCACCAGTCGATGCTCGCCTCCGGCCTCTGGGCGTCTCCCCGTGGCGACAACCTGTTCGACGGCGGTGCCCCGTTCTACCGGTGCTACCGCACCCGCGACGACCGGTGGGTGGCGGTCGGGGCGATCGAGCCCCCGTTCTACGCCCGGCTCCTCGACGCCCTCGACATGTACTCGCCCGAGCACCTCGCGGGCCAGCTCGACCGCACGTGGTGGCCGCAGATGCACCGTGAGCTCGAGATGAGGTTCGCGTTGCGCACGATGGCGGAGTGGACGCAGGTCTTCGGCGGGCGCGACGCCTGCGTGGCGCCCGTGCTCACCATGGCCGAGGCCTGCGCCGATCCCCACCTGCGGGCTCGTGGCACGTACGTCGACCAGCAGGGTGACGGGCCCCCGGGTCACCAGCCCGGCGCCGTACCGAGGTTCTCGGCGACCCCGGGGCAGCCGGGTGGCCCGGCTCCCGAGCCCGGAGCCCACACCCGGGAGGTCCTCGACGAGCTCGGGCTTGGGAGGACGGACTAGCCGCGCTCACCCGAACGGGGGACCGGACCTTCAAGGGTTGGCAAAGTCCGGTGACCCGACATCCCCCACCCGTGTTTCATCGTCACGTAACTTGCGCACGTGAAATCAAGGAGCCATCAGTGACCAACAGCCTCGGCGTCTTCGTGCAGGACCAGATGAACCTGCTCGGCTGGAACCGTGCCGTCCTGGCTGAGCGCACCGACATCGACGAGTGGATGATCGCCACGATCCTCGACTCGCCGGTGCTCGCCGGCTGGCCCGAGGGCGAGGACATGCTGGCCCTGGCCCGGGCCTTCTCCGTCCCCGTCCGCGAGGTCGTGCTGCGCGCAGCCGAGGGGTGCGGCCTGCACGTCATGGCCCCGATGAACCCCACCGAGACCCTCCTCCTCGCCTCCAACGAGGAGCTCATGCGCGAGGTGCGCCGGCGTCTGGCCCTCGGGGCCCGCACCGGCGGCTACCTCGCCACCCCGGCCCAGCGCTGGGACGTCGAAGCGGTCTGACGGGCCACACCGCCCGGCGAGCGCAACCCGCTCGCGCCGAGTACTCCCCCAGCTCGGCTCGGACCACCCGCTCCGTCGTGGGGCCTGCGTGTCCTCAGGCCCCACGACGGAGGGCGGCGGCGAAGTCCTCCAACGCCGACACCGACTCCTCACGAGCCCTGGCCAACCCGGCCAGGGCTTCGTCGTCGGCGAGGCCGCCCTCGTCGCCGAGGTCCTCCAGCTCCTTGCAGAGCGTGGCCAGGGCAGTCGCGCCCAGGTTCGCGGCGCTGCCCTTGAGCGCGTGGGCCGCCCTGCCCATGTCGTGGGCGCACCCGGCGTCCCGGGCCTCGACCAGCGTCGCCAGCGTCTGGGCGGAGCCGGTGCCGAAGCGGCCGATGAAGCGCAGCAGCATCGACGGGTCACCGGGGTCGAGGTCGAGCAGCTCCTGCAGCCGGGCGCGGTCGAGGACGCCGGCGTCGACCTCCAGCACGTCGCTGGGGGCGTCCGACGGCTCCGACGTGCTGGTCGGGACCTCGGTGGTGCCGGGCTGCTCGTCGGCGTCGTCCGACGGTGCGGGCACCCACCGGGCGAGCGTGGCGCGCAGCAACGACACGTCCACGGGCTTGGTGAGGAAGTCGTCCATGCCGGCCAGCAGGCACCGCTCGCGCTCACCGGCAATGGCGGCGGCGGTCATGGCGACGATCGGGACGCGGGTCCCCGCCGGCTCGGCCGCGCGGATGGCCCGCGTCGCGGCATACCCGTCCATCTGCGGCATCTGGCAGTCCATGAGGATGGCGTCGTAGGCGCCCGGGTCGGCGGCGTGCGCCGCGACCCCGACCGCGCCGTTCTCGGCCACGGACGCGGCGTACCCGAGGCTCTCGAGGATGCCGACGGCCACCATCTGGTTGACGGCGTTGTCCTCGACGACGAGGACGTGGCCGAGCCGGCCGACCGGCTCCCCGGGCTCGGGCCGCTCGACGACGACCGGTGCGGGGTGGCTGGCGTGGCTGGTGCCCGACGGGGCGGACGCGACCGTGGCCAGGCTGTCGAACAGGTGCGAGGCGAAGACGGGCTTGGTCAGCGCCAGGTCGATGCCGGCGTCGAGCAGTGCGGCGGCGTTGAGGTCCATCGAGGAGCTGAGCAGGATGATGCGGGTCTGCGCGAACCGGCCGTCGCCGCGGACCATCCGGGCGAACTGCTCGCCGTTGACGCCCGGCATGAGGTAGTCGAGCAGGACGATGTCGAAGGGCGACCCCCGTCGGTCGGCCTCGTCGAGCATGCCGAGGCCCTCGACCCCGGACGAGGCCAGCGAGGTCTCGACCTTCCAGGCGGCCAGCTGCTCCTCGAGGATGAACCGGTTGGTCTCGTTGTCGTCGACGACCAGGACACGCAGCCCGGCCACCGCGGCGGTACCGGGCGCGGGGCGGCGGGGGAGCTCGGCGGCGGGGGCGAACGTCGCGGTGAACCAGAAGGTGCTGCCCGACCCCGGCTCGCTGTTGACGCCGATCTCACCGCCCATGGCCGTCACGATCTGCCGGGAGATGGCCAGGCCCAGGCCGGTGCCGCCGTACTCCCGGGTGGTCGAGGTGTCGCCCTGGGAGAAGGCGGTGAAGAGCCGGGCCTGCACCTCGGGACCCATCCCGCTGCCGGTGTCGCTGACCTCGACGCGCAGGACCACCTCGTCGAGGGTGGTGCTCTCGACGGAGGCGCGCACGACGACCTCACCCTGGGCGGTGAACTTCACCGCGTTGGACGTGAGGTTGGCGACCACCTGCCCGAACCGCACCGGGTCTCCGCTCACGGCCTGCGGCAGGTCCGGCTGGCATGAGATGGCCAGCTCCAGGCCCTTGGACCGGGCCTGCTCGGCGACGATGGTGCTGTTCTGCTCGATCACGGCCCGGGGGTCGAAGTCGACCCGCTCGAGCTCGAGGCGCCCGGCCTCGATCTTGGAGAGGTCGAGGATGTCGTTGACCAGCGCCAGCAGGTGGCGACCGGCGGCGTCGATGCCGTCGGCGAGGCGGCGCTGCCGCTCGGTCAGGTCGGTGCGCCCCAGCAGCTCGGACAGGCCGATGACGCCGTTGAGCGGGGTGCGGATCTCGTGGCTCATGGTGGCCAGGAACTCCGACTTGGCCACGGATGCGGCCATCGCGTCGTCGCGGGCACGCGCCAGGCGCTCGCGGGTCCACTCGCGCTCGGCGACCCGGGCGAACAGGGCCGAGGCCTGTCCCATCGTGACCCCGTCGCTGTCGGACAGCACGGTCGTCGCCCGGGTGTCCATGGAGATGACGCAGGCCGCGCGGTCCTCGGCGACCACCGGCACGGCCACGAGCATCGTGCCCTCGGTGGTCGTGGACACCTCCGGCTTGCGCGACTTCACCGCCAGCCGGGTCAGCCGCAGCGCCTCGAGCCGGTCGGCCTCGGGCGCCTCGCGGACGTCGCCCGCGACCGGGCGCAGCTCGTCGTCGTGCTCGACCATCCAGGCCGCGACGGGGCGCCAGCCGGTGTGGGTGGCGACGTCGACCAGGATCCTCGGCACCACCTCACGGAGGCTGGTCGCCTCGTTGGCAGCGGTGGCCATGGCCGACAGGAGGGCGAGCGCCTGCTCGGCGTCCTTGGTCGCGGTGATGTCCTGGGCGGTGCCGCCCATGCGGACGACCGTCCCGTCGGCGTCGCGTACGACCCGACCCCGCCCACGGATCCACATGAGCGTGCCGTCCACGCGCACCACCCGGGCGTCGAACTCGAAGACGTCGGTGCCGGCCATGGCCGCGCCGATCGCCTGCGTGACCGCCTGGCGGTCATCGGGGTGGAGGTGGTCGATGAAGGACTGGTAGTCGGGCACCGTGCTGCTGCTGGGGTCGACCTCGTAGATCCGGTAGAGCTCGTCGGACCACGTCACGACGTCATGGGTGACGTCCCACTCCCAGCTGCCGATCCGCGCGATGCGCTGGGCCTCGGCCAGCTGCTGCTCGCGCCGTTGGAGGGTGTCGATCAGCCGGCGCTGCTGGCTGTACTCGGTGACCCGGTGCAGCCAGCCGACGTGCTCGCCCTCGTCGTCCCGGATCGGGGTGTGGCTGACCAGTGCCCACAGGCGCGAGCCGTCCTTGCGCAGCAGGCTGCACTCGAGGTTGTCGCCCGGCTGACGGCTCGTCCGCAGCTCCCGGAGGTGGTGGCGGAAGTCCTCCTTGCCCTGGTCGTCGAGGGTCTCGAAGACCGACAGGCCCTCCATCTCCTCCGGCGTCCGCCCGAGCAGCTCCGCGAGCCGCGTGTTGGCCAGGACGGTGCGACCCTCGGCGTCGAACACCCACAGGCCGTCCGGGGAGGCCTGGACGAGCCAGCGGCTGAGGTCCCGGGGCTGCGGATTCCCGGAGGCGAGATCGTGCACAGGGTCGATCTTCACCGATCAACGCCACCCAAGCACGGTCAAACACCCGAAATCGAGACCATAGGTTTGCACGACGCGAGTCTTCCGAGGCGCGGACCGGCGCCGCTAGCGTGGCCACCGGCCGCACGTGGCGGCATCCGACAGCACCGGGGGCGCCGATGAGCACCGACCAGAGCCCACCACTGGCCGTCCCCGAGCCGCTCGGCCGGCCCGAGGCCTACCAGGCCCCTCCCGCGACCTGTGACGTCGTCATGAAGGGCGGCATCACCAGCGGCATCGTCTACCCGTGGGCGGTGTGCGACCTCGCGACCCGCTACCGGCTGGTCAACGTGGGTGGCACCTCGGCGGGAGCGATCGCCGCCGCAGCCGCCGCCGCGGCGGAGTACGGGCGGCACCGTGACGGCGCCGGGTACCCCGTGCTCGCCGGCCTCCCGGGGGCGCTCGGGGCGACGGAGCAGGGCCGGTCGCGCCTGTTCACGCTGTTTCAGCCACAGCGCCGTACGGCTCCGCTGCACACGCTGCTGGTCGCCTCGCTCGCAGGCGGGGGTGGGGGGTCGCGGACCGCCCTGGCCCTGCGTGGCCTGCGGTCGGCGGCGATGGTGACGGGCGGGTGGTGGCGCCTGCTGCTCGGAGCCCTGCCGGGGGTGGTCCTGCTCGCTGCCGCCGGCGCCTGCGGTCGTGCATGGGTCGCGTGGGTCGTCGGCGTCCTCGGCGCGCTGCTCGTGCTGGTCGGGCTGCTGGCCGGGACCGTCTGGGTCCTGGGGCGGGTGCTCCTGCGCGACGTGCCCGACAACCTCTACGGGATGTGCAGCGGCATGGACGGAGAGGGTTTCGGCGGCGCGCCCGCCCTGACCCCGTGGCTCACCGACCTCCTCGACCGCGCGGCGGGTCTCGCGGAAGGCACGGCCGGGCCCACCGGGGGAAGCGGGACCGGGCCCCTGACGTTCGGCCACCTCTGGGCCGGTCCGGGCGCCCCTCGGCTGGAGGGCTCGGCCCGGCCCGCGTCGCCGGCCATCAACCTGGAGGTGATGACGACCTGCGTGACCCGCAGCCGGCCCTACCGGATGCCGTTCGAGTCGGTCGGGTTCTACGTCGACGCCGACGAGCTGCGGCGGCTGTTCCCCGCAGCGGTGGTCGACTGGGTCCTGGCGCACCCCGCCCCGGTGGGCGGCTCGCCGACCGACCGCCGTCGCCGCCGCGTCGCTGACGAGCTGCTCGCCCCGCTGGTGCCCTTCCCCGCCGCGGCCGACGTGCCGGTCGTCGTGGCGGCCCGGATGAGCCTGTCGTTCCCCGTCCTCATCAGCGCCGTGCCGCTGCACGCGGTGGACCGGGCCACCAACACCGGGCCGCTCGACCGCATCAGCGCCGTCCTCGTCGCCGTCGCGGCCGAGCAGGGGAGTGGCCGGGCGGCCGGGCCCGAGGAGACCGAGGAGGGCGACATCGTCCGTGAGGCCGTGCGCCGCCTCAGGGCAGAGGGTGTCTCGCTGCACGCCGACCGGGTGTGGTTCTCCGACGGCGGGATCACGAGCAACTTCCCGATCCACTTCTTCGACAGCTTCGCGCCCACGCGGCCCACCTTCGGCGTCAACCTGCGCCCGCACCACCCGGCGCACCCACCGGTGCCCGGTGACGAGGCGAGCTCGGTCTACCTGCCCGTAGGGAACGGCGCCGGTCGCGCCCAGGCACCCAACCTGTTCGACGCGGCCGGGCCCACGCTGCCGGGGTTCGGCAAGGCGATCCTCGACACCATGCAGAACTGGAACGACCTGCTCCAGCTCCCGCTGCCCGGCTTCCGCGACCGCATCGCCCACGTCAGCCTCTCGCCTGACGAGGGCGGCATGAACCTCGCCATGCCCCCGGCGCGGATCGCGGCCCTCGCGCGGCGGGGACAGCTCGCCGGCCAGGTCCTGCGCGAGCGCTTCTCGATGCCGGGGGACAACGGGTGGACAGGCTGGGAGAACCACCGGTGGCTGCGGCTGCGCACGAACCTCTCGCTCGTGGAGGTCGCCGGCGGCCAGGTGGCCAAGGCCCTCGGGCCGGCCGGGAGCCACCCTGACGGGTCCCACTCGTTCAAGGACCTGCTCGACCTGCCCGTCGGCGGGGCGCCGTCGTACAACTGGGAGAACCAGGCCCAGCGCCGTCGCGCCCGCACCGCCGTCGCGGCGCTCGCAGGCGCCTCCCCGGCGGGCGTCCCGGAGACCCAGCGGCTGGGCCACAAGGCTCCCCAGCCCATGCCGGCGCTGCGCATCGTCCCGCGAGAGTGACCTCGAACCCCGCCTCGCGCCCCTGACCCGTACCCCTCCGTTGGCGACTCAGCGGCGGCGCAGGACCGACCGCAGCACCAGGAACAGCACCATCGCGAGGACCTGGCCGCCGATGGCCACGCGGGTCACGTCGAGCGCCGGCTGCCACGAGACGTCGGGTCCCTTGACCACGAAGACGCCGATGGGTCGGGCGTCGACGCCTCCGCCGCCACCCGACCCCTCGTTGGCCTCGGCGGTGCTCGCACCGCCGCCCGCCCCTCCGCGGACACGGGCCACCGGGATGATCAACGTCCCTTCGTGCTCTATGGGCTCGCCGAACACGCGCTTCACGGAGAGGTCACTGGTGACCTTCGACAGCAGCTCCTGGAGGTCCATGGGGGTCACGCTAGGTCGGCTGGTCGGCCCTGCTCAGGGCCGAAGGGCCCTGTCCGCGTCAGGTGGCCGGTGAGGTCTGGCGACGGCCCAGGGCATGGTCGATGGCCAGCATTCCCGCTCCGATGAGTCCGGCGTCCGCGCCTGCGCGAGCCTGGACGATCTGGAGGTGCTCCGTGGCCAGGGGCATGGAGCGGGAGTAGACGATCTCGCGCACCCCGGCGAGCAGGTGTTCCCCCACTGCCGCGATCGACCCGCCGATGGCGACGACCGCAGGGTTGATCAGGCTCACACAGGTCGCCAGCACCTCGCCGATGTCGCGCCCGGCCTGACGAACGGCCTGGATCGCGACGAGGTCGCCGGCCTTGACGAGCTCGATGACGTCGGCGCTGGTCGTGGCGGGCACCCCTGCCCTCGCCAGCGACGCGGCGATGGCGGGCCCCGAAGCCATGGCTTCCAGGCAGCCGTAGTTGCCACAGTGGCAGGGGACGTCGGCGCCACGCGCGATCTGGACGTGCCCGAGGTCGCCGGCGATGCCCTGCGCCCCGCGCTGCAGCCGGCCCCCGGAGATGATGCCCGAACCGATGCCGGTCGCGACCTTCACCAGCATGAAGTGCTCGACACCGGGCCAGCTGTGTGACTGCTCGCCCAGGGCCATGATGTTGACGTCGTTGTCGACGAGCACCGGGACCTCGAGGTGCTGGCGCACCCAGCCCGGAACGTCGAACCGGTCCCACCCGGGCATGATCGGCGGGTTGATGGGGCGCCCGGTCGAGAACTCGACCGGGCCGGGGAGGCCGATGCCGACCGCGACCAGGTCCCCGGCGTCCCGGCGCACCTCGTCGAGCAGGGACTGTGCTGCTTCCACCATCCACCCGAGCACGCGCTCGGGCCCGTCGGCGATCGCCATGCCCACGCGCTTCCGGGCGACGATCGATCCCGTCAGGTCCGTGAGTGCGACCGCCGCGTGGCTCGCGCCGAGGTCCGTGGCCAGGGCCAGTCGAGCGGTGGGGTTGAAGGCGAACTGGGACGGCGGTCGCCCTCCGCTGGAGGCGGCGCCCTCGACCGGCCCGATGAGCCCGAGCTCCATGAGCCGGTCGATGCGCATGGCCACCGTCGCCCGGGAGAGCCCGAGGTGGGAGGCGACCTGCGCCCGCGTCCGCGGCTGGGCGTCGCGCAGGAGCTGGAAGACCTGGTCGGTGCCCTCGCCGTCGAGCAGGGCGGGGCTGCTGCGGACCGTCGTCGTCATCCTCGAACCCCCCTTCCGGCTGTGCACCACCACCTGGACTGCGTACCGCCAGCATATCTGCACCCCGCCCTCACGCAAGATGTCACTGAGCGAGCAACTTTTGCCTAACCTATTGACAAAAGTATCCGGGCGACCGTTCACTGGTCACGTGACACCGACGACGACGTCCCCAGCCACCGACCACACGCCCCGGACGGGGCAGCGGGCGGTGGTGGCCGGCGTGGTCGGCGGCGGTTTCATGGGCGAGGTGCACACCCGTGCGATCCGTGCTGCCGGAGCCACGGTGGCCGGTGTCGCGTCCTCCTCGGCGGCGAGCTCGGGCCGGGCCTCCGCGAGGCTCGGGGTGCCTGCCTTCGCCTCCACGGAGCAGCTGCTCCTCGACCCCGACGTCGACGTGGTGCACATCTGCACCCCCAACACCACGCACGCCGAGCTGGCGCTCTCCGCCCTCGCGGCCGGCAAGCACGTGGTCTGCGAGAAGCCGATCGCCACGACGGTGGACGACGCGCGTCGTATCCAGCGGGTCGCCGCCGAGACCGGGCTGACCGTGGCGGTGCCGTTCGTGTACCGCTTCCACCCCATGGTCCGGGAGGCCGCGGACCGTGTGCGTCTCGGCGGCCTGGGCGCCGTCCACAGCGTCCAGGCCTGCTACCTCCAGGACTGGCTGCTGGAGCCGGGCGACGACGACTGGAGGGTGGACCAGCAGCTCGGCGGTCCCTCGCGGGCCTTCGCCGACATCGGCTCCCACCTGTGTGACCTCGTCGAGTTCGTCCTGGGGGAGCGGATCGGCAGGCTGTCCGCGCGCACCCGGACGGTCCTGCCGCAGCGAGGCGGGCAGCCGGTGCTGACCGAGGACCTGGTCGCGCTGCTCTTCGAGACCGCGTCGGGGACGTTGGGCACCGCGATGGTCTCCCAGATGGCGGCCGGCAGGAAGAACCGGCTGGCGCTGGAGGTCATGGGCACCGAGGCCTCGATCGCCTTCGACCAGGAGGCGCCCGACACCCTCTGGCTCGGCCAGCGCCGCGAGTCGCGCACCCTGGTCCGGGACGCCGCGACGCTCAGCGAGGACGCCGCCCGGCTGGCGATCGTGCCGGTGGGGCATCCCATGGGTTACCAGGACGCGTTCAACGCCTTCGTCCGTGACGCCTACCTGACCCTCGGCGGCGGTGAGGCCCACGGCCTTCCCACTGCTGCAGACGGCGTTCGCGCCGCAGTCCTCACCTCGGCCGTCCTCACGTCGGCGTCGGCCGGCGGGGAGTGGGCCGACGTCTCCTCGCCGGACACCACCGCGGTCGAGCCGACCGTCCACCGCGCCGCCTCACCGACCTGAGGGGCAACCCCGACCGCCACCACGTGAGGCCGCGCCGCGACCGCACCAACCAGTGAAAACCTAGATCGGAGCCAGAGCAATGTTCTCAACGACACAGCGGGCCGGCCGCCGCACGGGAGCCGCACTCGTCGGCCTCTCCGCAGTGGTGGCCGTGTCCCTCACCGGATGCGCCTCGGCCGAGCAGTCCGGAGCGGCAGCACAGAGCAAGGGTGCTGTCCCTGCCCGCCTCGACCCCGCCCTCTACGCAAAGGCCGTGGCCGCCGCCAAGCAGATCGCGGGTGGCCAGAAGCTCGACAAGTCCCTCGAGATGATCGGGGTCAACGGTGGCGCGGAAGGTGACGTGCTCAAGGGCGTGTACAAGGCCTTCACCGACGCCACGGGCACCACGGTCAACTACACGGGGACCCAGGACGAGAACAACATCGTCCAGTCGCGCGTCGCGGCCGGCAACCCGCCCGCCATCGTCGACCAGGCGGTCGGCGTGGCCACCCAGTACGCCAAGCAGGGCAAGCTCGTCGACGTCGGCTCCGTGGTCGGGGCCGACAAGCTCAAGAGCACCTTCGGCGAGAGCCTCGTCAACGGAGTCACGCTCGACGGCAAGACCTTCGGCCTCTACCAGGGGTTCAACAACTTCATGGTCTGGTACAACCCGCAGACCTACACCGGGCCCAAGGACCCCAAGTCGTGGGACGAGCTCGTGAAGTACACCGACGAGCAGGCTGCCGCCGGCAAGCAGACCTGGTGCATCGCCGAGGACGCCGGCGGTGGGAGCGGCTTCCCGGGCGCGCAGTTCATCGAGAACATCTTCGCCAAGAAGTACGGGCCGGAGCTCCTGCGCCAGTGGGGAGCGAGCGAGCTGTCCTGGACGAGCCCGCAGGTCAAGGACGCGTTCGAGGAGTTCGGCAAGATCGCGACCGACGACAAGAAGGTCGCCGGTGGCCGCGCCGGTGCGCTCGCCAGCCCCATCGCCACCGGGTACAACGGAATCGTCGCGGCGAAGCCGACGTGCCAGCTCGCACTCTGGGGCGCGTGGGTCCCGGGCCTGATCGGCAAGGACGTCAAGCCGACCGAGAACCTCGACTTCTTCCGCGTGCCGGGCTTCGGCAACGGCAAGGAGGGCACCGAGATCTTCCAGACCACCGTCACCACCGCGTTCAAGGACTCGCCCACGACCCGGGCCTTCCTCAAGTACGTCGCGTCCGACGAGGCGCAGGCCCTGCTGGCCTCGGCCGACCAGTGGCCCGTTGCCGACGTCAACGTGTCGGCAGACACCTACAAGAGCCCTCTGCTGAAAAAGGCCGCCACGACCTACTTCGCCGACGCCAAGGACGTGCAGCTGTCCACCGGCCCGAACGTCATGGCCAACTCCGCGGTGCAGACCGCCTTCTACAAGGGAGTCGTGTCCTACCTGCAGAAGCCCTCGAGCCTGGACCAGGTGCTCAAGGACATCCAGGCCGCGGCCACCGCTCAGTAACACCCTTCCCCATAACCCAAGGGCGGACACCATGGACCCACTGACCAGCGTCCCGGCACTCATCCTCATCGGTGCCGTGGCCATCCCCGCAGCGGTCTACCTCATGCTCGGTGCGGGGGAGTCGATCCTCACCCGTTCCGGCCTGCAGCGGCACCGTGGTGTCCGCCCCTGGCTCTGGCTGCTCGTCCCGCTGCTGATCATCGGCGTGATCCTCCTCTACCCGCTGGTCGCCACCGTCGTGTACTCCTTCCTCGACGCCAAGGCGCAGAGGGGGGTCGGTGGGCAGAACTTCGCCTGGGCGCTCGGCAGCGACATGCGCAGCGTCATCGGCAACAACCTGATCTGGCTCATCGCCTTCCCCGTCGTCACCCTCGTGCTGGCCCTCGTCGTCGCGGTGTTGTTCGACCGGGTCAGGTACGAGCGCGTGGCGATGACCCTGGTGCTGCTGCCGACGGCCATCTCCTTCACGGCCGGCTCCATCATCTGGCGCCAGATCTACACCTACAGCCCACCCGGGCAGGCCCAGCGCGGGCTGCTGAACGCCCTCTGGACGCTGGTCCCGGGGAACGAGCCGGTCGCCTGGCTGCAGACGCCCTTCGTCAACACCCTCGCGCTGATCTTCGTCGCCGTGTGGTCGTCGCTCGGGGTGGCCGCGCTGATCCTGTCGGCGGCGGTGAAGAACGTGCCGGTGGAGCTGGTCGAGGCAGCGCGCCTCGACGGGGCGGGTGAGTGGCGGATCTTCCGGTCCATCACCCTGCCGTCGATCCTGCCGGCCGTCCTCGTCGTCGTGACGACGGAGGTGATCTTCGCCCTGAAGATCTTCGACATCGTCTACGTGATGACCAACGGCAACTTCAACACCAACACGATCGCCAACCGCATGTACTACGAGCTCTTCGCGGCCAACAACCTCGGCCACGCCAGCGCCATCGCGGTGATCCTGCTCGTCGTCGCCCTGCCGGTGGTCCTGATCAACATCCGCGAGTTCCGCGCAGAGGAGGCCACGGTATGACCGCCACGCCCGTTCTCCAGTCACCCACCCTCGAGCAGGGCGAGGCCCGGCCCGCCACGGGTGTGGCCCGTCGCAGGTGGCGCAGCCCGGCTCGACTGGTCGTCCACGTCGTGGTCGGACTGCTCTCGGTCATCTGGTTCACGCCGGTGCTGGCCCTGTTCGTGTCCTCGATCCGCACCCAGGGCGACAACGCCGCCACCGGGTGGTGGACGGCCTTCGCCCGGCCGCTCTTCACCGGGTTCAACTACCAGCAGGCCTTCTCCGTCATCGGTGTTGGCAGGAGCATCGGGACGTCCCTGGCCATCGCCGTGCCGGTCACCGTCCTCACGACGACGATCTCGGCCCTCGGCGCGTACTCCCTGACCCGGATGTCGTTCCGGGGGAGAACCGCCCTGTCGCTGCTCCTGGTCGCGTTGCTGGTCGTGCCGCCGCAGGTGACCCTCGTCCCCCTGCTGAAGCTGTTCAACGTCCTCGGCCTCAGCGGGTCGATCCCGGCGGTGTGGATCTACCAGGTCGGGTTCACGGTGCCGTTCGGCATCTTCCTGCTTCGGGGCTTCATGGTCGGCATCCCCAAGGAGCTCTTCGAGTCGGCGAGCATCGACGGCGCCTCGCCACTGCGCGTCTTTCGCAGCATCGTGCTGCCCCTGTCCGTGCCGGTGATGATGTCGCTCGCGATCATGCAGTTCCTCTGGTCGTGGAACGACCTGCTCATCCCCCTGCTCTTCCTCGGTGGCTCGGACCTCCCACCGCCGATCACCGTGCAGGTGGCCGGTCTGGTCCAGACCACCGGCCAGGGTGAGGGCACCCTCATGGCGGCCACCTTCATCTCCGTCGTCATCCCGCTCGCCATCATCGTCGGCCTCCAGCGCTACTTCGTCCGGGGCATCCTCGGTGGAGCAGTCAAGGGCTGACGCCGGCCGCCCCCGTCCCTCCCTCACGACAGGAAACCCATGACAGTCACGCGGTCGCAGGTCGCCCTCAACCCCATCCAGTGGATCAACCTCAAGCCGGCTCCCGGCCAGCCGCGGCTCTGGCGCTACGCCGACCCGACCTGGCGCGACGAGCAGCTCGACGTCCACCGGACCATCCGCGACGCGGGCTTCGGGGCCGCGATGATGGAGGTGCTCGGCACCCAGACCCTGCAGGCCTACAAGCGGATGCTCGACGAGGCCGGCCTGCGCCCGGCGCCCGGCTACATCCAGGTGGCGCCGCCGGAAGCCAAGGGGATGTCCCTCGCGAAGGGGAGCGCCGAGTGGGTGCACTGGTTCGACGGCGTACGGCGTCGAGCCGAGGAGTCGAACTTCATGGGCCTCGACACAGTGTTCCTGGCTGCGGAGATGGACCTCACCGCCCCCCGCGTCGTGCAGGCCACGGCCGTCGGGGCGTTCTTCGACCAGGACCTGCTCGACCGACAGGTCGAGTACCTCGCGGAAGCGGCCACCGTCCTGCAGCAGGAGGGCATCCGCGCCGGGCTGCACAACCACGTGGGCTCCCTCGTCGAGACGGAGCAGGAGATCGAGTACGTGCTCGGGCAGGTCGACGCGTCCCTGCTCGGGGCGTCCTTCGACATCGGCCACCTCGAGTGGGCCGGGATCCCCAGCGCCGACTTCCTGGCCAAGCACCAGGACCGGCTCGTGGACGTGCACGTCAAGGACCTCGACCTGACCATCGCCGCGGCGAGCCGTGAGACGCCGACCCCCTACTACGAGGTCTCCGACCAGCGCTTCTTCCTCGAGCCCGGGCTCGGCGACATCGACCTCGACGGGGTGGTGAAGGCGCTCGGTGAGGACTTCGGTGGGTGGGTGGTCCTGGAGGTCGACAGGGCGAGCATGGAGCCCGACGCCAGTGCCCGCTTCAGCTGGGAGTGGGTCGAGCGGACCTTCCCGGCCTGACCGCGTACCCGCCCGCCCCAGCGACCCGACCAGACCAAGGAGATCCCCGTGCCAGAACGAAGCACCCACCCGGTCACCCTCTTCACCGGCCAGTGGGCGGACCTGCCGCTGGAGCAGGTCGCCGAGCGCGCGGCCGCATGGGGGTACGACGGGCTGGAGATCGCCTGCTCCGCCGAGCACCTCGACGTGTGGCGCGCGGCCGAGGACGACGCGTACCTCAAGGAGCGGGTCGAGGTCCTGGACCGGCACGGCCTGAAGGTGTGGGCGCTGTCCAACCACCTCGCCGGGCAGGCGGTCTGTGACGACCCGATCGACTTCCGGCACCAGGCGATCCTGCGTCCACGGGTCTGGGGCGACGGCGAGGGCGAGGGTGTCCGGCAGCGGGCCGCCGAGGAGCTGAAGCTCACCGCCAAGGTCGCGCGCAAGCTCGGGGTCGACGTCATCACCGGGTTCACGGGGTCGAAGATCTGGCCCTACGTCGCGATGTTCCCACCGGTGCCGGCCCACGTCATCGACGCCGGCTACGAGGACTTCGCCGCGCGGTGGAACCCCATCCTCGACGTCTTCGACGACGAGGGGGTCCGCTACGCGCACGAGGTGCACCCGGGCGAGATCGCCTACGACTACTGGACCTGCGTGCGGGCGCTCGAGGCCGTCGACGGCCGCGAGGCGTTCGGCTTCAACTGGGACCCCAGCCACATGATGTGGCAGGGCGTCGACCCGGTCGCCTTCATCGTCGACTTCGCCGACCGCATCGTCCACGTCGACTGCAAGGACACCCGCCTGCGCCCGGGCAACGGTCGCGCGGGTGTCCTCGGCTCCCACCTGCCGTGGGGTGACCCGCGCCGCGGCTGGGACTTCGTCTCGACCGGCCACGGCGACGTCCCCTGGGAGGACGCCTTCCGCGCCCTTCGCCACGTCGGCTACTCCGGCCCTATCTCGGTCGAGTGGGAGGACGCCGGTATGGAGCGCGAGCACGGTGCGCGCGAGGCGCAGGAGTTCGTGCGATCGCTCCTGTGGGAGCTGCCGACCGCCTCCTTCGACACCGCCTTCAGCAGCAACGCCGACTGACACCGACACGCCACCGCGGGCTCCGTAGGGCCTGCACACCGAAAGGCCAGTGATGACACACCACCTCGACGCCGACGTCCTCATCGTGGGGAGCGGGCTCATGGGGGCCGCCGTGGCCCGCCGCCTGCGGGGCGAGCAGCCGGATGCCCGGATCCTCATGGTCGACGGCGGCCCGGTGATCGGGACCCTGCCCGGGCAGCACCTGCACGACGTGCCGGAGGAGGACATCTGGCAGCGCTACAACCAACGGGTGTCCTCGGGCATCCAGGGGTTCTACACCGGCACCGCACCGACGTCCGACGTCGGCAGCTCGCTCGTCGGTGTCGAGCCGGGGATGTACCACCTCAGCTCCATCGGGCAGGAGGCACAAGAGATGCCTGCGGCCGCCGTGGCCTGGAACGTGGGGGGCATGGGCGTCCACTGGACCGCAGCCACCCCGACGCCCTGGGGCGAGGAGGTGCCGCAGTTCCTCGCAGGCAGCCAGTGGGACGCCGACCTCGAGTCAGCCTCCGAGCTCCTGCACGTGACCGAGGAGCCGTTCCCGCCCGCGGGACCGGGGGAGGCGACGCTGGAGGTGCTGCATCGCATCTTCGACGGCGTCAGCGCGCCGGGGCGCACCGCGCGGCACATGCCCATGGCGGTGCAGTTCGACCAGGACGGCGTCCGGCGCCGTACGGGTCCCAACACGATCTTCCCGCCCATCGGTGACGGCCGCCTCGACCCGCACTTCTCCCTGCTCGCCGGCACCCAGGCCGTCCGGCTCCTGCACGGGGGCGGCGAGGTGCGCGGCGTCGAGGTGCGAGAGGTCGCGACCGGTGCGCTCCAGGAGCTCCGGGCCGCGGTCACCATCGTGTGCGCAGATGCCATCCGCACGCCTCAGCTGCTGTTCGCCTCGCAGATCCGCCCCACGGCCCTCGGTCGCTACCTCAACGAGCACGCCTTCCTCACGGGCCGGGTCCTCACCGACCTCGACCGGCTCGGGTTCGAGCTGGCGGACCTCATCCCAATGGCCGACGACGAGTTCATGAGCGAGCACCTCTGGGTGCCCCACAGCGGCCCGGAGCAGCCGTTCCACCTCCAGATCGGCAACCAGGTCCACATCGACGAGGACCGCCGCCCGCTGGCCTACTCGGTGGGGCTCGGGTTCTACGTGCCGACGGAGATCCAGCCGGACAACCGGCTCGAGTTCTCCGAGGAGCACGTCGATGCTGCCGGCATGCCGCGCATCTCCGTGCGCTTCTCGTACAGCGACGACGACCTGCGCCTGATCCAGCGTGCTCGGGAGATGCAGCAGGTGACGGCCGAGGCGCTGGGACCCTTCGATCCCGGAACCGAGTCGGCACTGCTGCCCGCCGGGTCGTCCCTGCACTTCACCGGCACCGTGCGGATGGGGCAGACCGACGACGGCGCGAGCGTCTGTGACCCGGACGGACGGGTGTGGGGCTTCGACAACCTCTACGTGGCCGGCAACGGCGTCCTCCCCACAGCGCTCGCCTGCAACTCCACCCTCACCGGCATGGTGACGGCCGTCCGCGCGGCTCGGGCCGTCTCCCGCCAGCTCGGCAGCGTTGCCCACCGTGAAGGTTCGGAGGCGGTGGCCCTGTCCTGACCGGGTCGTCCCCGGACCTGCGCCCGGGGCGGCGGGTTATGCGGAGCGGGGCCCCGGTTATGCGCGCCGGTCCCGCACCGCCTCCGATCGCCCTTCCGGCCCGTGCCTGCGGCTACCGTCGCCCGCGTCCCGAGTACGAACCAAGGGGGAACCGGGTGGACGACCAGATTCTTGCGGCCCAGAGGTGGCTGAACACGACCTACGCCGCGGCGAACGGCTGGGTAGCCGTCCCCGAGACGGGGACCACCGGCTGGGACACCATCTACGGGCTCCGCAGGGGTCTGCAGTGGGAGCTGGGGATCTCGCCCGTCGCCTCCGGCTTCGGTGACCAGACGAAGGCCGCGTACACCGCGCAGATCGGGCGGATCAACGCCACCAGCGCCACCTCCGCCAACGTGCTGCGGATCCTCAGCGGCGCGTTGTGGTGCAAGGGATACCCGGGGCTCTACGACGGTGCGACCGTGGCCTTCTCGTCGATGTCGACCTCGGTGGGGCGGGTGCGAGAGGACCTGGGCCTGGGCTCGGCGAACCCCTACGTCGACGTCAAGCTCATGGCATCGCTGCTGTCGATGGACGCGTACGTCGTGCCGTTCTTCGGGGACGGCTCACAGTCGGTGCGTGAGGTGCAGCAGTGGCTCAACGGCACCTACTCCGGCCGGCGCGACTTCGCCCTCGTCCCGTGCGACGGCATCTTCTCGCGGCAGGTCCAGACGGCACTGCTGTTCGCGCTCCAGTACGAGTTCGGCATGGCCGACGGGGTGGCGAACGGCAACTTCGGCCCCGGCACGCGCGACGGCCTGCGCACCCAGGCGCCGGTCGGACCGGGGAGCGTCGACGGCAGCAAGCACTTCGTCCGGCTCTACCAGGGGTCGATGCGCTTCAACCGCCTCGACGCCCCGTTCAACGGGAGCTTCGACGGCGACACCGGCACCCAGACGTCCTCGTTCCAGCAGTTCATGGAGATTCCGCAGACCGCGAAGGGCGACTACACGACCTGGTGCAACCTGCTCGTCTCCAACGGGGACACCACGATCGCGACGAAGGGTTTCGACACCAACAAGCAGCTCAACGCGACCACGGCGGCGGGAGCCCGGGCTCGCGGCTACACCCACGTCGGTCGCTACACCGTCGGGGCCGGCAAGTTCATCACCTCCGCAGAGCTCGACGCGATCAAGGCGGCCGGCCTGAAGCTCTTCCCGCTGCACCAGCGCTACAACAACGACACCTCGGCGATGACCAAGGAGGCGGGTCGCACGCAGGGGCTGGAGGCCCTCGAGCGCGGCCGGACCCTCGGCCTCCCCTCGGACAGCGTCGTGTTCTTCAGCGTGGACTACGACCCGGTGGGGGAGACCATTCACGGCCCGGTGCTCGACTTCTTCGACGGCGTCAACGAAGTGCTGGACTCAGCGCTCAACGGCACCTTCAAGCCCGGCGTCTACGGCACCCGGAACGTCTGCCAGGTCATCCTCGACGAGGGCAAGGCAGAGGGTGCGTTCGTGGCCGGCATGTCGACCGGCTGGTCGGGCAACATGGGCTTCCCCATGCCGGACCAGTGGCACTACAACCAGATCGTGGAGGTCACCGAGAGCCTGGGCGGCACATCGATCGCCGTCGACCACGACGTCGTGTCGTCCCGGGCCAGGGGGATCGACCTGTCCGGTGTCGTCGGTCCGCCCGCCGAACAGGACAGCTCCTACACCGACACCGGGTTCGACGTGGTCTTCGAGTGGGTGTGCCGGGCCGAGGTCGCGTGCGAGCGGGCCATCAAGGAGGCGGACAGCTTCTTCAACCCCGTCAAGCAGTGGGTGGTCGCGGTCCCCGACTACATCCTCCACCACCTGCGGGTCCCCGAGTACTGGGGCGGCAACGACAGCGGGCTCTGGGGCCTCTACACGCCACAGCTCGACGCCGACGACAAGGCGGCCCAGGCCAGGGCTGTCAGCGAGCAGGCGCTCACGAACCTCTACCCCACCAAGCCGGGCAGCAGGCGGGACGTCGCCCACTGGGCCGCGACCATGCTCGGCTACCGGACCTGGGGGGTGGACAGCGCGCGCGACGACTACTGCCTCGGCGACCTCGGTGGCTGGCCGCTGGACCTCCTGCAGGCCTGGGGCGTCTACGACCGCCTCACCACCAAGCCCGACCTGATGACCTGGATGACGTCCAACCTGGGAGCGGTCGACAGCTCCGGCTTCGGCTACAGCGACGTCGTCGCGGACGTCGACGCCTGGCTCATCGCCACCGCCCTGAAGGCGAGCTCCGGTGGGACCCTCTCCGGTGCGAGCCGTAGCCTGCTGCGCATGACGCCGTCGCAGCGCATCGCGAAGTTCTACGCCGACCGCTTCGGGTCCTCCGAGGCCAACATCGGTGCCGCCTTCGCGAAGGTCGTCGACGGGATCGACGTCGGTCCGGTGACCAACTTCCCGCTCACGGGGGGCAAGCTGCAGGACGCGTCGGGCGCGCAGAACATGCCTTCGCCCAGCCAGGCCAACACGTGCGGGCAGGCCTTGGGCCGTGTCCTCGCCCGGCTCGGCGGATGACCAAGGGCGTGGAGTCCTCGACCATGGAGTCGCCGCCCGCCGCACCATCGGGCGCCGGTCCGCGCCACCGCGTACGGGGCCTGGTCGCCGTCCTGCTCGGGTTCGCGCTCACCTTCGTGGGGGCGTTCTGGACCGGGTTCGGGGGTGCGCAGCTCGGGCACGTGCTCACCAGGCAGCGAGACATCGTCACCATGACCCAGGCACCCTCGTGGACCTGGGCAGTCCTCACGGCCCTCACGACAGCCGGGCTCGGCCTCCTGTCGTGGTCATCGGGGATGCGGTCGTCCTCGTTGCGGTCGGCGTCGCCGGCGGACGCCGGGACCGGCAGGCCGGTGGTGGCCGCCGCCGGCTCCCTGTGGACCCTCGCGTGGCTGGGCGCGTTCAGCCTGGTCGGTGCCCAGTTCGAGGTGACCGGGCCGCGGGACCGCTGTGCCCGCTCCTCCTGCTGGCCCCACGGCTGGCAGGAGCTCGCCGTGGCGACGCCGTTGCTTGTGGCCTCCCTCGTGCTCCTCGGTGCCGGTCTGCTCGCCCGGCGGGCACCCCGCGCGGTGGCGCTCGTGGCGCCGCCCGCGACGTACCTCGTCCTCACCCTCGTCCAGGTCGCGGCCTGGGACGGCATGGTCGTGCCGTTCCTCACCGGACCCCCACCCTTCTCGTCCTGACCCAGGAGGCACCGTGACCCACCCCGCCCGCCCGTCCTCGCGCCCCGTACCCCGCCGCCTCGTCCTCGGGGGAGCAGGCGCGTCGCTCGGGCTGCTGTTCGTCGCACCCGCCGCGCAGGCCGCCGGACCTGGATCTGCTGCGGGAGCCGGAGCCGGCCTCCAGGTCCTGCCCCCCGGAGAGGAGACGTGGGTCGCGACGGGCTCCGCCACCCAGGCGCGGCTGCCCGCCGTGCTCGGCGCACGCCTGCGCACGGGCACGCGGCACGCGGCCGGCACCGTGGTCAGCGTGTCCTGGGACCGCAGGCTCTACGAGCAGACGGTGCCGCAGCTGGTGGGCGACGACGGGCGCGCGGTCCGCGTCCAGGTCGTCGGGAAGCCCATCACCGACGCCGCCGGGCAGACGACGACCCGGGTCAAGGTCACCGACGCGCTGGTGGCCGGCACGGAGTACCTGCTGTCGCTGGGCGCCCGGCGGACGCTGCTGTACCCGCACGACGTGGTCACCGCGCCGCTGCCCATCACCGTGGTGGTGGGCGACGGGGCCGCCGCCGGGAGCCGGCACGCCCTCGCCGCGGCCGGTACCGCGTCCAGCGACCTGTGGGGTGCGTGCGTCGGAGCCGGGTGGCAGCAGGTCTCCTGGGGTCGTGACTTCCACAGTTGGACCCCGAGCGTGGTCACGGTTCGCGCGACCGGCCCGGGCGCGGTGCCTGCGGGCTCGGTGGTCGAGGTGCGCCACGACGAGCGACTCGTCGGCTCGGCGACGGTCGAGGACCTGGACGGCACCGTCCTGACCCGTTCCCACCGGGGCGCCGGCGGCCTCCTCGTCGTCAGGTGGACGCTGGCCGCGCCGCTGCTGGCCGGTCACCGGGTGTCCTATCGCGTCCAGGCGCGGCCGTCCGCACCCGCGGGCGCACTGCCGGGGCTGCAGGCGCCGACGGTCTCGCTGCGGGCCGCCAAGGCCTCGCCGGGCCAGCGCACGACCGGGCTGGAGTCACTCACCCGCACGGACAGTGCCTTCGACGATGCGACGGTCGCCACGTACGGCTTGGCGGCGCTCGCCGGCTGACCCGAGGCGTCCGCGTCCCACACACGCACGAAGCCGCAGTGCCAGACGGGTCTGGCCTGCGGCTTCTGTGGTGGCCAGGGGCGGGGTCGAACCGCCGACCTTCCGATTTTCAGTCGGACGCTCGTACCAACTGAGCTACCTGGCCGTGGTGGTGCTGGTGGATGCCCGGTGGCCGGACATGCATTTCGCGGCGATCCTGGGCCGTAGCCCGTGGCGGACCGTCGCGACTGCAGGATCATAGCGGATCCGGGCGACCCTCCTCACATCGAGGCGTTGCCCCGGAATGACGGCACGCGCGGACAGGTTGTCGTCGACATGAAGGCCATCACCTACGCCGAGTACGGCGACCCCAGCGTCCTTTCCCTCAACGACGTCCCGGACCCGAAGGTCGGTCCCGGTGAGGTGCTGATCCGCGTCCGCAGCGCCTCGGTCAACCCGGTCGACTGGAAGGTCGTTGCCGGCTACCTCGACCCCATGATGAACGTCGAGCTCCCCGCCATCCCCGGCTGGGACGTCTCCGGTGTCGTGGAGGCCGTCGGCTTCGACACCCCGGAGTTCAAGGTGGGCGACGAGGTCATGGCCTACGCCCGCAAGGACTGGGTCAAGGGCGGCACCTACGCCGAGCTCGTCGCCGCGCCCGTGCGCACGGTGGCCAGGAAGCCCGAGTCGCTGGACTGGCACCAGGCCGCAGGCCTGCCGCTCGCCGGCCTCACGGCGTACCAGCTCCTCACCCGGCTCGGCGCCAAGTCCGGCGACACCGTGCTCGTCCACGCCGCGGCCGGCGGCGTGGGGATCCTCGCGGTACAGATCGCCAAGGCGCTCGGTGCGCGGGTCATCGGCACGGCGTCGGAGAAGAACCACGAGTTCCTGCGCGGCCTCGGTGCCGAGCCCGTGACGTACGGCGACGGGCTCGCCGAGCGGGTGCGTGCCCTGGCGCCCGAGGGCGTCGACGTCGTCCTCGACTTCATCGGCGGTGTGCTCGACGTGACGAAGGCCGTGCTCGCCGACGGCGGGCGCCACGGCTCCATCGTCGAGGCGGAGGTCGCCGACGAGGGCGGCCTCTACCTGTGGGTGCGTCCCGATGCCGAGGACCTGGCCGCACTCGCGGACCTGGCCGACCAGGGCAAGCTCACCGTGCCCGTCGCCGACGTCTTCCCCCTGGCGCAGACGGCCGATGCGTTCACCGTCAGCGCCGGCGGGCACGTCCGCGGCAAGGTCGTCATCTCCGTCAGCAGCTGACCGGGCTGGCGCCGCGCCCGGCGGGGCGGGTGCGGCGCCAGACCTCGACGCCCGTGCCCCGGCACATGCAGAAGAGCCCCACACTCTCGTGTGGGGCTCTTCTGGTCTGGGCGACCCCGACCGGGCTCGAACCGGCGACCTCCGCCGTGACAGGGCGGCGCGCTAACCAACTGCGCTACGGGGCCTTTGGGTGGTGCATGTCGTGCTGGTGGTGCGTATCCCCAACGGGATTCGAACCCGTGCTACCGCCGTGAAAGGGCGGGGTCCTAGGCCGCTAGACGATGGGGACCCGTTCAACGGTCCCCCGCCGTTAGCGCCAGGCGCGGATCCGTCGAGGACTCGGAAAGCATAGGGGGTGACTGCCGCGATCTCCAAAACGGGGTCCGTGACCATTCCGGACGCGGCCCACCCGTCACCGCCGGGGGTCGTACCGGGCGTCGTTTCGGGCGTCGTTTCGGGCGTCCCGCAGGGCCGCGCGTACGGCGTCCACCGCCGTCGCGTCGTCCGCGCCGCTCGCCACCGCCTGCGTCGCGAAGACCCGGGCGGCGGTCCGCAGGGCCACCTCGGCCGACTGCGCCTGCGGGGCGACGACGGTGCCCGCGCGGCTGCGTGTGGTGACCAGCCCCGCCGCCTCGAGCTCCTTGTAGGCGCGGGCGACGGTGCCGGGCGCGAGGCCCAGCTCGGTGGCCAGGCCCCTGACGGTGGGCAGCCGGTCGCCCTCGGCCAGGGCGCCTGCGGCGATGAGGTCGCCCAGCTGCTCGCGCACCTGCTCGAACGGCGCCAGCGGGGAGTCGGCGTCGACGTGCAGCGCGGGCCGGCTCACGCGTCACCTCGTGCCCAGGCCAGCAGCTTCTCGACGTCCCAAGTGGTGACGATGCGGTCCCAGGGCACGCCGAGCCGCTCGGCGCGCTCGCACCCGTAAGCCTTCATCTCCAGCTGGCCGGGGGCGTGGGCGTCGGAGTCGACGGCGAACAGGCAGCCGATGTCGAGGGCCAGGGCCAGCAGGTCGTCGGGTGGGTCCTGGCGCTCCGGGCGGCTGTTGATCTCGACGGCGGTGCCGTGCTCGGCGCACGCCTCGAACACCGACCGCGCGTCGAACTCGGACTGTGGCCGCTTGCCACGGCCGCCCTCGACGAGTCGGCCGGTGCAGTGCCCGAGGACGTTGACCCTCGGGTTCGAGACGGCCGCCACCATGCGCTTGGTCATGGGCGCGGCGTTCATGCGCAGCTTGGAGTGCACGCTCGCGGTGACCAGGTCGAGCCGCCCCAGCATCTCCTCGGTCTGGTCGAGGGAGCCGTCGTCGAGGATGTCGACCTCGATGCCCTTGAGCAGCCGGAAGCCGTCACCGAGCGAGGCGTTGACGGCGTCGACGACCTTGAGCTGCTTGGTCAACCGCTCGACCGACAGCCCGTTGGCCACCCGCAGCTGGGGGGAGTGGTCGGTGAGCACGAGCCACTCGTGGCCCAGCTCGACGGCCGTGAGGACCATCTCCTCGATGGGGCTGCCACCGTCCGACCAGCTCGAGTGCGAGTGGCAGTCGCCGCGCAGTGCTGCGAACAGCTCCTCGCCACCCTCGACGAGCGGTTTCGCCTTGTCCTGCAACGTGTCCAGGTAGTCCGGGAGTCGGCCGGCGACGGCTTCGGCGATGACGCCGGCGGTGGACTTCCCGATACCGGGAAGGTCCTGCAGCGTGCCCGCCTCCGCCCGCTGCGCCAGCTCCTCGTCAGGCGTCTCCCTGACCGTGGTGACGGCCTTGCGGAAGGCCTCGACACGGTAGGTGCCGGCTCGTTCCCGCTCCAGCAGGAAGGCGATCCGCCGCAGCGCCTCGTCGGGCTCGACAGGGGCCGACAGCGGGGTGACGGTGGCAACCACGGGTGGAACCCCTGCTCACCAGGACGTGTGCAGCGGTCGGCCCTCGGCGAACCCCGCAGTGCTCTGGAGCCCGACGATCGCGCGCTCGGCGTACTCCTCGACGGTGCGTGCCCCCGCATACGTGAAGCTCGAGCGGACGCCGGCCACGATCTGGTCGATGACGTCCTCCACGCTGGGCCGGGCCGGGTCGATGAACATGCGCGCCGAGGAGATGCCCTCCTCGAACAGCGACTTGCGGGCCCGCTCGTACGCGGTGTCGGTCGCGGTGCGGTTGCGGACGGCGCGGCTGGAGGCCATGCCGAACGACTCCTTGTAGCGGCGGCCCCGCTCGTCGGTGTAGAGGTCGCCGGGGCTCTCCAGCGTGCCGGCGAACCACGAGCCGACCATGACGTTGGACGCGCCGGCGGCGAGCGCCAGGGCGACGTCGCGCGGGTGCCGGACGCCTCCGTCGGCCCACACGTGCTTGCCGTGGTTGCGGGCCTCTGCCGCGCACTCGAGGACCGCGGAGAACTGCGGACGCCCCACCGCGGTCATCATGCGCGTGGTGCACATCGCGCCGGGGCCGACGCCGACCTTGACGATGTCGGCGCCTGCCTCGATGAGGTCGCGGGTGCCCGCGGCCGAGACGACGTTGCCGGCGGCGACCGGGACCTGTGGGTCGAGCGCCCGGACCGCCTTGAGGGCGTCGAGCATCTTCTCCTGGTGACCGTGGGCGGTGTCCATGACGAGCAGGTCCACGCCCGCCTCGAGCAGGGCGGTGGCCTTGGCGGCGACGTCGCCGTTGATCCCGACCGCGGCGGCGATCCGCAGGCGTCCGCGGTCGTCGGTGTTGGGGGAGTAGAGGCGGGCGCGCAGCGCACCGGACCGCGTGATGATGCCGACGAGGTTGCCGGCGTCGTCGACGACGGGGGCGACGTGGTGGTGCGTTGTCGCGAGGAGGTTGAAGGCCTCCTCCGGGTCGGTCCCGTCGGTCACGAGGACGGGCTGCCCCGACATGACCTCGCCGACCTGCGTGAACCGGTCGACGCCGGTGAGGTCGCCCTCGGTGACGACGCCGATGGGCCGCTTGCCCGACTCGTCGACGACCACGGCGGCGCCGTGCGCGCGCTTGGGCAGGAGCCCGAGGGCCGCGCCGGCGGTGTCGTGCACCGACAGGGTGATGGGGGTGTCGTGCACCAGGTGGCGCTGCTTGACCCAGGAGGTGACCTCGGTGACCACGTCGACCGGGATGTCCTGCGGGATGACGGCGAGCCCGCCGCGCCTCGCCACCGTCTCGGCCATGCGTCGACCGGCGATGGCCGTCATGTTGGCGACGACGAGCGGGATGGTCGTGCCGCTGCCGTCGGCCGAGGCGAGGTCGACGTCAAGGCGGCTCGTGACGTCGGAGCGGCTCGGGACCATGAACACGTCGTCGTAGGTCAGGTCGAACTGGGGCTGGAGACCATTGAGGAACTGCACGGGCCCGAGTCTAGGCGCGGACCCGGGGCGCGCCGGCGGGTCAGGCCTTGAACTGCTGGCGCACGATGCCGTCCCACACGCGGTCGCCCCCGAGGGTGCGGGCCGCGATCATGGCGCGGGCCGCCGGGGTGACGACGTAGCGGGAGCGCGGCCGGCCTGACTCCACGGCCTTGAGCACGACCCGGGCGACGGACTCCGGGCCCGTGGCCAGCACGGGGTTGGCGTAGCCGCTGCCCGTGGCGCTCGCGCTCGCGGTGAGCAGCGCTGCGTACGGCGAGGACTGCGCCTCGGCGGCAGCCTCCGAGCCCATCGCCGTCCCCTCGAAACGGGTGCGGATGAGGCCGGGTTCGATGAGGCTCACGTGGATGCCGAAGGGACGGACCTCGTTGCGCAGCGCGTCGGTGATGGCCTCCACGGCGTACTTGGTCGCGTGGTAGTAGCCGCCGACGGGCCAGGTGAACCGGCCCCCCATCGACCCGATGTTGACGATGCGGCCGGTGCCGGCGGCGCGCATCGCCGGCAGGACGAGCTGGACCATCCGCGAGAGCCCGAAGACGTTGGTCTCGAACATCTGCCGGACCTTGTCGAGGTCGGTCTCCTCGATGGTGCCGTACTCGCCGTACCCGGCGTTGTTGACCAGGGCACCCACGCGGCCGTGCTCGGCCTCGACGGCGCGGACCGCGGCGGTCATCGACTCCTCCGACGTGACGTCGAGCGGCAGGACCCGCGCCCCGGCCGACTCGAGCTCGGTGAGGGTGTCGGTACGGCGCGCGGTGGCGTAGACGGTGTGGCCCGCCTTGACGAGCAGGTCGGCCGTGGCCGCGCCGATCCCCGAGGAGCAGCCGGTGACCAGGACCGGGCCCGTCGACGTGTGCTCGGGGTTGGTCGGGTGGCTCATGGGCGGATTCCGTTCTCGCGCTGGGCAGCTCGGCGCACCAGCAGGCGCTCGGCGATGGTGAAGACGGCCCAGCCGACGGCCAGGCCCGCAAGGAAGATGACCCAGTAGCTGACGCCCGGGAAGAGGCGGGGCAGCCCCTCGCGGACCAGCACCAGCGAGCAGAGCCCGAGGAGGAAGGGCACGAGGAACGGGCGCCTCGCGCTGCGCCGGCCGGTGTCGGGGCTCATGACCCCAGTGTGGCCGATGCCGGGTCGAGCAGGTACCGCACGACCCGGTCGCCGTCCCGCACCACGAGGGCGCGCGGCTCGAGCAGGAGCAGGGTGAGTCGCCGGGTGGAGACGATGCGCGCGACCGGTTCGGCGTCGGCTCCGTCACCGGTGCGGCGGAGCTCGACCACGTGGACGGTCTCGCCCCAGCGCAGGGGGTCGGTGTGCAGGGCGACCTCCCGCTGGGTGGCGACGAGCTCGTCGGTGCGCGCCACCTCTGCCGGGGCCTTGGGTGATGAAGGGCTGGTGGTGTCCTTGCCGGTGACGAGGTCGAGGGCGCGCGACTGCCCCGGCCAGTCGAGCCGGACGGCGGCGCGGGTCGCGGACAGCCGCGGCAGACCACCTCGGGGGCAGGGGCCCAGGACCCGCGTCCAGACCGGGTCGGCAGCGGTCGTCGCGGACACCACGCACTGCCCGTCCTGCTCGACGGCCACGACGACGGGTCCGTCGGGCACGGCGAGGAACGTCGAGCCGGGCTGGAGCAGCTGGCGGCCGGTCACCGGGTCGGTGACGAGCAGGCCGCCGCCGCGCACCTTCTCCGCGTGGGCCCGTGGCAGGGCCCCGCCGGTGGGCGCCGCCGGTCGGGCCATGCCTGACGACTGCGACTGCCAGGCCACGTGGCCGCGGGTGTCCAGCCCCACGAGCCGGCAGGACGTCGCGGACCCCTGCAGGCAGGTCGCGACCATGGTGCTGCCGGCGTTCGCGGCGAGCGGGACGACGGTGGCGCCCGCCGGTGCCCGCCACGTCCAGCGGGCCGAGGCATCGAGGCGCACGGAGTCGAGGCGGCCCGGGCTGGCGATGACGAGGCGCTCGTCGGCGACGTAGGGGGTGCCGCCGACCACCGACCCGAGGGTGACCTTGGTGCCGGTCCGCAGGTCGAGGGCCGTGTTGCCGCCGCTGACCAGGGCCCGGCCCGCGACCACGGTGCCGTCGACGGACGGCGCCGACCAGTCACCGGAGACACCCTCGGTGCGGGCGGTGAGGAGGTGCGCTGCCACGACGGCCGTGACGACGAGCAGCGCCACGCCCGAGAGTACGGCGACGCGCGCGCGGACGGACCTGGTCACGAGTCCCGGGTGTTGCGAGATGCGTTGCTGCGTGGGCGGATCCGTACTGCGGGGATCGCCGGGGCCGGCAGGTGCTGCACCGCGCCCTCATACCCCTCCACCTGGCCGAACCGGTCGGAGTGGGCCATCCACGCCTCCCGCGCCGCGACGATGTCCTCGTGGCTGCGGCCCACGAAGTTCCACCACATCACGACCTCCTCCTCGAACGGCGGGCCACCGAGCAGCAGGGCGCGTGCCGGCTCGGTGCTGTCGTTGGTGAGGGCGATCGTGGTGCGGCCGGTGGGGAGGTAGGCGAGTGCCGCGCTGGCGACCTCGGTGCCCTCGAGCCGCAGGCCCGGGGTGTCGGCAAGGACACCGTGCTCGTGGGTCGGGTCGACGTCGAGGGTGAGGGTGGCACCGGGGTCGAGGGTCAGCTCCGCCCCGAGCAGCGGGGTGAACGTCTCGACGGGGGAGTGGTGTCCCGCCAGCGACCCCAGGAAGACGCGCACCGTGGCCCCGCCGAGCCGCACCGCCACCGGCGCGTGGTGCTGGAACCGGCGAGGGGCGTCGAGGTGGGCCTCGGGCAGGGCCACCCAGAGCTGGGCTCCGTGCAGGACGGTCGTACCGGGCGTGGAGACCTCGGAGTGCGCGATGCCGGCCCCGCCGGTCATGAGGTTGACCTCGCCCGGACGCACCATGGCGTGCGTGCCCAGGCTGTCCCGGTGCTCGACCTCGCCGGTGAACAGCCAGCTCACGGTCTGGAGCCCGGTGTGGGGGTGGGGCGGGACGTCCATGCCCCCGGAGGCGGCGACGTCGTCGGGACCGTAGTGGTCGGCGAAGCACCAGGCCCCGATCATCGAGCGCTGTCGCTGGGGCAGGGTGCGGCGCACCGTCATGGCGCGCGGGCCGCCGAGGGGGACGTCGCGGGGTTCGAGGACCTCGACCGGGGGCGTCCCGGCCGCGGGGGCACCGGCCCCTGTGGGGTCGCCGTCGGCGCAGACGGTCTCCTGCGGGTCGGTCTCGACGTTGCTCACCCGAACAGTCTGCACCGCGGTGTGGAAGTGTGGCCGTGAGAGGGGTGGGCCTGTGGGTGCAGGAGCGGAGGGTGACGACGCGCGCGGTGAAGGCGCCGGTGTCGCCGAGGGCGAGCGCTGGGACGAGCTCCTGGGCGGCCCGGTGCGGTCCCTGGTCTTCTCGCCACAGGGCTGGGTCGAGCCGACCCTGCGTGTGGCCGTCTTCCCCGGGCTGGGGCTGCCCAACTACCTCCTGCCCCTGGCCCGGCGCCTGGCCGAGCTCGGGTGCGAGGTCGTCGTCTTCGACGCGTTGGCCTTCCGGGGCCGTCGGGCGAGGGTGCTCCCGACGATAGGCGGCCTCGCCGCGGCGGGCGCCGAGTGGCTGGCTGCCGTCGTGGCCCGCGACCCCGACACCCCCGTCGTGGTGCTCGGTCACTCGACCGGCGCGCAGGTGGCCCTGGAGAGCGTGCTGCACTCCCCGCCCCGGACCGGGGTGCTCGCGCTGGTGATGGCGGGCCCGACCTTCACCCCTGCCCAACGGCGCCTACACCGTCTGGCGGGTGCGGCGCTGACCGCGTGGCGCAAGGACCCGCCGACGGAGCTCGTCGTCCTGCGCAACCTCGCCCGCGTGCGCACCGACGTCGTCCGGATCGTGCTGTCCGGGCTCCGCCACCGGCCCGAGGTGCGGGTGGCCGCCCTGACGGTGCCGCTCACCGTGACTGCGGGCGAGGCCGACTCGTTCGCGCCCGCCCCGTGGCTGCACGAGCTCGCCGACGGCGCCGGTGGGCCCTCCCGCGTGGTCGTCCTGCCCGGCTCCCACAACAACGTCTTCCCCCATGCCCACGAGGTCGCGGCCCTCGTGGTCACGGCCGGGGACGTCGGACTCAACCCCGGGGGTCGGACCCCGTCCGCGACCAGGGCTCGCGACTGAGGTAGCGGTCCGCCTTCTTCGCGGCCTCGGACTGCTGCCACCAGAGCCTGCCCGGACACCGGCTCTGCACCCGAGCGGATGGCGGGCGCAGGGTGTCGTCCGGTCCGGGGCTTTAGCCCCGGTGACCACGCGGAGCAAGGGGTGCACGCTGGACCCATGGATACCGAGGCGCCTTCCTTGCGTCCGTCTGCCGAGGAGCTTCTGGCCGCCCTCGGGCACGCCGTGATCGCGACGGACACGAAGGGGACGGTGCTGTTCTGGAACGGCGCCGCCGAGCGGCTGTACGGCTGGCCTGCCGCGGAGGCCGTCGGACGTGACATCACGGAGGTGACGGTGCCGGAGCTCTCCCGGCAGGCGGCGGGGGAGATCATGACCGCCCTGCGGGAGGGCCGTCCATGGTCCGGCGGGTTCCCGGTCCGGAACCGCAGCGACGAGGTGCTGCACGCGCTGGTGACCGACAGTGGCGTGTACCGCGACGGGGAGCTGATCGGCATCGTCGGCGCCTCCCTCAACCTCGGTGACGCCGTCCGGCACCTGATGGAGCGCTCCAGCGACGCCGCGGTCCTGCTCGACGAGCGGCACGTCGTCAGCTATGCCAGCCCGGCGGTGGCGAACCTCTTCGGCTGGCCCGTCGACGAGGTCATGGGCACCCCCATCACGGACCGCATCCACCCCGAGGACCGCGAGGCCTTCGAGGAGCTGCTGGTGGCCGACCCGTCGAGCGCGGAGCGGGTGGGCGAGCTCCGGGTCCGCACCGACGGCACGTGGTCCTGGGTGGAGGTGGCCGTGACCGACCTCTACGCCCAGCCCGGGCCACAGGGCCAGGTCTGCAACATCCGGCGCAGCGAGCGCCTCGCCCGGCTCGAGGAGCGCGAGCGCATCCTGGAGGCGGTCCACTCCGAGGTCCTCCAGGACCTCTTCGCGGCCGCGCTCGAGCTCGACCGGGCGCTGGCGCACACGACATCCTCGAGCGCGGCCCGCATCCATGCCGCTCGTGACGACGTGGGGCGGGCCATGGAGACCCTCCGCGAGGTCGTCAAGCCGTTCTGACCCGCGCTCGAGGGGCCGGTCACCAGGTGACCGGCGCGCCACGTCCGGTGCGGGCCGTCCCACGTTCCTCAGTGGTCGTTCAGGTCGTCGGGGCTCATCCGTTCGGCTCCCCCTCCGCGGATCCCTCATGGGGGGACCGGTGGGCGGTGCTCTACTTCGGCGGGCCTGACCTGGGCTGATACCTGACAGAAAGCACCCCCACCTCCATGAGCTCACTTCGCTGTCGCCTGCTTGCTGCCGGTGTCACCGTCAGCACGATCACGGCCGCGGCTGTCATCGCGGCCACTCCGTCCTCCGCAGCCACCACTGACACGGTCCAGACCTTCTCCGCCACCGGGAGTGTCCAGAACTGGACCGTGCCCGCGGGTGTCACTCAGGTCTACGTCGACATCAGCGGTGCGCAGGGCGGCGCGGCATACGGCGGGGGCGGCGGTGGCGCCGAGCTGACGGGCACGATCTCCGTGACCCCCGGCGAGACGCTGCACATCATTGCCGGCAGCCTGGGCAGCAACGGCGCCGTGTACAGCCGGGGCGCTGGCGGTGGTGGCGGGTCGTTCATCTACCGGACCCCGGACCAGGCCGGCATCCTCGCTGCCGCAGGCGGCGGCGGTGGCGCGGGATCGAACACGTTCCCCTCCGCAGGGAGCACCGGCACCTCGGGCATGGCAGGTGGCAACGGCGGTGGCGCGGGCGGCACGGGTGGCAACGGCGGCGCTGCCGGCACGGCCGGCGGTGGCGGCGGCCTCCTCAGCTACGGCGGTACCTGGAGCGGCGGTGGCGGCCAGTCCGTCGCGGCTGGTGCGGGTGGTGGCTCGGGCGCGAGCGGCTACGGCGTCGGTGGTTTCGGCGGCGGTGGCGGGACGTCCGGATACGCAGGCGGCGGCGGTGGCGGCTACAGCGGCGGCGGTGGCGGCCGCTTCAACAGCAGCAACAACGGAGGCGGTGGCGGTGGCGGGTCCTTCTTCGCGGGCTCGCTGACCGGTGCAGTCTCCGGGCACGGCGGCAACGGCGTCGTCACCCTCTACTACCCCGCGCACCTGACCGCGACCTCGCCCGCATCCGGGCTGCCCGGCAGCTCGGTGACCATCGACGGCACCGGCCTCGCGGGAGCGACGGTGAGCATCAACGGGTACGCCGCGACGGTGACGTCCTCGACCGACACCCAGGTGGTCGCCACGGTCCCCATGCCCCAGCCGCCCCCCAACGGGCCACAGTCGGTCAACGTGACCACAGCAGGCGGAGTGACCCTCCCCGCCGTCGGCGCGTTCACCTTCCTGAAGGTCCCGCCTGTGCTCACCGCTGCGGGCGCGCCTACCACCGGCACCGTGGGCCAGGCGTACTCGTACACCTACACCGCGACCGGGTACCCGGACCCCACGTTCACTGTGTCCTCCGGGACGCTCCCGGCGGGGCTCACCCTGACCAGCACCGGGGCGCTCTCCGGCACCCCGACCCACAGCGGGACCTACACCTTCACCGTCACCGCGAGCAACGGCGCGGCCCCTGACGCGGTCAGCACCACCCAGACGATCACGGTCGGTCAGGGTGCGCAGGCCATCACGTTCACCACCACCGCTCCCAGCGCTGCCGCGACGGGAGACACCTACACGGTGGCGGCCACCGGTGGGGCATCGGCGAACCCCGTGACGTTCTCCATCGACGCCGCCAGCACCTCGACGTGCTCGGTCAGCGGTTCGACCGTCACGTTCGACCACTCCGGCACCTGTGTCGTGGACGCCGACCAGGCGGGCAATGCCGACTACCTGAGCGCTCCGCAGGCGCAGCAGACCATCGCCGTCGGCGTGGCCGCCCAGACCATCACCTTCGCTCCGGTCCCTTCCACGGCGACCGTGGGCGACACGCAGGAGCTCAGCGCGACCGGTGGCCCCTCGGGCAACCCCGTCACCTACTGGGTCGACGCTGCCTCGAGCCCCCAGACCGCCTGCTGGACCAGCGGCACGACCCTGACCTTCGACCACGCCGGCACCTGCATTGTCGTGGCCCAGCAGGCGGGCAACGCCGACTACGCCGACGCTACGCGCGTCAGCCAGACGATCACGGTCGTCGCCAAGCCGACGACCGTGTCGGTCTCGCTGAGCCCGGCCACGTCTGTCTACGGCCAGGCCCCGACGGTGACCGCCACCGTGCCGGGGGGCGCGGCTGGTTACGTCCAGTTCTCCGTCGACGGCATCGACCTCGGCGGTCCCCGCATCGTCGAGAACGGCCAGGCGACCAGCCCGGCGCTGGGGACCCTTGCCCCCGGCGCCCACACGGTCGGAGCGACGTTCACGGCCCTCGACCCGACGGTCTACGCGTCCTCGACGGCCACGCCGCAGACGCTCGTGGTCGACCAGGCCGCGACGACTCCGTCCATCACCGTGCGTGCGGGAAGCATCTCGGCCAGCGTTGCCCCGGTGGCGCCTGGCTCGGGTACCCCCACCGGCAGCGTGGTGTTCAGCGTCGACGGCAGGCCGGTCGGGACCGCGACCCTGACCGCAGGCGTCGCCACGCTGGGCTACTCGCTTCCCACGAGCAAGTCCGACGAGGTCGCCGTCCAGTACCAGGGCGACTCGAACTTCCTCGCCTCGTCCGCCACCACCACCCGTCACAACCCGGCGATCACGGCGACGCTCACCAGCGCCAGCCCGAAGAGCAAGGCTGGTTGGTACCGGAGCGCTGTCACGGTGAGCTTCACCTGCACGCCGAACGGCGCCGCGCTGGTGGCCGCCTGCCCGCAGCCCGTCACGATCGGCCGGAACGGTGCGGCGCAGTCCGTCTCCCGGACCATCACGGCCGTCGACGGTGGCGCTGCAACGGTTTCGGTCACCGGTGTCAACGTCGACCAGACGCGCCCGTCGGTGGCGGTCACGGGGGTCTCGACCACGACCCCGTACTTCGCGGCCGCTCCGGCCGGGGCATGCTCCGCCCGCGACGGCCTCTCGGGAATGGCGTCCTGCACGATCAAGCGGACCGTCAGCGGTGCCAGCACGGTCTACACCGCGACGGCGACGGATAAGGCCGGGAACGTCTCGACCACCCGGCTCACCGCGAAGGTGTCCACGTTCGTGATCCAGGGCGCCAGCTACAGCAACGGCATGTACACGGTGCGGGCGGGCCACACGTACACGATGCTGGCCGTCGCCAAGAGCCAGCCCCGCTACGTCGACGCGATGCCCTACCCCAAGGCGCCGCGCGGCCTGGACAACAAGTTCGTCTGGACCGGTCCGAACCGCTGGGCACTGGGCGTGACCTTCAGCAGCGCGATGGTCAAGCAGCGCTACTGGAACATCGGCATGCGAGTGGGCACCCAGACCCAGGTGCTGAAGGTCCAGGTCGTCCGCTAGACCTCGCTCCCAGCCGATCCACCGCTGACCCTCGGCTCCCCGTTCGGAGTCGGGGGTCAGCTGCGTCCGGGACGGTCTGGGCAGGCAGGCGGGCGGACTGCGTACTGGTGGGCCCCGTGGGGCTCGAACCCACAACCTACGGAGGGCCCGTCAGCCGTCGTGATCAGAGCTCCCGTCTGTGGCAACGCTGAGGGCAACCCGGAGCTCATCGGCAAGTCGGTGGATCTTCTGCGGTCGCCCCGCGATGTGCGGAAGATCAACGGCGCTTTCATCGACTCGGATCCACAGCATGGTGAAGGCCTTGGATCTGGACCACCGGTTGTACCCGCCGCTGTAGCCGGTTGCGCCGGCTCCGCTGATGCTGGGACGGGGGTAGCGGCGTGTCAGGAACCATCCGCGGGAGATGACGTGGTCGGGGGTGACAGTGACTCCCAGCCTGAGCACACGAACGAGGAGGACCAACTCAAACGCCACCACCAGCGTCCCTGGCATGAGTGTCGGCTGGTCCGGACCCGGCGTGGGGTCGAACATTCCACCAAGGGTGGCCGCTACAAGGAACCCGAGAAAGATAGACCCAAGTATCCGACAGCCCCAGTTGTGTACGCGGGTGCGCGCAGCGGGGTTCGTCACGCAAGCATGTTGCCCTAATGGTCGGCGGTGCGGGTCGGGTTGACCACGGGTGGCCACCGAGCCGATAGCGGAGAGTGGAGCGCAGGGTCGGCGGCTCGTAGGTGACCTACGCGTGCATACTCGCAACATGGGGAGCTCGTACGTGACCACGTCGCCGCTGTCGCTGGCAAGGCTCTTGTGGTTCTACGGAGAGGACTCGCTCTGGGAACGGGCCTTGGCTCCATCTCCGCGTGCTGTGGCGGACCTAGCACCTCTCTTCGGCGAACTGAGACTTGATGGAGCCCGTCTGCACCTGCTTCGGCCCGATGGTCCGCGGGACTCGTACCTGTTGCTGCCAGTCATCGAACTACTCGAGGGCGTAGCTCGGCCCGCCGCCAGGACGAGACGCCGTCCGAAGAAACAGTTGCCTGACGTGCTGGACGTCGCTGAAGAAGTTCGCTGGAGCGATCCGCAGCTTCGCGAGGTCAGCCGGCTTGTCGACGCGCTAGTACACGGCACGGCCTAGAAGCCATGTGAAGAAGGTCCTCACCGACCGGAATCCGTTGTGGCCGCACTTCGGCGGGGGAACCGTGCACTCGCTGGGCGCGACCGGACTGCGGGTGTTCCGGACGTCATGGGAGTCGCCGCTCGTAGCGTCGAAGCGTTGGGTGCGGCGGGAAGGTGGTCCGCGTGGTCGTGTCGGTTCGGACCCATCCGCGCCGGAGGTAGAAGCGGGTAGCGCGCGTGTTCTCGTCGAAGACCCTCAGGAAGATCTCCCGATGCCCTCTCGCCCGCAGGTGCTCTAGAAGCTCGGTGTGGGCGAGGCCGGCAAGCCCGCTGCCCCAGGTCGACACAGCCGTACCAAAGTGAAGCAGTTCATCAGCTCGCGTCGCGGCGAATCCAGCCACTCGTCCGGCGTCCTTGATGACGAAGCAGTCAACCCCAGGGTCAGCGATCTCACGCTTCCACCCGTCAAGAACTTGCTGCTCAGGGAAGGGGTGCGTCTCCTGCGGGAAGATATGTCCGAGGCCCGCGATCGCGCCCTCTCGCTGCACTGCCATCAGGGTTTCAAGGTCTGCTGGGGTGAGCGGTTGGAGGACCGACATGTTGAAGGCTTTCTGTGGGGCAGTGAACGGGAAGACCTGATCGCTCGGCCGCACCACCGTCAGCGGCATGGAGGTGCGGGCGCCCGGCCCGGCCTTGCCCTCGATGTGTGGCAATGGGGTCCTTGTGTTGGGCGGCCGTTGTGTCAGGAGTTCAGCTGGTGGAGGCCGGGCGGCGACGAGCCGAGTGCTCCGCCAGTACGGACTGCAGATGGATCTGCACGTTCTCGGCGACCTGCTCGAGTGGTTCGGGCGGTAGGTAGGCGTGGGCGCCCGCGTCGAGCAACCGGCCGACGGGGCCAGGGATGTCGAGGCCGAACTCGGGGTCGAGGATCTCGGTGACGATGATCTGTGCGTGTGGGAAGAGAAGGGTCCACTGTGGGTGAGCCCTCGAGGACTTCGGAGGAGTATGTGAGGGTGCCGATGGTCTGCCCGTCGCGGCGAAGGAGCACCGGTCCGGACGTTGCCAGGCTTTCCACCCATGCCAGCAGACCGGAGTCGAGGTGCCCGAGGTCGACGACGGCTGGCGCCGTCATGGCGACTCGAGGACAAAGAACAAGAAACAGATGAAGCGGCGCCCCTCAGGCGGTAGGAGCTCGGTGGGCGTGCCTGGGTCCGCAGCAGGCTCGGTGACACTGGTGATGACGAGTCCGGCGTCGAGGAAGGTGTTGATGACGTCCTGCAGTGGTCGGTGCCAGTAGGTGAGGGTGAAGGCGTGGCCGTCGTGCTGGTGGTCCTCGGAGTACCGGGTCAGGGCGAAGTAGTCCTCGTCCTGGTAGCAGAACGCGTAGACGAAGGGGTGGATGATCGAGACCACCAACCGACCGCCGGGCTTGAGCACCCGACGCAGCTCGGCCAGGGCCGGTGCCCAGTCCTGGACGTAGTGCAGAGCCAGTGAGCAGGTGACGAGGTCGAACTCGTCGTCCTCGTAGGGAAGCTGTGCGGCGAGGTCTGCGACCTTGATGTCGGCGGTGTTGCCGAGGCGGTCCGTAGCGAGGTCGATCATGGCGGGGCTGAGGTCGAACCCGGCCACGTCGGCGCCACGGTCGCGCAGCGCAACCATGAGGGGACCATGCCCACAACCTGCGTCCAGGACCCGTGTTCCCTTGACGTCCCCGGCGAGGCGGAGCATCTCGGGTCTGGCGTACCAGGCGTTGAACAGGCTGTTGTCGTTGGCGGCGGCGTACGTGGCCGCGAAGTCGTCGTAGTCAGGTGCGCTGGAGGTGACGGCGTCGGTGCTGGTCATTGCTGCTGCTCCTTGTGAGGTCCATGAGTGGTGGCGCCGATGTCCTGGACGAGGGCGGCCATGACCACTCCGTAGTAGGCGCGGCGCTCTACGCCGTCATCGACGTCGTTCAGGGCGCGAGAGGTATCCGTCCAGCGGTCGAGGAGCTCCGCGAACTCGCCGCGCATCTGCTGGAGCTCGGCGTCGCTGAGGCGCACCGCGAAGTCGTCGCTGATCGTGCGTTGCTGGCCGCTGGGGACGTCGACGGCGGACGGTGGCACCTGGACGGCGCGATGGAGCGCGAGGACGTGGCCTTCGGCGACGCGGCGAAAGACACCCACCGCCGCCTCCCCGCCTTCGAGCTGCCGCATCGCATCGAGGTCAATCTCGAAGCCTCGGTCGGATGTCATGCGCCACCAACGTTCCCGCCCGTTCTGGGACCGCTCCGGGTTCTCCTCGATCAACCCGTACTTGGCCAGCTGTCGCAGATGGAAGCTGACCGAGTTCGCCGGCTCGCCAAGGCCACCAGCGAGGTCCACGACGCGAGCCGTACCCCGCCGCGACAGCTCGCCGAGCAGTCGCATCCGGAGCGGGTGCGTGACCGCGAGGACCGCTCTGGGATCGAAGATCCTTGTGGGGGACATGCGCGAAGGGTCCTGTGGCACGCCGCCAACCGTGCCCCAAGCGCCTGGAAAGCGCAAGTGAATTTGCGCAATCGTGCTTGCGAATTGGGTGGGCGAGCTGCACGACCTGACGTTCACCCGCTGCGGGAACCGGCGGGGGGACACGTGCGAGACCTGCTCCCGCCTATACGCGGCGGACTCGTTCCAGCTGATCCGGGCCGAGATCGCTTTCGGCTGGTCGAGCCGCGCGCCTACCGGAAGACCGTGGCCACCCTGCTTGAGGGAAGCGGAGCCACGGTTCGGATCGTCGCCGACCAGCTGGGACCATGTCCTGCTGGCCGCTCGGCGCGCAAAGTACAGCCGATTTCAAGGCTCGGACCTGCGTACTGGTGGGCCCCGTGGGGCTCGAACCCACAACCTACGGATTAAAAGTCCGCAGCTCTGCCAATTGAGCTAGAGGCCCGCGGGGTCAGGGATTTAGTCGGGACAACCCTCAGGACAACCATCAGGAAAACCGGCCCGTGAGCCCGGACGTTCACCCTAGTGGACCGTCCGCGGGCGGCTGCGCCCGTCACGCAGGTCGCTCCGTCCCTTCGGCGCGGAACTCGTCGTAGGTGCCGGACAGGTAGTGCAGCAGCGTGGCCTGGAAGTCGGGGTTGGCGAAGAAGAGGTCGAACAGGACGCCGTTCTTCTCGTGTCGATCCAGGAGGAGGTCCTTGATCTTCTGCTCGAGGACCATCTGGTACTGGGAGCGGTCGTTGTGCTGGGCTACGGCTTCCATGTCGGTGTCGCCCATGACGACGGTCCACTGCTGGTCCACCCAGACCTTGTCGGCGTCGCCGAGGTCGGCGCCGTACCTGTCGTTCATGGCGGCGATCAGAGCAGATAGCTTGTCGAGGACCGGTTCGGTGACGGCTCCCTTGCCTTCGCCCGGAAGTGCAGTGCCAGGCTCGTCGGCGCCAGTCAGCTCGATGGCGGTCTCGGCAGCGACGGCGATGCGCAGGTGAGTCATCTGCACCGACTTGCTCAGCTGCGGCATGGGGTCGTTCTCACGCGCCGGCAGGTCGAGCAGGAGCAGCCGACCGTAGAGGAAGAGCCGTTCGAGGTCGGTGTCGGTGAAGGGCATGACCTGAGCGATGAAGGCGTAGCCGCGGCAGAAGCTCTGCAGGGTGCCGCGGAAGGCCTCTTGCCCGTCCTCGTCGAGGGAGGCGAACCGACCGACGGCTGGCAGGAGATTGGCGTAGAGAACCGCCTGCTGCGCTGGATCCTCTGACAGCAGAGCGGCGACCGCGGCCTCCATCTCCGGCATCGACAGCACCCCGGCGGCCAGGAGGTCGTGCTCCATCGCGTACAGCGCGTTCGGTTGCGTAGGCGCCGCGAACGACTCCTCGTAGAAGGGCTCGAACGCGTCCTGGATCTCCTCGCTCGTGTTGGCGAAGTCGAGAACGAAGGTGTCCTCCTTGCCGGGGTGGGTGCGGTTGAGCCGGGAGAGGGTCTGCACGGCGGCGACGCCGCCAAGCTTCTTGTCGACGTACATCGTGTGCAGCAGCGGCTCGTCGAACCCTGTCTGGTACTTCTCGGCGACGACGAGCACTTGGTAGTCGTCGCCGCGAAAGCGCTCGGGCAGCTGGCCGTCAGGGAAGCCGTTGATGCCGGCCTCGGTCAGCGGAGTCGACTCGGGCGCGTCGGGGTCGTTCAGCGGCCCGGAGAACGCCACGAGGGTGCGTAGTGGGTGCGCGCCTCCGGCGTATCCCTTGCGGGCGATGTAGGCGTCCAGGGCCTGCTTCATCCGCACCGCGTGCAGCCGGGAGCGGGTGACGACCATCGCCTTCGCACCCCCGTCGATCTTGCCGGCGGTCTTGGTGCGGAAGTGCTCGACGATGACCTCGGCCTTGGCCTCGAGCTGGTACGGGTGCAGCGAGGCGAACCGGGCCAGAGCCGCGCGACCCTTGCCAGTCTCGAACTCGGGGTCGTTGCGCGGGTGCGCATTGGCGAGCTTGTAGTAGACCGAGTACGTGGTGTAGTTCGCCAGCACGTCGAGGATGAAGCCCTCGGCGATGGCCTGGCGCATCGAATACGTGTGGAAGGGCCGCTTGTGCCCGTCGTCGTCGAGTTGCCCGAACGTCTCGAGGGTCTTGGGCTTCGGAGTCGCGGTGAACGCGAAGAATGACAGGTTCTTCTTCCTGCCCCGGTGCTGCGCACTGGCCAGCAGCGCCGCGTCCGGCTCGTCCGCGGCTTCTGCGGCTTCTGCGGCCGCCTCGTTCGCTTCCGCCTCTGCGAGAGCCGCGTCGCCGGTGAGGACCTTCTTCAGCTTCGCGACCGAGTCCCCGCTGGTCGATGAGTGCGCCTCGTCGACGATGACGGCGAACCGGCGCCCCACCACCCCGCGCGCGTCGCCCTCGGCGGCGGCCTGCGCGGCGAGCGCTGCGACGACAGGGAACTTCTGCAGCGTGGTGATGATGACCCGGGCCGCGTTGCCCTCCAAGGCCTCCTTCAGCTGTTGGGACTTCTCGTCGATCCGCACGATGGTGCCCGGCGTGTGCTCCAGCCCGGACACCGTGGCCTGCAACTGCCGGTCGAGCACCTTGCGGTCGGTGATGACAACAACCTTGTCGAACACCGGCTCCTCATCCGGCCCGTGCAGCCGCGAGAGGGAGTGCGCGGTCCACGCGATGGTGTTCGACTTCCCCGACCCGGCCGAATGCTGGATGAGCCGGTCCACGCCGGCGCCGTCGCGGTAGGTCGCCTCCAGGATGGAGCGCACCGCGTGCCACTGATGGAAGCGCGGGAAGAGCACTCGCCCGTCCTCGACGTGGACGAATGAGCCGAGCAGGTCCAGCCACGCGTCGCGCTGCCACACCCGCTCCCACAGGTAGGCCGTCTGGTACCCGGACGCGGGCGGGTTGCCGGCCGTCCCCGGACTGCCTGCCCCGGCGCTGCCCTGGTCGAACGGCAGGAACACCGTTTCCTGACCGGCAAGCCGGGTCGTCATCGCCACACGGTGCGGGTCGACGGCGAAGTGGACCAGCGCCCGCTTGGCGAAGATCAGGTCATGCGGGTTCCGGTCAGCCCGGTACTGCGCCATCGCCTGCTCCAGGCCCTGCCCGGTCAACGGGTTCTTCAGCTCGGCTGTAGCGACCGGTATGCCGTTGACGACCAGCGCCAGATCGAGGGAGTCCATCGGGCGTGACTCGGAGTGGTGCAGCTGGCGCACCACCGACAGTCGGTTCGCGCTGTAGCGCTGCGACTGCTCCTCGTTCAGCGTTGACGCCGGCTTGAAGAAGCACAGGCGCACCGAGACGCCAGTGTCCTTGACGGGTGAACGGAGCACGCTGACCACGCCGCGATGGTCGAGCGCGTCAGCAACGACCTTGAGGAACCGCTCCCGCGCCATGCCCTCTCCGCCGTGCCGGGCCACCAGCTGCCCCCACGCCCTCGGCTGCGAAGCCTTCACGAAAGCGATGGTCTCGTCGGGAAACAGCCCGGCTTTGCGGTCGTACGAGGTCGGGGCAAGCTTTGTCCATCCTGCGCCAAGAAGGTGCCCCTCGATATTTGCTTCGAAGGCCGACTCTTGCGTGATGTTCATTCTTCCCTTCCCCCGATATTGCCGCGCGCCGTCGTCACGTCGAGCTCACCCGTCACCGCGGCCGTGATCAACGACTGCTTGTACTCCAAGAGCAACTCAACAGATCGCCGAAGCGAATCGTCGGCGATTGCATGAAACTGAAGCACCTTGCTTGCCGTGGCAGCCCGCGAGCGCTGTTCGCCCAGGGGCAAAAGGGGCATCTGAAGGCGAGACATGCCCTCAGAGCCAAGATGAAGAATGCTCGCACCTCCGGCAAATACGCGTGCAGCACCTGCGGCATGGGATGCTCGCGCCCACACAGCAAGGAAATCAGGAGAACAGTTCGGTCGAGCGCGAAGCCGAATCAACGTGTTCTGGAAGCAAACGGCGCCACCGATGTCCCCTTCCCACGTTGCGCTCGCGCCTACCGCGTCTGGACTCGCGGACCCCTCGGTCACCAGGATGTCTCCTGGCTGCAGGCCAAACACTCGCTGCTCATCCGGGGTGAAGTTCATTCGCTTGACGTCTCCAAGGTCGATGCGGCCGTCACCTACGTTTGCCGATCGGAGATAGGGGACCATGTGGTCCCCCGATTCGTGCTGCGGTGACCGCTGCCGACCCAGGCGGATCTCGGAAAGCTGGCTGCATGGAACAAGTCGATCGCGGTCGTGGAAGATCGCCTCCACCAGAGCGCCGCGCCGATGTAGCTCAAGTTCCTTCCGTTGGCCCGAGCGTGCTTCAGTTATCCGGTCGATGCGGGCGACCCGGTCGTCGAGGAAGTCCGCGATCCGTTGTTGCTGGTCGAAGGGTGGGAGCCAGAGTGGGAGTTGGTCCAGGTCGTCCTGCTGGATCCGCCGGTCGAACGTGGTGTTTGCACGCACAAACAGGTTGTACTGGTCCATGTATGGCTTACTTCTGAGCAAGTGATGCAGGTAGCGCGGAAGGACTCCGGGAGGACAGCCGAAGACCCGATAGTCCGGACTCACAGCGCCGCTCTGTTCTGAAATGGCGACGCTGCCGCCGGTTAGCCACATGGGGTTGATGACCAGCTGATTCCGGTCGATGCGCAGGCTGCGCCGCTCAGTGGACTCCGATGCGTGTTGGCGGTCTGCCGCGCCCTCGCGGGCGTACAAGTACCCAGCGCTCGAAAGGGAGAGACGTTGGATGTCGCTGGAGTCACCTACGCGATCTTCGCGCCGCGATAGTAGTCGCCCAAAGCGATAGGCTAGGCGACCAGACGATCGCGCGAATGCGGCGTCAATGGCGAGGTTGCTCACAACCCCAGGCCCTTCATCCAAGTTTGGATGTGGACTTCCATACTCTTGATCTCGTTGGCGATCTGCTCGACGGGTCGGGGCGGGGTGTAGGCGTAGAACTGGCGGGTGAAGGGGATCTCGACGCCGACCTTGGTCTTGGTGTGGTCGATCCAGGCGTCTGAGATGTAGGGGTGGATCTCGGCGGCGAGGTGGTGCTCGGCGTCGGCTTCGAGGGTTTTGAGGCGGGCGTCCTCGTCGAGGTCGAACCAGCCTGCAGGCAGGGGCACGTTCTCGGCGTCGCGGAGGTCGGGGTCAGCCTCGATTTTGTCGCCGCGGCCAGTGACGATCGGCGCATCGGGGTCGGCGATTGCGCAGGCTTTCGCAAACACCTTCTTCTGGGCGGTAGTCAGCCCGGGCGCGGCGGCGAGGAGGGCCTTCTCGGTGTCGAAGACCTGACCGACGAGACCGACGTGCGCAGTAAACGGGTGGGCTGCGACAGCATGCGGGCTGACTTCCCAGCGGCGGCGCAGGGGCCGCTCGACAGTGATGCGCTGGAACCCGAACGCCTCTCGAGGCAAGACTTTGACCCGGGCGTCGTCGACGGACTCGCCGAGCGCTCCGAGGTAGAGCTGGACGATGTCGTCGATCGCGACCGGGGTGAGCTCCTTGCGCTTCTCGCCGAGGGACTTACGCATCTTGCTGCCGAACTCCCGCGCATCGACGAGCCGGACCAGCCCTGTGACTTCGGGGGCCTTGTCGTTGGTCAGGATCCAGACGTAGGTGGAGATGCCAGTGTTGTAGAACATCTGATCTGGCAGGGCCACGATCCCTTCGAGCCAGTCGTTCTCCAGGATCCAGCGTCGGATCTCTGACTCCCCGGAGCCGGCCTGCCCGGAGAACAGCGGCGAGCCGGACAGGACGATGCCGACGCGGGAACCGCCGGGCTTCATGTGGCTGAGCATGTGCTGCAGGAAGAGGAACGATCCGTCGGAGACGCGCGGGAGGCCAGCACCGAAGCGGCCAGCGTCACCGAGCCGGGCGTGCTCGTCCTTGATGGGGTTGGCGTAGGCCTTCCAGTCCACGCCGTAGGGCGGGTTGGCGAGGATCAGATCGAACTTCTCGGTGGCGAAGGCGTCCTGGGTCAGGGTGTTGCCGTTGCGCATCCGGCCGGGGTCGATGTCCTGCATCATCAGGTCGGACTGGGCGATGGCCCAGGTCTCGTCGTTGAGCTCTTGACCGGCGACGTTGACGATGGCTTTGTCGTTGAGCTCCTTGATGCGGGCCATCGCGGTCATGAGCATCCCGCCCGTGCCGGCGGCGGGGTCGTAGACGGTGCGGACGGGGACGGGGTTCTCCTGCAGCTCGACGGCGGTGGGTCCGCTGACGAGGAGGTCGACCATGAGGCGGATGACTTCGCGCGGGGTGTAGTGCTCACCGGCGGTTTCGTTGCTCATTTCGGAGAACTTCCGCAGGAGTTCTTCGAAGATGTAGCCCATGGCCTCGTTCGAGACGACCGACGGGCGCAGGTCGAGGTCGGCGAAGTCGGCCAGGACGGCGTACAGGAGCCCGGCCCGGTCCATGCGCTCGATGCGCGGGTCGAGGTCGTAGGCCTCGATGACTCGGCGTGCGGCAGGGGAGAGCTGGGTGACGAAGTCACGCAGGTTCGCGGCGACGTTTTTGTCGTCGCTCAGCAGGGTCGAGAACGTGAAGCGCGAGGTGTTGTAGAAGCGGTGCCCCGCGGCTCGCTCGAGGATCGCTTCGCGCCCGGGACGTCCTTCGGGGTGTTCGTGAGCCTTGGAACGGACCTCGTCGCGCGTGGGTGCCAGTACAGCGTCCATCCTGCGCAGCACGAGCAACGGAAGCATGACAGCGCCGTACTCGTGCTGCTTGAAGGTCCCGCGCAGCTTGTCGGCGACCTTCCAGACGAACGCGACCTTGTCCTCGAAGCCCACCGGTGCCATGTCATCCCTTCGTTCGTACTGGGGGGCGCAAGGCTAGCCCGTTTTGCCCCAGCCGCTTGCCGGGGCACGGGGTGCTATGAGTCAAGGCCAGGTATGCCCGTTGTTGGCAACTAGTGGGTGCCTGACATCGAAACGGCGCCGGGAAGGTGTCTGTCACCTCCGTCTTTCCCGGTGGTTGGCCGTGCGTCTGCCGATGTCCAGTCGGTCCGTGGTGTGCTGGGCGCGGGTGTCGCGTCCGTTGATGCCCGCTGCCCCGTTGTGGGGTGTTGGATGTCCTCCGTTCTGTCGTTGGTGAGGGGGGCTCTCGTTGCGCTGTGGAGTTGTCAAGGTGCTGCCCCAGGGCAGGGGCACGAGGGATAGGTCCGTGGCGAGTCGGCGGCCGCAATCCCCCAAAGTCAGGGACGCGGACCAACGAGCATGCGTGCGCGGCCTTCTGTGGTCGCGCTGGTGAGCGCGCGGTGCGTCAGCGTCGCCGGTGCCACAGGGGTGCACGCGTGAGCGTGGGCTGCGAAGGCCGATTGGGCTGTCAGTCGAGGAAGGAGGTCTCCAGCAACTCGTGGGTGTTCACCGGGGTGGGGTGCGGAAGAGCATGGTCAGCATCTGCTCTGGCGTGGACCTCCCGGAGACCTGCCATGCGATGTCGGTGCCGTGCTCCGCCCACGTGCTGTGGACGCGCCACAGGGTGATGCTGGAGGCCGTGACGTCGGTGTTGGCTAGGCCGACTTCGGAGAGCATCCGGTCCAGGACGCCTTGGGCGGATGCACTGGCGGCGGCGGTGCCGGGCAGGTTGGTGCGCGGGGTGTAGGTCAGGAGAGTGGTGGGTGCGGTGCCCTTGATCGTGGCGGAGGTGGCGCACCGGAACAGGAGCTGCTGTCCGAAGCCGTCGAGGGGCAGGAGCCGGCACTTGAGGTGCCCGTTGCCCGGTGCGAGGACCTCGGCGGGGTCCTTGACGTCGTCGAAGTCTCCGAGGGTGAAGCTGGTGGTCTCGCCCGGGGTGAGGCCTGCGTCGGTGAGGGTGTAGATGTTGGCGCGCTGGGAGTCGGGGTTGTGGAGTGACTCGATGGCTGCTTGGACGCGTGCGAGCAGGATCTCGTCGTCGGTGAACGGTCGCTGCAGCTGGTGCGTGCGAGCCCGGAGGCGGACCGAGGAGCGGTAGACGGGCTCGGTCGAGGCTCCGATGGAGGCGGCCGCGGCCGCCACCATCGCGACGGTGACGTTGCGGTACTCGTGCAGTGGCCCGGCGATGTCGCTCTTGAGGAAGGTGGTGAGGTTGTCCCGGCCGATGCCAGTCAACGCTGCGAGCAGTTCCTTCTGGTGGGTCAGCAGGCCGCTGGCGTCGTCGATGCCGATCTGGTTGGCAACGGTGACGACGTCGGCGGTGAGCCGGCTCATCCTCTCCCTGGCCGGGCGAGGGGCCACGGCGAACTGGTTGTCGAGTGCGGCGAAGGCGTCGAGGGTGTCGGCGAGGCTCATGGTGCGCAGCGCCGGACTGATCGGGGTCTTCTTGCTGCGGGTCTTGCGGGTCTTGGTGGTGGCGGTGGTGCTCATCGGCTTCTCCCGTTGCTTGCTGTAGCAGGACGGGAGGACTGGTCCGGTGCGGGGGTGGGAGCGCAATCGGCCACGGCCCGGACGGCTGTGATCCAGGTCACGTCCGATCTGGGTGGCCGACGACGTCCCGGCGTCGAGGTGGTGAGGGTGCGCCGCCACCACGGCAGAACGCCGAGAACCCACCCCTGCTGGGGTGGGTTCTCGGATGTTGACCGTCGTGGGTCAGCGCTGTCGGTTGCTCCACGTGATCGAGTTGTTCACCAGTGCTGCGGTGAGGAAGTCGAGCTCTTGGCCGGCGAGGTGTTGGGAGGTGGCGCGGCCGTAGTGCGGCAGCGTGTTCTGGAACCAGTTGTTGAAGCTCTCGGCGTCGTTGCGCCGGGAGAAGAAGTCCGAGAACCGATGACCGTCGCTACGGCTCAAGGGTCGTAGCGCGAGGCCGATCCTGTCCGAGGGGGACCGGTCGCCGTCCTTGCTGTCGGGGTGATAGCGGGTGCCGTCGGGCTCCCAGTCGCGCTGGAAGGTGAAGTCACCCTCGCTACAGGGCACCTCGAACGTGCGGTAGGCGCCCCACCGGCCGTCGGGACGCTGGTACGGGGTGGACGTCACGCAGGGGACGTGGGACACCTTCACCGGGTACCCGTCCAGCGGGTGGTAGTCGAGGGTGAACAGGGCCCCGTCATCGACGACGAGCTCATGCTCGCAGGTACCCCGGCCCGTGGGGTGGGTGACCGGTCCGTACCGGTGGTGCTGGCTGCGGACCACGTCGAAGCCGCGCTCGGTCTTGTACAGGCTGGTGCCGACGGGCTGGGGCTCACCGCTGTAGAACATCTGGCTCAGCAGGTCGCGACGCAGGATCTGCGCTACCGCCGGGGTAGCGGCGGCACCGTACTCGACGGCAAGGCGCAGCACGCGGTCGTCGTCCTTCTCGTCGGTGGTCTCGACGTGCGGGGCCCGTTCCCGCCGTCCGACGGACTTTCCGAAGACCTGGATCCGGTGATGTGCCATCAGGTGGTCCAGGTGCCAGCCCTGGATGGCGCGGTCCCAGATCACGTTGTGGACCCCGTCGCCGGCCAGCGCGGCCAGTGACTCGATCAGTTCCAGGCCCGCCCACTGTTCGGCTCGCAGGGCCACCCCGGTGCCGAGGGTGACGCGACCCGCGCCGGTCCAGGTGTGCAGGGCGACGAAGTTGACCCCGCGGGCCTCCTTGAAGTCCTCGCTCAGGTCGCTGTACGTCCGCTGAATGCGCGCACTGGCGGCCGACTTTGCCCGGCTACCAACCGCAACCGGCTTCCCGGTGAGGGGGTGCTCGACGGTGGTGACGTCGCTGAAGGGGGCCAGTACGACACCGTCTCCGTAGACGGTGTTGCGTTCGTCGGGGGTCACCCAGTCCGGTGCGCTGCCCGGCAGGAGGTTGCCGTGCCGGCGTGCCTGTCCTAGGGCGACCTTGCGGAACCCGTTCTGCAGGGCTGCCATGGCTTGCGGGGTGCGGCTGATGCGGTCGCGGAAGTACTGGACCTGCTCGCGGTTGGGCGCCGTGGCGGGCAGGACCCGGCCGTGGGTCATGGTCGCGTAGGTTGCGCGGCACTCGTCCCAGACGGCTGGCTCACGGAGGAGCTTGAGCCCCTCGGAGGTCGAGCCGGCGATGCGAGCGACGCTGGTGGCGGCGAGGAGGGCGTCGCTGCCGTAGGAGGGCTTTCTGCCCCGGGCGCCTGGCTGGCGAAGGTGCGGTCCGAGGATGTTGCCCAGGTCGTACAGGGCGGGGAATGCGAAGAGGTTCACGATCTGTCGGGTGTCGACGATCTTGCTGGTGCCTGCTGCGTCCTGCCGTCGGGTCTGGGGTGCGTTGGGCATGGCGATCTCCTGGGGTCGGGGTCGGGCTCTTGAGCGGCGGGGGTGGCCGTGCCTCAACGTTCCGATCCGGAGGGGTCACGCCGCGTCGGGAGATGGCGGGGTTTCGACGTAGGGAAATCGGGGGACCTGGAGGGTCGGGGCCCCATGTGTGGGACCCCAGTCCCTCCGCAGGTGTCACTGGATCCCCACGGACGCTGGCTCGGTCAGGCGGCGCGGGCGGTCAGGGTGGCCGAGGTATCTGGTTGGGCCAGTGCGGCGCGGTAGGCATTGGTGGCGTTGTGCAGCAGCCCGTAGCACAGGACGTCGAGGAGTTGCCGCTGCCCGCCGAGGCTCATGGCCCGGTCGACGAGCAGGCTGCGCTTGAGCTGGGAGTTGAAGGACTCGGCGTCGTTGCGCAAACCGTAGAGGCGTGTGAAGTCGTCCTCGCCTTCGGCGATGACCCGCACAGCGTCGGCGCGCCTGTGGTTGGTGTCTCCTGGTTCGCCGTGGGGTGTGACCCAGGCCAGGAACGGGCTGGCGGGGCAGGGGACCTCGTAGGCGACGCTGAAGTGGTACTTCCCGGAGGCGCGGCGGGGACGCTTGACCTGTCTGCGGTCGAGCCGGGACAGCACGACAGGCTGACCGGCCTCGTCGAGGCCGACCTCGCTGACGGCTCCGTCGATGGCGCCCAAGGTGTGGGTGCAAGGCCCGTCAGGGGCGTCGTGTTCCCAGGCGCCCAGGGCGAACCAGCGGGGTGTTGCAGCGTGCTTGCCACGGCGGGCGGCGGTCTTGGCCGAGGCGTGGACCTTGTTGATAACCAGGAGCCCCTGGTGGGTCATGAGGTCGTCGATGTGCACGCCGCGCATGGCGCCGTCGTAGACGATGGCCTGGATCCCGGCGCCGGCCACGGCGTGCAGGCGCTTGATGGCCTTTACGGCGGTGTCGGCCTCCAGCCCGGGGCGGGGAACCCGGTCCACGGCAAGGACAACCCGCTGGTGCGCGTTGTCGCCGCGGGCGTAGAGGGCAACGAAGTTCTGTCCGTGGACCGAGCCGGTGTGGCCGTGGTAGTCGGCCGCGTCGGGGTCGAACCGGCGGGTGGGCGCCTGCGTTGGCTGGCCATCGGGGGTGAGGTAGGTGATGGTCGTCTTTCCGGTGCCGGGGGACGTGGTCCGGGTCGCCGCGGGTGGGCGGTACAGGGGTCGGACGACGGTGCCGTCCCCGTAGACCACCCGGGATCGGTCGGGCCGGGACAACGACCCTGGACCGGTGGGGTTCAACAGCCCAAGCTCGCGGGCTTGAGCCACGGCGAACTCGGTGAACAGGTCCTGCATCTGGTCAAGCACCTCGGGGTCGGACAGGTACCGGTCGCGGGCGTACCGGAACGACTCCCAGCTCGGCGGACGGGCCCCGGGGAGCCGGTCCACCAGCTCAGGTCGTGCCTGTGCCATCGTGGCGACTGCGTCTTGGACGACGGTCCAGGTGCTGGCGTCGCTGAGCTCGGTTTGGACGCGGATGCCGGAGCGGTAGAGCCGTGCCAGGACGCCGTAGCCCAGCAGAAGGTATCCGGGGTGGTGGGCGGGCCGTCCCACGGGCGACTTGGCTGGGACCAGCCGGCCGAGCTCGTACAGGGCCGGGTGGGAGAAGATCGCGCTGATCTTCTCGTTGGTGGTCAGCGGCTGGTCGCGGACGATGCGCAGGTGCCTCATGCTCGGTTCCTCCCGGGTGTGGTGTCGGTGGGGGTGCGCCAGGTCAGCGCGATGTCCTCGGCGGCGGCGTCCAGGGAGCGGTGGCCCAGGAGCCGAGCGACACCCTCGATCGGGGTGCCAGTGTCGTGGGCCGTGCGCCCGGCCCAGTGCCGCAGCGAGGCCGGCCGGACGTCGGGTTCGGCGGCCAGGCCTGCGGCGTCCAGGACATGCCGCAGTGCGTTGCAGACGCTGGCCTGGGCCTTGGCGTCGCCGGCGGGGGCGCGCCCGCCGTAGGCCAGGAGCGTCTGCGGTCCGCAGCCAGCCAGGTCGCGGACCCGATGGGCAATGACTGCGGCGCCCCAGTGGGTCAGCGCCGCCGTGCGCGGGTCGTGCCGGCGGGTGCCGGGCAACCGCACCCATGTCGGATTCAGGGGGTCGTCCAGGTCGGCCACGGTGATCGCGGTGATCTCGCTGGAGACCGCGGTGGCTTCGCCCAGCGCCCACGCAACGCAGCGTGTCGAGGCACGCCGTCCCGGTCTCAGCTGCGCGCTCGCTCGGCACAACGTGATCTCGTCATCCGTGAGGGGTCGAGCCACGAGCTCACCACGAGGCGGCAGGTCCAGGTCCAGCGTGGGGTCCCCGTCGGCCAGCCGAAGACTGCGAAGGGTCCGGTAGAGGGTGCGCAAGGCGGTGCGACGGGCATGCCGTGTCGCCAACTCGGGCGGCCTTCCTTTGATGGTTCGAGCTGAGACGAACGCCTGCGCCGTCTCGGGGCGAACATCCGCGAACGCGCCAATCCCGATAGCGGTCAGGCGACCAGCGAATCTTTGGGCGGTCTCGGTCATCCGAAGCATCGTCTGCTCGGAGTGGGCGCCGTCGGCGGCCCACCGGCGCGTCACAGCCTCCAGCTCGGCGGCAAGGCTCAGGGTGCGCGGCGTCGCTCCTGCGGGAGCTGGGCGCCGGGGTGCTTCATGGTCAGGCAGTCTTCGGGGCAATGGGGAGAAACCTCCGGTCCGGGACTCAGGGCGTTCCCGGCCAGCACCCACCGTGACCCCACGACCTCCGCTGACATTCACCCCGAGCCGGTTCGGACCCCATGGGTGCGGACGGCGCGGGCCCTCGAACGCAGGAACCGTCCCCGCTGCCAGATCCTGAACGGTCGGCATGGCGCTTCTACGCCTGATCAGTGACAAAGGGAACAGCCCTAAGGTCCAGCGGCGGTTCGCAGCGGGGGAGAAGGGCGATGTTGCCTCCTTCTGGGGTTGCGCCCGGCTGGGCACCCAGCCGCCACACCCGAAGGCATCCAGCGCATGAGTGCGATTAGTTCATAAGCGGAGCAGATCGGGTGTCGCCCTTGTGGGGGACCCGCGAGCCTCAAGTGGTGGTCGCGAACGCCGGAGAGCGTTCCGCGTCACGACCGCGGCAGCCGAGTCACGGGAGGACGCCAAGACCCTTCGGAGGGTCATGACCACAACCAATACGCACTTCCAGCCCGCTGCCTTGGCCGACGAGGTCGTCGGCCAAGGGGTGTCGTCTCTGGGCGCGTTCAAGCGCCGCAAGCGCCTGCATGCGCTCGAGGCGACCAGAAGTCACCTCGCCTCCATGGCTGCCCAGCAACGCAGCCATGGCCTCGAGGATGCCGAGGAGAGCTTCAGTCTCCAGCTCATCGTGGAGGCCGCCATCCGAGACGAGTTCTCCGCCGAGTTCGAGGAACTCTTCCCCGGCTGGTTAGAGAACGACAACGAGCTCGAGCACCCAACTGGGACCCTCACCGCCGGGTGCGGCATCTGCAGATCCATCGCTGCTGCAACCCGAATCAACCTCGACCCGCCAGAGGCGGCCTGAAAGCCCTGGCAGAACCACCGCCCGCCATCCTCACCACGTTGCCGCCGAGACCTACTTCGTCTCGGCGGCAACGCGCGGTGCCCCATGGCTGATCCGCAGCTCGCTCGCACCTTCACGCCACGACCTTCAGGCCACGACCTTCACGATGACGACGCAGACCGTCATCGTGATGATGATTGCGATCAGCCGCCCGGTCCGCCCTTTCTCGACGATCGCGGTGCGGACCGTCTGACACACCTCCCCGACCACCCACCTCATGAGCGACACCTCCTCCTCATCTCGGGCCCTCGGGCCTCGTCGCAAGGGCCACTATCCGTAGTGCGCCCGCCGTCCTACAACTCGCCCGGGACACGTAAGAGCGGCTCGTTGGACACGCATTGGCGGGACACTGATAAAGGGTCATCGCCCCATCTACGGGTGTACCGTCAACACATGAACCGCTCAACCGTGACGATCGGAGGACTGGGTGCCAAAGTTGCGCATGACACCGGTCGATGCTGACCAGATGCGCCGAGAGCGGCGGCGCTCGGAATGGCGACAGGGTGCCGAAGAAGGCGCCCAGCGGCTGCGACACAAGCGATTCACCGACCTTGAGCGGCGACAGCCCGCGATCCAGGCTGCGGTCGACCAGTACCGACGACTGCCGAACACCGAAGCAGATGTCCGGCTCAGGACGTCCGGCCTGCGCATCGACCCCCCTCGACCGCTCCCTCCTGCACTTGGAGGGCCGCCCTGGCCCGACGGGAACACGCGCGCGCAGATCCGTGCGTACGACCTGAGAACAAGGCGCCCCCTGGCCAGACTGGTCGGCTCCAAAGGGCCAAGCCTCAACACATATCTGGCGATGATCTACGTCCTGCAGGCTGAGGGTGGGGAACCAGTCAGCCGACACCCCTTGGCGGTCAGGGAGTACAGCGGTGACGTCCCATGGTCCGTGCTCTGTGGCCGCCACGACGGAAGCGTCCGAGCCAGGCGGGAGCGGATGCGCAGGGATCTTGAGGCGCTCGAGGGTGCAGCGTTGTTGCGACGCGAGTCGCCCACTGCCGACCGCCACGTCGGAGGTTTCGCCCTCCTCCGCGAGGACGGGACTGCGCAGCCCTACACCGTGCCCGAGGAGACAGCCGCTGAGCCCGTGCTCATCTTGCCCGGGAACTTCTTCACCAACGGATGGCACCTCGTGCTCACCCCTCAGGAAATCGCCTTGTGGCTGACGATCGCGGATGCTTACGCGCAGACGAGGGACGCTCGAGCCGACTGGGCTGAGGATGGAGTGCCACTGACCCAGCACACGCGCTGGAGCCACTACGGGATCAGTGGAGAGACGTACGGTGCCCTACACGAACTCGAGGAGTTCGGCCTGATCAGCGTTCATGACGCCATGCCCACGCGGATGAGCGGCAAGTTCACCCCTCCCACCGCGGCAGACCGAGATGCCTACAAGGCGGATGGACACGCTTTCAGTCCCGTCCCCTACCAACTGCGGCCGATCGAGAACCCCTTCGGAAGACCAGCGATCTACACGGTCTCGCACGTCCTCGATGGCTCACCGCTGCCACCACGGATGCTGACTTCTGAGCTCACCTTTGAGGGCCTCACCTCCAAGGCCTGAGTGGGCTCTTGGTTCGTTCGCCCATTGCACGGAGTTCGAGGGTCTCGGGCAGGTTCGTGCTGTCAGCCTGTCCTGGTCGAGGATCCGTCGCATTTGCCGGAGTCGTAGTCGCTACGTGCTCCGGACGTGTTTGCCGCACGAGCCCGGGGTCAAATGGCTGGGACCGTCAAGCTTCGTCGATGACGTCCTGAACGGTGCGGCGCTCGGCTTCCAACTCGTCATCGTCAACCTCGGGCTCCTCCTCGGTATCCGCGACTGGTGTGCGCCAGGCTTCGTCGGCTTGGGTCAAGGCTTGCTCGCTTTGACTTTCGAGGAGGGACGCGAGCACTTCCCTTAACGCCGCGTCGCGCGCTATCCGCGAGTTCCGGTCGCTCGCGGCCCTGGAAACGCCGGCCCAATAGCGGCTGGCCACTTCCCCGAGCGGATCCTCGAGAACCGCTGCCCGCGCTTCTACATCATCTCCCGCCCTCCTGTAGTCCTGGATGGTCTCACCGAACTCCTTGAGTCGCTCCAGCAGTTCCCCGGAGAGTGCCTCCCCGTCGCCTAGCTTTTCGGCGTTCATCCCTAGGCAGTAGAGGAGCGTGTACAGGTCGGACTTGTTCCGGAACCGCGTCTTTCTAAGGGCGCTTGCGATGGGCCCGAGAGTTCGAAGGCCGCGTCCCATGCGTCGCGCAAGTTCGTGTTCAGTGTCGCTGGGAAATCCGGAGCGCTCGAAGGTGGCATACGCCTCGTCCAGGTCTTCCTTCTTGTTGGGGAGTGTTCGAGCGTTCAGCGCGAAGTAGACCTCGCCGATGAACTCGTCGTTATGCCGGCGCAGGTAATCGCGCGCTGAGAAGACTCCAATCGAGCCGAAGATGTCCAAGGCGGCCGTCTGTTCAACCAGTTTGATGAAGGGACCGGTGTAGGCCGCGTGCCGAAGTTCCTGGGGCTCGAGCGCCTCGACAGTCATGTTCAGCCGGCTGAAGATCGCCCTGATGGCTGGGTCATCAACATTTTCTGGCAGTTCACGAGCGATGAACTTGAATGCGCGGAACTTCGCGCGGAGGTTGCCTGGGAGAGTCGAGAACGTCTTGTTGGCCCATTCGGACCGGCTCTCCGGTTCGCCCAGCAGGGCGAACTTCCCAGCGACAAAATCCAGACAGGCTGAGATTCGTTGCTGCCCGTCGACCACCACGTGCTCTTCCTCCCCGTCTGGGCCCGTGGTCGTCTTCATGTAGATCTCTGGGACGGGAACGCCTCGCAGCATTGAGTCAATCAGCAGTGCCTGCTGACGCTCAGTCCACACCATGTTTCGCTGAAAGGCTGGCTGCAGCACCAACGTTTCGCTCGCCTGACGACTCAACAGATCGTTGACGCTAACGGCGGCAGCCGTAGTGCCCAGTTGGGTCGTGTAGTACAGATCTTGGCTAGGCACCGATACTCAACCTTTTCGCTTGACAGACGTACAGGCTCTTAGCAACCGAGTTGTGCACGCTCCAGTAATCGCGGTAGATGAAGAAGTTCATCTTCACTTGGCGCCCGAGCGCATCTTGGGCGATTCCTCGGAGTGCCGGCAGGGTCGAGATCCACTCAGACCGAAACCCTAGCTTTGAAATCTTGTCTCCCAAGATCGCGCCATCGAAGAACTTCCTACGTTGAAAGTCCAAGTCCGCCCTCTGTCCTCGGGTCGTCGTGCGGCGCGCTAGCCACTTCTGTTCGGCGGCCCTGAGTTCGCGCCAAGCCGACTCAAAGTGAGTCTCTGAGACGAACGCCATGTCGAGGTCCGATGCGCGGTCGAACGGCTTCAAATCGGATCCGAGCATCTTCTCCGGATTGAGTGACCAGCCGATGGCGCCGGAGCCGAGGCAGTAGATCCCGTTGGCGCCGATGCCTAGACCCTTAGACGCGGTGCGTCGAAACTCGTCGAAGCGCGTGGCACCGAAAGCTAAGGGGTCGTGACGGAGGTACGTAAAGTCGATCCATTCCGCAACCTCCTTCGCGCCAACCGCTAGAACTTCTGCGCTGGTGGGATATGGCGCGGTCACGTCCACCCGCACGGAATCGGGGCCTGCGGGCGCCGGCGCCCTACTGCCTTTGCTTGAGCCACGTCGACCGCCCAACAAGTTCCACAGATCTGCCCCCAGCTTTCAAGCAACGCGTATCTGCCGACGCCTCCGGACGGCATAAGAACGAACTTACCGGTTCAGTCGCATCGAGCCGTGGGTCACGAGTTCGGCGAGTCGGCGATGATCGACGACCGACGGGCCACAAGCGTTCGAAAACCTGGGCATGGTAGGGAAAGACTGTGCGCGTCACCGCCGGCGGGTCCGGGGTCATCAGGACGGCCCGCCGCGTGCGCTTGGAAGGCTCCTTTGCCAGTCCAACCGTCGTGGCGGCGCGTTGGGCGGCTGGGCCTCAGAGCCGGCCGTTCGACTCAACGAAGCTCGCTCAGCAGCCGGCACGGCCTGACGAGCGACGCTCGACTGCGCCGAGGACGAAGACGAACGGGTGAGTTGCCGGCGGATGTTGGCATGAGATCGGGCGGTATGCCGTACTTTGCGGCTGGAGGGCTTAGACGGCGCCCCGCAGCCTGAGGGGAATGGGGATGTGAGCACCACACCACGACACCCGATCCGCGCTGCCGCGAAGGGCCCGGCCGCATCCACCGAAGTCTCCACGATGATGCGTGTCCAGATGTACGGCGAGGAGGGTCCCCTACCGGACCGTCCCCAGGTTCTGGCTCGTTTGGGGAGTGCAGCCTCGGCGACGGCCCTGGCGGCAGTTGAGGTGATCCGCTCGATCACATCGAGCGAGGTGGCCTCGTTGTGTCGAGCAACGACCGCAGAGCTTGAAGAAGGGCTGCTCAGGATCCGTGGCGCGGACGCGCAGGTCAGGGTTGCTCTCATGGGTAGAACGATGGCCGGTAAGAGCACGTTGTTCGAGGCTCTGACAGGGGGTGACGGAAGCCGCATCGGTGAGGGCGCCCAGAGAACGACTCGGGAGACTTCGGAGCGACCGATTCAGGCCCTCCCCGGGGTGGTACTGGTCGACACGCCCGGTGTAGGCGCGAAGGACGGTCACGAGGACCGCCTGCTCGCCTTCGAGGCCATGTTGGGCTGTGACGTCGTCTTGTGGGTAGCGGCGAACGACAGCACCCAGCGGGAGACGGCGGAGGCCCTGGTGTCCATAGCCGATGTCGGCAAGCCACTCATCGTGGCGATGAACTGTCGCCAAGGCATCGGCACGGAGGCGAAGAGGCGGCGACTGCTTCGGGACCCGCAGCGGCCGTTTCGTGACCTCGAGGGCCACGTCGCACGACTGCAAGCCTTCCTGGAGCCACTGGGAGTCCGCCCAGGCGCCGTAGTCGCAGTTCACGCCTTGGCGGCCTTCGAAGGGGCCAAAGGCGACCCCGAACTTCTGAGTGTCAGCGGGCTGGAGAGCCTGCGCTCAGCCGTGAAAGACGACGTGGACGCGGTCGGGCCGCAGCGGCAAGCGCTGACGGTAGCCGACGCGTGCAGGGGCCCCCTCAGCGATGCGGTCGAGTCGTTCCGCCGCGTGGCGGATGAGCTGCACGACCTGTCGCAGTTGAAGGTCAGAGCAGCGGCCGAGTACCTGGTGCGGATGACGCGCGCCCTGGCGTCCGCCCAAGCTGAGGGCGCCCTCCTGGTGGAGACGCGCATCGCGGCCGGGCGAGACTGGCATCTGCGCGCGGACCTCGATGGGGACCTGAACAAGCAGATGCATGAACACCACGGTCAAGTCGCGAAGGCTGTGGAGTCCGCCCTGGAGGAAGCCGACCAAGACATGTGTGAGGCGCTCACGGACGAGCAAGGCCTCTTCGCCGACGACTGGACGCTGCCGCCGCTCCGCGACCAACAGCACGTCGCGTTTGACGATGCAGGTGCATGGGGCAACCGGGCGGCCAAGCTCGCAACTCGGGCGTCCTTCGGTCTAGCGACGGCCCTGATCGTCATGTCGAATCCAGTGGGCTGGGTCACCGCGGCGGTAGCACTGGGCGGCATACTGGTCGACCGCACAGTGGTACAGCCGGCCACGAAGAAGGGTGGCTGGATCGATCGCGTCCTTCCCAGTCGTCAACAGAAGGTGCTGCTCCTCCGAGAGCAGGTCTCCGCTGCCAACAGGGAGAGTCTCGATCAGATCCGTCACAGTGCTCTTGAAGCGCTGGAGCATCGTCGCCAGGAATACCTGAAACTGGTCGAAGCCAACCACCGGGCGCAGGAAGCGGAAGCAGAGGGACGACTCGCCACGGCCTCCGCCAGCGCTGCCTCCGCGCTGAACCTGCAGTCGCTCGTCCGACAGCTGGATGCAGAGACCGCCGGCGCGGTCCTCGCCTTGGCCGGGCGCGGGCGCGGCTCTGCGGCCGTCCGTGAGTGTGTGCGACAGCCGGGCCGTGCGATGGCGGTGGGCATGGAGGGACCGGCAGCAGACGAGGAGGCTCTGTTTCCGTCCACAGTGCCAGAGCCGCTTCACCCCTTCCCGGCCGAAGCTCCGGTGCCCTCAGCACGCCGAGCGCTTCACGTCATCGCCGCCGTCTACCCGCCGCCCTACCACGCCGTCTTGCGCGGAGCCTGTCTGACCGTCGCGTTGGAAGCAGACGACTGGCCGGGTCGACGCGAGCGGGTGCAACAGCTGGCCACAGGAGCATCTGGCCTGCAGGTCATGTTGCACGAGCTCGCAGCCCACCCTTCGAGAGGATGAGACATGAAGACCCTGCTAGTGCACCGACTTCCCGAGCGGTCTCAACAACTGGCCGCGACAGCAAAGGATCTGCTGCGCTCCGGGCCGGACACCGTCCGAATGCTCGCCGACGATCTCGACGGGAGCCCGACCGGCCCGACACGACTTGTCTTCACCGGTCAGTACAACGCTGGGAAGTCCACGCTGATTCAGGCGCTGACCGGGCGCGAGGACATCCGGATCGACTCCAACGTGGCGACCACTGAAGCCACTGAGTATCGGTGGGGTGCCGTCGTATTGACTGACACCCCGGGCGTGCAGAGCGGGCACCGGGAGCATGACGAGGTTGCCGAAGCTGCCTTGCGACAGAGCGACCTAGTCGTGTTCGTCGTGACGGTCGACCTATTTGACGACGCGGGGGTGCGCCACCTTGACCGGGTAGCCCACGAACTCGGAAAGCGCCGGAGCATGGTGGTCGTCATCAACAAGATCGGCACCCTGGACGCCGACCCACGCCTGCGGCGGACAGCCGTGCTGGATGCTCTCGGGCCAGGCATGGAAGTCCCGATCGTGCTAACGGACGCCAAGGACCACCTTGACGCCGCCGAAACGTCCGACCCCGACGATGCCGCGGACCTTCTTGAGAGCGGCAACATCGCCGAACTCGAAAGGGCGCTCAACAGCCTGATCGCCCGGGCCGGCCAAGAGGGCCGACTGCGCCGCCCTTTCGATGAGATCATCGCCGTCTGTGCGCAGGCGCTTGAACTGCTCACCGACGACCCGGCGGACGCCGTCGCCAGGAACGTCATCAACCGGGAACGGCGTCTGGTCACCGGCTCGCGCCGACGGTTGGAACGGGCCTTCGACGGCCGCATGCTGGAGTTCAAGCGCTCGATGGCCGACTTGGGTGAGGAGCTCGCCGACGCGCTCGACCGCCTTGACGGCCTGGGGGACAGCGAGCGCGACTCCCAGGTGGACAGCGCCGAGCAGCGGTTCCGCGAAGAAGCCGGCGCACTGACCCAAACTCTGGTTTCTCAACTGCGCCACGACGTCGAGCGCGAAGCCACACTAGGAGCGCAGGAAATGGCTGAGCTCGCTGGCAGCCCTCAGGTTGAGCTGCTTGTCTCGGATGGGCTGGCCGACCGGATGGCAGTCCAGCCAGGCACCTCCCACATTGACCCGCAACGGAATCGACCGAGCGCGTTTGCTGACACCCTCCGAAACGTCGGGCAAGGTGCAGGCGACTTGTCCGCCTGGTGGGGGAAGGGCCAAAAGATCAGCGAGTTCGCAGGCTCCAACGGCCACAAGCTCGTGTACGACCTGGGCAAGTTCCTCGGGAAGGACTTCAAGCCCTGGGAGGCGGTGCGATACGCCAAAGGCGTCGGCCAAGCAGCCCAGATTGTCAACAAGGCCATGCCATACGTCGCCGTCGGCGTCGACGTCCTGGTAGCGGTGCAGGCGGACCGGGCTGAGCTGGCGTTCCTGAGACAACAGCAGAGCCGACGACGAAGCATTGCGGCACGGGTAAGGCGGAGCGCGACCGAGGTGGAAGGTGAGGTGCGGGCACGCATGGACAGCGCCGTAGCTGACTTCTACGGGCAGGCGCTCAAGGGCATCGAAGAGCAGCAAACTGCCCTGGACGCGGTCCTTGGTGGCCGGGCCGACCTGCACGAGGCCCTGGCCGCAGTCGCACGCGAGGCGGCCATGGAACTGGCCCTGCTCGAAGGTGCGGCCAGCACTGAGAGCCCCGGCCGCATCGACGCCGTGCAGGTTCTGGGTCATGTGGACGAGGTGGGGCGAGATCACCTATAACGGGCCGACCAGGCTCGTGCACCGCGGCGAAGGCGCGGGGGCGGGCAGACGGACGCCGACGGTGCCCACGTTGACCGTGCTCTGGCATTCCAAAAGTGTGAAGTTCGCGTTCCGCGAGGGGCGACTCACCGTCCCGAGCCAGGCGGACCCGTCGCACACACAGGGCCGCGTTCTGGCTGGTCAGAGTTAAAGTCCTGATCCCCCAGAGGCCCCAGGTGCCCGCACACGACGACGACGCCTCCAGGAACCTGCACGGAAGTATGCCGCACGCCTCTGCCGGCGGCGGGCGGGGCCACCGCGCCGCGACGGCTAGTTGAGGAACCATGTTGACGAGCCGCGTTCACGGGCCGACGGACCGTGCCGCGCAACGCATTCCACGGCCAGGCTCATCCCTTTGGTCGGACCTGTCCGGGGTTTGCCCGGTTCTCGACCTGAGCCCGGTACGCGTGCCACTACTTTCGCCACACCATGAACTCTCACGCGCGCGCTCGAGCCTTCTTCCGCCTGGCCCCTTTCACCCTCGTCGCCGTGGCCGCGGCCGCCATGGGCGTCACCGCCGTGGGCGGCTCGGCCCAGGCGAGCCCCGTGCTGGCCGCGAACCTGAGGCTGATGGACCACACCCAGATGGCCTCGACCGGTCCCGCCATCCACTCGATGGTCGCACCGGCGCCTGCGGGTATCGACCCGACGAAGCCGGTCTCGGACGCCACCCTCGCCAGGCGCGCGGGGATCGCACTGGAGCGGCTCGGGCGGCCCCTCACCACCACGGGGACGGCCACGACCGGCACCGCCTCGACCAACCCCACCGCGACCGACCCGACGCCCCTCACCACCGCCGCCACCGCGCCCACGGGCACCCCCCACATGACGAACTTCCTGACGCAGCACGTCGCCCCGTCCTGTGTCGGGACCGGCACGGACGGCAAGCGGGTGCAGGTCGTCTACGCCTACGAGACCGGCACCGCGAACGACTACCTGGGCAAGGAAGCGGTCCTGCGCAACGAGATCGCGAACATCGACGACGTGTTCGCGCTGTCGTCCGCCGAGACCGGTGGTGGCAGGCGCGTCCGCTGGGTCACCGACGCGAGCTGTGTCCCGCAGATCGTCGTCGCCGAGGTCCCCGCGGGCGTCATCAGCAAGAGCGCGAACGGCGCCGGGGACTGGTCCACCCTCAAGAGCGCCTTGGCCGGCCAAGGCCTGAACCGGGCGGACCGCAAGTACCTGGTCTTCGGCGACGCCCCTGCCGCGAACCCCGGAATCTGCGGCCTCGGCGACAGGTACTCCGACGAGCGCCCGGCGAACAACTACAACGACTACTACGCAGCCCAGTACGGCGCGGTGTACCAGGCCTGCTTCGCAGCCTTCCCCAACAACCAGACCAGCGCCGGGCACGAGCTCGTGCACACGCTCGGCGCGGTCCAGGGCGGGTCCCCGAACGCGTCGCAGTACGGGCACTGCACCGACGACGGCGATCTCATGTGCTACCCGGACGGCTCCAGCACCCCCGTCCGGCAGATCTGCCCGACCACCCACGAGCCCCTGCTCGACTGCAACCACGACGACTACTTCTCGACCAGCCCGGTCACAGGCACCTACCTGGCGAACAGCTGGAACGTCGCGAACTCGTCCTACCTCGACACCGTCGCCGCCCTCGACTCGGTGCCGTCGGTCTCCCTCGACGGCCCCGCGTCCGGCACGACGGGCCAGCCGCTGTCGTTCACCGCGTCGAGCACCGGCACCCCCACCGCGTACCAGTGGCAGGTCGACTCCGTCACCGTGACCGGCGCGACGGGCACGTCGTTCGTGTTCACGCCGGGATACTGGCAGACCGGGAACCGGACGGTCACGGTCCGCGCGACCATGGCGGACGGTCGCACTGCCGTGGCCACCAAGACGGTCACGGTGACGGCGGCTGCCGCCCCGACGGTGACGCTGGCCGGCCCGACGGCGGTCGCCGACGGCGCCGACTTCACGACCACCGCCACCCCGGCGGGGACCGGTCCGTTCACGTACACCTGGACCTACCCGACTCCGTACTGCACGCCCAAGTCCGCGACGGACGCGGCGTCGCTCACCCTCAGCTGCGCCCTCGGTGACGCCAACAACCTGTCCTCGGCCCTCACCGTGGACGTGATGCAGGCCGACGGCCAGGCTGTCACGGGACAGCAGTCCTTCACCGTCGGCAAGGCCCAGCCCACGGGCCAGCTCTCCGCGGACATCACCGGTCCCACAGGGGTCCTCAAGGTGGGCCAGACCTACGACTTCTCCGTGGTCGCCCAGAACACCTCCGACTTCTCCGTCTCGTGGAACGACGACGGCGCTCCGACGACCTGGATCGAGCAGGGGTACTTCGTCAGCCCGACGACCAGGATCACCCCGCGCCAGGCCGGGTCCGCGACGATCGAGGCGTTCGTCTACGCCAAGGACACGGGCCAGTCGACGACCGTGCGCCTAACCCTGCAGGCAGCCGGTAGCTCCACGAACGCCACGGCCTGGTCTGGCGTCACCGCCTCCGGCACGAACCCGGTCACCCTCACGGCTGCCCTGCGTGACACCGTGACCGGCCGCCCGGTCGCAGGCGCGACGACGACGGTGCAGGGGGCGGCCTACGGCTCCAGCACCTACGGCACCTCCGGCAGCGTGGTGACGGACGCGAACGGCGTCGCCACGTTCAAGGCCACTGCTGCAACCGCAGCCACCTACCGCTTCACGTTCGGCGGCAGCAGCGCCCTGGGGGCGTCCACGTCGGGCACCGCGCTGGTCAAGGTGCCCACACGCACCGCCCTGGTGGTCAAGCCCGGGTACCCGACCACGTTCAGCGGCAGCCTGGCCAACACCGTCACGGGCAGGGCCCTGCCCACGGGCACGCCGGTGACCCTGAAGGTCAAGTGGTACGGCACCAGCACCTGGGCGCCGGTCACCACCCTCCGGACCGATGCCTACGGCAAGGTCGCCTGGACCTGGAACGCCTACCGCAACGGGTACTTCCAGCTCGTCTACGCCGGAAGTCCCTCCACGGTCTCCTCCGCCAGCGCCGCCCCCCTCGTGCGGATCCCGACGAAGGCGACCATGGCCGTGACGTCGGGCCGGCCGGACGTCGTGTCCGGTCGCCTCACGACGGGGGCCGGGGCGTCGATGAAGTACGTCTACGTCACGTTGCAGTACCGCACCTACGGGACGAGCACGTGGCGCACCGTCACCACCCAGGTCCGCACGACCAGCACCGGAGCCATGGCCTACAAGGTGCAGCCCAGGCAGCGGACCTACTACCGGTGGGTCTACCTGGGGACGTCCACCGGGTACCTGGCCGCGACGAGCGCTCAGGGGTACCTCACCTACTGACCCTCCGCGGGGCCTGACCCCGAGTCCGTCAACCCACGAGTCCCTCGCCGGAGTCCCCTGACTCCCGAGTCCGTCACCCCAAGTCCGTCCCAAGTGATGTGCAAGTGCCTGGTCGCACGCTGGATCCCGACCACGCACCGCACACCCGAAGGACGACACCATGTCTCGCTTGCTCCACCGCCTCGGCCGAGGCGCCGCACTCCACCCCTGGCGGACGATCTCCGCCTGGCTCGTCGTGGCAGCCGCCGTCGCGACGCTCGCCGCCGTGTTCGGCGGCACACCCCACGACGACTACGACGTACCGGGCGCCCGGGCCCAGAAGGGCATCGAACAGCTCCGCGCGCACCTGCCCGGCGCGGGCAACACCTCGGCCCGAGTGGTCGTGCACGACCGCAGCGGCGCACCCGTCGACGCCGCCGCCCTCGGGGCCCTCACGAACCGGCTCCGCACCATGCCGCACGTCGTCACCGTGGCGCCGCCGGTGACCTCCACCGACGGGGACACCGCCCTGGTCACGGTCGGGTACGACGCACCCGTCACCGACACGGACCTCATGGGGCACCTCGAGCCCCTCGACGCCGCAGTCGCCCCGACCCGCGCCACCGGGCTGCAGGTCGAGCTCGGCGGAGAGCTCCCCGAGAGCGCCGTGGCGCCGATGGAGGGGCGCGGTGAGCTCATCGGCATCGTCGCGGCCCTGGTGGTCCTCGTCCTCGCGTTCGGGTCGGTGACCAGCGCCGGCCTGCCGATCGGCACCGCGCTCGTCGGCCTCGGCATCGGCAGCGCGGGGATCACCCTGCTCGCCGCGGCCGCCGACGTGAGCACGGCCGCCCCGATGGTCGCCACCATGGTCGGGCTCGGCGTGGGCATCGACTACGCACTCCTGCTCGTCACCAGGCTCGTCGAGTACCTCCGGCAGGGGCTGCCCGTGGCCGAGGCCGCCGGCCGCGCCTGCGCGACCGCGGGTCGTTCGGTCGTCTTCGCCGCCAGCACCGTGCTCGTCTCACTCATGGGGCTGCGCCTCGCAGGTCTGCCCGTCTACAGCTCGTTCGGGTTCGCGACCGCCATCGCCGTCGTGGCCGTCGCCGCCGCGTCGCTGACACTCGTCCCGGCCCTCGCACGGTTCGCCGGGCTGCGGCTCCTGCCGCGTCGGGTCCGTCCCGGCCGCAGGGGGCGCGGCACGACGGCGGTCGCCGGGTCCGCCACCCCGACCATCCCCCTGACGGCGCGCTGGGCCGCCCGCGTCGGTCGCCGCCCGCTCCCGTGGGCCGTGGGGGCCGCCGTGCTCATGCTGACCCTGGCCGTCCCGGCGCTCGACATGCGCACCTGGCCCCAGGACGCGAGCAGCGGGTCGAGCGAGCTGACCACCCGGCGCGCCTACGACCTCGTCGCAGCCGAGTACGGCGTCGGCGCCAACGGCCCGCTCACCTTCGTCGTCGACCGCGACGTCGTCGACGACCGGGCGCTCGAGGCCGTCATGGGTTCCGTGCGCACGCACGGCTCCATCAGCTCGGTCGGGCCTGCGACGGTGTCGCCGGACGGCGCGCTCGCGGTGTTCGACGCCGTACCGAGCCTGGCGCCCACCGACGCGCGCACCGGCACGCTCGTGGACTCCCTCCGGGCGGACCTGCCCCGCGGTGTCGAGCTCACCGGCAACACCGCCTTCTTCTCCGACATCGCAGGCATGCTCGCCGACCGTCTCTGGGTGGTCATCGCCTTCGTCGTGGCCGTCTCGGTCCTGCTGCTCGCCATGGTGTTCCGGTCGGTCGTGGTGCCGCTCAAGGCGGCGGTCATGAACCTGCTGAGCATCGGTGCGGCGTACGGCGTGCTGACGGCCGTGTTCCAGTGGGGCTGGGGGGCCTCGCTGCTCGGCCTTGACCACCCGATGGCCGTCTCGAGCTGGGTCCCGATCCTGATGTTCGCGATCCTGTTCGGCCTGTCGATGGACTACGAGGTGTTCCTGCTGTCGCGGGTCCGCGAGGACTGGCTGCGCACCGGCGACTCCCGGGGATCGGTCGTCCGCGGCCTCTCCTCGACCGGCCGGGTCATCTCCAGCGCTGCCGCGATCATGGTCGCCGTCTTCCTGGGTTTCGCCACCGAGGTCGACGTCGTCGTGAAGATGCTCGGTGTCGGCATGGCCGCGGCGATCCTGCTCGACGCCACGGTGATCCGCATGGTCCTCGTGCCCGCCACCATGTCGCTGCTCGGCGAGCGCAACTGGTGGGTCCCGCGCTGGCTCGACCGGGTGCTCCCCGTCGTCCACGCCGAGGCCGAGGGTGGGTTCACCGACCTGGCAGGCGGGCCCGCGCCCGCACCCGAGCCCGCGGTCGTCCCCGAGCCCGCAGCGGCACCCGAGCGTGCCCACCAGCCCGCCACCGCCCAGCAGCTCGCCAGCGCCCACCACGAGACCCGCGACGACGAGCGCCAGCCCGTCGGCGCCCTCTGAGAGGACCGACCATGACCAGCACGACGACGCCGGTGCCCATCGCCTGGCCCGAGCAGCTCCGCTTCCCCGGCCAGACCGCGGCCCACCCGGGGCCGGTGGACATGACGATGATGTACGTGATGCACCACGCGTTCCGGCGTGACCTCACGGCCTTCGCCGCGGCGGCGGCGGCCACCCCCGCCCAGGCGCGGACGACCTGGCGGGCGCTCGCCGCACGGTGGGACGTGTTCGCGGCGGCCCTGCACCACCACCACACCGGCGAGGACGCAGGGCTCTGGCCGCTGCTGCTCGAGCGCGCCGACGAGGACGACCGCGCGACCCTGGCGGCCATGGAGTCCGAGCACGCGGAGATCGACCCCCTGCTGGCGGCCTGCACGGCAGGTTTCGCCCGGCTCGCGGCCGAGCCCGACGACGATGCCCGGGCCGCCCTGGCCATCCGGCTCACCGCCACCAGGGCGAGCCTGGCTCGTCACCTGGAGCACGAGGAGACGCAGGCCATCGCCATCGTGCAGCAGGTGATGACGGAGCAGGAGTGGCAGGAGGTCGAGCAGGTCCACTTCCGGTCCGGCCTGCGCACCGCGGACGTGCTGGCGCTCGTGCCGTGGGCGCTGCACCGGGTACCGCCCCCGCTGCGCCGCTCGGTCTTCGCCCGCTCGGGGCGTCCCCACCACGCCATGTGGTTGCTGACGCGGCGACGCTTCGAGCAGCGCGAGAGGGTCGCGTTCGCCTACCTGGATCGTCCCTGGCCGTAACGGGATCCGGCCTCAGAAGCCGAACCGGTCCCGCTGGTCGCGCAGCCACTGCGCGGCCAGCGGGACCTGCCAGTCCTCGCACAGCTCCAGGGCGCGGTCCGCGTGCCGCGCCGCGACGTCCTTCTCGCCGCCGGCGGCGGCAGCGAGGGCGAGGAACGCATCCACGGGGCCCAAGGCCACGCCGGACCCTGCGCAGCACGAGAAGCCCTCGAACGGTGCGAGCCTTTCGTAGCAACGCACCCCCAGGTCCCGGTCGTCGAGCTCGAGGGAGACCTCCGCCGCGGAGCACCACGTGAGCATGGCGAACCAGTCGTCGTGGCCCAGGTCGATGGGGTGGCACGCGACGTACTCCTGCGCCAGGTCCCTGCGGCCACTGCGCAGCAGGAACATCGCCACGACGGCGGACAGGGGTAGGGGGCTCTGGGCCTCCGCGGCCATGAGGCCGTCGGCCATCTCCGACGCCCGTCCCTGCCACACGCGCAGCGCCATCATCGCGCCGAGGGTGGCGTCGTCGGTCTGGTGCAACGACATCCGCTGGTCGAGCAGCCGGATGTTGGCCAGGCGCTCCTCGCACTCATCGAACCTGCCCGCCATCGCCAGCCACGGCAGCTCGAGGCTGTCGAGGACGATGATGCCGTAGGGGAGCCGCTGCCTCTCGGCGCCGTCGCGCGCCACTGCCGCGTGCTCCCACATCTCGGCCGGGAGCCCGAGCTCGCCCGACACGACGGCCCGCAACGTGGTGGTCACGACGTAGGCCCGGTCGTCGCCGAGGCGGTGGGCCAGCAGCATCGCCTCGGTCACGTAGCGCAGCCGCTGGGGGGCGGTCCGCGGGCACCACAGGGCCACGAACGCGAGCTGGTACCCGTCGAGCTGCAGCGCGGGGTCGCCGATGCGGTCGGCCATGAGCAGGCCCTCCTCGACCAGGGCGGTCCGCTCGTCGTGGCCAGAGCCGTAGTAGGTCTCGAGGGCGAGGCTGAGCATCACCCGGCAGCGCAGCGGGCTGTCGTGCTCGGGGAGGGACTCCAGCACTTGCCGCAGCGCGGAGACCACCACCTGGTTGACGGTGCCGTGCGGGCCCGACTGCCACAGCGCGCCGACCGCGGTCATCGTGGCCGCGCGGCCGACGAGCTCGATGTCGCCGATCTGCTCGGCCACGGCGATGGCCTCCTCGACCGCCTCCACGAGACCGGCCCAGTCGCCGCCCCACCGGCGCGCGTCGGCGAGGTCGCAGAGCAGGTCGAAGCGCTCGCGCGGCGTACCGTCCGGGTCGTCGGGCAGGGTGTCCAGCGCGGACACGAGCAGCTCGGCGGCCTCGTCGTAGGCGTGCAGCCGCCGCGCCACGGCGGCGGCCGACACGGCGGCGAGCCAGCCCCTCGCAGCGTGCGCCGGGCCTGCGGCCAGCCAGTGCCTCGCCAGCTCGGTCTCGCGGCCGGGCCTTCCCTGCAGCGCACCGGCGACGCGTGCGTGGGCCCGGGCCCGGCGGGTGGCCGACAGCGACGAGTAGATCGTGTCGCGCACCAGCGCGTGGCCGAAGAGGTAGAGCTCGATCCCGTCCTCCCGGAGCAGGCCAGCGTCCAGCGCCGGGTCGAGGCGGTCGAGCAGGTCGTCCTCGGCCAGGCCGGAGACCTCGGCGAGGGTGGGCAGGTCGAACTGCCGGCCCAGCACCGCCGCCCAGCGCAGCGCGGTCAGTGACTCGTCGGGAAGGCGCTGCAGTCTTCGGACGAGCACGTCGTGGACCGCGGCGGGCGGGTGCGCCTCGCCCTCGAGGACCGCCAGCCCGCCGCCGTCGCGGGCCAGCCGGGCGTACTCGACGAGGAAGAACGGGTTGCCGTCCGTACGGTGCGCCAGCTCCACGGCCTGCGCCGCCGTGGGTACCGAGCCGGCCACGGTCTCGACCACCCGGCTCGCGTCCTGCGGTGCGAGCCCGTGCAGGTCGACCCGCAGCGCGTGCCGGCGTGCCAGCGCCTCCGCGACGTCGGAGAGGGCGCCGGTGGGCTCGGGACGGTTGCGCCAGGTGCAGAGCACCAGCATCCGTGCGTCCCCGGCGGTCTCGACCAGGAGCCGCAGGACCCTCAGGGAGGCGACGTCGGCCCAGTGCAGGTCGTCCAGGACCACCACGACGGCACGGCCGCGGGCGACCTCGACGACGTCGGCGACGATCTGCTCCCAGACCCTGAACGGCGCGCTGCCGTCGTCCGGGAGCTCGGGCAGGTCGCGACCCAACCCCCGCAGCACCTGCAGCCAAGGCCACAACGGCGGGGCGCCGTCGTCCTGGGAACAGCGCCCGAGCAGTACCGCCGCGCCCCGCTCGCCCGCCCTGGACGCGAGCTCGGCGGCCATCCGGCTCTTGCCGATCCCGGGCTCGCCGACGAGGGCCACGAACGAGGGCGACCCGGCCTCCGCCTGGTCCAGCTGCTCGACCACCGCCGCCAGCTGCACCTCCCGCCCCACCATGGGCCACGGCGGCAGGCTGGGCACGACCGACTCGATCTGGCCGAGCCGGACCGAGGACCGACCTGTTCCGGGGCCGTGCGCCGGCGGCGCGGGCGGTGGCGGCGGCGCACCGTTCGGTGGTCGCCACTCCAGGCCGGGGTCCTGGCGGAGCACGGCCCCCTGCAGGTCTCGCAGGTCGGCGCCGGGCTCCAGCCCCAGCTCGTTGGCGAGCACCTCCCTGACCTGCCGCAGGGCATCGAGGGCGTCGGCCTGCCGACCGGAGCGGGTCAGGGCCAGGGCCCGCAACGCCCACAGCCGCTCCCGCAGCGGGTGCGCGGTGGTCAGCGCCTCCAGCTCGCCCGCGACGGTGCCGTGGTGCCCGAGCTCCAGTGCGGTCACGGCGCGGTCCTCGAGGGCGACGAGGCGCAGCTCCTGCAACCGGGCCCGCTCGGCCACCGCGGACGGGGCGTCCTCGAGCTCGGCGTAGGGCTCGCCGCGCCAGAGCCCGAGCGCCTCCTCGAGCTCCGAGGCGACCTCGGCCAGCTCCTCCGCCGTGAGGCCCCGGCCGTCCTGCACGCGCTCGACGTGCCCGAGCCGCCGGTGCGCCCGGCTCACGACGCTGTCGAACCGGTGGGCGTCGACGTCGTCCTCGCCCACGCGCAGGGCATACCCCGGGGCAACCGTGACGAGCACCGTCGAGGGCGCACGGGCCGCCCGCTGGGGCTCGAGCGCGCGGCGCAGCCCCGCGACGTACGCCTGCAGGGTGCCGTTGACCCCGGGCGGCGCCCCGGCCGGCCAGAGCAGGTCGACGAGGGCGTCCACGGAGACGGGACGGCCGTGGTTCATGGCGAGGGCGGCGATGAGGGCACGCTGCTTCCGGGTGCCGAGGTCCACGGGCACGCCGCCGAGCTGGGCTTCAGCAGTGCCGAGGACACCCACTCTCATCCGGCCGAGGATAGGGCCGGACGTCGGTCCGCCACTCCTACTTTTTGCGGAGAGGCGGACCGGCCCCGCCCCGCCCACGAGGACGGGGCGGGGCCGGACCGCCGGGTCGGACGTCAGTCCGTGACGCGCAGGTTCTCCACGAGCCGCGGGACCCGGTGGTTGCTGACGAAGGTCCCGTGCGGGTCCATCGCCGAACGGATTCCCTTGAGCTGCAGCCAGGCCCGCTCGTCGTACCCCGACTTCGGGTCGACCGCGGTCTCGGCGAAGTTGAGGTAGCTGCGGCCGTTCGACCACGGGGACAGCGCCTTGGTCAGGCGGTGTGCGTCCTGCTCACCCTGCGCGGCCATCTCCGGGGTCGCCGCGATGGCCGCAGCGAACGCGACGAAGGCCCCGTCGAGTCGCTTGAGCGCACCGCCGCCCTCGTGGTCACGCCCGAGCGCCCCACCCAGCTGGCGCAGCTCCGCCAGGAGGAGCGACGAGCTCGAGCCCGGCCCCACCTCGGACAGGAACGCGTCGATCCCGTCGTCGGGGAGGCTGCCGAGCACCGTCGAGTCGGACACGGACGGCGTGGGTCCCTCCGGGTCCATGTGCAGCCGCACCAGCGACCGGGCCGGGACGCGGCCGAACGTGTCGATCTCCGGAGTGATGCTCCGCAGGTCGGCGAGGACCGCCTCGGCCTGCGCGTCGGAGGCCAGGACCGCGCCGTCGACCACGACGACGGACCGCCCGCGCAGGGGAGCGGGGATGTCCGGCAGCGGCGGGAGGTTCAGGACGCGGAAGGCCGTCGTCACCTCGTCCGGCGCGCCTGCCGACCAGTCGACCCAGCGGCGCAGCACGGCCTCGGCCTGTGCGACGTCCCAGACGAGCATCCCCGCGTATGCCGTGGGGATGTCGTAGAGCCGGAACTCCAGGGCCGTGACGACACCGAAGTTGCCGCCACCTCCCCGAAGGGCCCAGAACAGCTCCGGGTTCTGCGTGGCGTCGGCCCGCACGTGCTCGCCGGCCGCGGTGACGAGCTCGACGGCCAGCAGGCTGTTCGTGGCCAGGCCGAGCTTGCGGGCGTACCACCCGATGCCGCCCCCGAGGGAGTACCCGGTGATCCCGACGTCGGGCGAGCTGCCGTGCAGGGCCGCGAGCCCGTGGTCGCCGGCCGGCTCCGTCGCGTGCATCCACAGGGCGCCGCCCTCGACGCGCGCGACACGACGCTCGGGGTCGATGCTGACCCCGGTCATCGCCGAGGTCCGCAGGACGACGACGTCGTCGAGCCCCTGGGCGACGAGCGGGCCGGCGTTGTGGCCGGTGCTCTGCGGCGCGACCCGCAGGCCCGCGGCGACGGCTCGGCGGACGACCTCCTGGACCTCCGCGACGCTGCGCGGGGTGGCCACGGCTGCCGGGCGCTGGTCCAGCGCCACGTTCCACGGCAGCCGCGCGGCGTCGTACCCGGGGTCGCCGGGGAGGTGGAGCGCCCCGGGGCACGCCCCGCGCAGGGATGCGGCGTGCTGGTCGGCGACGGTGGTGGTGATGCTCATGGTGCGTGCTCCTTGGTCTGCTCTGACTGTGTGAGCAGCATGTGCGGCACCGCTTGAGGACGACTTGGGGTCGACTTGGGGTCCCGCGGGACCCTCTCGAGATCGACCGGGCCACCCCGCGGCTGCGGGGCTACGATCCGGGGATGACGCCTCGTCCCGATGTCGCGCTGGTCACCGGTACCTCGAGCGGGATGGGTCTCGCCACCGCAGTGGGGCTCGCTCGCGCCGGGCTGACCGTGGTGGCGACGATGCGTGAAACCACCAGGGCCGGTGCCCTGCGGCAGGCGGCCTCCGAGGCCGGCGTGGAGCTGGACATCCGGTCCCTCGACGTGACCGATGCCGCCGGCGCGGAGGCGGCCGTGTCCGCCGTGCTCGCCGACCACGCCACCATCGACGTCCTCGTCAACAACGCCGGACGCGGTGCGGTGGCCACCCTCGAGCAGCTCACCGACGCCCAGCTGCAGGAGCAGCTCGACGTCAACTACCTGGGGGTCGCCCGGCTGACCCGGCTCGTGCTCCCCGCGATGCGGGCGGCCGGCCGCGGTCGGGTCGTCACCGTCACCAGCGTCGGCGGGGCCGTGGGGCAGCCCTTCGCGGACGCCTACTGCGCTGCCAAGTTCGCCGTCGAGGGCCTGATGCAGTCCCTTGCCCCCGTCGCGGCCACCTTCGGCGTGGTCGTCAGCGTGGTCGAGCCCGGAGCGGTACGGAGCGAGTTCACCGCCAACGTCCACCGCGCCGACGCCGACGCAGTGGCTGGCGACCGGACCGACGACCCGTACGCCGCGCTGCTCGACGCCTACCTGGCGCGCACGGCCACCGCCTTCGACAACGCCCAGACCTCCGAGCAGGCAGCAGAGGTCATTGTCGAGGCCGCCACGACGGACCAGCCGCGGTTCCGCTGGCAGTCCTCGGAGCAGGCTGCCGCGTTCGTCGGGCTGTCCCTCGGCGACCTGGACGGTTCGGCGGTGCTGGGCGCCACCTCGGCCTGGATCGCCTGAGCTCCGAGCACCTCGCCACCGGGTGGGTGGCGAGGTGCGGCACGGGCTGCTCGGTCAGGGTGCGGTGACGGTGACCTTCGCGGACAGGGGTCCGCTGCCCACCGCGTTGACGGCCTTGACCTGGTAGACGGACGAGGTCCCCCGCGCGAGCGTGGTGTCGGTGTAGCTCGTCGGACCACCTTGGGTGGCGGACAGGGTGACGAGGCGCACCGAGTCCTTGATCACGACGTACTTCGTGATCGGCGAACCCCCGTCCGACGGGATCGTCCACTGCAGGACGGCGGACGGGCCGGGTCCCAGCGAGCCGGTGAGCTGCGGCTGGCCCGGCGGGACGGCGGGGCCGCTCCCGGCCGTGGCCGTCACCTCGGACGAGGCGGGGCCCTGCCCCGCGCTGTTGACCGCTGTCACGACGTACGAGTAGCTCGTGCCGGAGGTGACGGCGGCGTCGTCGAAGCTCGTCGTGGTCGACGTGCCGATGGGGGTGCCGAGGTCCTCCTGGCCGGGCGCGAGGCCGCGGTACACCCGGTACGACGTCACGGGCGCGCCGCCGGTGTTCACCGGGGCGTTCCACGTCAGGTGGACGAGCCCCGGGGGCGTCGTGGCGGCCAGGCCCGTCGGCGCCCCGGGGGGAGTGACGACGACGCTGCCCCTCGGGGTGGCGGAGACCTCGGTCGAGGCGGGTCCAGCGCCCAGGGCGTTCGTGGCGAGCACGACGTAGTAGTAGGTCGTGCCGTTGGTGACGGTGGTGTCGTCGAACGAGAACGTCGTCTTCGACAGGGTGGCCAGCGGCGTCTTGGTGAGGTTCTCGCCGCCCGGGGTGGTGGAGCGGAAGACGCGGTACTTGAGCAGCATCGAGCCGCCGTCGCTGGACGGGGGCGCCCACGTGAGGTGGACGCGGCCGTCAGACCCAGCAGCGGTGGGGGAGGAGGGCGGCAGCGGCGGGGTCTGGGCAGCGGTGTCGGTGAACATCGCGAAGTGCGGCTGGGGGACGCCCGAGATCGAGCTGAAGTCGCCGCCCATGTAGACGTGGGTCGCGTCGGCGGCCAGCGCCCACGGTCCCTGGGAGCTGTTGACGTTGGGGGCGAAGGCGTTCAGGGCGCCGGTGGCTGGGTCGACGGCAGCCACCTTGTAGCGGGTCTGCCCGAGGAAGGACCCCGTCCCGCTGAAGTGGCCCGCGCAGTACAGGAGGCCGCCGGCGAGCCGCACCGACTGCAGGTTGCCGTTGGAGTGGTCGCTCCACAGGGTGGCGCCGGTGGTGGCGCTCAGGGCCGCGCAGGCGCCGCCGGAGCCGGCCACGGCGGCATACACGCGGGTGGCGTCGGAGGTGAGGTCGAACACCGGGGCGTAGCTGCGCGAGTTGGTGGCACCGGCACGGAACGTCGTGTCCACCGCGCCGGCTCCGGTGCTCGCGACAGCGGCGATCTTGTTCGTGCTCGCCTTGGCGGAGACCGAGGCGAAGTCGCCGCCGATGAACAGTCGTCCGGTGCCGTCGTTGGCCACGGCCAAGGCGCGTACCCGGTCGTTGGGTGCCGGAACCCACGTGGTGTCAACGGATCCCGTCGCCGCAGCCACCTTGGCGAGGAACGGCTTGGAGCTGCTCGAGCCGTCGGTGATGGCCGCGAAGTTGCCGCCTGCGTACACGGCCCCGTCGCGGTAGGCGAGCGCGTCGACCTGCCCCGGGGCGACGTTGGACGGAGCCCACGGCCGGAGGGCGCCGGTGACCACGTCCACCGCAGCGAGCCCCTTGCGGGTCGCGCCGTTCACGGTCCCGAACGTGCCCCCCACGAACACCGTGCCCTGCCCGTCGGAGGCCAGCGAGGTGACGGTGTTGTTGGTGGACCCCGCGAACGAGAGGTCGGCCGCGCCGGTGGAGGCCGAGAACACCGCGAGGTTCTTCGCCGGGTACTGGTTGCCGGCAGGGTCGATGACGCTGTCGAAGGTGCCGCCGACGACGATGCGGTCGCCCACCGGGAGGATCGCGAGCACGCGCGGTGTGCCCACCGACGCCGACGTCGGGTCCGCGGGACCCACTCCCCACGTCCGCGCAGGCTGGTCGACGACCTGCGCCCAGGCCGGTGGGAGCGCGAGCAGGCTGGTGGCCGCCAGCGCCGTGGCGGCCACGACGGTGGCCCAGCCACGCAGGCGCGCTCGGCGGCGCGGCAGACGAAGAGGTACTCGGGTCGGTGCGCTGGTCGCCATGGCTCGCCTCCGTGGGTAGTACGGGCGACTGTGTCCATTCGAGCCCCTTTGCGTCAGGAACGGGTCCCGCCCGTGGCCCAGTCGTTCGTGCGCATTTTGGTGGAGTCGTCCCCCGGTGCGGCTTCCGTGAGCTCGGTCAGGATGCCCTCGCGCTCGGTGAACCGGTCGCCCGTCTGCGGGCAGACCCACGTGCCGGTCGCGTCCTGCTGGAGGGGGATTCCCGCCTTGCCGACCCACCGGATCCGCCGGGCGGGGACCCCGGCGACGAGGGCGAAGTCCGGGACGTCCTTGGTGACCACCGACCCGGCGGCGACCATGGCCCAGCGCCCGATGGTCACGGGGGCGACGCAGACGCTCCGGGCGCCGATCGACGCGCCGGTGCGGCACGCGACGCCCACCGCCCGCCAGTCGTCGCCGGTCTTGAGGGTGCCGTCGGGGCGGACCGCCCGCGGGAAGTAGTCGTTGGTGAACACCACCTCCGGGCCCACGAACACGCCGTCCTCGAGGACGGCCGGCTCGTAGACCAGGGCGTAGTTCTGCAGCTTGCAGTTGTCGCCGACCCTGACCCCGGGCCCGACGTAGGCACCCCGCCCGATGATGCAGTGCTCACCCAGTACGGCGTCCTCGCGCACCTGGGCGAGGTGCCACACCAGTGTCCCGTCACCGATCGTCGCGCTGGGTGCGACGTCGGCGGATGCGGCGATACGTGGAGCCACGGTCAACCTCCTGGTGTCGTGTGCGGTGCCGGCTGGGGTGCCGGGCGGACGTTCGCGGGGGTGGCCCCGCCGGCCGCGGTGGTGGTCTGCGAGAGCAGGTGGGCCCGGTACCCGGCGCCCTCCCCGCTGGGCGTGCCGTCGTACCCGCTGATGAGGGCAGGCTCCTTGGCGCAGTCGCCGGTGATCCACGACCAGGCGAGGTAGCCGATGTCGTGGGCATCGGCCCACTGCAGCAGGGGGAGCAGCAGGCCCGACGCGCAGTCGTGCTCGCCGACCTCGCCGATGACGACGGGGGTGGTCGCGGCCAGCGGTTCGATCGTGCGGGTCCAGCACTCGCTGACGTAGCACGGTGACCACTCGGGGTCCTTGGGGGTGTTGTAGTAGATGTGCACCGAGGCGGCCAGCTGCCCTGCCGGGTCGTGCGGGCGGAACTCGGTCCACCGGGTCAGCGTCCCCGCGTACTGGGGGCCACCGACGAGGACGACGTTCCTCGCGCCGGCGCCGCGCACCGCGTCGAGCATCTCCTGCGACCCCGCAGCGGTGAAGTCGACACCGGGGCACGTCCCGCCGTCGCGCACGCACTGCCAGGCGGCGTCGGTGTCGCGGTTGTCGTCGGGGTACGGCTCGTTGTAGAGGTCGAACAGGACCGCGGGGTGGTCCTTGAACGTGGCCGCGACGCCGGCCCAGAAGGCGGGGGCGTGGTCGCGGTCGGCCATGGGCTGCTGGTCACCCGCCCTGGCGCTTCCGGGCGCGTTCCAGTGCAGGTCGAGGACGACGTACATCCCGGCCCGGTTGAGCAGGTCGACGTAGGTGACGACCGCCTGCCGGTAGGCCTCTGCCGTCGTGCCCACCGGGAGGCCGTTGACCCCGAGCCAGCACTGCTCGTTGAGGCTGACCCGCACCGCTGTCGCCCCCCAGCTCGCAATGGCCGCGACGGACGGCGGGTCCGCCGGCCCGTCGAAGACGCCCCACCCCTCGGCGCAGGCGTACTGCGTGCCGGACCGGTTCACGCCGAGCAGCCGGACGGGGGTGCCGGACGCGTCGACGAGGTGGTTGCCGGACACCGAGACGGCCAGGGCCCGACTGCCGGTGGACGTCGAGGTGTCTGTCGTCGGGGTGTCTGTCGTCGAGGCCGCGGGGGTCGGGGCCGACGTGGTCCCGCTCGTCGCGGCGGGGGTGGAGGCGGTGGTGGAGGCAGGGGCGGGCGTCGAGGCGAGCGCGGTGGCGGAGCGGGTCGAGGTCGTGGGCACGTCGCGCGCCTCGTCGGCCGGTGGGGTGGGGCTGGCCCAGAGCCGGCTGACGGAGGCGCCGAACAGGACCGCGGCCAGCGCAGCCACAGCGACGACGTACCTCGAGCGCATGTGGTCCTCTCCGCTGGGCGGGTTGCGGGTGACGGTGGCCGTGCGCCGAGGCCCCGGGCTACCCCAGCATCAGGGTGGCGTCGTCGGCGAAGAACGCGGTCGTCAGGGCCGGGACCCCGGCGACTGCCGCGGTGAGGTCGAGTCCTGTCTTCCCGGGCTGCCTGACGGTATAGGTCACCGTGACGAGCTGCCACGACGTGCTCAGCGTGACGGTCGCGGTGCCGGTCCCGACCACGGTCGTGCCGGCCAGCTCGGTCAGGGTGAGCGTGAGCGGCTTGCCCGCGACCGCGCCCTTGACCCACATGGAGGCGGTGTAGGTGCCGGCCGAGGTCTTGTTGACCCGGTTGGGCGAGTCGCTCATCGAGGACGTGGCCGCGACCCGCGCGGAGTTGGTGACCCGGGCCGACCAGCTGCCCGAGTGGCCGCCCGCGACCCGGGCCAGCGTGCTGTTGGTGCCGCCGGCCCACCCGCTGGTGTTGCTCTCGAACGTCGCGTTGTTGAGGATGTTCTGCTTCGAGACCACCTGGGCGGTCGCGCTCCCGGTGAGCCCCGCCGAGTCCTTGGCCGTCACCGTCACCGTGAACGTGCCGGCCGCGGCGTACGTGTGGGTGGCGGTCGCGCCGGCCTGCGTGACCGCGGCCGTGCCGTCACCGAAGGTGAACGTGTAGGACACGATCGGGGTGGGGTCGGTGTCGGTCGACCGGGAGGCGTCTGCGGTGACGGCGAAGGGCGCCACCCCGCTCGAGGCCGACAGTGACAGTGCCGCGACGGGTGGGGAGTCGACGGTCACGGTGACGACCTGGCTCTGGGTCGCCTCCACGTTGCCGGCCTTGTCCCAGGACCGGAACTGGACCGTGGACGCGGTGCTGACGGCGAAGGGCTGGGTGTAGGTCGGGCTGGCGAGGGTCGGGTCGGTGCCGTCGGTCGTGTAGTGCGTGCTGGCGACACCGGACCCGCCGGCCGCGTCGGTGGCGGACAGGGCCACCGTGACCGTGGCCGTGTAGCCGCCGGTCTGGCAGGCGGCACCGTTGCAGGTGATCGTGGTGGCCGGGGCCGTCTGGTCGACCAGGACCGCCTGGCTCTGGGTGGCTTCGACGTTGCCTGCGTTGTCCCACGAGCGGAACTTGACCGTGGTCGTGGTGTTGACGGGGAACGCGGCGGTGTAGGTCGGGCTCGACAGGGTCGGGTCGGTGCCGTCGGTCGTGTAGTGGGTGCTGGCGACGCCGAGCCCGTTGATGTCGG
>NZ_BAABLO010000006.1:0-673 GCF_039544395.1 Pedococcus ginsenosidimutans
ATCGACGACGAGATCGGATGAAGATGTTGGTATGGGAATCGGGAGGCTTTATGTTGTATTATAAACGCTTGGAAGAAGGTACTTTTGATCTTCCAAAAAGTGATGGAAAAACTACTGCATTAGAAGTGGACTGGGAGTTGTTGGTGCTAATGATAAGTGGTATAAAATGGGATGGAATTCAACGAAAAAAACGCTACAATAAGGTTGGAAAAAAGTAGAATTTTGCGTATTTTAAAGGTGTGAACGAAGCCCCAATTATAGCAGAATTAAGAGAAGAAAATACCCTTCTAAAACAAAAGTATGAATTAGTTAAACAAGAGTTAGCTCAATTAAGGCGACTGATTTATGGCAGTAAATCGGAGCGATTTAAAGAAGAATCCCCCGACCAACTCTCCCTGTTTGCCAGTGCTGTTAAGGAAGATCCTGCCCCAAATATTGAGGCAGAAGATGAAGTTTTACCTGAAGAAAAGAAAAACCATCCAGGACGCGGAAAATTACCAGAGCACTTGCCAGTAGAAGAGGTCATTTGTGAGCCTTCTGGAGTTTTATCAGATTGGGAGAGATTAAGTGATGTTATCACAGAGACTTTAGATTACAGACCAGCTTGTTTGTTCAAAAGACGAATTATCCGGCCTCGATATAAAGATCCTAAAACTGGGAAAATACATATAGG
>NZ_BAABLO010000007.1:0-1533 GCF_039544395.1 Pedococcus ginsenosidimutans
ATCGATAAAAATCCACAGATCCACCCCCTACCCCCGCCAGTAATGGCACTAATATAAGCACAATAATTATTTGTATTTTCTGTATTTCCCCTTCTTTGTACGCCTATCATATTTTCTATTGGGTTTTCGTTTTGGAAGTATTTGTTTTTGAATGAGCTGCTTTAGTTCTTCTACGACCCGTTGACCATCGACTATATACTCGGCCTTTTTTGTCCATAAGAACATCCTTATGATGCGTATAGAATTTATAAATGAAATCTTCTTTGGGGGAAAAAGGCAAGTCTTTTATGCTTGCGTAGATGATTCTCCGAATTAAATTGTAGGTCGCTAGGGATACAGTGAGTTCCTTGAGAGCCATTTCCGGTGTTTTGGACCGAAGAATATTTACATCCATGATCGTTTTAATTTCCCGAATACCTATTTCTACATCCCATCGAGTTAAATATAAAAGCTGTATTTCTTCCTTGCTTATTTCCGGATTCAATATGGTTGTGTGTAATATATACGTTTGCCCATCCGGACTTTGGCATTCAATTCGTCTCAGCAAAAAACTATTGGCCGGTTCGTTTTCTTCCAACCATTTTGATCGTCTTTTAGGCGTTACAATCCGTATTATTTCATCCCCTTTTGAAAGTGTTTCTACAGATTCGTATGCTCTTTCCCGTTTCGCAGGCATCACGAATTCAATATCTTTGCGCTTACATTTAGAAATGATTTCATAGCAATTATAAAGATCGTCAAGCAACAATAAGGTTTTTTGAGGTACTTCATCTAACATTTCATAGAACAACGCTAATTCACTGACGTGTCGATTGGATAATTTAAAACTATACACCTGACCTGTGCCTCGATCAATCAGTACTTCCAAAAGACCTTGTGGATACCCCGAATAACTCCCGTCTTTATACTTTACTTGATATTCCTGGTTTATACTTTCACTGTCCTGCATTTGAACATAGGTCCCATCGCCAATCAAAACACGATAACCTTGCCAATGGGAATACCCGTTTTCTGCATCTTTAATACGACTCTGCTTAAATACTTCTTCCACCAACACTAATGGAAGGCGTGTCCTAGCTTTGCTATAAGCCGCTGTATTTAATGAAATGTCTTGAGCTAAGCTCTTAGGTAAGTCTACCTTGTATTCTCGAGGACGTCCTGCTTTTTTGGGAGTCTTATCATCTTTTCTCTTTTGTGCTTTCAGCTCTCGGCTTAACTCATCTATTACAGTTTTTCTGTGTTGTTGATGAAGCCCATAATATAGTGACACCGAATTCTTTAGGCTTTTATCTGATTGTGTGGCCGTTAATATCATTGTCAATAATGTATTTCCAGGAGTATATACCCGATGACGTTCAGAATCGTATTTCTCTATGCCACTTAATTCTAAGGTGGGAAATTCCTGTTCTAGCAAACTTATTATATTACCCGTTTGAAGTTCTTGAATTTTGCTACTTATTCCTAGTGATCTATTTAGTTTCATTATAGCTACATTTTTTATAAACACTAAGATAATTAATTTATTTAAATTAG
>NZ_BAABLO010000008.1:0-776 GCF_039544395.1 Pedococcus ginsenosidimutans
GTATGTGGATATTACGGATCGTTTTGTGCCAGGTATTTCGGTGGGTTAGTGCCAGTTATATCGGTTCAAATTGTGCCAATATTTACGGATCGTTTTGTGCCATTTTTGGGGTTCAATTCATTCCATAGCGGATCGTTTTGTGCCACAGGCTGACCAGTTTTCCCAGCCACTTTGAAAGATCAAGTACAATTATCTTGTCGCAAAAAAGCGATTAGATATGGCAAACACACTTGATCCTATGGACCTTAAACAAATTATCACATTACACTTAGACGGTTACAGTAATCGTAAAATAAGCGACATTCTAAGCATATCCCGGAACACGGTGAATACCTACATGAAGCGTTTCAAAGCTAGTGAATATTCTTTTGAGGAGCTTTTGAATTATGACAATGCAGCCTTGACGGCACTTTTCACTTCATTCACCACTCTTGATACTGANAAAGACAAGATAAGCTGATGCTTTATTTTGAGAAGGTCAATAAAGCTCGAAATCATCCCGGATTCACTTTTCTATACCACTACCAAGAATATACTCAGACGACCAAGAACGCCTATAGCTATACTCAATTTATGGAGCATTATCGTCGCAAATATGCCAAGGTAAAAGGTTCCATGAAGTTAGAACATGAGGCGGGTAAAGAAATGTTTATAGATTTTGCTGGCAAGAAGCTGCATATTATTGATAGACAGACCGGTGATATAATCCCTGTGGAGGTGTTTGTGACCATATTACCCAACAGCCAATATACTTATGTTGAAGCCACTGAGAGCCA
>NZ_BAABLO010000009.1:0-113680 GCF_039544395.1 Pedococcus ginsenosidimutans
CACCACGCGCTTGGGCCACGGCCGGCCACGGCCGACCTGCCCCGCGAGTGATGGTGCCAGCGTGCGCATCTCATGCCTCCCCGCTCGCCGGGTGGGGGAGGGAGAAGCCGCGCCGAGGTCGGTGTGCTCGGGCCACGGCCAACTGCGCGGACTGGGCACCGGCACCCGTCAGGCGGTAGTACCGCCGCGCGGGGCGGCCTTCGACGCGTGGGTCGATGTCCTCCCATCGCGACTCCAGCCAGCCGAAGCCCTCGAGCTTGGCGAGGATTGGGTGCACGGTGCCGCTGGGGAGCCCGGCCTCCGCGCCGATGTCGCTGCCGTACCGATCGCGGGTGGCGTCATCGAGGAAGACCTGCAGCACGAGCTGGGTCGGGATCGTCATCCGTGGCTGGTGACCGGTGCCCACGGCCGTACTCTACCTAGCCCCTAGGTAGAGTACAAGGGAGTCTCACTGGCGGCGTCCCGCGGTGATACGGCTAGTCGGCACGCTCGTGGTGCTGACCAGGTGCTCCGGACAGGGCAACGCCGAGAACTGCAACGCCGAAGCGGCGGCCGTGGCATTCTCCTCGTTCGCCAAGAGCGCTCAGGGGTGCCCGCTAGCGATGCTGAGCACGCCATGCCCAATATGACCCATCCGTTATCCCTGCTGCTGGCCAAGGACTTCAGGCAGACCACGGCAGATCGGGCAGGTCGCCCGTCTCCACCGGTTTCGCAGCCACCTCGGCGAGCTTGGTGTTGGTGTGCTGGCTGACCCTGCCCAACAGCGTGAAGGCATCGTCTGCGTTGAGCTGTCTTCGCTCCATCCGGATGCCGATGGCCGCGCCGATGGTCCGGGCTCGCAGGAGCGCCAACTGCAGGTTGTCCGACTCGTCTTCTCCGAGCGCCGCCTCGATGGCCAGCACCGCCAGGTCGCCCAAGGTCCGGGCCACCTCGACGGCCGACTCGTCGAACGCCTCGCGTCGATCGGCGTAGCAGGTCAGCACACCGAGGGGCCCGTCGGCGCTCTGCAGCGGAACACTGAGAACAGACTTCACCGGCGTCGCGGCCAGCATGCCCTTGCAGTAGTCCGGGTACTGGTCACTGACGGCCAAGTGGGAGCAGACGACAACCTTGCCCGATTCGAAGGCCGTGATCCCAGGGCTGGCACCGGCTGCACCCGCAATGCCAGCGATCCTTGACGCCAGATCCTCATCGGTCGAGGCGGTCAGGCGGGCAGGTTGTCCGTCAGGGTCCGCGTGACCGCGACAACGGCCCACTTGCACGACAACAACGTGGCGGTCTTCGCGACAACCGCTCGGAGGGTGGGCGCCACCCCTTGGGTCTCTACGAGGTCCCGCGCAACCCTCCCTAGCCCATCCGAGTCGTGTACCGGTGAGTCACTCATGCCCGCATTGTGCAACCCCAGCTTTCGATCGCGAAAAGGGGCGAGGACTGCCCCTGGCGGCCAGCTCTGTTGGAGAGGCGAGGGGCAGTCTCTCTCGCTTTCCCGGTCCGCCGCGACCCAACGAGCGTTTGCAATACGGTGGCGATGTGCCGCTGCCGGTCACAGCGTTGTCGCGGCCATCAACTACACGTGGTTGGCGAGGGCGCCGGGATGTGTGGCCGCGACCGTGCTGGACGGGCCGCACGCTTGGCGCCCTTCATCACGTGTTGACTGGTTTGTAAACCGTCGGCACGGAAACCGGTCTCAGTCCATCTCCCAGCTGAACGTCACGATCACCACGTGCGGGGGCATCGATTCCTCGGTGATCACCACGGCAGGCTCCTCGGCTAACGCGTGATCGGCGGCGAGGCCCAACTGTGTCAGGCGGGCTCGGGCTTCCCCCACAAGGCGGCTGTGAGACTTCGGATCTCGAACGGCGGCTTTGGGCACGATTACGGCGGTCGCGACGCGCATGGTCGACTCCTTGGCTCAGGCGCTATTTCGCGCCTTCACCGTTTCCGCGAGTGTTCCTGCGGGCGCAAACCTAACTGCATCTCAGCATGCGCCTTGCGGTTTGGGCCTGCCATAGCCCGTCGGAGCCACAAGACGAGTTAGCACACTAGGCGCGCCCTCACCTTCTTCCGTCATCGCCTGCTCGGTGGGACCATCAGGTGGGCCGTCGCTACGACGCGAGGTCGAACGGCGACGTGACCGCCCGCTCTTCTTTTCGGCGAACCTCAGGAGAGCTGGGCGGTCAGGGGGGACCTGTCCCCTCTGTGCGCGCAGCCCGGCCTTGAGTAACTCGGGCTCGAGGCGCAGGGAGACGCGCCGCACCGACCCGACACGCTGAAGTGCCCCCACCCTCATTGCGAGGGTGGGGGCTCTTGCCACCTCAACAGCACAGCAGCCTCTGCGGTGAGGGGGGAGGTCGCGGGGACCGCTGCGGTTCGACGGTAGGCGCGGCGGCGTGAGCAGCGCTTCGGTCATGATGCGTAGGGGCAACCAGCCGGATGGGGTAGGCCCCCTGGGCTCTCGCCCGCGAGTGTCGCCGGGACGCTTTCGTTCTGGGCGAACGTAGGGACGAAGGTCCCTCGCCAACGCGAGTCGGACCTCGCCCTCTGGGCCTCTGGGCGCCTGGCGGGAAGGGCGTCGCGCCTACTTGGACGCCGCGAGAAGTCCCCGACGCCGCGAGAAGTCCCCATCGTGGCTAACGGGGGCGTCGGGATGTGTAGCCGTGCCCGGGCCGCACGCCCGGCGCCCTTCGCGAGAAGCGCCCCCGCCCGGTAGCCGTCCGGGCGGTGGCACTTCGTTCGGCCAAGCGTTCCCCCGCGCGACAAGGTGCGGACGATCATGGCGTCCGAGGGCCTGACCGAAGACGAGATCCGACGCACCTGCCAGCAGGTTGCGGCCGCGGGGGCGCGGATGGTTCAGGGCGGCTCTTGGCGGGCCGGACGGACCGGTCTGAACCACGTCGAGATGATCCGGGCCGCCCTACCTCCTGAGGTACTGGTCAAGTGGACCGAGCCGATCAGGGCTGTGAGCACGATGCTGTTGTGCATGTCGCCGGGCGTCGACCGCTTCAACTGCGATGTGGACCAGATCCTCAGCGACGCCAAGCGCGCGGAATGGCTGGTGCCGCTGACCATTCCGGCCAAGGGGCTCGACTACTAGGACGACAGATCTGGGTGCGACGGACTGGAATCGGGATCGCCCCCGTCTCCACGCGCGGAGGCGGGGGCGGCCGTTGCAGGTGAAGACCAGGGGGCTCCTCCGCAACCGCCCAAGCCTAGGACACCGAGCCGAAACGAGGAATCCACTGTCGGAGCTTGGCTCAGCCAGGGGTGCGACCGACGGCGGCGCCCCCTGGGGAAGCGTCGTTCCCAGCGCCGCCGCGGCCGCTCACGCTAGAGCCTGCCGACCGGGGGATGGACCAGGCGCACCCTTACGCGATGCAGAGACCCTACGACCGGCTCGATACCCCCGCGTCCCCCCGATGGCGTAGGTCCCACCTCAGCGCAAGGTCATCGCCGAGAGGCCAACTGCAATGGCTGTCGCGAGCAGCCCGACCGGGACCAGCCACTCAGCCAGCAGGGCTCGACTCGGCCGCACGCGACCACATCCTGGGCATGACGCCAAGTCGCCTGCGTAACGGCACGCGAGACAGGGTGGGGGCACCCTCGGACGTTATGAGGCACGCAGGGTGGCGCGCGAATCGTCAGGAAGACATTGTCCGTTCAGTCGACCCACGGTGTGCGTCTTTCGGCTCGTGCGTGATGACGCTCCTGGCACCCCGCCCGGGCACGAAAGGCATGGCCACCCCCTGCGCGTCTGGTTACCCTGCCGCCGACGCCAGAAGCTACCTCGCCGCCAACGCGAAACGGAAGATCGCCACGTCCCTCGCGGAGTGGACGGGCCCTTCCGCGCCAAAGGCCAGGGACTCAGATGAGACCGAAGGAACCAGCGAGGTAGCCCAACGCCGTCGCCAGCCCCACTAAGACCAGCCATACAAGGCCGCGCTTCAACACGTGCATGACGTGAGGCCCCTTAGACGCTGCCGGCGACCTTGTCGAAGACCCCGGACAGGCTACCTCCGAGCAGGGCGACGGCGACAACGATGACGATGGCGATGAGGGCGACCATCAGGCCGTACTCGACTGCGGTAGCGCCCCGTTCGGCGACTCGCGCGTGGAGCTTAATGAGGTAGTTGCGCACGGGGAGTTCCCTTCGTGAAGGTGGATCGGCTGACTGCGGAGCCCTGAGCGTTCCAGCCGACCGGCGGGGCGCTCATCCACCTTCAGCACTGTTCGCCCTGACCGAACGGTTCGTCCGCACCGCCACCCGCGAGGGTTGACATCGAAGACCTTTGGTCGTAGCAAACGCGACACGGGGAGAGTGCCCACCATTCTCGGGCAGAGAATGGGGGCACTCCATCGGCCGATGGCCACCGCGACCCCTTGAAGCAGTGGCCGGAAGCGGCATTGCCCTGCATCGCGTCAACCTCGCTTGCACGCAGGACTCACACCAGGGCTGCGGGGCAGCGGCCTGAGGCCGGATCTAGCGCCTCCTGCCATGCGCCAGCACGCAGATCGGCCGACCAGCGACCGCTCATGCCGCGGAGCGGCTGTTCAATCGAGGCGTTGAACTTTCAGTCCAGTCGCGGTCGACACCATCTCGCCTCGCAGCCCGTCGAAAGTCAGGAGGGCCTCTTGGACGTGCACCGAAAGCAGCCACCACCCGGGGCGTCGATTCGATCTCCACGCTGGTCCAGCACCCGGGCGGCGGCTAGCCGCGAGCCGCCGCAATTCCTCATCGCTGACCGACCAGACGACCACCGAGGATTGGGCCCCGCCTCTGCGTGTGGAGACCGTACGGCGTGCATCTCGCTGGGTGTCGTAGCCCGGCACGGTCTCCTGCACAGGCTGCTGCCTGCCGAGACCTCTGGGGTGCTTCTTCAGCGTCCTCGCCGTGGCCGCCCCGCGGCGGTGGCAATGGCAAGACGTAGGCGCGCCCGCTGACCTGCGCGTGCTCTTGCGGGCGTGAGCTCGGCACCGTTGTACGAGATGGTTACCCGACCTGGTCCGGCCTTACTACACCTTCGGAATGGCCCGCGTCCGCACGATCTGCTCGGCCAGTTGTCGCAGCTTCAAATTCTTGTTCTGGGAGATCCTGCTGAGAAGACTGAAGGCCCGGTCCGATGGCAGGGAGAACCGCTCCATCAGGATCCCGGTAGCTTGGCCGATCACGGTTCGGCCCCCGAGGGCCTTCTCCAGGTGCTCAACCTCCTGCGCGCCTGCCAGTGCAACCCCGACGTGCGCGGCTAAGGCCATGCCGTCGTGGATGTCGTCGCTGGTGAAAGCTGACCTGTCCTTGCCGTAAAGGTTCAACGCACCAAGAGTGCTGTCGGTGGAGAACAACCGGTAGCTCACGATGCTGAGGAGCCCCAGCCGCGTGGCGACCTCGGGGCCCCACTTGGGCCATCGCTCATCAACAGAAAGGTCGTTGCTCTGTACGGTTTCCTGCCGTCGCAACGCGTCCAGGCAGGGCCCCTCCTTCAGTTCGTGTTGCAGTGTGTCGACTTGGCGGAGTGCGTCATCGCTGGTGGCGTGCGTGTCGACACGTTCCCCTCGGTAGACGACGCACACCCCTGCGGCATCGCATCCGGGCAGGATCTGCGTCGCGAGCACCACCGCTCGCTCCATCGCCTGCTTGCTGTTGTCCTCGTCCTGCATGTCCCGCGCAGCAGCCGCCAGGTCACGGTTGAATTCGTCATGGTTTGGCACCCGTGCAGCATGACCGAAGCCGACGCGGCCTTCAACCGCATCCGACCGAGACGAGACGCCAGTGATGAATAGTTGGAAGACACGGGTGTTATGTACTCAAACAACCACAGCAACGCGTCGACGATGCCCTGAAGTCGGGACGGTCCCGTGCGGTCCATGGGTGTGGCGGGTAATGGTCCTTCCCGAGGGTGAACATCAGGATGCGGACCTGCTCATCGGGCAAACGCCCGCTTCTGCCGAGCAGCCCTCATGGGTTCGAGCTGTGGGCTGTCCAGAAGGGGAGAGTGGCCGACGGACCTGCTTAAACCCCCGCAGTGCGAATCTTGCAAACAGTCCGGGGCCAACAGGCCCAACCGAACGCGCCAATACATCCGGTCATGCCGCGATGGGCGCGCCGACAGAAGCCGGTTTCACGGTCGGCGCGTCAGGGCTTGTATCCGTTGTCGGCGGCATCGCGGGATAGTTCAACTCCGTCGTTGCGACCCGCTCGTCTGCCGGCGGCCTGGACTGACAGAAGAGCTCATCGACGATCCACGCCGAAGGAACGCCGGCCATCCGGTACTCGTGAGCCCAACGCGATGTGCAGTGGGCTGCCTGGGGGCGGTCGACGGCTCAGCCAGCTCCGCCTCCGTCTCCTCCGCCCCAACCACCGCCGGCGCCGTGAACGATGCCCGAGTCGTCCCGTCCGGTTCCGCGGGCAACGTTCCAGCGACCACTGTCTGGGTTGAACCCGGCACTTGCCCACTCCGCGTCGTCCTCGGGGGCCGGGTCGACGCCATCCCAAGTGGCGTACTGACCGAACAAGCCGAAGCTGGCCTCGGTGTGGATGACCGCGTCCGAGAGGGCCCGTAGGACTACGGGATCACAGGTGGAGATGAAAGCGTTTGGCGAGCGGCGCTCACCAAGGACGATGAGGCGGGCCATCTTGGAGATGTCTTCGGAACTCAGGCGCTGACCGGCCAGCAGCCCGTGTTGGATCGACGTCAGAATGATCAACCGTTGTTCCGGGCTGAGACGAGTCATTGCCTGAATGTGGGCTTCCTCGACCGCTTCGGGCGCCGCTTCCCTGAGCAGGAATCGGTACTGGCGGACCACTGGGTCCTCACCCGACCCATCAGGCTGCCGCGTGTCTTGGCGTCGGCCAAGGTTGACCATGTCCGATGGTACGACCGCCGAACGATGACGCGCCACGGCGAAGCCCCGTCCGCAGGGCCTCGTCTTCCGCATCGGCAAGAACATGTGGCCAGAGAGAGCAGATCGATCGTGGAGCAGAAGACGGAGCATGGCACCCCGATGGGCCGGAGTTGGGACACACGCCGTGCGCCCGCACCGCCGACCTGGCCCGAAGGCTCAATGGTGGCGTAGCCGGTTCACGCGAAGCGCAACGACGGCGCCGCAGGGTTGGCAATCAGGACTAGGGGTCCTACTCAGAAGCCGGGACGGTCCGAGTCCGGACGACGGTACGCTATTTCTGTTCTGGTTCCGCTCGTACCGTGGCCCCGATCCCACAGCCAAGCGCCAACCACAAGCAGCACCACGAAGATGCCCGCGATGATCCCGAACCACATAGAGATGGTCCTTCCGGCCGCTCACGCAACCAACTCCCCGTATCGTCCCACCGGGTTGCCGGCATGCCAACCATCATCATGAAGCTGCGACCCAGGACCTGCACCGGGCCTGCTGCAGTGGTTGAGCGCCGAGCTTCTGGGCGATGGTTACACCGGAAGGCTTGTCCCGCCGTAAGCACTGCTCTGGGCATGTTCACATGGACCTTGCAGAAACCGGGCGCATCAGCCTCACCTTGAATCAAGCGGCATCGGCCGTCGGCTTCTCGGCTAAAACCCTTCGCGGCGCCATCGCCTCCGGGGGCCTCATCGCCCATCGAGCAACTGACGCCCCCAACTCAAAGTTCATCGTCCTCGTCGAAGACCTGCGCACCTGGGTGGAGAACCTGCCCTTCGCCAAGTAGATGACGTCCGCTCATGCCGCGATCCGCTCGTGCCGAGATCCGGTAAACGGTCCGGGCTGCAAGAGACAGCAGGACTGGGGGAGCGTGCCGTCGCGAGACTCTGGCCGGAAGAACGTGATGCGCTCGCCGTTGACCGCTGATCGCGCTGCGAGGAACGTTGCGATCATGGCCACAGACCCGCCCACCTCGGCATCGGACGAGCGCCCAACCGTATCGACGCCCACAACGGCTGGCTCCCCATCTGCGCATGGCGCGCCTGCCCTCACTCGGGCGAGCGCGGTCTGGGTGGCCACCGCAGCCGCGCTCCTGCTCCTCATCCTCCTCATCGTCTTCATGCTGCAGAACACCACGAAGGTCGAGGTCCATCTCCTGGGAATGGCCGCCACGATTTCCCTCGGAATGGCCCTGCTGATCGCTGCCGTCGGTGGCGGTGTGGTGGTGGCCATCGCCGGGGTCGCCCGGGTCGCCCAGTTGCGCATGAACGCACGCCGGACTCGACGAGGCGCTTCTGACCCTGAGGAGACCCGGGACGGCCCGTGACAGCCATGTGCGAGGCTCATCTCGCGGGCGCGATGGAGGCGACGTGACCGAGGACAAAGTCCCGCCCATCACGGTCGATGACGTGGTGGGGCTCACCAACGAACGACATACCACTCAAGGCTTGGCGCACGATGTTCACGTCGTGCTCACGGGCAGGCTCGCGATGGAGCAGGCTGAGCAGCGGCTGAGCGGGGAGTGCTGGCCGTATCAAGACACCTGGCCGCTCACGTTCGAGCCGTCGGGCTCGAACTCTGCCACGCGCATCGTCCTGAGACGGGTTGTAGACCACCGGCAGGACGAGGCCGTCGAGGCGCTCAGGGCGTGCTTGGACCGGTTCCAGCGGCAGTAGTCGCGACCACGCGCGGGTGTTATGTCCTGCCTGGTCACATGCGCAGCAACCGGCGAACGGTGGGGCCCGGGACAGCTTCGGGCTGGCCAGTACGCGTGGTCTGAACGCGCGGATCTGCCGCGATCCGCGCGGTCATGCTGATGAGCGAGCACTTGGCATGTCGATGGGTGGCGCCGACAACGAAAGTCCGACTCCCTCGTGTGCAGAGGAAGGGTCAGGCTGGCGTGCTGCATTGACCAGCACTGGAGCAGGGCGGCATCGGCTGACACAAACGGCACTAGGAAATCGTGGGGAAGTGCTCGAAGGTCCGCGCTCCTAGCCTCGTGCACATCGTCAGGGATTCGCGCACTACTTCGAGGTGAACATGCCACAGCGAGGACGGGCGGCCTCAGGCCTGATAGCCGCATTCGTGGCGGCGTCAGTGTGGGTGAGCCATGAGGGCGTCGAGGTGGGCCGCACAGTGATTCTGGACTGCCACCTCCTGTGTCCGGAGGTCATCGCAAAATCCGGCCGCCAGGGACGCAGTCAGCCAAGGCAGGAACATCTTCAAGGCTCTGCGCGCCGGTGAGCCCGATGAGAGGGTCGTGGCTGAGGCAGGTTGTGCCGTCATGAACGCGGGGCTCAGTGAAGATCCTGGTCAAAAGGCATTGGCCGATCAGATCCGCGGGTACGTTGTTGATTCCCCCGGCGAAGAGGTGGCAAACGCAGTCGATGAGCCCATCAAGAAGGCGGCGAGCGCGATCCGAGCGGCGCAGCTTTACGGAGGGGTCGGTCGCTGGTACTTCGAATACTGTCTGACTTAACACGCTCCATCTGTGCCTGTCGCCGCTGCCTACTGTCATGAGCATGACCTTCAATTCACCCCTGTCTGCGCAGACGTCATGGACTGCGCTGACGGGAACGGCACGGGCTGGGCAACCCGGCTGCTCGTGAGTAAAGGCTGGGTCAAATCTCGGCCCCCAGACCGACAATCAGTGGACTGAGCCCGATTCGGGGTGGACGGTGAGTGGTGTCGCACCCAAGGGTGCGGTCGGATCGACAGATCCGAAACATGTTGCGTCACAATGCTTTACGGTTGCCGCAGTTGGCACGGTTGTTGCGACTGGTGCTGGTTGTTGGTGGTTGGTTGTGGCGCGTTGCGGCCCACCCGCCGAGCCTGCACGAACGGGGTTTGGTGGGGGCGGCCTAACCGTTCCACCCAGTGCCGTCGCGGTGCTCGCTCCTCTGCTCGCGCCGGCTTTCCGTCAACACAGTGGGGCCGCCCTTGGACTGGGTGTGCCGTGTGAGAGAGGACCCTGCGGGGAGAGCGCGCACGGCGCACCCTCACCAGGGAAGGGGGTGGCCGTTCATGTCGCAGGAGACGCGCAACGCGTTGTGGGCGGGGCTGCCCCGTCCCCGGTTCGACGAGAACAACAAACTGCACCTGCCCGGGTACGACCAGCACCAGTCCAAGCAGATCTTGGCGCGGATGCTGTCGGACGACGTCGACGCCTGGTCCGTCGCCGCCTCCCGGGTCGGGTACTGCTCCAACCCCGTCCACCTGGTCGGGTCGTCCACCACCATCGACAAGGCCACGGGCGAGGTGCTGTCCACGTACTCCTCAGCGGACGAGCCGCTGGGGTCGACGGTGGTGCGGTGTGGGAACCGGCGCGAGTCCGCCTGCCCGTCCTGCTCCCGCCTGTACGCCGCCGACATGTTCCAGCTCATCCGCGCCGGCGTCAGGGGCGGCAAGACGGTCCCAGAGCAGGTGGCGGACAACCCGTTGGTGTTCGCCACCCTCACCGCCCCCTCCATGGGGCCCGTGCACGGCACGAGGGATAACGCCCGCCGCTGCCGCTCCCACGCCAGCGGCCAGCCCCGCTGCGAGCACGGGCGGCCGACGACGTGCATGGCCGTCCACGCCGACGGCGACCCACTGCTGGGACAGCCGCTGTGCGCCGACTGCTACGACTACGCCAGCCATGTGGTGTGGCAGTGGTGGGCCCCGGAGCTGTGGCGACGGTTCATCATCACGCTGCGCCGTACCCTGGCTCACCACCTGGGCGTCCCCGCCACGAAGCTGCCCGAGGTGGCGACCGTGCAGTACGCCAAGGTGGCCGAGTACCAGCGCCGCGGGCTGGTCCACTTCCACGCCCTGATCCGGCTCGACGGCCCCCGCACCCCAGACGGGTTCGCCCCCGCACCACGGCAGGTGACCGCAACCATCCTCGCCCGCCTGGTCCGCGAGGCCGTGGCCGCGGTCCGGTTCACCGCCCCACCCGTCCACGAAGATGACGTGCCCCGGGTGCTCGCGTTCGGACGCCAGGTCGACGCCCGCCCGGTCACCGCCGCCCGCCGCACCGACGACCCCGGCGCCGCCTTGTCACCGGAACAGGTGGCCGGGTACCTGGCCAAGTACGCCACCAAGGCCGCCACCGACACCACCGACCACTCCAACGCGCACCTGCGCCGCATCCAACACACCGCCGACCAGCTCGGCCGTCGGGTCGAAGACGACTGGGCCGCGACCGGCCGCCAAGGACCCCTCAATGACGTCCCGTACGGGCTGCTGGGCAAGTGGGCGCACGAGCTCGGGTTCCGCGGCCACTTCGCCACCAAGTCCCGCAGCTACTCCGTCACCCTCGGCCAGCTCCGCCGAGCCAGACGTCGCGCCCAACAGCTCGTCGCCGACGCCGGCCGCCGCGGCGACACCATCGACCTCGCTGCCATGGAAGCCCAGCTACTGGCTGTGGACGACGACCAGGCCACCACCGTCGTCATCGGAGCATGGACGTACAGCCACACCGGGTGGGACACCCCCGGCGACGCAGCGCTTGCCAAAGCTGCCGCCGCGGCAGCCCGCGAACACGACCACGAGCGGGCGGCGCAGCGGAAGGCACACATCGACAAGGAGGACAGGCAATGAGAAGACAACGGACGACCGATGAGCCGCCGAGAACGACGTCATCGAAGGTGGTGGCGATCGAGCCTCTGTGGACGATCCACGATGTCTCGAAGTACCTCGGCGTCCCGGTGGGGACCCTCTACCAGTGGCGCCATCGGGGGATGGGGCCGCCCGCGGTGCGCCTGGGCAAACACCTGCGCTACCAACCGGCCGCGGTCCGGACTTGGGTCACGGAGCAGGTGGCCTAACGATGGCCAGCATCACGAAGGACGCGCGCAACGGTCAATGGCTGGCCCGCTGGCGTGACCCGCAGCACCGGCAGCGCAAGAAGTCGTTCAGCAGGAAGGTCGACGCCGAGCGCTTCCTCGTGGCTCTCCTGGCTGAGATGAACCGCGGCAACTACCTCGACCCGGCGGCAGGCAAGGTCACCGTCGGGGAGTTCGCCAAGGTGTGGGTGGCCGGCCTTTCGCACCTGAAGGAGTCCACCGCCGAGCGGTACCGAGGAATCGTCCGCAATCACGTCGTGCCGAAGTGGGGGAGCACCCGCCTGTCCGGCGTGGCTCCCTCGGACGTGGCGGCGTGGATCGGCGAGCTGACCGAGGGCGGGGCGAGGCCATCGACGGTCCGGCAGGTCCACCGCGTGTTCTCCCTGATCATGGATCTCGCCCTGCGCGACGGCCGTATCGCTCGCAACCCAGCAGTCGGCGTGCGCCTACCCCGAGCAGTGAGGGGAGAGCCACGGTTCCTCAGTCCTCCCGAGCTGACGGCTCTCGTGCGGGCGTCGGGTTCGGGTGGTCTGGCCATCTGCATCCTGGCCTTCACGGGCATCCGCTTCGGTGAGCTCACCGCCCTGCGCGTGGTGCGGGTCGACCTCGCACGTCGGCGGCTGCACATCGCCGAGAGCGCCTCCGAGATCGGCGGCCGCCTCGTCTGGAGCACGACCAAGAACCACCAGACGCGGTCCGTTCCCGTTCCCCCTGGGCTGGTGCCGATGCTCGAGGAAGCGGTCGCGGGCAAGGAGCCGGGGGACCTGGTCTTCATGTCGCCGCACGGGGGTCCGCTCCGACTGGGCAACTGGCGCACCCGAGTCTTCGACCCCGCGTGTGCCTCAGCCGGGATCGTCGGGCTGACTCCGCACGACCTGCGCCACACCGCCGCCTCCCTGGCCATCGCCGCTGGGGCGAACGTCAAGGCCGTCCAGCGGATGCTCGGGCACTCCTCGGCCGCGATGACGCTCGACGTCTACGCCGGACTGTTCGGTGACGACCTCGACACGGTGGCCGCTCTGCTCGATGCGCACGTGCCACAAATGCGCCACAGCGCCGAGATCACGGCTGCTGCCGGAGGTTGAAATGACGCCGCATAGGGCGCTGACCTGCATTGATACATGGTGGGGCAGGTCGGGCTTGAACCGACGACCGACGGATTATGAGTCCGCTGCTCTGACCGACTGAGCTACTGCCCCTGGGCGGCAACTGCACCCGCCAGGGCGAGATTCTGTCAGACCCGCAGGACGCCCCGAGGACGCCGGTCACCTCGAGACACGCAGAGCCCAGCGCGACACGGCGAGGCACAGCGAGCCACAGGCAGTGACAGCCGATCCATGGCGTACGCCGGTCGGCGGCGCAGCCCGAGGACCCACCGTGGAGCTCCACCCACCCAGAGGAGCCCGCCATGAAGATCCGCATCGTTCCCGTCGCCGCCGGCCTCGCAGCAGCAGCCGGCATCGCGCTGACCGGCGCCTCGCTGGCCAGCGCCGACACCAGCACCGCCAGTGCGTCGACCGCCGCCTACGCCCAGAGCGCGCCCGCCCAGGGGTCGGCCCCGGGCAACGCCAACGGCAACACCGATCCCAGCAAGCCGACGCGCTCGGACGAGACCCTGCTCACCGGTGACGTCGCCGCCAAGGTCACGGCGGCCGCAAAGGCCAAGGAGCCGACGGCGACCATCGAGCGCGTCGAGACCGACTCCGACGGCGTCTACGAGGCCCACATGGTGCGCACCGACGGCACCCACATCATCGTGCAGGTCGACAAGGGGTACGCGGTGACGGCTGTGCAGGAGGGCGGTGCGGGCGGTGGTCCCGGTGGCGCGCCGCCGGCGTCGTCCGGGCAGGGTACGGCGCCCTCGGCTTCCCCCACCTCGGCCACGTAGGTCGGGCGCCGGTACGGCGCCGGGGTGCCCGGCGCCGTACCGGCACGGTCGGCCAGCTGCCTCGTGCTGAAGAGCTCGCATGTGGGCCACCACAGCAGTTGCGCCCGATACTCGTGGTATTGCTGGTGTCGATGTGGTCTGTGGTGCACAATGGGCGCCAGCACAACCAAACTGAAGAGTCGCGGCGACCAGCCGAGCCACCGAGGTGCAGAGGTTCGTGGGGAAGACGTCCCTCGCACACCCAAGGAGGCCCGGATGTCTGTCGCGATGCCGCGTGTCACGACCCGCGGGGTGGTGTTCATTCACTCCACCCCCAAAGCGCTGTGCCCGCACATCACCTGGGCGCTCGAGTCCGCCCTCGACAGCCGGCTCTCGATCGACTGGACGCCCCAGCCTGCCGGTGCCGCACTCGTCCGCGCGGAGTTCCCGTGGACGGGTTTACAGGGCACCGGCGCCAAGCTCGCCTCCACGCTGCGTGGGTGGGACAACCTGCGCTACGAGATCACCGAGGAGCCCAGCCCGGGCGCCGACGGGTCCCGGTGGTCGCACACGCCCGCCCTCGGCATCCACCACACGTGGACCTCGGCCGCCGGCGACGCGGTCGTCAACGAGGACCGGCTGCGTGAGGTGCTGAGGCTGTCGCAGGGCTCGCCCGAGGCGATGGCCGAGATGCTGGAGGAGCTGCTGGGCGCGGACTGGGATGCCGAGCTCGAGCCGTTCCGCTACGCCGGGGACGGCGCGCCGGTGCGCTGGCTGCACAAGGTCGGCTGAGACGACGAGTGCCCCCTCCCGCACGGCGGGAGGGGGCACTCGCGTGCTGTCAGGCCGTCACGACGACCCGGCGGTCACGAACCCGGGAAGGGTCCGCTCACGGGTCGCACTTGGTCGTCGAGTAGCTCGACGAGGAGGTGACACAGGTGGCCACGAACTTCTCGAAGTCAGGCTGGCGCCAGGTGTTCCAGAAGTCGCCGTGCAGCGTCTCGCCGTCCTTGACACCCGCGTGGGCGTCGGAGTCGAGCGAGATGTCGTTGCCCGGGCCGGTGTAGGCGAACTGGAACGACTCACGCAGCTCGACCATCTTGTTCGGGAAGCCGGCGGGGCAGGTGGACACGCCACCCTTCTTCACCGCGTAGGCGTAGTGCGCGTTGTCGTTGGTGTTGCCCACGTCGGTCGGCTTGTGGTTCGGCAGCACACCGTCCCAGCAGGAGGGGAAGTCGACGTGCGCCGTCAGGGTGTGACCCGGCTTGCCGGACTGGCCGACGCAGGAGGGGATGGACGGGCCGATCGGGACACCGGAGAACTGGCCACAGCCCCAGTCGTGCTTGGTGGCGACCAGGCGGGTGTCGGCCGGGAAGGCCATCCCCTGACCGAAGTCGTTGTGGTCGAAGGTGCGGTAGTACGCGGTGAACTGCTGCGCGGGGACGAGCTGGCCGGCCTTCGGGCCGGAGTTGTAGCGCAGCGTGGGGATCCAGTACCCAGCGGAGTCAGGGGACGTGGACTCGCCGAGGACGGCGCGGCAGTTGTTGGCCTTGCCCTCGAGGTCGGCGTAGTTGGCCTTGTTGGGGTTGGCGAGCGAGTGCCAGGCGATGTTGCCGAAGAACTGGTGCTCGTGCTCGGACCCGGTGCCGTTGTGGTTCACGATCGGGTCGTAGTGGCCGACGGCCACCACGGGCTGGCTGTTCAGGTCGCACTTGACCTTGCCCAGCGCGTTCGCCGGCGCTGCCGACATGAGGGCGGTGACCGACACGAGGGCGATCAGAGCCAGGGCTATGCGTTGACGCATACTTCTCCTTGGTTGGGGGAACGGCTGCGTCCGGGCATGCCAGAACTCGACACGTCGGACGGGCCCCTGGGGGGGAAGGGACACGCGCGTGCCGGCGCGAACGACGCGTACGCCGTCACCATCACCGACACTCCTCGGCACCAGACCGGGTCGCCCTGCGTTCGCCGGTCGGCACGACCCCGGGCACTCCGCGCTCACCGCGGTTCACATCGGGGGCTCGACCCCGCGCGAGCGGGGTCAACGAGCAGCCGGTGGAAGACAGTACATGATCCCCGGGCCTACGCCACATCGCCGATCTTCCGGACATCCGGGCCATCCGGGGCGGCAGCCGGGGAGCGAGGTACTGGGGCGGGGGAGGGCATTCGCCTGACCTGCAGGTTTTCCGACTCCGGGGTGAGCGTGGGTAGCCTCTACGGCTGACCAACGACCTGGAGGTACCCGTGTCCCGCCGTGAAGCCGTGGCCAGGGCGACCATCGTGGCGTTGGCTGCAGCCGGAGTCGTGGTCCTGCTGTGGTCCGCCTGGCGCGTCCTGACCACCCCCCTGCCCAACTCCGCCGCCGCTGCTGCCTGGACGCTGTGGGTCGTCTCGGTCGCCGCGCTGGTGACCTTCGTGCTCTACCTGCGAGAGGTGGCCCGCCACGGGCTCGGCGTTGGGCGCGCCAGCTGGAAGCCGCTGCCGGGCGTGGCCCTGCTGTGGGTCGCCGGGCTCACCGCCCTCGTGGCATTCGGGTTCGTGTTGCCGGAGCGCCCGGCGGACTCGGCCCAGTCCCAGGTCGACAGCGCCGCGGCTTCGCCGACCACGCCTACCACCCCCAGGCCGACCACCCCCAGGCCGACGACCACGGGCACGCCGACGAGCCCCGCCACCTCGGCACGGGTCAAGAGCGTGGCGCCCTCGACGACCGCCCGCGCCACCACCCGTCCCCGACCGGTGACCACGGCGTCGCCGGTTCGGGCGACCACCCGCAAGGCGACGCCGGTGCCCTCGCCGACCAGTACCTCGCCGACGCCCTCGACGACGACGACCGACCCGCTGCTGGACATCGTCCTGCCGCCGGGCCACGGGCGGCGCCCGACCGAGCCGCCACCGTCGCGCTAGAGCGCGACGCCGCACAGAGCGGTCGCCCACGCCGCGGGTCCCACACGGTCGCCGGCCGGCGCCCGAGCCGGGGTGACGTCGACTAGCGCACGAGCCTGCCCAGGCGCTGGGCCAGCCGCTGCGGCGGTGCCTCGCCGGCCACGTCGAGCGGACGGTCGGCCCGCCCTTCGTCCAGCGGCAGGAAGGCGCGCCCGGCGCGCTCGCGGATGACGCTGAGCTCGTGGGGCCGGAACAGCTCCACCGGCAGCGCCCAGAAGGTGGGCCGGTGCTCGATCACCACGACGTCGTCGTACTGGTGCACACCGGTGACGAGCGAATAGCCGTACTCCACTGCCGAGTCCAGGTCACGGACCCTGATCGACTCCTGGCCGACGGTGACCGCGATGAAGCGCCCGGGCACGACCTCGCGCGCCAGCCACTCGTCGTGCCTGCGCATCATGAGCAGGACGATCACGACGTAGGCCAGCACCCCGACCGCGGGCAGCCCGCCCATGAGCCACCACACGAGCGTGTCCAAGCGGCCGGCGTACTCCCAGGCACAGACGAGCGAGGCCACGGCGGCGGCGAGGAGCACGGGCACGACCTGGCGCAGCACCATCGGGCAGCGAAGCGTGTAGCGCCACAACCCCCGTCGGAGGCGCCCCGCGAGCTGCTCGTCGATGATGTGTACGCGTTCGCGGCCCCAGCCCCGCGCGGCGGTAGATCCCACCAACTCCGTGCCCCCTGTTTCATCCGGGGCAGACGCTACAGAGTCCGGTGGGTCCCGGCTTCGTCACGCACCAAAGACCGTCCGAACGGGGGACCAACCCTTAACTGGGCCGGCCCCCGCTCGGAAGTGAACGCGTGGAAAGCCTTCAGACAGAGGTGAAGACGACCGCGACGTTGTGGCCGCCGAAGCCGAACGAGTTGTTCAGGGCCGCGATGTCGCCCTGCGGCAGCTTGCGGGCCTCGCCGTGCACGACGTCGAGCTTGATGGCCGGGTCGAAGTCGTCGAGGTTGATCGTGGCCGGTGCCGTGCGGTGGTGCAGCGCGAGCACCGTCAGGACGCCCTCGAGCGCACCCGCGGCACCCAGGAGGTGACCGGTCATCGACTTGGTGGCGCTGACCGGCATGCCGTCGGCGTCGTCACCGAACGCGCGGCGGATGGCGTTGGACTCGGCGACGTCACCGACGGGCGTCGAGGTGGCGTGGGCGTTGACGTGCACGATGTCCTTGGCCTGCAAGCCTGCTCGCTGCACGGCCTCGACCATCGCACGGGACGCGCCGGCGCCCTCCGGCTCGGGCGCGGCGATGTGGTGGGAGTCGGCCGACATGCCGACGCCACCGATCTCGGCGTAGATCTTGGCGCCGCGGGCCTTGGCGGCCTCGTACTCCTCGAGGACCATGACCGCGGCACCCTCACCGAGGACGAACCCGTCGCGACCGGTGTCGTAGGGCCGGGACGCACGCTCCGGCTCGTCGTTGCGGGTCGACAGGGCCTGCATGGCGGCGAAGCCGGCGATGGGCAGCGCGTGCACGGCGCCCTCCGTGCCACCGGCGACCGCGATGTCGGCGCGGCCGGAGCGGATCATCTCGTAGGCGTAGCCCATGGCCTCGAGGCCCGAGGCGCAGGCCGACACGGGGGTGTGGGCACCGGCGCGGGCGCCGAGCTCGAGCGAGACCGCGGCCGAGGAGGCGTTGGGCATGAGCATCGGGACGGCAAGGGGGAAGACCCGGCGAGGGCCCTTCTCCTTGAGGTTGTCCCACTGCGACAGCAGGGTCCACACGCCGCCGATGCCGGTGCCGATGCACGCGGCGAGACGCTCCGGGTCACCCTCGGGCGAGCCGGCGTCGGCCCAGGCCTCGCGGGCGGCGATGAGGGCGTACTGCGCGCTGGGATCCATGCGCCGGACCTCGACCTTGGTGAGGACCTGGTCCGCAGGCGTCTCCAGCGTCGCGGCGAACTTCACCGGGAGGTCGTACTTCTCTACCCACTCGTAGGGCATGGTCTTGGCGCCGGAGCGGCCGGCCAGGATGGCGTCCCACGTGTCGGGGACGTTGCCCCCCACCGGGGTGGTGGCTCCGAGGCCCGTGACGACGACGCGTCGTTCGGCGGTCATGGCTGGAGGTGCTCCTTCGTGAGGGGTGGAGGGAAGGGGTGGTGCTGCGGGGTGGGCGCCGGCGCCCCGGGTAGGGGGCGCGGCGCGCCACCCCGCGGTGGTGCGCGGTGGTCGAACCGGGGGCTCAGGCCTGGTTCTTGGAGATGAAGGACACGGCGTCGCCGACCGTCTTGAGGTTCTTGACCTCGTCGTCGGGGATGCGCACGCCGAACTTCTCCTCGGCGTTGACGACGATCGTCATCATCGACAGGGAGTCGATGTCGAGGTCGTCGGTGAAGGACTTCTCCGACTGCACCGACTCGGTGTCCAGGCCGGTCTCCTCGTTGACGATCTCGGCCAGACCCTCGAGGATCTCCTGCTCGCTCTGCGCCATTCGGCTCAGCTCCTTCGTGTTTCGACTGCTGTCGGGTGGGTGGTTGGCCCGGTGTTCCGTGTTTCACCCGCGGGCCAGCGGGAGTCGTGGTGCCGCTAGGGCAGGACGATGACCTGCGCCGCGTAGACGAGTCCGGCGCCGAAGCCGATCTGCAGCGCGAGGCCTCCGTGGGGCGCCTCGCCCTCGCGCAGCATCCGCTCGGTGGCGAGCGGGATGGACGCGGCGGAGGTGTTGGCGGTCTCGGCGATGTCGCGGGCGACGGCGATGTCGGTCGGCAGCTTGAGCTGCTTGATCATCGCGTCGATGATCCGCATGTTGGCCTGGTGGGGGATGAACGCGTCGAGGTCCTCGGCACGCACGCCGGCAGCGTCGAGCGCCTTCTGGGCCACCGGCGCCATACCCCACACGGCCCACCGGAAGACGGACTGCCCGGCCATGCCGATGGCCGGCCAGCCGAGGTCCTTCTCGCGCACGTCGACCCAGGAGTCGCGCTGGGAGATGGTCTTCCACTGGGCGCCCTCGGACCCCCAGACGGTCGGGCCGATGGCCGGGGTGTCGGACGGCCCCACGACGGCGGCGCCCGCGCCGTCGCCGAAGATGAACGCGGACCCGCGGTCGGTGAGGTCGGTGAAGTCCGAGAGCTTCTCGACGCCGATCACCAGGACGTGGCGGGCGCTGCCGCCCCGGACCATGTCGCTGGCCAGGCTGATGCCGTGGCAGTAGCCGGCACACGCTGCGGAGATGTCGAACGCAGCGGCCTGGATGCCGAGGCGGTCGGCCACGATGGGGGCAGCGGCCGGGGTCTGGTAGGGGTGGGTCACGGTGGCCACGATGACGGCGTCGATGGCCGACGGCTCGAGCCCGGCGTCCCGGAGGGCCTCGAGCGAGGCTGCGACGGACATGTCGACGACCGACTCGTCCTTGGCCGCGAAGCGGCGGCTCTTGATGCCGGACCGCTCCTGGATCCACTCGTCGCTGGAGTCGATGGCCTCGACGAGCTCTGCATTCATCACCACGCGCTCGGGGCGGTAGCCACCCACGCCCATGATGCGCGAGAAGGCGGCTCCCTCGGGAGCGGTGATCGTTCCGGTGCCCTTGGGGGCGGGTGTGCTCATGTCAGGCCCTGTTCTCGGGGGTGGTGGCCTCGGGGGAGGGGACCTCGGAGGCGGGTTCGCCGCCCTGCGCCGAGTCGGAGACCAGCTGCTGTGCCGCCGCGAGGTCGTCGGGCGTCTTGACCGCCACCGTCGCCACGCCGGGCATGCCACGCTTGGCGAGGCCGGTGAGGGTGCCGGCGGGGCAGAGCTCGACGAGCGCGGTGACGCCGCTGTCGACCATGGTCTGCATGCACAGGTCCCAGCGCACCGGGCTGCTCACCTGGCGGACGAGCCGGGCGCGGGCGTCGGTGCCGCCGGCGACGGGACGGCCGTCGGCGTTGGACAGCAGGGTCACGCCGGGGTCGCTGACGTCGAAGTCGGCCGCCAGGGCCTCGAGCGCGGCCACGGCGGGTGCCATGTGGTGGGTGTGGAACGCCCCCGCGACCTGCAGCGGGATGACACGCGCCCTGCTGGGCGGGTCGGCCGCGAGGGCGGCGAGCTGGTCCAGGGTGCCTGCGGCGACGGTCTGGCCGGCACCGTTGGCGTTGGCCGCGGTCAGGCCGTGGCGCTCGAGGACGGTCAGGACCTCGGCGGGGTCGCCGCCGAGGACGGCGCTCATCCCGGTCGGCGCCTGCGCCGAGGCCGCGGCCATGCCGGCCCCGCGCTCGCGGACGAAGACCATGGCGTCGTGGTCGGTCAGGACGCCGGCCAGGGCCGAGGCGGTGATCTCACCGACGGAGTGGCCGGCGGTGACGCCGACCGTCCCGGCGGGGCCGGCGGGCAGGAGCACCGCGGCGGCGGCGAGCCCGGCGGCGACGATCAGCGGCTGGGCCACTGCGGTGTCCTTGATGGTCTCCGCGTCGGAGGTGGTGCCGTGCGCGACCAGGTCGAGGCCGGCGACGTCGGACAGCGCCTCCAGGCGCTCGCGGAAGGGGGCCAGCTCGAGCCATGGCGCGAGGAAGCCGGGGGTCTGGGAGCCCTGTCCGGGGCAGACGATGGCGAGCACGGTCCCAGCCTCGCGCCCCGACCCGGCCCGGGACGTGACCGTTTGGCACGAACATCCCGCGCGCGTTTTGGAGGTTTCCTCCAATTGCGCCCCCTGGGTCAGCTCGGCGGGGCGTAGCGCACCGCAGCGGGCACGGCCCGGCTCAGCCGTCCCAGCGCGAGCGCGATCCGTACGGTGTGTGCGTCGTGCGGGTCGGTCAGCTGGTAGCCGGTGAGGTCGGCGATCTTGCCCAGGCGGTAGCGCACCGTGTTGGGGTGGACGAACAGCACGCGGGCAGTCCCCTCCAGCCCGCCGCCGGTCTCCAGGTAGGACGCGGCCGTCTCGAGCAGGGCGCCGCCGCTGGTCGCGAGCGGGTGCCAGATCCGGTCGAGCATCAGGGCCCTGGCCGGTGCGTCACCGATGAGCACGCGCTCCGCGAGCAGGTCGTCGGCCGCGACCGGCCGCGGCGCCTCCGGCCACGCCTGGGCGCACGAGTGCCCAGCGAGGGCGGCCCGGGCGCTGCGCCCGGCGGCGAACAGGTGGGGCACGGTCGGGCCGACCACCACGGGACCGTCGCCGAACTGGTCGCCGACCTCGCGGGCCGAGGCCAGGGCGTCCTCGACGTTGCCGAGGATGCACACGAGGCGGCGGCCCTGGACGGCGACGAGGGTGTCGACGCCGACCCGCTCGGCTGCGCGGCGCAACCCGTCCACCACGCCGGCGGGACTGCCGTCCGGGGTGCTGCCGGCGACGACGGCCACCCTGGTGGTGGTGCCCCAGCCGAGCGCGGCGGCGCGCGACTGCATGGAGTCGTCGGCCTCGCCACGCAGCACGGCGTCGACGACCAGGCCCTCGAGGCGGGCGTCCCAGGCACCCCGTGCCTCGGCCGCGTGGGCGTAGACCTCGGCGGCCGCGAAGGCGATCTCCCGGGAGTAGCGCAGCACCGACTCGCGCAGCGCCTGCTCCTCACCGGGCTCGGCGAGGGCGGTCGCGTCCTGCTCGACGACGTCGACCACCGACCGCACGAGGTCGAGGGTCTGGCGCAGGGTGATGGAGCGGGTCAGCTCACGGGGAGCCGTGCCGAAGACGTCGGCCGTCACTGGGGTCTGGTCGCCGCCCTCGCGCAGCCAGGCGATGAAGGCGGCGATGCCTGCCTGGGCGACCAGGCCGACCCACGAGCGGTCCTCGGCCGACAGCGCGCGGTACCAGTCGTGGGCTCCCTCCATGCGGCGCGTCGCCCCGCTCGAGAGCTCGCCCGCTGCGCGCTCCACCCGCTGGAGGGTGGCGGGGGAGGTGTGCAGGGCCGCAGGCATGCCGAGAGTCTATTTGTATGGGACCCACAACGGCCCTCCGGTCACGGGCGCCGCCCGGGCACGGTGCCCTGAGGGTTCGGGGGCTCTTCACCCCGAGGTCACCGGCGCGTCGCCCGCGACGCCTGGCGCGTTCCTAACGTCCCCGGCATGACCAGAACCCTTCCCGTCATCGCCACCACCGCCGCCCTCCTGCTCACCTGCACCGTGGCCGCGGGGTCCGCCGCCAGCGCCGCGCCGGCCCCCGCCCGTACCGGCAACCCCGGCTCGGGCCAGTACGTCCGGAAGGCGCCCACGGCGCACCCGCTCGTCATCGCCCACCGCGGTGCGTCCGGCTACCGGCCGGAGCACACCACGGCGGCCTACGAGCTGGCGGTCGCCATGGGGGCCGACTACATCGAGCCCGACCTGGTCATGACCCGCGACGGCGTGCTCGTCGACCGCCACGAGCCCGAGATCTCCGGGACGACCGACGTCGCCGACCACCCCGAGTTCGCCGACCGGAAGACGACCAAGGTGCTCGACGGGGTGGCCACGACCGGCTGGTTCACCGAGGACTTCACCCTCGCCGAGCTCAAGACCCTGAGGGCCAAGGAGCGGCTGCCGCAGATCCGGCAGGAGAACACGCTCTACGACGGGCGCTACACGGTGCCCACCTTCGCCGAGGTCCTCGCACTGCGCGAGAAGCTGTCCCGCGAGTACGGCCGGCCGGTCGGGATCATCCCGGAGATCAAGCACTCCACCTACTTCCACGCCCGGGGCCTGGACCCCGAGGCGGCGCTGATGAAGCTCGTGCGCCAGTACTCCCTCAACCGCGCCGACGCCCCGCTGTGGGTGCAGAGCTTCGAGCTGACCAACCTCGTCGCCCTGCGGGACAAGTTCGGCTACCGCGCCCACGAGGTCTTCCTCGCCAGCGGGTCGGGGGCGCCGTACGACCTGCAGAGCTCGGGCGACCCGCGCACCTACGCCGACCTGCTGACCCCAAAGGGCCTGCGCGGGCTGGCCCGGACGGTCGACGGCATCGGGCCGGACAAGGACCTCGTCGTCGCACGCCGGGCCAACGGCAGCCTCGGCGCGCCGACGGGTCTCGTCGCCGCCGCGCACGCCGCCGGGCTGGTCGTGACGCCCTACACGTTCCGCGCCGAGAACACCTTCCTCCCGACCGACTACCGGGTCGGCAGCAACCCCGCCGACTTCGGCCGCGCCGTGGACGAGGACGTCGCCTTCATGCGGGCCGGCGTCGACGGGCTCTTCTGCGACCAGCCCGACATCTGCGTGACCGCGCGCAAGGAGTTCCTCGGCCGCGACTGACCAGCGGGCGGCCCCGGCCGCGGGCGGGCCTCAGCCGGCGTGGTCGCGCCAGGAGTGCTGCGGCTCGTACCCCAGCACCCGGCGGGCCTTGTCGATGCCGAGCAGCGTCTCGTGCTCGCCCAGCTCCTTGCGGACCTCGACGCCGGGGAAGACCTCGGCGACGAGGTCCGCACTGGAGCGGCTCATCACGGTGTCGGCGTTGGCGATGACGAAGACCTCGACGCCGGGCACGGTGCGCTCCAGGCCGAGGCGCACCGCCTGGGCGCCGTCCCGGGCGTCGATGTAGCCCCAGAGGTTCCACTTGCGCAGGGAGGCGTCGGCGTCGAAGGACGGGAAGGCGGCGTAGTCCTCGATGTCCATGACGTTGGAGAAGCGCAGTCCCACCATGGTCAGCTCGGGGTCCCAGCGGCAGAAGTGCCGGGCCATCTCCTCCTCGAGGGCCTTGTTGAGGGAGTAGGTCGACTCCGGGCGGGGGTCGTACTCCTCGTCGACAGGGACGTAAGGCGGAGGAGTGTCGAAGGGCAGCCCGAGCACGGTCTCGCTGGAGGCCCAGACGATGCTGCGGATCCGGAGCGCCCGCGCGGCGGCGAACACGTTGTAGGTGGCGGCCGAGTTGTTGGCGAACGTCGCCGCGTTGGTCACCAGCCCGGGCGCGGGCACCGCTGCCAGGTGCACCACCGCGTCGACTGGCGTGGTGTGCTCGTCCACCCCGCCGGACAGCGCCTCAAGGACCTGCCCGTAGTCGGTGAGGTCGACCGCCACGAACGGCGTCCCGGGCGACGCGGGGCGGGTCCGGTCGAGTGCCAGGACGTCGTAGCCGCGTTCGGCAAGGTGGGCCACGACCGTGCGGCCCAGCTTGCCCGACGAACCGGTGACGGCGACACGGCGTACGGGGTCTGCGGGCTGCGTGGGGGAGGTCATGTGACCATCCTGCCCCAGACGCAGGTATGCCGCCCGCTCACGTCGAGCGGGCGGCATACCTGTTGTGCCACAAGGCGATCCGCCGCTGGCGGTCGCTCCGGTTCAGGCGGTCAGCTCTCGCCGCCCGCGTTGCCGGACGTGCCGGCGGTGACGTCGAGCAGCCGGTAGCGGGAGGCTGCCTCGCGGGGCACGGAGGCGTCGACCTCCCCGCGCTCGGCGAGCATCTGCAGCGTGCGGACCGCCATCGACGGGCCGTCGATGTGGAAGTAGCGCCGCGCAGCCGGGCGGGTGTCGGAGAACCCGAACCCGTCGGCCCCGAGCGACGCGAAGTCGCCGGGCACCCACTGCTGGATCTGGTCCTGGACCTGGCGCATGTAGTCGGAGACGGCCACGACGGGTCCACGGGTGTCGCGCAGGCGCTGCGTGACGTAGGGGACCCGGCGCTCCTCGTCGGGGTGGAGGAAGGCGTGCTCGTCGGCAGCCATGCCGTCGCGACGCAGCTCGCTCCACGACGTGACCGACCAGACGTCGGCCACCACGCCCCAGTCGTTGCGCAGCAGCTCCTGGGCCTCAAGCGCCCACGGGACACCGACGCCGGAGGCGAGCAGCTGCGCCCGGGGGGCGTCGTCGCCGAGGCCGTCGCTGATGCCGCGGGCGAAGAGGTACATGCCCTTGAGGATGCCCTCGCGGTCGACGTCCTCGGGCTCGGCCGGCTGGCTCATCGGCTCGTTGTAGACGGTGATGTAGTAGATGACGTTCTCCGGGTTGTCGCCGTACATGCGGCGCAGCCCGTCCTCCATGATGTGGCCGATCTCGAACGCGAACGCCGGGTCGTAGGACACCACCGCGGGGTTGGTGGCGGCCATGATCGGGCTGTGGCCGTCGGCGTGCTGCAGGCCCTCACCCGTGAGGGTGGTGCGGCCGGCGGTCGCCCCGATGAGGAAGCCACGCGTCATCTGGTCGGCGGCCGCCCAGATCGAGTCGGCGGTGCGCTGGAACCCGAACATCGAGTAGAAGACGTAGATCGGGATCATCGGCTCGCCGTGGGTGGCGTACGACGTGCCGGCGGCGGTGAAGGCCGCCATCGACCCTGCCTCGTTGATGCCGAGGTGCAGGATCTGCCCGTCCTTGGCCTCCTTGTAGGCGAGCATGAGCTCGGCGTCGACCGACGTGTACTTCTGCCCGTGCGGGTTGTAGATCTTGATCGTCGGGAAGAACGAGTCCATGCCGAAGGTGCGGGCCTCGTCGGGGATGATCGGCACGACGCGCTTGCCGAACTCCTTGTCGCGCATGAGCTCCTTGAGCAGCCGCACGAACGCCATGGTCGTGGCGACCTGCTGCTTGCCGGTGCCCTTCTTGACCACTGCGTAGGCCGAGTGGTCGGGGAGCTTGAGCGGCTCGTGCTGCACCCGGCGCACCGGGAGCGGGCCGCCGAGCTTCTGCCGGCGCTCACGCAGGTACTGGATGGTCGGGTCGTCCGGTCCCGGGTGGAAGTACGGGGGACGGTACGGGTCCTTCTCGAGCTGCTCGTCGCTGACCGGGATCTTCAGGCTGTCGCGCAGGCCCTTGAGGTCGTCGAGGGTGAACTTCTTCATCTGGTGCGTGGCGTTGCGCCCGGCGAAGTGCGTGCCGAGGCCGTAGCCCTTGATCGTCTTCGCGAGGATGACGGTCGGCTGGCCGTTGTGGTTCATCGCGGCCTGGTAGGCGGCGAAGACCTTGCGGTAGTCGTGGCCACCGCGCTTGAGCTTCCACCAGATGTCCTCGTCGGACCAGTCCTTGACCATCTCGCGCGTGCGGGGGTCGCGGCCGAAGAAGTGCTCGCGCACGTACTTGCCGTCGTTGGCGCGGAAGGTCTGGTAGTCGCCGTCGCTCGTGGTGTTCATGAGGTGCGCGAGGGCACCGTCGCGGTCGGCCGCGAGGAGCGGGTCCCAGCCACGGCCCCAGACGACCTTGATGACGTTCCAGCCCGCACCGCGGAAGAACGACTCGAGCTCCTGGATGATCTTGCCGTTGCCGCGTACCGGTCCGTCGAGGCGCTGCAGGTTGCAGTTGATGACGAAGGTGAGGTTGTCGAGCTCCTCGCCCGCCGCCAGCTGCAGCAGCCCGCGCGACTCCGGCTCGTCCATCTCGCCGTCGCCGAGGAACGCCCAGACGTGCTGCTGGCTGGTGTCCTTGAGGCCACGGTTGTGCAGGTACTTGTTGAACTGGGCCTGGTAGATGGCGTTCATCGGGCCGATGCCCATGGACACCGTCGGGAACTGCCAGAAGTCGGGCATGAGACGCGGGTGCGGGTAGGACGGCAGCGCCAGCGGCTTGCCGGCCACGACGTGGCTGTGCTCCTGGCGGAACCCGTCGAGCTGGTCCTCGGAGAGGCGTCCCTCGAGGAACGCACGGGCGTACATGCCGGGGGAGGCGTGCCCCTGGAAGAAGACCTGGTCGCCGCCACCGGGGTGGTCGGCGCCACGCCAGAAGTGGTTGAAGCCGACCTCGTAGAGCGTCGCGGCCGAGGCGTAGGTGGAGATGTGGCCGCCGACACCGATGCCGGGGGCCTGGGCGCGGTGGACCATGACGCCGGCGTTCCAGCGCAGGTAGGCGCGGTAGCGGCGCTCGACCTCCTCGTCGCCGGGGAACCACGGCTCCGCCTCGGGGCTGATCGTGTTGATGTAGTCGGTCGCCGTCAGCGACGGGACCCCGACCTGCATCTCCCGAGCGCGCTCGAGCAGCTTGAGCATCACGTAGCGGGCCCGCTGGCGACCGCCCTCCTCGATGACTCCGTCGAGGGAGTCGAGCCACTCCTGGGTCTCATCGGGGTCGATGTCCGGGAGCTGGCTGGGGATGCCGTTGAGAATGGGTCCGGCTTCCTCGCGTGCGGCCACGGTCGTGAGTCCTTTCTCGCGCCACGGTCGCGGGGTTGCCTGCGACCACTGCCCATCTTCCCCCCTTCCATGGCAAGGCTCACAACCCGGTCCGGCCTACTGGCCAGTATGCGGAGCCCGCACCGGCTCCCGCGGCCCGCGCGCCGATTTCACCCACAGCGCCCGAGTTGGGAGACTTGGGCCCGATGGCCTCCCTCCTCGTCAACCCCACCACGCCCGTCGCCGACTCCCGACGGGCGCGGCGTGACCGCTTCCGCGGCGACATCGAGGGCCTGCGCGCTGTCGCCGTCACCTCCGTCGTGGCCTTCCACGCCGGGGTGGGCTTCCTCAGTGGCGGCTTCGTCGGCGTGGACGTCTTCTTCGTGCTGTCGGGCTTCCTCATCACCGGTCTGCTCGTCGACGAGCTGGCACGCACCGGCCGGATCTCGCTGACGCACTTCTACGCGCGGCGCGTGCGCCGGCTGCTGCCGCTCGCGGCCCTGGTGCTCGCGTCGACCGCTGCCGCCACCCAGGTCCTCGTGCCCGCGATCGACCGTGCCGGCGTCGCCGTCGACCTGGCCGCGGCGGCCCTCGGGGTGGCCAACTGGCGCTTCGCCCTGGAGGCCACGCAGTACATGGCCGACACCGACAAGTCGCCGGTGCTGCACTTCTGGTCGCTGGGGGTGGAGGAGCAGTTCTACGTCGTCTGGCCGCTGCTGCTCGTCGCCCTCATCGGGATGTCCGGGGTGGCGCGGCGGTCGTGGTCGGTCGCCTTCCGCCGCATGGTGTGGGTCCTCGGCGGGGTCTTCGTCGTCTCGCTCCTGCTGTCGGTCCAGCAGACCAGCTCGGGGGCGGCCGGGGCCTACTACGGCCTGCACACGCGGGCCTGGGAGCTCGCCGCCGGAGGTGGGCTCGCCCTGCTGCGCCCGGTACTCGGTGAGCTGACCCGGCGGGCGGCCACGGGTGCTGCCTGGCTCGGGGCGGCCCTCGTCGTGGGCTCGATGCTGCTCATGGACGAGGCGACGCCGTTCCCGGGGATCGCCGCCGCCGTCCCCGTGCTGGGGACGGTGCTGCTGCTCGTGGGCGGCGTCAAGGCCGGCGACCGGGGCGTCTCGGCGCTGTTGAGCCACCCCTGGCCGCGCTTCGTCGGACGGGTCTCCTACGCCTGGTACCTCTGGCACTGGCCCTGCCTGACCCTGGCCGCTGCCCGCTGGCCCGAGGACGCAGCCGACGGGTCGGCGACCACCGCCGCGCACGCCCGTCCCGCCGTGGTCGTCGCGGCGCTCGTGGTGTCGTTCCTCCTCGCGGTGGCCAGCCACTACCTCGTCGAGCAGCCGATGCGCGCAGCCCCCTTCCTCGCCGCCTCGCGTCGCCGTTCCGCCCAGTGGGGCGGGGTGTTCGTGGCCACGTCGCTCGTCGCGGCGTGCGGGCTGGCAGTCAGCACCAAGCTCGCGGGGGAGCAGCCCGTGGCCGCGGTCGTCGAGGCCAGCACCGACGTGAAGGGACCGCGCACGCCGTCCGAGGCGCGCGCCAGCCGCCCGAAGGACAGCACGCCCTGCTACACCGGCTACGCCACCACCGACGTGCCCGAGCCGCAGGACTGCCGGATCGGCCCCGCCGACGGGGGCACGAGGACGATCGCCCTCCTCGGTGACTCCCACGCCCAGCAGTGGCTGCCCGCGCTCGCCCGGGCCGCCAAGGAGAAGGGCTGGACGGTCTACCACTTCGCGAAGCCGTCGTGCACGATGACCGACGTCCCGATCTTCCACGTCCAGGCCAAGGGCCGCTACACCGCCTGCGAGCAGTGGCGGGCCAACGTCATGGACCGCGTCGCCCAGATCGACGGGCTCGACGCCATCGTCATCGGGCGGTGGAAGGACTACAAGGACATCGCCCTGCAGGCCGACGGATCTCGTGCGACCCCGGAGACGATCTCCGACCTCTGGGCAGCGGGGTCGTCCCGCACCTACCCCCGGCTGGCCGAGGCCGCGCCGCGGGTCGTCGTCATGACTGACACCCCGCGGCCGCCGCACGACGTCCCGTCCTGCCTCTCTCGGACCGACGAGCCGGCCGGGTGCGCCTTCGACCGGACGGCCACGACCCACCAGGACGGAGCTCTGCTCGCCGCCGAGAGGGCCGCCGCCCCCAAGGCCTTCCGGACCATCGACCTCACGCCGGTGATCTGCCCGCAGCAGTCGTGCCCGGTCGTCTCGCCCGCCGGCCTGATCATGTACCGCGACTCCAACCACCTCACCGACGGCTACAGCGAGAGCCTCTGGAAGCTCATGGCCTCCGAGCTCACCAAGGCCATGGCCTGAGGGAACGTCACCCGGGTCGGACGGTGCCGGCAGGGGCCCAGGCCGCCTACTGGCTGAGGTCCAGGCGGTGCTCGCCGGCGTAGACCGTCATCCTGGGTGCGCGGGCGAAGCCCACGAGGGTCAGTCCCGCCTCGCGCGCCAGGCCGACCGCCAGCGACGACGGCGCCGACACGGCGACCAGTGCGGGGATCCCCGCCATCACTGCCTTCTGCACGAGCTCGAAGCTGGCCCGGCCGCTCACCACGAGGACGTGTCCCACCAGCGGCAGGCGACCCTCGCGCCCGGCCCAGCCGACGACCTTGTCCACCGCGTTGTGGCGGCCCACGTCCTCGCGCACCACCAGGGCCTTGCCCTCGGGGGTGAAGAGCCCGGCGGCGTGCAGGCCGCCGGTCCGGTCGAAGGCCTTCTGGTGGGTCCTCAGCTCGTCGGGCATGGCCACCAGGGCGGCGGGGGACAGGCGCACGGGGTCGCGGTCCACGGCGTACGGCCGGCGGGTGGTGATGGCCTCGATGCTCGTCTTCCCGCACACGCCGCACGCGCTCGAGGTGTACTCGTGGCGCTCGCTGCGCGACAGGTCGAGCGTCGCACCGGGCGCCAGCGTGACGTCGACGACGTTGTAGGTGGGCGAGCCGGACTCGTCCTCGTCCAGGCAGTGCATGAGTGTGGCGACGTCGGTGGCGTCGTGCAGGGCGCCCTCGGTGAGCAGGTGCCCGATGGTGAGGTCGAAGTCGTCGCCGGGCGTGCGCATGGTCACCGACACGGAGGTCCCGCCCACGCGCATCTCCAGCGGCTCCTCGACCGCGACCGTGTCCGGCCGGGAGCGGGACACCACGCCGTCCGGGGTCACCTCGAGCCGGATCGCCGGAGTCCGCTGCGTCACCCTTCCCACACCCGCACACTATGCCGACGCTGTGCCGGCTGCGCGCGCCACGTGCGGCCGAAGACGCCGCCGCCGGCGCCCGCCGCTACTAGGTTGGAGCCGTGAGCGACTCGACTCCCCACCCCGGCCCGGCCGCTGCCGGCGACGCGCCGGTCGTGGTGCGCCTCCACGGTGACGGGGGCCTGCCGTGGCGACCGGTCTCGCCTCGCCTGCGCACCGCCCGCCTGACCGTCCTCGCAGGTGTGGTCGTCCCGGTGCTCGTCATCTCGCTGCTGGTGGCCGCCTTCGCGTGGGCGTGGGCCTGGGTGGCCGTCGGGGTGGTAGTCCTCGCCGCCGGCACGGTCGCCTGGGTGGTCACCCGCCAGGTCACCGCGATCAGCTGGGCCGAGGCACCCGAGGAGCTGGTGGTGCGCCGCGGCCGGTTGTTCCGGTCGATGGTGTCGGTGCCCTACGGCCGCCTGCAGTACGTCGACGTGCAGTCCGGCCCCCTCGCCCGCCGCCTCGGCATGGCGACCGTCGAGCTGCACACCGCGTCGCCCGAGAGCGGCGGCCGCATCCCGGGGCTGCCCACGGCCGAGGCCGAGGCCCTGCGCGAACGGCTCGCCGCCCGCGGTGAGTCCCAGCGAGCGGGGCTGTGAGCGGGACGGTGGACGGAGCCGTGGGCCCCCCGTACGAGGCGTCGGACCACGCCGAGGGGGCGTCCGGGTCCGCACCGGAGGTGGGGGAGGCGCCCGACTGGCAGCACCTGCACCCGCTGTCCCCGGTGCTGCGCGGCGGTCTCGCCTTCGTCGCGGTGATGGCGTACGTCGTGTCGCAGCAAGCGGACCGGCTCGTCGGTGCGGCCGGCGACGACCCGACCGGTGGCCACCTGGGGTGGGCGGCGGTGGGTGTGCTGGTCGTCCTGCTCGCCATCGTCGGCGGGGCCTGGCTGTCGTGGCGGTTCTCGCGCTACCGCGTGACGGCCAACCTCATCGAGCTGCGCACCGGCTTCGTCTTCCGGCAGCACCGCCAGGTGCGCTTCGACCGCGTCCAGGCCGTCGACGTGGGCCGCCCGCTGCTGGCCCGGCTGACGGGCCTTTCCGAGGTCATCGTGCGCTCGGCCGGCGGCCGCGACTCGCACCTCACCCTGGCCTTCCTCTCCGACGCACGCGCCCAGGAGGTGCGCGAGCAGCTGGTGGCGCTGGCCGCCCGCGAGGATGCCCCGACCGGCCCCACGTGGCAGGGCAGTCTTCCGGCCGGCCCTGCCGGGCCCGCCACGGACGTGATGCCCTCCGGCGGCGCCCGGGTCGTCTCGGTGCCGAACAGCCGTGTGGTGCAGTCGATCCTCTATACCGGGCAGTCCGCGCTGCTCGTCCTGGCGGTGCCCGCCCTCGTCGGCTCGGTCATCGGCGGCATCCCGGGCATGCTCGCCTGGCTGGGGCCGACGGCGCTCGCGATCGGGGGCGCCCAGGCCAAGCGGCTCACCCACGAGACCAACTTCGAGCTGCTGCACCAGGGCGACAGGCTCCGGGTGCGCCACGGGCTGACCGACCTGCGCACCACCACGGTGCCGCTGCACCGCATCCAGGCGGTCGAGGTCAGCCAGTCGCTGCCGTGGCGCCTGACCGGCTGGTGGCGGCTGCGGGTCAACGTGGCCGGCGCCGGGCACGGCGACGACGAGGCCGACACCGTGCTGCTGCCCGTGGGGACCCTCGACGAGGCCCTGGCCGTGCTCGCCCTGGTCCAGCCCGGCGCGGCGCCCTCCGTGGCCGTGGCGGCCCTCACGGGGGAGGGGACGGAGCAGGGCTTCACCACCGCCACGCGGCGTGCGCGCCTGCTCGACCCGCTCAGCTGGCGGCGCCGCGGGTATGCCGTGCTGCCCGAGCTGCTGGTCACCCGCCGTGGGCTGCTCTACCGCAGCGCCCAGTTCGTGCCCCACGCCCGGGTCCAGTCGCTCGCGGTGACCCAGGGGCCGCTCGAGCGGGCCGCCGGGGTGGCCACGGTGCGCCTCGTCTCGACCCCGGGGCCGGTCAAGCCGCTGGTCGCCCACCTCGACACCGGCGACGCGGAGCGCCTCCTCACCGAGCAGGACGTGCGCTCACGCCACGCCCGCGGCGTCGTCCACGGTCCCGGGGACCGTCTGGCGGAGCGTCCACATCGCGGCTGATCTGCGGCGATTCGGCCGACCTGGTTGCGCAAACGGGCCGGACAGAGTGGACTGTGCGCCACAGTGGGGCAGCACGGTCGGCATCGGGTCGACACCCACCACGAGAATCGGAGAAGGCACGTGAGCACGTCCGCACAGACGGCGCCGCAGAGTGGGGCCGGCCGTCTGGGGTTCACCGCAGGCCAGGTGATCCAGGAGTTCGGCTACGACACGGACGTCGACGACGACCTCCGTTTCGCCATCGAGGACCTCACGGGCACCGAGCTCGAGGACGAGGACTACGGCGACGTCGCCGACGCCGTCCTCATCTGGTGGCGCGAGGACGATGGTGACCTCGTCGACGGCGTCGTCGACGCCCTGACCAACCTCGCCGAGGGCGCCTTCATCGTCGTCCTGACCCCCAAGGCCGGCCGCACCGGCCACGTCCAGGCCAGTGACATCGAGGAAGCCGCCACGACCGCCGGCCTGCACACCTCGGGCACCGTCAACGCCTGCGACGACTGGACCGGCACCCGCCTCGTCGCCCCCAAGTCGGTGCGTCGCTGAGTTCGCTGGCAGACTGCCGGCCATGACCACACCGCTGTCCGTCGGGGACGTCGCGCCCGACTTCACGCTCAAGGACCAGAACGGCCAGGACGTCACCCTGTCGTCCTTCAGGGGTGCCAAGAACGTCGTCGTGGTGTTCTACCCCTTCGCCTTCTCCGGCATCTGCACGGGCGAGCTCTGCGAGATCCGCGACAACCTCGGGGCCTTCGTCTCCGACGACGTCCAGGTCCTCGCGATCTCGACCGACCACATGTTCAGCCAGCGCGCCTGGGCCGACAAGGAGGGCTACTTCTTCCCCCTGCTGTCGGACTTCTGGCCCCACGGGGCGGTCGCCGAGTCCTTCGGCGTGCTCAACGACAAGGCGGGCGCCGCGCTGCGCGGCACGTTCCTGCTCGACCGTGAGGGCGTCGTGCGCTGGACCCTCATCAACGAGATCGGCCAGGGCCGCGACTTCACCGGCTACCACGAGGCGCTGCGGGAGCTCTCCGCCTGACGCGCCAGCCACGCGTCACGACGCGACGCGACACGACGCGACAGGGCCGGTGCACCGTTCGGTGCACCGGCCCTGTCCTCTCTGTCCTGCTACGGCGTGGGAGCCGTGACCCGGATCTGCGCAGCCATGTCCCCCTGCAGGGCCTTGGCGACCTTGATGACAGTGCCGTAGCCCACGCCGTCGTCGGCCGGGTTGCCGGTACCGAGCGGGGTGGCCGCACCGACGTCCTCACCGAACAGCTCGGGGAGGAGCTTCCCGCGCTGGTCGACGATGCGGACGCTGTACGGGGCGTTGCCCTGCGAGGGCACCACCGTCGAGGCGTCGGCGTCGCGGTAGAAGAGCCGGCCGTCGTCGCGGAGCTCGAAGCCGGGGTACCAGCCACGGTCGTCGGTGAAGGTCGTCACCGCACCCTGGGCCGGGTGGGTGTTGCACTTCTCGACGGTGATCGCGTCGTCGGTCAGGCACTCCTTGAACGAGTACGAGCCGACGAGGTTGAACGCCGCGTTGGACGACTGCGGACGCGACGGCAGGTTCTTCAGCGTCGTCGGGTCCAGCGCTGCCGCGGCGCCGGTGCGGCGCAACGGGTCGAAGTGGCTGTCCACGATGAGCAGGCCGCCCTTGGCTCCCTCACTGGGAAGTGACGTGAGGTTGTTGAGGACGTGGTTGGCGCTGCCGTAGGAGGTGTCGCGGTACCAGACCAGGGCGCCGGGGGCGTTGTACCTGATCTTCTCCACCTTCCACGCGCCGCCCTCACCCAGCTTCTGGTAGGTCGTGTCGTAGGCGTACTTCAGGCCCTTGTCGAAGCCGTCGGTGTTGCGCCACTCCACGAGGTAGTACTGCGCCTGGCTCGAGGTGCCGGTGTCGAGCACCCAGCCCGCGCCCGTCGTGTCGACCCAGGTGCCCACCGTGGCCGTCCAGCCGTTGTTCGCCTCGGCGTCGTCGCTCCACAGCGTGGAGCCACCCGCGGTGACGGCGAGGTCGTCGACGAACCATCCCTTGTCCTCGAAGCCGGCGTCGGTGGCGTACAGCAGGCGCACCTTGACCGTCTTGCCGGCGTACCCGGCGAGGTCGACCCAGTGGTGCTCCCAGCCGTCCGTGGCGCCGGTGAGGCCGTACTTCTTGCCGCCGTAGTCCTTCATGCGGCCGTTGGGGTCGGAGTACCCGTCGGGGGTGGACACCTCGGCGCCGGACTCGTCGAAGACCTTCTGCTCGGTCCACGTCGTACCGCCGTCGGTGGACACCTCGACGAACCCGTAGTCCCAGTCGGCCTCGATGGAGTAGTCGTCCCACATCCAGAACCGGGCGTCGGTGGCCCCGGCGGGGACGGTGACGTCACGGGCGAGGGTGTTCTTCGCCCACGACTGGTCGGCGCTGGAGTACCACATGTTCGACCCGCTGTGCGGCGTCGCCAGCGTCAGGGTCTTGTCCGGCAGGTTGACCTTGATGCCGTCGGCCGTGCCCTTGGGGGTGCGGCTCGTCTGGCCCACGACGACCGTGCGCGGCTTGTCGCCGGGGTTGACGACCACCGGGTCGGCCCAGCCGAGGACCCACTTGTCCCACAGGCCCATGTGCGTCGGGATCGACTGGAAGATCGGCCCGGAGTGCGAGCCGGAGGACATCAGGTCCCAGAAGTCGACGTCGGAGTCACCACCGCTGGCGGTGTCGTAGAGGTCCGGCAGGCCGAGGTCGTGCCCGTACTCGTGGGCGAAGACGCCGACGCCGGAGTCCTCGGGCTGGACGATGTAGTTGCTCAGCCGCAGGTTCGTGCCGGGGACCGGGGCGCCGCCGGCGACCGCCGACGAGTGGGCCCAGATGGCGTAGGGGCCCTCGGCGCCGCCACCACCGGACTTGTCCTCGCCGGCGTGGACGAGGACGACGTGGTCGATGACGCCGTCGGGCTCGAGGACGTTGCCGTCGCCGTCGACGTCGCCCTGGTCCTCGACGTCGTAGTCCGCCCACGGGAAGCTCGGGTCCGCGGCCGCGAGGGCAGCCACCGCGTCGATGGGGAGCTGACCGGCCCCGAGCGGGTTGCTCGGGTGGCCCTGCATGTCCTGGATCGCGCCGTACGTCCACTCACCCGTCGCCGGGTCGCGGAAGCAGCGGGTCGCGCCGTAGTAGGCCTCGGAGTGCGGCACCGTCACCCACGGGGTCGCGGCCCCGGTGACGGTGTAGGCGCCCTTGGACATCTCCTCGTACATGTTGCGCATCGTGTAGCCCGAGATGTCGAAGCCGGGCTTGCCGTCGGGGCCCTTGAGGTCGGTGCGGACGCGCTGGGTGATGCCCTGCTTGGTGTAGAGCATCGTGTTGTAGTGCTGTGAGGAGAAGTCCTTGACCCACATCGAGTTGTTGTCGAGCAGCTCGGAGTCGGCGGGGTTCGGGATCTGGTTGTGCGTCGGGCCGTTCTGCACGGTGCCGGGCACGCAGGTGTCGGCGCCGAAGCCGTCGGGCACCATCGAGCCCGAGAAGTCGTCGTTCGCGGACTCGTTGAACTCGACCAGGATCGTGAGCAGCTTGGCCTGCTGCGTCGTCTTCGCCTGCTTGAACTTGTTCTTGATCGCCTTGGGGCTCTTGCCCGAGCGGATCGACTCCGCCTCGGCCTTGGCCAGCTGGCGCGCGGCCACGGGGTTGCCCTTGGCGTGCTTGGCGTCGTACGCCTTGGCCCTGGCCAGCACCTCGGCGCGGCCCTTGGCGCCGGCCTTGGCCGTCGCACCCCCACCGGCCCGGACGTCGGTGCCGAAGGCCGCCTCCGCCCGTGGGGCGACCGTGTTGAGGTAGTAGTCGCCACCGTGGGCGACCGGTGCGCTGGCCGGCGAGTGCGCGGGCGCAGCCACCGTCGAGCCCGACGCCCCGACGGCCGCGAGGCCGGTGGCGACGAGCGCGACGGTGGGTACGACCGCCGCGGCCCGGAGCGAACGCCCCGTGATCCTGCGTTGGGTCATGTTTCCTCCTGGTCTGCCCCGGACTGTGCGGGTCCGCGGGCGCAGTGGACTCCTTGCGGTGGAAGTCCAGGTGCGGGGCATATTGCTCCCGACCCGCCGGTTTGGGAAGAGACAGCCGCCGTAGCCCGCCTCGGCGGGGACATTCCCCGGACCGGTGCCCCACCTGCAACAATGACGCCGCACGAACCCGCCGTGGTCGTGCGAGGGCCTGTAGCTCAGTTGGTAGAGCACCGCGTTTACACCGCGGGTGTCGTCGGTTCGAGCCCGGCCGGGCCCACGTGCACCCCACCCTCGCCGACGTCGTCCGCGCCCTGGAGGGGCTCTACCCGCCCTCGACCGCCCAGTCCTGGGACCAGGTCGGGCTGGTCTCCGGTGACCTCACGCAGCCCGTCGAGCGGGTGCTGTTCGCCGTCGACCCCACCCTCGCGGTCATCGAGGAGGCCCGGGCCCTGGGCGCCGACCTGGTCGTCACCCACCACCCGCTGCTGCTGCGCGGCGTCCACAGCGTCGCCACGTCGACGGCCAAGGGCGCCAGCGTCACCGCCCTGGTGGTGCACGACATCGCGCTCTACGTCGCCCACACCAACGCCGACGTCGCCTCGCCCGGCGTCAACGACGCCCTGGCGCAGGCCTGCGGCCTCGTCGACGTCGAGCCGCTGACGGTGGTCGAGGGCCAGCCGCTGGGCCGGGTCGGGCTCCTCCCGGAGCCGGTCACCCTCGCCGAGTTCACGACCGCCCTGCACGCCGCGCTGCCGCCGTCCCCGGGGGGTATGCGTGTCGCCGGGGACGCCGGCGCCACCGTGCGCCGCGTGGCCGTCATGGGCGGGGCCGGCGACGACCTCTTCGACGCCGTGCGGGCGGCCGGGGCCGATGTCTACGTCACCGCGGACCTGCGTCACCACCCGGTGCTGGAGGCGCGGGAGGAGGCCCGCGGGGGCACGCCGTACCTCGTCGACGCCGGGCACTGGGCGACCGAGTCCCTGTGGCTGGAGGGGGCGGCCCAGCGGCTCGAGGACGCGCTTGCGGGGACCGGTGAGGCGCACCATAAGGTGGAGACCCACATTTCCACACTGCGCACCGACCCCTGGGACTTCGTCGTCGGTGCCGAGCCGCCCGGAGGTACGTCCTGAAAGCCGACCCGTCACGCCAGTGGAGGCTGCTCGACCTGCAGGCGATCGACACGCGTCTCGACCAGATCGCCCACGCCACCAGGAACCTGCCGCAGCGGACCCGCCTCGCCGAGCTCGAGCAGCGCGCCGCCGCCCTCGACTCCGAGCTCGTGCGCGCCCGCACCGCCCTCGGCGACATCGAGCGCGAGGTCTCCAAGGCCGAGTCCGACGTGCAGCTCGTCCGTGAGCGCGCAGCCCGCAACCGCTCGCGCCTCGACGCCGGCACCGGCTCCGCCAAGGACCTGCAGGCCCTCCAGCACGAGCTCGACTCGCTCGGCCGCCGGCAGGCGGAGCTCGAGGACGTCGAGATCGAGATCATGGAGCGCGCCGAGGCTGCCGGCGCCGAGGTGGCGCGCCTGGAGGCGGAGCACGCGACGCTCGCCACCGACCTCGAGGCGGCCCGCGTCGCCCAGGACGACGCCCTGCGCGAGTACGAGGCCGAGGCGGCCAAGGTCGCCGCGCCCCGCGCCGACACGGTGGCCGGCGTGGGTGACGACCTCGTCGCGCTCTACGAGAAGATCCGCACCCAGGCCGGCGGCCTCGGTGCGGCCGCGCTGCGCCAGAGGCGTTGCGGTGGTTGCCAGCTCGAGCTCAACAACGTCGAGATGAACCGCATCAAGGCCGCCGCGGAGGACGAGGTGCTGCGCTGCGAGGAGTGTCGCCGCATCCTGGTCCGCACCGCCGAGTCCGGCCTCTGACCGGTGGGGCGCGCACTCGTCGTCGAGGCCGACGGCGGCTCCCGGGGCAACCCCGGGGTCGCCGGGTACGGCGCGCTCGTCCGTGACGCCGCGACCGGGCGGGTGCTGTGGGAGGGCGCCGCGCCGCTGGGCAAGGAGTCCAACAACGTCGCGGAGTACTCCGGCCTCATCGCGGGGCTGCGCGCTGCCCAGCGCATCGACCCCGCAGCCGATGTCCGGGCCCGGCTCGACTCCAAGCTCGTCGTCGAGCAGATGGCGGGCCGCTGGAAGATCAAGCACGAGGACATGCGCCGGCTCGCGCTCGAGGCGCGGGAGATCGCAGCGGCCCTGAAGCGCGCGGGCGGCTCCGTCGAGTACGGGTGGGTGCCGCGCGCCGAGAACAAGGACGCCGACGCCCTGTCCAACGCCGGCATGGACGGGCGGACCATCGACCGCATGCTCGACGACCTGGCCCCGGGCGCCCCGGGTGCGGGCGACGAGCAGGCGGCTGACGAGCAGGCGGCCGGCGACCGTGCCCTCGTCGAGGAGGTCATCGACCCGACCCCCGCGGTGGTGCAGCCCGAGCCGGGACAGGGACCGACGGCCCGTGTGGTGCTCGTGCGCCACGGCGTCACCGACTTCACCACCGCCGCCAGGCTCGACGGCCGCGGGGGCAGCGACCCGTCCCTCAACGCGACCGGGCGGCAGCAGGCGACCGCGGCGGGGCGGGCCCTCGCGCACCTGCTCGGTGGCGCCGACGCACGGCTGGTCACCTCCTCCCTAGCCCGGGCCCGCGAGACGGGTGCGGCGGTGGCGAAGGCCATCGGTGCCACCCCGGTCGTCGACGCTGCCTGGGACGAGCAGGACTTCGGTGACTGGGACGGCGCCAGCGTGCACGACCTGGCCCGCGAGCGGCCCGAGGAGCTGGCCCGCCTGCGCCACGACGCGACATACGCCCGCCCCGGCGGCGAGACCCATGCCGAGCTCGCCGAGCGCGTGCTCGCGGCCTACGCGCGGGTGGTGGTCGCCGGCGGGACCACCGTCGTGGTGTGCCACCGCAAGCCGATCATGGTCGTGATGGCCGAGGTCCTCGGCATCCCGCACGAGCGCGTGTGGCGCCTCGCTGCGGCCCCGGGGTCGCTCAACGCCCTCGAGGTGTGGCCCGACGGCACCGTCTCGGTGGTCTTCACCAACCGCACCTGAGCCCTTCTGGGCGCGCCCACGATGTGACCGCGTCGTCTCGGCATGTGGCGCCCGTCCTAGGCTGGCGCCATGAGCTATGCGGGAGACGTGGCGCCCGAGGAGGCGTATGCAGCCCTGGCCGCGGACGAGGACGCCGTCCTCGTCGACGTGCGCACCAGCGCGGAGTGGAGCTATGTCGGGCTTCCCGACCTGAGCGAGCTCGGCAAGAAGGTGGTCTGCGTGGAGTGGCAGCGCTACCCCGACGGCGCCGTCAACGGTGACTTCGTCGAGCAGCTGCGCGACGCCGGCCTGCCCGACGGCGCCCCCCTGTACTTCCTGTGCCGATCCGGGGTGCGGTCGGTCGCCGCCGCGGAGGCGGCCACCGGCGCGGGCCTCGAGCCCGCCTACAACGTGCTCGACGGCTTCGAGGGCCCGCACGACGAGCGGGGCCGCCGGACCGTGGCCGGGTGGAAGAACTCCGGGCTGCCGTGGAGGCAGGGATGAGCGAGGGCCGCAGCTTCCGCCCCGACACCCTGGCGGTCCGCGCCGGGCTGACCCGCAGTGGGTTCGACGAGACCTCCGAGGCGCTGTTCCTCACCTCGGGCTTCGTGTACGAGAGCGCCGAGCAGGCCGAGGCCGCGTTCAAGGACGAGGTCGACCACTTCATCTACTCGCGCTACGGCAACCCGACGGTGACCATGTTCGAGCAGCGGCTGCGCGAGCTCGAGGGAGCCGAGGCCTGCTTCGCCACGGCGTCGGGGATGTCGGCGGTGTTCGTGGCCCTGGCCGCCCTGCTGGGCAAGGGCGATCGCGTCGTGTCCTCGCGCGGGCTCTTCGGCTCGTGCTTCGTCATCCTCGACGAGATCCTGCCGCGCTGGGGCGTCGAGACCGTGTTCGTCGACGGCCCCGACCTCGAGCAGTGGCGCGAGGCGCTGTCCGTGCCGACGCAGGCGGTGTTCTTCGAGACGCCGAGCAATCCCATGCAGGAGCTCGTGGACATGCGCGCGGTCTCCGACCTGGCGCACGCCGCCGGGGCGCAGGTCGTCGTCGACAACGTCTTCGGCACGCCGGTGTTCTCCCGGCCGCTGGAGCACGGCGCCGACGTGGTCGTCTACTCCGCCACCAAGCACATCGACGGCCAGGGCAGGACGCTGGGCGGCGCCGTGCTCGGCACGAGCGAGTTCGTCGACGGCCCCGTCAAGAACCTCATGCGGCACACCGGGCCCGCGATGTCGCCGTTCAACGCCTGGGTGCTCGTCAAGGGCCTGGAGACGCTGAGCCTGCGGGTGCGGCAGCAGGCCGCGAACGCGCTCGCCGTCGCGGAGGCCCTGGAGGCGCACCCGTCGGTGCGGACGGTCCTGTACCCGTGGCTGCCCTCCCATCCCCAGCACGAGCTGGCGCGTCGCCAGATGCTCGGGGGCGGCACGGTCGTGACGTTCGAGCTGTCGGGCGGCAAGGCGGAGGCCTTCGCGCTGATGAACGCCCTCGAGGTCGTCGACATCAGCAACAACCTCGGCGACGCCAAGTCGATGGTCACCCACCCCGCGACGACGACCCACCGCCGGCTCACGCCGGAGGCCCGCGCTGCCGTCGGCATCACCGACGGGACGGTGCGCATCTCGGTCGGGCTCGAGGACCCGCAGGACGTCATCGAGGACCTGGTCCGGGGCCTGCCCGGCTGAACGGCGCGGCCGCGGTCAGCCGACGAGGGCGAGGGCGGCCACGGACAGGCCTCCCGCGACCAGCGCGCAGACGGCTCCCTGCGCGGCGAGCCGCCACGGGCCGACCGTCAGGCCGCGGGCGCGGCAGCGCTGGGCCCACAGCAGGGTGGCCAGCGAGGCCCACGGCGTCACGAGCGGCGCGACGTTGACGCCCACGAGCAGGGCCATCAAGCGCTGGGGCGCGTCCGCCGTCACCGACTCGAGCGCGATGTAGGCGGGCAGGTTGTTGGCGACGTTGGCGGCCAGGGCACCGCTGCCGGCCACGCGGAACAGGTCGGCCGGCGCCGTACCCGACCCCGCGAGCGACGCCAGCAGGTCCTGCAGCCCGTGGCGCAGCGCCACGTCGATGACGACGAACAGGACGGCCACCCCGAGCGCCATCTGCCAGGGCACGGAGACCGACCGCAGCCCCTGGCGGTCGCGGACGGCGACCGCGACCAGCAGGACGACCGCGGCGATGCTGGAGACCCAGGCGGGGGAGAGGCCGAACGCGAACAGTGGCCCCACCGCCAGGCAGACCGCCCCGGCGACGCGGAGCATCACCGGGTCGTGCGGCTCCGGGGGCGCGTCCGGGGTGTACCTGCCGCGCAGGGCCCGGCGGTGGAAGACGTAGAGGACGAGCACGGTGCCGACGACGGCGGCGGCCGCGGGGGCCGCTGCCAGGCGGACGTACCCGGCGTGGCCGACGGACAGCTCGTCGAAGCGGTGCAGGGACAACAGGTTGCTGAGGTTGGAGACGGGCAGGAGCAGGCTCGCGGTGTTCGCGAGCCACAGGGTGGTCATCGCGAACGGCAGCGGCGAGATGCCCAGCTGGGCCGCGATGGCCAGCCCCACCGGTGTCAGCAGGACGGCGGTGGTGTCGAGGCTGAGGAAGATCGTGCACACCACGGCGACCACGACGAACAGCAGCCACAGCAGCGGTGTGCGGTGACGTCCCGCGCGGGTGGCCCAGTGGCCGGCGACGTCGAACACACCTGCGGCGTCAGCGATCTCGGCGACCACCGTGATCGCCACGAAGAACACCAGGACGGGGACGACCCGGGTCGCCAGGTCGCTCAGCTCGGCCGTCGTCACCGTCGGCCCGTCACCGGCGCGCCGTCGCGTCCAGCACCCACGGCCCGCCGGCGCGGCTCGGCTCGGAGAGGCTGACCTCGAACGCGTCCTGCAGCACCTCGACGAGCTGCGGGACGCGTCGCACGTCCCGGCCCACCTGGCACAGGTGGCGCGCGACCAGGCCCCGCGTGTGCTTGGCCATGTGCGTCGCGCCGGGCACCCGGACCTGTACCCAGCGGTCGGCCAGCGCGTCCTGGGGGACCCACGCGGCCGCGTACGTGCTCGACCGGCAGTCGACGACCACGCCGCTGGCCGCGGCCTGCGGCAGCACCCGGCCCAGCTCGGGCTTCCACGCGGAGGCGAGGGGACCGACGCCGGGGAGGTTCACGGCCATGGACAGGCGGTAGGGGACGATCGCGTCGGTGGGGCGCACCGCGCCGTACAGGGCGGAGACGACGACCAGCCAGCGGTTCGCCCGCCGCTTGGCCGCCGCGTCGAGGGTGGGGTAGTCGAGGGCGTCGTAGAGGACCCCCGTGTAGACCTGCGCGGCAGGCAGGGTGGGCGCCGTCCAGAGCCTGGTGTTGCGCGCGACGTCGTCCGCGAGGTTGGGGCTGACGCCGAGCACCTCCGCTGCGTCGGCGCGCGAGCTGACCCCGGCGAGCGCGTCCGCGACCTGCGCGCGGGTGGCGCCCAGCTCCGGGAAGCTCAGGCGGGCAGCGTCGAGGCGGCGTCCCCGGGCCCGGCCCGTCTTGGACTCCGACGGGGGGAGGAGGATCAGCACGGGCCAAGACTAGGTCGGCGCGCCACGAGGCACCCTGCTGGGTAGGTTGACGGCATGCCCCAGCGCCGACTCAAGGTCCAGCCGCCCGTCGCCGAGCACGCGGTCGCCCAGTCCACCGAGCTGCAGGCGCGCTTCGCCGCGATCCGCGCGGAAGCCGGTGTCCCGGAGGCGTTCCCGCCCGAGGTCGAGGCCGAGGCCGAGCAGGTCGCCGCCGCCCCCGAGCTGCCCGACCGCGACGAGACGGCCGTCGCCTTCCTCACCATCGACCCGCCCGGTTCGATGGACCTCGACCAGGCGCTGCACATCGAGCGGCTCGGGGACGGCCACCGCGTCCGCTACGCCATCGCCGACGTGCCCGCGTTCGTCCGGCCCGGCGGCGCCCTCGACGCCGAGACCCGGCGCCGCGGCCAGACCATCTACGCGCCGGACCGGCGCACGCCCCTCCACCCGCCGGTCATGAGCGAGGGAGCAGCGAGCCTGCTCCCGGGGCAGGTGCGGCCGGCGTTCGTCTGGGACCTGCGGCTCGACGCGCAGGGCGAGGTCACTGACACCGCCCTGTACCGCGCCCGCGTGCGCAGCACCGACCGGCTGGACTACGTCGGGGCCCAGAAGGCGCTCGACGCGGGCGGGGCCGATGAGCGGCTCGAGCTGCTCAAGGAGGTGGGGCTGCGGCGCCTGGAGCTGGAGCGCCGGCGCGGCGGGGCGAGCCTGCCGATGCCGGAGCAGGAGGTCACCGAGGACGAGAGCGGCCACTACCGCCTGCACTTCCGGCCGCCGCTCGACGTGGAGGACTGGAACGCCCAGATCTCGCTCATGACCGGCATGGCCGCGGCCCAGCTCATGCTGCGGGCGGGCGTGGGCATCCTGCGCACCATGCCCGCCCCCGACGCCGACGCCGTGGGCCGGTTCCGCCACGCGAGCCGGGCCCTGGGCGTCGAGTGGCCCAAGGGCACGCCGTACGGCGAGTTCCTGCGCACCCTGGACCGCACCAACCCCCGTCACCTCGCCCTGATCCACGAGGCGACCGCCCTGTTCCGTGGAGCCGGGTACACGCCGTTCGACGGTGCCGCTCCCGCCCAGCCGGACCACGCCGCCGTGGCCGCACCGTACGCCCACGTCACCGCCCCGCTGCGCCGGCTGGTCGACCGGTTCGGGCTGGCGGTGTGCGAGGCCGTCAGCGACGGGCGCGAGGTGCCGTCGTGGGCACGGGAGGCGCTGCCGTCGCTGCCCGAGGTGATGGGAGCCTCCGACAAGGTGGCGTCCGCGGTCGAGCGAGGGTGCGCCGACGCGGTCGAGGCGGCTGCCCTGGAGGACCGCGTGGGGCAGGAGTTCGACGCGATGGTCGTCGACCAGCGCGAGAAGGGCCGGGCCCTGGTCCAGGTGCAGGAGCCCGCCGTGCTGGCCAACGCCACGGGCGACCACGAGCTGGGCACACGGGTGCGGGTGCGCCTGACCGAGGCGATGGTGGCCACGAGCACGGTGCGGTTCGAGATGGTCGGCTGACCCCTGGGGTCCACGCCGCCGCGGTCAGCCCGAGGTCGGGCCCTCGGTGCTCGTGGTCGTGGCGGTCGTCGTGGTCGCCGGCGCCGAGCTGCTGCTCGAGCTGCTGCTCGAGCTGGTCCTCGAGCTGGTCGACGAGCTGGTCGTCCCGCACGGGTCCGGGGTGGTCGAGGGGCTGCTGGTGGTGGTCGAGGGGCTGCTGGTGGTGCTCGACGGGCTGGTCGTCGTCGGGCTCGTCGTGGTCGAGGGGCTCGCGGTGGTCGTGGTGCTCGCCGTCGTCGTCCCGGGGCAGGTGGTCGGCGAGGGGCTCGTCGTCGGGCTCGTCGTGGTCGAGGACGACGTGGACGAGGTCGTGGTCGACGTGGCGGTGGTGCTGCCGGTGGTCGTCGGTGGGGCGGTTGTGCTGGTGGGGCTCGTGGTCGTCGTGGTCGAGGGACGGGTCGTCGTGGTCGAGGTGGTGGGGGAGGCGCTCCCCGCCGTCGACTTCATCGGGGCGACGGCGGCGGCGGCGACGGGCGGCCGCGAGGGCGGTCCGACCAACGTGGGCGGGACCCACGCGGGTGCGGCGGGGAGGAGGGGGAGGGACCCGCCCTGCGTCATGGTGCCGGCCAGCCGCAGGACGTCGGCGAGGTAGGCGGCCGAGTGGTTGTAGGACAGGACCGCCGACCTCAGGCCGGTGCTCGTCGACAGGTCGCGGCCGCCGGCGCACAGGTAGGCGGCCGCCGACCACGCGCTGTCCTCGACGTTCTGGGGGTCGCGCGTGCCGTCGCCGTTGCCGTCGCGACCCCAGCGCGACCACGTGGAGGGGATGAACTGCATCGGCCCGACAGCCCGGTCCCAGGTCGTGTCGTGGTCCCAGCGCCCGGCGTCGGTGTCTGGGATGGCTGCGTACCCGTGGCCGTCCAGGACTGGTCCCAGCACGGCGGGGACCGCCCGGTGGCTGCTGTCGAGGCCGCGTCCGGCGAGGGACCCCGACTCGACCTGGCCGATCGCGGCGAGCAGCTCGACGGGGAGGTGGCACGAGGTCGGGACGGAGGAGGCGGCCGAGCGGTAGGCGTTCCAGAGCACGTCGGGGACCGCCGTCGGACCGGACAGCGGGGCGCCACCCGTACCGGTCGAGCCGAGGGCGGCACCGGTCGCCACGAGCGGCGCGCCCAACCTCGTCGCGAGCACCTGGGTGAAGGCGAGGGCCCCCTCGCGTCGCTGGCCGACGAGGAGGTCGCGCTGGGTGACGTCCCAGTCCTCCGGGAGGCTGGTTGCCCTGGCGGTCGCGGCCGACGTGGTGGGCGACGCGGTCGCCCCGGCCGAGGGTGGGGGACCGGAGGCGGCCCCGCCTCCGACGAGCAGCGCGCCCCCGAGGACGACGGCTGACAGGACGGTGGTGGCTGGGCGGCCCACCGACAGCCGGAACACGCGGGGTCCCGGGCTGTGCGGTGTCTCGGCCATGGTCCCTCCCACCAGGTCGGCCGTCGTGCGAGGTGTCGGGAGCGGTCTCCAGCGCCCCCCCGTTCGCGCGATGGTAAGCACGTCCCCCGAGCCGTGGCGACCCCCTCGTGCAGGGTTTTTCCACGCAGTCCGGGACCCTCTGGGACCCCTGTGGCGCGAGAGGTGGATGGGGCACTCCCGCGCTGCCCTATCCTTGGGCGTGGATGAGTCGGCCAGGCGGTCGCGTCGGTGGGCAACCACCGCCGAGGAACGTCCGGGCTCCACAGGGCAGGGTGGTGGCCAACAGCCACCCGGGGTGACCCGCGGGACAGTGCCACAGAGAACAGACCGCCACGGTGGACCACGCAGCCCTCGGGCCGCGCAGGCACCGCGGTAAGGGTGAAACGGTGGTGTAAGAGACCACCAGCGGGCCAGGTGACTGGCTCGGCTAGGTAAACCCCACCCGGAGCAAGCTCAGACAGTGTGCGTCCGAGGGCTGCCCGCCCGAGCACACGGGTAGAGCGCTGGAGGCAGCCGGCAACGGCTGTCGTAGATGGATGACCGTCACCGAGGGCTGGGCAACCGGCTCACGGGACAGAACCCGGCGTATCGGCCGACTCATCCCACGTCCTCGAGGCCGGCGGACTGGGCCCGGACGGCGCCAGCGGCGGTTGGCATCCGGCTCCGCGGACGTCCGGCCAGCCGCCCGGGCACTAGGCCGACGACACCGTGCTCTCCTCCTGCAACCGCGCCTGCTCAGCGATGGGGCATCGACCCGTTCATCGTCATGGTCGTCTCCGGTGCGAGCAGCAGTGCCGTCACCAGGCAGAGCACCCCCAGGGCGGCCACCCAGGGTGCGAGCCGTCCCGCCTCGCGTGGAGGCCGGCGGCGTTCGGCGACGGTGATCGCGGTGGCACCGGCCATGGCGAGCAGGCCGTGGTCCAGCACCACCGCGAACATGAGCGGCGCCGTCACGGCGAGGCACGGGTATGCCGCTGACGCGCCGTACCGTGCGCAGTCGCGGTCGGCGCGCCAGCCCGACAGCGCGAGGGGCCGGGTGGCCCAGCACTGCCGCAGGAGCCGCGCGTGCGAGGGGGAGCGGGTGACGGCGACGGCGAGGACGAAGGCGCCCGCCAGCGCGGGCACCCACCCGACCGCGTCGGTCAGCGCGACCCCGACGAGCATGAGGGCCGCGCCCACGAGCGTCCACACGCCCAGGTACCCGACGAGGAACCCTGCGACCGCTCGGTACCGGCGCCTCCACAGGCTGCTGACGGCGACGTGCTGGACCTGGTCGAGCACGAGCGGGGTCATCATCGCGGCCGCCATCACCGCAGAGTGCTGCAGCGCCTGGGCCGGGGTGTGGTGCTCGTGCAGCCCGAGCAGCAGCCCCGGCTCCACCGCAGCCGCTCCGGCCAGGCCGAGCCAGCCGAGCCCGGCCACCGCCACGCCCACCCACTCCGGGTGGTGCCAGTGGGTGCGGACGGCGAGCGACGTCATGGTGCCTCCTAGGCGTAGAACAGGCTGACCCGGCCCACCTTCACGTCGCCCTGGGCCACTCCTCCGGTGGCGTCGGGGACGGGGGTGAACGTGACCTGCAGCTGCTTGGGGTCCCACTGGTCCGCCGCCGAGAGGGCACGCACGATGCTGGTGATGTCGAACGTGACGTCCCGTCCGCTGCCGCTGTGCGTCGTCGTGCGGCGGGACGCCTCAACCACCCCGAACATGGAGACGACACCGGCGCGACGGTCGGGGAAGTCGGTCGGGCGGGCGCCCGCAGGGATGTTGACGTGGACCTGGACGCCGCTGGCGTGCAACGTCGTGCCGGTGATGTTCTCCAGCCGCAGGTAGACCCGCGCTCCCGGGGCCGGCGCACCGCCTTCCATCAGTGCCCTCGCGGCGGGCCCGGTCGGGCCGCTGACGTCCACCCGGGCCGAGGTGGGCTGGGCGCCGAGCGGCACGGAGCCGCTCGATGCGCCGACCAGCTCGGGTGGGCGAGCCTCGTCCTCCCCGATGACGGGCGGTGCCTCGTCGGGCCGTTCGCCGAGTGCCTCCGGGGTGGGGGTGACTGGCATGTCCGAGTAGCGGTAGCCCAGCGGTGGCTGGCGCGGGTCGATGACCTCGGCCGTGGTCAGGGACGTGGTCGTCGTGCCCGAACCGAACACGAAGCGGGCACCCCGCCAGGCCCCGTCGGTCGGGTTGGTGTTCGTGCCGCGTCCCCGCAGCCACGCCTCCCAGAGGCGGTCGATGTTGGCGTGGTGCAGCCAGAAGATCGGGTCCTGGGCTGCGGTCTCGAAGTTCGACATGAGGCCGCGGGGGTTGGAGCCGCCGACGTCCACGTGGACGAAGCCGTGCGGGTGGTCCTCCAGCGTCCCGCCGCCGCCACCCCGGTGGGTCCCGACCACCGCGGAACGGCCGCCGAGGCCACCGGCGAAGGACAGGGTGAACGCCGTCTCGGCGAACATGTCCCGGGTGTCGACGGAGGTGTCCGGGATCATCGCGCCGTTGTTGATCCCGGGACCTCGCTGGGTGACCAGCAAGGGGTTGGGTGAGCCGTCGGGGAGCGTGGGGGCGCGGAAGGCCGGCGGGAGGCGCCGTACGTCGGCCCGGCTGGTGTCGCTGTAGTTCCAGAACGGCAGCGCCCAGTCCGCCGGGCCACCGAGCGCGGCGATGGCGTCGCGCATGATGCGCTCGAAGTGGTGCAGGTAGACGCGGTGCCACGGCAGGAAGTGCCAGCTGCCGTGCTCGCAGCTGTCCCACTTGGCGCCGGCCGGCCACTGGGGCGCGGCGATGAAGGTGCCGTGGGTCTCCGCCAGGTGCCGCCACGACCGCGGGTCGGTGAACGTGGTCCCGTTGCGGGCCTGCAGCGCCCGTACGCCGCGGGCGTACCAGAGCAGCGTGGGGTGCCAGGTGCCCGCGGCACTGAGCGTCCACGCGTCCTCGCGGACCCGCACGCCGGGGGTGGCCGGCGGTGTGGGCACCGGGGGAGGGGGCTCCGGTACGGGGGCCGGGGGCTGGGCCCCGGCGAGTGCCTCCAGCTCCGGCCAGGTCCGCTCACCGATCTTGCCGTCGCGGACCAGCCCCCGACACGCCTGGAACATCTTGGTCGCCGCCTCGGTCGCCTGCCCGAAGGAGCAGTCGACGGCCAACGGGTCCTGCCGCAGTGACACCAGGGTCGAGCGCAGCGACGCGATGTAGCTCGCGGTCGACGCGCTGGTGTCCCGGCAGCCGGCGCTGCCACCACGCAGGCTGGCCAGGAAGAGGTTGAGCAGGGTCTGCGCGTAGCCCACGTGCGGGTTGCGCGAGCTGGCGGTTCCACTGCCCCGGAGCAGGAGCGGCCGTGGCGGTGGTGGGACCGAGCCGCAGCCGCTCACGAGGTCCTCGCCCGACAGGGGCACGGTCTCCGCCTCGGTGCCCGGCTCCGACAGGAGCGCGAGCGGCGCCTCGGCGGACTCCCACCCCTGCTCCGTCGAGGCCCACGCCTCCCCGGAGGGCACCGCGAACGGGCCCTCGTCCAACCACTCCGTACTGGCCGGGGTCGTCGACTCCGGCGTCTGCCACGGCATCCCGGACATGGCGAGCTCCTGTCAGCGCCGGACGGGGACGGCCGCGGGCAGCACGGTCACCGGCACGGCCCGCGCCTTGAGGTCACGACCCGAGGCCGCGGCCCACTCGGTGATGACGCGCCGTACCTCGGTGCCCAGCGGGGTGACCCCCGGCGGCAACGGCGGGACGCCGGGCGGCGTGACGCTCTGGTACAGCAGCCAGGACCGTCCGTTGTCGGTCACCCAGCCGGCCTCGAGTGCCCGCAGCAGCAGTGACAGGTCCGCCGCCATCGCCAGGAACGAGGCGGTCCGCGTGTGCGGCATCAGGCGTACCCGCTCGCCGATGACCCTGAGCCGGTCGGCGGCGCTCGCTCCCTGGGCGCGCAGGTCGACCACGACCGGAGTGTTCGAGGCGACCGTCAGCTCCACCCAGCCCATGGCCGTCGTCGCCGCCAGCTCCTCGCGCCCCAGCAGGGCGTTGAGCCGCCGGGACCGCAGCATGAACCCGAGCTGCTCGGCGAGCCGGTAGATCCGGTCGTCGTCGGTGGTGTTGCCGGCGACGAGGTTGCGGATGTTCTCGATGGCACGCCAGAGCTCGAAGAGCAGCTCCTCGAAGAGCCCGACGAAGGTGCGGTTGGCGACCTCGGCCTTGTCGTAGGGGTAGGGCGCGTTGCCGTCGGTCCCGTGTGCGAGGTCCATCCCGAACAGGCGGTAGTACGCGTTGCGGCGCACCGCCTCGGCGTCGGGCCTGATGGCGCTGGTCGACAGCCAGGCCGCGAACGGGTTGGCGGCGTTGAACAGCAGGGCCTCGGTGGCGTCCAGCCAGCGCTGGGTCGCCACCGACGGGATGCCCAGCCCCTCCCCGCTGCGGAAGGCGCGCACGACGCGGGCCAGGATCTGCGCCCCCCGGGTGTTCTCCACGGCATACGCGTAGATGAGGTGGTCCCAGGCGGGCTGGGCGGGCATGGGCACACCCGAGAAGGCGCCGATGGCGAACAGGCCCTGTCGTGCGGGACCTGCGGGCGGTTGGGCCTGGTTCCACAGGTTGGCGGCGTTCCACACCTCTTCCATGCGGAGGACGAGGTCGAGCGGGTCCGCGGTGAGCACCTGGGCCTGGGCGGCGGCGTTGCCCCCGAGCTGCTGGACGAGCTGCGGGATCATGACTGCTCCTCATCGTCGTCGTCGTCCTGGTAGACGTCCGGGTAGACGTCCTCGTAGGAGCTGTCGTAGGACTCGTCGGTGACGTCCGCCGAGCTGCCAGGGGGGTAGGTCGGGTCCAGGGAGGGGTCCGCCTGGCCGATGAAGTCGACGGGGCCGTCCCACGCGGTCGTCATCCCGGGGAAGTTGGTGTCGCGTCGGCCCCCGAGGGCCTGCCGGATCTCGCGGAGGGCACCCGCGACCCCGGGTTGGAGGGGCAGTGCGGTCGAGGGTGGGACCAGCATCCGCAGGGGGGCCAGCACCGCCTGGATGTCCGCGGTGCCCTGCTCCATGCCGCGGCGGATCTGGCGGGCGCTGCGCACCATTCCCTTGCGGATCTCCGAGGCGCTGGACGACATCGCCTCCTCCACCTCGGAGACACCGGTGGACAGCCCGTCGAGGCCGGCGACCCCGCGCAGTGCGGTCCACATCTTGTCGTTCTCGACCGAGGCAGCCTCCTGGATCGCGCGGATCGCGTCGAGCAGCTCCCTGGTGCGCGCGTCGATGGCCTCGATCGAGTCGGCCAGCTCGCGGGTCGTGGGTCGGTTGGTGGCCACGGTGTCTCCTTCGCTCGGCCTATGCGGCTCGTTGTCCACTGGTGATCCAGGCCCGGGAACGCTCGGTCCACTCCCCGGTGCGGTCCGGCCGTTCGGCCTCACGGAGGCCGGCCAGGGCGACGATGCGGATGCCCTCGGTGCGCCGCCAGTGCGGGGACGTCCACAGCGCGGCCCCGGTCGTGCGCTCGAGCTCACCCAGCGCGGCGGGCGAGACCCCGTGCGGGTCGACGAGGGCGTGGACCGGGCGGTCGCGGAACCCGGGCACCCTGAGGTCGAGGCACAGCCGGGCCAGCTGCGGCATCCGTGCCTGCGCCCGCAGGAGCAGCGGGACGGTCGACTGCTCGGCGCGGGTGGCGGGGTGGGCGGTGAGGAGCGCCTCCTCGAGGCCGTCCCAGGGGCCCGGGCCGTAGGACTGGCGGCACATCGCGCAGCCCAGCAGGGTGCGCAGCCAGCCCACCGGGTGCGGGTCGCCCAGCGGCCAGCGCAGGATCGTCCGGTCGTCGGCGACGACGTCGTACAGGGCAGCCACCGACGCGTACCCGGTCAGCGCGAAGGCGTACACGTCGGCGGCGATCTCGCTGCTCCACGGCTGCCACATCGACCTCAGCGGTGGGTCGTCGACGAGCTCCACCCCGAGTCCATCGCGCAGGGCCTCGTTCCAGCCGGTGAGGTGGGCCACCTGGTGTCCTGTCTCGTGGAACAGGGAGGTGGGGCGGTAGAGGTTGTGGCGCACGATCTTGATGGCGGCGACCGGGTTGACCGTCCCCGGCGCCCAGAGGCGTATGCCGGCCCTGATGATGCTGGCGCCGAGCCCGTCACCCAGGTAGGTGAGGACGGGCGGGACGGGGCGCCCCAAGGGGCGGAGGGTCACCTCGATGCTCTGGTAGGCGAGCTGGTCCAGCGTCCGCAGCGCCTCGCGGAGGGTGGGGCTGGTGCGCGAGTTCACCGCCTGCCCGAAGAAGTCCAGGGTCGTCTCGACGGTGAGGTACAGCCGACGGAAGCGGAGCACTGCGGCCTGCGCCCGGGGCAGGAGCGCGGGGTCGTGCCGTGCTCTGCGCACGACCTCGGTCGCCGTGTGCCCCGAGCGCAGGAGGTCCTGGACCACCGCTCCCAGCTGACGGCGGACCGGCAGGCCGATCTGCTGCTCCACCGACTCCCATGCCTGGCGTGAGGCGAACTCCTCGGCGTCGAGGAAGCTGCGGGCCGCGGCGACCCAGTGGGCGAGCTGGCGTTCCAGGTCGTCCCCGAGGGCGGTGCCGCCCCCCGGTGGGGCGGGCGGGGTCCCCGCCCGGGTGGGGACGGCGGTGCCGGCGGTCGGCGCGGTGGCGGTGGCGGTCACGGCGTCACGCGCCCTGGCCTCACGGTGACGGTCGTGGCGGCGCCCACCGCGGAGGAGGAACCAGACCAGCTGACCGGGCCGCCCGGCACGGGGAGCTGCAGGCCGCGGACGACCACGGTGACCGTCACGCCGCAGGCCGCGTCCTGCACGGCGGCTGCGAACTCCTGGGCCCGGGTGCGGGACCACTCGGCGAGGGCCCGGGCAGCGGCGGCCCTGATCTGGCGGCGCAGCGCCACCCGCAGCGTCGTGGGCAGCCGGTGCGAGCGGTGCCGGCGGTGGCTCGGTCGCCCCCCACTCCAGCCGAACGCCCGGAGCGTGGCGGCGCCGCCGGCCGGAGCCCAACCCCGTCGGTGCCGGGCCTCGAGCTCGGAGCCCGGCCAGGACTCCTGCTCCGCCTCGAGCCAGTCCTCGAGCTCCGCCCGGGCGGCGGGAGGCGTGCCCGCAGCGACGGACGGGGCGACGCCACCGATGGCACGGGACACCGTCTCCACGCCACCCGGACCGCCCCGCACCTGCACGGCCCCGTCGCTGCGCCCCACCGCGGCGCTGCCCGAGCGCAGGGCGTCGAGCACCGCGCGCAGCACGGTGGTCCCGCCACCCGGCTTCGCGGCCATGGCTGCCGCGATCCGCTGGGCGTCGCTCTCGGAGAAGAACATCACCACGCGTGCCTCGCCGCGGCCGAGGCGGATCCGTATCCGGCAGGAGCTGGGCTCTGCGGGGTCGCACGAGGACGCCGTCCTGCCTGCCGCCGACGCCGCCACCGTGGTCGGGCTCTGGCCCACCGGCTCGAGGTGGAAGAACCGCTGGCCGACCCCGATCCGGTGCCGCGACTCCAGGAACCGGCCGGGCACGTCGACGCCGAGGCCCGGCTCGCGGAGCAACGCCGTGGCGTTGGCGACGGTCAACGGGTGCAGGCCCCGGTAGGCACCCCGGCGACCGCTCGGGCCGAGGATCCGTTCCAGCCCGGCCAGCCGGGGGAGGGTCGTACCGGGCCCGGCCTCGTACACGCGGACCCGGAACCTGCCGGGCAGGGTGAGGCCGGCCGCGCGCAGGGAGGCGGCCAGGGTCGCGCCGCGGAAGGTCCGCATGGAGGAGGCGAGCTGCTCGGTGACCTCCACCTCGGGGACCCGCGTGTAGCGCTTGTACGCGTAGGGGGTCCGCGGGAACCGGGTGACGAAGCTGCCACCGAGGGACGGTGCACGGCGCAGGTCCGGCCGGACGAGCTGGCTCGGGAAGTTGGCGGCGACGGCCTGCTCGAAGGCCTCGGCCACGGCCACCTGGAGCAGGCTCTCGTCCTCGAACACGTGTGCCGGCTGCTCGCTCACCCGCCGCACGGTGTCCTCCACGGTCGCCGCGAGCGTGGCCGGGACGGCCTCTGCCTCGAGCTCGCCGGGCTGCCCCTGCTCCAGCCCGATGATCCGCAGCCCCAGGTCGACGATGGCGCGGGACAACGGTGCGGACAGCGTGGGTCCGACCCACTGGCCGATGAGCTTGGCGAGGAAGCCGGCGAGGAAGTTGACGACCTTGGGGCGGCCCACCAACCGCAGGCCGAGCCGCAGCGCCGGGAGGATGGCGGGGATGAACTGCTCGACCGCCGGACCGAGGTCCTCGTGGTCACCCGCCGCCTGGAGCTGGTTCATGAAGGTGCTGCGGGCCTCGGCCAGGGCTTCGAGCTGGCTGCCGGACTCCGGCTCGCCGCCGCGCTCCTGGTCGTGGCCGAAGGCTTCGCCCTGCTCCATGGCCTCGCCGCCCACGACCGACTCGGCCAGTGCGGCGTCGAACGACTCGGCGAGGGACTCGGGGTCCCGCGCGGTCACGGGGGTGGCCGTGAACCCCTCGGACAGCAGCTCCTCCTCCGTCTCCGCCTCGAGCTCGGCCTCGTCGAAGCTCTCCGCCTCGCCGACACCGAACCGCCGGGCCAGCGCCCGGGCCGGCTCGTGCAGCGCGGTGGGGAGGCGGTCGATGGCCATGGCGAGGACCCGTCGCAGCAGCGGGCGGACCAGCGCCTTGAGCTTGTTGAGGATCGGCCCGAGGGTGACGGAGGCGATCTTCCCCGCGGCGCTCGCGACGGTCCTGACGACGCTCTTGGCCTTCCTGATCAGGGCCCCGATGAACTCCTCACCGGCCGGGGAGACGGAGGTCGGTCCCGGGTCGAAGCGCTCCAGCACTTCGTCCAGCTGTTCGGGGGCGAGGCCCTGGACGTCGAGGTGCTGGACGTGCTCGGCGAACCGCTGCACGCACTGCTCGGCCTCGAACCCGATGGGCGCCAGGTGGGCGTCGGCGAGCTGCATGGGCTGCTCACCGGCGAACCGCTGGTCGGCGGCCTCGGCGGTCTCCCCGACCAGCTCGGCGAGTGCCTCGTCGAACGCCTCGTCGCGGATGGACTCGAAGGCCTCCGCGACGAACTGCGCCTGCTCGCCCTCTGCCTCGAGCGACTCCCCGAACGACGACTCGCTGAAGGGTGACTCGGTCTCGGTCCACGGGAGGAAGCCCAGCGCCTCGGGCTGTCCTTCGGACGCCGCGACGGCCTCCGCGAAGGGCGTCTCCAGCTCCGCCGTCAGCTCCGTCGTCCCTTGGGTAACGGTCATCGCAGCCTCCCAGAACCTCGCCGACCGGTCGCTGCCCATGGTCCGCGTCGCGGGTTGGCGCGGCGTGCCCCGACTCGTGCCCCGACTCGTGTCCCGGTGCGTGCCCGACCTCGTGCCGACGGGGTGTCCGGGGCCGTCGGCGCCGCGTGGCCGGAAGGGGCCGGGCGCTGTCCGCGGGTCGTGGTCCGGGTTCGTCCCGGCGCGTGCGCGGTCCGGCTACCCCGGCGTTGGCGGTGCGTTGCCCCAGCGTCCTCGGAAGTGCGTTGCGAGTGGTCCGGATTGCCCATTGCCGAGCCGTGGAGCCCGCAGCACACTGGTTTGACGCCCGGATGGTTCGCCTCGTTGCCGGACGGCGTCAGGAGGGTGCGGCCACGGGCTCATCGGAGCGACGGGTTGGGTGTGACCGCACTGGACGTGAGGCAGGTGGCCGTGCTGGGCGGGCTCGGTGTGCGACCGGCCCACCGGCTGTCCGGCGTCGGTCGACGGGTGCTCGCCTACCTCGCGGTCCGCGGCCCCGTGGCCATGCGCACCATGATCAGCATGGAGCTGTGGCCGGACCTCTCCGAGTCACGCGGTCGGGCCAACCTGCGGCGGGCGCTGTGGCAGCTGCCGGCGGGCTGGGTGAGCAGTGACGGCGGGGAGCTGCGGCTCGAGGCCCAGGTCGACCTCGAGCGCGCGCGGTCGGCCATCGCCGAGGCCATCGCGACAGGGCGCCTACCCGACGGTGACGTGGACCTGCTGACGCGCGACCTCCTTCCCGGTTGGTACGACGAGTGGCTCGTGGGCGTGCAGGACCAGTTCCACCTCGGGCGGATCCAGGCCCTGGAGGCCGTCAGCCGGACCGCGCGCGCCGCGGGCGACCACCCACTCGCCACGCGGACCGCGCTCGCGGCCGTCTGCGCCGAGCCGCTCAGGGAGTCGTCCGTGACCGCGCTGGTCGAGGCGCTCCTCGCGGAGCGCAACCTCTTCGAGGCGGTGCGGCGCTACGAGTCGTACGCCGAGCTGCTGGGCCGGGAGATGCGCGCGGAACCGGGCCCGGCCCTGACCGCCCTGTTCCCGGTCTTTCCCGAGGCGCCGGCCCCGAGCGCCGGGGCGCTGCTCGCGCGGTCGAACGGACACGGTCGCAAGCATCCGTGACCCCGACTAGAAGCCGCCACCGCTCACGCCGGTGCTGCTCCCGGCGCTCATCGCACCCGGGCCGGTGGACCCGGCGCCACGGTTGGAGTCACGCTCCTTGAGGCAGTGCGCGCACCGTACGTAGCGCTGCCCGTCGGAGGTGTGCGCCCACTCCCAGGAGTGGTGCAGGCTGGTGCGGCACAGGAACGGCTTGCGTTCTGCTCTGCTCGGCATGGTGGGCCCCCTCGTCCAGGTCGCCCGGGGGCCGGCTGCCCTCGCGCGCTCCTCCTCGCAGGGTACGTGCAACGCAACCACGACGGAGGCGGTTCGCGACTGTCGGCGCTCCGCCGCGGTGGGTGGGAGCCCGAGGCGCCACCGACACGTGGGGTGTCGGTGGCGCCTCGAGCTCGATGTAAGAGGGGGAAGGGCCTACAGAGCGCAGTTGGCCTCGGCCGGGGTGTTGATGCAGGCGGTGACGAGGTTCTGCAGGCTCGTCTGCTGCCAGGTGTTCCAGAAGTCACCGTGGGCCGACCGGCCGTCGTAGGTCCCGGCCATCGAGTCGGACGACAGCCCGACGTCGGTGCCGGCGCCGATGTACGCGAACTGCAGCGTCTCCCGCAGCGAGATCATCTTGTAGGGGAAGCCTGCGGGGCAGGACACGACGCCGCTCTTCTTGGTGGAGTAGGCGTAGTGGGCGTTGTCCGTCGTGTTGCCGACCGTGGTCGTGTAGTGGCGCGGGCGGACGCCGTCCCAGCAGTTCGGGAAGTCGATGTGCAGCGTCAGCGTCTTGCCGGGGGAGCCGTCAGCGCCCAGGCAGCTGGGGACGGACGTCGAGGGGGCGACCGGCATGTACTGGCCGCAGGACCAGTCGTACTTGGTGCCGACGAGCCGGGTGTCCGCGGGGAACGCGAGGCCGGGCCCGGAGTCCGGGCCACCCACACCGGTGAAGGGTCGGTAGTAGGCGGTGAACGCCTGGACGGGGATGGTCTGGCGGGTGCCGGTGGTGTAGCGCAGTGTCGGGGTCCAGTACCCGGCCGTGTCGGCGAGCTCGCGGCAGTTGGTGCCCTTGCTGACCAGGTCGGCGTAGTTGGCGAAGTTGCCCTTGGCGAGCCAGCCGTTGTTGCCGAAGAACTGGTGGGTGTGGACCATCGCCATGGTCTCGTTGTGGTGGACGATCGGGTCGACGGCGGCGGTGCCGGTGGTCTGCTTGCACTTGACCTTGAGCAGGGCCGAGGCCGACGACGCGGAGCCGACGAGGCCGGTCAGGACGAGGGCTGCGGCCACGGCGGCAGCGGAGAGTCTGCGGTGCATGGGGGGTGTCCTTGCTACGGCGCCACGGGGGCGCAACTGGGGGAGGAGGCCGCGCTCGGGGGGTGGCCCGAGGGGGGTCACGGCCTGCGCCGAAGGTAGCCAGCCGGCACCGTCCCCCGGACGCGTTCGAGGCATCGGGAGGCCGAACGATCGACGGGTCTCGGCCCAACAGGGGAGCCCTGTGGCCGGATCTGGGAAGGCGCCGGCAAAGAGTTGGTCAACCGGGGTCTGCGGCCCGTCGTGCGGGTGTAGGGAGCGAGGTCGCCCCCGCCTGCTCGAGAGCGGACGGGGGCGACCGGACGTCGACGGGGAGCAGGGGGCTCCCTGGCGACCGCGCGATGCTACCGCCCGTGGCGACGTGGTCCGCGCACCGACCTGCCGGTGGTTCAGAGGATGCGGGTCCTGACCAAGAGGCGGGCGAGCTCGGCCTCGTGGATCCCGGCACGGTCGGAGGCCTCCCGCAGCCTGCGGCCGGCTGCGTCGCCGTCCAGGTGCTGGGCCACCATGATCATGCCCACCGCCTGGTCCACCGCGAACTGGTCGAGCATCGCCTGGGGCGTCTGCTTGGCCCGGCGCACCCCGGCGAGGGACAGGTCGGCGTTGGTGACCGCCCCCTGCGCCCAGCCACCGCAGATCGCGGCCAGGGTCTCGTGGAGTCCGTCGAAGGTGGACTCGCTGCTGCCGTAGAGGTTGATGCCGCCGTAGACCTTCGCGGTCCGGCCGGAGCCCGTGCCGGCGGTGAGGAGCGGGATCGACAAGGTGCTCCTGACCCCGACGCGGTTCTCGTACTGCGAGAACAGTGCCCAGCTCCGCTCGTCGAGCGGGTCGTCACTCAGGGTGGCCGCCACGACCTCACCGAGCTCCATCGACTCCAGGCACGGCCCGGAGGTGAGGTACTGCACGGCGTCGAGGGCCGCCACGTCCACGCTGCTGGCGAGCCAGGTGAAGGCGAGCCCGTCGCGCACGAAGGACACGGTGAGCCCGAGGCAGTCGGGCGCGACGATGCCGACGTTCGCGACCACCGTCTCGAACAGCTCGCGGTACCCGTCCTCCTCGTACCTCGACAGCTCGGCCAGGGCGAACCGGGTCTCGGCAAGGGGTTCCATGGTCATCTCTTCTCCGGACCGGCTGGTGCACAGCCGTCAACCGCCGCGAGGGCCCGCGGCCGGTGCGGTGTCTGTGCCCCGTTCGTCGCTGCCGAAACACCGCATGGGGCATAATCGGTCGCGGTCAAAGCGTGGCCTTCCCTCCCCGGGCGCATGAGGCGCCCGGGTGTCGCAGAGGAGGCCACGATGACACCTGGGACCAACAGCCACGGCACCGCCATGACGTTCGACTTCCACGTCGACGAGCAGCGCTGGTACTGGTCGCCCTCCCTGCGGGAGCTCCTCGCCGTCGCCCCCGACGAGCCGGCCACCACCGCTCGGCTCTTCGACCACGTCGCCCCCGAGGACCTGCAGGCGACCTGGGCCGTCTTCCATGAGGTCACCAGGCGGCCGGGCGCCTTCTCCCTCACCTTCGGACTGCGCGACGGGCAGGCCCGCCTGCGCCGAGTCGTCATGGCGGGACAGGGTGTTGGAGAGGGCGACGGGCCGGACGGCGCGGTGCGCGAGGTGTCCGGGTTCCTCGTCGACATCACCGAGACGCTGCGCGCCAGCGAGCAGCACGCGGTCGAGGCCTCGAGTCGGCACCGGGCCGCCATCGAGCAGGCCAAGGGCGCGCTCATGCTGAGCTTCGGCATCTCCGCCGAGGCGGCCTTCGAGGTCCTGCGGGCCGAGTCCAACCGTCACAACATCAAGGTCGCGGTGGTGGCACAGCGGATCACCGCCCGCCTCAGCGACCCCGTGTTCGCCCGGAAGGACCCGCTGCGGTCGCTGCTCGACATCCTCAAGACCCTGGCGCTGCCCGAGAGGGTGACGTGTTCCGGGGCCGAGCCGCCCGAGTGCCCGGCACTCCGGGACGGGGAAGCGGCAGGCTGACCGGGTCGCGGGTCGCCTCGGGCGTGCGGCCCGAGGAGCACCTGCCCCCGCACGAATCCGCGGGCCGCACAGCATCTCCTTGCCCCGCGGACACCTCCGGCAAACGCAGGACAGACGCGCATTTTGCCGTATGGCAACAGGCCGCGGCCGCCCGGAGAATTGCGTCCATGGTCAGGCAAGCGGTGCTCGACGGGATCGCCTCCCTCGTGGCTGCCTCGATGATCGTGGCCGCCTGGGCGGCCGGTCGCCACGGCGGTCTCTGGTGACGCAGTCCGGGTCCTGACCGGGGTCGACCCCGGTCCCGCGGCACCGTCGTGGGCGACGCCGTACGGTGCGGGACCGCCCCGCGCGTCATACCGTGGGGCCCATGCGGATCACCCACCTCGGCCACGCGTGCCTGCTCGTCGAGATCGGCGACGCACGCATCCTGCTCGACCCGGGAACGTTCTCGCCGTCAGCGGCTGACCAGCGTGACCTCGACGCCGTCCTCGTGACCCACCAGCACGCGGACCACTTCGACGTGGACCGGTTGCCCGAGCTGCTCTCGGCCAACCCCGGCGCGCAGCTGCTGGTCGACCCGGAGTCCGCGCAGCTGTTGCGCGGCAAGGGGATCGAGGCGCAGGCCGTCGCGGGCGGGGACACCTTCTCGGTCGGGGGAGTGACGGTGACCGGGGTGGGGGAGATGCACGCACTGATCCACGACGAGATCCCCAGGATCCACAACACGGGGATGCGCCTGTCCGCCGACGGCGAGCCCACGTTCTTCCACCCCGGCGACGCGCTCGACGCCGAGCCCGGCGACGTCGACGTGCTCGCGTTCCCGCTCAGCGCCCCGTGGTCGCGCAGCCGTGACATGACGGCCTTCCTGCGCAGGCTCGACGCCCCGCACGCCGTCCCGATCCACGACGCGATCCTCAGCGACGTCGGTCGCAAGCTCTACCTCACCCAGGCGGGCAACCTGGGCTCCCGGCGGACGCAGGTCCACGACCTCGGCGGCGGCCGCACCGAGGAGTTCACCGCCTGAGCCGGGACCCACGGCGCGGTCCGGCGCCCACCCGCTCCTACACCGTTCGGACAGTCGTGCCGCGCCTCGACGTGTGCACGCCCTGCCTTCGCTAGCGTCGGGGGCATGCCGGACGACCAGATCGCCCTCCGCCTCCGGGGCCTGACCAAGCGCTTCGGGGCGATGACCGCCGTCGACCGTCTCGACCTCGACGTGCCCCGCGGCTCCTTCTTCGGGCTGGTCGGCCCCAACGGCGCCGGCAAGACCACCACGCTCTCCATGGCCACCGGGCTGCTGCGGCCCGACGCAGGCAGCGCCCACGTCCTCGGCACCGACGTCTGGGCCGACCCCGTCGCCGCCAAGGCCCGCATCGGGGTGCTGCCGGACGGCCTGCGGCTGTTCGACCGCCTCACCGGGCTCCAGCTGGTCACCTACGCCGGCCTCCTGCGCGGCATGGAGCGCGACCTGGTCGCCCAGCGGGTCGGCGAGCTGCTCGCCGCGCTCGGCCTCACCGACGCGCAGGACAAGCTCGTCATCGACTACTCCGCGGGCATGACCAAGAAGATCACCCTCGCCTGCGCCCTCGTGCACGCCCCGCGGCTGCTGGTGCTCGACGAGCCGTTCGAGGCGGTGGACCCGGTGTCGGCGCGCACCATCCGCGGCATCCTCGAGGACTTCGCGGCCAACGGCGGCACCGTCGTCCTGTCCAGCCACGTCATGGACCTCGTCGAGCGGATCTGCAGCCACGTCGCGATCATCGCCGGGGGCCAGGTCCGGGTCGTCGGCACGGTCGACGAGGTCCGGGGCGGCATGACCCTGGACGACAGGTTCCTCGACCTCGTCGGGGGCACGACCGACGTGGAGGGTCTGGCGTGGTTGCGCACCTCCTCCGACTGAAGCTCCACCTGCTGCGCAACGGCCTGCGCCGCAGTCCGGCAGCCCTCATCGGCATGGTGCTGGGTGTGCTCTACGGCGGCGGCATCGTCGTCGCGGTGGTCAGCGGCCTCGTGGCCCTGCGGTTCGTCCCCGACGCCGAGCTCGCCCGCGCCCTGGTCGTCGTCGGCGGGTCCGCGATGGTGGCGGGCTGGGCGCTCCTGCCGGTCGTCCTCTTCGGCATCGACCCCACCCTCGACCCGGCCCGGTTCGCCACCTTCGCCGTCCGCGAGCGGACGCTGGCCCTCGGCCTGGCCCTGGGTGCCCTCGTGGGCCTGCCCGGCGCGATGACCGTCGTCGTGGTGCTGGCCACCGTGTTCACAGGCACCCGCACCCCCGTGGCCGCGGTCGCGGCGCTCCTCGGCGGTGCCTTCGGGCTGGCCACCTGCATCCTCGTGAGCCGCATCGTGGCCGGTGCTGCAGCAGCAGTGCTGGCCACCCGGCGCGGGCGTGACGTCGCGGGCATCGGCGGCCTGCTGGTGCTGCTCAGTCTCGGCCCGCTCGCCGGGGTGGTCAACGACGGCGGCATCACGGTCGCCGGGATCAAGTCGCTGGGTAGCGTGCTCGCCTGGACACCCCTGGGGTGGGCCTGGGCCGCCTCGGGCGACGTCGTCGCCGGTGACTGGGGCGCGGCCGGGATCCGCCTGCTGCTCGCGGGGGCGCTCTGCCTGGTCCTGTTCGCGGTCTGGGAGCGCCTGCTGGTCGCGGTGCTGCGCAACCCGCACTCGACGGCCGCCGGCGGCTCCGGTGGCGCGCGCCACGGCCTCGGCCTCTTCGCGCGGCTGCCGGCCACGCCGACGGGGGCGATCGCGGCGAGGGCGGGCACCTACTGGCTGCGCGACCCGCGCTTCAACTTCCCGGCCATCATGACCACCCTGCTCCCCGCGGGCCTGCTCATCCCGGGACTCGGCGGCTCGCGCTTCGCCCTGGCGGCGATGCCGCTGGTGTCCGCCTACCTCATCGGCTGGGGCCAGCACAACGACGTGGGGTACGACTCGACGGCCTTCTGGCTGCACGTCAGCTCAGGGGTCGACGGGGTCGCCGACCGCGTGGGCCGGCTCTTCCCGTCGGCTGTGCTGGCGCTGGTGTGCGTGCCCGGCTACGCGGTCCTCGGGCCCCTGGTGGGCGGGTCATGGTCGCAGGTGCCCGCGACGCTGGGGGCCGGGGTGGGGCTGGCCCTCAGCGGCTTCGCCGTGGCGTCGGTGACCAGTGCGGTCAAGCAGTACGCCGTGCCCGTCCCGGGCGAGAGCCCCTTCAGCAGCCGGCCGGGGTCGGTGGGCGTGACCTTCGCCGTGCAGACCGTGTGCGGTGGCGCCGTCGTGGTGCTGTCGCTGCCGGTCCTGGTCCTGGCGGGCCTGGCGTTCTTCGGCTGGCACTGGGCCGCCTGGGCCGCGCTCGTCGTCGGACCCGTGGTCGGGGTGGTCGCGTTCGTCGGGGGTGTGCGCCTCGGGGCGAGCCTGTTCCGCCGGCGCCAGGCCGACCTCCTGCAGGACCTCGTCGGCATGGCCTGACCGCGGCGTACCGGGTCGGTGCGCCCAGCGGGTCAGTGGTGGCGCCGCTCGTGCTCCTCCTGCGCGAGGTGGGCGGCACCGATGATGCCCGCCTTGTTCTGCAGGGTTGCGGGCACGATCGGGGTCTTGAGGCGCAGGAGCGGCAGGAACTGGTCGGCGTCCTTGGAGACCCCGCCGCCGACGACGAAGAGCTCCGGCCAGAGCAGCGCCTCGACGTGGCTGTAGTAGCGCTGGAGCCGCTCGGCCCACTCGGGGTAGCTGAGCCCCTCCTTGTCCTTGACCGAGGACGCCGCACGGGTCTCCGCGTCGAAGCCGTCGATCTCGAGGTGGCCCAGCTCGGAGTTGGGGATGAGCTTGCCGTCGTAGATGAGCGCCGACCCGATCCCCGTGCCGAGGGTGGTCATGACGACCAGGCCCTTCTGGCCCTTGGCGGCGCCGTAGTGGATCTCGGCCACGCCGGCAGCGTCCGCGTCGTTGACCAGGACGATGTCGTGCCCGAGCTTGGCCTCCAGCATCGGCTCGGCGTCGAAGTCGAGCCAGGACTTGTCGATGTTGGCCGCCGAGCGGACCACCCCGTGGGTGACGACACCGGGGATCGTGACGCCGATGGGGGAGTCGCCGCGGACGTCCTCGAAGTGCTCGACCACCTGGTTGATGACGTCGGCCACCGCCTCGGGCGTCGACACGGCCGGGGTGTCGATGCGCAGGCGCTTGGACGCGAACGCGCCCTGGGACAGGTCGACCGGCGCGCCCTTGATGCCGCTGCCGCCGACGTCGATCCCGAGGGGGAGTCCCTGCTTCGCGTGCTTGGACATGGTGTGCCGCCTCCTTGCGGTCGCCGTGCGCCGGAGTGGTACCGGTCAGGGCAGGGTGAGGATCTCGTTGCCGTGGTCGGTGACCAGGATGGTGTGCTCGAACTGTGCCGACCGCCGGCGGTCCTTGGTGACCACCGTCCAGCCGTCGTCCCACATCTCCCAGTCGGGCGTGCCGAGGTTGAGCATGGGCTCGATGGTGAAGGTCATGCCCGGCTCGATGACGGTGTCGTAGGACGGTGCCGCGTCGTAGTGGGGGATGACCAGGCCGCTGTGGAACGAGCGACCGATCCCGTGGCCCGTGAAGTCGCGGACCACGCCGTAGCCGAACCGCTTGGCGTAGCTCTGGATGACACGGCCGATGATGTTGACCTCGCGGCCGGGCACAGCCGCCTTGATGCCGCGCATCATCGCCTCGTGGGTGCGCTCGACCAGCAGGCGCGACTCCTCGTCCACGTCGCCCACGAGGTAGGTGGCGTCGGTGTCGCCGTGCACCCCACCGATGTAGGCGGTGATGTCGATGTTGACGATGTCGCCGTCCTCGAGCGGGCGGCTGTCCGGGATGCCGTGGCAGATGACCTCGTTGACCGAGGTGCACAGCGACTTCGGGAAACCCTTGTAGCCGAGCGTCGAGGGGTACGCCCCGTGGTCGAGGAGGAACTCGTGGCCGACGCGGTCGACCTCGTCGGTGGTGACTCCCGGCGCGATGACGGCAGCGGCGGCGGCCATGGCCTGGGCGGCGATGCGCCCGGCGACCCGCATCTTCTCGATGGTCTCGGCGTCCTTGACGTCGCCGCCCTCCTCGCGCGCGGGCGCCGGCCGGTCGACGTACTCGGGTCGCTCGATGGTGGTGGGCACCGGGCGGCGCGGTGACACCTCTCCCGGGGCCACGCTTGCGTACGTCAACGGCATACGGTGGAGTCTAGAGAGGTCCACAGATCCGTCGAGTTGGAGGCACCCCCCATGGCTTACTGGTTCAACGTCGATACCCGTCAGGTCGAGACCGACGACAACAAGAGCCAGGGGGACCACCTCATGGGCCCCTACGACACCCAGGACGCGGCGTCCCGTGCCCTCGACAGCGCGCGGGAGCGCTCGGAGAAGTGGGACGCCGAGGACCGCGCCTGGGAGGACGGTCGCTCCGAGGACTGACCGGTCGGGGTCAGTCGTCCAGCCGGTGCACGGAGACGGCGTACCCGCCGCCGTCGTGCCAGGGCTTGCGGTCCCAGGTGCCGTAGCGCCGCACGAACGACAGCCCGGTCACCTCACAGGCGCGGTCGTAGTCCGCGAGCGGGGTGACGGGGCAGCCCTGCGGCAGGTGCGCGGCGTCGAGCCCGAACCCGGCCACGAGCAGCCCGCCGGGCTGGAGGTGGGCGGCGATCCGTTCCACCGCCGACAGCAGCGTGCCGGGGGCCAGCAGCGGGATGACGTTGCCTGCGAGGACGGCGATCTCGAACGCCTGCGCCCGCAGCTGCAGCCTGCTGAGGTCCTGGCGCACCCACGTCGTCGACGGGTCGCGCTTCTCCGCGACCTCGACCATCGCCGCGTCGGCGTCGACCCCGGTGCAGTGGTAGCCCAGGACCGTGAGCTGGGTGGCCACCCGGCCGGTGCCGCAGCCCGCGTCGAGGACGCGGACCGGGGGGCTCATCAGCGACGCGACGAAAGCCGCCTCACCGTGGATGTCCATCCCCTTGGCGGCGAGGTCGTCGAACCGCTGCTGGTAGGCCGTCGCGGCGCCGGGTCCGCCCGACACCTCCGACCAGCGCGTGCGCGGCTCCATCTCGGTCATTCGCTCACCTGTCCCTCCCTCGGCGGTGGACCCAGCCTAGGTTCCGGTGGGGCGCAGCGGAACCGCCGCCCACCGCGGCCCGCAGGTCGAGCTACCCGCCGAGCTCCCGCAGCCCGGGCAGCACGCGGTCGGCGAACGTCGTGAGGAACCGTGACTGGTCGGCGCCCGGGCCGTGGAAGACCAGGTGGTTGAAGCCGAGGTCGACGTACGGCCGCACGGCGGCCACGACCTCCTCGGGGTCGTCGGTGACGATCCACCGCGACGCCACCTGCTCGTCCGGCAGCTCGTCGCCGAGCCGCTCCATCTCCAGCGGGTCGCTGGTCCCGTGCTTCTGCTCCGCGGTGAGCGACAGCGCGGCCCAGAACCGGCAGTTGGCCACCGCCTGCTCGCGGTCGGGGTCCCACGACAGCTTCACCTCGATCATCCGGTCGAGGTCGTCGCGGGTGCGGCCCGACTTCTCCAGCCCCTCGTCCACGGCCGGCAGCAGCTTGTCGCGGTAGAGCTCCTCGCCCTTGCCGGAGGTGCAGATGAAGCCGTCCCCGGCACGCCCCGCGTACCTCGCCACGAGCGGCCCCCCGGCCGCGACGTACACGGGCACCGGCTGGTCGGGCTTGTCGTAGACGGTCGCGTCGGTGGTGCGGTAGTAGTCGCCCTCGAAGGTCACGCGGTCCTCGGTCCAGAGCCTGCGCATCAGGGTCACGGCCTCGCGGAGCCGGGCGAAGCGCTCCTTGAACTCCGGCCACTGCTCGACGGACCCGACGACGACCTCGTTGAGGGCCTCCCCGGTGCCGATGCCCAGCATGAGGCGGCCCGGCTGCAGGCAGGCGAGGGTGCCGAACGCCTGCGCCACGACGGCCGGGTTATAGCGGAAGGTCGGGGTCATGACCGAGGTGCCGAGCTGCACGCGCTCGGTGCGCTCGCCGAGTGCGGCGAGCCAGGCCAGCGAGAACGGCGCGTGCCCCCCGTGGTGGCGCCACGGCTGGAAGTGGTCGGAGACCATGACGCTGTCCAGTCCCAGCTGCTCCGCCTGGACCGCGAAGTCGAGCAGCTCGCGGGGGGAGAACTGCTCGGCTGAGGCCTTGTACCCGATGCGCAACGTCATGCGTCACACCGTATGCCGCGCGTCGCGGCGGTGCCTTGCCGGTGGGGGGCATGGCAGGGTCGTCCCATGGATGCCGAGGCCGGGCCGCTGACCGACGTCGAGGCCGAGGTGCTCTCGCGCCTCGACCCCGAGGCCCTGCTGGCCGACCTGCGCGAGCTCGTCGCCTGCGCCCCCGTGGGCGGCACGACCGGCGAGGTGGAGGTGCAGCGGTGGTGCGCCCAGCGGCTGCGCGACCTCGGGTTCACCGTCCGGGAGTGGGACGTCGACCTGGCGGCGACGCGCGCCGACCCCGGTCACCCGGGCGAGGAGGTGGACCGCGACTGCCTCGTCGCGGTCGTCGCGCGGTGGGGCGGCGCCGAGGACGAGCTCCCCGCGCTCGTCCTCTGCGGCCACACCGACGTGGTGCCCGCGGGGGACCGTGGTCGGTGGCGCACCGACCCGTTCACGCTGCACGTCGAGGGGAAGGGCGACGCGCGCGTGGTGGCCGGCCGCGGCACCTGCGACATGCTCGGCGGCGTCGCTGCGGTCCTCGCAGCTGCCCGCGCCCTCACCGGCTCAGGGGCGCCCCTTCCGCGGGGTCTCGCGGTCCACCTCGTCAGCGGCGAGGAGGACGGCGGGGTCGGGGCCCACGCCACCCTCGCTGCGGGCCACGGCGGCGAGGCGTGTGTCATCGCCGAGCCCACCGGTGGGGCCGTCGTCCCGGCCAACGCCGGCTCCCTGACCTTCCGGCTCGAGGTGCGGGGGCGGTCGGCGCACGGGTCCACGCGGACCCTCGGCGAGAGCGCGCTGGACCACCTCGCTGCGGTGCTCGCCGTGCTGCGCGAGCTGGAGGCGGCCCGCAACGACGGGGCCCCGGACGCGTTCGCCCACCTCGACCTCGTCGCCCCGATCTCGGTGGGCATCGTGCGGGCCGGTGAGTGGGCGAGCACCGTGCCGGACCAGCTCGTGGCGCACGGTCGGTACGGTGTGCTGCCCGGTGAGCCGCTGGAGGACGCACGGGCGGTGTTCGAGGCAGCGCTGGCGGGCCCGGCCGACCGCGACCCGTGGCTGCGCGACCACCCGGTGTCGGTGACCTGGCCCGGCGGCGCGTTCGCCCCGGGCGCGTTGCCCGACGGGCACCCGCTGCTGGACCAGACCCTGGACGCGGCGGCTGCAGCCGGTGCCGGTCGACCGCGCGTCGAGGGCGCGCCCTACGGCTCGGACCTGCGGCACTATGCCGCGCACGGCATCCCCACCCTGCAGTACGGGCCGGGCGAGCTGGCTGCCGCGCACGCGGTCGACGAGTCGGTGACGGTGCGGGAGCTCATGGGCTGCGCGCGGACCTACGCGCTGCTGGCCCTGCGCCGCTGCGGCGCACCCACCCCGTAGGGGCGAGCGCGCCGCAGCAGCAACGGTTCTCGTACGGAGCGGTCAGGTCAGAAGACGATGCCCCGCGCGGCGAAGCGGTCCTTGACCAGTGCGGCCGCGGCCGCCCCGTCGTGGGCCAGGGCCTCGGTGTAGGTGGCCTTCGCAGCCGCCGAGAAGCTCGTGTCGGGCGCGTAGTGGAACTGGCTGTTCACGAGCGTGCGGTCCCAGGCCGCGGTCGTCTTGCCGAGGGTGACGTAGCCCTTGCGGATCTCCCAGAGGGCCTGGCTCCAGATCTGCCCGTCGTAGTGCACCTCGCCCTTCTTGTCGGCCACCGTGAGCCCGAGGTCGAAGCGCCGGATGCAGTGCGGCGCAGCGGTGTACGACGTGGAGTCCCAGTCCATCGGGCACGCCTCCTCCGCCTTCGTCGGCCAGCCGTACTGCTTGTCGGCGGCCAGTCCCACGGACACCGCGAGGTAGTCGCCGAAGGACTCGCCGATCGAGCCGGCCTCCTCGCTGGTCCCGTAGCCGGGCACCTGCGAGGCGTGCACCGCGTGGCCGTACTCGTGGACGATGACCTCTGCGTCCTCGGCGTCGTCGACCCCACCCTTGCCGAGGCGGATCCGGTAGGGCTTGTCGGTCTGGTAGGAGTTGTCGCCGCCGTACTGGTCGACCTTGACGGTGAACTGCTCCTTGACGACGCCGGGCAGGGTCGACCCGAAGCCCAGCGACTGCAGGTACTCCTGCGCCTGGTTGACCCAGAAGTAGGCCATCACCTGCTCGAACTGGTCCTGGTGGCGGGTGTAGTCGAACGTGTTGGTGGTGTTGAAGGCCGGCGTGCCCGTGGCCGACTGCACCGTGACCCACGAGCCCCGCAGGTAGCCGGAGCCGTCGAGGTTGCGCAGGGGGACCGTGGCGTAGGCGGAGGCGGGGACCGCGGCGTCGGAGTCCTTCTGGTCGGTGAGCGACTGGTCGCCCGAGGACTGCACCGGGTTGACCATGAACACCGAGCCGCTGCCGGTGGTGGTGCCGCTGCCGGCCTTGGTCGCCTGGGCGGGTGCGGCGGCCAGGCACAGGGCCAGCGCGGTGGCGCCGACGGCGATGGCGCTGGCGGTACGTCGAGTGGGGGTCACGTGGGTTCCTCCGGTCACGAGGGTGCGGCCCCGGTCGGGGTCCACCGGTGGACGTTAGCCCGCCGACAGCCCCGGTGGGGTCCTCCGCGTGGTGGAGTTCGCGCGGACCGCCCCTGACCGCCCTGCGCCCGGAACGCCTACTGCGGCAACGAGGGGATGCCGCCCGCCGGGGTGGCGGGCCCGCGACCGCTACTCGGGGAAGGAGTGCTCGGGGGCCGGGAAGGCGCCCGAGGCGACGTCGGCGGCGTAGGCGGCGGCGGCCCGCCCCAGCTCGCCTCGCAGGTCGGCGTACTTCTTGACGAAGCGTGGAGCCTTGCCGCCGCGCAGCCCGGCCATGTCCTGCCAGACGAGGACCTGCGCGTCGCACTCCGGCCCCGCGCCGATGCCGATCGTCGGGATGGACAGCACCTCGGTCACCCTCGCCGCGAGGGGGGCCGGGACCATCTCCATGACGACGGCGAAGCAGCCGGCCTCCTGCAGGGCCAGCGCGTCCTCGACGAGGCGGTCCGCGGACTCGCCGCGGCCCTGCACCTTGTAGCCGCCCAGGACGTGCTCGCTCTGGGGGGTGAAGCCGATGTGGCCCATCACGGGGATGCCGGCCCGGACGAGCAGCTCGACCTCCGGGACCATCGAGGCCCCGCCCTCCAGCTTGACCGCGTGGGCCATGCCCTCCTTCATGAAGCGGGTGGCGGTGGCCAGCGCCTGCTGCGGGCTGGCCTGGTAGGACCCGAACGGCAGGTCGGCGACGACCATCGCGTGGCGTGCGGCCGAGGTGACCGCGCGCACCAGCGGCACGAGGTGGTCGACCGTCACCGGCACCGTCGTCTCGAAGCCGTAGACGTTGTTGCCGGCCGAGTCACCCACGAGCAGGACGGGGATGCCGGCCTCGTCGAAGATCTCCGCGGAGTACATGTCGTAGGCCGTGAGCATCGCCCACTTCTCGCCGCGCTCCTTCATGGCCTGCAGGTGCGGTACCCGTACCCGGCGCTGCGGCGCGGCCTGCACGCCCGTGCCGTAGGGGGCCGTGACCTCGGCCGGGGTGCTCGTCGTCGAGGGGTGCTCGCTCATGCAGGCATCCTAGGAGGGCGGGGGACCGGGGACGGCCCGTCGGGTCCTGCCCGGGCCGCCGGGGACACCGCTCGGACGCACGGGCTCCACCTCGTGTTCACAGAACATCAATCGACCGAACGGGTGAATCTCTTTACCGAGTCCTGACCATTTCAGACATTCCGCATGACTCGAACCCGTGTTTGGGTCGTGCCTATGTGTGCCGGACCTTGGCACGCACAGGTCAATTGGAGGATCAGTGAAGAGACACCACGTGAGCGTTCTCTCGGGTGTGGCCGTCGCGGCCATCGCCCTGAGCATGGCTCCCGCGTCGGCGCAGGCAACCCCTGTCGCCGGCGACAAGGAGGCGAAGGCCGCCAGCCGCGACCACGACCTGCCCAACCCGCTCGGCGACGCCCAGCGCGCGCTGCGCAAGGAGGCCGTCGAGAAGCTCGTGAAGGGCGAGGCGACGACGGAGACCAGGGGCGGCCAGCGCGTCATCAAGGTCAAGGGCAACGCCAAGGCTCCGAAGGGGAGCAAGGCTGCCAGGGACAAGTTCGTGTCCTACCCGGTCGAGCGCGAGGAGGACATCTTCACGATCCTCGCCGACTTCGGTGACCAGACCAAGACCACGACGGGCGGCACGGCGGGTCCGGTGCACAACCAGATCCCCTCGCCCGACCGCAACTGGGACGGAAGCAAGACCGACGACAACTCGACCTACTGGACCAAGGACTTCAACCGGGCCCACTACCAGGACATGATGTTCGGGTCGGGGGAGTCGTTCAAGGACTTCTACACCAAGCAGTCCAACGGCCGCTTCCTCGCCAAGGGTGACGTCTCCGACTGGGTGAAGGTGCCCTACAACGAGGCCGCCTACGGCAGCAACAAGCAGAGCGACGCCGCTGGCTACTGGCCCTTCATCCGCGACACCGCAGCCGCCTGGTACAACGACCAGAAGGCCCAGGGCAAGACCGACGCCGAGATCAAGACCTACCTGTCGCAGTTCGACAAGGTCGACCGCTACGACTACGACGGCGACGGCAACTTCAACGAGCCGGACGGCTACATCGACCACTTCCAGGCGATCCACGCCGGTGAGGGCGAGGAGGCCGGCGGTGGTGCGCAGGGCGAGGACGCCATCTGGTCGCACCGCTGGTACGCCTACTCCAACAACCAGGGCAAGACCGGTCCGTCCGGCAACCTGCTCGGCGGTGTCCCGCTGGGCAGCTCCGGCCTGTGGATCGGTGACTACACCACCGAGCCCGAGAACGGTGGCCTCGGTGTGTTCGCGCACGAGTTCGGCCACGACCTCGGCCTGCCGGACCTGTACGACACCGCGGGTGGCGACAACGGCACCGGCTTCTGGACGCTGATGTCCGGCGGCTCGTGGCTCAACCACGGCACCGACTCCATCGGCACCACCCCCGGCTACATGGGGGCGTGGGAGAAGCTGCAGCTCGGCTGGCTCGACTACAAGACGGTCAACTACGGCGAGGACTCCACCGTCAAGCTCGGGTCCGCCGACAAGGCCAGCAACACCGCCTACCAGGCGCTGGTGGTCAACCTGCCCGACAAGACGGTCAAGACCGACTACAACACCCCGCACTCGGGTGCGAACGAGTGGTGGGGCGGCGCTGACGACAGCCTGAACAACACCCTGAGCCGCTCGATCGACCTCACGGGGAAGACCTCGGGCAGCGTCACGGCCTGGCTGCAGTACAACATCGAGACGGACTACGACGCCCTGTACGCGGAGGCCTCCACCGACGGTGGCAGCACCTGGGCGCAGGTCGGCAGCCTCGTGGACGGCCCCGGGGACAACTCGGCGCTGAGCCCGTGGACCCAGAAGACGTTCGACCTGGCGGCCTACGCCGGCAAGAAGATCGACTTCCGGTTCCGCTACGCCACCGACGGCGGTCTGCACTACCAGGGTGCGTTCATCGACGACATCACCATCTCCGCCGACGGCGCGCCGGTCCTGACCGACGACGTCGAGGGCGGTGACAACGGTTGGACCGCCAAGGGCTTCACCCGCATGGGCGGCTCGACCTCGGTGCAGGCCTCGCACTTCTACCTGGCCGAGAACCGCACCTACACCGGCTACGACGCCACGCTCCAGACGGGGCCGTACAACTTCGGCTACGCCAACACCCGGCCCGACTGGGTGGAGCGCTTCCCCTACCAGAACGGCCTGCTGGTCACCTACGCCGACGGCCAGTACGGGGACAACAACACCTCCGCCCACCCCGGCGGTGGCGAGGTGCTCCCGGTCGACGCGCGCCCGGCCCCGGTGCTGTTCTACGACGGCACCAAGCTCGGGAACCGTCGCCAGCCGTTCGACGCCACGTTCGGACAGGAGGCCACCGACGCAGTGACCTTCCACAAGAACGGCGTCGCCACCACGGTCCCGTCGCAGCCCGCGATGCCGACCTTCGACGACCGCGACCCGAACCGCTACTGGAGCGCCGCCAACCCGTGGAACTCCACCAAGGTCGCCGGCTCCGGAACCACCATGACGGTGGCCAAGACCACCGACGGTGGCAACGAGCTGCAGGTCAAGGTCCAGTTCAAGTAACACTGCTGGTCGTCACGCCGATCGGCTGACGGCACCACGAGGGGCCCCGGGACACGTTCCCGGGGCCCTTCGCGTGCTGCACCAGTGGTGAGGTGGGGCGACGCCCAGCAGAATCAGGACGAACCCGCCACAGCGGGGGTACCGGCTACGAGGAGGTTCCGGAGATGGCTGAGGGCTTCGAGGTGGGCCACGCACGCGGAGAGCTGGACGAGCAGACCCGCCACGCGCTGGTGGCGGCGCAGCTGCGTGGCGAGGAGAAGGCCAGGGGCAGGGACCCTGAGGCGGTCATCGCCGCAGTGGCCGAGGAGATCCGTGCGCTGGGCCTCGAGCCGGACCACGACGAGCTCGAGCGCCGCTACGCCGCGATCGACCCCGACCTGCCGCTGACGCGCGACACCGAGGACGAGGTCACCGGGGACGCAGCCACCGACCTAGCCACCGACAGGGCCACCGACGCGCCGGAGGGGGCGCCGGGGCCGAACCCGCAGGTCCGGTCCGACCTCGTGAGCGAGGCGGAGATGACTCCCACACCGACCGGCGACGAGCCGCGACGCAGCGACGGCACCTGAGCCTGCGTGACCTGCGGCCGCCGGACTGCCTAGGCTGCCCCGGGTGATCTACGACGACGTCGTCATCGGTGCCGGCCACAACGGGCTCACCGCCGCTGCCTACCTCGCCCGAGCCGGGCGCAGGGTGCTGGTGCTGGAGGCCGCCGACCACGTCGGCGGTGCCGCCGTGTCGGCGCAGGCGTTCCCGGGGGTGGACGCGCGCCTGTCGCGCTACTCCTACCTCGTGTCCCTGCTGCCCCGGCAGGTGATGGCCGACCTCGACCTCGACGTCCGGCTCATCCGGCGCCGCTACTCCTCGTTCACGCCCGTCCCGTCCGACCCGTCGCGCGGGCTGCTCGTCGACCACGGCGACCCGGCCGCCACCGCGGCGGGTTTCGAGGCACTCACCGGCGGCAGGGCCGAGTACGCCGCCTGGCAGGACTTCTACGGTCGCGTGCAGCACCTCGCCGAGCAGGTCTTCCCGACGGTCCTCGAGCCGCTGCGCACCGAGGCCGACCTCGCCGCCCGCGTCGGCGACGACGCACTGTGGGAGGCGCTGGTCCGCCGCCCGCTCGGGGAGGTCCTCGAGCAGACCTTCGGCGACGACACGGTCCGCGGGGTGGTGGCCACCGACGCGCTGATCGGCACCTTCGCCGACCTGCGCGGCGAGGACCTGCGGCAGAACGTGTGCTTCCTCTACCACCTCATCGGCGGCGGGACCGGCGACTGGGACGTGCCCGTCGGCGGGATGGGTGCGGTGACCGACGGCCTCGCCCGCGCCGCTGCGAAGGCTGGGGCCGAGATCCTCACGGGGACAAGGGTTCTCGCGGTCGACCCGAACGGAGAGGTCACCTGGGAAGGCGGCTCCGCGCGCGGGCGCACGGTCCACGCGGCCTGCGCCCCCGCCGTCCTCAACCGGCTCCTCGACGCCACTGGCGCCGCACCGGTCGCCACCGAGGCCGAGCCCGAGGGGGCGCAGCTGAAGGTCAACATGCTGCTGTCACGGCTGCCCCGCCTGCGCGACTCCTCGGTCGACCCGGCGGGGGCGTTCGCCGGCACCTTCCACATCAACGAGGGCTACGGCCAGCTCCAGGAGTCGTGGGCCGCTGCCGGAGCGGGTCGCGTGCCGCAGCTGCCGCCGTGCGAGATCTACTGCCACAGCCTGTCCGACCGCTCGATCCTCGGACCCGACCTCGCCGCCACCGACGCCCAGACGCTCACGCTGTTCGGCCTCCACCTGCCGGCCAGGCTGTTCCGCGGCACCGCCGAGGAGCACGACGCGGTGAAGGACCTCGCCCTGGCGCGCACGCTCGAGTCGCTCAACTCCGTGCTGGCCGAACCCATCCAGGACGTGCTGCTGCGCGACGGCGACGGCGCCTACTGCCTCGAGGCCCGCACCCCCGTGGAGCTCGACGCGGATCTGGGGCTGCCCGGCGGCAACATCTTCCACCGGTCGCTGCAGTGGCCCTGGGCCGAGGAGGAGGCCGAGGTCGGCACGTGGGGGGTGGAGACGCGCCACCCGAACGTGCGCGTCGCCGGTGCCGGGGCCCGTCGCGGCGGCGGCGTGAGCGGCATACCCGGGCACAACAGCGCGCAGTCGGTTCTCACGGGCTGAGCGACCCGGCGCTGCGAGGCGCCCCGCGCCCCGCGACTAGGGCAGGATTCACCCCATGGATCGTCAGCAGGAGTTCGTCCTTCGCACCATCGAGGAGCGCGACATCCGCTTCGTGCGGCTGTGGTTCACCGACGTGCTCGGCACGCTCAAGTCGGTGGCCGTCGCCCCGGCCGAGCTCGAGGGTGCGTTCGCCGAGGGCATCGGCTTCGACGGCTCCGCCATCGAGGGCTTCGCGCGCGTCTACGAGGCGGACATGCTCGCCAAGCCGGACCCCGCGACGTTCCAGGTGCTGCCCTGGCGCGGTGAGAACCCCGGCACCGCGCGCATGTTCTGCGACATCACGCTGCCGGACGGGTCGCCCAGCTTCGCCGACCCGCGCCACGTGCTGCAGCGGGCGCTGGGCAAGGCCTCCGACCTCGGGTTCACCTTCTACACCCACCCCGAGATCGAGTTCTACCTCCTCAAGGCCGGGTTCAAGCCGGGGGAGAGCCCCGAGCCCGTCGACCAGGCCGGGTACTTCGACCACGTCCCGCACGGCACCGGCCACGACTTCCGCCGGGCCGCGATCACCATGCTCGAGTCGATGGGCATCTCGGTGGAGTTCAGCCACCACGAGGGCGGTCCCGGGCAGAACGAGATCGACCTGCGCTACGCCGACGCGCTGTCGACGGCCGACAACATCATGACCTTCCGCACGGTCATCAAGGAGGTGGCCCTCGAGCAGGGCATCTTCGCCTCCTTCATGCCCAAGCCCTTCGCCGACCACCCCGGCTCCGGCATGCACACTCACATGTCGCTGTTCGACGGTGACAGCAACGCCTTCTACGAGGCCGGCGCGCCCTACCAGCTGAGCAAGGTGGGCCGTCAGTTCATCGCGGGGCTGCTCCACCACGGCGCCGAGATCACCGCCGTCACCAACCAGTGGGTCAACTCCTACAAGCGGCTCTGGGGCGGCGGCGAGGCCCCGGCCCACCTCACCTGGGGCCACAACAACCGCTCCGCCATGGTCCGCGTGCCGATGTACAAGCCCACCAAGGGGCAGAGCAGCCGGGTCGAGGTGCGCACCCTCGACGCCGCGTGCAACCCCTACCTCGCCTTCGCGCTGATGCTGGCGGCGGGGCTCAAGGGCATCGAGGAGGACTACCCGCTGCCGGCCGAGACCGAGGACGACGTGTGGGGCCTGACCTCCGGTGAGCGCCAGGCGATGGGTATCGAGCCGCTGCCCACCTCGCTGCACGAGGCCATCCGCGTCATGGAGAAGAGCGACCTGGTCGCCGACACCCTCGGCGAGCACGTGTTCGACTTCTTCCTGCGCAACAAGCGCGCCGAGTGGGACGACTACCGCGGCGAGATCACCCGCTTCGAGCTCGAGCGCTACCTGCCCGGTCTGTGATCTCGGGCCGCGCGGTCTCCCAGTCGGCAACCCTGGCCAGGCTGGGCTTCGCCGATCCGCCGCGGGCCGGGCAGCTGCTGGCCGACCCGGCGCTCGCCGGTCTCGTCGACCCGTTCGACGACGTCTTCCGGGACGGGCTGCCCGACGCGCTCGGTGTCGTGGCGGACCCCGACCTGGCGCTGCTCAGCCTGGTGCGCCTCATGGAGTCGCTGCGTGCCTCCGAGCCCAGGCGGCGCGACGAGGAGTCCGGGGCGGCCACGGAGGTCACCGGGCTCGTCGCCGCACTGCGCCACCCGGGCGCGGCCCGCGACCGGCTGCTCGCAGTCCTGGGGGCGTCGAGCGCCCTCGGCGACCACCTCGTGGCGCACCCGGAGCACTGGCGCAGCGTCGCCGAGGCGCGACCACGCACCCCGGAGCAGCGGGTCGAGGAGCTGGTCGCCGCCGTGCGCGAGACCGGCGGCCGCACGCCGTACGACGCCCTGCGCATCGGCTACCGCAGGCAGCTGCTCGGCATCGCGGCGCTCGACCTCACCACCGACGACCCGCCGGCGGCGCTGCCGGAGGCGGCGGCAGCCCTCGCCGACCTCGCGGAGGCCGCGCTCGAGGCCGCCCTGCAGATCGCCCGCGACCACGTCGGCGACGACGCCGACCTGTGCGACTTCGCCGTGATCGGGATGGGCAAGACCGGTGGCCGCGAGCTCAACTACGTCAGCGACGTCGACGTCATCTTCGTCGCCGAGCCGCGCGAGGGGGTCGACGAGCCCCGTGCGCTCGCGGCCGGCACAGCGCTGGCCACCCACCTCATGCGGGCCTGCTCCACCTCGACGGGGGAGGGCACGCTGTGGCCGGTGGACGCCGCACTGCGGCCCGAGGGCAAGAACGGCCCACTGGTGCGCACCGTCGAGAGCCACCGCACCTACTACGAGCGCTGGGCCAAGACCTGGGAGTTCCAGGCGCTCCTCAAGGCCCGGCCCGTCGCGGGCGACCGGGCGCTGGGCGAGGCCTACCTCGAGGCGGTGCGCCCCATGGTGTGGCAGGCCGCCTCGCGGGAGAACTTCGTCGAGGACGTCCAGGCGATGCGCCGCAGGGTGGAGCAGCACGTCCCTGCAGCGGAGGCCGACCGCCAGCTCAAGCTCGGCCCGGGCGGCCTGCGCGACGTCGAGTTCAGCGTGCAGCTGCTGCAGCTCGTGCACGGCCGCGCCGACGCGTCCCTGCGCTCCGGCACCACCCTCGAGGCCCTCGACGCCCTGGCCCGGGGCGGCTACGTGGGGCGCGACGACGCTGCGACCCTCGACGACGCCTACCGGCTGCTGCGCACCCTCGAGCACCGGATCCAGCTGTTCCGCCTGCGGCGTACCCACCTCATGCCGACGGCGGAGGCCGACCTGCGCCGGCTCGGCCGCGCCCTCGGCCACCGCTCGGACGCGGCCAAGGCCGTCGCGGCCCAGCGGCAGCAGGAGGCGCGCGAGGTGCGCCGGATCCACGAGCGGCTCTTCTACCGCCCGCTCCTGGCCGCCGTCGCGCGCCTCAGCACGAGCGACGCCCGGCTGGGGCCGGAGGCCGCCCGCGAACGGCTGGCCGCCCTCGGCTTCCGCGACCCGGCCGGCGCGATCCGCCACCTCGAGGCGCTCACCGCCGGCGTCAGCCGCCGTGCCGCCATCCAGCGCACGCTCCTGCCGGTGATGCTCGCCTGGTTCGCGGACGAGGCGGACCCCGACGGCGGCCTGCTCGCGTTCCGCAAGGTGAGCGAGGAGCTGGGGTCGACCCACTGGTACCTGCGGCTGCTGCGCGACGAGGGCTCGGCCGCCGAGAGGCTCGCCCACACCCTCGCGCGCAGCCGCTACGCCGCCGACCTGCTCGTCGGGGCGCCGGAGTCGGTCGCGATGCTGGGCGACCCCGGCGGCCTCACGCCCCTGCCGCGGGCCGACCTGGTCAAGCGCATGACCGCGGCCGCGGGGAGGCAAGAGGACCCCGACCGCGCCGTACGGGCGGCCCGGAGCCTTCGCCGGCAGGAGCTGTTCCGCATCGCCGTCGCCGACCTCACCGGCGAGCTCGACCTCCAGCAGGTGGGCACCGCCCTGACCGACCTCACGGCCGCCCTGCTGGAGACCGCCCTGACGGTCGCCGTGCGCGTCGTCGAGGAGCGCCACGGGCCCGCGGCCACCCGCCTGCTCGTGGTGGGCATGGGCCGCCTCGGCGGGGGAGAGGTGGGGTACGGGTCGGATGCCGACGTGCTCTTCGTCCACGACCCCGTCGACGGCGCGGACGACAAGGCCGCCCAGGAGCAGGCCCTCGAGACCGTGCAGGAGCTGCGCCGGCTGCTGGGTGCGGCCGGACCGGACCCCGCGTTGGGGCTGGACGCGGACCTGCGCCCCGAGGGCAAGAACGGCCCGCTCGTCCGGAGCCTCGCCAGCTACCGCGCCTACTACGCGCGGTGGTCGCTCACGTGGGAGTCGCAGGCCCTGCTGCGCGCGACGCCGATCGCCGGTGACGTCGAGCTGGGGGAGCGCTTCCTCGAGCTGGTCGACCCCCTGCGTTGGCCCGACGACGGCCTCACCCCCGACCAGGTGCGCGAGATCCGCCGGCTCAAGGCGCGCATGGAGGCGGAGCGGCTGCCGCGCGGCGCCGACCCCAAGAGCCACTTCAAGCTGGGCCGTGGCGGGCTGAGCGACGTCGAGTGGACCGTGCAGCTCATCCAGATGCAGCACGCCCACGAGGTCGAGGGGCTGCGCACCACGTCCACCCTGGGCGCGCTGGGGGCCGCAGTGGCCGCCGGGCACCTCGACCCGGAGCAGGGGGAGGCCCTGCGCGCGTCATGGACCCTGGCGTCCCGGCTGCGGAACGCGGCCGTCCTCTTCCGGGGCAAGCCCGCCGACAGCGTGCCCTCCGACCTGCGCGTGGCCGACGGCGTCAGCCGCATCCTGGGGGGTGAACCCGGCTCCGGCGCCGACCTCGCCGGTGCCTACCGCCGGGTCGCCAGACACGCCCGGGCGGTCACCGAGTCCAACTTTTACGGGTCCCGGTAGCGGGGTACGGTCGGGCCATGGTCAGCGGGAAGGGTGGCTCCGCCACGGTGCCCTCCTACGCCGAGGTGCTGCGCACCCCGGTGTTCCTCCCGGTCTTCGCCGCCTCCACGCTGTCGACCTGGGGCGACTACATCGCCCGCATCACCGTAGCCGCCGTGGTCTACACGTGGACGGGCTCCGCGCTCGCCACCGCGGCCACGTTCGCGGTCTCGCTCGTACCCAGCATCCTCGGCAGGGCCCTGCTCGCGCCCCTGTGCGACCGCCTCGCCCCGCGGACGACCCTCGTCGGCACCCACCTGATCCGGGCGGCGCTGGTGCTGTTGCTGGTGCTGTGCGTACGCACGACCGAGTCGGTCGCGCTCGTGCTCGGCATCGTGTTCGTGCTCGAGTTCGTGGGCGGGCCGGCCATGACGGCCAGCCAGATGCTGCTCACCGACCTGTTCCCGGTACGCCGCGTGTACGCCCGCGCGTTCGGGCTCACCACCCTGGCCACGCAGGTCAACCAGGCCATCGGCCTGGCCCTCGGCGGCGTCGTCGTGGGCCTCGTGGGCGACACCACCGCGCTGCTGCTCGACCTCGCGACGTTCCTCGTCGGCGCCGTGGTGCTGGCCGTCGTCACGCCACCCAAGGCCGTCGTGGAAGGGGCGGACGGCCCCCTCTCCGGGCTCCTCGGCGACCTGGCCGAGGGGTGGCGGCAGATCCGCACGAGCAGTGTCCTCACCATGCTGCTGCTCCTCTCCCTGGCCAGCGCCCTCGCCGCGGCGGCGCCGGAGGCAGTGGCGCTGCCCTACGCCAGCGACCACGCGGGGTCCTCCACCTGGGGAGGCCTGCTCATGGCCGCCCCGATCCTCGGCGCCGTGGCCGGCCTCCTCCTGCTCGGCAGGCTCCCCGCAGAGCGCCAGTTCCGCATCGTGCTGAGGCTCGCGCTGCTCATGCCGGTGCCGCTGCTGGTGACGATCTTCGAGCCCCCGCTGCCGGTGGTGTGGGCGGCGTGGTTCGTGTCCGGTGCGCTGCAGAGCTACATGCTCCCGCTGCAGTCCGCGTTCACCCTGCTCGTGCCGACCGCCATGCGTGGACGCGTCTTCGGCCTCGCCGGTGCGCTCTCCGTCGGCGTCACCGGGCTCTGCTTCCTGGCCGCAGGATGGGTGTCCGAGCACACCTCGCCGGCGGCCTCGGTCGGGATCTGCGCGGTGCTCACGCTCGGCATGTTCGTGCTGCTCGCGGCCCGGTGGCCGGGGGAGCAGATGCAGGAGGAGATCGACGCGACGTTCGGTCCGGCCGAGGCGCAGACGGGTGAGCCGCAGACGGGTGAGGCGTCGAGGCCGGACGAGCTGGAGGCGTCGGACGCCCACCCGGTGGACGTCCCCGGGGTTGGTTCCCACGTGGTGGAGGCCCGGCCGGTCGACAGGGAGCCCCGCGCGGGCTGAGACGCCGACCGGGGCCGTTCGGGCCATCCCGGGGCCCCGCCTAGACTTGGGCCCATGATGTCCACGATCGACCTGCGCGGACGCGACCTCGGTGCCCGTGAGCTGCGCCTCCTGCTGCCGCGAGCCGAGTTCGACGTGGCAGCGGCCGTGGAGACGGTGCGCCCCCTGTGCGAGGACGTGCGCCGCCGCGGTGCGGAGGCCCTGTACGAGCTCGGCGAGCGCTTCGACGGTGTCCGCCCCCCGACGCTGCGCGTGCCCGCCGACGTCATCGCCGCAGCCCTCGACACGCTGGCCCCGGACGTCCGGGCTGCCCTCGACGAGTCGGTCCGACGGGCCCGCATCGTGCACGAGGACCAGCGCCGTTCCACCACGACCACCCAGGTGGCCCCGGGTGGGTCGGTCACCGAGCGCTGGGTCCCCGTCGACCGGGTCGGGCTCTACGTGCCCGGCGGCCGGGCGGTCTACCCGTCGAGCGTCGTCATGAACGTCGTCCCGGCGATGGTCGCCGAGGTCGGCTCGCTCGCCGTCGCGAGCCCGCCGCAGCGCGAGAACACCGGTGTCTTCGCCGGATACCCGCACCCGACCGTGCTCGCCGCCTGCGCGCTGCTGGGCGTCGACGAGGTGTACGCCGTCGGCGGTGCCCAGGCCGTGGCCGCCTTCGCCTACGGCTTCACCGACGGCGAGGGGGACGATGCGGTGGTCGCCGAGCCGGTCGACCTCGTCACGGGCCCGGGCAACATCTACGTCACCGCGGCCAAGCGCCTGCTCAAGGGCCTCATCGGCATCGACTCCGAGGCCGGCACCACCGAGATCGCGATCCTGGCCGACGACACCGCCGACCCCGGGCACGTCGCGGCCGACCTCATCAGCCAGGCGGAGCACGACCCGCACGCCGCCTCGGTGCTGGTCACCGCGAGCGCCGAGCTCGCCGACGCCGTCGCCGCCGCGGTGGAGCGTCGCGTGCCCGCCACGAAGCACGCCGACCGGGTCCGCACCGCTCTGACCGGCCCGCAGTCCGGGGTCGTCCTCGTCGACGACCTCGACCAGGGCCTGCAGGTCGTCAACGCCTACGCCGCGGAGCACCTCGAGATCCAGACCCGCGACGCCGCCGCGGTCGCCGGACGCGTCCGCAACGCCGGCGCGGTCTTCGTGGGGGCCTTCTCGCCGGTGAGCCTCGGCGACTACGTCGCCGGCTCCAACCACGTCCTGCCCACGGGTGGCTGCGCGTGCCACAGCAGCGGCCTGTCGGTGCAGACGTTCCTCCGGGGCATCCACGTCGTCGACTACAGCCGCGAGGCGCTGCACGAGGTGGCGCACCACGTCGTCGCCCTGTCGCAGGCCGAGGACCTTCCCGCCCACGGCGAGGCGGTCACGGCCCGTTTCGACGACGGTCGCTGAGACGGGGGCACCGACCGTGACCGAGACCACCGACCGGGCGGCGCTCGACGCCCTCCTGCGTGAGGACCTGCGTGGTGCGAGCCCGTACGGCGCGCCGCAGCTCGACGTGCCCGTCCGCCTCAACACCAACGAGAGCTCCTACCCGGTGCCCGCCGAGGTCGTCGCCGACATCACCGCGCGGGTCGCCGCGGTGGCGCCCTCGCTCAACCGCTACCCCGACCGCGAGTTCACCGAGCTGCGCACGGCCCTCGCCGCCTACCTCACCTCGACCTCCGGCGTCGTGGTGGGGCCGGCGCAGGTCTGGGCCGGCAACGGCTCCAACGAGGTGCTCCAGCACGTCGTCCTCGCCTTCGGCGGCCCGGGGCGCACCGCGCTCGGCTTCACCCCCGCGTACTCCATGCACCCCCTCATCAGCACCGGCACGGGGATGGCCTGGGTCGACGGGCTGCGCGGCAGCGGGCCCGATGCGCCGTTCGACCTCACGGTCGAGTCGGCGGTGGCGCAGGTCCGCGAGCACCAGCCTCACGTCGTCTTCCTCTGCTCGCCCAACAACCCCACCGGCACGGCCCTGTCGCTCGAGGTGGTCGAGGCCGTGTACGCCGCGGCCGAGCGCGCCGTCGTCGTGGTCGACGAGGCCTACGCAGAGTTCGCCCGCCCGGGCACCCCGAGCGCGCTGACGCTCCTCGAGGGCCGTCCCCGCCTGGTGGTGACCCGGACGATGAGCAAGGCGTTCGCCTTCGCCGGCGGGCGGCTCGGCTACCTCGCGGCCGACCCGGCGCTGGTCGACGCGCTCCGGCTGGTGCGGCTGCCCTACCACCTGTCGGCGCCGACGCAGGCGATCGCCCTGGGCGCCCTCGCCCACGCCGACCAGATGCTCGGCACCGTCGAGGCCATCAAGGAGCAGCGCGACCGCATGGTCACCCGGCTGGCCGAGCTCGGCTACGCCCCGGTGGCCAGCGACGCCAACTTCGTCCTGTTCGGCGGACTCGTCGACGCGGCCGACACCTGGCGGGCGCTGCTGGACCGGGGTGTGCTGGTCCGCGACGTCGGCATCCCCCACTATCTTCGTGTCACGGCCGGGACCCCGGCCGAGACGGACGCGTTCCTGGCCGCCGTGGCCGAGATCGCCGACACCGCCACCGACAGGAGCGCTTCGTGACCGCAGGTGACCCCCGCAAGGTCTCGCTGAGCCGTTCGACCTCGGAGTCCAGCGTCGAGCTCGAGCTCGACCTCGACGGCACCGGTGTCGCCGACGTCTCGACCGGCGTCCGCTTCTACGACCACATGCTCACGTCGCTGGCCAAGCACTCCCTGATCGACCTGCGGGTCAAGGCCACCGGCGACGTCGACGTCGACGCCCACCACACGGTCGAGGACGTCGCGATCGTCCTCGGTGACGCCCTGCGTGAGGCCCTCGGCGACAAGACCGGCATCTCCAGGTTCGGTGACGCCACCGTGCCGCTCGACGAGGCCCTCGTCCAGGCGGTCGTCGACGTGGCGGGACGCCCCTACGTCGTCCACACCGGCGAGCCCGAGGGCCAGGCCTACGTCGTCATCGGCGGCAACTACGTCGGCTCCCTGACCCGCCACGTGTGGGAGTCGTTCGCCGGCCGGGCGGGCATCGCGCTCCACGTGCGGGTGCTCTCGGGCCGCGACCCCCACCACGTCGTGGAGGCGCAGTTCAAGGCGGTGGCCCGTGCGCTGCGCGCGGCCGTCGCCCGCGACCCGCGGGTGAGCGGCGTACCCAGCGCGAAGGGCAGCCTCTCCACGTGAGCGTGCCGTGGCAGTCCGCGCGGGACTCGCGCGGGCTGCTCCTCGTGCGCGGCGAGCCCTCGCGGGCCGCGGGCTGGCTGAGACGCGGTCTGGTCGCGTGCGAGGTCGTGCCGCTGGGGCAGTGGACGGCCCTCGTGCCGGCCGAGCGCACCTCGCGGGCGAGCGCACCGTACGACGACCCCGTGGCCGCGCTGGTCGGGAGACCGCTGCCGAACCGGCTGCGGCCGGCAGTCGGCTTCTTCGTGGTCGACGACCGGGCCGTGGTCACGGTCAGGTCCCGCGGCTGGCGCGGTGGGCAGCGCTGGCTGGTGTGGGAGCCGGGGAAGGGCCCCGTCCGCACGCCCACCCTCGACGCCGCCCGCCCGACCGACCTGGTCGCAGCCGCACACGGGCCCTCCGGCCCGCGGACCGTGGCGTCGGTGGTCGCGGACGGCTCGGGTGACGCGACGGGGTGGCTGCGCGGCCTGCTCGCCGCCCTGGGCCTGCCCGGGGCCGAGCTGCTCGCCCCCTCGACGGCCCTGCACGGCCAGGTCGTCGCCCCGACCGCGCAAGCGGTTGCCCGTTTCGAGTCCCGCATGGCTGAGCAGGCGCAGCACCGCGCCGAACTGGAGGAGAGCTGATGGCGCACGTCGTGGTGTTCGACTACGGCAGCGGCAACGTCCGGTCCGCCGTCCGTGCCCTCGAGCACGTCGGTGCCGAGGTCACGCTGACCGGCGACCGGGCGGCCGCGCTCGACGCCGACGGGCTGTTCGTGCCCGGTGTCGGCAACTTCCACGCCTGCCTCACCGGCCTGCGGGCTGCGGACGGGCCCCTGGTCATCGAGACCCGCCTCGCCGGCGGACGTCCGGTGCTCGGGGTGTGCGTCGGGATGCAGGTGCTCTTCGACGGCAGCGAGGAGCCGGGTGCCAGCCCGCAGGAGGGTCTGGGCGAGTGGCCCGGCACCGTGACGAGGCTGAAGGCGGACGTCGTGCCGCACATGGGCTGGAGCGACGTCACCGCGGCCCCGGGCACCCGCCTGTTCGCCGGTGTGGAGTCGGAGCGGTTCTACTTCGTCCACTCCTACGCCGTGCAGGACTGGACCCTGGAGCCCCCGACCGGCGCGTTCGCCGCCGTGGCGCCGAAGGTCACCTGGTCCGAGCACGGCGGTCCCTTCGTGGCAGCGGTCGAGAACGGCCCACTGTCCGCGACCCAGTTCCACCCCGAGAAGTCGGGGGAGGCGGGCCTGGCGCTGCTCGAGAACTGGGTGCGCACCCTCTGAGGCGCCCGGCCGCGCCGGAGCCACGCCCCCGTACCGCCACCATCCCTCGCTGGACCCGCACCATCCGCACGACTCACGAAGGACACCGCATGACCGCACCTCGCCTCGAACTCCTGCCCGCCGTCGACGTCGCCGACGGCCAGGCCGTCCAGCTCGTGCAGGGGGTGGCGGGCACCGGTGGGCAGTTCGGCGACCCCTGGCAGGCCGCGCTCGCGTGGCAGGAGCAGGGCGCGGAGTGGCTGCACCTCGTCGACCTCGACGCGGCGTTCGGGCGTGGCTCCAACCGTGAGCTGCTCGCCGAGATCGTCGGGCGCCTCGACATCAAGGTGGAGATGAGCGGCGGGATCCGGGACGCCGCGTCGCTGGAGGCCGCGCTGGCCACCGGGTGCCGACGGGTCAACCTCGGGACCGCGGCCCTGGAGGACCCCGAGTGGACCGCCGCCGCCATCGCCGAGCACGGCGACCGCATCGCGGTGGGCCTCGACGTCCGTGGCACGACCCTGGCGGCGCGCGGCTGGACCCAGGAGGGCGGCGACCTCTGGGAGACCCTGGAGCGCCTCGACCGCGAGGGCTGCGCCCGCTACGTCGTCACCGACGTCAACAAGGACGGCATGCTCAAGGGCCCCAACCTCGAGCTGCTGCGCGACGTGTGCGCCCGCACCGACCGCCCGGTCGTCGCCTCCGGGGGCGTCTCCACGCTCGAGGACATCGCGGCGATCCGCGGGCTCGTGCCCGACGGGGTGGAAGGGGCGATCGTCGGCTCGGCCCTCTACCGGGGAGCGTTCACGCTGCCCGCCGCCCTCGACGTGGCGGGTCGCCCGTGACCGGTCCCGTGCCGTCCCACGACTCCGCCGGCGTCCCGTTCGGCGGCCGCGAGCTGAGCGGCACCGGGTTCGACGGCGACACCGGTGCGGCCGACCCCGCCCTCGTCGCCGCGATGGCGGACCCGGGTGACGAGCGAGGCCTGATGGCGGCCGTCGCGGCGGCCCGCCTGCTGGTCCCGATCGTGGCCGAGCCCGTCTCCACCGACGCGAGCGGGGAGCACGTCGTCGAGAAGCAGACCGACATGGCTGCGGTCACGCTGGTGGCGCCCGACGGCACCCGAGCCCTGCCGGTGTTCAGCTCCATGGAGGCGATCGCCGCGTGGGACCCCCAGGCGCGCCCCGTACCCGTCACCGCGGCCCGTGCCGCCCAGGCGGCGGTGAGCGAGCGGTGCGAGGTCATGGTCGTCGACGTGGCGGGGGAGCGGTCCCTCGCGCTGCGGCCGAGCATGGTCTGGGCGCTGGCGCAGCAGCGCGAGTGGCTGCCCGCCCACGAGGACGACACCGTGGCCCGCGCCGTCGCCGACGCGGTGCACGACCAGCCCGACGTCGTGGGTCACCGGCTGGACGCGGGTGCACCGGGCGAGGGGGTCCTGCGGGTTCACCTCACGCTGGTGCCCGGGCTCGACGCCGACCGCGTGCAGGCGGTCGCGACAGCGATAGGGGAGCGCCTCGCCACCGACGGGGAGATCCGCGCCCGCATCGACGGCCTGGCCTTCTCGATCTCCTAGGCGTGCGGGGGCGCCAGCTCGGTCACCCGCACGACGGCGGCCGGGTCGAGCGCGGCGTACAGGTGGGGGAAGACCTCGCCGGTCGCGGGGTTGCCCACCTCGCGGACCGGTGGCTCGGCGAGCCGGTCCTCGTCGATCTCGAGCAGGAGCAGCGGGCCGGGGTGGTCGGCATAGAACGCGCGCCGCACCACGGGCCACTGCTGCGCCGAGGAGCAGTGGATGAACCCCTCCTGCGCCAGGGTGCGGCCGCGGGTCGACTGCGTGTAGCTGCCCGACGCGAGGGCGTCGGTCCAGTGCTCGGGCTCGGCGAGGTGGTAGATCGTCGTCACCCTCCGCATTCTCCCCCGACCCGGTGCCGCTGAGGCACGAGGACGAGCCGTCGGGGCCGTCGCACGTGTCAGCGGCACCAGGTCGGGAGGAGGGCGGGTACGGCGCCGGGTGGGCTCAGGTCGAGGCCTGGGTGTTGCTCTCCACGATCGGGTCCTCGACGACCTTGGCGTCGTCGGCCATGCCGCCGGGGTTGTCGCCCCCGAGACCGGCCCGCACGAGCTCCTCGATCTGCTTGCCGGTCTCGGCGTCGACGCTCCTCCAGTAGTCTAAGGCCCGCTCGAGCACCGGGGACTTCACGCCGCCGAGCAGGTGGCCGGCCACCGTCTCCACGAACGCCTCGCGCTGCGCGTCGTCCCAGACCTCGCGCACGAGGGTGCCGGCCTGGCCGAAGTCGTCGTCGTCGGCGCGCAGGGTGTAGGCCTGCCGCACCATCGCCCCGTCGGCCTCCCAGCCGTCCTCCACCTCGCCGACCTCGTCGGCATACCCGCGCCCCTGGCTGTTCGGGGCGTACACGGGGGCGTCGCCACGGTGCTCGTACGCCATTGCGCCGTCCTGCGCGTAGGTGTTGAGGCCCTCCACGCGGGGGCGGTTGACCGGCAGCTGCAGGTAGTTGGCGCCGATGCGGTAGCGGTGGGTGTCGGAGTAGGCGAACGCCCGCCCCAGCAGCATCTTGTCCGGCGAGAAGCCGATGCCCGGCACGACCGCCGACGGCTCGAACGCCGCCTGCTCGATCTGGGCGAAGAAGTTGTCAGGGTTCTTGTTCAGCGTCATGGTGCCGACCTTGATGAGCGGGTAGTCGCTGTGCGGCCACACCTTGGTCAGGTCGAAGGGGTTGAAGTGGTAGGTCTTCGCGTCCTCGTACGGCATCGCCTGGATCGACAGGGTCCAGCTCGGGAAGTCGCCCGCCTCGATGGAGTCGTACAGGTCGCGCCGGTGGTGGTCGGCGTCCTGGCCCGCGATGCGCGTCGCCTCCTCACCCGTGAGGCCCTCGACGCCCTGGTTGCTGTGGAAGTGGTACTTCACCCAGTGCTTCTCCCCGGCGGCGTTGACCCAGAGGAACGTGTGGGAGCCGTAGCCGTTCATGTGGCGGAACGTCTTCGGGATGCCGCGGTCGCCCATGAGGTAGGTGACCTGGTGGGCCGACTCGGGGTTGAGGCTCCAGAAGTCCCACTGCATGTGGTTGTCGCGCAGGCCCGAGCCGCCGAGGCGCTTCTGGCTGCGGATGAAGTGCGGGAACTTCATGGTGTCGCGGATGAAGAAGACAGGGGTGTTGTTGCCGACGAGGTCGTAGTTGCCCTCGGTCGTGTAGAACTTCAGCGCGAAGCCACGCGGGTCGCGCCACGTGTCGGGGGAGCCCTGCTCGCCCGCGACCGTGGAGAAGCGGGCCAGCATCTCGGTGGTCACACCCGGCTGGAAGAGGGCCGCCTTGGTGTACCGGGAGACGTCCTCGGTGGTCTCGAACGTCCCGAACGCCCCGGACCCCTTGGCGTGCACGTTGCGCTCCGGGATGCGCTCGCGGTTGAAGTGCGCCATCTGGTTGAGGAAGTGCACGTCGTGGAGCAGGATCGGCCCGTCCGGACCGAGGGTGAGCGAGTTGCGGTCGCTGGGTGCGGGGGCGCCGTTGTCGGTGTGCGACCCGAGGCCGGCCTCGTCGGAGGGCGCGGTGCGGATGGACTCGCCGGGGTGCTGGTCGGTCATGGTGCTCCTTCGGTGGCGTGCTCGGGGTCTGGTCTGCGAGGTCTCTGGGCCGGCCCGCGGCGTTCACGAGCCTTCCTCCACCCTCGTCCATCGACGGTTTGCCCGCATCCGAGGCAAGTCGCTGGGGAGCTCCCGTCGAGGGTGCGTCGGGGTGCGAGGGGGACCGGTCGGTGTCAGGGGCGAAATCGGTTTGGCCGGTGTCGTGGGTCGCTGCGACAGTGGACGGGTGCAGTTCCACCGCTACCGTCGCGTCCTCGCCAACCAGGCGCTGCGCCGTGCGCTCGTCCTGGGGTTCCTCGTGCGCATGCCCATCTTCACCGGCGGGATCGTCCTCACGCTGCACGTGGTGTCCGCCCTCGGCCGCACCTATGCCGCCGCGGGCCTGGTCTCCGCGGCTGCGACCGTGGCCATCGCCGTGAGCGGGCCCTGGCGCGGCCGGCTGCTCGACCGGATGGGGCTGCGCCGCGTGGTCGTCCCGTCGCTGGTCGTCGCGGCCGGGTGCTGGTCGGTCGCGCCGTTCGTCTCCTACTGGCCGCTGCTGGTGCTGGCCTCGCTGGCCGGGCTCTTCGTCGTGCCGACCTTCTCGATCATCCGCCAGGCCATCATCGTGGCCGTCGACGAGGACGACCGCCGGACCGCCATCAGCCTCGACTCGGTGGCCGTGGAGCTGTCGTTCATGGTCGGCCCGGCGTTGGGCGTGTGGGCCGCCACGGTCTGGCCGACGCAGTGGGTCCTGTTCGGCATCCAGATGCTCGGGGTCGCCGCCGGGGTGCTGCTGTGGGTGGCCGACCCGGTCATCCGCGACGACCGCCCGGTGCTCGACGACCAGGGCGCCCCCGAGGCGGCCTCGTCGGTCGCCCGCTCGACCTGGTTCCGGCCGCCCTTCATCGTCATCTGCCTCGGGGCGACCGCGACCACGGTGGTCCTGGGCGGCTCCGACCTCGCGTTCGTCGCCGCGCTGCGCGACTTCGGCTCGACGTCCTCCATCGGCTGGGTCCTGGCGGTCTGGGGTGCCGGGTCCCTCGTCGGCGGCCTCGTCTACGGCGGACTGCACCGCTCGTTCTCCGCGTTCTGGCTGCTCGGCGGGCTCGCGGTCGTCACCGCGCCGATGGCCCTGGCGTCCGGAGCCCCCTCGCTCGCGGTGCTCGCCTTCGTCGCGGGCCTGTTCTGCGCGCCCACGATCACCGCGACCGTCGACCAGGTCAGCCGCGTCGTCCCCGCAGCCGCCCGCGGCGAGGCCATGGGGTGGCACGGCTCGTTCATGACCGCCGGTATGGCGCTCGGTGCCCCGTTGGCCGGCGCGGCCATCGACCACGTCGGGTGGGGCGCGGGGTTCCTCAGCGTGGCCGTGGTCGGGCTGGTCGTCGCCCTCGCGGGGGCCGCAGCCACGTCGGGGCGGGCCCGCCGGCACCGGGCCGACCGCGCGGGGCGTGCCGAGGAGCGCACCCGGGCCGCCGCCACCGTCTGATCTCCTTCTCGACCCCGCCTCCCCGCCCCCTCCCTCTCGGCTTTGGGTGCCGGAGCGCTCGCAGAACCGTGCGCTCCAGCACCCAATCCAGGGGTCTGGGGCTCGGGAGGGTCGGGCGGAGGTCGAGGAGGTCAGACGACGGAGCCGGTGAGCTTCTCCCCGGGGCCCTGGCCGGGCGCGTCGGGGATCACGGAGGCCTCCCGGAACGCGAGCTGCAGCGACTTCAGGCCGTCGCGCAGGGGAGCGGCGTGCTGGCTGCCCAGGTCGGGGGCGGAGGCGGTGACCAGCCCGGCGAGGGCGTTGATGAGGCGCCGGGCCTCGTCGAGGTCGAGGTGGTCCGCGGCATCGGGGCCCTCGGCCAGCCCGCACTTGACCGCCGCGGCGCTCATCAGGTGGATCGCGGCCGTGGTGATGACCTCGACGGCCGGTACCTCGGAGATGTCGCGGGTCTGCTGGGCGACCCGCTCCTGCTCGTCGTGGGGGACGTCCTGGGTGACATCCTGGGTGGCGTCGTGGGTGGTGCCGGTCGGGTGGGGATTGGCAGATTCCGTGCTCACGCTGGTAGCCTTGCAGATCGACCGGCCGTGACCACCCACGGGGTCGCCACGGGTTCGTCCCGAGGCGGTCTCACAGGGGCCACGGTGTGCAAGAGAAGCAGCACCTGCTTCCACCCGCGTCGACCACACAGGTCGCCGGGTCTCCCGGGTCACCGAGGCGTAGCCGCGGGGCGTGAGCCACGCAGGATACGGTCCTCGGGGTCCCGTGACGGAACTGGTGAGGCTTCTCGCGCGACAGCGGCGGGGAGCCTCTTCTCGTTGGGTGCGGTCGGACGTTTCCCTGACCGAAGGAGCAGCACCATCAGCGAGCCTCGCATCAACGACCGCATCCGGGTTCCGGAAGTGCGGTTGGTTGGCCCCAACGGAGAGCAGGTCGGCATCGTGCGCGTCGAGGACGCGCTGCGGCTCGCCGCCGAGGCAGACCTCGACCTCGTCGAGGTCGCCCCGATGGCCAAGCCTCCAGTCGCCAAGCTCATGGACTTCGGCAAGTTCAAGTACGAAGCCGCACTGAAGGCGCGCGAAGCGCGCAAGAACCAGGTCAACACGGTCATCAAGGAGATCAAGCTCCGCCCGAAGATCGATCCGCACGACTACGGCACCAAGAAGGGCCACGTCGAGCGCTTCCTCAAGGGTGGCGACAAGGTCAAGGTGACGATCATGTTCCGCGGTCGCGAGCAGTCGCGCCCCGAGCTGGGCTTCCGCCTGCTGCAGCGCCTGGCCGAGGACGTCCTGGAGCTGGGCACGGTCGAGTCCGCGCCCAAGCAGGACGGCCGCAACATGATCATGGTGCTGGCCCCCACGAAGAAGAAGTCCGAGGCGATGGCCGAGCAGCGCCGCGCACGGACCTCCGACGCGGGCCACGCCGCGGCCCCGGCCGACGCGCCGGAGGCAGCCCCGGCCGCCGAGACCGCTGAGGCACCCGAGGCCACGCCGGCCGACCAGGCCCCCACCACGTAGTTCCGACCACTGGCCCCGCCAGCTGGTCACGTCCCACCGGCTACACCAACACCGCTACATCAACAGCAAGGAGATCGGCAGCCATGCCGAAGATGAAGACGCACTCCGGTGCCAAGAAGCGCTTCCGGATCACCGGCAAGGGCAAGGTCATGCGCGAGCAGGCTGGCGGTCGCCACCTCCTCGAGCACAAGTCCTCGCGCTTCACCCGCTCGATCGCGAACGACGTCGAGGTGTCCAAGCCGGACTCCAAGAAGGTCAAGAAGCTCCTCGGCCGCTGAGCCGAGCCCATCCACCCCACATTGTTTGGCCGGGCTCAGCACGAAGCCTCGCAAGCAGACAGACAGCAAGGAGAACTCACGTGGCACGCGTGAAGCGGGCAGTCAACGCCCAGAAGAAGCGCCGGGTCGTCCTCGAGCGCGCCAGCGGCTACCGCGGGCAGCGCTCGCGGCTCTACCGCAAGGCCAAGGAGCAGGTCACCCACAGCCTCGGCTACGCCTACCGGGACCGTCGGGCCAAGAAGGGTGACTTCCGTCGCCTCTGGATCCAGCGCATCAACGCCGGCGCCCGCGCCAACGGCATGACCTACAACCGCTTCATCCAGGGCCTCAAGGCCGCGGAGATCGAGGTCGACCGTCGCATGCTGGCCGAGCTGGCCGTCAACGACGAGGCTGCCTTCGCCGCGCTCGTCGAGATCGCGCGCGCGAACGTCCCGGCCGTGGCCGAGACCGCGAACGCCTGATCCAGCGCGTCACCGCACCACCCGAGCGCCGGGACATGACCCCGCCGTCCTCACCCCTGACCAGCCCCCGGTCGGACAGGGTCAAGGCGGTCCGGGCCCTGTCCCGGCGCTCGGTGCGTGAGAAGACCGGCCGTTTCCTCGTCGAGGGGCCCCAGTCGGTGCGCGAGGTGGTCCGCCACCGGCCCGAGCTGGTCGTCGACCTCTACCTCACGTCCGACGCCGTCACCCGGTACGGCGAGGTCGTCGACTCCGCTCGCGCCGCCGGCCTGCACGTCCACGAGGTCTCCGCGGAGGTCCTCGGCGCGATGAGCGAGACGCCGACTCCGCAGGGGCTGGCTGCCGTCTGCCGGGTCCCCAGCGCCTCGCTCGAGGACGTCCTGGCGGCCCGTCCGCGGCTGCTGGTCCTGCTCACCCACGTCCGCGACCCCGGCAACGCCGGCACCGTCATCCGCGGTGCGGACGCCGCGGGCGCCGACGCCGTACTGGTCAGCGACGCCTCCGTCGACGTGCTCTCACCCAAGGTGGTGCGCTCCACGGCGGGTTCGCTGTTCCACCTGCCGGTCGTGACCGGGCTGCCCGTCGAGGGCACGATCGGACGGCTGCGCGAGGCGGGGATCCGGGTCCTCGCCGCCGACGGGGCGGGCACCGTCCTGCTGCCGGAGGTCGACCTCGCCCCCGCCCATGCCTGGGTCATGGGCAACGAGGCGTGGGGCCTGGAGGAGTCCGTCCGCGACGGTTGCGACGAGGTCGTCCGGGTGCCGATCCACGGCAAGGCCGAGTCGCTCAACCTCGCGATGGCCGCCACGGTCTGCCTCTACGCGTCCGCAGCAGCCCAGAGGGGCTAGGGTTCGCGCCATGGACTACCGGCCCGGCTCCATCCTCGACCCCGAACGGGCAGCCCAGGCCAGTGAGCTGCTCCCGGACGGGCTCGTCGCCGCCGAGGCCGATGCCCGCGTCAGCTTCCTCAACCGCCGCGCCACGCAGGTGCTCGGCATGCGTCGACGCGACCTGCTCGGGCGCGACATCCGCGAGGCCCTCACGCTGCGCGACAGCGACGGCACCGACTGGTGGGAGGCCACGGACCCCTGGTCCGGCCTGAACATCCGCACCGGTCACCGCGAGAAGTTCCTCATGCTCGAGGGCGGCCGCGAGGTGCTGGTCACCGCCAAGTACCTGCGTCCGGGACGCAACCAGCCGGTCAACCGGGTCCTCATCATGGTCCGCGACGCCGAGGCCAGGCGCCGGCTGGAGGCCGACCACGCCGCCCTCATCTCCACGGTCGCCCACGAGCTGCGGTCGCCCCTGACGTCGGTCAAGGGGTTCTCCTCGACCCTCCTGCGCCGCTGGGACCGCTTCACCGACGACCAGAAGCGGCTGATGATCGAGACGATCGAGGCCGACGCCGACCGCGTCACCCGCCTGATCACCGAGCTCCTGGACGTGTCGCGCATCGACGCCGGGCGGCTGCAGATCCGCCCGCAGCCCATCGACGTCGCCGCGGTGTTCGGCCGGCACGTGGAGCGCGCGGTGGCCAGCGGCCAGGACCGTGACCGCTTCCGCATCGAGGTGCCGCAGGACCTGCCCGAGGTGTGGGCCGACCCGGACCGGCTCGACCAGATCCTGTCCAACCTCATCGAGAACGCCTTCCGCCACGGTGACGGCGTGATCACGCTCGCGGCCGTCCCGTCCGAGGGCGACTCGCAGGAGGGACTGGCAGCCCGCGGCCACCACACCACCGGGGTCGACGTCGTCGTCAGCGACGAGGGCAAGGGCATCTCCACCGACCACCGCGACCTGGTCTTCAGCCGATTCTGGCACGGCTCCGGGCGCGGCAGCACCGGGCTGGGCCTGTACGTCGTCAAGGGGCTCGTGGAGGCGCACGGCGGCCAGGTACGGGTCGAGTCCGCCACCCCCAGCGGCGGGGCCCAGTTCCGCCTCACCCTGCCCTCCGAACCGCCGGACTACCTCGCGTGAGGTCGGTCGCGCCGGCAACGGGGTTGCACCGGGGGCCCGTCAGCAGCCACGCTGGGTCCATGACGCCTGCCAGCCGGCGATTTACCGCGCCTCCGGTCGCGGCCGCACGGCTGCGCTGAAGGCGTTCCCCGCCTGCCGGAGGCTGAACCCCGCCCGCACCCCAGACCGGGGTCGCCGCCGCGCGCCCCTAGACTCGGTGGGCCCGTTCCGGGCGCCGAGAGCACGCACCGCGGGTGATGTCCCGCGACCCGTGTCGACAGAGGAAAAGGCATGTCTGGACCCAACACGCAGTACGACCCCGTCGAGGTCGCCGCACTGGACCCGGCCGCGGTCGAGCAGGCCGTCACCGACGCCCTGGCCGCGATCGCCGCGGCCGACTCGCTCGACGCCCTCAAGGCCGCCCGCCTCGCCCACCAGGGTGAGAAGAGCCCCCTCGCCCTCGCCAACCGCGAGATCGGGGCGCTGCCCCCGAGCGCCAAGGCAGAGGCCGGCAAGCGCGTGGGCCAGGCCCGGGGACGCGTCGGGCAGGCGCTGGCCGCCCGCCAGGTCGAGCTCGAGGCCGAGCGCGACGCGCGGATCCTGGTCGAGGAGACCGTCGACCTGACGGTCCGCACCCCCCGCCGCCCGCTCGGCGCCCGGCACCCGATCAGCCTGGTGACCGAGCGCATCGAGGACATCTTCGTGGCGATGGGCTGGGAGATCGCCGAGGGGCCGGAGGTCGAGTCGGAGTGGCTGAACTTCGACGCCCTCAACCTCTCACCGGACCACCCCGCCCGTGGTGAGGCCGACACGTTCTTCGTCGCACCCGCGGGAAGCGGCCTCGTGCTGCGTACGCACACCTCGCCGGTGCAGATCCGGACGATGCTCGACCGCGAACCCCCCATCTACGTCCTGTGCCCGGGCAAGGTGTTCCGCACCGACGACCTCGACGCCACCCACACGCCGGTGTTCCACCAGTTCGAGGGCCTGGTCGTCGACGAGGGCATCACCATGGCCCACCTCAAGGGCGCGCTCGACGCGTTCGTGCAACGGCTGTTCGGTGACGGCATCGTCACGCGGCTGCGCCCCAACTACTTCCCCTTCACCGAGCCGAGCGCCGAGATCGACTGCCAGTGCTGGGTCTGCGGCGGCACGGACGCCTCGTGCCGCACCTGCGGCGGCACCGGCTGGATCGAGCTCGGGGGCTGCGGCATGGTCAACCAGCGGGTGCTGCGCGCAGCCGGTGTCGACCCGCAGCGCTACTCGGGCTTCGCGTTCGGCCTCGGCATCGAGCGGTCGCTCATGCTGCGCCACGGGGTCGGGGACATGCACGACATCGTCGAGGGAGACGTCCGGTTCTCCCGCCAGTTCGGAATGGAGATCTGATGCACGCGCCCGTGTCCTGGCTGCGCGAGCTGGCCGACGTGCCCGCCGACGCCACCGGTGCCGACGTCGCCGCCGCCCTCGTCCGGGTCGGGCTCGAGGAGGAGGGGTTGAGCGGTGGCGACATCAGCGGTCCCCTCGTCGTCGGCCGCGTCCTCACGGTCGAGCCCGAACCCCAGAAGAACGGCAAGACGATCAACTGGTGCACCGTCGACGTGGGCGACCACGGCCAGCGGGTCACCGAGGGCAAGGCGCAGGAGATCGTCTGCGGCGCCCACAACTTCACCGTCGGCGACCTGGTCGTGTGCGTCCTGCCCGGGGGCGTGCTGCCCGGCGGGTTCGAGATCTCGGCCCGGAAGACCTACGGCCACATCTCCAACGGCATGATCTGCTCGGCCCGCGAGCTCGGCCTCGGCGACGACCACGACGGCATCATCGTGCTCTCCGAGCTCCTCGGGGAGGACGCCGCGGCGGCGCTCGCTCCGGGTGACGACGCCATCGCCCTGCTCGGCCTGGCCGACGAGGTGGTCGAGGTCAACGTCACGCCCGACCGCGGCTACTGCTTCTCGCTGCGCGGCATCGCCCGTGAGTACGCCCTGTCGACCGGCGTCGCCTTCCGGGACCCGGCGGACCTCGCCGTCGCGCAGGGGCAGGGGGCCGGGTACCCGGTTCACCTGACCGACGACGCGCCCGTCCGGGGAGTCGTCGGGTGCGACCGCTACGTCGCCCGCGTCGTCCGTGGCGTCGACGTCGGCGCCTCCACCCCGCAGTGGATGCGCAGGCGCCTGACCCAGGTCGGCATGCGCCCGATCTCGCTGGCCGTCGACGTCACCAACTACGTCATGATGCTGCTCGGCCAGCCGCTGCACGCGTTCGACCTCCAGACGCTGTCGGGCTCGGTCGGCACCCGCCGCGCGCGGGTCGGGGAGAAGCTCACCACCCTCGACGACGTGGCCCGGGTGCTGGACCCCGAGGACCTGCTCATCGTCGACGGCTCCGACACGCCCCTCGCCATCGCGGGTGTCATGGGCGGCGAGGCCTCCGAGGTCACGTCCAACACGACCGACGTGCTCATCGAGGCGGCCCACTTCGACCCGATCTCGATCGCGCGCTCCTCGCGCCGCCACCGCCTGGTGACCGAGGCGTCCAAGCGCTTCGAACGCGGCGTCGACCCCGCGGTCGCAGCGGTGGGCGCCCAGCTGGCCGTCGACCTGCTCGTCCAGCACGGTGGGGGCACGGCCGACAGCGGGGTCACCGACGTCGGCGAGCTGCGCACCTCCGCGAGCATCGCCTTCGACACCACGCTGCCGACCCGCTACGTCGGGCTCGACTACCCGCGCGAAGAGGTGCTGTCGACGCTGCGCGCCATCGGGTGCGTCGTCGAGGAGGGCGCGACCGACGGAGCCGCCGGGGGCGAGGTCGTCACGGTGCTGCCGCCGTCCTGGCGCCCAGACCTCGCGGACGGCCCGGACCTGGTGGAGGAGGTGGCCCGCGTCCGCGGGTACGACCAGATCCCGTCCGTGCTGCCGCAGCCGAAGAACGGGCACGGCCTGTCGCACGGGCAGCGGGTGCGCCGGGTCGTCGCCACGACCTTGGCCCAGCAGGGCCTGGTCGAGGTGCTCACCTACCCCTTCGTCAGCCGTGACCTGTTCGACCGGCTCGGGTATGACGCGCAGGACCCGCGGCGACGCGCCGAGGCGCTCGTCAACCCCCTGTCCGAGGAGGCGCCGCTGATGCGCACCTCGGTGCTCGACACCCTCCAGGACGCGCTGCGGCGCAACGTCGCCCGCGGTCACCGCGACATCGCCCTCTACGAGGTGGGGCTGGTCACCGAGGGGCGTGAGACCGCCACGGAGGCGCCCGTGCCCGGTATCGAGGTGCGGCCGGACGACACGACCCTCGCGAGGATCCGTGACGCGGTGCCGGTGCAGCCGCGCCACGTCGCGATGGCGGCTGCGGGCGACGCCGAGCCGGCCGGGCCCTGGGGGCCGGCGCGGCCGTTCGACGCCTCTGACGCGGTGGCCTGGGTGCTGACCCTCGGCACGGCCCTGGGTCTCGACCTCGAGGTCGCCTCCGCCGACCGGGCACCCTGGCACCCGGGCCGCTGCGCGAGCATCTCGTTGTCCGACGGCACGCTGGTCGGGCACGCCGGCGAGCTGCACCCCAAGGTCACCGCCACCCTCGACCTGCCGGCACGCAGCGTGGCGGCCGAGGTGGACGTCGACGTCCTCATCGCCGCCACGGGGAAGCCCCACCAGGCCAGCGAGCTGTCCACCTACCCCGCGGCGCACACCGACGTGGCCCTGGTCGTGGACGAGCCCGTTCCCGCCGGTCGGGTCGAGGCCGCCCTGCGGGCCGGGGCGGGGGAGAGCCTGGAGTCGGTGCACCTGTTCGACGTCTACCGCGGCGAGCAGGTCGGCGCCGGGCGCAAGTCCCTCGCCTACCGCCTGACGTTCAGGGCAGCCGACCGGACCCTGACCACCGACGAGGTCAGTGCCCTGCGCGACGCGGCGGTGGCCGCTGCGGCGTCGGGGACCGGCGCGGTGCAGCGGTGAGCGCCGACGCTCGCCCCGTCGCCGTCGTCACCGGGGCCTCCCGCGGTATCGGGCGCCACCTGGCCGACGCGTTCGAGCAGGCCGGGTACGTCGTGGAGCGTGGCTCGAGCGCCGTCGCCGACGTGACCGACCGTGCTGCCGTCGACCGCTGGGTGGCCGACGTCGTCGAGCGTCACGGCCGTGTCGACGTCCTGGTCAACAACGCCGGCGTCATCGACACCGAGGTCCCGATCCACGAGGCCGACCCCGACGAGTGGTGGCGCACCATGGAGGTCAACGTGCTGGGGCCGTTCCTCGTCACGCGCGCGGTGCTGCCGCACATGCTCGAGGCGGGGGTGGGGCGTGTCCTCAACCTCAACAGCGGTGCCGGCGTGCGGCCGGGCGCCGTCGCGTCGGCCTACAACGCGAGCAAGACGGCGCTGGCCCGCGTGACGGGGTCGACCCAGCTCGCGGGGCAGGACCGCGGTGTCCTGGCGTTCGACCTCGCCCCGGGGGTGGTGCGGACCGACATGACCGAGGCGATGGTCGCGCACGAGGACCGGACCGAGTGGACCGACCCCGGTGAGGTGACCGCCCTGGCCCTCGCGCTGGCCTCCGGCGAGCTCGACGTCTGGGCCGGCCGCATGGTGCGCGCCGGCGTGGACACGCCTGCCTCCCTGCACGACCGTGCTGCCGGCGGGCTCGACGACGCCGACCGCACCATCACGCTCATGCCCTGGGGGGACGACGACCCCCTCGGGTGACGAGTCCACGGCGCAAGGACGCGACTGCATAAACCTGTAATGGTGTGTATAGTCATGCGTCATGGTGAGAGTGGCGGTGGCTGGTGCGAGCGGGTACGCGGGCGGGGAGGTCCTGCGTCTCCTCCTGGCCCACCCGCAGGTGGAGATCGGCGCCGTCACGGCCGCCTCGAGCGCCGGGCAGCTGCTCGGTGCGGTGCACCCGCACCTGACGCCCCTGGCCTCCCGTGTGGTCGAGGAGACCACGCCACAGACCCTGGCCGGGCACGACGTCGTCTTCCTCGCGCTGCCGCACGGCCACTCCGGCGCCCTGGCCGCCGAGCTCGGTGACGACGTCGTGGTCATCGACTGCGGTGCCGACTTCCGGCTGGCCGACGCCTCCGCGTGGGAGACCTTCTACGACACCCCGCACGCCGGCACCTGGGCCTACGGGCTGCCCGAGCTGCCCGTCGCTGGCGGCGACCGGCAGCGAGGGGCGATCCTCGGACAGACCCACGTCGCCGTACCGGGCTGCTACCCGACCGCGGTGTCACTCGCGCTGGCCCCCGGCTTCGCCGCCGGGCTGCTCGGCAGCGAGGGTGTGGTGGTCGTCGCCGCGTCCGGCACCTCCGGTGCCGGCAAGGCGCTCAAGCCGCACCTGCTCGGGGCCGAGGTCATGGGTGCCATGTCGCCCTACGGCGTCGGGGGCACCCACCGCCACACCCCCGAGATCGAGCAGAACCTCACCGCGGCAGCGGGAGTCCCGGTGACGGTGTCGTTCACGCCGACCCTGGCGCCCATGCCCCGCGGCATCCTCGCCACGTGCACGGCGCCGCTCGCGGAGGGTGCCGACCCGGCTGCTGTGCGCGCAGCCTGGGAGGACGCGTACGCCGACGAGCCGTTCGTCCACGTCCTGCCGCAGGGGACCTGGCCGTCCACGGGCAGCGTCCTGGGCAGCAACCTCGTGCACCTCCAGGTGGGCGTGGACGAACGCGTGGGGAGGGTGGTCGTCGTGGCCGCGGTCGACAACCTCACCAAGGGCACGGCGGGTGCAGCGGTGCAGTGCATGAACCTCGTGCTCGGTCTGCCCGAGACGACCGGCCTGCCCGTGGCGGGGGTGGCGCCGTGAGCCTGCCGCTGCACCTCATGAGGCACGACCAGGATGTCGCCTTCGTCCGCCTGCCGGCGGGGGAGGAGCCGTCGTGGGACTGGCGCACCGGCCCGCTGGCGTCCATCACCTACACCGACAGCGAGACCTCGCTGGTGTCCGCGTTCGACACCCTCCCCGAGGGGGTCCGGCGCCAGGGCCCGCTCACGGCCTTCGAGATCGCCGGACCCCTGGACTTCACCATGGTCGGTGTCCTCTCGGGCCTGCTGGAACCGTTGGCCCGCAAGGGAATCAGCATCCTGGCCCTGTCCACCTACGACACCGACTGGATCCTGGTCGACAGCGAGCGGGCGGACGACGCCGCCGACACCTGGCGACGCGGGGGCAACACCGTCGCGCCGGCACGCCTTTCCGGGGGTGCGTCGTGAGCATCACCGCGCCACAAGGGTTCCGGGCTGCTGGGGTGGCCGCCGGCCTCAAGGCCAGCGGTGCCCCGGACCTCGCCCTGGTGGTCAACGACGGTCCCGACCACCACGGTGCCGCGGTGTTCACGAGCAACCGCGTCGAGGCTGCCCCCGTGACGTGGTCGCGCCAGGCCTGCCTCGACGGCAGGGTCGACGCGGTCGTCCTCAACTCCGGGGGCGCGAACGCGTGCACGGGAGCCCAGGGCTTCGCCGACACCCACGCCACGGCTGAGCACGTGGCGGGCGCGCTCGGGGTCGCCTCGCACGACGTCGCCGTCTGCTCCACCGGCCTCATCGGCGAGCTGCTTCCCATGCCCAAGGTGCTGGCCGGGGTGGACGCCGTCGTCGAGGCGCTGCGCACGGACGGCGGCGAGGACGCCGCGGTGGCCATCCGCACCACCGACACCGTGCACAAGCAGGCGGTCGCCCATCGCGACGGCTGGACGGTCGGGGGCATGGCCAAGGGGGCGGGCATGCTGGCCCCGGCGCTGGCCACGATGCTCGTCGTGGTCACCACCGACGCCGTGGTGGGCGAGGGGGTCCTCGACGGCGTACTGCGTGCGGCCACGGCGGTGACGTTCGACCGGGTCGACTCCGACGGGTGCCAGTCCACCAACGACACCGTCCTGCTGCTCGCCTCGGGAGCCTCCGGGGTCGCCCCCGGACGCGACGAGCTCGCCGCTGCCGTCACCGAGGTGTGTGCCGACCTCGCCCGCCAGCTGGTCGCCGACGCGGAGGGCGCCCACCACGACATCGCCATCGAGGTGGTCGGCGCCGCCAGCGAGGCCGATGCCCTCGAGGTCGCCCGCTCGGTCGCGCGCAACAACCTGTTCAAGTGCGCGGTGTTTGGCAACGACCCCAACTGGGGCCGGGTCCTCGCGGCGGTCGGCACGACGCGGGCGGAGTTCGACCCGTACGCCCTCGACGTCTCCATGAACGGTGTGCAGGTCTGCCGCTCCGGGGGAGTCGGGGAGGACCGGGCGCTGGTGGACCTCACGGGCCGCGAGGTGCACGTCCTCGTCGACCTCCACGCCGGTGCCGAGTTCGCGACGATCTGGACCAACGACCTGACCCACGACTACGTCCACGAGAACTCGGCCTACTCCAGCTGAAGGAAGACATGCCTCCGTCCCCGAGCACCATCCGTGGCCACATCGGCGCGGCCGCCCTGCGCGTCGCCCAGGGCAAGGCGCAGACCCTGGTCGAGGCGCTGCCGTGGCTGGAGCGTTTCCGCGGGGCCCTCGTCGTCGTCAAGTACGGCGGCAACGCCATGGTCGACGACACGCTCAAGGCCGCCTTCGCCCAGGACGTGGCTTTCCTCCGCTACGCGGGCCTGCGCCCGGTCGTGGTCCACGGCGGTGGGCCCCAGATCGCGCAGATGCTCGAGCGGCTGGGGCTGCGCAGCGAGTTCGTCTCAGGGCTCCGGGTGACGACCCCGGAGGTGATGGACGTCGTCCGCATGGTGCTCACCGGGCAAGTGGGTCGCGAGCTGGTCGGCCTGCTCAACCAGCACGGCCCGGTCGCCGTGGGGCTCTCGGGCGAGGACGCCGGGCTGTTCGGCGCGCGCCGCCGCGGCACCGTCGTCGACGGCGAGGAGTTCGACCTCGGCCTCGTGGGAGACGTCGTCACGGTCGACCCGGGTGCGGTGCAGGACATCCTCGACGCCGGACGCATCCCCGTGGTGTCGACGGTCGCCCCCGACCTCGACGTCGACGGCCAGGTCCTCAACATCAACGCCGACACCGCGGCCGCCGCCCTCGCCGTCGCGCTGGGGGCGCACAAGCTCGTCATGCTCACCGACGTCGAGGGCATCTACGCCGACTGGCCGGACCCCGACTCCCTGCTGTCCTCCCTGCCCGTGAGCGAGGCGCGAGAGCTGCTGGGCCGCGTCGACGCCGGCATGATCCCCAAGCTCGAGGCCTGTGTCCGCGCCGTCGACGAGGGAGTGCCCCAGGCCCACGTCATCGACGGACGGCAGCCGCACTCCCTGCTGCTGGAGGTGTTCACCTCCGAGGGGATCGGCACCATGGTGGTGCCCGATGCCGACACGGAAGGCGACCGGTGACCATGACCCACAACGACGAGCTCCTCGCGCGCTACGAGTCCTCCGTCCTGGGGGTGTTCGGGCGCCCGCCGCTCGTGCTCTCGCACGGCGACGGCTGCTACGTCTGGGACGTCGACGGGCACCGCTACCTCGACCTGGTGGGCGGCATCGCCGTCAACGCACTGGGCCACGGGCACCCGGCCCTCGTCAGCGCGGTCAGCAAGCAGGCCGGCGAGGCCATCCACATCTCCAACCTGTTCACGTCCCCGGCCCAGATCGCCCTCGCGGAGAGGCTCCTCGGCATCGCCGGGGCCCCCGAGGGCTCGCGGGTCTTCTTCGCCAACTCCGGTGCCGAGGCCATCGAGGCGGCCATCAAGCTCAGCCGGCGCACGGGCCGCACCGGCATCGTCGCCGCCGAGGGCGCCTTCCACGGGCGCACGACGGGGGCGCTGGCCCTCACCCACAAGGCGGCCTACCGGGAGCCCTTCACCCCCCTTCTGCCCGGGGTCTCGCACGTCCCGTACGGCGACGAGGAGGCGCTGCGCGCCGCGGTGGGGCCCGAGACCGGCGCGGTCGTCCTCGAGCCGGTGCAGGGTGAGGCCGGGGTCCTCGATGGCGGTGCGGCCTACCTGCGCCTGGCCCGCGAGCTGACCTCGGCGGCCGGCGCGCTGCTGGTGCTCGACGAGATCCAGACGGGTATCGGGCGCACCGGCACGTGGTTCGCGTTCCAGCAGGCCGGGGTGGTGCCCGACGCCATCACCGTGGCCAAGGGCCTCGGCGGGGGCGTGCCGGTCGGAGCCCTCGTGACCTTCGGTCCCGAGGTGTCGGGGCTGCTCACGGCGGGCCAGCACGGCTCGACCTTCGGCGGCAACCCCCTCGCCGCGGCGGCAGGGCTCGCGGTGATCGACACGATCGAGTCGGAGGGGTTGCTCGCCCACGCGGCCCTGGCGGGCGAGCACCTCGCCGAGGCGGTGGCCGCGCTGCACCACCCGCTGGTCAGCGGGGTGCGGGGCCGTGGGCTGCTCCGCGCGATCACGTTGACGGCCCCGGTGGCGGCACAGGTCGCTGCCTCGGCGCGCGACGCCGGCTTCATCGTCAACCCCGTGGCCCCCGACGCCCTGCGACTGGCCCCGCCACTCGTCGTCACCCTCGAGCAGCTCGACACGTTCGTCGCCGCCCTGCCCGGCCTGCTCGACGCCACCACCGCCCCCGAGGAGACCTCGTGACCAGACACTTCCTGCGCGACGACGACCTAAGCGCCGAGGAGCAGGCCCTGGTCCTGCAGCGTGCTCTCGAGCTGAAGGCGGCGCCGTACTCCCGTCGCCCGCTGGAGGGCCCGCGCACGGTCTCGGTGGTCTTCGACAAGCCCACGCTGCGCACCCAGGTGTCGTTCGCCGGCGCCATCAGCGCGCTCGGGGGCCTGCCGCTGGTCGTCGACGGCAACCTCGCCCAGATCGGCACGCGGGAGTCGATCGCCGACGTCGCGCGCGTCCTCGGTCCGCAGTCCGCCGCGGTCGTCTGGCGCACCCACGGCCAGGACCGCATCGAGGAGATGGCCCGGTATACCGGTGTCCCGGTCGTCAACGCCCTCACCGACGACTTCCACCCGTGCCAGATCCTCGCGGACCTGCTGACCGTCACCGAGCACAAGGGCCGCACCGCCGGCCTGACGCTGGCCTACGTCGGCGACGGGGCCAACAACATGGCGCACTCCTACCTCCTGGGCTGCGCCCTCGCCGGCATGCACGTCCGCGTCGGCACGCCCGCCGCGCACCAGCCCCAGCCGGCCGTCCTCGCCCGCGCCCAGGAGATCGCGGCGGCACAGGGCGGCTCGGTCCAGGTCACCGACGACCCGCAGGCCGCGGTGGCCGGCGCCGACGTCGTCGTCACCGACACCTGGGTCTCCATGGGCAGGGAGCAGGAGAAGGGGGCGCGCCAGGGCGCGGCCAGCCCCTTCGTCCCGTTCGCCGTCACCGAGGAGCTCATGGCCGGTGCGGCGGTCGACGCGATCTTCCTGCACTGCCTGCCGGCCTACCGCGGCACCGAGGTCGAGGCCGCCGTCATCGACGGGCCCCAGTCCGTGGTCTGGGACGAGGCGGAGAACCGCCTGCACGCCCAGAAGGCACTGCTGTCCTTCCTCCTCGAGGGCCCGGCGTGACCATCGCCGCGACACGCACCGGACGCCAGCGCCGCATCGTCGAGCTGCTCGGGCGCCACGAGGTCCGCTCCCAGGGCGACCTGCTCGGGCTGCTCGCGCAGGACGGCATCGAGGTCACCCAGGCGACCCTGTCGCGCGACCTGCTCGACCTCGGCGCGGTCAAGGTGCGCTCGGGGCGGGCGCTCGTGTACGCCGTGCCGGGGGAGGGTGGGGACCGCACCGCCCGCCCTGCGCCCGACGGCAGCGAGGTGAGCGCCCGGCTCCGTCGGGTGTGCGAGGAGCTGCTCGTGACCGCCGAGCCCTCGCACAACCTGGTGGTCCTGCGCACGCCGCCCGGTGCCGCGAGCTTCCTCGCCTCTGCCCTCGACCACGCCGCCCTCCCGGGGGTGCTCGGCACCATCGCCGGCGACGACACCATCATGGTGATCACGACCGGCGCCCAGGCGAGCAGGAGCACCGCGTCCGCCCTGCTGGCCCTCGCCAGCGACTGACGCCCACCAGACCCGTACCCCACCCCAGCCAGGAGCCCTCGTGACCCCCGACAGCCACACCACTCCCGACACCGGCGCCGCGCCGGCGCACTCGCGGGTCAGCCTGTGGGGTGGACGCTTCGCCGGGGGCCCCGCCGACGCGCTGGCGGCCCTGAGCAAGTCCACGCACTTCGACTGGAGGCTTGCTCCCTACGACATCGCCGGCTCGCGGGCCCACGCCCGGGTGCTGCACGCGGCGGGCCTGCTCGACGACGCCACGCTCAAGGCGATGCTCGCCGGGCTCGCCCGGCTGCTGGCCGACGTCAAGTCCGGGGCCTTCGCACCCGCCGAGGACGACGAGGACGTCCACACCGCGCTGGAGCGCGGCCTCATCGAGCGCGCCGGGGCCGACGTGGGGGGCCGCCTGCGGGCCGGCCGTTCGCGCAACGACCAGGTCGCCACGCTCTTCCGGATGTACCTGCGCGACCACGCCCGGGTGGTGGCCGCACTGGTGCTCGACGTCGTCGACGCGCTGGTGTCCCAGGCGACCCGCCACGCCGGCGTCGCGATGCCCGGCCGGACCCACCTCCAGCACGCTCAGCCCGTCCTGCTCGGCCACCACCTGCTGGCCCACGCGTGGGCGCTCCTGCGGGACGTGCAGAGGCTGCAGGACTGGGACGTCCGGGCGGCGGTCTCGCCCTACGGCTCGGGCGCCCTCGCGGGGTCCTCGCTCGGGCTCGACCCGCAGGCCGTGGCCACCGACCTCGGCTTCCCCACGTCGGTCGAGAACTCCATCGACGGCACCGCGTCGCGGGACTTCGTCGCCGAGCTTGCTTTCGTCGCCGCCATGACCGCCGTCGACGTCTCGCGGCTGGCCGAGGAGGTCGTGCTGTGGGCGACCAAGGAGTTCTCGTTCGTCACGCTCGACGACGCCTACTCCACCGGGTCGAGCATCATGCCGCAGAAGAAGAACCCCGACGTCGCCGAGCTGGCGCGGGGCAAGGCCGGCCGGCTCGTCGGTGACCTCGCCGGGCTCCTCACGACGCTCAAGGCGCTGCCGCTGGCCTACAACCGCGACCTGCAGGAGGACAAGGAACCGGTCTTCGACGCCGTCGACACCCTCGAGGTCCTGCTGCCGGCCTTCAGCGGCATGGTCGAGACCATGCGGTTCGACACCGAGCGGCTGGCCTCCCTGGCGCCGCAGGGGTTCTCGCTCGCGACCGACGTCGCCGAGTGGCTCGTCCGCGAGGGGGTGCCGTTCCGCGTCGCCCACGAGGTGGCGGGCGCCTGCGTGCGCGAGTGCGAGGCCCGCGGTATCGAGCTGTGGGACCTCACCGACGCGGACCTCGCCGCGATCTCGGAGCACCTCACCCCCGGGGTGCGCGACGTGCTGAGCGTCGAGGGGTCCCTCGCGTCCCGCGACGCCAAGGGCGGCACCGCGCCGGTCCGGGTGGCCGAGCAGCTCGAGCGGGTGCGCGAGCAGGTCGCCTCCGTGCGGGACTGGGCGGCGACCCCCATCCCCGTGCGCTGACTCGGCGACCCCCATCGCTGTGCGCTGACGTGGCGGCCGCCGAGATCCATTCGGCGGAGTGCCACGATTTCGGGCTGCCTTCGCGCTAGGTTCGGTGACGTGGGTCACAGTCGACCCGCCTCGACCTCCGCGACAAGGACGGTGCCATGGGTGTCAGCGACGACCTCACAGCGGCTGCGGGTCACGTGGCCGGACTGCGACGCGCGGTGACCGCGCTCACCAAGGAGCTCGGCAACACCCTCGACCTGCAACGGCTGCGAGACGACGTCGTGCGCCTCGCCGACGACGTCGACCTCGTGGCCCGCGGCGCGGGCATCGGCTCGCAGGACCGTGCCGGCGGTCCGGGCGAGATCGTCTTCATCCCCGACGAGGACTACGACCCGGCGCTGTGGTCGGACGCCGAGGACGAGGGCGTCGGCCCGTCGCGAGGCCACTGAGGTGTCGCAGGCCCCCTTCAGCGGAGGCGTCCACGCCCCGGGTCGGGCCAGGGTCGCGGCGCGCACCCTGCGCGAGGACCGCTGGTGGCTGCAGCCCCTCGTCACGTTCGCCTGCTTCACGGCGTGGCTGCTCTACGGCCTGGTCCGCGCCAGCCTCCAGAAGGACTACTTCGTCGCGGACTACGGCTACCTCACGCCGTTCTACTCGCCGTGCCTGTCGACGTCGTGCGAGCCCGGCTCCGCCCACTTCGGCACCCCGTTCGGCGAGTGGCCGGCCCTGATCCCCTTCGCGGCCCTGACGCTGCCGTTCCTGCTGCTGTTCCGGTTGACCTGCTACTACTACCGCAAGGCCTACTACCGCTCGTTCTGGATGAGCCCGCCGGCCTGTGCGGTCCCCGAGGCCCACCGCGAGTACTCGGGGGAGACCCGCTTCCCGCTGGTCATGCAGAACCTCCACCGCTACTTCTTCTACGCCGCGGTGCTCATCTCCCTCATCAACACCTACGACGTCCTGCACGCCTTCCGCGGCAGGGACGGCGGCTTCGGGCTCGGCCTCGGCACGCTCATCCTGCTCGCGAACGTCGTCCTGCTGTGGTGCTACACGCTGGGGTGCCACTCCTGCCGCAACATCGTCGGCGGTCGCCTCAACCACTTCAGCAGGCACCCGTTGCGCTACAAGGCCTGGGGCCTGGTCGGCAAGCTCAACGCGCGCCACATGACCTTCGCCTGGGTGACCCTGGGCAGCCTCGTGGTCACCGACGCCTACATCGCCCTGGTCTCCGCCGGGACGATCTCCGACCTGCGGATCATCAACTAGGGAGCGCGTGTGACCGACCTCCGAGGCCCGACGCACGGCCCCACGCCCGGCTCCGCCGACGGCTCCGCGAACCACTCGCCGTCCGACGAGAGCCTCGAGCGCCACGAGTACGACGTGGTCGTCATCGGCGCCGGTGGTGCCGGCCTGCGGGCGGCGATCGAGGCGCGCGAGCAGGGGCTGCGGGTCGCGGTGATCTGCAAGAGCCTCTTCGGCAAGGCGCACACCGTCATGGCCGAGGGCGGCATCGCGGCGTCGATGGGCAACGCCAACGAGAAGGACAGCTGGCAGGTCCACTTCCGCGACACGCTGCGCGGGGGGAAGTTCCTCAACAACCCGCGGATGGCCGAGCTGCACGCCAAGGAGGCACCCCAGCGGGTGTGGGAGCTCGAGACCTACGGTGCCCTGTTCGACCGGACCGCGGACGGCCGCATCAGCCAGCGCAACTTCGGTGGCCACGAGTACCCGCGCCTCGCCCACGTCGGCGACCGCACCGGGCTCGAGCTCATCCGCACCCTGCAGCAGAAGGTCGTGAGCCTCCAGCAGCAGGACCGCCGCGAGACCGGCGACTACGAGTCGCGCCTGCGGGTCTTCGCCGAGCTCACCGTCACCGAGATCCTCAAGGACGCCTCGGGAGCCGTGTCGGGCGCGTTCGGCTACTGGCGCGAGTCCGGCCGGTTCGTGCTCTTCTCGGCCCCGGCGGTGATCCTGGCGACCGGCGGCATCGGGAAGTCCTTCAAGGTCACCAGCAACTCCTGGGAGTACACCGGTGACGGCCACGCCCTGGCCCTGCGCGCGGGCGCTGCTCTCATCAACATGGAGTTCATCCAGTTCCACCCGACGGGCATGGTCTGGCCGCCCTCGGTCAAGGGCATCCTGGTCACCGAGTCGGTGCGCGGGGACGGGGGAGTGCTGCGCAACTCCGACGGCAAGCGCTTCATGTTCGACTACGTCCCCGACGTGTTCCGCGGCCAGTACGCCGACTCCGAGGAGGAGGCGGACCGGTGGTACGACGACCCGGACAACAACAAGCGGCCGCCCGAGCTGCTGCCCCGTGACGAGGTGGCTCGTGCCATCAACAACGAGGTGAAGGAGGGACGCGGGTCACCGCACGGCGGCGTGTTCCTCGACGTCTCGACGCGGCTGCCGGCCGAGGAGATCATCCGCCGGCTGCCGTCGATGCACCACCAGTTCAAGGAGCTCGCAGACGTCGACATCACGGCCGAGCCGATGGAGGTCGGCCCCACCTGCCACTACGTCATGGGTGGTGTCGAGGTCGACGCCGACACCGCGGCGACGGCCGTGCCCGGGCTCTACGCCGCCGGTGAGGTGGCCGGCGGGATGCACGGTTCCAACAGGCTCGGTGGCAACAGCCTCTCGGACCTGCTCGTCTTCGGCCGCAGGGCCGGGCTCGGTGCGGCCGAATACGTTGCGGGACTTGGTGGTTCGCGCCCCTCGGTCAGTGACGCGGATGCACGGGCCTCGCTGGCGACGGCGCTGGCGCCCTTCCGCGCGGCCTCGGACAACCCCTACGCACTGCACAGCGAGATGCAGCAGAAGATGAACGACCTCGTGGGCATCATCCGCAGGGAGGGCGAGGTCCGCGAGGCGCTGGAGGTCCTCGACGAGCTGGACGAGCGCGCGAAAGGCGTCGGGGTGCAAGGGGGTCGCGCCTTCAACCCGGGGTGGCACCTCGCCCTCGACCTGCGCAACATGCTCGCGGTCTGCAGGTGCGTGGCGCTCGCCGCCCTGGAGCGCACCGAGTCGCGGGGCGGGCACACCCGCGAGGACTTCCCGGGCATGGACCCGAAGTGGCGTGGCGTCAACCTCGTCTGCACGCTCGAGGGCGACGGCGTCACCCTGCGCCACCAGCCGGTCCCGGAGATCCGCCAGGACCTGCTCGAGCTCTTCGAGCGCAGCGAGCTGGCCAAGTACCTCACCGAGGCCGAGCTCGTCCGCCGGGACGGGCCGGCTGCAGTGCACCAGGCCGATGACGGGAGCGGGGCATGAGCTACGACGCGAGGTTCAAGGTGTGGCGCGGCGACGCCGACGGGGGTGACCTCCAGGACTTCACCGTGGAGGTCAACGAGGGTGAGGTCGTACTCGACATCATCCACCGGCTGCAGGCGACCCAGGCACCCGACCTCGCGGTGCGGTGGAACTGCAAGGCCGGCAAGTGCGGGTCGTGCAGCGCGGAGGTCAACGGCCGTCCGCGGCTGCTCTGCATGACCCGGATGAGCACCTTCGAGGAGAGCCAGACCATCACGGTGACGCCGCTGCGGACCTTCCCGGTGCAGCGCGATCTCGTGACCGACGTGTCGTTCAACTACCAGAAGGCCCGCGAGGTGCAGGCGTTCTCGCCGCCGGAGGACCTGCAGCCGGGCGACTACCGCATGCAGCAGGTCGACGTGCAGCGCAGCCAGGAGTTCCGCAAGTGCATCGAGTGCTTCCTGTGCCAGGACGTCTGCCACGTCGTGCGTGACCACGAGGACAACAAGCAGGCGTTCGCCGGGCCGCGGTTCCTCATGCGGGTCGCCGAGCTCGACATGCACCCGCTCGACACCGCCGACCGGCGCCCGGCAGCCCGGGAGCAGCACGGCCTCGGCTACTGCAACATCACCAAGTGCTGCACCGAGGTCTGCCCCGAGCACATCAAGATCACCGACAACGCGCTCATCCCCCTGAAGGAGCGCGTGGTCGACCGTCACTACGATCCCGTGGTGTGGCTGGGCAACAAGATCCGTCGTCGCAAGGACTGACCGACGTCCCGCGCGGTGAGCGCCTGCCACGGTCGTTCTTCGCCCGAGACGTCCTCACCGTGGCGCCGGAGCTGCTCGGCGCGACCGTGTCGCACGGCGGCGTCACCGTCCGTCTCACCGAGGTCGAGGCGTACGCGGGGGAGGCGGACCCGGGCTCGCACGCGTTCCGGGGTCCCACGCCCCGTACCGAGGTGATGTTCGGCCCGGCCGGCCACCTCTACGTCTACTTCACCTACGGCATGCACTGGTGCGCCAACATCGTCTGCGGCACGCAGGGGAGTGCCAGCGCGGTGCTGCTGCGTGCCGGCGAGGTGGTCGACGGTGAGGACGTCGCCGCCGTGCGACGGGAGGGGGTACGCCGTCGCGACTGGGCCCGTGGACCGGCCCGGCTCGCGACCACCCTGGGCCTCGACGGGGCGCTGACGGGGGCCGACGCGTGCTCGCCCGATGCGGCGGTCGCCTTCCACGCCCCGGCCTCGGAGGTCGCCCCGACCGCGGTGCACAGCGGACCACGGGTGGGGGTGGCAGGGGCCGGGGGCGACGCGCTCGCGCACCCCTGGCGCTTCTGGCTGGCCGACGAGCCGAGCGTCTCGGTGTACCGGCCGGCGAAACCCCGTCCACGTCGGACGTCCTCATAGGGCAGGCTGTGCTCGTGCCCGCAGGCCCCGCGGGCCTCCACGACCGGACAAGGAGAACCCACACCGTGAGCGACATCCTCGACGAGCTGCAGTGGCGAGGGCTGGTGGCGCAGACCACCGACGAGTCCGCGCTGCGCAAGGCACTCGCCGACGGGCCGATCACGGCGTATTGCGGGTTCGACCCCACGGCCCCGTCGCTGCACTTCGGCAACCTCGTGCAGCTCGTGGTCATGCGCCACCTGCAACGGGCCGGCCACCGGATCATCTGCCTCGTGGGCGGGTCGACGGGCCTCATCGGTGACCCGCGGCCGTCGTCCGAGCGCGTCCTCAAGACCAAGGAGCAGACGGCCGAGTGGGTCGCCCGCATCCAGGCACAGGTGCGCCCCTTCCTCGACTTCGAGGGCGACAACGCCGCGGTCATGGTCAACAACCTCGACTGGACGGCCCCCATGTCGGCCCTGGACTTCCTGCGCGACATCGGGAAGCACTTCCGGGTCAACCAGATGGTGAAGAAGGACGCGGTCGCCGCACGGCTGGGCAGCGACGAGGGTATCTCCTACACCGAGTTCAGCTACCAGATCCTCCAGGGACTGGACTTCCTCCAGCTCTACCGCGACTACGGCTGCACGCTGCAGACCGGTGGGCAGGACCAGTGGGGCAACCTCACCGCCGGCTCGGACCTGATCCACCGGGTGGAGGGCAGGTCGGTGCACCTGCTGACCACCCCGCTCATCACCGACGCGTCCGGGACCAAGTTCGGCAAGAGCGAGGGCAACGCCATCTGGCTCAGCGCCGAGATGACCAGCCCGTACGCCTTCTACCAGTACTGGATCAATGTCGAGGACGCCTCGGTCGTCAAGCTCCTCAAGGTGTTCACCGACCGCAGCCCGGAGGAGATCGCCCGGCTCGAGCAGTCCCTGGCGGAGAAGCCGTTCCTGCGGGAGGCGCAGAAGGCGCTCGCCGCGGACGTCACGACCCTCGTCCACGGGGCAGCGGCCACCACCGCCGTCCAGGCGGCGTCGGAGGCGCTGTTCGGGAAGGGCGACGTCACCGCGCTGGACGCGCGCACGCTGGCCGACGCGACCGGCGAGCTGCCCGGGGGAGAGGTGTCCGTGGGGACGTCGGTCACGGATGCCCTCGTCGCCGTCGGCCTCGTCGACTCCCGCAACGCCGCGCGGCGGGCCATCGGGGACGGCGGGGCCTCCCTCAACAACGTCAAGCTGTCCGACCCCGAGCAGCTGCTCGGAGAGGGCGACTTCCTGCACGGCCAGGTGGCGCTGCTGCGACGGGGGCGCAAGTCCCTGGCGGCCGCGCGCCAGGCGCCCGGAGGGGCCGCAGCCCGCTGACCTGCGGATTTGTCTTTCGCGTCGAGTCCCGTCTAATGTTCTCGACGTCAGCCCGACAGGGAGGAACGGACACCACCGCGGTCACCACCGCGAAGAAGGCCGGTCCCGGGGCTGAACCCCACATGCAGTACAGTGCTTCTCCGGCGCACTTCGATGCGCTGGTCAGCAAGAACGTGGGGGCTTTCCACCACGGTTTTCCCGCCGCGAAGCGGATTTGGGAAAACGAAGACGGAAAGCATACGATTGAGGGGTTGCCCCGGAGGCTTCGCACGAAAGCGAAACCGATGGTGTGCGTCCGATCCTTGAGAACTCAACAGCGTGTCAAAAATCGATGCCAATTACCTCGTCTCTGGGGTGCCGGCTGCATGGCCTTTCTGGTTGTGGGTTGGTGTTCTGGAACGAAAATCCTTTGGTTGAA
>NZ_BAABLO010000010.1:0-41404 GCF_039544395.1 Pedococcus ginsenosidimutans
CACCACGCGCTTGGGCCACGGCCGGCCACGGCCGACCTGCCCCGCGAGTGATGGTGCCAGCGTGCGCATCTCATGCCTCCCCGCTCGCCGGGTGGGGGAGGGAGAAGCCGCGCCGAGGTCGGTGTGCCCGGGCCACCGCCGACTGCGCGGACTGGGCACCGGCACCCGTCAGGCGGTAGTACCGCCGCGCGGGGCGGCCTTCGACGCGTGGGTCGATGTCCTCCCATCGCGACTCCAGCCAGCCGAAGCCCTCGAGCCTGGCGAGGATTGGGTGCACGGTGCCGCTGGGGAGCCCGGCCTCCGCGCCGATGTCGCTGCCGTACCGGTCGCGGGTGGCGTCATCGAGGAAGACCTGCAGCACGAGCTGGGTCGGGATCGTCATCCGTGGCTGGTGACCGGTGCCCACGGCCGTACTCTACCTAGCCCCTAGGTAGAGTACAAGGGAGTCGGGAGTCTCACTGGATGACTCCGCGGTGGTTGGCGACGCCGTCAAGGCCGTCGGCGGTTCAATGCTCTGAAATCAACCTAGGCCCGCGCCTACGGCGCCTAGCGAGCCGGACGGCCACGTGCGCGAACGCGGCGATGTGTGGAACGTCCGCTCATCGGCTGATCCGGTAAAGGCGTCTGACCGACGTGTGGGCGTCAATGGGGACACGACCCAGTGAGCCAACCGCCCGCGACCCGGCGCCCCCTCCTGCGCCGAGAGGGCGACGGACCTCAGCGCCAGAGGGCCAGCTCGTCGGCCCGTGGCGCCCGCACGACCTCCGACGGGGTGTCGAACGTCATCACCGCCCGGTCCTGCGGTGTCCACAGCTCCCACCCGGGGTCGCCGTCGCGGACGAAGCGCGCCCACGCTGAGTGCACCTCGTCGGCCAGGGCCTGCGGCGCGTCGGTCCCCAGCATGAGGCCACCGTCGCCGAGGGTGTCGAACACGAACGGCAGCTCGAGTGCGTGGCTGGCGCCGAGGTCCGCGACCTTGGTCTGCCAGGCGAACTCATAGGAATGCACCGCTCCCCCGGCGCCGTGCTGGGCGGCGGCGAGGTCGTGCGACGGCACCCGGAACCCCGCGTCGGTGAGGATGGCCGCCGCGACGTCGCCGGGCGAGGCGCCCGGGCGGTTCGCCGTGTAGGTCTCGACGACTCCCGTGGGCCAGCCGTACCGCGCACCCAGCGCCGGGAGGGCCGCCTCGGTGACCTGCCCCGCGATGCCGGTGGGCACGAGGAAGAGCCGGAACTCTTCCCGGGTGGTGCCGATGAGCAGCGGTATACCGGCTGCGGAGCCGTCCGCCACCGCGGACAGGGGCACGTCGGGCACGACGTCACCGTCGACGACCGGGAACGTGCTCATGATGCCGAGGCCACCCCGGAGGACGCTGGCGCCCCAGCGCGCCGGGTCGGGGTCGGACTGGATCGCGAGCGTGAGCGCGGTCTGGGCCGCCACCACGGTCTGCGGGTCGAGGGCCGCGAAGGCCTCGGCGGTCGGCGGCACCCCGAGCATCTTGGCCACCTCACCGGCGACGAGCCGAGCGTCGTCGAGGGTGCACACCGCCGTCCCGCCACCGCTCTGCACCACGGCCTGCTGGAACAGCCCCTTCGCCGCGGGCGAGGCCATCAGGGTGGCGACGCTCATCGCGCCGGCCGACTCACCGACGACCGTCACCCGGTCGGGGTCGCCACCGAATGCCTCGACGTTGTCACGCACCCACTCCAGCGCGGCCACCTGGTCGCGGATGCCGAGGTTGGTCGGAGCGCCCTCCAGCACGGCGAAACCCGGCACGCCGAGCCGGTAGTTGATGCCGACCACGACCACCCCGTCGCGGGCGAAGGCGGTCCCGTCGTAGGTCGGCACGGAGTTGGCCCCGCGCACGAACGCCCCGCCGTGCACCCACACGAGCACCGGCCGGCCCGCGCCACCCGTGGGCGCCCACACGTCCACGTTGAGGTAGTCGTCGCCCGGGGTCACCGAGCTCGGCAGCAGCCGGTCCATCGGTGTGGGGTACGGCGACTGCGCGGCGGTCGGCCCGTGCCTCGTGGCGTCGCGCTCTCCCTCCCACGGCTCGGCCGGGCGCGGCGCCCGGTAGCGGTCCGCTCCCACGGCCGGCGCGGCGTACGGGATGCCGAGGAAGGCGCTCACCCCGCCGCGGGTGGTGCCGCGCACACGGCCACCGGTGACCTCGACGACGACGGGCTCGCTACCTGCGGGGCGGGTTCCTCGGGGGTCCATGGCTCCATCCAACCCTGCCGGGACGTGCCCTGCAGGGTTCAGGAGCGACGCCGGCCGCCGCGCCCACCCAGCACCGAGGCCAGCGCCGCCACCCCCGCCGCTCCGACGGCGAGGCCCCCGGCGACCTGCGGGTAGTGGTGGGCGACGACCTGCTGCCAGCTGCGGGCCCTGGCCCGGTCGCCGAAGGCGCCGTGCGCCCCGAAGTCCCGTCCGTCCGGACCGTCGGCGGGCTCCCACAGGTTCGCCGGCTGGTCGGGGTCGCGCGGCTCGCCGGTCTGCTGGGAGGAGTACCCGGTGCGGGCGAGGTAGCGGTCGAGCAGCCCGGGAGCAACGGCGTTGGCGACGAGGGTGGCCACCGTGGACGCCCCCACCCAGTACTCGCGCCGCCGTGGGTGGTCGGCCGCGAAGGCGACGGCGCGCGCTGCCACCTCGGGCTGGTAGATGGGTGGCACCGGCTGGGCCTTCTGCGGCAGCTTCGAGAGCACCCAGGTGAACTGCGGCGTGTTGAGGGCCGGCATCTGCACCATCGTGACGCGGACGCCGCTGCGGTCGTGGAGCAGCTCGCAGCGCAGCGACTCGTGGAACCCCTGGACCGCGTGCCGGGCGCCGCAGTAGACGGTCTGGAGCGGCACGCCCCGGTAGGCCAGCGCCGACCCCACCTGCACGACCACGCCCCGGTCGCGCTCCTTCATGCGTCGCAGCACGGACATGGTGCAGTGCACGTAGCCGAGGTAGGTCACCTCGGTGGCGCGCTGGTACTCCTCGGGAGTGATCTGGTCGAACGGCGCGAAGACCGAGGTGAAGGCCGAGTTGACCCACACGTCCACCGGCCCCAGCTCGTCCTCGACCCGAGCCACAGCCTCCTCCACGGCGCGGGCATCCGCGACGTCGACCGGCACGGTGAGGACCTGCACCCCTGCGCGTCGCGCCTCCTCGGCCGCTGCGTCGAGCCCCGCGGTGCCCCGGGCGAGGAGCGCGAGCCGGTCACCACGGCGGGCGAACTCCCGGGCACAGGCGCGCCCGACTCCCCCGCTCGCCCCCGTCACGGCCACCACTCGACTCATGCGCCACCTCGTCCTCTCCGGCCCGCACCCGGGCCTGTCCTGCCCTCGCCCGGGCCCCTCGGCCCGGACTCAGGCGATGCGGTCGTCGCCCTCACGGACGACCCGTAGCCACCTGTACCCGTAACCGTCGAGGTCAACCTCGATGGTGGACGCACCCGTGCCCGTCGTGACCGGCTCGACCCGGTAGTCCGAGAGCAGGTCGGTGAGATGGGTGACCGGGGCGAGCCCGTCACCGCCGAGCGAGGCCAGCGACAGGGGCACCCGGCACGCGTCCGAGCCGAGGTTGTGGATGGCCACGGTCGCCCACCCGTCCAACCGGGCGACGTGGGCGAGGACGGCCGGGAACGGCTGGTCCAAGGGCTCTAAGCCACCCCACCCGAGCTCCGGGGACTGGCGGTACCGGCGGACGAGCTGGGCCATGAACGTCCACAGCGAGTCGGGGTCGTTGCGCTGCGCGGCGACGTTGACGTGCTCGGGACCGAACGCCCCCTGCGTCAGCGGCCGGGCCAGGCGTCGCGGCGCGGCCGCGGAGAACCCACCGTTGCGTGCGTCGCTCCACTGCATCGGCGTCCTGACCGCCAGGCGGCCGGGCACGTCGAGGTTCTCCCCCATGCCGATCTCCTCGCCGTAGAAGAGCACCGGGCTGCCGGGCAGGGAGAACATCAGCGAGTAGGCGAGCCGGATCCGGCGCGGGTCGCCGTCGAGCATCGTCGGCAGCCGGCGTCGCAGCCCCCGCCCGTAGAGCTGCATGTCGGGGTCCGGGCCGAAGGCGTCGAACACCTCCTGGCGTTCCTCGTCGGTGAGCTTGTCGAGGGTGAGCTCGTCGTGGTTGCGCAGGAAGTTGACCCACTGGCTCTCCTCGTCGCCCGGAGTCCTGCTCTCGAGCGCCTCGACCAGTGGGCGGGCGTCTCCCCGGGCGAGGGAGAGCCACGCTGCCTGCATCCCGATGAAGTCGAACTGCATCGTCAGCTCGTCGCCGTCGGCACCGCCGAAGAACGCCTGCTGCTGCTCGCGCGGCACGTTGACCTCGCCGAGCAGGACGACGTCGCTGCCTCGTCGGCCGCAGAACGCCTTGACGTGGCGCAGGGTCGAGTGCGGGTCCCACACGAACTTCTCGTCCTTCTTGGGCAGGGCGTCACGCGCGAAGAGGAACGGCACGGCGTCGATGCGGAACCCGGAGACACCGAGCTCCAGCCACAGGCCCATGACCTTGACGATCTCCTCGCGCACGCGAGGGTTGGCCGTGTTGAGGTCCGGCTGGGTCCGGTAGAAGTTGTGCAGGTACCACTCCCCGGTGCGCTCGTCCTCCTGCCAGATGCTGTCCTCCTCGTCGGGGAAGACGACCAGGGCCGAGGTGTCCGGCGGCGGGGTCGAGCGCCACACGTAGTAGTCGCGGTACGGGTTGTCCTTGCTCTTGCGCGCCTCCTTGAACCACGGGTGGTGGTCCGAGGTGTGGTTCATGACGAAGTCGAGGATGACGCGGATGCCGCGTGACCTCGCGGTCCGCACGAGCTCGACGAAGTCGGCCAGGTCGCCCAGGCGCGGGTCGACGGTGAGGAAGTCCGTGATGTCGTAGCCGTCGTCGACGTCGCGCGTCGGGTACAGCGGCATCAGCCACAGGCACGTCACCCCGAGGTCGGCGAGGTAGTCGACGCGCCGGGCCATCCCGGGCAGGTCACCCTGCCCGTCGCCGTCGGTGTCGAGGAAGGTCTGGACGTCGGCGCAGTAGAACACCGCGGTCTTCCACCACAGGTCGGCCGTCTTGGACATCTCCATGCGCCCTGACTACCACCGATGGGGTGCCCCAACCACCCTCGTGCGCCATGGGCATCCCTCGGCGAGGGTGGGCTCCACGGGCGAGGCGCAGCGTGGCGTCCTCGCGGCGGCTCAGCGGTGGAGCACCCGGCGCCCGTACCGGTGCACGGACGCGAGCACCGCGACGCCGACGAGGCTCCCCACCACCGTCTCCACCCCGCGGTCGAGGATGAGGCCGCCGGCGGGGACGTGGTGGGCGGTCTGGCCCATGAGCAGCGCGAGGGGGGTGATGAACAGCAGGGCGAGCCCGTAGTTGCGCCCCACCATCAGCTCCGTCACGAACTGCAGGACGGCGATCACCAGCACCAGGGCAACACCACGCAGGTCGAGCGCGAGCAGCGCCGCCGCCGGGAGCAGGCCCAGCAGGGTCCCCACGACGCGGTGGACGGCCCGCCCGAGCTGCCCGGTCACGCCTCGCACCCCCAGCGGGGCGAGGGCCGAGACCATCGCCCAGTACGGGTGACCGATCCCTGACGCGACCGCCGCACCACCCGCGACGAGGACGGCGACGCCATCGCGGACCGGCAGCCACGACCAGTGCCAGGCCAGGGGTAGCGGCGGCGTCCGCTGGCCGCGGACGAGACCACCGACCGCACCCACGANAGGCGAAGACGAGGAAGAGGGACCCCGGCGGGTGCCAGTCCTGGGCGCGGGCCAGGTGCGAGCCCGAGAAGGCGACGAGCCCGGCCACCGGAACGGCCCACCAGGCCGCCGACGGCAGGCAGCCCACGAGCACACCGGACACCGCGGCGAGCACCAGCGCGGCGCCCGCGGTCACCTGCATCGTGGCCCGCGACAGGTGCCGGTGGTTGCGGCCGTAGAGCGAGGCGAAGGCGCCGAACGCGGCGTACGCCGACCACTCGGGGCGGCCGGCCAGCGTCACCGTCGCGAGCGGGACGAAGACGGACACCGCTGCCCGGAGCGCGACGCGGTGCGCGCCCTGGTGCGGGCGCACGTGGAGCAGGTCGAGCCTCGTCACGATGTCGCCGTCGCCTCCCCGCGGGTCTCGAGCAACTCCTTGAGCCTGGCAAGGTCCTTGGTCGTGGCCCGTCTCATGGCGCGCTCCAGCGCCGGCGCCGCCATGCGCGAGAAGCCCGAGGGCTCCCCCCGGTTGCGCAGCCTCATCCTCGTGCCGCCCTCACCCGCCGGCTCCCACGAGTACGTGGTCTCCATCGGGAACGGGCCGTCCGCGGTGCGCATGACGAGACGTCGCCCCGGCTCCAGCTCGACGACCTCGTACGTGTACGCGAGCCGCCGCCCCAGGAAGCGGGCGACGAAGTCCATCCTCGACCCGACGGCGAGGGGTGGGGCCGTCACCCACTCGACGGACGTGATGTTCGCGTACCACTCGGGCGCCCTCCCGGGGTCACCCGCGAAGGCGGCCACCACCGCGACCGGTCGCGCCACCGTGCACTCCACCTCGACGTCGACACCCATGGGCCCATCGTCTCGCACCCCGGGGCGAGCGGGACGAAGTGCCCTGTGGCCCGCCGGCGGCTGCTCCTAGCGTCGGGGAGGGACGACACGGAGGAGTGAGGCGCATGCGACGGCTGCTGGTGCTCGGTGGTGGGACGGCGGGGACGATGGTCGTCAACAGGCTGCGCCGGGCCCTCCCACAGCGCGAGTGGCAGATCACGGTCGTCGACCGTGACGACGACCACTGCTACCAGCCGGGCTACCTGTTCCTGCCGTTCGGCACCTACACGCCGGACCAGGTCGTCCGGAAGCGGCACGCCTTCATCGCCGACGGCGTCGACCTGGTCCTGGGCGAGGTGGAGCACGTCGACGGGGACGCCGAGTCGGTCCTGCTGGTGGACGGCCGCGTCCTGGACTACGACTACCTCGTCATCGCCACCGGCACCTCACCGCGGCCCGACCAGACCCCCGGCATGCTCGGGCGGCAGTGGCGTCGCAGCATCTTCGACTTCTACACCTACGACGGCGCCGTGGCCCTCGCGGCAGCGCTGCCCTCGTTCGACCACGGTCGCCTGGTCGTCCACGTCACCGAGATGCCGGTCAAGTGCCCCGTGGCCCCGCTGGAGTTCACCTTCCTCGTGGACGCCTGGCTCCGCGAGCAGGGCCTGCGCGACCGAGTCGAGCTCGTCTACGTGACACCGCTGTCGGGCGCGTTCACCCAGCCGATCGCCTCCGACCTGCTCGGCGCCATGCTCGAGGACCGCAAGATCCTGCTCGAGACGGACTTCGTGGTCGAGCGCGTCGACGACGAGCGGAAGATGCTCGTGTCGTTCGACGAGCGCGAGGTCCCCTTCGACCTGCTGGTGACCGTCCCCCTCAACATGGGTGCCGACTTCATCGGGCAGTCCGGCCTGGGTGACGAGCTCAACTACGTGTGCGTCGACAAGCACACGTTGCGGTCGACCACGCACGACAACATCTTCGCCGTCGGCGACGCCTCCGACATCCCCGCGTCCAAGGCCGGGTCCGTCGCGCACTTCTCGGCCGAGGTCCTCGTCGACAACTTCCTCCAGCTCGTGCGGGGCGCGCCGATGACCGGGAGCTTCGACGGGCACGCCAACTGCTTCGTCGAGACCGGCGACGGCAAGGCCCTGCTCATCGACTTCAACTACGACACCCAGCCGCTGCCCGGGAGGTACCCGGTGCCCGTCATCGGGCCGCTGAGCCTGCTCAAGGAGTCCCGCGCCAACCACCTCGGAAAGCTCGCCTTCCGCTGGGTCTACTGGAACGTCCTGCTGCCCGGTCGACCACTGCCCCTCCCGTCGCGGATGTCCATGGCGGGCAAGGTCGCTCCCGTCGAGACCACCACCGCCACCCCACCAGAAGAGGACTGAGAGACCATGCCCGTGACCACGATCGACAGCCGCCCCGTCCACGTCGACCAGGAGGGCTTCCTCACCGAGCCCGACGAGTGGGACGAGGACCTCGCCACCGCCCTCGCGGCCCAGATCGGCATCACCCTGGGTGACGACCACTGGAAGGCGATCCGCTTCCTGCGCAACGACTTCGCGGCCCGGGGCGAGACCCCGACCCTGCGCCGGGTGACGGTCGCCGGCGGCATACCCACCAAGGAACTCTTCGCCCTGTTCCCGCAGAAGCCGGCCAAGAAGCTCGCCTACGTGGCCGGGCTGCCCAAGCCTCGCGGCTGTGTCTGAGCCGAACACCCGTACCCCGACCGCTCCGTACCCCGACCACAGAGGGAGTCCCCGATGACCACCACCGACACCGCACCCGCCATCGTGCCCAGCTTCGACACCCCGTCCACCCGGGGCCGCAAGCTCGCCATCATCTGCTCCAAGGGCAGCCTCGACATGGCCTACCCCGGGCTGATCCTCGCCAACGCCGCGCTCGGCGAGGGCGTCGAGACCCACATGTTCTTCACCTTCTGGGGCTTCGACATCATCAACAAGCAGACCATGGGCGACCTCAAGTTCACGCCCCTGGGCAACCCGGCCACGCACATGCCCCAGGGCCTCGGCGGCGTCCCCGGCGTCACCCACCTGGCCACCTCCCGGCTCAAGAAGTCGATCGCGGACCTCGACGTCCCCGAGGTGCCGGAGTTCCTCGAGCAGATCGTCGCCTCCGGTGGCCACCTGTGGGCGTGCCGGATGTCGGCCGACATGAACCACCTGACCGAGGAGGACCTCTACGACGAGGTGGAGGCGATCATCAGCGCCAGCGACTTCATCGAGAAGACCGAGGGTGCCCAGCTGCTGTTCATCTGAGCCGTCCGCCACCCGGCCCGTCCGAGGAGGACCCGCATGGACCTGGACCCATCGCCCGTCGGGGACGCCGCACCCGGTCCGCCCGGGGAAGCGCCGCAGCACGACCCACCACCCCTGCCCCTCGCCGTGTCGGCGGCAGCCGTCGGCCGCTGTGCGGTCAGGACGGCCGTGCTCCTCGCCCGCCGCGAGGTGCACCTGCCCAGGGGCAACGTGGGGCTGCGCCTGCGCTTCGGCGACGGCAGCACCGGGCGGGTCTACCGGGAGACGGTGGTCGACCACCCTCCCGAGACCCGGCGCTGCGTGCTCGTGGTGTCGTTCCGGCTGCGCGGTGTACGGGGCCGAGGGCACCGCGCGTTCGAGGTGGAGAGCCTGCTCAACACCCCCTTGTTCGTCGGCTTCCCCGGGTTCGTCTCCAAGCTGTGGGTCGCCGCGGACGGACGTGGGGTGTACCGGGGCGTGTACGAGTGGGACGACCCCAGCCTCGCCGACGCCTACGCCCGCGCGCTCTGGTGGGTCCTGGCCCTGGTCAGCCACCGTTCGTCGATCCACCACCACGTGGTCCCCGGCACCCGTCGCGACGACGTGCTGGTGGCGGCTGCCCGGCTCGGGCCCGGAGGCGACTCGGGCAGGCTCCTCGCCCCTGCGAGGGAGGACGGGTGGTGGAAGGTCGTCGGCACCCTCTGAGCGGCGTGGACGTCCTCGTCGTCGGGGCCGGCCCGACCGGGCTGGTGACCGCCCTGCAGGCGCACGACCACGGCGCGTCGGTGCGGGTGGTCGAGCGCAGGCCCGACGCCGTCCGGCCGTCGCGGGCCATGGTCGTGCACCCCCGGACCCTGGAGGGCCTGCGCCCGCTGGGGGTGACGGACGCCCTGCTCGACCGCACCGACCCGGACCCCCGGGCCGAGCTCCACCTCGGGCGGCGCACCGTACCCGTCCGGCTCGCGGACGTGGCGCTGCCCGACAGCGCCTTCCCGCACCTGGCCCTGGTGCGGCAGGCGGACGTCGAGGACGTGCTGACCCGCGCGCTGCACCGGCGGGGGGTCGCCGTCGAGCGGGGTACCGAGCTCGTCACCCACCACGCGGACGAGGAGGGTGCCTCGGCGAGGCTGCGTGGCAGCGGCCCGGACGAGGAGGCGCACTGCCGCTTCCTCGTGGGGTCCGACGGCTCGGCCAGCACCGTACGCCGCGCAGCCCGCATCGACTTCGCCGGCGCAGCCCACGCCGAGGAGGTCGTCCTGGCCGACATGCACCTGGCCACGGAGCTCTCCCCCGGCTCCCTGCACGTCGCCGTCGGCCGCCACGGGCTCGCCTTCCTCTTCCCGCTCGGGGAGAACGCGGCGCCGTGGCGCCTCCTGGCCACGCGGGCCAGCCAGCACACCCGTGCCACCCGGCCCACCACGGTGACGGAACCCGAGCTGGCGCGGCTGCTGGAGGACTCCGGGCTCCCAGCCACGCCGACCGGCTGCACCTGGTCATCGGTGGTGCCGCTGCAGCACCGGGTCGCCTCGGCCTTCCGCACCGGGGCGGTGTTCCTGGCCGGCGACGCCGCCCACACCAGCTCACCGGCGGCCGCGCAGGGGATGAACACCGGGCTGCTCGACGGCATCGACCTCGGCTGGAAGCTGGCCTTCGCGGCGGAGCACCGCAGGGCGAGCCGCGGTACGGCGGAGGTCCTGCTCGCGTCGTACGGCGACGAACGCCGCCGCGTGGCGCAGCAGGTGGTGGCGCTGACCCGGCTCGTGCTCTTCGCGGAGGCGTCGACCTCGCCCGTCGCCGAGCTGGCGCGGGCGCGCCTGGTGCCCCTCGTGGTTCCCGTCCTGCCTCATCTGCTCGGCCGGCGACGCCTCGCCATGACCGTGGCGGCCGTCCTCTCCCAGCGCTGGGTCCACCACCGTGGCAGCGCCCTCTCACTCGACGACACCCCGTGGGTCGCAGGGCCCCGGCCCGGCCACCGGCTGCCGGACCGTGAGGTCCTCGTCGCGGGGTGCAAGCGCACGCTGCACGAGCTGACCGCCGGCCCCGGCATCCACGTGCTGCTCGACCGCGAGTCCGCGGCACCGCCTCGCCCACTCCTCGGGCCGCACGTGGTGGTCCACCGCCTCGACGACGCGCGGGGACACGGGCTGGTCGCCGTGCGCCCGGACGGCCACCTCGGCTACCGCTCCGCCCGCGGCGACGTCACGGGGCTGGGCAGGTGGCTCGACCTGGTGGCAGCCCGGTAGCCGCGGCCCGTCGGCAGGGCCCGGCGAGGACCCGGGGCGGCCGGGACCTAAGGCACTGGACCCTCCCCGAACCCCCTGCTGGACTGGCCCCGCAGGGTGTCCACGACCACGTGTCGAACGAGGAGACCAGCATGAGCAGCACCACCTCACCATCCACCGAGCTGCGCCGCCGTACACCGGGACGCGATGTGGACCCCTGGACCGGCTTCGCCCCGTGGGGACCGCGGTTCCAGGAGCTCATCGAGCAGATGTGGCCGTCGGCCGAGGGCACCAGCGACTTCTCCCCCGGCGGCCAGATCTCCGAGACCGACGACGCGTTCACCCTCGAGCTCGACCTGCCGGGCGTGGACAAGAAGGACATCGAGATCGACATCTCCGGCCGGCGGGTCAGCGTCACGGGCACCAAGGTGGTCAAGGAGCGCGAGGGCGTGCTGCGTCGGTCCACCCGCGCCTCAGGGTCCTTCGCGTACGAGGCCGTCCTCCCCGTCGCCGTGGATGCGTCCCGCACGACGGCGTCGCTGGCCGACGGGGTCCTCGTCGTGTCGATGCCGAAGGTGGCCGAGTCCAAGGCCACCCGCGTCGAGATCCACTGACTGGCCACGACGGGGTCGACACCGATGATGAAGCGCTCATCGCAGGACAGCCGGCTCTGGGCCCGACGCCTCGCAACCCGGCAGGACGGGTCCCTGGACGGCGTCCCGCTGCGCGAGCTGCTGCAGCGGCTCATGGCCACCGAGGAGGCCCTTGCCGCGCTGGGGTCCGACATCCCCGAGTTCGCCGACTTCGCCGACTCGGCCCCGGGAGCGGACGCCCCCGGCGGCTGGATGGCACCCGACGAGGTGCCCGGTCCGGCGCTGGAGGACACCCGGGAGCTGATCCTGCGCCAGCAGGGCGCGCTGGTGCGCGAGCTGCGACGTCGCCGGGTGGCCTCGCGTCGCCTGGCCGCCGAGCCCCTCCGGAAACCGTCGGCCGCCTGGCCGCCACCGCCATGGTGACCACCGCCGGGCACGGCGTCTCCGCGGGGCCCAGCTCCCCCGACCCCGAGGCCCTCGAGGCGTGGGTCGGGCGCTGGGTCGAGGGCGGGATCATCACCCCCGAGCAGGCCCACCGCATCCTCGTGATGGAGGCCGTGGACCTCGAGCCCACCGGGGCCGGGCCCAAACCGCTGGCCACCGTGGCCGCGCAGCCCCGTGACGTCCCACCGGCCGCCGTCCCGCTCCCCCGTGCCGTCACCACCGCCCCCTCCGGCAGCCTGGTCACCGAGGCGCTCGGCTACGTGGGCGGGGTGCTCATCCTCATCGCCGCGCTCGTCATCGGTGGTCTCTACTTCGACGACCTCGGGCGGGTCGGACGCCTGGCAGTCACCCTGGCGGCCGCCGCGGCACTGTTCGCAGGGGGGTACCTCGTGCCGGTGGCCCCGGACCGCCCCGCCGCCGGCCGGCTCCGCTCGGTGCTGTGGGTGCTCACGGTGGTCGCCGTCGCTGCATTCGTGGGCCTGCTGGGTGACGAGGTGTTCAGGCTGAGCGGCGAGCGGGTGGGCTTCGTCGCAGCGTCGGGTGCTGCCCTGGTCGGCGCGGAGCTGTGGCGTCGGCACCGCTGGCTGCCGCAGCAGGCGGCCTTCGTCACCGCCCTGGCTGTGGCGGTGGGTTCGGGGACCGCGGCCTTCCTCGGCGACGGTGGCTCGGACGCCACCGGCCTGGCGCTCTGGGGGCTGGGTGGTGTGTGGCTCATGCTGGGTTGGGGCCGCCACCTTACGCCGCGCTACGGCACCGACCTGCTCGGCGGCACCATCCTCGCCATCGGCTCCGAGGTGACCATGGAGCACGACTGGGGCTCGGTGCTCGCCGTGGTGACCGCCGCGGTGCTCGTGCTGGCCGGGGTGCGGCTGCGCAGCCTCGTGCTGCTCGCCGTGGGCTCCGTGGCCACGCTGTCCACCGTGCCCGGCCTCATGCAGCGCTACTTCCCCGACACCGTCGCCGCACCCCTGGCGCTGCTCGGGGTGGGCATCCTTCTCGTGCTCGTCGCCTCGACCACCGCCACGAGCTGGGGGCGGCGCCGCGGCGCGAGGCGCGAACCCGCCCCGCTGCCCGGTCTCGGCCTGCCGACCATCGCCGGCTTCGCCGCGGTGGTGGCGGGCGCGACCGTCCTCGTCGCCCTCACCTGAGGAGACTCGCCTTCACCTGGGGAGACGCGACCCCGGCGCGTGCCGCGGGGATCCTGCCCCAGGTCAGACCGGCTCCACCGGTTGGCGCAGGATCGTCCGCAACCGTTGCGGCGCAGCGCGTCTGGGGTCGCCGAGGTAGATCTCGTGGTGGCGTCCACGGGGGCGCAGCCCGGCCTCGGCGATCACGGAGTGGAGCCGCACCAGGGACGGCGACTCGTCGGCATACGGACCGACGTGGAGCAGCTGGGCGCAGCGGCCCTCCTCCCACGTGCGGAGCTCGAGCCGGCCGAGCGCGGTGAGGTCCTTGCCCCGGGCCCGCGCGACCGCCTCCGCGACGACCACGGCGTCGATCGGGTCGCCCTGCATGATCATCGCCTCCCAGCGCCACTGGCTCCGGTCGGTCGAGGCCATCGTCGCCCTGCCGCGCGACACCTCCTCGACGAGGCCCTGCTGCTCGGCTCCGACCCACCACAGCGCCTCGAGGGGCATGACCGGCGGGGCCTCCCCGAACGCCTTGCGCGCGAGGAAGTGGGCGCCCCAGCTCACGGCGTAGAGCGCTTGGACGGCTGCTGCGAAGTCGAAGCCCTCGGGCGCCCCCTGGCCCGCGACCACCAGGAACGACAGCTCCGGGACGTCGACGAGCTCGACCCTGCCCCGGCGGGGCTTGTACAGCGCGGACAGTGGCTGGGCGGCGACGGTCATCCCACCAGCGTGCGGGTGCGTGCGACCTCGAGTTGAGGACAAAGGTCCCGATCCGTCGTGGTCGCTGCACGCGGGGTCAGGACCGACCCGCCGAGCCCCTCACGAGGAACGACGTGGCCGAGTCGGGGGTACGCAGCTCGTCCGCGTCGTCGTCCTCGATTCGAAAACCCGCGCGCTTGCTGAGCCGGTCGACCAGCTCGACGAAGTCGAGGGAGTCGAGCTCGAGCTCCTGCCGCAGGTCTGCGGTGCCGCCCAGCTCGTCCAGCGACGCGTCCGGGACGATCTCCCGCAGCGTCGTCTCGAGCATGGTGCGGGCCTCCAGTGGTGTCATAGCTCCTCCGGTCTCTGTAGCAACGCGTCGATGGCCTTGAGCAGCCGTGAACCGGTCGCGCCGTCCGTCGCGCGGTGGTCGCCGGCGAGGGTCGCCGTGACCAGGGGGCGCACCCCGATGAGCCCGTCCACGGCCCACGGTCGCTCGACGACGGCGCCGAACCCCACCAGCGCCACCTGCGGCGGGTAGATGACCCCGTGGACGCTCTCGACGCCCTGCTCCCCCAGGTTGGACACGGTGATGCTGGGCTCGGCCAGCTCGGAGGCGCGGAGCCTGCCGGCGCGGGCCCGCCGCGTGAGGTCGCGGATCCCGGCCATGGTCTCCACCACCGACAGCGTGTCCGCCGCGCCCAGGGCTGGCACGAGCAGGCCGCCCCCGCGCAGCGACACGATGAGCCCCAGGCGCACCTCGGTCGCGGCCACGAAGCCACCGTCGACCCAGTGCCCGTTGAGCTCCGGCACCTGTCTCGCGGCCCGCGCGGTCGCGGCGAGCAGCAGCGCGGCGGGTACGAGGCGGTCGGCCACCTCGAGCTCACGGTTGCGCTCACGCATCCACCGCAGGGCCTCGTGCAGGTCGATGGTGCTGGACAGGTAGTAGTGCGGCACCTCCCGGTTGGACCGGCTCATCAGGGCGGCGATGCTGGTCCGCATGTCCGCGGCTGCACCGTCGTGGGTCGCGACGGCGGCGCGGGCGGAGGTCTCGGGCACCCCCTCGGAGGGCGGAGCCACCGCGACTGCCGGGGCCCCGGGGTGCCCGTTCGCCGATGGCCCGGGTGTGCCGTTCGTCGACGGCGCGTAGGCGCCGCCGGCCAGCCGCGTGGCGACGGCGTCCCTGACGTCGTCGGCACGGATGCTGCCTCCCGGACCGGTACCGGTCAGGGTCGCGAGGTCGATGCCCTGCTCCGCCGCGAGCCGCCGCGCCAGCGGGGAGACACGTCGGCGGCCGGCGCGGCCCGTGCCCGCCGCCGGGTGACCGCCCGCACGGCGACCACCACCGGGTACCCCCTGGTCCACCGCGTGCTCGACGTCGTGGCGCGTCACCGAGCCACCCGGTCCGGTGCCCCTGAGGTGGGCCAGGTCGACCCCGAGCTCGCGGGCCCGGTGACGCAGGACCGGGGACGGTGCGTGTGCAGCCGCGAGCGGCACCACGGGTGCGGCCTCGCCGGGTGCGGGCGTGGCGGGTGCGGGCGCGGCAGCCGAGGCCGGTACGGCACTGACAGGCTCGGGTACGGCGGCCTCGCCGATCACCGCGAGTGGCGCCCCGACCGGCACGGTCTGCCCCTCCTCGACCAGGAGCTGCTGCACCGTGCCGTCGTCGAAGGTCTCCACCTCGACCGCGGACTTGGGGGTCTCCACCACGGCCACGATGTCGCCCCGGTGCACCGCGTCGCCGGGCTTGACGAGCCACTCGAGCAGGATGCCCTGCTCCATGTCGGCGCCGAGCGACGGCATGCGGAACTCAGCCACCCTCACCCACCGCCCGTCGAGCCGCCGCGACGATGCCCGAGACCTGCGGCAGGGCCGCCTCCTCCAGGTGCTGGGCGTAGGGCACGGGGACCTCCACGGAGCAGACCCGTTCCGGCGGTGCGTCCAGCTCGAAGAAGGCCTGCTCGGCCACCCGCGCACTGACCTCGCCCGCGAGGCTGCCCGAGCGCCAGGCCTCGTCCACGACGACGAGCCGGTGCGTCCGCCCGACGGACTCCAGGATGGTCGCGTCGTCCAGCGGGCGGAGCACCCGCAGGTCGATGACCTCGGCACTGATGCCCTGCGCTGCAAGGGATTCCGCGGCGGTGAGTGACTTGCCGACAGTACCCCCGAAGGCGACGAGCGTGACGTCGGTGCCGGCGCGGCGTACCGCTGCCTTCTCGATGTCGACCGTCACGGGCTCGGCCGGGAGGTGTCCGGCGAGGTTGTAGAGGGAACCGTGCTCGAACACCACGACGGGGTCGGGGTCCTGCAGCGCCGGCCACAGCATCCCGCGGGCGTCCTCCAGCGTGGCGGGAGCCAGGACGCGCAGGCCTGGGATGTGCGCGTACCAGCCCTCCAGGCTGTGGGAGTGCTGGGCGGCCAGCTGGCGCCCAGCCCCGGTGGTCATGCGGATCACCAGCGGCACCGACAGCTGCCCGCCGGACATGTGCCTGAGCGTGGCCGCGTTGTTGAGGACCTGGTCCAGCGCCAGGAGGCTGAAGTTCACCGTCATGATCTCGACGATCGGCCGCAGCCCGCCCAGCGCCGCACCGATCCCGGCCCCGGTGAACGCGGACTCGGACAGTGGTGTGTCGCGCACCCGGTCCTCGCCGAACTCCTCGAGCAGCCCGAGGCTCACGGCGAACGCACCGCCGTAGCGGCCGACGTCCTCGCCCATGAGGAACACCCGGGGGTCGCGGCGCATCGCCTCGCGGTGGGCCTCGCGCAGCGCCTCGCGGTACGTCGTGGTGGTGGAGGCGCCTGCCGCCGGCGCCTTGCGTGCCCTGCGTCGCGTGGGCGTGGCCGCCCGCGGGGTCATGACGTGCTCCCGGCGCCGGCTCGTGTCGTGAGGTGCCTCGTGAGGTCCTCGACAGGCTCCACCGGAGCCGCCTCGGCGGCGGTGATCGCGTCCGCGAGCTCCTGGCCTATCTGCCGCTCCCACTCCTCGACCCGGCCGGGCGACAGAAGGCCGTCGTGGATGAGCTGGGCGGTGAGGTGCGGGATCGGGTCGGACTGCTTCCACTGCTCGACCTCGGCGGGCTCGCGGTAGCGGTCCGGGTCGTACATCGAGTGGGCGCGGAAGCGGTAGGTGCGCAGCTCGAGGAAACACGGCTGCCCGCTGTCGCGGACGTAGGCGAGGGCCTTGGTCGTCGCCTCCCGCACCTGCGTGACGTCCATGCCGTCGACCGCCCACGAGACCATGCCGTATGACGCGGCGCGCGCGGCGAGGTCGATCTGCGCGTGCTCGCGGGCCAGGGACGTCCCCATGGCGTACCGGTTGTTCTCGCAGCAGAACAGCACGGGGAGGTGCCACAGGGCTGCGAGGTTCGCGCTCTCGTGCCACTCGCCCTCGGCGAACGCCCCGTCGCCGAAGAGGCACGCCGTCACGGCAGGGCTTCCCGTGAGGTGGTCGGCCAGCGCCAGTCCCACGGCGACCGGCAGGCCGCCGGCCACGACGGCGTTGCCACCGTAGAACCGCCGCCCGATGTCGAACAGGTGCATGGAGCCGCCGCGGCCTCCGCTGCAGCCGGTGGCCCGTCCGAACATCTCGGCCATGATCGAGCCCATGGGCACCCCACGCGCCAGTGCGTGGCCGTGCTCGCGGTAGGTCGAGACGACGGCGTCCTCGTCGGCCAGGGCGCCCACGACCCCGACCGCCACCGCCTCCTCCCCGATGCACAGGTGGAGGAAGCCGCGGATCCTGGTGGCGCTGTACAGCTCTGCACACTTCTCCTCGAACCGCCGGATCCGCAGCATCGCCCGCAGCTGGTCGACTGCCGAGCCGGTGCCCGGCGTCGCCAGCGGGCCCTGCCCGCTCGACACCTGCTCTGTCGCAACCTGTTCTGTCGCAACACCTTCGGTGACGTTCTGCTCGGTCGCGGTCATGGCTGTCCCTCCACGGTCGACAGGTCACCCTCGGGCAGCCCGAGCTCACGGGCCTTGAGCAGCCTGCGCATCACCTTGCCGCTGCGGGTGTGGGGCAGCGCCTGGTCGAAGGCGATCTCCCGTGGGGCGACCGACCCGAGCCGGTGCCGCCCGAAGGTGATCAGCTCGCGCTGCAGGGCCGGCGTGGGTTCGTACCCGGCGCGCAGGGTGACGAACGCCTTGACGACCTCACCGGCCAGCGGGTCGGGCTTGCCGATGACCCCGACCTCGGCGACGGCGGGGTGCTCCATCAGCGCGCTCTCCACCTCGAACGGCCCGATGAGGTGTCCCGCGGACTTGATGACGTCGTCGGCGCGGCCGACGAACCAGCCGTAGCCGTCCGCGTCGAAGCGGGCGAGGTCGCCACTGAGGTACCAGCCGTCGGCGAAGCACTGGGCGTAGCGCTCCGGGTCGTCGAGGTAGGCGCGGAACATCGACGGCCAGCCGGGTCGCAGGGCGAGCTCCCCCACCGCGTCCGGCTCGGTCAGGACGTGGACGTGGCCGTCGACCACGGCGGCCCGGCCGTCGGGTCCGCGCTCGAGGACCGCGGCGGTGATGCCCGGCACCGGGCGCCCCATCGACCCGGGGCGGATCGGCATCCCGGGGAAGTTGCTCACCATGATCGCGCCCGTCTCGGTCTGCCACCACGTGTCGTGGACCGGCATGCCGAACGCCTCGACACCCCAGACCACCGCCTCCGGGTTGAGCGGCTCGCCGACGCTGACCACGTGCCGCAGCGCCGGGAAGCTGTGCTCGTGCGCCAGGTCGGCCCCGACCCGCATGAGCATCCGCAGGGCCGTGGGTGCGGTGTAGAACACGGTGACCCGCTGGTCCTGCAGGACGCGGTACCACCGCCGGGCATCGAAGTCCGAGGAGTCGGTGACGACGGTGACGCCACGGCACAGCGGCCCGATGATGCCGTAGGACGTGCCGGTCACCCAGCCGGGGTCGGCGGTGCACCAGTAGACGTCTCCCGGCCGCAGGTCCAGGGCCCACATGGCGGTCACGTGGTGGGCGACCACGGCCTCGTGGACGTGCACGGCTGCCTTGGGCCGCCCGGTGGTGCCGCTGGTGAAGTGCAGCAGGGCGGGCTGCTCCGGCCGGGTCCGTGCGATCTCGAAGCTGCTGCGGTCCAGGGCGTCGGTGGCGCTGGCCACCATGGCGTCCCACGAAGCCGTCCCCTCGGTCGGGGCGGCGTCGTCGTCCACGAGCAGGACGGTCTCGAGGTGGGGCAGGCGCGCGCGGAACGGCGCGACCTTGCGCTCGTAGGAGAGCCGGTCGGTGACCAGGACCCGGACACTGCCCAGCGACAGCCGGTCACAGACCGGTTCGGGGCCGAAGGCCGGGAAGAGCGGGCAGTACACGGCGCCGGCCTTGAGCGTCCCGAGCACGGTCAGGTAGAGCGCGGGCGAGCGCTGCAGCAGGGTGCACACGCGGTCGCCCGGGACCACCCCGAGCGCCTGGAGCCCGACGGCCACCACGTCGCTGGCCCGCCGCAGCTCGGCATAGGTGAGCTCTGCGGTGGGCACCCCGCGGTCGAGGAAGCGCAGCGCCACCACGTCGCTAAGGGGCCCGGCGGCGTGGCGGTCCACGGCCTCGTACGCCATGTTGAGCCCACCGTCCGGCAGGCCGGCGAGGAGGTCTCGCGCCTGCTCCCAGCCGAAGGTGCGGCAGCGCTCCTCGTAGTCCCCGATCAGGGGTTCGAGGAGCGGGACGTGCCTGATCTCACCGGCTCTGCGGGTCGAGGTGTCCGCCATGGGGCCACGATGCCCCGGCGCCGCGAGGGCCAGCAGGGACCAATGGCACGCTCCCTGGCCTACGGGCCGGACGGGGTGCGCCGGGTGCCGGTCGCCCCACCGTGGCGCAGCCGGATCCCGTCCTCCAGCTCGGTCTGCTCCAGGACGAGCTCGAGGTCGGTCAGCGCCCCGGTGAGCTGCGGGAGCCACCGCTGGTCCAGCACGCGCAGCCGCCGCCGGGTCAGGGTGATCTCCGCGTCGAGCCGCCGCAGCGCCTCCTCCGTCACCGCGAGCGCGGCCGCCGCCTGCGTCATCCGCCAGGCGGCAGCCGCGGCGGGGGCCAGGGCCGGGTTGCCCCAGAGCCGCTCTACCTCGGGTCCTGTGCGCCCCACCCTGGCCTCGACCGGGAACGTGACGCCCATCGAGCTCACCCACGCCACCTCGACCTCCACCCGCTGTCCGCTGCGGGCCAGGTCCAGGGCGTCCTCCCCACCGAGGACCGCAGCCCTGCGCAGCCAGGTGGCGGCCTCCTCGCAGGCCACGGACCAGTCGTGCCGCTGCTGGTCGACCACCGCCACGAGCCCTCGCCGCAGCGGCAGCAGGATGCGCAGCCGGCGGTCCATCTGCTCGCGTCCGCGGCGGGCGGTCCGGAGGCGCCGACGCAGCCACACCCGCCCGGCGCGGCCCGGCGGCACGGACCGGTGCCCGGGGGTCACGGCGACTGCACCCCGTACCGGTCCAGCAGCCCGGTGGGCAGCATCGCCAGCTCCCGGCGCGGGAGCGTGCCGACGACCCCCCAGCACCGCCGCAGGGTCTCGTCGAGGGTGCGCCGTTCGGTCCGTCCCTGGTGCACCAGGTCGCGCTCGAGGTGGTCCTCGAGCTCGAGGTAGAGCCGGTCGGTGGCGCTGAGCCCCTCCGTGCCGACGAGCTCGGACAGCTCTGCGACGTCGCGGGCGCGGGCCAGCGCGGCCAGCAGCTGCGCCGCGACCTCGACGTGCCCCTCACGGGTGTGCCCCTTCCCGGCACCGTTGCGCATGAGGCGGGACAGCGAGCCCAGCGGGTCCACGGGTGGGTAGACCCCGCGCGCGTGGGCCTCGTGGCTGAGCACGACCTGCCCCTCGGTGATGTACCCGGTGAGGTCGGGCACGGGGTGGGTGATGTCGCCCGCGGGCATGGTGAGCACCGGCACCACCGTCACCGAGCCGGGTGTCCCCTCGATCCGCCCGCAGCGTTCGTAGAGGCTGGCGAGGTCGCTGTAGAGGTAGCCGGGGTAGGCGCGCCGCCCGGGCAGCTCGCCGCGCGCCGAGGACACCTCGCGCAGCGCCTCGGCGTAGCTCGTCATGTCGGCGAGGACCACCAGCACGTGGCGCCCGAGCTCGAAGGCCAGGTGCTCGGCCACGGTGAGGGCGATCCGCGGGGTGAGGATCCGCTCGATCACCGGGTCGTCGGCGGTGTTGAGCATGAGCACCAGCTCGCCTGCGTCGAGCCGCTCCTCGAGGACGTCGCGCACGGCGTCGGCGTCGGCGTGGGTCAGGCCCATCCCTGCGAACACCACGCAGAACGGCTCCCCGCCGGCCGTGGACTGGGCGGCGAGCTGGGCGGCGAGCTCGAGGTGGGGCAGGCCGGCGGCCGAGAAGATCGGCAGCTTCTGCCCGCGGACCAGCGTGGTCAGCGCGTCGATGACCGAGATGCCGGTCAGGACGGGCTCGGCCGGGGAGAGCCTGCGGGTGGGGTTGAGCGGGCTCCCGGCCACCGCGGCCGTGCTGGCCCCGGACACCGGCGGTCCCCCGTCCATGGGCTCGCCGCGGCCGTTGCACACGCGGCCCAGCCACCCCGGCCCCACGGGCACCCGAAGTGGGCTGCCGGTGAACACGACCCCCGTCGTCTCGGGCACGAGGCCGTCGGTGCCCTCGAGCACCTGCACGACCGCGACGTCCCGGTCGACCTCGAGCACCACCCCGTGCCGGTCGTGGCGCCGGGTGCCGTCGGTGCGCACCCTCACCTGCGCGAACTCGTCCCACCCGGTGCCCTCGACGGCAGAGAGGACGAGCAGCGGGCCGTGGACCGCGACGACCCCGGAGTGCTCGACGCGAAGCAGCGCCCGGCCGTCGGCCCCGCTCATCGCAGCGTCCCCAGCCGCTCGGACATGATCCGGCGGCGCTCGACCACCGGGGCGCTCTCCCCGGGCGGGGACTCCTGGGCCGCCCGCAGCACCGGGGAGAAGTCGACCTCCTCGACCTCGGAGGCCGTCACCCCGTGCGCCACCAGGTCCTGGCACTCGTCGACGACCCCCAGCACCAGGTCGATGAGGGCGGCGGTCTTGGCCGCGGAGCAGTGGGCCTCGTTCGGCGACAGGGCGCCCTGCTGCAGGACCCCCTCCCGCAGGAGGCGGCCGGCCAGCAGGGAGACGCGCTCGGCGCCGGGCAGGGCGTTGACGCCGACGAGGGCGGCCAACGCCCCGAGGCGGTCGGCCTCGGCGAGGAGCCCGACCACCCGGGCCCTCCGGACAGCCCACTCGGGGTCGCCGTGGCGCGCGTACCAGGCGCCGACCGCCTCGGCCTCGCGCGAGAAGCTGCCCGACCACGCGACCGCCGGGTAGTGCCGCGCATAGGCCAGGTCGCGGTCGAGGCCCCAGACGGCCCGGACGAACCGCTCGGTATGGGCGGTGACCGGCTCCGTGAGGTCCCCGCCGGGTGGCGAGATCGCCCCGACGATGGTGACCGAGGCCAGGTCGCCGCCGAGGGTCTCCACGGAGCCCGCGCGCTCGTAGAACGCCGCGAGCGCGGAGGGGAGCTCCGCCGGGTACCCCTCCTCGGCCGGGAGGGCGCCGGAGCGTGACGCGAACTCGCGCAGCGCCTCCGCCCACCGCGAGGTCGAGTCGGCGATGACGACGACGTGGTAGCCCATGTCGCGGAAGTACTCGGCGACGGTCACCCCGCTGTAGATGCTCGCCTCGCGCGCCATCATCGGCATGTTGGAGGTGTTGGCGATGATGACCGTCCGCTCGGCCAGCCGCCGGCCGGTGACGGGGTCGGTGAGCTCACGCAGCTCGGCCAGCACGTCGGCCATCTCGTTGCCGCGCTCGCCGCAGCCGACGTAGACGATGACCTCGGCGGAGCACCACTTCGCGATCTGCTGCAACAGCATCGTCTTGCCCGTCCCGAAGCCCCCGGGGACGGCCACCGTGCCACCCCGGGCCACGGGGAAGACCGCGTCGAGCACCCGCTGCCCCGTGAGCAGCGGCTCGGCGGCCTCGACCCTGCGGCGGACGGGGCGCGGGTGGCGTACCGGCCAGTCCTCCACCGCCCGCACCACCTCGCCCGCGACCGTCACCAGTGGCTCGGCGGCGGAGAGGGAACCGGCGGGGGCGACCCACTCCACACTCCCGCCGAGACCCGGGGGCACGAGGACCCGGTGCTCGAGCGCGCCCGGCCCCGGCACCACCCCGAGCACCGTGCCGCCCGCGACCTCGGCCCCCACGACCACCCGGGGCTCCCAGACCACCTGAGCGGCGCCGGCGGCGGGTCGGCCGGCGTCCGCGGTCAGCCACGTCGACGCGCCGAGCAGGGGACGGAGCAGGCCGTCGAAGACACCGCCGAGCAGGTGCTGGCCCAGCCGTGCCGACAGCGGCCGGCCGAGGGCTCTCGCCGGTTCCCCCACCGCGAGCCCGCCCGTGTACTCGTAGGCCTGCACGGTCGCCACGGAGCCGCGCAGCGCGACCACCTCGCCGGGCACCTCGAGCCCGCCCAGCGCGACGAGCTCGGACATGGCGACCTCCGACAGGCCGTCGACCTCCACCAGGGGGCCGCTGACCCTCGACACCGTGGCGCGGGTCCTCAGGAGGTCGTCCACAGCGCCCCCAGGTCGAGCTCGTCGACGGCACGACCGGCCAGGGCCGCGACGGAGGCGTCGAGCGCCCGGCCGTCGCCCGACACGGCCTCCAGGCCGCCGTCGGGGGTCGGCCGGACCTGGGCGGCGTCCCCGAGCGCGTCCCGCAGGACCGCCGCGAGCCGCTCGCGCTTGCCCGGCACGTCGAGCAGCTCCCGGACCGCCTGCCGGGCGGCCCGGCGGACCTCCTCGCGGGCGGCCGACTGTGCCTGCAGGAGCCTGGCGCGACCCCGGCGCCGTGCTGCGGCGAGGTCGGCTGCCACCCGTTCGGAGCCCTCGGCCCGCCCCTGGTCGGCCGCGGCCCGCACGGCCGCGTCGACGGTGCGACGGGTGTCCGCGACGGCCGCGGCGCCCTCCTGCTCGGCCGCCCGCACGAGCTCTGCGGCCTGCTCGCCGGCTCGCCGCAGCAACGCGGCGACCAACGGCTCGAGGGCCGCGGCGGACGCGTCGAGCGCGGGGCGGGGGCCGGTGACCGTGGTCATGACGGCACCACCACCGACAGGGGCGCACCTGCGGCCACCCGTGCCTCACCGAGCGCCTCGGCGGCTGCCGACGTCAGGACGACCAGGCCGCTGCCCTGCAGGAGCGCCCAGGCCTCGCGAGCCTCCTCGGTCGTCCCGGCGGCGTGGACCGCGACGCCCACGAGGCGCAGGGGTCCGAGTGCGGCTGCCTCGCCGATCGCGGCCACCTCGCGGGGGCCGCGAGTGGTCGCAGGGCTGGTCGCGCGGGTGGTCGCGCGAGGGACCTCGGGAGTGGCCATCGGATGGTCACGCCCGGCCGATGAGGATGACGGAGACGATGAGCCCGTAGATGGCGATGCCCTCGGCGAGGCCGACGATGACCATGGCGCGCCCGAACAGCTCCGGCCGCTCGCTGATCGCCGCGAGCGCCGCCGAGCCCGTGTAGGCCACGGCGATGGCCGCACCGATGGACGACCCGGCCACGGCGATGGCCGCGCCGAGCAGGGCCGACCCGTTCGCAGCGGCACCGGTCGCTGCCGCGGTACTGGTGGCCTGGGCTGCGGCAGACGGCCCGGCGCGGCTGGCCAGCTCGACGAGGACGAGGGCGGCCACGAGCAGGGCGCCGTTGGCGGCGGCGACCCAGCGCAGGCGCCGACCGCCTCGCCGCAGCAGCAGGTGCGTCGCCAGGCTCACGACGGCCACGGCGGGTAGGGCGATGAGCCAGGTCAGCACGGGACCTCCTCGGTGGTGATGGGGACGTGCCACGGACGGAAGGGCACGCCTTCGCTGTCGAAGACGCGGGAGAAGAGCTCGTAGTACTCCAGCCGCAGGGCCTGGATGCCCGCGACGAGGCCCTCCAGGGCGAACGTCACCGCGTTGCCCACGACGAACAGCACCACCGCGCCCACCACCGCCAGGCCGCCGCCGGACCACAGGCCGGTCGTGCCCTCCCACACCACGGCGCCCAGGGCTGCGTGGGTGAGCCCGAAGGCCGCGAGCCGGGCGAAGCTGACCAGGTTGGAGCCGAGCCGCACGACGAGGTCGAACAGCTCCACCCCCGCCTCCGCCGCACCGGCGCCGCCTCCCCCGCTGCGGGCCAGCAGCCCGGCGTACGCCGTGGCGAGCCCGGCCACCGCGAGCACCACCGCGACCGCGACGAGCGCACCGGATCCGAGGTAGGCGCCGCCCACGGCGGCGACCATGGCGAGGAACAGGGTGGCCCCGGCGAGCCCGGTGGGTGCGTACGCCGCCCGCCGCCAGCCGCCCTCGCGGTAGCGGTTGACGGTGCCGAGCGCGTACGCGCCGGCGAGCAGCACCCCACCGACACCGACACTCGCGGCGAGCAGCTCCACCGGGCTCTCCATCGGGTCGAGCCAGAGGGTCGGCAGGACGTCGGTGGGCCCGAACAGCTCGCCGTACAGCGCGCCGAACACGATGCTGCACAGGCCCGCGCCGGCGAGGAAGAGCCAGACCTGGCGCCCCGCCCGCATCCACGGCATCGGGCGCCACCGCAGCACCAGGGCGCCGGCCAGCAGGAGGGCGCCGTGCCCCGCGTCGGCGAACATCATCCCGAACATCACGACGTAGGCGAGGCCGGCGACCAGGGACGGATTGACGTCGGCGTAGGGCACGGTGGCGTAGGTCTCGACCAGGGGGGCGAAGTCGCGGGAGGCGCCCCGCTCGCTGAGGAGGGTGGGCGGCTGCACGCCACGGGGCCTCGCCAACGGCACCACCGCTCCCCCGCACGTGGCGAGCCGGTCGGCGAGGGCCGGCAACCGGTCTGCCGGCACCCACCCGACGAGGGCCGAGACGCCGCTGCGGGTGAACGCCTGCGCGGTCCGCTGCTCCACGGCCGCCTCGCCGGCGATGAGGTCGATGCGCCCCAGCCGCTCCCAGCGGTCGAGGTCCGGCGGGTGCGTCGACAACGCCGGTGACGGGGGGGCGCCGGGCTGCAGCCGGCCGAGCCGCCGCGCGGCTGGTGTGGCGAGCCCGGCCCCGTCCGGACCGGGCGGGGCGTCATCGAGCTGCACGGTCCCCTCGTCGGCCGCCTGGACCAGGACGTCCCGGACCGCGTCGCTGCACGCGGCCAGCGCCACCCGTTGCATGACGACCGGCTCCAGCGCCTCACGCCACCGCATCGACGTCCTCCCCGCTCGCGCGTACCCCGCGTCCGGCGAGAGCGGCCAGCTCCAGCGCTGCCCGCACCCGCCAGGCGTCGACGCAGAGCGCAGCCACGGCCCCGACCAGCACCTCACGGCCGGGAGGGCTGTGACGGACCATCGCGCCGGCATCCCGGTCCACGCGACGCCACCAGTCCGCCTGCGCCCGCCACAGGTCCTCGGGCCGGGCCGCACCCGCGAGCGCCCACGCGGCGGTCCGGGGCAGGACGGCAGCGAGCCCCTTCAGCGTGGTCGCGCGGACGGCCGGCCACCCCACCACGCGGGCCGCCGCGACCCGGCAGGGTTCGGGCAGCGGCCCCTGCCCGGTGTCGAGCTCGCGGGCGAGCAGCAGCGCCACCGAGCCCGCCGCCCACGCGGTGGCCTCGGGCACGGCCGCCACGAGGCGGTCCGCAGCCACCGCCTCCATGCTCAGGCCGACGGCACGCACCCCGTCGCCCCCGGGGTCGCCCCACGCCGACGTCGCCAGCACCTGGCGCAGCTGTGGCACGGTCGTCGCCTGCTCGAGCCGCTGCCAGGCGGTGCCGAGACCTGCGATGCGGTGGGGGTCCGGGGTGCGGCGCCCGGCCAGCGCCTCGAGGTGGTCGAGGGTGTTGGCCACCTCGACCGGCGCCAGCATCGCGCGCAGGATCGTGACGCCCTCCCGTGGGGCCCACCCGGCCAGGACCCGCAGGTTCCAGACCATGGTCGCGACGACGCCGTGCTGCGCCTGCGCGAGTGTCTGCCCGGGGTGGACATCGTGGCCGTAGGTCGAGGCCGCGAGCAGCTCGACGGCGTCCGCCCAGGAGTCGACGGCGGCCAGCCCCCTGGCGCCCCCGGACCCGAGCCGGCGGCTGGTCATGGCCCGCGCCCGCACGCCCACGGCGACCCACCCGGCACTCACGGACGGCCCCCGGGTGCGTCCCCGTGCTGTGGCGCGGACGCCAGCAGCGACTCGACCGAGGCGACGGCCTGCGCGCGGTAGGTCGGCAACAGCTCCTCCAGACGTCCCCGGAGCCGGGCGGCCCGGGCGTCTGCGTCGGCCTCCACACGTGCCCCGTCCGAGTCGGCCTCCGCCAGTGCCCGGTCCCTGGCGTGGGCGCGCTCGGCCGCGGCGCGGGCCGACGAGCCCGCCAGCAGCCGCTCGACCACGAGGGCGTCCCGGGCACGGATCCCGTCGGCGTCACGGCGGCCCTGCTCCACGACCTCCCGGCACCGCGCCAGGGTCGGGGCGAGGGCCACGAAGACCGGCTCCAGCTCGGCCGCGAGGTCCCGCTCCCGGTCCGCCGGCACCCCTGCCGGCGTGGCGGACCCCGGCCCGCCCGCAGGACGGAACCGGTACAGCAGGTCACGGACACGCGGCACGGATGCCTCCTCTCCTTCGCCACGGTAGGCAGCACCGCAGGCACCCGAGGGGACATAGGTCCCGTGCGCCCCCGGGGTGGTCCCGGGGTGGTCCCGGGGTGGTCCCGGGGGTCCGTACCCGTTCCGCAGCACCTCGGGGCGCGTCCCCGGGGCGTCGGAGGACCTAGGTCCCCGAACGACGCCCGTCGCCGCTCCTAGCCTGAGGAGGCAGGACCAGCGACCGGCGACGCCGGTGACCAGCGAGGTGGGCGATGTCAGATATCGAGCGCAGCCGCATACGCAAGGAAGCCGCGGACTCCGTCACGTCGAGGACGCCGCAGGAGTCCGACCAGGCCGTCGACACCGCCCTGAGGCGCTACCTCGGCATCGCGATGTTCGACGCGCTGCGCCGCCGCAAGGACGCGCGTCGTACCGAGACCTCCCCGGCCGGCACCACGGTGGAGGACACGGCGAAGGGCCCTGCGAAGGGCACTGCGAAGGGTGCGGCCACGACGAGGAAGCAGGGACCACGGCCATGACCAGGCGCGTCGAGGAGATCCTGTCCTGGTACCCCGCGTCCAGCCACCGCACGCTCGCGAACCTGCGCCGGATCCTGGAGCAGGGCCGCACGGGCGGCTCGGGCAAGCTCGTCGTGCTGCCCGTGGACCAGGGCGTCGAGCACGGGCCCGCGCGCAGCTTCGCGGCCAACCCTGCCGGCTACGACCCCCGGTACCACGCCCGTCTCGCCCTCGACGCCGGGTGCAGCGCGCACGCCCTGCCGCTCGGTGCGGCCGAGCTCGTGGCCCCGACGTTCGCCACCGAGCTGCCGCTCATCCTCAAGTGCAACGGCTCCGACTCGCTCTACACGGGCGTCGACCCGGAGCCGGCAGTGGTCGCGGGGGTCGAGGACGCGCTGCGGCTGGAGTGCGCGGCGGTCGGCTTCACGATCTACCCGGGCTCCGCGGCCCGCAACCACATGTATGAGGACCTGCGTCGGCTCGCGCGCGACGCCGCCGAGGCCGGGCTACCCCTCGTGGTCTGGTCCTACCCGCGCGGCTCCGGGGTCTCGACGGAGGGACGGACCGCGGTCGACGTCGTCGCGTACGCGGCGCACCTCGCCTGCCAGCTCGGCGCCCACGTCGTCAAGGTGAAGCCGCCCACGCACGTCATCGAGAACGACGCCGCGCGCGCGGCGCTGGAGAAGGCCGGGGTGCCGCTCGAGGCGCTGGCCGACCGGGTCAGGCACGTCGTGCAGTCGGCCTTCGACGGCCACCGGATCGTCATCTTCTCCGGCGGGGCGGCCAAGGAGACGGCCGCGGTGCTGGAGGAGAACCGGCAGACGGCCCTCGGCGGTGGCTTCGGGACCATCATGGGCCGCAACTCGTTCCAGCGACCGCACCACGAGGCCGTCCAGCTGCTGCACAACGTCATGGACATCCACCTGGGCGACTGAGGTCCGGCAGCCGTGACGTCAGCCAGGGCTGGGGCCGCGTGGCTCCAGGTTGCTGGAGTCGTTGCGGGAGGTCAGAGCCGCCTGGCGGGAGGTACGGCGTCCGGCTGGTCGGACCGCAGCGAGAAGACCGTGGCCCGGATGCGGTGGATGGTCGCGTCGATCGACTCGACCATCTCCAGCACCCGGGAATGGGTCACGGGGTCCTGCTGGACGCGCCCGGCGAGCCCCTGCAGCGCCATGCCGACGCTGAACAGCTCGGTGATCACGTCGTCGTGCAGCTCTGCGGCGATGCGGTCGCGGTCGAGCAGCAGGTTCATGAGCTCCTGGTCCGAGCGGCTCCGGTCGAGCTCGAGGGCCAGGCCGGCGTGCGAGGCGAACAGGGACAGGTGCTTGACGTCCGAGGGCGTGAACACGGGACGGTCGGCGAGCCGAGCCACGCTGAGGGTGCCGATCACCTCGTCGCCGGCCTGCAGGGGGACGATGACGACCGGCCCGAGCATGGCCGCGTCGTCGGAGTCGCCCAGCTGCCCGCCGTAGTTCTCGAGGAGCTCTGGCCGCCCGGTCGTGAAGACGCGGCCGACGTGGCTGCCGTCGATCGGGATGGGGGCGAGTGGCACGTCGTCGGCGAGCGGGCCCGCGGACGCGTCGACCCGCAGGGTGCCGGCCTCCCCCGCGACGGAGATGACGGCGAGGTCCGCCTCCGCCCCGAGGGCCGCCCGCCGCGCCACCTGCTCGGTGGCGCGGTCACCGCCCTGGAACAGCTCCTGCGTGAGCAGCGTCGTCTCCGAGAGCCAGCGCCGCTGCTCCTCGACCTCCGCGTGGGCGCGCGAGTTGGCGATGGCCACGGCCGCGCTGCGGGCCAGGGCCGTGACGAGCTGCTCGTCCTCCTCGGAGAACTCGCCGTTGGCGCTCTCGGTGAGGTAGAGGTTGCCGAAGACCTCGTCGTGCACCCTGATCGGCACACCGAGGAAGCTTCGCATCGGCGGGTGGTGCTCCGGGAAGCCCACGGATGACGCGTGCTGCTCGAGCGCGGCGAGCCGCAACGGCTCGGGGTGGGTGACGAGCTGGCCCAGCAGGCCGAGGCCCTTCGGGGGGTCCCCGATCAGGGCGACGGTCTCCGGGTCCATGCCCGAGTGCACGAACTCCACGAGGTTGCCGCCCTTGACGACCCCCAGCGCGCCGTACTCCGCCCCCACCAGCTCGCGGGCGGCCTCCACGACGTGGCGCAGCACCATCCGCAGGTCGAGGTCGCCGCTGAAGGCGGCGGTCGCGCGCAGCAGCGCACGCAGGCGACCCTGGGTGGCCAGCACGTCCTGCGCGCGGCTGGTGAGCGCGATCAGGGTCTCCTCGAGGGCGAGCCGTGGCCCGTCGGGGAACGTCAGCCGTGCCTCTTGCCTGCCGTGCTCGTCGTCGCCCACACCAACACCTCCCGCCACGCTCGACCCAGCGCGGACCGGCACCGTGGCCCCGGCGCCTTTTCCCCCAGCATAGGGACTGGCCACGGGGTTTCCCAGCACTTCGCGCCCCGCCTCGGGGCGGGGACCTTGGGCACTGTGCGGGCCGCCCCGAGGAGGACTAGTCCTGGGACATGAGGAGTACTCGCGTCGGCGCCGCCGTGGCCGTGCTCCTCGTGGCTGCGTGCAGTACCGGGCCTTCGCCCTCGTCTCCGACCTCACCGGGCACCGTGGCCCCGACCTCGACCGCGCAGACCGCGACGGCGGGGACCTCCACGACAGCCACCACCGCGACGACGACTCACCCGACCGGGACCACGCCACCGCGCACAGCGACGAGCACACGGCCCACCACGGCTCCACGGACGACCCCGCCGCGGACGACCTCGCACACCAGCCCGAGCGGCACCACCGCACCGTCCACCGGTCTGCCCCCGGCCCTGCGCGACGGCGTCGTGACCCGGCTGCCCACGTCGTCGAAGGTGGTGGCGCTGACCTTCGACGGAGGGGCCGGCAGCCAGGGTGCGGCGACGATCCTGGCCACCCTGCACGCGCAGGGCGTGCCCGCGTCCTTCTTCGTGACCGGCCGGTTCGCCACCGCCAACCCCTCGACGACCCGCCAGATGGCCGCGGTCGGCCCGGTCGGCAACCACAGCTGGAGCCACCCCGACCTGACCACCGTGGGTGCGGCCACCCTCCAGCAGGAGCTGTCCACGACCCGTACCGCGATCATCGCGGCCACGGGCAGGGACCCCCGGCCCCTGTTCCGCTTTCCCTTCGGCGCGTACGATTCCCGCGTCCTGGGCCTCGTCCATGCCCAGGGCTACGGCGCGGTCGGGTGGACCACCGACTCCCTCGGGTGGAAGGGGACCTCAGGGGGCATGACGGTGGACAGCGTCGTCGCCCGCGTGCTCGCCGGCCGCGCCCCGGGACAGGTCGTCCTGATGCACGTGGGCGCCAACCCCGACGACGGCACCACTCTCGACGCGGCGGCGCTGCCGAGGATCATCGCCGGCTACCGCGCGGCCGGCTACGGCTTCACCACCCTGTCGGTCCTCACGCACTGACAGCCCCGGCCGAGCCCATGCCGTCGGGCCCGGCCGTCCGTACGGTGGGGCCATGGGAACCGGGCCGCTCTGGGACCTCGTCGTGGTCGGCGCCGGCCCCGCGGGTGCGGCCGCCGCACTGGCTGCGCTGCACGAGCGCCCCGACGCCCGCGTCCTGCTCCTCGACCGGGCGGACTTCCCCCGGGACAAGTCGTGCGGCGACGGCGTGGCGCCCCACGTCCTCGCCGTGCTCGAGCAGCTCGGCGCCCACGACGTGGCAGACGGGCTGCGGCGGGACCACTCCCCCGTCACCCGGCTGCAGCTGGCACTCGGTGCGCTCGAGGTGGAGCGACCCATGCGGCGCCCGGCCCTGGTGGTGCCCCGCGTCGTGCTCGACGCCCGCCTCGTCGACGCCGCGGTCGCGGCGGGAGCGGTGCTCCTCCGCCACCGGGTACGGCACGTGGAGGCCGGACGCGACCAGGTCGTGCTCGACGGCTCCGTCCGTGGCCGCGTCGTGGTCGCGGCAGACGGTGCGCGCTCGCCGGTACGGCGCGTGCTGGGCGTACCGCTCCCCGGGCTAAATGCCCTGGGGCTGCGCGGATATGCGCCGACACCCGCTCACCGGGTCGGCCGACAGGTGATCAGGTTCGGCGAGGAGCGGCAGCCGTCGTACGCCTGGTCCTTCGACCGTGGCGACGGGTGGTCCAACGTGGGCTACGGCGAGGTGCTCAGCGACCGGCAGACGGCCCCGACGCACGCCCTGATGGTGGGGCGGCTCGAGTCGCTGCTCCCGGGGTCGACGGCCGGTGCACACTCGTGGCGTGGTCACCACCTGCCCCTGTCGACGATGCGGTCCGGGCGGGAGCAACCGGACGGTCGCGTGCTCTTTGTCGGCGACGCGGCGGGGCTGGTCAACCCGCTGACCGGTGAGGGCATCTACTACGCCGTCGCCACGGGCGCGCTCGCCGGACGCCTGGCCGTGGGCGACTCCCGTGGGGGCAGGCCCGGGGTGGGAGCGGCGAGACTGGCGACGGGCGACCGGGAGGCCCCCGGCGCGGAGTACCGACGTGCCCTGCGGCGCCTGCTGCGCACCAACCTCGCGAGCACGGCCGGCGCCGCGGCGCTGGCCTCGAAGCCAAGCGTCCTCTGCGCGGGACTGCGCGCCGCCTCCGCCGAGCAGTCGGTGTTCGACGACCTCGTCGAGCTCGGGCTCGGCCGCGGACGGCTCACCCTCGGGCTGCTGGCTGGTCTGGCGCGCAACCTCGCAGCCGGGTGACCGACGCGCATGGGCGTGGGACCAACGCCTCTGTGCCCCAGTGGCGTCGCGGACCTACGACTGGGAGCAGGTCGAGTTCGGCGATGGAGGCTCGTCATGGTTGTTGCCCACGGCGCGCGGCCCACTCTCGCCGGTCAGCCCCCTGCGCGGCTCGCGTACGCCGACAACCTCAAGGTCGCCCTGGTGGCCGGTGTCGTCCTGGCGCACGTCTGCCTGGCGTGGAACGGCCTGGAGGGCGCCTGGGTCCTCAGCGAGCCGACGGTCCGCGAACCGTTGCTCAGCGTGCTGCTGCTGGCCACCATCGTCGGCGTCACCTTCGGCATGCCCCTGTTCTTCATGGTGGCCGGTCTGTTCACACCCAAGTCGTTGCAGCGCAAGGGCACTCGGCAGTTCCTCCGGGACCGCGCGTTCAGGTTGCTGCTGCCCAGCATCGCTTTCGTCCTGCTGCTGACCCCGCCCATCGAGTTCGTCGACTCCAGCAACGCGGGATTCCGTGGCAGCTTCTGGGAGTTCATCCCGCACGCCTGGTGGCCACTGCCCCCTCCTCCTGGTCCGACGTGGTTCCTGGGGGTGCTGCTGGTGTTCTCGACCGCGTACGCCGTGGTGCGCCGGACGTGGCCCCGGGGCCCGGGGACGGGGCGAAGGCTGACCGGCCGCGGGCTGGCTGTCACCGTCGTGCTGGTGACGGTGGCGTCGTACGCGGTGCGGATCTGGGCGCCCTTCGGTGAGGAACGCTGGCACCTCGCGGTCGCCCAGGCACCCGGCTGGGTCGCGGGCTTCGCCCTCGGGCTCCTCGCCGGTGAGAACGGCTGGTTCGACCACCTCGACGCGAGGCTCGCCACCAGGGTGCGCCACCTCGCCTGGCTGTCCATGGCCGGCTGCGCGGCGCTCGTCGCGGCCCTGTCGACGGCAGGCGCCGACGTGGACGTGTTCGGCGGCGGGGGCACCTGGCAGTCGCTGGTCTTCGCGGCCATAGAGTCGACCGTCCTCGTCACGGCCTCGTTCTGGGTGGTCGACGCGTTCCGGCGGCGGGCCGACAGGCAGGGGCCGTTGGCGCGCAGCCTGGGCCGCGCTGCCTACGCGACCTTCTTCGTGCACCAGGGGGTGCTGGTCCTGCTCATCCTGGCCAGCAGGCACCTGCCGTGGCCCACCGAGGCGCGGTTCGTCCTGGTCGCCGTACTCGGTGTGGTCCTGTCCTTCGCCTTCGGCGCCGCCCTGCTGCGCGTCCCCGGAGTCGCGAAGGTCCTGTGACCGACCCGACCTCGTCACACAGCGCAGCGAGCACGCAGCGATGGGGGGCGCCCGGGCCTCCCGCACCGACCCCTCCCGGGGCTACCGTCGGACCATGAGGAGCATGCTGGAGCGCCTCACCGAGGCGCAGAACACCCACGACGCCGAACGGATGGCGTCTTGCTTCGCCGAGGACTACCGCAGCACCCAACCCGCTCATCCCGGCCGGGCGTTCCGCGGCCGGGCGCAGGTGCTCTCGAACTGGACCTCGGTCTTCGAAGACGTGCCCGACTTCCGCGCAGAGCTCGTCGCGCACCTCGTCGACGGGTCGACGGAGTGGGGCGAACTGTCCTGGCACGGACACCACGTCGACGGCTCGGCCTTCGCCATGTGCGGTGTCATCATCCTGGCCGTCCGCGACGAACTCATCGCCGACGCCAGGCTCTACATGGAACCTGTCGAGAGCAGCGACGAGGACATCGAGACCGCCGTCGCGACGCTGTACCGACCCCCGGTCGGGCCGTCCTCCTGAGTCCACCTCCGGGCCGTCGACCGGCATGGCACGATCGGCACCATGCCCCAGCACGAAGCGCGCCCACGGCCCGGTGCGACGAGCCGTGGGCGTGGGGCGGAACTTCCCTCCCCGGTCGCCGGTCTCGCCGGCAGGACCGACGGCTGGCTGGGTGACCGGCTGGAGCACCTCGTGAAGGCGAGGCACCGTCGACGGCTGCAGCGCACCGGCAACTCCGCCGCGCTCGAGGGCGACACCACAGGACCCACGTGGGTCGACCCGTCCCGCGTCCGTCGCGGCAACAGCCTCGAGGTCCTCATCGACGGGGCCGAGGCGCTGCCGCAGGTCCAGGAAGCCATCCTCGGCGCGCGCCGCAGTGTGCACATCGCCGGCTGGCACTGCAGCCCGGACTTCCGCCTGGTGCACGGACCCGACAGCATGACCCTGCGGGAGCTGCTGGCGACGACGGCGCAACGCGTCCCCGTGCGCGTGCTGATGTGGGGCGGTCCACCCCTGCCGGTGTTCAAGCCGACCCGCGCCGACGCGCGGGCCTCCGCAGCCGAGCTGATGCGCGGTTCCGCGGTCGAGTGCGCCCTGGACACCCGCGAGTTCACCATGCACTGCCACCACGAGAAGCTCGTGGTCGTCGACGACGAGATCGCCTTCGTCGGCGGCATCGACCTCACGGCGCTGGCCGGCGACCGGCTCGACTCCCGTGCGCACCCGAGGCTCCACACCCTCGGCTGGCACGACGCCGCGACGGTCCTGCGCGGCCCGGTCGTGGCCGACGTCGCGGCGCACTTCAACGCCAGGTGGGGTGCGGTCACGGGTACGGTCCTGCCGGCTCCCGAGCCCCCTGCCCCCGCCGGTGACCTCGATCTCGAGCTGCTGCGCACCGTGCCGGAGAAGGTCTACGACTTCCTCCCCCAGGGCGAGTTCAGCATCCTGGCCGGCTACCTCGCAGCGCTGCGCTCCGCCCGGTCGCACATCTACCTCGAGAACCAGTTCCTCTGGTCGCCCGAGGTCACCGACGTCCTCGTCGACAAGCTGCTCCGGCCGCCGAGCGAGGCCTTCCGCCTCGTGCTGGTCCTCCCCCGCCGTCCCAACAACGGCAGCGACACCACGCGGGGGCAGCTCGCCCGCCTCATCGCCGCGGATGCCGGCCGTGGCCACCTGCTCGCGACCACCATGGTCGGGGCCTCGCGTGGGGGCCCGGGCGTCTACGTCCACGCCAAGATCGGCATCGTCGACGACCGCTGGCTGACCATCGGGTCGGCCAACCTCAACGAGCACTCGCTGTTCAACGACACCGAGGTGAACATCCTCGCCCTCGACGAGGCCCTTGCCCGGGACACCCGCCTCAGGTTGTGGGAGGAGCACACCGGCCGGCCGCAGGGCGACCTCTCCGGCGCGGTGGCGGACGTGGTCGACACGGTCTGGCGCCCCATCTGCGACGAGCAGGACGAGGTGAGCGCCCGCGGCGGCGAACCCATCCACCGCATCGAGCACCTGCAGGCCCTCTCCCGGCGCGTCGACCTCCTCCAGGGCCCCCTCCGGGGCCTGCTCGTCGACGGCTGAGCCGGTGACCGCTCGGCTAACGGTCGATGACCACGACCTCGTAATGCGTTGCGGTGGGCGGGAACCCGGTGTCGAACTTGGCGTTGGCCACGACCAGGTGGCCGCCTGACAGCGCCAGGGTCGTAGGCGTCTCGAACAGGCTGGTCGTGATCGACCTCCTGACCGTCCCGGTGCGCAGGTCACCTGAGAGCCGGGCCTTGACGACCAGGTTGTCGTTGTTGCGGACCACCCACAGGTCGTGTCCCTCGAGCAGGATCCCATCGACGTTGGGGACGCTGAGCCCCGCGATCGCACGGCTCGCCCCGGTGGCGGGGTCGACGACGTTCACCGCCCCCTGCGCGCTGTGGGCGACGAGCAGTCGCGACCCGTCCGCGGTCGCCTGGATCCCGTTGTTGTTGAACGCGCCCCCGAGGTCTGCGGCGGGTCCGCTCAGCTGCAGCGTGGAGAACGGTCCCGGTGCGCCCGCCGTGACGGGCACGAAGTACAGGACCGACCGCGAGGAGTCGGTGAACCACGCACCGCGGCTGGTCAGGGCCACGTCGTTGATGAACGTCGGGGCGGTGGCGAAGGTGTAGGAGGCGACGGGGGCGCCGGTGACCGTGCTGTACACGTAGCCCTGCCCCGTCGGGCCGCCGGCCACGAAGAGCAGGTGGTGGCGCAGGTCCGCCTTCATGCCGGTCGCGAACCGTCCGGCAGGGGCGTGGACGAGCTTGGTGGCGGTGCGCCGGCGCACATCTCCCAGGTAGACGTCCCCGGTGAGCAGGTCGCCGGCGTAGAACGTCGCCCCCGCTCCCTTGGCAACGCCCTCCGTACCCGTCGCACCGGGAAGCGCGATGGTGTGGGCGCGCGACGCCGTCTGCACGGAGGGTGGGGCCACCGGGTGGGCGGCCACGGCAGGCGGTGCGGAGAGCGCCAGCGCGGCCGTCGCCGCGACGGCCGCAGCCAGGACGGAAGCCTTCCTCAGTGCAGACATCGGGGCACCTCTCTAGTCACGGCAGCCCCGCAATGCCTCGGCGTGTGGGTGCGATCGGCCCACCGCACCAGCGTCCGCTCCCCCGGGCCCGGACACAAGGGCCCGGACGCAAGGGCCCGGGCCTGCGGGACCGGGGCGCCCGGGGTGCCCGGGGTGCCCGGGGTGCCTGGGGTGCCTGGGGTGCGGACCCCGAGCCGTCTCCCCCGGGTCGCCGGGCGGTGGACCCCGAGAGTGCGTCAGGGTCGCCTCAGGGTGTGCATCCGGCGTCTCCCCGATGTGGCGACCCACGCGCGACGGACACGATGCTCCGCATGATCACTGTCGAAGCACTCACCAAGACCTACGGACGCGGCATGACCGCCGTCGACGACGTCTCGTTCACCGCGGCCCGGGGTCGGGTGACCGGGTTCCTCGGCCCGAACGGCGCCGGCAAGTCGACCACGATGCGCATCATCGTCGGCCTCACCCCCGCGACCTCGGGCTCTGCCACGATCGACGGCCGGCGGTTCACCGACCTGCCCAACCCGGGCACCGAGGTGGGCGTCCTGCTGGACGCCTCCGCCCAGCACGCCGGGCGCACCGGACGCGAGATCCTCACCATCGCCCAGCGGACCATGGGTCTGCCCCGACGGCGGGTCCAGGAGATGCTCGACCTCGTCAGCCTCACGTCCGACGAGGCCGACCGACGCGTCCGCGACTACTCGCTGGGCATGCGCCAGCGCCTCGGCATCGGCACGGCCCTGCTCGGGGACCCGCAGGTGCTCGTCCTCGACGAGCCCGCGAACGGTCTCGACCCTGCGGGCATCCGCTGGATGCGTGACCTCCTGCGCAGGTTCGCCGATGGTGGCGGCACGGTGCTGCTGTCGTCCCACCTGCTGCACGAGATCGAGGTGGTCGCCGACGACCTGGTCGTCATCGGCAACGGCCGCGTCGTCGCCCAGGGCACCAAGGCCGACCTGCTGGCCGCCGCAGGGACGGTCGCCCGCGCCCGCGACGCCGCCGCCCTGGCCCTGGCCATGGAGCAGGCCGGGCTGGCGTTCACCACCCACGCCGACGGCAGCGTCCACACCGAGGCACCACCGGAGCACGTCGGGCAGGCGGCCCTGTCCGCCCGCGTGGTCCTCACCGAGCTCCGTACCGCCGACGGGGCCGGGCTCGAGGAGATGTTCCTCGAGCTCACCGCAGACACCCAGCGCGAAGGAGCAGCAGCATGAGCACCGTCATCACGAGCCCGGGTCCCGCCCCGAGCTCCGGGTCCGTCCCTGACCATGCCACCGTCAACACATCGGGTGGGCCGGGCACCGGCCGGCGTCGTCCAGCGTCGCGAATTCCCCTGCAGCGCATAGTGAACGTGGAGCTGCGCAAGATGTTCGACACCCGGTCGGGCTTCTGGCTGATGGCCAGCATCGTCATCACCAGCCTGATCGCGACGGCGGCGATCATCGTGTTCGCGCCGGACGACCAGCTCACCTTCGACAGCTTCGCGGCCGCGATCGGGGCGCCGATGACCGTGATCCTGCCGATGATCGGGATCCTCGCGGTGACCAGCGAATGGAGCCAGCGCAGCGGGCTGACGACCTTCACCCTCGTGCCGCACCGCGGACGCGTCCTGGGGGCGAAGTTCCTCGCGGCCACCCTGGTCGGTGTCGCGTCGATGGTCGTCGCCCTCGTCGTCGGCGTGCTGGGCACCCTCGTCGGGAGCGCGATCGCCGGCATCGACCCCGTCTGGGACGTCACGGCCGCCCACTTCGCGCTCATCGTCCTGGGCAGCGTGCTCGGGATGCTGTTCGGGTTCATGCTGGGCCTGCTCATCCGCAGCTCGGCCGGCGCGATCGTCATCTACTTCGTCCTCACCCTGGTGCTGCCCCCGCTGCTCGGCCTGCTGGCCGCCTACCAGAAGTGGTTCGCCGACCTGCGGCCGTGGGTGGACTACACCGACGCGCAGGGACCGCTGTTCAACGGCACCGTCTCGAGCCAGCAGTGGGCGCACCTCGGTGTCGCCGGTGCGCTCTGGTTCCTGCTGCCGCTGGCGATCGGCCTCCTGGTCGTGCGGCGCGCAGAGGTCAAGTAGGGGTCACGGGACCGACCCCGGGCGGCTGGACACCCAGCCGGCCGGGGTCGGCGCGCCGTCCTCAGGACAGCTGCCAGAGCTCCACCCGGTTGCCGTCCGGGTCGGTGACCCAGCCGAACCGGCCGACCCCCTCCATCTCCTGCACCTCGGCCGCCACGTCCGCCCCCTTCGCACGGAGCTGGGACAGCATCGCGTCGAGGTCGCGGACGCGGAAGTTGAGCATGACCTGCTGGCTCCGGGAGCCGAAGTAGTCGGTCCCCGCCTCGAAGGTGGCGAACACCATCGGCCCCGCCTGCGGCTCCCAGACCCCGTGCTCGTCGGCGTCCAGGCCGAGGCAGTCGCGGTACCAGGCCCGCAGCGCCTCGGGGTCCGCGGACCGCATGAAGTACCCACCCACTCCGAGCACCCGTTCCATGCGCCCACCCTGCCTCGTCGGACGGGCCGGCACCAGCACCCGGATCGCCCCGGTCGCCGGCCCTCCGGGAGATTTCCGGACAACACCCCGTAACACCGCCAGCAGAGGTCGCAGGGGCCGCCAGATCCATTGACGGGCCGCAGCAGCGTGGCGAGACTTGGTGGTCTGGAAAGGGGGTCCGCCATGGCGTGGAACCTGTCCGGCAGCTATGTGGAGACCTGCTCGTGCGAGCTGATGTGTCCGTGCAACCTCTCCCTCGACCACGGGGCGACCTACGACTTCTGCAGGGTCACCCTGGTGTTCAACCTCCGGGAGGGGCAGGTCGAGGGCACGGACGTCGCGGGCCGCAGGGTCGCCCTGATCGCGGACACCCCCAAGGTGATGACCGAGGGCGGCTGGCGACTCGGCGTCTACATCGACGACGGGTCCAGCGACGAGCAGTTCGACAAGCTGGTCAAGGTCTTCGGCGGTGAGCTCGGGGGGCCGATGGGTGCGCTGGCTCCTCTGGTCGGCGAGGTGGTGGGTGTGGAACGCGCCGCCATCGAGGTCCGGGACGACGGCCTGCGCCACAGCGTGCGGGTGGCGGACACCATCGACTTCGAGATCGAGGACATCGTCCCGTTCGGGGTGGAGAGCGGACAGCCCGTCCGGTTCCAGGGGATGTTCCACCCCGTCGCCTCCGACCTGACCATGGCCGAGGCCCGGCACGCACGGATCGACGCCTTCGGGATCTCCTACGAGGCGAGGACCGGCCTGTCCACGTCGTCGTTCTCCTGGGCTGCCTGAGCGCCATGCGCGCGGCGGCCGCCCCCGACGGTGGCCAGCAGGCCCTGAACCCTGCGTACGCCGCCGCCCGGACGAGGCTCGCCCTCGTGGCGGCGCTGTGCTTGGTCGCCGCCCTCGGGTGGGTGTGGAGCGCCCACGCGATGCAGGGCATGGACGCCGGCCCCTGGTCGGCGCTGGGCACCCTCGGCTGGTTCCTCGGCACCTGGGTCGTCATGATGGCCGCGATGATGCTGCCGTCGGTGGCACCCACGATCGCCCTGTACAGCCGGCTCACGAGGGCTCGGACCCCGCTCGCCCCCTGGCTCTTCGCCGGCGGCTACCTGCTGACCTGGGCAGCGGCCGGCCTGGCCGGCTACGCCATCGGTGCCACGGCCCACGCGGTGCTCGGCGACACGCTGAGCTGGGAGAGGTCCGGGAGGATGCTCGCCGGGGCCACGTTGCTCGTGGCCGCCGTCTACGAGCTCACTCCCCTGAAGGACGTGTGCCTGGGCCACTGCCGGAGCCCGCTGGGGGCGCTCCTGGGGTCGTGGCGGGACGGACCCCTGGGGTCGGTGCGCATGGGGGTGCGCAACGGGGCGTGGTGCGTCGGCTGCTGCTGGGCGCTGATGGCGTCGCTGTTCGCGCTCGGGGTGATGAGCCTGACGTGGATGGCCCTGGTCGCCGCCATCATCGCGGTCGAGAAGCTGCTCCCCTGGCGTCGCGTCGTGACGTATGGCACCGCGGCGCTGCTGCTCGGCCTCGGCCTCTTCCTGCTCACTGCGCCGGACGCCCTGCCGGGCCTCACGACCCCGTCCGGCATGACCATGTGAGCGCGGGTCAGCGCTGCTCGGTGCCGGCGATGAAGGCCTCGAGCCGGGTGCGGCCCTCGGTGTCCTCGCGCTGCACCGGCGGGGACTTCATCAGGTAGGAGGAGGCGCTGATGAGGGCGCCGCCGATGCCGCGGTCCTTGGCGATCTTGGCCGCGCGGATGGCGTCGATGATGATACCGGCCGAGTTCGGGGAGTCCCAGACCTCGAGCTTGTACTCCAGGTTGAGCGGGACGTCGCCGAACGCGCGGCCCTCGAGACGCACGTAGGCCCACTTGCGGTCGTCGAGCCAGGCGACGTAGTCCGAGGGGCCGATGTGGACGTTGCGGCTGTCGGTCTGGCCGGCCAGGGCGCCGGTCAGGTTGGAGGTGACGGCCTGGGTCTTGG